>NZ_JAFCKQ010000027.1 GCF_018130215.1 Bradyrhizobium jicamae
CGCGGCCGACCGACCCATCCTCCAGCACGACATCGACCTCGACCGTGGGATTGCCGCGGCTATCAAGGATTTCGCGGCCGATGATGTCGATAATGGCAGTCATGAGAACCTCTTTGGGCAGTGAGGGGGTCGGATCGCGGTGCTTCTACCGCAATGCATCGGGGCGGAAAAGGCCGGTGACGGCCGCCGGATCATTGAGTAAAGACGCCGCACGGAGACCCCATCCATGGCGAAAAAGTCCAGCAAATCGAACCTGTCAGGCGACCTGCAACTCGGCCGCGCGGTGGAATGGCCGGATACGCCGGAAAAGGCAAAACTCGATCGCGTGCCTAATCCGCAGGCTGGTACCGATTATCTGGTACGCTTCGCGGTGCCGGAGTTCACCTCGATCTGCCCGGTAACGGGACAACCGGATTTCGCGCATCTGGTGATCGACTATGTGCCCGGCCGCTGGCTGCTCGAATCCAAGTCGCTGAAGCTTTACGCCGCGAGCTTCCGCAATCACGGCGCCTTCCACGAGGATTGCACCGTGATGATCGGCAAGCGGATCGCCGCCGAGATCAAGCCGAAATGGCTGCGCATCGGCGGCTACTGGTATCCGCGCGGCGGCATCCCGATCGACGTGTTCTTCCAGACCGGCCGGCTGCCGAAGGGGATCTGGGTGCCCGACCAGGGCGTCGCGCCCTATCGCGGGCGGGGTTAGTCATCTAGGGCTCGACGTCCGGTCGTGCGGCCGCGTCTGCCGGACGCCGCTGCTTGAGGAATTTCGCGCACACAAAGCCGAGCGCGGTGATCACGGCGGCGGACGTGATCATCGTCGCCGTCTTGCCGGCGTGCTGCAGGCCGAAGCCGTAGGCGATCGGGCCGACGGTCTGGCCCATGAAGAAAAAGAACGAATGCAGTGACAGCGCGGTGGCGCGCGCTTCGACGGAGAGTTCGCTGGCAAACACCTGCAAGCAGCCGTGGATCATGTAGAAGCCCCAGCCCATCACCAAGAGGCCGAGCATCTGCGGCTTCCAGCCGAGGCCGAACGCGACGGCGCCAAGCGTGATCCCGACCAGCGTCGCGCCCGCGATCATCATGCCCTTGACGCCGAGCCACGGCAGCATGCGCGATACCGTGAGCGTGTAGAACAGCCCGCCGATGGCGAAGCCCGCGATCACGATGCCGGCGATCGACAGCGAGGTCTCGCCGAGCTGGAACAGGAACGAGGCGATGAAGGGAAACAGCCCGAGCACGCAGCAGCCTTCGACGAAGACGGCCGAGTAGCAGATCCGCGCATTCGGATTGGTGAAGATGGTGCGATAGCCGTGGCGGAGCGCGGTCAGGCTGGTGCGCGGTGGACGCGATAGCGCCGCACCGCGAAAGCCGGCCGCGACCGCCAGCGCCACGATGATCACGAGCCCGCCGAGCACGGCGAGCACGCCGCGCCAGCCGAGCAGATCGCCGATCAGCCCGGATGCCGTGGCGCCGAGCAGGTTCCCGGTCATCGAGCCCGCCAGCGTCCGCCCGATCGCCAGCTGCCGCTTGTCGGGGCCGACCAGATCACTGGTCAGCGACAGTGCCACCGGAAACACGCCACCCGAGCCGATGCCGGCGAGGATGCGGGTTGCGAACAGCACCGGGAAGGAGGTCGACAGGGCACCGAGGATATTGGCGACGCCGAGCAGCACGAGGCAGATCGTCATCAGCCGCGCCTTGCCGAACAGATCGGCGGCGGCGCCGATCGCCGGCTGGACGATCGCGAAGGTGAAGGCGAACACCGCGGCAAAGCTCGCCGCGGTCGCGATGCTGACGCCGAAGTCCTCGGCGACGTGCGGCAGCACCGGATCGAGCGCGCGGACCGACAGGCTGGCCGCGAAGGTCGCCAGCGTGATGACGTTGAGGGCCGGCGGCATGCCGCTCTTTGCGGTCATGTCAGCCTCCGCGGCGTCAGGACGGCGTCTTGGCGAGCGCGTCCTTGGCGAGCGCGTCCTTGGCGAGCGCGTCGAACTGCATCAGCCGCCGGACGAGGGATTCGAAATCGCGCAGCGGCACCATGTTCGGACCATCCGACGGCGCATGATCAGGATCGGGATGGGTCTCGATGAACACGCCGGCGACGCCGACCGCGACCGCAGCGCGCGCCAGCACGGGCACGAATTCGCGTTCGCCGCCCGACGAAGTACCCTTCCCGCCCGGCTGCTGCACCGAATGGGTGGCGTCGAAGATCACGGGCGCGCCTGTCGTGCGCGCCAGGATCGGCAGCGCGCGCATGTCCGAGACCAGCGTGTTGTAGCCGAACGACGCGCCGCGCTCGGTGACCAGCACATTGGCATTGCCGGAACTGGTGAGCTTGGTGACCACGTTCGCCATGTCCCAGGGTGCCAGGAACTGACCTTTCTTGACATTGACGACCTTGCCGGTCGCGGCCGCCGCCAGCAGCAGATCGGTCTGCCGGCACAGGAAGGCCGGGATCTGCAACACGTCGACCGCCTGCGCCACCTCGGCGCACTGGGCGGGCTCATGCACGTCGGTCAGCACGGGCAGCCCGAGCGAGCTTCGGATCTCCGCAAAGATCGGCAGCGCCTGCGCCAGGCCGATGCCGCGCGCCGCCGAAGCGCTGGTGCGGTTGGCCTTGTCGAAGGAGGTCTTGTAGACCAGCCCGATCTTCAGCCTTGCCGCGATCTCCTTCAGCGCGGACGCGACTTCAAGGGCGTGGGCGCGGCTCTCGAGCTGACACGGGCCGGCAATCACGGAGATCGGCAACGCGTTGCCGAATTTGGCCGGCCCGACCGGTACGATCGGTGCTGCGGAGGACGTGGTCGTCACTGGGTTTCCCTTAAAATTCGCGCGAACCTTGCCGGTCCGCGTGGTCAGGATCAACCCTGTCGAGCCCTTGAATAACAGGGTTGCAAGGCTTTGCCTTCGGCCCGTTGGCTTCGCGCGGGCTACTTAACCGACGAGAACGCGGTCGGCACCAGCAGCTGGTTGACGACATTGAGGACGATCTGGCCGTCCTCCTCGGTCTTGGCACGCGCGGATATCCACTCCGGATCCGACAGGAACGCAGTCCATTTCTTCTCCCGCTCGGCCAGCGATTCCCAGGCCAGGAGGTAGGTCAGCTCCTGGTTGGACTCGCCGACCAGCGTCGTGAAGAAGCCGGCCTGCCTGATGCCGTGCTTGTCCCAGAGCTTCAGCGTGACGGTCTCGAAGCGCTTCAGCAGCGCCGGCAGCCGGCCCGGCATGCAGCGATAGACGCGGGACTCATAGATCATCGGATGGTCCTCCCTGTTGTTACGGGAGGTTATAGCTGCCCGGGCCCTGCCCTGTCTTGATCGGGCCACGCACAGCGCACGGCCCGTTGCGCATGTCTGGCGCTCGCCGTCAAACCAGCCGGCTCTGCTTCGCCGCGGCCTGGATGAAGGACGCGAACAGCGGGTGCGGCTCAAACGGCCGCGACTTCAGCTCGGGGTGGAACTGGACACCGATGAACCAGGGATGGTCCTCGTACTCGACGATCTCGGGCAGCACGCCATCGGGCGACATGCCGGAGAAGCGCAGGCCGTGCTGCTCGAGCCGGTCCTTGTAGGCGGTGTTCACTTCGTAGCGGTGGCGGTGACGCTCGGAGATCTCGGTGGCGTCGCCATAGACCTGCGAGACCCGGCTGCCGCGCTTCAGCGCCGCCGGATAGGCCCCGAGCCGCATGGTGCCGCCGAGGTCGCCGCTGTGCGACCGCTTCTCCAGTTCGTTGCCGCGCAGCCATTCGGTCATCAGGCCGACCAGGGGCTCGCTGGTCGGGCCGAACTCGGTCGAGTTGGCGTCCTCGATGCCGACCAGGTTGCGCGCCGCCTCGATCACGGCCATCTGCATGCCGAAGCAGATGCCGAAATACGGCACGTCGCGCTCGCGCGCGAACTGCGCCGCCTTGATCTTGCCTTCCGCGCCGCGCTGGCCGAAGCCGCCGGGCACCAGGATGCCGTTGACGTGCTCGAGGAAAGGCGCCGGGTCCTCGTTCTCGAATACCTCGCTCTCGATCCAGTCGAGATTGACCTTCACCTTGTTGGCGATGCCGCCATGCGAAAGCGCCTCGATCAGCGACTTGTAGGCGTCCTTCATGCCGGTGTACTTGCCGACGATCGCGATCGTCACCGCGCCTTCCGGATTGCGGACGCGCTCGTTGATCACGTTCCAGCTCTGCAACGCCGGCGGAATCTTGGGCGCGATGCCGAACGCGGCCAGCACCTCGTCGTCGAGACCGGCGGCATGATAAGCCTCCGGCACCGCATAGATATTGTCGACGTCGCGCGCCTCGATCACGGCGCTTTCGCGCACGTTGCAGAACAGGCCGAGCTTGCGCCGCTCCTCCTTCGGGATCTCGCGATCGGTGCGGCACAACAGGATATCGGGCTGGATGCCGATCGAGCGCAGCTCCTTCACCGAATGCTGCGTCGGCTTTGTCTTGAGTTCGCCGGCACTTGGAATGTACGGCAAAAGCGTCAGATGAATGTAGACGGCGTGATCGCGCGGCAGCTCGTTCTTGAGCTGGCGGATCGCCTCGAAGAACGGGAGGCCCTCGATGTCGCCGACGGTGCCGCCGATCTCGACCAGCACGAAGTCGTACTCGTCGTTGCCGGAGAGCACGAATTCCTTGATCGCGTTGGTGACGTGCGGGATCACCTGGATGGTGGCGCCGAGATAGTCGCCGCGGCGCTCCTTGGTGATGATGTCCTGGTAGATGCGCCCGGTCGTGATGTTGTCGGCCTTGGTGGCCGGCCGACCGGTGAAGCGCTCGTAATGGCCGAGATCGAGGTCGGTCTCGGCGCCGTCGTCGGTCACGAACACTTCGCCGTGCTGATACGGCGACATCGTTCCGGGATCGAGGTTGAGATAGGGGTCGAGCTTGCGGAGGCGGACCTTGTACCCGCGAGCCTGCAGCAGTGCGCCAAGCGCCGCCGATGCCAGACCCTTTCCGAGCGAGGAAACCACGCCGCCGGTGATGAAGATGTACCGCGCCATGGGACTCAACCTTTAATCCGACTCCTGCGATTCGCAAAACGAATCGCCCGCTCCCGGCAAACTATCTGCCGGGCTGTGGGTGACATTAAATTGAAAGCGATTTCAGTGCTCTAATGGGGGTTTTGAATGCAGGACGCCAGAGCCTCATCCTGCATGGCCACCCTGCTTTATTGGGACTTTGGCGCCTGCGGCTCGCTCGGAGCCTGCCGGCCCTGCTGCGCCTCGTCTGCCTTCTTCAGCGAATCGAGGATGCCGCCCGAGGTCGGCGTGCTGATCGGAGCGGACGGGGCGCCGGCCGGCTGGGTCTGCGCCGGGGTGCCGGTGCCGATGATCGAACTCGGCTGGCGATTGTAGCCGGCATACCAGGACAGGAACAGGCTGGTCAGGAAGAACCCCGCCGCCAGCACCGCCGTCGTCCGCGTCAGAAGATTCGCGGTGCCGCGGCTCGACATGAAGCCGGCGCCACCTCCCATGCCGAGGCCGCCGCCCTCGGACTTCTGCAGCAGCACGGAGCCGATCAGGACGACGACGATCATGAGGTGGACGACGATAACGACAGTCTGCATTGCGAGCCTTCCGTCACAAGCCCGGAAGCGGCCAGGCGATCGGCGCTATCGGCTTTGCGGGTTTCGTGAAGTTGCGCCCTGTTACACGATTGCACCGGGCATTGTCACCCCCGAGATAGTCGCAGTCGCTCCTATCACAAGCAATGCGAACCGCCGGCGGCGCGGGACTTGATCGCGGCCATTCTCTTCTCTTATAATAGACGAATGGATACTTTAATTGACGACACCGGGTATCGCCTGGCGCAACGCATCCGGCTGGAACGCGACGGCCGGGGCTGGTCGCTGGCCGACCTGGCCGACCGGTCCGGGGTCTCCAAGGCCACGATCAGCAAGATCGAGCGCGCCGAGGTCAGCCCCACCGCGGTCGTGCTGGTGCGCCTCGCGGCGGCCTTCGACCTCACGCTGGCCGGCCTGATGCTGCGCGCCGAGGGAGAGGGCGAACGGCTGTCGCGCGCCGCCGGGCAGCCGGTCTGGCGTGATCCCGAAACCGGCTACCTGCGCAAACAGGTGTTCAGCCGCCCCGACCATCCGGTCGAGCTGGTGCGGGTCGAGCTGCCGCCGAGGCAGCGCGTCACGCTGCCCGCCTCGTCCTACGCCCATATCCGCCAACTGGTCTGGGTGCTCTGCGGCGACCTCGTCATCACCGAAGGCGGTACGCGCCACATGCTGGAGGCCGGAGACTGCCTCGGCTTCGGCTCGCCGGCCGAGACCACCTTCGCCAACGAGACATCAGCCGCGTGCACCTACGCCGTCGCGCTGGCCCGGAGCTGAAGCATGCCGAACCTTTCGATCAAGCCGCTGCATGACCAGCCGGACATCCGCAACGCGCTCTCCGAAATGCTGGTCGAGACGGTCGCCAATGGCGGCTCGGTCAGCTTCATGCATCCGCTGTCATCGGACGATGCCCGCGCGTTCTGGAAGGACTCGCTCGCCGCAGCCGCCCGCGATGAGCGCATCGTGCTCGGCGCGTTCGACGGCACGGAGCTGATCGGCACCGTGACGCTGCTGCTGGCCCTGCCACCCAACCAGCCGCACCGGGCCGAAATCGCCAAGATGATGACCCGCGTCGCGCACCGGAAGCGCGGCGTGGCGACCGCGCTGATGCGGGCCGCCGAGCGGCTGGCCATCGAACGCGGGCGCACCCTGCTCGTGCTCGACACCGCGGTCGACGAAGGCGCTTCGCCGCTCTACGAGCGACTGGGCTTCCAGCTCAGCGGGATCATCCCGGACTACGCCTTGAAGCCGCATGGCGGGCTCACCGGCACGATGATCTACTGGAAGCGGATCGGGGCCGCAGCTGCGGCCTAGCAGCCGGCCGCGATGGCGAGGAAATCCGACGCCTTCAGGCTGGCGCCGCCGACCAGGGCGCCGTTGACATTGGCGACGCCCATCAGCTCGGCGGCGTTGGACGGCTTGACCGAGCCGCCATAGAGGATCCGGATTTTCGCGCCCTCGCCCTTGAAGCGTTCGCTGAGCACACCGCGGATGAACCTGTGAACCTCTTCGACATCCTTCGCCGTCGGGGTGAGACCGGTGCCGATCGCCCAGACCGGTTCATAGGCCACCACCAGCTTGGCCGCGGTCGATCCGTCGGGCAGCGAGCCCGCAAGCTGGCTGCCGCAGATATCGAGTGTCTTGCCGGCGTCGCGCTGCTCGCGCGTTTCGCCAATGCAGACGATCGCGGTCAGACCCGCCCGCCAGGCGGCCTCCGCCTTCTGCCGGACCAGCGCATCGCTTTCGCCATGATCGGCGCGGCGCTCGGAATGGCCGACGATGATCGCGGTTGCACCCAAATCCGCAAACATTTCCGACGAGAGATCGCCGGTATGCGCGCCCGACGGCTTGGGATGGCAATCCTGGGCCCCGACCGCGACCTTGTCGCCGCGCGCTCTGTCGGCAAAGGCTCCGACCAGCGTCGCGGGCGGGCAGACAAGGAGGTCCGCCTTGGTGGCCAAGGGGCCTGCGCCCGCCAGCATCGCCTCGAACTCGGCCATCGAGGATTTAAGGCCGTTCATTTTCCAGTTGCCGGCGATCAGCGGCCGGATGGCATCGGTCATGTCACAAGTCCCCTTCGATCAAGCTGGTGCATCCGCTATCAGAGCCGCGCCCCGGACTCCAGAGCCGGCAGGCGATGAGCCGAACCGGCCGCCCGATTTCGATCGACTCTTGTGCAGACACCGCGTTTAGTTGCGGCATCCGGCGACTGCACCAGGGGGGCCTGACATGCCGATCACCGAAAGCCACGTCCGCGGCGCGACCGATACCCCACTGATCGAAGACACTATCGGGGACTTCTTCGACAGGGCCTGCGAACGGCTGTCCGGCCGCGAGGCGCTGGTCGTGCGGCACCAGGACATCCGCTGGACCTACGGCGAGTTTCGCACACGGGTCGATGCCCTTGCCGCCGGCCTGCTGGAACTGGGACTGAAGCCCGGCGACCGGGTCGGCATCTGGTCTCCCAACAACGCCGAATGGATCCTCACGCAGTTTGCCACCGCCAAGGCTGGCCTGATCCTGGTCAACATCAACCCGGCCTATCGGGTTGGCGAGCTCGAATACGCACTCAACAAGGTCGGTTGCACCGCGCTGATCACCGCGGCCTCATTCAAGACCAGCGACTATGTCGAGATGCTGAATACGCTGGCGCCGGAAATCGCGACCTGCGAGCCCGGACATCTGGACTCGGCGAAGCTGCCGTCCCTGAAAATCCTGATCTGCATCGGCGCCGATGCGCCCGGCTTCCTCCGCTTCGACCGGGTGCCGGGAATGGCGACGGCGCGATCGCGCGAGCAATTGGCGGCGCTGGCCGGCGAGCTGCGCAACACTGACGCGGTGAACATCCAGTTCACCAGCGGCACCACGGGATCGCCCAAGGGCGCCACGCTCAGCCATCGCAACATCCTCAACAACGCCTTCTTCGTCGGCCGGACCATGGGGCTGCGCGAAGGCGACCGTTATTGCATCCAGGTGCCGCTCTATCATTGCGGCGGCATGGTCGTGGGCACACTGATGTCGATCGTGCATGGCGCCACCATGGTGCTTCCGTCGGAATGGTTCGATCCGCTTGCCTCGCTCGAAGCCATGCAGGCCGAGCGATGCACCGGGGTCGGCGGCGTACCGACCATGTTCCTTGCCATGCTCAACCACCCCGAATTTACCCGCTTCGACCTGAGCTCGCTGCGCACCGGATGGGCTGGCGGCGCCCCCTGTCCGATCGAGATGATGAAGCGCTGCCTGACCGACATGCACCTCGTCGATTTCACCAACGTCTTTGGCATGACCGAGACCAGTCCGGTTTGCCTGCAGACCGCCGCCAACGACCCCATCGAGCGCAAGGTCGGCAGCGTTGGTCGCATCCATCCCCATGTCGAGGTGAAGGTTGTCGACGCCGATGGCAGGACGGTACCGCCGGGCACGCCCGGCGAGTTCTGCACGCGCGGCTATTCGGTGATGCTGGGCTATTGGAATGATCCGCAGAAGACCCTCGAATCGATCGATGCCGACGGCTGGATGCACACCGGTGATCTCGGCATGCTCGACGCCGAGGGCTATGGCAACGTCGTCGGCCGCAGCAAGGACATGGCGATCCGCGGCGGCGAGAACATCTATCCGGTCGAGATCGAGAATGTCCTCTACCAGCATCCCGCGGTCGCAGATGCCCAGGTGTTCGGCGTGCCCGACGAACGCTTTGGCGAAGAGTTATGCGCCTGGATCAGGGTCAGGCAAGGCAACGCGATGACCGAAATCGACGTGCGATCGTTCTGCCGGGACCGCATCGCGCATTTCAAGATCCCGCGTTACGTTCGCTTCGTGGAGGAATTTCCGACCACGGTCACCGGCAAGATCCAGAAATTCGTGATGCGCCAGCGCATGATCGAGGAACTGGGGCTGACCGTGCAGAAGACAGCCTGACCCGGCGCGACATCCCCCTGCGGTAGTGCCTCAGTTTGAAGTTTCGGTGTGATCCGGGGTTCTGATGCCGGATTGTCGCTGAGGTTGCGGCCCGGCGGCTGCCACTTTATAAGCCTTTTCAATCCGGTGACGCCCTGCTGCGGGACATTCAGCCCCCGCCTCGGGCACGACCCGGTTCCCCTCCCTACAAGACAAGTTGGACCCATGCTTCGAGGAATGCGGAAAGCCTCATCAAACTGGCTCGGCAAGACGATTATGGCCGTGGTGATGGGCGTTTTGATCGTCAGTTTCGGTGTTTGGGGCATTGCCGACATCTTCAGGGGCTTTGGCCAGTCGACCCTCGCCAAGGTCGGCCATACCGATATTTCGACCGAGCAGTTCCGCCAGATCTATACCGACCGCCTGCAACAGCTTGGCCGGCAGTTCGGCCGTCCCCTGAGCCCGGACCAGGCGCGCGCCTTCGGGCTTGACCGGCAGGTCCTGCAACAGACCCTCGCCGAAGCGGCGATGGACGAGGAGGCCCGGCGCATGGGCCTTGGCGCGTCCGATGCGGAGGTGCTGCGCACGATCTACAGCGATCCGAACTTCAAGGGCCTGAACGGCCAGTTCGACCCGCAGCGCTTCCAGGCCACGATCCGCAATTTCGGCTACACCGAGGGCCGCTACATCGCCGAGCAGCGCCGGGTCGGGCTGCGCCGGCAGATCGCGGACACCATCTCGTCCGGCATCGAACCCTCGAAGTCCCTGATGGAGGCGCTGACACGTTTCCAGAACGAACAGCGCTCGATCGACTACATCAGGCTCGGCGCCGCGCAGGCCGGCACCATCGAGGCACCGTCGCCCGAGGCGCTCGCCGCGTATTTCGAGGAGCACAAGGCCCAGTTCCGCGCACCCGAATACCGCAAGATCGTCTTCGTTGCCATCACGCCCGCCGAGCTCGGCAAATGGGAAACCGTCTCCGACGAGGACGCCAAGAAGGTGTTCGAGCAGCGCAAGGACCAGCTCGGCGCGCCAGAGAAGCGCGAGGTGTCGCAGATCGTGTTCCCGAACGTCGACGAGGCGCAGGCGGCGCGCGCCCGCATCACGGCCGGCACGTCGTTCGACGACATTGCCAAGGAACGCAAGCTCAATCCGTCCGACGTCAATCTCGGCTTCGTCGCCAAGTCCGCCATCCTCGATCCTGCGGTCGCCGATGCCGCGTTCTCGCTGCCGTCGGGCGAGGTCAGCCAGCCGGTGAAGGGCAGCTTCGGTGTGGCGCTGGTGAAGGTCGGCGCGGTCCAGCCCGGCGTGACGCCGACCTATGAGAGCGTCGCGCAGCAAATCAAGAACGAGATTGCCAGCGAGCGCGCCCGCACCAAGGTCGGCGACCTCAGGGACAAGATGGAGGACGAGCGCGGCGGCGGCGCCAGCGTCGCCGAGGCCGCCAAGAAGCTCGGCCTGACGCCGGTCACCGTCGATGCGGTCGACCGCTCGGGCCACTTGCCGAACGGCCAGGTCGCGTCCGGCATCCCGCGCGGTCTCGATGTGGTGTCGCAGGCCTTTGGCAGCGACGTCGGCGTCGACAACGACCCGATCCAGTTCAACGGCGGCTATGTCTGGTATGACGTGCTCGGCATCACGCCGTCGCGCGAGCGCAATCTCGACGAGGTCCATGACCAGGTCGAGGCGAAATGGCGCGAGGACCAGATCTCGACCAAGCTGCGCGCCAAGGCCACCGAGATCGTCCAGAAGCTCGACAGCGGCAGCAAGCTCGCAGACGAGGCCACCGCCGCCGGCGTGAAGGTCGAGACGGCCGCGAAATTCCGGCGCGATGCCTCGGTGGCAGGCGTGCCGGCCGCCGCGATAGCGGCCGCGTTCCGCACCGCCAAGGATGGCGATGGCCAGACGCCGGTCGCCGGCGGCGACCAGTGGATCGTGTTCCGCGTCACCGACGTGACGGTGCCTCCGATCGATTTCAATTCCAAGGAGGTCAAGCAGCTCCACGAGGCCGTGAAGCGCTCGCTGAGCGACGAGCAGGTCGCGCAATACGTCACCAGGATCGAATCCGACATCGGCATGACCGTCAACGAGGCCGCCTTCGCGCAGGTGACAGGCGCAAACTCAAACAATTGAGCATGATCGCTGCGCAAGCGCGTTTCGCGTTTGTCGCACCGGGCGCGCCCAGCAACAGACCCGAGCCAGCGAATGGATGACCTGAAATCGATCATCGGAAAAGTCGCCACCGGCGCCACGCTGACGCGTGAGGAGGCAGCATCGGCCTTCGACAGCATGATGTCGGGCGAAGCCACCCCCTCGCAGATGGGCGGCCTGTTGATGGCGCTGCGCGTGCGTGGCGAGACCGTCGAGGAGATCACGGGCGCGGTGGCGGCGATGCGCGGCAAGATGCTGCGGGTGACGGCGCCGCCTGAGGCCGTCGACATCGTCGGCACCGGCGGCGACGGCTCCGGTTCGGTCAACGTCTCGACCTGTGCCGCATTCATCGTGGCGGGCGCCGGCGTGCCCGTGGCAAAGCACGGCAACCGCGCGCTGTCGTCGAAGTCGGGCGCGGCCGACGTGCTGGCCTCGCTCGGCGTCAAGATCGATCTCAACCCGGAGCGCGTCGGACGCTGCGTCTCGGAGGCCGGCATCGGCTTCATGTTCGCGCCCGCGCACCACCCGGCGATGAAGAATGTCGGTCCGACCCGGGTCGAGCTCGCCACCCGCACCATCTTCAACCTGCTCGGCCCGCTGTCGAACCCGGCCGGCGTCAAGCGGCAGATGGTCGGCGTGTTCTCGCGGCAATGGGTGCAGCCGCTCGCCCAGGTCTTGAAGAATCTCGGCGCGGACAAGGTCTGGGTGGTGCACGGCTCCGACGGCCTCGACGAGATCACCCTCACCGGCCCGACCTCGGTGGCGAGCCTCGAGAACGGCGAGATCAGGACCTTCGAGGTGACGCCCGACGAAGCCGGTCTCGGCCGGGTCGACGGCGAGGCGCTGAAGGGCGGCGACGCAGATGCCAATGCGATCGCGCTTTCGAGCGTGCTTCAGGGCAAGCCGAGCGCCTTTCGCGATGTCGCGCTGCTCAACGCGGCCGCCGCGTTGATCGTGGCCGACCGTGCCAAGGACCTCAAGGAAGGCGTCGCGATCGGCACGAAATCGCTCGACAGCGGCGCCGCGGCGGCGAAGCTGAAGCACCTGATCGCGGTTTCGAACGGTTGAGGTTGCCCTGATGTCCGACATCCTGACCAGGATCGAGACCTACAAGCGCGAGGAGATCGCCGCCGCCAGGCGCGCCCGTCCGCTCGCCGAGATCGAGGCGCAGGCGAAGGCGGCATCAGCCCCGCGCGGCTTCGTCCGCGCCATCAGTGCCAAGCATGCAAGCGGCGACTACGCCCTGATCGCCGAGGTGAAGAAAGCCTCGCCGTCGAAGGGATTGATCCGTGCCGACTTCGATCCGCCCGTGCTCGCCAAGGCCTATGAGGCTGGCGGCGCGGCGTGCCTCTCGGTGCTGACGGACGCGCCGTCTTTCCAGGGCCATCTCGACTTCATGGTCGCAGCGCGCGCGGCGACGAGCCTGCCCGTGCTGCGCAAGGACTTCCTGTTCGACACCTATCAGGTGGTGGAAGCCCGCGCCCATGGCGCCGACTGTATCCTAATCATCATGGCCGCGCTCGACGATGCGACGGCAAAGGACCTCGAGGACGCAGCGATCGCGCATGGCATGGATGTGCTGATCGAGATCCACGACCGTGCCGAGCTCGATCGCGCGCTGAAGCTCCGCTCGCCGATGATCGGCGTCAACAACCGCAACCTGCGCACCTTCGAGACCACGCTGGCGACCAGCGAGATGCTGGCACCGCTGATCCCGCCTGACCGCCTGATGGTCGGCGAGAGCGGCATCTTCACGCCTGCGGATCTCGCCCGCCTCGAGCGCGTCGGGATGTCGACCTTCCTGGTCGGGGAAAGCCTGATGCGGCAGCCTGATGTCACCGCGGCGACCCGTACGCTGCTGGCTCGATCAGATGCGCCGCGCGCGACCGGCACGCGCTGACACGATGGCGCGGAAGAGCAAGTCCGGATCGTCGGCCCCCGGCGCCGCCCTCACCCACATCGACGCCCGGGGCGAGGCGCGCATGGTCGACGTGTCGGCCAAACCGGCGACCGAGCGGACCGCGGTCGCCGAAGGCCGCGTCCTGATGAGCAAGGCGACGCTCGCGCTGATCGAGTCCGGCCGGGCAAAGAAGGGCGACGTGCTGGCGACCGCGCGGATTGCCGGCATCATGGCGGCAAAGCGGACCTCCGAATTGATCCCGCTGTGCCATCCGCTCGCGCTCTCGAAGGTCACGATCGACATCACGACCGACGGCAAGCTGCCCGGATGCCTCGTCCGCGCCACCGTCAAGGTGACCGGGCCGACCGGCGTCGAGATGGAGGCGCTGACCGCTGTTTCGATCGCCTGCCTGACGATCTACGACATGATCAAGGCCGTCGAGCGCGGCGTGCGCATCGAGGGTATCCATCTGATCGAGAAGATCGGCGGCAAGTCCGGGCATTATCGCGCGAGGGAGTGATCGCGGCCCCAGCAGTTTACTTCAGCGACGTGCTGACGGTGGAGAAGTTTGTGGAGAGCTTGGTGCCGACGCCCTTCACCGCGGCGATGATGGCGATGGCGATCCCGGTTGCGATCAGTCCGTATTCGACAGCCGTGGCGCCGGTCTCGTCGACATAAAAATCTAGCAGCAGCTTCTTCATGTTGGTACTCGCCCTACTGAACCCTGTGCCGCGACACGCAAGCACCGTGCCGGGGATGACATTGAGCGCCGTCATAGGCTTAGATCGTAAATCGATGCTTGCATCGATGTCGGAGGCGGGCAAAGGATTCCGCGCGGCACGTTGGCACGGCAAAATCTGCCGTTCCGGGTCCGGAACTTTCTGTCTGAATTTCAAACAGCGCGAGCGGTCGCACGACCGTCGTCGGCCGCGATCTCCATCGCTTGTTCGATCGCAACGCAAGCGGGCCGGCGATCGCGCGCTGCGGCATCCTTTCGCAGATTAGGGCAACCGTTCGTTAACCAACCTTGCTAACGGCGGCTCCATTTCGTTTCGGTACGACTTTCGCGGGCCGGAGGTGCACAAAACCTACCTCCGGGTGAAACGCCTGGAAGTGGTCGTCTCCGATGAGTTCAAGCGGCAATGCCTCGTTCAACGCGACCTCGGTCCTGCGCAGCGGACCGATCCGCTGGCTGATCGTCGGCGGGGCGGCCCTGATGGTCGCGATCGCGATCGGGGCGACGCTGATGGCCGGCAATTTCCGCGAGCGCGCCCTGCAGAACAGCGAGCGCGAGCTCGAGAACACCGTGCTGCTGCTGGCGCGGCATTTCGACCAGCAGCTCGAGGATATCGAGGTCGTCCAGAAAGACCTGATCGCGTTCATGCAGAACAGCGGCATCGCGACGCCGGATGAGTACAGACGCCGGATGTCGGGTGCGGACATCCACGCCATGCTCAAGTCCAAGATGGACGCGCTGTCCTATGTCGGGGTCCTCAACCTGTTCGACGCCGACGGCGCGCTGATCAACAGCTCGGGCCCGTGGCCACTGCCGGCCGCCTCCATCACCGACCGCAACTATTTCCGCCTGTTCAAGGCGAGCCCCTATTCGCACGACTTGCTGGTCGAACCTGTGGTCAGTCACGTCACGGGACGCTGGACCGTCGTCCTCGCGCGCAAGGTCAGCGGCCCGAACGGCGAATTCCTCGGCGTGATCGTCCGCGGCATCGGGCCCTCCAATTTCGAGAAGTTCTTCGCCACCGTCGCGCTTGGCGAGGGTGCTGCGATCGCGATGCATCACCGCGACGGCACCCTGCTCGCACGCTATCCCCATGTCGATGAGATGATCGGGAAGAACTTTCGCATCGGCCCGGCGATCCAGCAGCAGGTGTTCGAATTGCCGCAGACCACGTCGCGGCTGACCAGCCCGATCGACGGCAAGGACCGCGTGGTGTCGTCGCGGGCGCTGGCGAAATTCCCCATCGTCATCGTGGCGGCGACGACCACGGAGGCCGCGCTCGCCAACTGGCGCGAGCAGATCAGCATCCTGATCGCGGTGACCGGCGCCTCGGTGCTGGCGATCGCGATCCTGCTCTATCTCGTGGTGCGGAAGCTGCTGCAGCAACACCGCGCCCAGCAGCAGCGCCTGACGCTGGAGAAGCTCAGGCTCGACACCGCCGTCAACAACATGACCCAGGGCCTGCTGCTGTTCGATTCGGCGCGACGGCTGGTGATCTGCAACAAGCGCTATATCGAGATGTACGGGTTGTCGGCCGACGTCATCAAGCCCGGCTGCAGCTTCCACGACGTCATCGCCCATCGCCGGCAGACCGGGTCGTTCAACGGCGACG
Source organism: Bradyrhizobium jicamae (assembly GCF_018130215.1). Classification (GTDB taxonomy): domain Bacteria; phylum Pseudomonadota; class Alphaproteobacteria; order Rhizobiales; family Xanthobacteraceae; genus Bradyrhizobium; species Bradyrhizobium jicamae_A. The sequence continues at coordinate 15,855 of NZ_JAFCKQ010000027.1, forward strand.
TCGAGCGCTATGTCGACCTCGTGCTGCGCGACGTCGGCGTGCGCAACATTATGGTTATCGCCACCCCCGACGGGCGCTCGATCCAGGTCGTCAATGAGCCGCTGGCCGACGGCGGCTGGGTGGCGACCCATGAGGACATCACCGAGCGGCGCCGTGCCGAGGAGCGCATCACCCACCTCGCCCATTACGATGCGCTGACCGACCTGCCGAACCGCACCCTGTTCCATGAGGAGATCCGGCGCGAGCTGCCGCATGTCGCACCCGACAGCCAGCTCGCGGTGCTCTACATCGACATCGACGAGTTCAAGGGCGTCAACGACTCGCTCGGCCACATGGTCGGCGACGAGCTGCTCAAGTCGGTCGCCAGGAGCCTGGGCGGCGTGATCGGCAACGGCGACTTCGTCGCCCGCCTCGGCGGCGACGAGTTCGCGATCGTGCAGACCGACGTGAAGAGCACGGACGAGGTCACCGAGCTGGTCGCGCGGATCTACGAGGCGATCCGCCCGCCCTATCAGTGCCTCGGCCACCAGGTCACCACCGACGCCAGCATCGGCATCGCGCTGGCGCCGAAGGACGGCACCGATTTCGACCAGATTCTCAAGAACGCCGACCTTGCGATGTATGCGGCGAAGTCGGCCGGCCGCCGCACCTCGCGCTTCTTCGAGCCGTCGATGGACGCCGAGGCCCGCGCCCGGCGCGAGCTCGAAGTGGAACTGCGGCAAACCATCGCCGCGGGCAGCGGGCTCGAAGTCTACTACCAGCCCTGCCTCGACCTTCAGACCAACCAGATCAACGGCTGCGAGGCGCTGGTGCGCTGGCGCCATCCGGAACGCGGCATGATCTCGCCCGCCGATTTCGTGCCGATCGCCGAGGAGAGCGGCCTGATCAACCAGCTCGGCGAATGGGTGCTGGCGACCGCCTGCAAGGAGGCCGTGAACTGGCCGAGCCATGTCAGGCTCGCCGTCAACGTCTCGCCGGTGCAGTTCAGGAGCGGCACGCTGGCCCTCAAGGTGATCGCGGCACTGGCGGGCTCCGGGCTGCCCGCTGGCCGGCTCGAGCTTGAGATCACCGAAGCGGTGTTGATCCGCGACGACGAGGCGGCGCTTGCCGTGCTGCACCAGCTGCGCGCCATCGGCGTGCGGATCGCGCTCGACGATTTCGGCACCGGCTATTCATCGCTCAGCTATCTGAAGCGTTTCCCGTTCGACAAGATCAAGATCGACCGCTGCTTCATCACCGATATCGCCGATCCGCAGGGCTCCGCGGGCATCGTCGAGGCGGTCGTCAACATCGCCGCCGAGCGCCGCATGACGACGACGGCGGAAGGCGTCGAGACCGCCCAGCAGCAGCAAATGCTGCGCGAGCTCGGCTGCTCGGAGATGCAGGGTTACCTGTTCAGCCCGCCGAAGCCCGCCGCCGAGGTCAGGCAATTGCTGGCGGCGCACAGCGAAAGCCCGCCCGCCACCGGCCGCAGCCGCGTGCGCCGGCGCAGGCCTGTCGTCGGGGCGGCGTGACCGCCGAGGAACCAGCGACGGCGTAGGACGTTGAACGGAACAGCGCCGGTCCATTGAAGCTGCGCCCGCGCAGCCGTGGCGACCAGTCATCCAGCGTCAGCAGCCGTCGCGCGCCATGGGGCGAGGATCGATCCCCGCGGGCCTGCGGAGGTCGGCAACAGGCATGTTGGGTGAGCCCATGAACCCGCAAGACCGTACACGCACAGGATGGAGCTGGTGGTACCTGCTCTTCCTGATTCAATTTGTCGCCGTGCTCTGGCCGCCGTTCTTCAACAAGGCTGAACCTTCGTGGATCGGCATGCCCTTCTTCTATTGGTACCAGCTTGCCTGGATCATCGTCGGGGCCATCCTGACCGCAATCGTCTATTTTGCGACCGACGACTAAAGCGCTTTCGTTCAATCAGAACCGAAATCGCTTCAGGTGCGGCAGGCAGCGTTGCGCAACAGGGAGATAACGAGGGAGGGCTATTCGGGAGGAACGTCGTGCAGAACGTCAACTGGACTGCCACCATCATTTTCCTGGCGCTGTTTGTCCTCATCACGTGGCTCGGTTTTGCAGCCGCACGGTGGCGCAGGGGTGACCTCGAGCTGTTGCACGAGTGGGGGCTTGGCGGACGACGCTTCGGCACCCTCGTCACCTGGTTCCTGATCGGGGGCGATCTCTATACGGCCTACACGTTCATTGCCGTTCCGGCGCTGGCCTTCGGCGCCGGCGCTGTTGCATTTTTCGCGGTCCCATACACCATCGTGGCCTATCCCATTCTCTTCCTGGCTTTTCCGCGGCTCTGGTACGTCTGCCACAAGCACAATTACATCACGGCCGCCGACTTCGTCCGTGGCCGTTTCGGCAACCGCTGGCTGGCGTTGGCCGTAGCCGTCACCGGCATCATCGCGACATTGCCGTATATAGCGCTGCAACTCGTCGGGCTGCAGGTCGTGATCGGAGGCCTGGGCATTTCGGGTGAGGGCTACACCGGCGACCTGCCACTTGTCATCGCCTTCATCATTCTCGCCGCCTTCACCTATTCGAGCGGGCTACGGGCTCCCGCCTCGATCGCGATCGTCAAGGATATCCTGATCTATGTGACGGCGTTCGCCACGGTTGTGGTCGTCCCGATCCAGCTCGGCGGGTTTGAAAAGATCTTCGCAGCCGTGCCGGCCTCGAAACTGCTGCTGGCGATTCCCGGCGACAACACGACCGGTGCATATGGGGCCTACGCGACGCTCGCGCTGGGGTCGGCGCTTGCACTGTTTCTCTATCCACACTCCATCACAGGCATCCTGGCCGCCAGCAACGGACGCGCCGTTCGTCAGAACGCCGCGCTGCTGCCGGGGTATTCGTTCATGCTCGGCCTGCTTGCCCTCGTCGGCTTCTTCGCCATCGCGGCCGGCGTCAGCGCAGATCCCGAATATGCCGCCGGCTTCAAGCAATTCGGCAACAATTTCGCGGTGCCGGCGCTGATCCTCCATAGCTTCCCGTCATGGTTTGTCGGGATCGCCTTTGCGGCCGTCGGGATCGGCGCGCTCGTACCAGCTGCGATCATGTCGATCGCCGCAGCCAACCTCTACACCCGCAACATTCACCGCGAGTTCATCAACAGCGAGCCTACGGACAGACACGAAGCGCAAATCGCAAAATGGGTGTCCCTGATCGTCAAGTTCGGCGCGCTGGTCTTCATCGTCTTCATCCCGTCGAAATATGCGATCTACCTGCAGCTTCTCGGCGGCATCTGGATCATCCAGACCCTGCCTTCGGTGATGCTTGGCGTCTACACCCGCTGGTTCAACGACTGGGCGCTGCTGGTCGGCTGGGCCGCCGGAATCGTCGCCGGGACCGCCATGTTCGTCGCCGCGCACCTGACCCCGACTTATGCGCTTGCGGTGGGCAGCTTCACTTTCCCGGGCTATGCCGCGCTGTATGCGGTGGTCCTCAATCTCGTCCTGACAATCGTTCTCACGCCGCTGTTCAACCTCTCGAGCGGAGGCCATCTCGACGAAACCATCGCCGCCGAATATCGAGCCCCGCAGCCAACCTGACGTGCAAGCCTGCGGTGGTGGCCAAAAACGTCGATGGCCGGGTCAAGCCCGGCCATCACGTGAAGGAAACGTACTCCGTACCTAGTTCGGCACCGGATGCTTCGTTGCGGTCTTGGTGTCCGCGTTCTTGGCATCCACGTTCTTGGCGTCGGCGTTCACGGTGACGCCGCGGAGCTGGTTGTAGGCCGCGATCAGCGCCTTGTCGTTCTTCTCGTCCGGCGGCACGTAGGACTGAGAACCGCTCTGCTCGGCGCCTTCGGCCGAGAGATGACCGCGCATCGAGGCCTCGCCCTTGATCTCGGAGCGGGTCTTGAACTCGTCAGGCACGTCCTGCAGCACCTCGATGTCGGGCTTGATTCCGAGCGCCTGGATCGAGTGGCCGGACGGCGTGAAGTAGCGCGCCGTGGTCAGCGCCAGCGCGCCATTGCCGGCGCCGAGCGGGATGATGGTCTGCACCGAGCCCTTGCCGAACGAGCGGCTGCCGATCAGCGTGGCGCGCTTGTGGTCGTGCAGCGCGCCGGCAACGATCTCGGAGGCCGAGGCCGAGCCGCCGTTGATCAGCACGACGAGCGGCTTGCCCTTGGTCATGTCGCCGCCATGCGCGGTGAAGCGCTGGGTCTCCTCCGGATTGCGGCCGCGGGTCGAGACCACCTCGCCGCGCTGCATCAGCGTCGAGGTCACCGAGACCGCCTGGTCGAGCAGGCCGCCCGGATTGTTGCGGAGGTCAATCACATAGCCGGCGAGCTTGTCCTGCGGGATCTCCTTCTGGATATCGGTGATCGCCTTGCGCAGGCCCTCGGTGGTCTGCTCGTTGAACGAGGTGATGCGGATATAGCCGATGTCGCCGCCTTCGGCGTGGGACTTTACCGGGCGGACGCGGATGATCTCGCGATTGAGCGTCACCTCGATCGGCTTGTCGGCGTCCTTGCGGATGATCTTGAGCCGGATCGCGCTGTTGGGCGTGCCCTTCATCTTGTTGACGGCCTGGTCCAGCGTCATGCCCTGGATCGACTCGTCGTCGATGGTGGTGATCACGTCACCGGACATGATGCCGGCGCGCGAGGCCGGGGTGTCGTCGATCGGCGCCACCACCTTGATGAAGCCGTCCTCCATGGTGACCTCGATGCCGAGCCCGCCGAACTCGCCATGCGTGGTCTCCTGCATGTCCGCCCAGCCCTTCTCGTTCATGTAGCGGGAGTGCGGGTCGAGCGAGGAGATCATGCCGTTGATGGCACCCTCGACGAGCTTGGAGTCGTCGGGCTTCTCGACATAATCGGTGCGGACGCGCTCGAAGACCTCGCCGAACAGGTTGAGCTGCGAATAGGTGTTGTCGGAGCGTGCGGCGGCCTTGGCGACGCCGATCATGTGCGCACCCTGCGGCGAGGTCACGAGAAGGGTGAGACACGCCCCCGCAACCGTCCCGAGGAAAAAGCCAACGTTCTTGCGCATCATGCACATCCCTTTTTCGCTATGGCCGGCAATGTTTGGCAACACTGCCCCACCTCACCCCGACGGGGCACCACACAACGCATTTTTGGTCGGATCAAGGCCGTGGCGTTACCGGACCATTACGGCCCTCTCGCGCAACCTGCCCGTCACCCGAAAAGATCATGCCGGGACAAGGAGATGGGAGCAGGATACGATTTCGTCCAGTGGTGCCGGCGGCAGGTCATGACCTAGCCGCTTTTCCCGGCTTCCTCCAGCCCGGACTGCCACGTCGACGGCCGGGTCCCGAATCCCCGCTTCGCCCTGGTGCCCAGCCAATAGCCAAACTGCGGCGGAACATTCCGGAACGGTCCTTCCACCCCGAGCTTGAGCGCGGCGTCCATCGGCCAGTTCGGGTTATTGAGGATTTCCCGGCCGACCGCGATCAAATCCGCTTGTTTGTCGCACAGGATCTGCTCGGCCTGGTCGCCATGGATGATCAGGCCGACCGCCATGGTGAAGATATCGGCGTGCCGCCTGACATAGTCCGACAGCGGCACCTGGTAGCTGTATCTGATCTCCTTGCCGAGGATCGGCGCCATCTCGGTGATCCCGCCCGACGAGCAGTCGATCACGTCGACGCCCTTGGCCTTGAGGATGGCCGCAAGCCGCGCGCTCTGCTCCGGGCCCCAGCCGGCATTGTCCTCGACCGACAGGCGCACGAACAACGGCTTGTGCTCGGGCCAGTGGCTGCGCACCGCCTCGGTGACCTCGATCAGGAACCGCATCCGGTTTGCCTCGGAACCGCCATAGGCGTCGTTGCGCCGGTTGGAACGCTCCGAGAGGAACTCGTGCACGAGATAGCCGTGCGCCCCGTGCAGTTCGAGCACGTCGAAACCGGCCTCGTTGGCCCGCCGCGCCGCCTGCCCCCAGGACTCGACGAGGTCCTTCACCTCGCCGGTCTCGAGGGCCCGCGGCACCGGCCAGCGCTCGCTGTGGGCGACCGCGCTCGGTGCGACCGGCGTCCAGGCGTCCCAATCCTCGATCTCGGCCGTGCGCTCCAGCGGACGGTCGCCCTCCCACGGCCGCGTCGCGCGCGCCTTGCGGCCGGAATGGCCGAGCTGGATTCCCGCCACCGCATTCTGCTGCCTGATGAAGCCGGCGAGACGGCTCAGCGGCGCGACGAAGCTGTCGTCCCAGATGCCGAGATCGCCGACCGTGCCGCAGCCGCGCCGCTCGACCTTGGTCGATTCGACGATCACGAGGCCGGCGCCGCCGGCGGCGAACTTGCCTGCGTTCATCAGGTGCCAGTCGGTCGGAAAGCCCTTCACCGCCGAATATTGGTGCATCGGCGGCACCACGATGCGGTTCTTCAGCGTGACGCCGCGAATCGTCATCGGCGAAAACAGCAGCGTTCCGGACATGGCTTCCTCGCGATCGGTGCCGGTGCCCGGCGTCGGCCGGGTCGATCTTGTATTGGCGCCGACGATATACGCACCAGGCCGGTGCCGGTAGAGCCCGCAACACCGGCCAGCATGTCCAATTTGCAGCTCGCCGGCGGCGACAGCCGTGCCGCGACGCACCGATCCGGGCAGAGCTACTTGTGCGCCCCGTTGTCGAGCAGGCGATCGCCGACCAGACGCACAGCGCCGCGGGTCCAGGAATAATCGGCGCCCATGCGCAGTCCGCTGTCGCCGCGCGACACGACCGCGCCGCTACGGGCATCGCGAAGCTGGAAAGCGACCGTGTATTCGGTACGGCTGACCCGCCTCACCACGCCGACCAGCGATTGATCGGCGCCGAGCTTTTGCGCAATAGCCGCGTCGCAGCCGCCGCAATCGCGCAGCGCCTGGTGTTTGATGACATCGCCGTCCGCGCTGCCGGGGTCGATCAGATGATAGCGGCCTGACTGCGCCAGGAGTTCGCGGACGCCCTTGGTGACGTTGGCGAGATCGGTCGCATCCGCCGGTGTCGGCCCGGATGCCTGCGCAGCAGCGGACGTATCGTCAAGTTCGAACTCGAACACCGCGAGGGCGATCTGTGCCGCCGCATCCGTTTTCGCAAGCGGCTGCGCCTCGGCAAGTGCGGCGAGAACGTCCCGGGATACAAAGATCCGCGCACGATCCCATGCCTGGTCACTGTCGCCGCGGAACGAATAGCGCCGTTCGAACACGAGCCGGTTCGCAACCGTGTCGACAAGGGCAACCTTGACCCACCCGATCAGGGTGCTCATCTTCTGCACCCCGCCGACGATCCTGATCCGGGCTTCGCCCGGCGCCACGAGACGGTAACGCGGCTCCGCCGCGACATCCGCCCTCAACCCCTGCATGAACTGCTCCAGGCGCTTCTCGTGGACGGCGGCCTGATCGGTGACCTCGCCTGACGTGTCGAGATAGTTGAAGTCGTCGATGCTGACGCCCAGCGCAGGCGTGGTCGCAGGGCTGGCGTCGGCGCGGACGGGACCAGGCCCGGCCGAAACGCCGAGCAGCGCGAGGGCAAGAAGAACGAGGCGGGATTGGCGCATGGGTTCGAGCCTTGGGATTGTTCGAGTGTCGGGCAAGCGACCGCAGGCTAGTTGCGCAGGCGCGCCCGCCGCACCGGAGCGCCTCCCGCTCAGCGCCGGGAAAATTTCACGAGCGTGGCCCCGGACCGAGCCCGGCGCTTCTCGGCGCCGCGGTTCTGCCGTTAAATGCCCGTGACGGCGCCACCCGCGATGGGCGCCGGTTTCGAGCCGACGAGGATCCGCCGATGTGGAATTGGTCCAACAGCGACTTGAAGGTCCGGCTCACGCTGCGCGTGGCCGCGGTGTCGACGCTCTGCCTTGCCGCCATCTCCTGCTATTTCCTGATCGATTCCGAGCACACCGTGCGCGCCAGGGTCGAGGCCATCGCGGGCGTCACCGCCCGGACGCTGGAGTTGCAGCAAAGCAAGATCCAGTGGGTGAACAATCCGCGCTCGGATTTTCCCGACCTCGACGCCGTCGCAGCGTCGGTCATGACCTCGGGACTGTGTCTTGCCTTCCGGACCAGCGAGGGCGATGTCCGCCAGCGCATCTGCAGCGGCGCGCAATCCGACACGGCCGCGCCGCCGATCGCGTTTGCGGCGCTCTATCGCCGCCTGTTCGATCCCGGCCGCGAGGCGGTGCACCCTGTGACCGTCAGCGGCAATGCGATCGGCGAAGCCGTGGTCTGGATCGATCCCGCCGTCCTCACGGCCGGGGCATGGCACGATGCCGGCCGGCTGATGGCCGCCTTTGCCATCGCGCTGCCGCTGCTCTGCGCGTTGGTCTATGCAGCGCTCGCGCGCGCGCTGCGCCCGACACGGCTGATTTGCGACGGCCTTGAGCGGATCGCCGCCAACGACCTCACTGCCCGCCTGCCGCCGTTCGACCTTGCCGAGCTGTCGGCGATCCGCGACGTCTTCAATCATCTTGCCGAGAGCCTCGCCACCGCGCTCGCCGACCGCAACGAGCTGACGCAAAAACTGATCTCGCTGCAGGACGAGGAGCGCCGGCACCTGGCGCGCGAGCTTCACGACGAGTTCGGGCAGTCGCTTGCCGCGATCCGCGCGCTCGCCGCGTCGGCACGCCAGACCGCGGCGCAGGATTGCCCGCCTCTGCTCGCCGAATGCGACGGCATCGCCCGAACCGCCGCCGGCATGATGGAGACCCTGCGCGGTGCGCTGTTCAGGTTGCGGCCGCCCGATGTCGACGAGCTCGGTCTTGCGGCGAGCCTGGAAGGTCTGGTCGCCGGCTGGAACGTGCGCAGCCGGGGACGGCCGCGCTTCGAGATCGCCATCTCCGGAACCTTCGAGCGCCTCGCCTCCTCGATCAGCGCCAATCTCTACCGCATTGTGCAGGAGGCACTCACCAACGCGGCCAAGCACGCCGGAGCGACAAGGGTGGCGCTGCGGCTCGAGATGCGCGAGTCAGATCCGCAACTCAGCACGCCCTGCGAGATCGCGCTTGCGATCGATGACGATGGCCGCCCCGGCGATCCGCCGGTCAAGTCAGGCATGGGCCTGCTCGGCATGCGCGAACGGGTCGCAGCCCTGGGCGGGCGGCTGAGCTTCGAGGCCGGACACGGCAAGGGCTCGTCGTTGCGGGTCCTTGTTCCCGTCGCCATCAGCCAGCCCGTCGGCGCCGCCGCGGAGTACGCGGCGTGATCGCCTCGGCGCGAACCATCATGCTCGTCGACGACCACGCCGTGGTTCGAGAGGGCTATCGGTCGATGCTGCAGAAGCAGCCGGGGCTGTGCGTCGTCGCCGAGGCGTCCGACGGCGCGGAAGCCTACCGCCTGTACAAGGAAACCGGCCCCGATCTCGTCATCATGGATCTGTCGATGCCCGGCATCGGCGGCATCGAGGCCATCAGGCGCATCCGGCAGTGGGACAAGCGCGCCAAGGTCCTGGTGTTCACCATGCACCAGAACGCGGCCTTTGCCGTGCAGGCGATCCGCGCCGGCGCAAGCGGCTACGTCACCAAGACCAGCCCGCCCGAGGCGCTCGTGCATGCGGTGATGGACGCGCTCTCGGGCAAGATCGCCATCAGTCCGGACATCGACCACGAGCTCGCGCTCAGTCACCTCGCCGGCGAAACCGCGGCCGCCGACCTCCTGACCGCGCGGGAGTTCGAAGTGCTCCGCATGCTGCTTGCAGAACGGACCACCGACGAAATCGCCAGTGCGCTGCACATCAGCCCAAAAACCGTCGCGAACCTGCATTCCCTCATCAAGGACAAGCTCGGCGTCGGTTCGGATATCGAGCTGGTCCGCCTCGCGCTCCGACAGGGTATCCTGACGCAAATCGATCTGAGCGAGCCGTGAGCGCGCGGCTGCGGAAGCAGACTGGCCTGCACGGGGCCGCTTCCTTTATCGATGCGACGCCGGCTCGTCGCCGGACAGGCTGCCGACGATCGATGCCCGGCGGGACAGCTCGATCCAGTTGCCGTCAGGATCGAGGATCATCGAGATGCGCGCGACGTCGCCGAGCGTCACCGGCGCGAGGCCTTCGCGCACGCCTTTGCTGCGCATCTCGCCATGCACCGCGTCGATATCGGCGACCTGGAAGGTGATGTAGCGCCAGCCGTGCGCCTGCCGCTCCGGATCCACGGTCGCGGCACGATCCTCCCTGAGCAGGATCAGGCTGTCTCCCAGGCGAAAGGCCGGACCGTCAGACCATGATTGTTCGGCAAAGCCGAGGATGTCGCCATAGAACCGGCGGTGCGCAGCGAGGTCCCGAACGCCCATCGCGACGGCGATCTGGGTGATGCCGTCGTGTCCCGGCGCCACCAGGCTGACGCGATTGCCGTCGGGATCGACAAGGGATCGCGGCTCCGCAACGCCTTCCCTCGCAATGATCAGCTCGCGATAACCGCTCGGCGCCGCATCCGCCAGCGGCTCGACATGATGGTTGAGCTTGATGACCGAGCCCAGCGCATCGTGCCGGTACTGCTTCTGGCCGCGGCGGACCGGCAGCACGTGGTCGAAGCGGAGCCCGGCCTCCTGCTGCCAGAACCGCAGCATGGGCTCGAGGTTGTTGGTGGACAGGCCAATATCGATGACAGGCTTTGCGAGTTGCATGTTCGGCACTCCGGTCGAGATGAGCTCTCGAGCTTAGGCCGGAAAGCTGTCGCCGAACATCGGAAGGCCGCTGACGGACTCGGCTCTGGTCGCCTCGTCCTGCAGAACGTCCCAGTGCTCGGCGAACTTGCCGTTTTCGAAGCGCAGGATGTCGGCAGCGATCCAGGCCGCAGGACGGCCGTGGCCGGAAAACCGTCCATGCGTGATCACATAATCGCCCTCGGCGAGGATCAGATGATTTTCGTAGCGCAGCGTGGCCGGAAGCGCCCGAACCAGATTGAACAGGCCGTCACGGCCCGGCGGAATATGGGCGCTGTGCTGGATGTATCTCTCGGACCAGAACCGCAAGGCCGCGTCATAGTCGCGCTTGTTGAACAGCGTGTCGAAGGCCTCGAGCACGAGCCGCCTGTTCTCTTCGGGTGTTGTGGTGGGCATGTCGCGCTCCGTCGAGGTCCGCAGGCCTATTTCCGAACCAGCGGGATCTGCAGATTGGTCGGACGGTTCTGCTCGGTGTCGAAACCGCGGCCGTCGACATTGCGGGCGCCCCAGAACAGCAGGTCGCCCCTGAGATAGACCAGGTCGTATTCCATGAAGTTGGTGCCTTCCTTGAGGCCGAAGGGAAGGAAGCTCTTGCCAAAGATGCTCTGCTGCGCGTTCACCGCCCAGGGCGCGTATCCGGCCGCAGCGACCTTGTTGAGCAAATCGGCAAACCCTTGCGCGAGCGGCGTCATCGGCTGGCATCGCAGGCGGCGGTCGCGCCGCAGGACGTCGTGAACGAGACCTTCTATCTGCCGTCCAAATCCGCGCCCGCGGTGCGTCGCCTCGTCCTGGAGTATCTCGGACAGACCGGTGTCGATCTGAAGCCGGAACAGGAGGTGCACAACGTCGTCCACGCGATCTCGATGATCACGTCGACCCGTGGCGTCATGCTGCTGCCGGCCTACACCAGCCGCTATCTGCCTGCCTCGATCACCACCCGTCCGGTCAAGGGCGGCGCCCCGACGCTCGACCTCGTCATCGCCTATCACAAGGCGAACAAGTCCCCGATCCTGAAGCTGCTGCTGTCGAGGATCGGCAAGCTCGGCGGTGGGGCAACCTAGCGCCCGTCGAGCTCAGCTTCGCGCGTCAGATTTCACGGGCTCGGCGAGGAAGCGTCCGGTCGACAGCTTCAGCGGCGGCTCCTCCATTGCCTCCGAGCCGGCTTGATTGCCCTCCACCATGGACCGCAGGCGAACGATCGCCTGCGTCATGCGTTCGGCGAATTTTCCCGCGGCGCCGTCGACGAACGCCCTGTCCTTCGGCTTGGGCTTGGCGATCCGCAGTTCCAGATGCGTCGTTCCGTTGGGGCCATCCAGCAGGGCGCGGGTCATCACGATCTTCGGCGCGCCCGGAATCGGAAGCGTGATGCCAACCGTATAGTAATCGACCGGGCGCCAATCGAGCGTCTCCTCGATGTTGGTATGATCACCATGCGCGCAGTGATTCTTGGTGCCGGCACCGCGTCGCCCCTTGCCCGACTCTTCGACGATGTCGTCGGCGTCCCACCACCTCCGCCATTGCCCGGGCACGGAGAGATACTCCCACACCGTCTGCTGCGGTGCCGCGATGTCGAACTCCAGTATGGCGTAGGCGTCCTCGCGCGTCACCTCCATCCGGATCTGCTCGTCTTCCCGCTGCCACGCCGGTTCGAGATCGCGCAGCCACAGCGTCACATCGCCGATCACGTCGATGGTTTCGTGATGCGCGATGAAGCCCTGCGCCACCGGGTCGACGCCCATGGCGCGTATCGCCGCATCGCTGTAGAGGGCATAGGCGCGCCCGCCGATCTTCTCGCTGACCGTGTTCTTGAGCAGCCGGTGGACGAGAATGACGTCGCGCCCGGCAAGTTCTTCTCTCCCGCCCATCTTCTGCTTCACCATCTCGCCGTGATGGACGACGAACTTGAAATCGAGGTCGCCCATCGCGACGCAGGCCCGGCACTCGCAGGTCGAGGCCTGCTGCACGTTGCGCAGGCGCCGGCGGAATTTGAAATAGGCGCCCTCGATCGCGTCCTGCAGCAGCGAGCCGTCGACCTTCTCGGCGGTCGTGTAGACGAACGCGGCGTCGCCCTCGAACTTGGCGAGGCGAAATGGCGGGCGCAACCCCTTCACCACAGTGTCCATGAAATCAGCGATGATGTCCTGCGCGTGGTCGAGTTCGACCGCCGCGAGAAAGTTGGTGTAGCCGGAAATGTCGGCAATGGCGAAATATGCGGATTCAGCTTTCGGAAGCATCACGACCTCCCGTGCAATCGGTTTCGTCTTACCGTGCACAGTCTGTCATACCGCGGCGTCCGAGGTCGAGAGCCGAAGAAGCGGCCTGTCTCCGACCTTGAATTGCAGGTCTGCGGCACCGGCAACCTCGGCGGCGCATTGGCAGCGCCGTTCACAGGCGCACGTCCCGTGTCGACGGTGCGGTCCCTGCTCTGCTAGAATGTCGGCGTGGGACCGGCGCTGCCTTCAAAAGGAGACCTGACGTTGAGATTGTTTGGACTTCTGACAATTGTGCTGGCTGCGTTTCTGGTGACGAGGCCCGCATCGGCGCAAATGTCTGATCCGCGCTACCCGGTCTGCATGCGCACTTACGGTGTCCAGGTCGGCGATCGAATGGACTGCGTCTTCATGTCGCTGGATCAATGCCAGGCCTCCGCCCTGGGGCTTCCGGCGACCTGCCTGCTCAACCCCTATTTCGCTCCGCGATCGGTGCGCCCGCACAGGGTTGAACGATGATGGTTGGCACCGGCGGGCGGGCGGCCTCACCCGGGGCATCTTCCCGCGCCCAGCGTGTGTCCGGAACTCCAGAACTTCTTCGTTGTGTCCACTTGTGGACCTACAGCTGCCGGCCGGGGGCGTAGCATCACACTGTCACCGCCCGGTCCGAGGCATCTATCGGTGATGAGAACGCCGGTTGCGCTCCCGCCCCTCCAACCGCAGGGAGTAGCGTCATGTGGCGAATCTTCGAGCAGAGAGAGTCTCCGGAACAGCGCCTGAGCAGGGAGGCGCGCGATCTTCGTGGCCGGGCAAAGCAGATGCCGCATGGCGTGGCACGCGATGCCATCCTCCGACGCGCCCGGCAAGCCGAGACGAATTCGCAAAGGGATCAATGGCTGAAATCGTCCGGCCTGCGTTCGCCGAACTGATCGCTGCGCGACGGCTTGATGCGCTCGCATCCCTCAAAAAAAGGCCTCGGCTCCGGGGGGGACGATAGGAAGCCAAGGCCAAGGTTTGAACCACGTCAAACGTGGTATCAGTCAATGACGAGATGCCAAACCTGTTCCTAATGTCCGTTGCTGGCGTCGCGGATTTTTCAGGCGAGCGGCGCCGGCAGGGTTTTCACGAAGCCAGGATGAGCGGCTCGTATCGCAGGCGGTAGGCATCGATCGCAGAATTGGATAACAGAAGCCTGCGCTTCTCACCGCTGCGCATCATCTCGTCGATCTTGCCCAGCAAGAAGTAGGCCGCCGAATGCGGATCACCGATATCGCCGGACTGCTGCAGGACCGTCCACGCAATCTCGAACGATTGCGCACGTAGCTCACTGTCGGTCATGTGGATGAACGGTCCGGTACGCCAACCGTTCCTATCCTGCAGACCCATTCGTCCCCTGAAAACCGAGGCGCTTTTCGCCATGACGTCCACCGCAGCGCCTCGCTACAATGCCCGCATGACCAGCGATGCGATCAACGTTGTGATGGATCCCCATATCGAGAACAAGGTGACTCCGAGAGACACGGCGTCGAGCACCTCTCCGGTCGTATACCTGTGAGGCTTTTGATCGAGAGGCACGGTCATGGCGCCGTCGTACGACTACGCGGCAAAATGCGCCGCGGCGGCAAACACGATCGCCCATGCAGCGACCAGCATCGACAACGCGACTGCGACGGCCTGGGTCAATTTCGCTCTGGTCAACCGGGGTCTCATGCAGGACCAACAAGCACGCGGCGATGAGGTTCCCCTTCACCGAGATGCGGAGAATGGCGTGCTCGGCAAGTCCTCTGGCGCCTCGTGTCACGGCCCGGCGCCTTTCGGACAAGTAAGGTCATCCCGTGGGCGTTCCGCGGACAGGCCGGGATCGCCTGAGCATCGGATCTCCATCGACAACGGAAGGATCTTCAAAATGTCGGCATCCAGATTTTCACGGCGCGCTGCAGCGCTCCTCTTCGCCCTCACCGCCTTGCCCCCGTTCCTGATGGCCGCTGCCGGTGCAGAGCCGTCGCCGGCCGACGCACTGGTCGGGGTTTGGGAAGCCGACGACGGCACGGTCAAGCTCGACATGTACAAGGCGGGATCGGAATTCCAGGCGCGAATGCTCTACGGCAACGAAATCGTGGAGTCGGACAATGTCACCTTCAAGAAAGATACCAGGAACCCCGATCCAACGCTGCGTTCGCGCTCGTTGAAAAATATCGTCTTCGTCACGGGCCTGCGCTGGACCGACGGGGAATGGAGCGGTGGCTCGATTTATGACGGCTCGTCCGGCCGTACCTACAATTGCAGGGCAATCATCCAGGACAGGAAGATGCATCTTCGAGGATATCTCGGCCTTCCGGCGATGGGTCAAACCCGGATACTCCACCGCGTTCGTGGCTGACGGCCTGCCGCAGCCCCGCGCATCGTCTCGTATGATGAATCCGGCTTGTCTTGGCGATTGGCGCGTTCTGCAAGTCTATTGGCGGATTTCGACGGTGTGTTGGTTTCCCTACAGCGCTAGGCAGATCGGACACTTGAGAGGTTGAGATGAGCGATAAACGGAAAAAGACGGCGCTTGTAACCGGAGCATCATCCGGTATGGGCAAGGAAATAGCAAAGCGGCTGATCAAGGACGGCTTTCAGGTCTTCGTCGCAGCCAGGCATGTCGACAAGATGGACGACCTCGTCAAGCTTGGCGCAAGGTCCATGCGGATGGACATTTCAAATGAAGGCGAGATCAAAGCCACGGTTGACACCATTCTCGGTGAAGTCGACGGCGTTGACGTGCTCGTCAATAACGCGGGCTTTGGCCTGTACGGGCCCGTTGAGGACGTCAGTATCGACGAAGCGCGGTACCAGTTCGAGGTAAATCTGTTCGGTGCTGCCCGGCTGACCCAGCTCCTGCTGCCGAAAATGAGGGAAAAGCGCGCGGGTACCATCATCAACATCACTTCCATGGGCGGCAAAATCTACACCCTGCTCGGGGCCTGGTACCACGCGACCAAGCATGCGCTCGAAGGCTGGTCCGACTGCCTCCGGCTCGAACTCGCACCGTTCGGCATCAAGGTCGTGATCGTAGAGCCCGGCCTGATCGAAACCGGATTTGGCGACGTGGTCGCGAGCGGCCTGCTCAAGCGATCGGGCACCGGTCCTTATGCAAAGCTGACCCAGGCGGTCGCGAAGTCGACCCGGGACGCCTATGGTCAGGGCCGCGGCACCAGCCCCGGCGTGATTGCGGCCGTCGTATCCAAGGCCGTAAGGCAGGCCAGGCCGCGGACGCGCTATGTGGCGGGCAAATATGCCCAGCCCATGATCAAGATGCGCGAATGGCTCGGCGATCGCATGTTCGATCGCGTGATCATGAGTCAGATGCGATAGGATCGAGCATGCACACTGAACATCACCGGCGACGCGACGATCTTGCCGCGGGCTCGAACCGGCGGCAGCGATGACCGGAGCGGCAGCAGACAGATGCAGGGTCCCCAAGGCCTTTTGGCAGACCGTCGAACTCATCGGGGTCGCGCCGGCCGCCCTGCTGCGCCAGGCAAGGCTGCCCGCGACACTGCACCTGAACGAACAAGGCCACGTCACCACGGCTCAGTTCTTTGCCCTCTGGAAGGCGCTAGAGGACCTGAAGCCTGAGCCAGGCCTCGGTTTGCAGCTTGTCGAGCGGACCGACACGGCGGTACATCCGCCATCGAGCCTGGCTGCCTTTTACGCCAGAGATTATCGCGACGGATTGCGGCGCATTGCGCGTTTCAAGCGCATATGCTCCCCGGAGCAGTTGCAAGTGACGGAGGGCGACGGCGAATGCGCAATCACGGTCGAATGGCCCTACGCCAGCGTTCCCGAACCGGCAATTTCGACCGACGTGACGTTCGCCTCGCTGGTCGAGCTCGGACGTCGGGGCACGGGACATCGCTTAGCACCGCAACGTGTAGAGTTCGCCCGCAAGCGTCCGAAATCCGACGTCTATCAAAAGTATTTCGAATGCTCCCTCCGCTATGGAACGGCGCGCAACGCGCTCATCCTGAAATCGGCCGATCTGGATCGTCCGTTTCCCGGGCACAATCAGGAACTGCTCGACATTCTTACCCCCGCATTGGCGGCTGCGCTTGGCGAGTTGCAGGCGCGCAGCTCGATCAAGGACCAGGTGAAGGTCGTGCTCAAGCGAAGTCTTGCAAGCGGACGGCCGGAATTGTCAGACGTGGCGCGTGATCTTGGTCTCAGCGATCGCACGCTTCAGCGCCGCATCACGGAAGAGGGAACAAGCTTTCGCGAGCTTCTCCTTGAGGCACGGCAGGAGCTAGGACGGCAACTTCTATCGGACCCATCGGCCGAGATCGACGAAGTCGCGTGCCTGCTTGGTTATCAGGACGCGAGTTCGTTCTATCGCGCTTTCCGATACTGGGAAGGCGTGACGCCCGGCCGCTGGCGAGAGCTGCAAAGCAGCAAGCTCCATTAGAGCTATTTCCGTTCCCACGTGATCGGAACCTGCATACGAGCTTCCCGCTTTGGCGCATTTCCTCACGCGAACCGGTATCCATCCTGATCGAGTCCGGAACAAGCTTCGCTCGCGAGCGCCCTTGCGGTCGTCGAAATGGATTGAGGATTTTGATCAGTTGCCCTGTCCGCGTTGATTGGTCGCGCGGCGCCCGGCCGACGACTTCCTTCATTTCACCAGCGTTCTCGGGCGCCCGGCCAGCCGGTTCTGCATCTTGTTTGGCACTTGCTGCAACTTCGCTGGCGCCGTTTGCCACTGCCAGCAGCCTGCATCGGCGATAGATCCCCACCACGCCTGCTCAACAATAGCCATCTCACGAGGATCGTCGCATGTCTGGCAAAGTCTGGTTCATCACGGGGGCATCTCGCGGCTTCGGCCGCATCTGGGCTGAAGCCGCCCTCGAGCGCGGCGACAGGGTCGCAGCTACCGCGCGTTCGCTGACAGGTGTCGTCGACCTCGCGAAAAAATATGGTGGCGCTGTCCTGCCACTGGCGCTCGACGTTACCGACAGCCATGCGATCGGCAGCGTTGTCGCCAAAGCCTATTCCCATTTCGGGCGGATCGATATCGTCCTTAATAATGCCGGCTACGCGCTCGTGGGGGCAATTGAAGAAGCGAGCGAAGCGGATGTGCGGGCCGAGTTCGACACAAACTTCTTCGGCGCGCTCCGCGTCATTCAAGCAACTTTGCCGATTTTGCGGCAGCAACGCAGCGGCCACATCATCGGTGTGTCCAGTGTCGCCGGCATCGTCGCGGGCCCCATCACCGGCTTCTACAACGCTTCGAAATTTGCGCTCGAAGCGCTGCATGAAAGCCTGGCGCAGGAGGTCAAAGGCTTCGGCGTCAAGGTCACGCTGCTCGAACCGGGCGCGTACGCGACGGACTTCGCCAGCATGGCTTCGCTCAGGATCTCGCCAGCCATCGAGGCCTACGGCACGACTCGCGCGGAAGTGTTCGCGGCAGGCGCGCGGCTCGCATTCGGCGAACCGAAAGCAACGGCTGGCGCGATCATGACGATCGTGGATGCTGAGAACCCGCCGCTGCGGTTCTTTGTCGGAACCGAAGGTCTACCCCTCGCCCGCGCCGCTTATGCCGATCGCCTGGCCACCTGGGAAGAGTGGCAAGCGCTCTCCAACGCCGCTCAAGGCGAGACCAGACCGCACAACGTCGCATCCTAGCACCGCGTGTTCGAGGAACGCGTCCGCGTTCCCGCCATGAATGGAACGAGCATTATGATGAACGTCACCGCAGCGGCAGATTTCCTTCAGTTCTTCCGCTCCTACGTTTCCAATCCGCGCCAGGTCTCCGCGATCGCGCCATCAGGTCGATCGCTCGCCCGCCTGATGACGCAAGAGATCGTGCCGGGCTCTGGACCGGTGATCGAACTTGGGCCAGGGACCGGCACATTCACCAAGGCGCTGTTGCGGCGGGGCGTGCCGGAATCCGAGTTGCTGCTGGTTGAATACGGGTCGGATTTCGTCCGCCTCTTGCAAGCTCGCTTCCCCAGTGCACGGGTACTCTGGATGGATGCGCGCCAGCTTTCGCAATACGAGCCCTTCGTCGCACCAGCCGCCGCGGTCGTGAGCGGCCTTCCACTCCTGACCATGTCAGCGCGGAAGGTCATCGCCATCCTCACCGGAGCTTTCCGCCACATGCAGGACGGGGGCGTATTCTATCAGTTCACCTATGGACCGCGCTGTCCGGTACCGCGGCCCATTCTCGATCGCCTCGGATTGAAGGCCAGCCTGGTGGGGCGAACGGCCCTCAACATCCCCCCAGCATCGGTCTATCGCGTCCGGCGGCGTCCTCAGTTGCGCGTCTGAACAGCAAGTGTTGCCCGCTCGACACGACGGGCAAATCACCGAAATCTGTCAAGCCGCACACACCAAAATATTTCGGTTTTTCGGGATTGCAAATCAATGTATAGATTGATCCGTCTCACCCGCTGAGGGGCGTTCGCGATCGTCACGATTGCCGGGTCGGGATGCGGTGGACGCCGATTGCGCAGCTGACGAGTGCGCCTGAGGCGGACGGTGAAGTCGTGTGGTTCCAACGCCCTAGTGGCAGGTGTTGACTCCCGGGATGCGAAAGCGTCTCGCGGATGACGGTGACAAAAAAGCCCAGTCTCGCCGGGAAGAGCACGAGATAAGCCGTAACCCATCGCGCAGGGAAAGCCGGCGTGTTTCCGGTTTCACCTGTGGTCCTACCTCCCGTGCTTCCTGTTGCACGGGACCCACGGGTGCAATCGGCACCCGGCTTTCCCTGCGCCTCTGATCGAAGGGGCGAAACGAAAGGCAAGACTCGGGCGAAACGCGCCGCGAGAATACTGATTCACATCCTCACCGGCGTTCGGCGTGCGAACCGGCTCCCTCCCCCGTCATTGCGAGCGAAGCGAAGCAATCCATCGCGCCGCACACGCGAAACGATCGATCGCTTCGTCGCTTCAGCGCGCCGACGGCGTGAGTAGCGGCTTCATCGCATCTGATATCGTGAAAATCGAATCCATTGCCGCCGGCCCGCAATTTTCGTACACCCACCCCGCAATGACCTCGCAACTCTCCCCCAATTCCGTCGACGTGCTGCTGTTCGATATCGGCCGTGTCGTGCTCGATATCAGCTTTGACCGCGTCATGGCGAAATGGGCCGGCCATGCCGGCCGCCGGCCCGCCGACCTCGCCAAGCGCTTCGTCGTCGACGACAGCTTCAGGCATCACGAGATCGGCCGGATCGACGACGCGGCCTTCTTTGCGAATTTGCGCCGTTCACTGGGGATCGAGATTTCCGACGAGGAGTTCCTGGAGGGCTGGAACGCGATCTTCACCGGCGAGATGCCGGGCATTGCCAGCCTGCTCGAGACCGCCGCGAAGCGGATGCCGCTCTATGCCTTCTCCAACACCAACCCGGCCCATGTCGACTATTTCTCGGTCGCCTATGCCGACGTGCTGCGCCATTTCCGGACCGTCTTCCTGTCGTCGGCGATCGGGCTGCGAAAGCCCGACGCTGAAGCCTATGATCATGTGGTAAAAGCGATCGGCGTGCCGGCGTCGCGGATCCTGTTCTTCGACGATACGGCGGCCAATATCGAAGGTGCGCGGGCGCGCGGCCTTCAGGCCATCCACGTGACATCGACGGATGACGTGGCAAGGGCCCTGACCGCACTTGGTATTTGAGGAGCGCCCTATGGCCTTGATGCCGGTTGCCGATGCCCTGTCAGCCATCCTCGCCGGCGCCGAGCCGCTGCAGGAGGAGATGGTCGCGCTCGATGCCGCCTATCACCGCACGCTGGCGCGCGACGTCGCAGCCAGGCGCACGCAACCGCCGCAGCCGATGTCGGCGATGGACGGTTACGCGGTGCGTGCGGCCGATGCCGCCGACCTCTCGGTGCGGCTCAGGGTGATCGGCGAGGTCGCGGCCGGCCGGCCGTTCGAACGGGTCGTCGGTGCCGGCGAGGCGGTGCGGATCTTCACCGGCGGCGTGATCCCCGACGGCACCGATGCCGTCATCATCCAGGAGGACACGCGCGTCGACGGCGACCACATCACCATCACCGAGATCGCCGCCAAGGGCCGGCACATCCGCCCCGCCGGCGTCGACTTCCGCGAGGGCGATGTGCTCCTCGCAGCCGGCAGCAGGCTCTCCGACCGGGCGCTGTCGCTCGCCGCTGCGATGAACTATCCGGAACTTCCGGTGCGTCGCCGTCCAAGGGTCGCGGTGCTGGCGACCGGCGACGAACTGGTGATGCCGGGCACCCAACCGGGACCAGGCCAGATCGTCTATTCCAACGGCTACGCGCTGCGGGCGCTGGCGAGAGCCGAAGGCGCCGATACGGTTGATCTCGGGGTCGCCGCCGACACGGTCGAGGCCACAACGTCGGGCATCCGGCGGGCGCGGGAGGCCAATGCCGACATCCTGATCACCACCGGCGGCGCCTCGGTCGGCGACCACGATCTCGTCCATCAGTCGCTGGAAGCCGAGGGCGTCAAGATGGCGTTCTGGCGGATCGCGATGCGGCCGGGCAAGCCGATGATGCATGGGCGGCTCGGGGCGATGCGGGTGATCGGCCTGCCCGGCAATCCGGTGTCGTCCTATGTCTGCTCCTACCTTTTCCTGGTGCCGTTGATTCGGGCGTTAAGCGGCCGAACAGTGATTCATCATGTCCGCGAGAGCGCCCTGCTCGGCCGCGATGTCGCCGAGAACGACCAGCGCGAGGACTATCTGCGCGCCGTGCTCGAGGAGCGCGACGACGGCACGCTGATCGCAACGCCGGTGACAAAACAGGACAGCTCGCTGTTGGGGAATCTCACTGTGGCACGGGCACTTCTGATCCGTCCGCCGTTCGCGCCTGCGGCCCGCAAGGGCGAGGCGTGCGAGATCCTGACCATGCCGGACTGAGGCGGCCAGCAGCGGCCGCCGAGCCGAGAATGCGGATCGCGTTCACTGGAAATTAAGTGGTTGCGGAACACATATCGAACATATAGTGTCCGTTCATGATTTGTTTCGA
Source organism: Bradyrhizobium jicamae (assembly GCF_018130215.1). Taxonomy (GTDB): domain Bacteria; phylum Pseudomonadota; class Alphaproteobacteria; order Rhizobiales; family Xanthobacteraceae; genus Bradyrhizobium; species Bradyrhizobium jicamae_A. Next base: position 37,643 of record NZ_JAFCKQ010000027.1, read on the forward strand.
GTACTGGTGTCTGGAAATGGGAAGCCACCCAGGAGTTGCGCCGGTCCGGCGCGACCGCGGTTGCCTCACCTGAAGTCTCGGAATCGAACGACGCTACCAACCGGGGGAATACTCGAGATGCTCACGCGCAAACAGTACGAACTTCTGCGTTTCATCAATGAGCGTCTGAAAGAGGCCGGCGTGCCGCCCTCCTTCGACGAGATGAAGGACGCGCTCGACCTGCGCTCGAAGTCTGGCATCCACCGCCTCATCACCGCGCTCGAGGAGCGCGGCTTCATCCGCCGCCTGCCCAACCGCGCGCGTGCGATCGAGGTGATCAAGCTTCCCGAGCTCTCCGCCGGCGGCGGCAATGGCCGGCGCGGCTTCACGCCGAGCGTCATCGAGGGCACGCTCGGCAAGCGCACGAGCACCCCGCCGGTCGCCGAGGACGACGGCAACCGCCCGGTCGCAGTCCCGGTGATGGGCCGGATCGCCGCCGGTACGCCGATCGAGGCCTTGCAGACCCGCAGCCACACCATCAGCGTCCCGCCCGACATGCTCGGCGCGGGCGAGCATTATGCTTTGGAGGTGCGCGGCGATTCCATGGTCGACGCCGGCATCCTCGACGGCGACATGGCGCTGATCCAGCGCAACGACACCGCCAACACCGGCGACATCGTGGTGGCGCTGATCGACGAGGAGGAAGCGACGCTGAAGCGCTTCCGCCGCCGCGGCGCGTCAATCGCGCTTGAGCCGGCGAATACTGCCTATGAAGTGCGCATCCTGCCGCCGAACCGGGTACGCATCCAGGGCAAGCTGATCGGACTCTATCGTAAATACTGAGCGCGGCGAGGAACGCGCAACGCATCGGACCGTTGCTTGACAGAGCGCAAGCGAGTGACCAACCTGGATGCGCCCCGATACCTTCCGCGTCTGTAGCGCGTTTGTGATCGTGGCTTTCCGGAGCCAGTCGTACAATCGCCAAGAAACGGGGAAAAACTCGTGCTATCGTCCACTCTGGTAGAGGCCTTTGCCTCAAGGAGAGGCACGGGTCGCTATCTCGAACCGAGGAGCTATCCGATGTGTGACTATAGTCTGCACGCGGTGCAATCGCGTCCTGCCGTCGTCGGCGAGACGCTGATCACCACGACCTTCCGCGGCACGTCGACCCGCGGCTTTGCTTCGGAGAACGATCCCGCGGTCGCGGTCTGCATGCTGCCGGGCACCGAGCTCGCCTTCGCCGAGAACGTACGCTACGACAGCCGCTGGATCTGGACCAAGACGATTGGTTTCCGCGTCGGCGTGTTCAACGAGGTCGAGCCCGACGTGCCCGATCGCCATCACGACGCGGTCGAATTCCCCGACGGCAACCATGTGCTGGTGACCCAGCTCGTCGAAGGCCAGCGCGTCACCGTGCTGCAACTGCCGGCACGCCCGGTCGCAGTCGAGCAGAAGCCCAAGGTGGCGGAGCGGCGGCCCTCCGTATTCGCATCGTTGTTTTTGGGTTGAGCGCATCGCAGCCGCTGGATGACCTCCGATCCGGCGGCGCTGACCTAGATGATTCGAGAGTCCCGGAACGCAGGTTCCGGGGCAGTTTGCGGATTTGCGTCAAACGGCGCCTTGGCGCATCATCCGATCCGGACAGGGGCGCACACCGTGGTCGACAAGGTCACATGGCAAAGGGCTGGACGCGTCACCGAGCCGGGCCGCTACATGTACCGGTTCGGCTGGCTCACGGTCACGGCCGACGATATCAAGATCTGGGAGCAATACCCGGAGGCTGCCTTCACCCTGGTCAAGAAACCGAGCGCCGGCCCTGATTCCGACGAGTATCATCTCGGCGCCTTCGAGCTGTCGCCACCCCCGCCCGGCGAGCACTAGACTAGTCGTCGCCTTGGACATCCGCCTCCGCCGGCGTCGCATCGACTGCCGGCCGCGATGCGCCGGGGATGCGCAGCACTGTCTCGCTCTCGGTGTCGCCGGGAACCGCAGGCGACCACGGCCGGTCGATACCGTCAGGCTTGACCGCATCGATCGCAAAGCTGCCGCCGGTGCGGCGCAGCATCAGCGCGCCGTGGCGCCGCAACCGCTCGGCGTCGATCACCGGGGCCGCGCAGCCCAGTGGCACCGATTGCGCCGTCACGATCAGTGCCGCGCGCTCGCAATCGTCCTCCAGCGCCTCCGCCTGGGTCGCCAGGGCGATGAAGCCGCCCGGCCCCTGGGTCACGCAGCCGCTGCCGTCGCAGGAAACGCCGTCGGCGAGCGACGCATCGGTTGCGGTCCGTGCATCGGCATCGGCGGCGAGCCACTCCCTGACCAGGAACGCATCCCTGGCACTGCGCATCAGATGCAACCGCCCGTCACCGCCCCGCACCGCGACATTGCGGCCGTTGGCGGAGACCAGCACATCCGGCTGCGGCACCCGCACTGCCCAGATCGTCGCCAGCAAAAGCATGGCCACGCCCGACCAGCGCAGCGGCGTGCGCAACAGCCCGAGCAGGATCAGCCCCGCGCTCGCCAGGATCATCGGCCCGGTGCCGAACGCCGCCATCCGGCCGACTGCGCCGGGCAGCGCTGCGACCCATTGCGTCACCACGATCATCCAGTCGATGCCGAGGCCCATGAGCCACCAGAACAGGCCGTCGAAGCCGAACGGCATGGCGAGCAGCCCGAGCAGGCCTGCCGGCATCACCACCGCCGACACAACCGGCATCGCCGCGAGATTGGCGAGCAACCCGTAGGGCGTCACGCGGTGGAAATGGAAGGCGGCGTAAGGCGTCGTGGCGAGCCCCGCCACCAGCGAGGCCATCACCAGCATCGCGATCTCGCGCCCGCCCCACAGCGCCACGCGGGCCGTCGCCGAGTGATCGGGCGACGCCATCAGGCGCGGCATCCCGATCTGCACCAGCGCCACCAGCCCAAGCGTCGCCGCAAACGACATCTGGAAGCTCGGATGCACCAGGGCCTCGGGCGCGATCACGAGCACGATCAGCGCCGCCACCGCCAGCGTGCGGAAGGTGACCGCACGGCGGTCGACCATGACCGCGATCAGCACCACGGCCGTCATAAAGAACGACCGCTGGGTCGCGACCTCGGCGCCCGACAGCAGGAGATAGAACGCGGCAGCGAACAGCGCCGCGCCTGCCGCCCATTTCTTGATCGGATGCCCGACCGTCAGCGCCGGAAACAGCGCAAGCAGCGCCCGTACGGCGAAGAACACCACGCCCGCGACCACCGCCATGTGATAGCCGGAGATATGTCAATCCTATAAAATTCGCTGCTTGGTCAGTTGCTTATGGCGATATTGCTTCCCATGTAGAACACCTTGGGAAGCAGTTGGGGTAGAAAATGACCGCAATCGAAATGGAGCCGGGTCTTCCGCCTGGCGACGATACACTCCGAGAGCACCTCGGCTATTCGCTTGACCTCGTTGCGATGTCGCTTCGGGAGATCGTAGAGCCCGGCCATATGGACCAGGACCGCGAATGGTATCGGCGGATGAGCATCATTGAGGTGTTTTGGACCCAAGCGCGGCTACTGATCGAGTTTTTCACCGGACGACTTGCGAGTTCAACCACTGCGGCCGCGGAGCACTTCACCCAAGGCAACGTAAGATACGAGTTTCCCAGTGCCCAGCGCCTAAAGCAGATGCGCGACGATCAAATCGCCCACCTGAACTATGCGCGGACGACCAAATTGGACGAAAAACTCCAACCACACGACATGTATGTGACCGCGGACGCGCTCGTTCGCGCGGTGGAAAGGTTTGAACAGAACCTCCGTTCCGATGCCGCAGAAGTTTGGAGGGATAGGATCTGTGGGCGCCTACAGATTGATCCAAACCACGTCTATGTGGGCCCAACGCTGTCGGCTTGTACGACGACTTCAACGTCCGTCGCCTGGGCTGGCCTACTAGGAGCGACGGGCCCGGCGCCCCCCAAGGTAAGGAAGGCCCCGCAAGGACACGCCTCAAGGGCATTGGACGACGAGGTCCCCGACAACGGTCACGACTGACAGATGCCCCCTGCTCGCTCAGGAAGGCGCCGACTAGTTCGTCTCGATAGACGCGGGGCCATAGCCCCGCGCAGGGCCCTCGCGGCTTTAATTCTGACGGCCCGAAGCTTTGTGGGGCGGACACGGACCAGCGGGGACGGGACCGTCAGCGGATAAGTAATTGAATTGACCGCGAGTTACAGGCGTGCGTGAGTCCTCCCAGACGAGCATTCCACTCACAGAACACGTCTTGCGCACCTTGCCGCCCCGACAATAGAGAGAATCGGCGGTCTTTGTTGAGCATCCGAGAACACTCTCGCTCTTCGCTGAGTTCGGCAGCATCACAAGGAGGAGCAAGACGATCCAGCTAGCCCGCGGCATTTGCAATCACTCCGTTGTGCTGCTTTCATCAGACTTCTGATCGAGCTCGACGAGGCGAAGTGAGACCCCGGCGAGGCAATGTGCCGACGCTCCAAATAGAAAGGCCCCGAGGAGGTAAAACACAGAACCCCGACGCGGGCGGGGGCGGCGCGTCGGGGCCTGGCATTCGCTTGCTCCCACGGTCGGGGGTAGACAGCAGGAGCGACTTAAGGTTGAGCCGGCTTTGTTTCGTGCCGATTTCGCCGATCCAGTAAAACGGTTTCGTCCGTTCGCGCCAACCGCTGTCGGCTTTCTCGATCTTCATTTCGCCGGAGGCTGCCACAGTGGGCGCCGATCCAAACTGCCGCGTGTTCCATGTGCGAAGGTAAGCAGGAGAACCGTGAGCGGGGGGCCGTAGCCCCGCGCGCCTCTGGTCATCACAATCTGCCGCCCGCAGCGGGGGTTATCTTCATTTTTCGTCCGGTAGACTTCTTAGAAGTTCAATTACGCCAGCCTCGTATCCGGACAGGGGATGGTCGTTGCAGTACGCCCGCATTAGCCCCCGTATCTTTGCGAACGGCGGAAGTTCTTTGCGGGGCCTGCCAGAGGCCTGCAACAAGAGGTTTGCGCCCGTCAAGTATCCAGCGGCCCACTGGCCAAACTGATAGTCCGTGTCCATTGCGTTATCGCGATACTGTTGCGCAAAAATCCCGCACGTATTGGTCCCAAGCCCGACTTCATCGGCGGCATGGGCTGGCGCTGCCACTAGCATGGCGGCCAACATAAACTTCCTCATCTCAGCTTCCCCATTCTTGTTCATCAGCGGCCAATAGAGACGGTCGCCAATGTCTTGCAGTAGCAGGACCGCTCTGTAGTACCGATAGGCAATTCGCAGGATCGGTCCTCAAACGGGCGAAGCGGCACCAGCGCAAGACGCCAGCGCCGCCGGAGTTGTGGGTAACTACCGCTTCATGACGGCGGCTCGCACAGCCTAATGACGACCGGCGGCTTGGCCCGCAGATTGTCCTTCAGCTCCTCGACCCGCCTCAGAACATCAGAGATGGCGAAGCAGATCATTTCCGCGTCTGCCGCTGGCATGTTGAAGTACTCAGGCTCAACCTCGCTTCTACCAAGATGGTCTGTCGCGCCCATTACCACCAAGGTCATTTGCTGGATTCCGAAAAGCGCGTGGGCAATGTCATCATGGTCCAACATGGTTATGCCGTCCTCCTGCCAGTCAGCGATTGCACCTCGGCCTCATGTCCGGGCGGCCATTTCGTCGGGAAGCACCAGCCGCCTCGTTTGTTGCGGGGATATCCCGGCTTGCCATGCGATCTCGCGTAGTCATCCCAAGCCCGGAGCGCGGCGTAGTCGGTCACCTCGACGAGAGGTCCCTTAGGTAAGATACCCTTAGGTTGGGTAGGATCAGACGCGACCTGTCGGCTACCCGTCGCTGATTGTTCGCCGACGGGTGGCGGAATTTTGCTTTCCTTTGGCTTATCAATCTTCTGGTGATGCCATCCGGTAATCTGAATGAACGATTTCGCGGCCGCGTCGTAGGTCAGTATCAGACCATTCGACGACAGCTCGCCGATCATTCCAGCAACGTCTTCAGGCTCGATCCGATCGCTCGGGAATACTTGCGCCTTGAGCGTCTTCGGTGAGTTGGCCATCCGGCCGGCGTCGTCGGCGAAATTCCACATCCCGATGAAGAGGAGGCGGGCAAGCGGCGAGCACTCCATGACCTGCGCCGATGTCCAGAACTCGGGTTTGATGGTGCGAATGCGGGCCATTGGGTCGGCCCTCCCTAGACGATCAGCGCGAGCAGGAAGGCGCCCACGAAGGCGAGCACGAGCGAAAGGATGACGTCAGCGCGCATCGTCACCCCCATCGATCACGATCTCGAAGCCGCTGTCGCGCAACTGGCGAATGATGGCCTCAGCCGCTGCGTCTGGGTTCGCGATCTCGAAGTCGCCGCTGCCGAGCAAGTCGGCCAAGATGTCGCGGACGATGTCCTCCGCCAGATGCCGGTTTGGGTCTCGGCCGGCAGCGAGATCCTGCCAACGCGCAGCCAAATACCGGTCCGCGCGGGCTTGGCTGCTCTCTCGGTCGTGGAGGGTTTCGGTGGATGTCAGTCGCATCACAGCGACAAAAGCGGCGTGACGGATTATAGGTCGAGAAGCTCGATCCATGTCTTCCTCATGGGTTGGGTCAGGCTCGCTCAAGTGGTGCAAACACCTGGGCGGGCCGCTATCCATTGTTGGACAACTGGCACAACATGTGCTAGTTCTTGGCACAAGTCAATCAACTTGTGCCGGAGGCCCTGTGTCCCTACAAACTGAATGGATGAAGGATCAGCGAATCCCCGTGATGATGTCGGCCGAAGAGGTTGACGCAATTGACGAATGGCGGCGCAAGCAGGAAGACCTGCCGAGCCGATCCGAGGCTATTCGGCGATTGGTAGCCGCCAGCTTGGAAGCGTCAAAGAAGGGTAAGAGGCAGTGAGGCGGCTGGTCGAGATCGGCCTGAAGAAGACCTAGTTAGGTGAAGGGTACGAGTTCATGGACGACGACTTCAGGAAGCAACATGCCAAGCTGGTGCGGGATTTGGCCGACCAGGCGGCCGACCCATTCATCAAGCGACGCCTCCAGGATCTTGCCTCAAGGTACGAGATCAACAGGCGCACCACTCCCGTTACGCCGCTAGATCTTGAGATCGCTAATCCCGCCCGCAAACCGGACGGGGCTTCCGAGCGATAAGCGTGCGCAGGCTGGTCGAGCTCAGGCTGAAGGCCAAGAAGACATGACAATCGATGGTTTGAGTTCCAAAAACTTCTTTCTTAGAGTTCTGTTATCGATGGGCATTACCGCCGCGATCGGCATCACAGCGTTTTTCAGCATCCGGGGGCTATCCGGCGCATACCATGAGCCCGTTCCTCCGCAGGTCCAGATCGGGCTCAAGGCGAAGCCCAACGGCTGATTCGGCTAAAAATCCATCCCCCTCTTGGGCATTGCTTTCGCCTGCCCGCTGCGAATGCGGCGGTCGGCTTTGGTATCTCGGGGACGCATACCGCAACAGCCATCGGCTACGGCAGCAATCGACATACGGTTGTCACTGCGACCGGATCAAAAACCATCATGAATTGCGACGCAACCGCGGACATCGGCGGCCATGGCTCAGGAGTTTGCGAGACCAATGGCGGCGCGCATTACCGTGTGATGTTCTAGGCGAGGCAGGCAGCCACGATGAGCAGTAGCTCGGCGCCGTTCGACCCCCGAGGAATTGATAATTTGCGTGAGCGCGTCGCCAGCGCTCTGATGGGGAATGCCCCAGCAAAAGATCACGTTCGGAGAGATGCGCACGGCCGGCGTGCGCGGCGTGCTGGTCTACTGTTCAGACTACCAGTGTAGCCACTCCATGGCCGTCCTGGCCGACCGCTGGGGCGATGATCTGCGGCTTTCCGACATCGAGCCGCGCCTGGTCTGCACTGCCTGCGGCAAACGAGGCGCTGATGTCCGGCCGGACTTCAACTGGCACATCAAGAGCCCGATCGGTGGCATGGGGTATCGTTGAAGGCACACCTATGCACCGGTAAACCCCGGATGTGGTGGGCGGGCTACAACCGCCAAAAACAGGCCAAAGCAAGTGCTTATTGATGAACTATTAAGTTCCCTGCTTGTTGATAAGGCAGAGGCTGCACGCGCCGTGCATTGCCGAAGTGAAGCGGTCGCGTGTCCAATGGACGTAGCGTGCCGACGCTGATTCGATCCTTGGACGCTCTGGTTACGACTCGTGTCAGGTAGGCACCGCAAAAGCCGAAGGACGACCCCGCGCCAACGGTGGCCGTCCTTCTTTTGAAACCGACCTCGGCAGCCCCGGACAATCGGCTCTCGCAAGAATCGACGATATGCATATTTGCATAAATGTCTATGGCGCCTAGGTCACTATCCAACGGATTGAACATGACCGACGGCAAGAAACCTTTCGTTTTTCCTCCGCAACAGCCTGCAAAGGCCCAAGAGGAAATCAGCCTTAACGCTAACAAGATCAGCGTACTAGCGCCAAAATCGGCATCGAAGGAAATCACCCCGGTGCAGGGCGCTTTGCATCTCGACATCGAGATGAATGCGGACATCAACGGCATCGGGATGGGGGTGCTCTCTGACGGTACGCCCTATCTCAATCAGCGTGGACTTGCTGCGCTCTGCGGCGTGCAGAACGCCCACATCGGGACGATCAGCAGCCAATGGCAGGACGACGACAAACCGCGCGTCAAAGCCATCAAGGCGAACTTGGCGAAGGCAGGCTACAGCGCCGCAGCCGCACACATCGAGATCGTGCACGCCGGCCAAACCTACTACTGCTATCCGGCCGACATCTGTCTCGCTGTTCTGGAGTATTATGCGTTCGACGCCGGGGCGAACTGCCAGCCTGAGGCACGCGACAACTATCGCCGGCTTGCTGGGTCACAGCTCCGCGAAATGATCTATCGCCAGGTCGGTTACGACCCGGCACATCTGAAGCGTTTCGACAAATGGCATGAGCGCATCGCCCTGAATTATCAGTCGGCACCCAAGGGCTTCTTCCATGTGTTCAACGAAGCCCACACCGTGGTCTACGAGCTGATCATGGCTGGTGCTGATATCGGCGAAAAGAACGTAGTCGATATCTCGATCGGCCAACATTGGTCGACGCACTGGGTCGCCAACGACATGGAAGCGATCTACGGGGCCCGCGCGAAGTATCCGCACTGTTATCCGGACAGCCATCCGCAATCGAAGTCGAACCCGCAGGAATCGTGGTGCTATCCGCTCGCCGCTCTTGGCGCGTATCGCGAATGGCTTCAGGACGTCTATATCGAGGGCGGTAAGTTTAGCGCATACTTGAAGGGCAAAGTGTCGAAGGGTGATCTCACCCCATCCATGGCTCTGCTCGCCGTCAGCGCATTGGTGCCCCCGCAACTGCCGGCAAAATAGCTCTCCGCAATCGACCTGTATCACAATGGCCGGGCTTGTCCCGGCCATTTCTCCCAGGGAGACCTCCTCATTGAAGGATCAAGCATGACGGATGCTGACAGAAGTCAATCCACGTTAGATCAGCACTTGGCGATGGTGGGACGCGTGGTGGCGAAATTCGTGTCTACCGGTCTGGCGGCTCACAATATAGACACCCGAGGCGTGACCCAATTTCTTGGAACGCAAGAGGACGAGCCGACCTTCGCCGCGGTGCTGACTTGGATGCTGGACGAGGACATCATCCGAGCCCGGCACGTGAGTCGCACAATTAACGGTCCAATACATTTGTCGGGGGCTCAGCTGACCGCCAAGGGCTTGGCAATCGTGAAGCAGCCGCTCGCAAACGGCGATACCGTCGAGAAACGAATTCAAGCGGCTGACGGCGGAAACTCAACCTGGGCAAACATCGGAGATTTGATCGGTGGCATCGCCGGCGGACTGATTAAGTCAGTTTCGTCCGGCTGACGTGGAACGAGTTTATGGGCCCAATAGCCACAACAAGCAGAAGTTCGCCGCCGTTCCGACCCCGAGGGTGCTGCTCAATACAGCCCACCGATACCCGTCGCGTCTCCGACTGCAGATGCCGCAGCTTGTCCTGCAACCGCAACTTCTGGGCCAGCGAGCAACGACGTAATCGTAGCAACGCCCTTCAGCGCGCCGCCCAAGAAGTTGCCAAACGCGGACGAGCTTCCAGCGTCTTTCGTTTCTTGCGCCATCTGATCCTCGGTCGCGGCCGCGGCGCGCGCGGCGCCTGCGAGCGTGGTGTAGCTCTGCGCCTGCTCCTGATAGCCGGCCTCGGTGATCAGTCCTTGCTGACCAAGCACAGCTTTTGACAACGCCCCCTGCCGCGCACTATCGGCCAGGATGTCGGTCGCCGATCCGGAAGCCGCCAAACCAGCGCCGCCGATTGCTGCCTGCTGGCCGCCGATCTGCTGGTAGGTGCTGCGCTCCAACTGCATCTGTTGAATGGCGGTCGATGTCTTGGTGTAGGCTTCGTTCTGCGATGCCAGCGTCGATGCCAGGTCGTAGTTCGAGGCTTCCGCAAGGTCACCCTGCGCCTGCAGTTGGAGGCTTTGCGCCTTCAGGTTTGCCTGCGCGGATGCGCCGAAACCAGCGAACAGGTCAGAGACCGCGCCGCCCAGATCCGAGAATGTCGATGCCCCGATTGCCATGGCTGTCCCCGCTACTGCGTTCTCGGTTGATGCGAGCTAAGCAAGCTGACGATCGCGAGCGCGCGCTCCTTCAATGTCATATCCTTGCGGTCAACAACCTTCACCGCCGCGTCGATCATCTCAATCGCGTTCGGGTCGTCGATCAAGGAAAGGCCGTTCAATCCCCACTCGAGCGCATCCAAGTATTTCTGCACAGCCGGCGAGGCGCGCACCGCATCGATGAACTTCGGCGCCGCTTCGATTTCAGCGAGAAAAGCCTCGAGCCGATCGTTCATGCGCTCCGCCTCCACGGCCGACACGCTTCATCGTATGCGCGCTGCAAGCTCGGATTGAGTGCGGCGAACACGTCGAACTTCTGATGCAGTACGGTGAAAAAGTTTGGAGAACGGCCATCGCGTCCGTAACCGAGCTTCGCGGCTTCCTGATAGAGCTCATAGCCTTTGTCATCGATCGGCTCGACCATGGATATAACGGCAGGCGTCAACGTGCCGTCGGTCATCTTCTCAAGATGATCGAGAAACATCAGCCGCATCTCAGTCGGCATCTCCCCTTGGAGAGCCCGCTTTGTTACACTGGCCATGACCAGGGTATAAGTGTGGCCCATGCTAATCATGGCGCGGCCTCGTGATCGATGATCTTCGGCCGCGGGAGCGCCACGGCGAACTTGCTGCACAGCTCCTCGATGCGCTGCATTGTGTATGCGGCATCGGCTGCGCTGATCTTCACCTCGCCTTGGACCTTCACCACTGCGGTCGACTGCACCGGCGAGACGCGGTCCATCACGATTCCGATAATGCGGCCGTGCTCGCGGTGTTTCGGATCGTCCAGGATGCGCTTCACAGCGCGCACGGCATACGGGCCCAGCGCACAGAGGTAATTCTGCGAGACCTCGGTGATTGCCAACTGAATCTTCGGATCGTTGTTGAGCTGGTACGCCAACTGTGAAAGCGTATGCCTGGAGCTCGTTGGGCCGTAGCCGGCCGCCTTAACGGCGAACACGCCCGATCCGTGCTTCCGGGGCGCATCGAACAACGCAAGGACGTAGCGCCGCTGCTTCTCCGTCAACGCCGCCATGGCGGGCCCTTCCGGGACTTCGCCGGCGGCCAGTGTTGATGCTGCGTTCGATCGTGCCATTTACTGATCCTCGACGATCGAAACCAGATCGCCGATCAGCCCCGAGATACTGAAAAGGGTAAGCTGATAGGTGCCGTTCGGCAGGTTGACGTTGAGGTAGCCGTCAGCGGATTGCGCGGTCATGACCGAAACCAAGGTCGATCCGTCTGGCATGAGACGCTGCAACGTGGCGGTGCCCCATGTGCCGGCATGCAGCGTGAGACCGTAGGCTCCGCCCCGTAGGACGAAGGTCGCCGGCGTGGCGCTGATGCCGTTCCACGCGATGGCTCGGATACCATTCCTCATGACGATCCTCGCCTAGCAGCCACCTTCACGAGATGTTCACGCGGACACTACATTGGTTGTGATGCTGTGACCGCCCGTCGGGACAGTCCAACGAAATGCTGTCGCGGTCGACATGAACTTCGCCTGCTTGGTGCCGCCTTTCTCTCCGTTAAGCCAACGGAGAGGTGGATTCATGCTGAGCCATTGCCCAGAAACCAACTGAACAAGCTCTGGCGGGTCGATGAGATCAGCAATCGTTCCGCTGAGAGACGCGGAAACCATCGAGCCGGCCAAAGAAAACGGGGAACTGTGCGAGGAAAGGTTAACGTGCGAGACCGTGGTCATTGTAATTCCCGATCAGTTTAGAGTAAGAGGTCGAGGCGCAGCCGTGTGGCACCATTCGCGAGCATCTATTTCGGTGTACGCGGACTGCAACACCACGCAGCCTGCGATCAGGTTTGCATGCTCATCACCACCGGTCTGCCGCGCTCGCTCAACGATTGCAATCTCGTCGGCATCGAGGATCGAGACGAGGTCTTTCCGTTCGCCGGTGCGCTTGTTCTCGAAATGGCAAAAGAACTTCATGCTGCCTTCTCCTCGACACCGTTCGCGATCACGGTATTCATCGCAGCGAGCTGCTGTTGCATGTCGATATCGCCAGCTAGGAGACGTTTCGACCAATCGGCATTGGCTTCCGCTTTCACCCTCGCTTGCTTCACCATATCGAATTCCTTTTGCGGCACTGGCCGGCCCGACAGAGCCTGTTCGATCACCGGCTCAGGAAGTCCGAGCTCGCGAAACCAGCCGGCTGCAGTCGCCATCTGGCGTAATGAGCTGTCCGGGATTTCCGGCAGCGGGCCACCGCTCATCGCAACGGCAACCGGATCCGCATCAGCAGCCGCCTTCACGAGGTTGTCGAATTCCGTGCGCGCCTCCACAGAGCCGGCATCGAGCTTCGCCCGGAAGTCCGGATCGGCGTACTTCGCGTCGAGTTGCTGCTGCGGTGACGGCGCCGGCTGCTTCGCCTTGTAGTCGGCAGTCATCTTCTCCAGCGCCGCGCCGGCCTGGTCAGGCGTCATCGACCAAACATCGTCCGTGAAATCGTTCATGCTGCAGTTCCTTGCTTAACGAGGCCGAGCAGCGCGGCGGCCGCCCGGCGGTTTGCCATCGTGACTGGCCCACACCCCTCATCGGGCGACTTCGCAGGGTGCTTGCATCGGTCGACGGTCGAGATCACGCACTTCTCGGCCGTACAGGCGGCGGGGCATTTTTCCAACGTCATCCCGGTCAGGTCGGTCTTCATGCTGCTGCCGCCTTCTCTTCAACGTCGCGAAGCACGGCGCTGTTCATCCGTTCGATCTGCTTTTCGATCTCGGCCATGACGACCTGATCGGCCTTGCGGAATTCCTCGATGCCCGCAGACAGGTCTCGATGATCGCTGCTTGTCATGAAGGGGCTCGCCTTCGCGAATGGCACTACAAATCGGCCGACGCCGTCCTTGCGCGCCGGACCAAGCCGCCAGAGCTCTGCGAGCAGCAGCCCCTCGCAGGGGCCGAACGAAGGGCCCAGCACTCCGTTCTTCCCCATGCCGACCTGCGGCGCCGTCGTACCGATTGGAACAGCAATCTGCGCCGCCAGCGTTGCCTCGGAAAACTCGCCATACGCTTTGGCCACCACCGCCAGCGCTTCCATGACCTTGGCCATGGCCCCGTCACGTGCCTGCACGCGGACGGTGAACTCGGCCATCTGCTCAGCCCGCATATCGATGACCGCGGTCGCGGCCTTCTGCCGGTCCAGATGCAGCGCCAAAGCGTGAGCTTTTTCCAACTCGTCGACCTCGCGATCGGCCGCCGCGATCTTGACCCGAAGATCAGCCAGTCGCTTGTCGGCGCCGCGGACACCTTCGGCGGCATCAAGAGCAGCTTGGCCAATCTCCCGGTGCAGGACAGCGCGCTCGGAAATGGCCGTTTCAAGCTTCTGCGCCACCGCCGGCGCGCGTGAAGTCTGGCTCATGCCGCAGTCCTCTCAGCGGCGCGCTTCGTCAGCGCTTCCACCAACAACACGCGGATCTCGGCCGACAGCCGCCTGTCGTTCGCCTTCGCCTCGGCCTCAAGGCGCTGACGCAATTCGTCAGGCGTGCGGACCGGAATTGAACTCACAATCATCGCCGCTCCTTTCGTTCCGTTGACAATCGCCGCGTTCGCAATTTTCACCAACGCACGCTTGTGCAGCATTTTCGATTGCGATCGCTGCGAAGGCGAGATTGAGCGCACTGCTGATCCTTACAATCGTCTCCGCAGTGGGCCTACGAGCCCCGCACATGAGCTTTGAGAAATGCCCATCACCAAGACCGGCGGCTTCGTCTACCTCACGGTGAGCCAAGCCAAGCTCAATGGCACGCCGTCTGAACACCGCGATGAAATCAGATGCCGATCTGATCAACGCGTCAGTCACAGATGCACCCGCTGCGACACGAAACGACACGCTGCATTTTCAACGCCAGCCGCCGCCAAAATTTCCGGAGCAGTCGCGCGTGAAAGAGAGTTGATGTCGATTATCTGACGAGCCGGCCCGTTCGACCCCACCCGGCATGCCGCCTGGGTCTTCTTGCGGGGAAATCCCAATGGCCGGTTCGCTCGTTCGAGAGCCGTTTCGCCGGGCCTCGCGCGCGCGCGTCTGCTTCCAAGAGTGTTAAAGGTCATGAGAGAGCGCGCGCTAAAACCCTTCCGATGTGACATCAACATCGGGCGGCATCTCGCCATTGCCAGCCAACGCATTGTAAATGCAGGACATCGAGCAGGGGCGCACTGCGCGAGTGCCGACATTGGAATCATATGGGATGGCTCGCCTGCACGTCCGCCATTGATCTTCACGCTCTGCGCGTAGTCGAGCGGCTGGGCAGATCCGTTGCACTCGAAGGTGCGACGGGCCTTGAGTGTCCGATAGCCGGGATTGCCGGCAATCAGTCCGCTCGTCCCGATGACGAGGTCCTTCCAGCGTTCCCCGGCCCGATAGGCTTTCAGGCGGTCTGAGCGGTGCGCCTGCGAGCGTCGCCGGAGGCAGAGCGCTGCTGGCGCATAGCGGACATGGGACGGATACGCGCGTGCGTGCGCCGCTGCTGCGCCATTGGCGACAGGGGTAATGGCGCGCATTTTTGCGCCATCCCTTGCCCTAGGGAAATTCCAATAACGGCGCAGATTTTTGTGCGCCATTGGTGCGCCATTGGAACGGGCGTAATGGCGCAGCCTCATGACGGCCTCTTGGCGGCGATGACGCGGAAGCCTTTGCGGGGTTTGCGGTCGATCGGGTCGTCGTATTCTTCGGAGACCAGCAGCCCGTTCCTGGCCCATGTGCGGACGATGTCCCGGCATTGACTTTCAGTCCGGCCGGGGCAGTGCTGCTGCACGACGCGCCAAGCCGCGCGGGTGGTCGTGTTGGGCCCGTCGGTGAACCGCTGGCCGTTCGGCAGGCCGGCCTCGATCTCGTCCAGGGCGGCGTTGAGCTGGGCGCTGGTGATGCCATCCCAGGTCTTCGGCGGGTGCCACGGGATCACCGTCTGCACCTCGTCGCCGTTGGGATAGTCGACGGTTCCGTTCTCGAGCCGGACGCCGATCAGCTTGAACCATGTGGCCTCGCCCGACTGCGGGGCGGTGTTCACCTTGGCGCTATCCAGGCGGATGTACTGGCGGCGGTCCTCGGCCCGGATGCCAAAGGCCTCGCCGTCCTGGTCGGACATGCGGGTGAGCGTGTACATGAGCCGACCGGCATCCCGGGCCGAACTCGCGCCGCGGCCGGCGTCAGCGTCACCGGCGACCTGCTGCCCCTTCTTCGTGTGGTGCGGGACGTCGACCGCGATGTTGAGCTCGATGGCTAATTGCACCAGCAGGCCGCAGACAAAGTCCATCGCGCCGTTGTCGTTCTCCTCCAGCGTATGGAGCTTCACAAATGGATCCAGCCCGAGCAGGTCGATCTGGCGCCGGGTGATCGTCTCGCGCAGCATGGCCTCCAGCGGGCCGCGGACGCGTGCACCGTCCTTGATGTCGGCCAGCTTGATCCCCTTCGGGGTCGCGCAGAACAGCCAGCCCTTGAGGTCGGCAGCCTCGATGCCGTGGTGAATGCGAGCGGCGAGCAGCCGGCGCTGCAGTTCGTTGTCGTCGTCCTCCAGGCTCAGCAGCAGCACGCGGCTGCGTTTGAACACATGCTGCCCGGTGAGCGGCCGGCCGGTGGCGAGCGCGAGATATTGCAGCGTCCGTAGCGCGGTCTTGCCGGTGGCGCCCGGCGCAAGGATGCCGGACAGGAAACTGCGGCAAAACTGGTTGCCGAGCAGCCATTCCCGCGGCGGCGGAAGGCCGGCCACGTCGCCGGCGTCCCACTCGCTGAGGCCATCGGCGGGGCGCGGCTGCGGCTCAGCGTCCTCGATCGGGCCCGGCAGCCCATAGTCCTCTGGGCCGCTGACCGGCGGCGGCGCGCCGGTGTGGCGCCAGCGATCGCGTTCGTCGGCCATCTCCATGCGCCTGACGCCTTCGGCCACCTCCAACGCTATGTGCCTCTCGTAGGCCTCGCGCTCGTCGTCCAAATCGGTGTCGTCGCGAAAGGCCGCGTTCATTCGTCACCCCCGATGAGCCCAAGATCGCGAGCGCGCTGCACCGCCTTGTTGACCGCGGCCGCAAACTCCTTGATCCGCGACAGGCCGACGGTGACGCCCTTCCCGGTCGGCACGCTCTGGCCTTCGCTGTTCGTGTCGAACAGGCGGCAATCCAGAAACTCGTGGCCTTCGTATTGTTTGAGACTGATGACGATGGTCTGCCGGCGGTTGCGGGCCGATTTCCAAAGCTTGCCGATCTCGATCGGCTCGGAAATTTTGCTCATGACCGCGCCTCCGAGAAGGCGGCCGCGATCCGGTCCTGCACCGCGGCCTGGCCGTAGGCCTCGATCAGTGCGCAGTGCTCGGCGAGGTACTGAAGGTTGTCGACGGCGATCTGCTTGGAGATCCAGCCCTCGTCGACGAACCAGCGTTGGTATCCGCAGCACTCGGCGAACTCGTCGAGGGGCGGAATTTCGTGCGCCTCGTTGCTCGGCGCAAAGCGTTCGTGATATGTCATCGCGTGTGCTGAAATGTTTGCGGCCGGTCTTCTGGGGTGCCACCCAGGCCGGCCGTTTTTCGTCAGGCTGCGGTTTCAATCAGGCGAGAGGCCTGCCAGCGCCGGTTCTCACCGACCGTGACGCCTTTTCGGCGTGCCGAAAGCTGAATGAAGCGCGGGCCCCTGCCGTTTGCGATGAGCCGCTGGCCAGTGCTGGCGCTGAAGCTGTTGAGCTCGCACCACTCCCCGAATGTCATGATCCGATCGTCATCGATGCCGGCCTGATGCAGCGTGGCGCGGCTTATCTCGCAGTTCATTTGAAAAATCTCCTGACGGCCTGTGACAGTCAGGATGCGGTTTGGTCATTCTCCAGCAACGCACCATCGGGCCAGCGGCAAAATGCGCCCCTAGCCGTCAAATTCCGGATGCTTGCCCTGCCCCGGAGCATCGTTGGTTTAAGCTTAGAAATACTCACACTTTCAGTGACTTAAGGCCCGTCTTGAGAATGCTTGCCGCATGCGGCGCTATCTGCCTTGCGCACATTTCCCTTGTCCGTTCGGTCACTGCTGCTTTGACGACTTCCTCAATGTTTATGGGCGTTTCTTGAATATTTGACTCCATGCTTGCTGCGGCAGCACGGATGCGCCCAATTTTATACTTGCGCTGCAAAAAAGCCCCTGCGGCACAGGGGCTTTCTTGCTTTTGCGACCGATGCCGGCGATCGCTGGTACTAGCGATCGCTTGTTACAATCTCGATCAGATGCGCCTCCCACTTCCGAAGCGCCTCGGCGATCTCCGGCTCGTAATCGTGATGATCATACACGCCGCCGATCCCGGCCTTGTGCCCGGCGTGGTTCAGGACCATCTCGGCGACGTGCGGCAACACGCCGAGCTTCCCCAGACGAGTGCGTACGGTCCGGCGAAGGTCGTGAAGCCGCCACGGCGCCAACGGTTTGCCCTCGGCAGCGGCGATCCGCGCGTTCAGCGTCAGCGAATAATAAGACCAGGCGTTGAAGCCGTTTGCCCCGCCCCCGAACAGCGTTTCGCGACTGTTGCGTCGGCGGACAGTCCTTACGATCTCGATCGCGGTCGCTGGCAACGTGAGCTCGTGCGGGCGCCTGCTCTTGATGCGCTCCTTCGGGATCGCCAGCTTGCCTTGGTCGGCGTCGATCTCGGACCAGCGGAGCCCGCCAATCTCGTCGCGCCGACAAGCGGTCAGCATGAGCAGCCGGACGATCTTCCCGAAGTCGTCGTCGAGGCAGTGGTTCCAGATGCACCGGATCTCCGCGTCCGTCAGAACGCGATCGCGCGGCGGCTTGCCGTATACGGGGTTGTCGGTGCCAATCGTCGGATTGGCCTTCACGCCGAACCCCTGTCTCATGCACCAAGCGAAAAATGATGAAAGCGCCCCACGGGCCCGGGCGGCCGACGTCGGCCCATGAGCTTTGATCAGGTCTCGGAGCAGCGCCGCCACGTCCTCGAATGTGATCTTGGCGACCGGCTTCCGCTGGAGCGGGGCGCAATGCCGGCGAAGGTACCGCTCCTCGGCGATGTACGTGTTCCGCCGCAGGGTGCCATCCTGCAGCCGGGCGTCCTGGGCAGCCAAATAGAGTTCCGCCAGCTTTTCAAAGGTCCGGGCGTTCGCCTCCTGGTCGGCGCGCCTCTGGGCCTCCTCCTCGTCCGGATCGATGCCGAGCTCGACCTGGGCGAAACGCCTCCGGGCGATCGTGCGGGCGTCCTCGACGGTGACCTTCCGGACGTCCCCGAGGCTCTTCCGGCGCTGTTCCAAGCCGACCCGGTATTGGACCACGTAAGAGGCCTTCCCAGGCCTCAAGCGCACGCCAAAACCCGGCAGGTCCGGATCCCACTGGATGTGGTCGGTCTTGCCGGCGGGCACGGTCAGCTTGCGCACGAAGGTGTCGGTGAAGCGGGTTCGATCGTCGGAAATCCTGAGCATGGGAAGCAGTCCATCCTTTTTTTGGAAGCACGGGGTGCGCGTCAACATGACCTAAGGTGAACGGAACTGATGCCGGCAGTCACATGCTGTTACCGGCTAAGCCATTGATATCTGTGGATGTTGAGGCGTCCTGAATGCTCGTGACGCTTGAGGCTATCTGTTAGCCGGAGATCGACAGCACGTGGCCGAGGCCGGAGATGAACATCGCATCATTGACCGGCGTCGTGATCGCATCGCGCCGGCCGGTGAGCAGCGCGGTCGCTATCGCGCGCTTGTCGCCGTCGAGCGTGGTGCGGATACGCGCATCGATGGCGTCGCGGAGGTTCTGCATGACCGCGGCATAGCGCAGCGCAAACCCGCCGCTTGCAGGCGGCTCCCTGCTCCCGATCGCGCCCATCGCGAAGCCGGAGGCACCGATGCCCTGGAAATAGAGATCGCGGCCGAAATCATAAGAGCCCGGACGTTGCGGCCCGAGCGGCGGCATCAGCCGCGCCTTCAGCTCCACGAAACTGCCGACGTCCGGTGCCGTCCCCTTTCTCACCGAGAGCCTGACACGCTCCAGCTTCGTGGCGTCGCGCGGGCTCTCCATCGAGACCACGCGCAGCACGAAGCGGTCGGTTTTCTCCCTGATGTCGCGCGTCTCGACGAAACCCGTCAGCGCCACCGAGAACATCGGCCGCGCCAGCACGCCGTGCGCGACATACGCCGTCCTCCACGTCGCCATCGCAAAGCCGGCAGCAACCGCCGCAATCATGACCATGGCGGGAAACAGCTTGTGCCGCCGCAGCAGGATCGCCAGCGCGCACAGCAGGATCGCGACGGCGGCCGCGACCGGAAGCACCGGCTCGCGCCCGGCACCGAAATAGAACGCGATACCGGTCCCGAACGCCACCGGCACCCACGGTAACAGTCGCCCGGCACCCGCCTCGGCGCAAACCCATTGCCGCAAGGTCTCGGCGAAAGCCGGCCAGACGTTGACGCGCACGGGCATGTAGCCGCCGGCCGGCGTGACCGCGCGCGGCGGCCACGTCCCTGCATAGCCGCGTTTGCCGCCCGGCGTCGTACCCTGCTCAGCCATTCCGCTTGCGATCCCCCAGGGGCGCAAGGCTACCGGAACCTGCAGTTACACGACTAGTGGAACACAACCAGAACGGATCACTGAGCGGCTCGCGCGCCTAGATCAGCGGTGTCTGTGACGAGACGTGATGACAGGCGATCTTCCAGCCACCGTCCTCGCGTACGATCACCCAGGTGATCTTCACGGCGAGCGACGGCGCATCGCTGTCGAGGAAGAACGACGCGATGCCAGCCATGTTGACGAGATCCGGATTGACCCGGCCGGTCCTCACCTCGCTGAACTGCACGCGCGGCGCAGCCCAGCGCGGCAAGCCGTTGAAATAGGCCTTCACGCCATCGCGACCGCGATAGAGCGTCGGGTTGGACCCGAAGAAGAACGCGCCCTGCGAGTAGAGTGCGGCGAGCGCGTCTGCATCGAGCTTGCTGAAATGCGCGGACCATTTGGCGATGATGTCGGAGGCGATGTCATCGGTGTCATCTGGCATCGGTCGTTTCCCCTTCATCGGCCGCAAATGCGCGATCTAGCCCTTCCCGCCAACTTCCTTCGCAAACGTGTCGCGCAGGCCGATGGTGCGGTTGAACACCAGCCTGTCCGCGGTCGAGTCCGCATCGCGCACGAAGTAGCCCTGCCGTTCGAACTGCATCACGTCGGGCGAATTGCTCTCGGCGATCGCGGGCTCGACGCGAGCGTCCGTCAGGACTTCCAGCGACTGCGGGTTGAGGTCGGCGGTAAAGTTGGCCGCGTTCGGGCTCGGATTGGAGAACAGCTGGTTGTAGATGCGGATCTCCGCCGGCTTCGACTGCGCCGCCGGCAGCCAGTGCATCGTCGCCTTCACCTTGCGGCCATCGGGGGCATTGCCGCCCTTGGTCGCGGGATCATAGGTGCAACGCAGCTCGACGACCTCGCCGGCGTCGTTCTTCACCACGCTCGTGCACTTGATGAAATATGCATAGCGCAGCCGCACCTCGTTGCCGGGCGAGAGGCGGAAGAACTTCTTCGGCGGGTTCTCCATGAAGTCGTCGCGCTCGATGTAGAGCTCGCGGCCGAAGGCGATCTTGCGGGTGCCAGCCTCCGGATTGTCGGGATGGTTGACCGCCTCGAGTTCCTCGACCTGCCCTTCCGGATAGTTCTCGATCACGACCTTGAGCGGCCGCAGCACCGCCATGCGGCGCAGCGCGGTGCGGTTCAGCTCCTCGCGGATGCAGAATTCGAGCATGCCTACATCGACCACGCTGTTGGCCTTCGCCACGCCGATACGCTTGACGAATTCGCGCACCGCAGCCGGCGGCACGCCACGCCGCTTCAGGCCGGCAATCGTCGGCATGCGCGGGTCGTCCCAGCCCGAGACATGGCCGTCGCGCACGAGCTGGGTCAGCACACGCTTGGACAGCAGCGTGTAGGTCAGGTTCAGCCGCGCCATTTCATACTGGTGCGGCTTCGACGGCACCGGCAGCTTGTCGAGCAGCCATTCGTAGAGCGGCCGATGATCCTCGAACTCCAGCGTGCAGATCGAATGGGTGATGCCTTCGATGGCATCCGACTGGCCGTGAGCGTAGTCGTAGCTCGGATAGATCGACCATTTGTCGCCTGTGCGCGGGTGATGGGCGTGCAGGATGCGGTACAGCACGGGGTCGCGCAGGTTGATGTTGCCGGCGGCCATGTCGATCTTCGCGCGCAGCACGCGGGTGCCGTTCGGAAACTCGCCAGCCTTCATGCGGCGAAAAAGGTCGAGATTCTCCTCAATCGAACGGCCGCGGAACGGCGAGTTCTTGCCCGGCTCGGTCAGCGTGCCGCGGCTCAGCCGGATCTCCTCCTGCGACTGGTCGTCGACATAGGCATGGCCAGCCTTGATCAGCCCCTCGGCCCAATCATACAGGCGCTCGAAATAGTCGGAGGCGAAGAAGAGGTTGGTTCCCCAGTCGAAGCCGAGCCAATGGACGTCGGCCTGGATCGAGTCGATGAATTCCTGCTCCTCCCTGGTCGGGTTGGTGTCGTCGAAGCGCAGGTTGCACTGGCCCCCGAACTCCTGGGCGATGCCGAAATTCAGGGCAATCGACTTGGCGTGACCGATGTGCAGGTAGCCATTCGGCTCCGGCGGGAAGCGCGTCACGATCCGGTCGTGCCTGTGGGAGGAGAGATCGGCCTGGACGATGTCGCGGATGAAGTCGCGCCCTGCCTCTGCCGTCGCCGTGTCAGTCGTCATCATGGGTTCCCTGGAGGAGTCTAGCGGACCTTCTGCCAAATTCGCCGGATGGAGCCAAGCCCGCTTCGGTCGGTCAAAAGGCCAGCCGAGGCTTTAGTTATGTCCGGTTCCTGCTATACACCACCGCCGTTCCCGCATACGTCTCGCTTGATCATGACCGATTCCGTCGTTACCCGCTTCGCCCCCTCGCCGACCGGCTTCCTCCATATTGGAGGTGCCCGCACCGCGCTGTTCAACTGGCTCTATGCCAAAAAGCGCGGCGGCAAAATGCTGTTGCGGATCGAGGACACCGACCGCGAACGCTCGACCAAGGAAGCGATTGACGCCATCCTCGACGGCCTGAAATGGCTCGAGCTGGATTGGGACGACGACGTCATCTACCAGTTCAGCCGCGCTGCCCGCCACCGCGAGGTCGCCGAGAGCCTGCTGGCCTCCGGGCGGGCCTACCACTGCTACGCCACGGCCGAAGAGCTCGCGGCGATGCGCGAGAAGGCGCGCGCCGAGGGGCGTACCCGCCTCTATGACGGCCTGTGGCGCGACCGCGATCCGGCCACGGCGCCGTCAGGCGTCAAGCCGACCATCCGCCTGAAGGCGCCGCAGACCGGTGAGACCGTGATCGAGGATCAGGTCCAGGGCCGCGTGGTCTGGCAGAACGAGAACCTCGACGATCTCGTCCTGCTGCGCGGCGACGGCACGCCAACCTACATGCTCGCCGTCGTCGTCGACGACCACGACATGGGCGTCACCCACGTGATCCGCGGCGACGACCACCTCATCAACGCCGCACGCCAGAAGCAGATCTACGACGCGCTGGAATGGGACATCCCGAACATGTCCCACATTCCGCTGATCCACGGTCCCGACGGCTCGAAGCTGTCGAAGCGCCACGGTGCGCTCGGCGTCGATGCCTATCGCGCCATGGGCTATCTGCCCGCGGCGCTGCGCAACTACCTCGTCCGGCTCGGCTGGAGCCACGGTGACCAGGAGATCTTCTCGACGCAGGAGATGATCGACGCCTTCGACCTGCCGGCCATCGGCCGCTCGGCCGCTCGGTTCGATTTCGCCAAGCTAGAGAACCTCAACGGCCACTACATCCGCCAAAGCGACGATCAATCCCTCGTGACCCAGTTCGAGCAGGTGCTGGACTATGTTCCCGAGGGCGCCGCGCTGAAGGCCAAGCTGAACGATGCCACCCGAGCACAATTGCTGCGAGCGATGCCCAGCCTGAAGGAGCGCGCCAAGACGCTGATCGAACTGATCTCGGGCGCCTATTTCATCTTCGCCGACCGGCCGCTCGAGATCGAGCCGAAGGCGGCTGTGCTGCTGACGCCGGAGACGCGCACGCTGATAGGCCGGTTGCGCATAGCGCTCGAAGCCGTCACCGACTGGACGGCGGAAACCACCGAGACCGCAATGCGGAATTTCGCCGAGCAGAACAATCTGAAGCTTGGCGCGGTTGCCCAGCCGTTGCGCGTTGCCCTGACCGGACGCACGACATCGCCGGGGATTTTCGACGTCCTGGCCGTGCTGGGGCGCCAGGAATGCCTCGCCCGGCTGGCCGATCAGGCGGCGTGATCGTCCTGCATGGACCCCTCCCCGGGTCCATCTTGCAGCGCACATAGCAATGAGCTACCCATCAGCGGACGCCTTCTAGACAAGCCGTCCCGCCCCGCCATGCGCCGTCACGACGGCGACCGGGCTAGGCCGGTTTTCGCAACGAATTCATCGGGGATTATCGCGATGGACGCAAAATCCAGCAAGACAGCCACACTCACCCTTGGCAACAAGACCTATGATTTCCCGATCCTGAGCGGCACCGTCGGGCCTGACGTTATCGACATCGCCAAGCTCTATGGCCAGGCCGGGGTGTTCACCTATGACCCCGGCTTCACCTCGACCGGCAGCTGCCAGTCCAAGATCACCTACATCGACGGCGACGCCGGCGTGCTCGAGTACCGCGGCTATCCGATCGAGCAACTCGCCGAAAACGGCGACTTCCTCGAGACCTGCTACCTGTTGCTCTACGGGGAGCTTCCGACCCCGGCGCAGAAGAAGGACTTCGACTATCGCGTGATCCATCACACGATGGTGCATGAGCAGATGGCGCGCTTCTTCCAGGGCTTCCGCCGCGACGCCCACCCGATGGCGATCATGGTCGCCGCCGTCGGCGCGCTCGCCGCGTTCTACCACGACTCGACCGACATCAACGATCCGAAGCAGCGCATGATCGCCTCGATGCGGATGATCGCGAAGGTGCCGACGCTGGCAGCGATGGCCTTCAAATATACGGTCGGTCAGCCCTTCGTTTACCCGAAGAACTCGCTCTCGTTCGCCGAGAACTTCCTCAACATGTGCTTCGCGGTGCCCTGCGAGGAGTACAAGATCAATCCGGTGCTCGCCGACGCGCTGGACAAGATCTTCATCCTGCACGCCGACCACGAGCAGAACGCCTCGACCTCGACGGTGCGCATCGCCGGCTCCTCGGGCGCCAACCCGTTCGCGTGCATCGCGGCCGGCATCGCCTGCCTCTGGGGCCCGGCACATGGCGGCGCCAACGAAGCCGCGCTCAACATGCTCTACGGCATCGGTAAGGTCGACAACATTCCGGACTTCATCGCCAAGGTGAAGGACAAGAACAGCGAAGTCCGCCTGATGGGCTTTGGCCACCGCGTCTACAAGAACTACGACCCGCGCGCCAAGATCATGCAGAAGATGTGTCACGCGGTGCTCAAGGAGACCGGTCACGGCGACGATCCGATGCTCAAGGTCGCGCTGGAGCTCGAGAAGATCGCGCTCAACGATCCCTACTTCATCGATCGCAAGCTTTACCCGAACGTCGACTTCTATTCGGGCATCACGCTGAAGGCGATGGGCTTCCCGACCTCGATGTTCACCGTGCTGTTTGCGGTCGCCCGCACCGTCGGCTGGATCAGCCAGTGGAGCGAGATGATCGAGGATCCGCAGCAGAAGATCGGCCGTCCGCGCCAGCTCTACACCGGCGTCGCGCGCCGCGACTATGTGGCGATCGACCAGCGCAAGTAAGCCTCGTCGTCCTGCCTGACAACGAACGGCGCCGTCACCGGCGCCGTTTTCTTTTGCCGCGCGCGGACGGACGAGGCGTTCGCTAAGCCGGCCTTCGCTCCATCGTCGCGAGCACGATATCGGCGGCGCGGACGCTCGGCGGCTGATCGCCGGTCGACATTTTCGCGTCCAGCGTTGCAAACGCGACCAGCTGCCGCAGCCGCTCGGGCGAATCCACCAGCACTTCGGCAAGCGCCTGCGCGAGATTCTCCGGGGTGCAGTTTTCCTGCAGGAACTCCGGGATGATATCGCTGCCGATCACGAGATTGGCGAGGATCACCGACGACACCCGGATCGCACGCCGCAGGATGAATGCTTCGGCGGCGCCAACGCGATAGGCGGTCACCATCGGAATGCCTGACAGCGCGAGCTCCAGCGTCACCGTGCCGGACTTCGCCAACGCCGCGCGCGCGCGACGGAACGCAGCACGCTTCTCGATTTCGCCGATCGCGATCCTGGGCACGACCGGCCAGTCCGCGACGCCCTCCCGCACCATGCTCTCGAGATGGGGCATGGTCGGAAGCACGAGCTCGAAGGTCATCTGCTTGTCGAGTTGGACGAGCGCGGCGCCGAACAGCGCCAGATGATGCTTGATCTCGCTGCGCCGGCTTCCCGGCAACACCAGCAGGAGCGGAGGGGTCGCATCGCGCCGGGCCTGCTCCCGCGCATTCGGCCGCAGCGAAGCCAGCTGCTCGGTCAGGGGATGGCCGACATAGCTGCATGGCGGGCCACCCAGCTTCTGATATTCCTCCGGCTCGAACGGGAGCAGCGCCAGCACGTGATCGACATAGCTTCGCATCGCCCGTGCCCTTCCCGGCCGCCACGCCCAGACCGAGGGCGACACGTAGTCCACGATCGGGATGGCGGGATTGCGCGCACGGACGCGGCGCGCGACGCGATGGGTGAAATCCGGGCTGTCGATGATGACAAGCATGTCGGGCGGATCATCGAGCACAGCATCCGCCGTGCGGCGGATCAATTGCAGGATCTTCGGCAATTGCTTCACGACCGCGGCAAAGCCCATGATCGAGAGCTCTTCGATCGGAAACAGCGGGTCGATCCCCTCGCGGGTCATGGCGCGGCCGCCGACGCCGGAGAACTTCACGGCATCGCCGAGCCGTTGGCGCACCACCTTCATCAGCGCAGCACCGAGCCGGTCGCCGGACTCCTCGGTCGCGATGAGGAAGATCTTTCGCACCGCGCTGGGGTTGCGCGCTGGCATCAGCTGGCCAGACCGATGACGAAGAGACGCTTGGCGTCGGCGGCCTCGATCAGGGCCTGCGGCTCGGCGGCAAGCGTATTGCCGGCGATCACGGCGATGCCGGCGACGCCGGCCGCGGATGCGCCCTCAACGGTGCGCGGGCCGATGGTCGGCAGGTCGAAGCGCAGGTCCTGCCCGCTCTTCGGCGCCTTCACCAGCACGCCGCGGCCGGACTTGGCGCGGATCCGTCCCTCGGCGCGCAAGCGCGCCACGCGCGCCAGCAGCCCGTCGGTGCCTTCGATGTCCTCGACCGCAACCACGTGACCATCGATCACCACAGCAGCCTGGCCGATGTCGAACGGAGCCAGCGCCTCGAGCACGGCCCGTCCTCGCGCAATGTCGGCGAGCGCGTCGCCGTCCGGGACCGTACGCGTGATGGCTCCCTCCGGCATCAAGAGATCGGGAGCGACGTCCTTGATGCCGACCATGCGGAAACCCTGCTGCTCCAGAATGCGGCCGACGCCGGACAACAGATGATCGTCACCGCCGCGGAACGCACGCACCACATGGCCGAGCACGCGCAGCGTGCCCCAGTCGATCCGGATCTCCGACAGCGCGGGGCGCACCAGCGTGCCGATGAAGATCAGGTCGCGGCAGCCCTCGTCGCGGAACAGTTTGGTCGCGCGCCCGAGCTGGCCGACCGAGATCCAGCGATGACGGAAGCGCTGCGCCCGCGCGGGATCGCAGGCGCCGCGCAGCGCGAACAGCACCGGCGTCATGCCGCGCGCAACCAGCGAATCCGCGACTGCAAACGGCATGGCGCCGCCGCCGGCGATCACGCCGACCGGAGATGAAATCGAAGGAGCCGCTGACGTCATGCTGGCGGCGATCCACTTGTCAGTGCGTGTTGGCGGGAAGGCACAGCGCGCGGTGCTTGCCGCCGTCGATGAAGGCAAGGATCTCCGCGATCGCAGCATCCTCGCCGGCAAGCGGCTGCGCGGCGGCGAGCCGCTCGGCGAAGATGCCCGGGCCGTGGAACAGCTTCTGATAGAACGCGCGCACGGTCGCCAGCCGCTGCTTGGTGAACTGGCGGCGCTTCATGCCGATGATGTTCAACCCCTCCAGCACGGCATACTGACCATTGGCGAGACCGAACGGGATCACGTCGCCGCGCACGCCGCAGACGCCGCCGATCATCACCTGCGGGCCGATCCGGGTGAACTGATGCACTGCGGACAGCCCGCCGATGTAGACGAAGTCGCCGATCTCGCAGTGGCCGCCGAGCGTTGCCGAGGTCGCGAAGATCACGTTGTTGCCGACCACGCAATCGTGGCCGACATGGCTGTTGTTCATGAAGAAACCGCGATCGCCGACCCGCGTCAGCCCGCCGCCCTTGACGGTGCCGACGTTCATGGTGACACCCTCGCGGATGGTGCAGGCCTCACCGATCTCGAGCCGGGTCGGCTCGCCGCGGTAGCTGAGATCCTGCGGCGGGCCGCCGAGCGCAGCGAATGGCGAGATGACGCAGCCGGCGCCGATCCTGGTGTGCCCGCTGACCGTGACATGCGCGGTCAGCTTGCAGTTCTCGCCGATCACGACATCGGGTCCGATGATGCAGTACGGACCGATCTCGGTGCCGGCTCCGATCACGGCGCCATCCGCAATCCGCGCGGTGGGATCGATCATGCTCATAAGGGTACGGGTCCGGGATTCACTAACGGCGCCGAGGCGCTAAACTGTCTGGGTTTTCCGGTCGTTAGCGCGACTTTGCCCGGCCTGTCCAGTGACGTATCCTAACGTCATATTGCAATGCAAAGACCGCGTCGAATGCAATGATCGCACGGCTCAATCCGTCAGCATTGCGCCGACATCGGCCTCGGCGACAACCTGCCCATCGACCTTGGCATCGCCGTGAAACCACCACATCGTCTTGCGTCGGCCGATCGAGCGCATGTGGTACTCGATGGTGTCGCCGGGCAGCACGGGCTTCCTGAACTTGCACTTGTCGATGGTGAGGAAGTACACCGCGCGCGGTTTCTCGGTGCCTTCGACCGACTTGATGCCGATCACGCCCGCGGTCTGCGCCATCGCCTCGATCATCATGACGCCGGGATAGACCGGCCGCTCCGGGAAATGTCCCTGGAAAGCCGGCTCGTTGAAGGTGACGTTCTTGATGCCGATGCCGCTGTAGTCGGCGCGGATCCTGACGACCCGATCGATCAGCAGCATCGGAAAGCGGTGCGGCAGCGTCTTCAGGATATCGTTGATATCCACGAGCTCGAACCTGACCGGCGACTCCTCCATCACTCCTGCCCCTCACCCTTGGACTCACCCTTGGCCTCCGCGGCGTTATCGCGCACCAGGCGCTCCACCGCGATGATCTCCCTGAACCACTGCTTGGTCGGCTTGGCGAAATGCCCGCCCCAGCGGCCGTTCGGCGGAACGTCGTCCTTGACCGCGCTCATGGCCGTGATCTGGGCGCCGTCGCCGATGGTGAGGTGGTTGTTGATTCCCACCTTGGCGCCGAGCGCGACATTGTCGCCGATCGTCAGGCTGCCCGCGAGCCCGATCTGGGCCGCGAGCAGGCAATGGCGGCCGATGGTCACATTGTGGCCGATCTGGACCTGGTTGTCGATTTTGGTGCCCTCGCCAATCATGGTGTCGCGTAACGAGCCGCGATCGATCGTGGAGCCGGAACCGACCTCGACATTGTTCTGGATCAGCACACGCCCGGTCTGCGGCACCTTGATGTGCCCCTCCGAGCTGAAGAAGATGAAGCCATAGCCGTCCTGACCGATGTTGCAGCCGGGGTGGATCAGCACGTTGTTGCCGATCAGGGCGAACTGGATCGTCGTCTTGGCGCCGACATTGCAGTCACGGCCGATCTTGACGTCGGCGCCGATCACGGCACCGGCCCCGATGATGGTGCCGGAGCCGATCTCGACGCGGGGACCGATCACGGCCAGCGGATCGACGATGACGCCGTCCTCGAGCTGGGCTGTGGGATCGATGATCGCCGACGGCGCGATGCCCTCGGTCCCGAACCATGATTGCGGCCGTAGCGAGTCGGCGTGCCACTCCCGCGCGATCTGGACGAAGGCGTGGAACGGCTTTGCGGCACGCAGCACCGCTACACCCTTCGGCACCTGCGCCTCGAAGCGCGGGCTGACCAGGCACGCGCCGGCCCTCGTCGCGGCGAGCTGGTCGGCGTATTTGAGGTTGTCAAAGAAGGCGAGATGCATCGGACCGGCCTCGTCGAGCGAAGCCAGCCCCCTGATCTGCTGCGCACCCCTTTCGGGGTCGACCAAATGCGCCTTCGTCAGCGCGGCGATCTCAGCCAGCGTTGACGAAGGGGGACTCTTGTAGAAGATCGGCTGCGCCATTCCATCCGTCGCAGTCCGGCCGACAAACGATCTTAGAACGTTGTACCGCCGCCAAACCTGAATTCCTGCACGCGGTCATACGCACCCTTGGTGAGCGGGACAGCGTAGTCGAAGCGCAGCGGACCGAACGGCGACTGCCAGATCAGGCCGACACCGACCGAGGTACGGATGACCTTGCTGTCGTCATACTGCAAGCCAAGGCAGGTTCCCGGAGACGGCGGGTTCTGCGTCGGTGGCTTACAGCCGGGCGTGTTGACTTCACCGGTCGCCGCCCACGAGGTCGGCCCCTGGTAGTCGTACAGGCCGCCGGCGTCAGCATAGACCGCGCCCTTGAGGCCAACTTCCTTCGGCAGGAACCAGAACGGCATCTGCAGTTCCGCAGACAGGCCCCAGTACTTGGTGCCGCCGATCGCATCCTGCGTTCCGTAGGGGTTGATGTCACGCGGACCAATGCCGTTCGGCGCAAAGCCGCGCACCAGGTTCGGGCCCATCTGGAAGTGATCGAGCATGCGCAGCTCGTCGCTGCCGTACTTGTTGAGGATGCCGCCCTGGCCGTGGATCACGCCGACGATGTCCGCAACCAGCGGGGTGTAGTACTTCAAATCGGCCGTGGTCTTGATGTAGCTGACGTCGCCGCCGACACCCGCGAAGTCCTGCTTGAAGTCGATATTGAGGCCGTCGGTCGGGTTCTTGTTGTTGTCGAGGGTGTTGTAGTTCAGCGTGTAGCCGAGCGCCGAGGTCAGCGACGCGCCGTTCGCCAGTTCCTTGCGGACCGGCAGCGATGCCTCGCCGTCGGAATAGCACCACAGGCCCTGAGCGCTGGTGTCGGTCGCGGTCTGGCCGTTCAGCGTCTGGGTGCTGCCTGCAGCATACCCGTTCAGGGCCGCGAAGGCCGGGGTCGGGTTGAACGCCAGCAGGCTGTTGCTCGTGTTGTTGTTACAATTCGCCAGCGTCGAGGGCAGCGTGATTTCCTGCTGATAGATCGAGTAGCGCAGTTGCAGCGACAGGTCTTCACGCAGCTGGAAGCCGAGCCGCGGGCTGAAGCCCAGCGTCTTGGTGCCGTACGAGATGTAGCTGTTGGACAGTTGCTGGCGCTGGTAGAAATCGAGGCCGAGCGCGATGCGGTAGTCGAGCAGATAGGGCTCGACAAAGGACAGCGAATAGCCGCGCGCGTACTGGCCGTAGGTCACCGCCGCCTTCGCGAACAGGCCTCGCCCGAGCAGGTTGCGCTCGGAGATGCTGACCTCGGCCAGCGCGCCGTCGGTGGTCGAGTAACCGCCCGAGACCGAGAAGTCGCCGGTGGATTTCTCCTCGAGATCCACGACCAGGATCACGCGATCGCTGGAAGAGCCGGGCTCGGTGGTGATCTTGACCGTCTTGAAGAAGTCGAGGTTCTTCAGCCGGCGCTCGGCGCGGTCGACCAGCGCGCGGTTGTAGGCGTCGCCTTCCGAAATGTCGAACTCGCGGCGAATCACGTAGTCGCGCGTCCGGGTGTTGCCACGGATGTTGATGCGCTCGATATAGGTACGCGGTCCCTCGTCGACCGCGAAGGTGATCGACACCGTGTGATTCTCGAAATTGCGGTCACCGCGCGGCCGCACGACCGCGAAGGCGTAGCCGCGGCGCGATGCCTCGATCTGCATCTCTTCGACCGACTTCTCGAGCGCCTCGGCGTTGTAGAGCGATCCGACCCTGACGCGCGAGAACGAGCTCAGCGCATTCGGGTCGAGCGTTGCGATCGTCGACTGGTAGTTCACGGCCGCGACGCGGTACTGCTGGCCTTCCTCGATCTTGAAAGTGACCTGGAAGCCCTTCTTCTCGGGATCGTACTCGGTCAGCGCCGCCACGACCTGGACGTCGGCATAGCCGTTCTTGAGATAGAACCGGCGCAGCAGGTCTCGATCGGCCTCGACGCGGTC
This sequence comes from Bradyrhizobium jicamae, assembly GCF_018130215.1. Taxonomy (GTDB): domain Bacteria; phylum Pseudomonadota; class Alphaproteobacteria; order Rhizobiales; family Xanthobacteraceae; genus Bradyrhizobium; species Bradyrhizobium jicamae_A. The sequence goes on from NZ_JAFCKQ010000027.1 coordinate 69,463, forward strand.
CGGATCGTAGACGTCATTGCCGCCGAGGAAGCTCAGCAGGTTCGATTCGCGCGTCTTGATGACGTCGCGCAGGCGCGACGCGGAATAGGCATTGTTGCCGACGAAGTCGATGGTGCGTACGCCCGTCTTCACGCCTTCATCGATCTCGAACACCAGGTCGACACGGTTGTTCGGCTGCTCGATGATCTCCGGATTGACCCGAACGTCGTAGCGGCCCGAATGGCGGTAGACCTCGACGATACGCTGCGCATCCGACTGCACCATCGGACGCGAGAACGTGCCACGCGGCTTGGACTGGACCTCGGCCGTCAGCTGCTCGTCCTTGATCTTCTTGTTGCCCTCGAAGGCGACGCGGCCGATCACCGGATTCTCGACCACGACCACTACAATCCGGCCGCCCCGCTGGTCGATATGGACGTCCTGGAACAGGCCGGTCTCGATCAGCGCCTTGAGGCCGTCATCGATCGCGGCCTGGCTCAGCCGACCGCCCGGGCCGGCGTGGAAATAGGAGCGGATGGTTTCGAGTTCGACGCGCCGGTTCCCCTCAACGGTGATCGAATCGACGGTCTGAGCGACCGCAGGCGCAGACACGGCTACGGCCGCCAGGGTGGCAGCCACCGGCGCGGCGAACATGACCAAGGCGGCGAACAAGCCCCCCCTCACTCGCATTCCAAACATCATGCGCAACGCGCCCTTATCCTTCCGTGCCGGGCCGTACCCCTACGACCCGACAGATTCCCAACCTGCTGCACAGCTTGTAGCCAACTTTGCCATGGGGGCAAACTTACTACCGCGGTGCAATTCCATTTTCGTTCCAAGACGTTGCCCAAGAGCAACGCCACAAAAAAGCCTACTTCAGGACGCCGCCAGATGCAGGATGTCGTTGTAGGTCGCAAACACCATCAACATCAGCACCAAACCCAGCCCGATTCGGAAGCCCATTTCTTGCGCCCGCTCGGATAATGGACGGCCGCGGATGGCCTCGACCGCATAGAACAGCAGGTGCCCGCCATCGAGCAGCGGAACCGGGAACAGGTTCAGGAGGCCGATCGAGATGGAAAGCACCGCCGCCAGGTGAATCAGGGCCGCCATGCCGATCGTGGCGACCTGCCCTGAGATCTGGGCGATTCGCAGCGGCCCCCCGACCTGGTCCGCGGCCTCACGCCCGGTGAAGATGCCGCCGATATAGGCGATCGTCCGGTCGATCACGAACCAGGTTTCCTTGACGCCCAGCCAGAGCGCGGTGGCGGGATCGACCCGCTCGGTGACGGCGTCGCCGGGTGCGGTCGCCCGGGTGATACCGAGCACACCCAGCCGATGGGAGTTGCCGAAGGGGTCCTTGACCTCGCGCAGCTCGGGCGTGCCGTGCAGCTGCACGGTCGAATCGCCGCGCTTGACCGTGAAGGCGAGCGTGTCGCCGGCGTGGATGCTGACGATCCGCTGCATGTCCGAGAAGCTGCCGATCGTGGTTCCGTCGATCGCGGTCACGACGTCGCCGACCTGGAACCCGGCCGCCGCGGCGGCGCTGTTGGCCTCGACCTTGTCGACGCGCGCGGTCGTGCTCGGCTTGCCGAAGAATGTGAACAGGCAGGTGAAGATCACGATCGCCAGCAGGAAATTCGCAAACGGGCCGGCCGCGACGATCGCCGCGCGCCTGCCGACCGACTTGTGGTGGAAGCTGCCGGCGCGCTCCTCCGCGGTCATTGCCGCCAGCGTCTCCATCGCCGGCGTTGACGCCTCGGTGTCGTCGCCGAAGAACTTCACGTAACCGCCGAGCGGAATCGCCGAGATCTTCCAGCGGGTGCCGTGCCGGTCGTTGAAGCCGGCGAGCTCGGGTCCGAAGCCGAGCGAGAAGGTCAGCACCTTCACACCGACCCAGCGCGCGACCATGAAGTGGCCGAGCTCGTGAAAGAAGACAACAATCGTCAGAACGAACAGGAAGGGAATGATGTAGCCGATGAACCCATGGCTCAACGTATTGAAACTATGCAGAAAAAACTCTGACATCCGATTTCCCTCGACAAGAGCCAGAGGCTCCGTCCCCAACCCTCTAGGTTGCCTTTAAGGCAATTTGAGGCAATAGGGCGGCAGCTCTATTTCGCGCGTTATGGTCAACGGAAATCGCCTCGTCCGCCGAATCCAGCGGTGCCAGATTCCCTGACCGCAGCCAATCATCGATCGTCGCCTCGACGAGGCGCGCGATCGCACCAAACCTGATCTTGCCGGCGATGAACGCGGCGACCGCGATCTCGTTGGCGGCGTTGAAGACCGTGGTCGCGCCATTTCCGGTCCGCAGCGCCTCGTAGGCCAGCCGCAGTCCCGGAAAGCGCCCGTAGTCCGGTGCCTCGAAGGTCAGCTGCCCGATCTTGGCGAGATCGAGCTTCACCGACGGGCCGACGATGCGGTCGGGCCAGCCCAGGCAATGCGCGATCGGGATGCGCATGTCGGGCGTGCCGAGCTGCGCCACCACCGAGCGGTCGGAGAACTCGACCATGCCATGGACGATCGACTGCGGATGCACCAGCACATCGATCTCGTCGGGCGACAGCGCAAACAGATAGGACGCCTCGATCACCTCGAGGCCCTTGTTCATCATCGAGGCGGAATCGATCGTGATCTTCTGCCCCATGCTCCAGTTGGGATGCTTCAGCGCCTGTTCCAGCGTCGCCTGCTCGATATCGGCCGGAGCCCAGGTCCGGAACGGCCCGCCGGACGCCGTGATGATCACCCGCTCCAGCTCCTCACGGTTGCCGGAGCTGAGCGCCTGGAACAGTGCATTATGCTCGGAATCCGCCGGCAGGATGCAGGCGCCCGCCCTTGCCGCGCGCTCCATGAAGAAATCGCCGGCGCAGACCAGGCACTCCTTGTTGGCCAGCGCCACGGTTGCGCCGCGATCGACCGCGGCAAGCGCGGGCTTCAAGCCCGCTGCGCCGCTCACCGCCGCCATCACCCAGTCCGCCGGCCGCGCCGCGGCCTCGATGATCGCGCTCTCCCCGGCCCCGCATTCGATGCGCGTCCCGGCCAGCGCGTCCTTCAGCTCGGACAGCCGGGCCGGATCGGCGATTGCGGCAAATCGCGCGCCGAACTCCCTCGCGAGCCCGGCGAGCGCCTGAACGTTGCTGTTGGCAGTCAGCGCCTCGACCCTGTAGCGGTCGCGCGCACCGCGCAGCAGGTCCATGGTGCTGTCGCCGATCGAGCCGGTGGCACCCAGGACAGTCACCGACCGCACGGCGGATGCCGCGGCCTTGTTGTTACGCAACGGAACTGCGCTCATCTCCTCACCAAACCATAAGACCGCGCCCGACGCCATCGGCACCGCCGCGGAGAAAGCCGAAAATCGCCGCGACAATGACGGCTGCAACAAATCCGTCCAGGCGGTCCAGAAGGCCGCCATGGCCGGGGATGATGTGGCTCGAATCCTTCACGCCGAACCGTCGCTTGACGGCGGATTCGAAGAGATCGCCGAGCTGCGACACCACCGAAAGCACGGCTCCGAGCACCAGCAGCGGCCCGGTCGTGCCAATCTCGAAAGCGGCAAAGCCTGCCGCCACGAGCATGCTCGCCACGAAGCCGCCGATCGCGCCGGCCCAGGTCTTCTTCGGACTAACGCGCACCCACAGCTTTGGTCCCCCGATGCTGCGGCCGGCAAAATAACCGCCGATATCCGTGACCCAGACCACCAGCAACACGAACATCAGCGCGGCAAACCCCTTCACCGCATCGAGCCGCACCAGGACCGACGCGATTTCGGCGGCCGCCGCGTAGAGCAATCCTGCCGCTGCCCAGCCGCGCCGTTCCCCCGACAACAACGCAAGTGCAATAACGCCGACGGCAAGTACGATCAGCGCGGCATCGATCCGGCCGGTCATGATGCAGAGGCCGGCGATGAGCAGCACCGCGATGCCCGGCGTCACGACGCGGATCTCGCGGGCAAGGCCGGTGATCATCAGCCATTCCAGGAACAGGCCGATCGCGGCGAGCGTCACCAGGACGGCCCAGGCGATTCCGCCGGCATAGGCCAGCGCGATGGCGATCGGTGCCAGCACGATTGCCGCGGCCACGCGCGCCACGAGATTGCGCTGGTCCTGCCCGCTTGCTGCCGCCGGTGCGGCTTCGCCCTCGGTCACGAGCCGGTTTTCGCAGCAAGGCCGCCGAAACGACGCTCGCGCCGGCCGTATTCCGCGATCGCGCCTTCCAGCGCCGCCTTGTCGAAATCGGGCCAATGCATCGGCACGAACACGAGTTCGCTATAGGCGGCCTGCCACATCAGGAAATTCGACAGGCGCTGCTCGCCGCTGGTGCGGATGATCAGATCGGGATCAGGAATATCAGGAGCATCGAGATACTGCCCGAGCGTGTCGGCATCGATCGAGCCGGCGTCACGCTTGCCCTCGGCGACCTCGTGCGCGAGACGGCGGGCCGCCGCGGCGATCTCCGCCCGCGAGCCGTAATTGAAGGCGACGACGAGGTTGAGCTTGGTGTTTGCCCTGGTCAGCTCCTCGGCCTCGTTGAGCAGCGCGCAGATATCGGCATCCAGCCCCTCGCGCTCGCCGATCACCCGCACCCTCACGCCGTCGCGGTGCAGCGCCGCCAGGTCATTGCGGATGAAGCGGCGCAACAGGCCGAACAGATCGCCGATCTCGGTCGCAGGCCGCGACCAGTTCTCCGAGCTGAACGAGAAGATCGTCAGATAGAGGATGCCGAGCTCATGGGCCGCCCGCACAACGCGGCGCAGCGCCTCGACACCACGGCGATGCCCTTCGGCCCGCGGCAGGCCGCGCGCGGCGGCCCAGCGCCCGTTGCCGTCCATGATAACAGCCACATGCAACGGATGACCGGGGCTATCCGGTCCGTCGGTTGCAGGGGCGGCGGCTTTCGACATCGGCTGTTTTCCGTGGGCGCATTCAGGCGAATGGGAGACCGGTTCGCACGACGAAGACGCGTCAAACCAACACTCGCGTCAAACCGTGAGGATTTCCTTTTCCTTGGCGGCCAGCAGTTGATCGATCTCCGAGATCATTCCGTCGGTCGCCTTCTGCACATCGTTGGACAGGCGCTCCTGGTCATCCTCGGAGATCTCGTGGTTCTTCTCGAGCTTCTTGATGATGTCGAGTCCGTCGCGGCGCACATGGCGCACCGCGACCTTGGCCGCTTCCGCGTATTTGTGTGCGACCTTGACGAGTTCCTTGCGGCGCTCCTGGTTGAGCTCGGGAATGCGCAGGCGCAGCACCTGTCCTTCGGTCGCCGGCGACAGACCAAGATTGGAATCGACGATCGCCTTCTCGACGGCCTTCACCATCGACTTGTCCCAGACCTGCACCGAGAGCAGACGCGGCTCGGGCACGCTGATGGTCGCCACCTGGTTCAGCGGCATGTGCGAGCCGTAGGCTTCGACCTGGACCGGCTCCAGCATGGAGGCCGCGGCGCGGCCGGTGCGCAGACCGCCGAGCTCGTGCTTCAGCGACTGCGTGGCGCCCTGCATGCGGCGCTTCACTTCGTTGAGGTCAAAACCGGGGGTGGCCATGACGTTCTCCCTTTTCAAGAAACCGGTTGCCGGCGCCTCGGGGCGCAGCGTCAGCCGGCGACGACGGTGCCGTGTCCGGTCCCGCGCAGGATGGCTCCGATCGAACCGGGATCGGCAATCGAAAACACGATGATAGGCAGCGACGTCTCGCGGGCAAGCGCGAAAGCGGTCGCATCCATGACCTTGTAGCCGCCCTCGATCGCCTGCGAATGGGTCAGGCGGTCGAAGCGCTTGGCCTTGGGGTCCTTCTTCGGATCGGCGCTGTAGACGCCATCGACATTGGTGGCCTTCAGAACAGCCTCGGCGCCGATCTCGGCCGCGCGCAGCACCGCGGTGGTATCGGTCGTGAAGAACGGATTGCCAGTTCCACCGCCGAGCAGGACGATGCGCCCCTCGGCGAGATATTTGTGCGCTGCACTGCGGGTGAACAGCTCTGAAATCTCGGGCATCACGAACGCCGACAGCGTCCGGGCCGGAGTCCCCTTGCGCTCGATCGCCGCCTCCAGCGCGAGGCAATTCATCATGGTGGCGAGCATACCCATGGTATCGCCGGTCGGCCGCGAGACCCCGCGCGACGACACCTCGACGCCGCGGACGATGTTCCCGCCACCGATCACCACCGCCACTTCGATGCCGAGCTGGCGGGCGGCGATCAGATCTTCGGCGACGCGGTCGAGGGTGGGCTGGTCGATACCGAATGCGTGGGGGCCGGCCAGATATTCGCCGGACAACTTGATCACAACGCGACGATAAACCGGCTCAGCCATGATGCGATCGCTTCCCTGTCCCGAGCAGACGAGCGTCCGGCGCCTGCACCGGAAGCCCGACGTCAGCGGTTACTTCTTGCCGCTGGCGGCTGCGACTTCGGCGGCGAAATCGCTTTCCTGCTTCTCGATTCCCTCACCGAGAGCATAGTTCACAAAACCGGCGATCTTGATCGGAGCGCCGACCTTGCCCTCAGCTTCCTTCAACGCCTGAGCAACCGACTTGCCGCTGTCATGGATGAAGGCCTGATCCAGCAGGCAGACTTCCTTGTAGTAGGTCTTCAGGCCGGAATCGACGATCTTCTCGATGACGTTCTCCGGCTTGCCCTGCTGGCGGTATTTGTCGGCCAGCACGTCCTTCTCGCGCTTGACGGTCTGAGGATCGAGCCCGGCCGGATCGAGCGCCAGCGGCTTGGCGGCGGCCACATGCATGGCAAGCTGGCGGCCGAGCACCGCGAGCTCGTCGGTCTTGCCGGCGGACTCCAGCGCCACGATCACGCCGATCTTGCCGGCGCCCTCGATGACGGCGTTGTGGACGTAGCTCGACACCACGCCCTTGCTCACCTCGAGCGAAGCGGCGCGGCGCAGCGTCATGTTCTCGCCGATGGTCGCGATCGCATCCGAGATCGCGGTCTCGACCGTGGCATCGCCGATCTTGGAGGCCTTGATCTTCTCGACATCCGCCTCGTGATGCAGCGCGACCTGGGCGATCATCTTGACCAGGCCCTGGAACTGCTCGTTGCGCGCGACGAAATCGGTCTCCGAATTGACCTCGACCAGCACGCCCTTGGTGCCCTTGGTCAGCGCGCCGATCAGGCCCTCGGCCGCGACGCGGCCCGCCTTCTTGGCGGCCTTGGAAAGACCCTTCTTGCGCAGCCAATCCTGCGCGGCCTGCATATCGCCGTTGTTCTCGGTCAGCGCTGCCTTGCAATCCATCATGCCCGCGCCGGTCGACTCGCGGAGATCCTTGACCATCGCTGCTGTGATCGTTGCCATCGTTCAATGCCCTTCTTGCCTGTAGGAAACCGCGGCGCCCGATGGCGCCGCCGTCAGCGACAGGAAATCGTTGTTCGTGGAATAGAAGCGGCGGCCGGACAGGCCGGCCACGCCGCGCAACCTTTATTCCGCTTCGGCGAGCGTCTTGGCCTGGGCAACCCAGGCGTCGGCACGGCTCGGCAGACCGACCTCTTCGCCGATCTTGTGCGCGGTGGCGTGATCCAGCTCGGCGAGCTGCCAGTAATGGAAGACGCCGAGGTCGTTGAGCTTCTTCTCGATCGCACCGGACACGCCGGTGAGCTTCTTGAGATTGTCGGCCGTGCCGCGCGGACCGGCCAGGCCCTGGAAGCCGGACGACACGGCCGCCGGAAGCTCTTCCTGCACGGGCGCAGCAGAGGCGCCGATGTCGATGCCGGCGTCGCCCTGCGCGCGCGAGATGCCGTCGATGGCGGCGCGCGCCACGAGGTCGCAGTACAGCGAAATGGCGCGACCGGCGTCGTCATTGCCCGGCACCACATAGGTGATGCCCTTCGGGTCCGAGTTGGTGTCGACGATCGCGGCGACCGGGATGTTGAGCCGCTGGGCTTCCTGGATCGCGATGTCTTCCTTGTTGGTGTCGATCACGAAGATCATGTCGGGCAGACCGCCCATGTCCTTGATGCCACCGAGCGAACGGTCGAGCTTGTCGCGCTCGCGCTGCAGCGTCAGCCGCTCCTTCTTGGTGTAGGAATTCGCCTCGCCGGACGACAGCACGTCGTCGAGATGACGCAGGCGCTTGATCGAGCCGGAGATCGTCTTCCAGTTGGTCAGCGTGCCGCCGAGCCAGCGCGAATTGACGAAGTATTGCGCCGAACGCTTCGCCGCCTCGGCGACGCCGTCCTGCGCCGAACGCTTGGTTCCGACGAACAGGATGCGGCCGCCCTTGGCGACGGTATCGCTGACGGCCTGGAGCGCACGATGCAGCATCGGCACGGTCTGCGCGAGGTCGATGATGTGGATGTTGTTGCGGGCGCCGAAGATGTAATCCTGCATCTTCGGGTTCCAGCGGTGGGACTGGTGACCAAAGTGAACGCCAGCTTCCAAAAGCTGACGCATATTGAATTCGGGCAGCGACATAGGTTCAATTCTCCGGTTGGTTCCTCCGGAAACGTGTGAGCAGACGAGCCTGACGGCCCGGTTGCCACCGGACGGCCTTTGAGAGCCATGTTTCCGTGTGAGATGGCGCGCTATATAGCGCGATTTGCGCCAGAAGCAAGGAAATACGGCCGGATTTGCGGACGTTTTCGCGCCGTTTGGCCCGCAAATGGCCGGTTTTGCCCGAATTGGGGCCGACACGGCGCCAAGGTCGTGGCCTACTTCGCCAATTGCAATTCCGCGAGCGTCGTGCGCGCGGCCGGCTCATCCAGCGCGAAGAAGTCGGCCGGGCCCGGATTGGCGGCATTTGCGGTCGCGGCCGACGCGATCACGCCGCCGACCAGGCCCCCGACCATCGTCACCCCGCTGACGGACGCGTTGCGCTCGCTCGTATCAGAAAGAAATAGGTGCGGCCCGGCTCGGTCGTAAAATTGTAGGTGGTGTCGCCCGGAAACAGCGCTTCGCTCGCGACGAACTGGTGACGCCCGGCGGGTCGATCAACGAAAACGTAGGTCCCGATCGCCACCCTGCCGATCAGCTCGCCGTCGAGCTTGACCTCGCAGGCGCAGAACGCGCTCAATCCCGTGCGCTTCTCCTGCAGCACGACGATGCGCGAGTGCCCGGCCTTTGGCGGGCCCACCTTTTGCGCGATTGCGGCGTAGTCGGTACCGACCCCGTCACTGACACAGCCCGACAACAACAACACGACAGCCAACAAGGCCGCGCAACGCCCCAACATATCGCCCCCAGAACTCGCCCGGGATCGACCATGTCAGCGACACGATGCGGTTGCAAGGGCGCCCGGCGCGAAGCGTGACCGTGTGATACCGGTGGCGATCGCGCTACAGCGTCTGCACGTCGACGACGCCGGCGACCGCCTTGATCGCGCCGGCGATCTGCGGCGAGACCTTGTAGCGGCCGGGCAGCTTCATCTCTACCTCGGTCTCGAGGTCGAGCATCATCACCAGCGAAACGTCACCGTCGGCGCCAGCGAGCGGCACGGACGCCGCGGCCGGCTTGCCGGCAGGCGGCTTTGCAGCACCTCCCGGCGCGGGCGCCGCCTCCGGCATGTTGAGCCGGCGCGCGATCGAATCGAGCGGCTTGGTGTCGCGCACGAAGATGCGCAGGCCCTTCTGCGTCTTGGCAGCGGCCTGATCCAGCGGCTCGGCATGCAGCACCCTCGCCCGGACGTCCTCGCCCTGCAACTCGGCGCCGAGTTGCAGCAGCACCGCCGCGCCCGGCTCCAGCACGTCGCGATATTGCGCAAGCCCCTCGGAGAACAGCACCGCCTCGAAATGGCCGGTCGGATCCGACAGGCCCATGATGCCCATCTTGTTACCGGTCTTGGTGCGCCGCTCCATGCGCGACACCACCGTGGCCGCCACCTTGCCCGCGGTCGCGCCGGTCTTCACCGCGCGCGAGAACTCCGCCCAGGACTGCACGCGCAGCCGCTTCAGCGCCGTCGCATAGTCGTCGAGCGGATGGCCCGACAGGAAGAAGCCGATCGCATCATATTCGCGGCGCAGCCGGTCGGCAGGCAGCCACGGCTCGACCTGCGGCAGGATGATGCTCGGCGCATCCGCCGCACCGCCGAACATGTCGTTCTGTCCCGACGTCGCGGCCTCATGGCTGCGCTGGCACGCGGCTAGGATCGCATCCGCGCCTGCGAACACCCGCGCGCGGTTCGGTTCGAGCGTGTCGAACGCCCCGGCGGCTGCAAGGCTCTCGATGATGCGCTTGTTGATGGCGCGCGGGCTCACCCGCGCGGCGAAATCGGCGAGCGAGGTGAACGCGCCCTTCTTGCGCTCCTCGATGATCTGCTCCACCGCCTGGATGCCGACGCCCTTCAACGCTGCGAGCGCGTAGTAGATCGTCTTGTCGCCGACCTCGAAGGTCGCACCGGAGCGGTTGATGTTCGGCGCCTCGACCTTGATGCCGAGCCGCTGCGCCTCGGAACGGAATTCGGAGAGCTTGTCGGTGTTGTTGAGTTCGAGCGTCATCGACGCCGCGAGGAATTCGACCGGGTAATGCGCCTTCATGTAGGCGGTGTGGTACGACACCAGCGCATAGGCGGCCGCGTGGCTCTTGTTGAAGCCGTAGTCGGCGAACTTGGCGAGCAGTTCGAAGATCGTATCCGCCTGGCCCTTCGGCACGCCGTTCTTGGTCGCGCCGGCGACGAAGATCGCGCGCTGCTTCTCCATCTCGGCGCGGATCTTCTTGCCCATCGCGCGGCGCAGCAGGTCGGCATCGCCAAGCGAATAGCCGGCCATCACCTGCGCGATCTGCATCACCTGCTCCTGGTAGATGATGACGCCGAAGGTCTCCTTCAGGATCGGCTCCAGGATCGGATGCAGGTATTCCGGCTCCTCGTCGCCGTGCTTGCGCGCGCAATAGGTCGGGATGTTCGCCATCGGGCCGGGTCGATACAGCGCCACCAGCGCGATGATGTCCTCGAAACGGTCCGGACGCATGTCGATCAGCGCACGGCGCATGCCCTGGCTTTCCACCTGGAACACGCCGACCACGTCGCCCCGCGCCAGCATCTGGTAACTCGGTGCATCGTCGATCGGCAGCGTCGCGAGATCGACATCGATGTCGCGCTGCTTGAGCAGCTTTACCGCGACATCGAGCACCGTCAGCGTCTTGAGGCCGAGGAAGTCGAACTTCACGAGGCCCGCGGGCTCGACCCACTTCATGTTGAACTGGGTCACCGGCATGTCCGATTTCGGATCGCGGTAGAGCGGCACCAGCTCGCTCAGGGGGCGATCGCCGATCACGATGCCGGCCGCATGCGTCGAGGCGTGGCGGGTCAGGCCCTCGAGGCGCTGGGCGATGTCGAAGGCGCGCGCCACCACGGGATCCTCGTCGCGGAACGCCTGCAGCTTGGGCTCGCCCTCGATCGCCTGCGCAAGCGTCACGGGTGCGGCGGGATTCTGCGGTACCAGTTTTGTGAGCTTGTCGACCTGGCCATAGGGCATCTGCAGCACGCGGCCGACATCGCGCAGCACGCCGCGCGCCTGCAACGTACCGAAGGTGATGATCTGCGCCACCTGGTCGCGGCCATAGCGCTGCTGCACGTACTGGATCACCTCGCCGCGGCGATCCTGGCAGAAGTCGATGTCGAAGTCCGGCATCGACACGCGCTCGGGATTGAGGAAGCGCTCGAACAGCAGCGCGAAACGCATCGGATCGAGGTCGGTGATGGTGAGGACCCACGCGACCAGCGAGCCCGCGCCCGAGCCGCGGCCTGGCCCGACCGGAATGCCCTGCGCCTTCGCCCATTTGATGAAGTCGGACACGATCAGGAAGTATCCGGCATATTTCATGCGGGTGATGACGTCGAGCTCGAAGGCGAGCCGCCTGGCGTAGTCCTCTTCCGTCATGCCCGGCGACAGGCCGTGCACCTCAAGGCGCCTGGCGAGGCCCTCCTCCGCCTGACGCTTCAGCTCGGCGGCTTCGTCGGCGGCGGCATCCGAGCTCTGCGCGGCACCGACGGTGAAGAACGGCAGGATCGGCTTGCGCGTCTTCGGCCGGAACGAGCACCGCTCGGCGATCTCGACCGTCGAGGCCAGCGCCTCCGGGATGTCGGCGAACAGAACAGCCATTTCCGCGCGGGTCTTGAAGCGGTGATCGGGTGTCAATTGCGAGCGATTGGTCTCGGCGATCAGATGACCGCCGGCGATGCAGAGCAGCGCATCGTGCGACTCGTAATCGTCGGTGCTGGCGAAATACGGTTCGTTGGTCGCGACCAGCGGCAGGCCCTTGGCATACGCCAGATCGATCAGGCCGGCTTCGGTGCGGCGCTCCTTGTCGACGCCATGGCGTTGCAGCTCGACATAGAGGCGGTTGCCGAACAGATTGGCCAAACGGTCGCAGCGCGTGGCGGCCAGCGCCGCCTGGTCGGCGCCGAGCGCCAGTGCGATCGGTCCATCGGGGCCGCCCGTCAGCGCGATCAGGTCCTCGGCGTCGTCGGTCAGCCAGTCGAACTTGATGTGCGGGGTCTGGTTGACCGGCGTCTCCAGGAACGCGCGCGAGTTCAGCCGCATCAGGCTGCGGTAGCCGCGCTCGCGCGCCGCCAGCAGCACGATTCGCGCCGGCCCCGCCGCCAGCACGCTGCGCGCTGTGGGGTCGACGTCGCCGAAATCCACCGCAAGCTCGCAGCCGACGATCGGCTGGATGCCGTAGCCGGCCATCTTGTCGGAGAATTCCAGCGCACCGAACATGTTGTCGGTGTCGGTCAACGCCAGCGCCGGCTGGCGGTCGGCTTTCGCAAGCTCGCCAAGCTTGGCGATCTTGATCGAGCCCTTCAGTAGCGAATAGGCCGAATGGACGTGAAGATGAACGAATCCGGCATTCGACATGGCTGCTCTTGGAAACTCTGCATCAGGGGATCGAGCGAGTGCCAACCCTGACGCCAAGGCCTCAGGCTCGACTCGCCCTGCCATGGTGAGGCCTCGTCCACCTCAAGTCCACGCGGAACGCCGCAAGGCGCTCCGCCCTCCCGCTTATCCCCAGGGCCAGGCTATGCCCCTGTATGAGCTGGCACATTCCTAGAACTGGCTGAACAGCTGGGCCCAGACCGCAAGCATCCCGACGAACAGCGTGATCGACGCGAGCGCTGCCGCCTCTTCCACGAAAATCCTCAACATGGCCGCCTCCCTGAGCTGGAACATATGAAGAACATTGTTCCTTTTTCGTTCTCAGAGTCAAGCGTGGGTAGTGGGTCAGTTTGAAAACTGACCCCGAAAGAATTTGCTTGGTTAATCGTGGCGGGAGTTGGCAGCGAACAGGCCCGCCTCTTCAGTGGCTATGCAGTTTGTGCCAACATATTGAGCATGAGTCGAGAGAGACGAGAACTCGATGACGCGGCGCTCACCGAGCAGGCCAAGGACGCCGCTCAAGAGTATGCCGATACTCAGCGAGAGATCATTCACAAGCCTAAGAACGATGACGAAGACGAGCTTAGGCAGTTGCATGAGCGCGTCCAAGGCGCCCTTAAAGCCTTCTCAATCGTAGAGTTGCGCCAGCTTGTCGAAGAGATAGAGGAGCTAGCCAAAACCCAACATTAAGGCCGCCTCAGTTGGCGGCCTTTTTGCTTTTATTCTCCGGCAACCAGCCCTGCGACTTGTCCCGGACCCATTCCAGCGTTTCATGCTCGCTGGCAAAACCAAAGATGCTGTCCACTTCCCCGCCGCGCCAGAAGTGTGCCGCGTCGCGCCGATCGCGGGATCGGGACCGATGGTCAATCCGGCGAACGCAACCAGCCACGGCCGCAACGAAAAAGCCCCGGACCGAGGCCCGGGGCTTTCCACGCTGCTTGATTGAGCGAGCGATTAGTAGTGCGAGACGACCGGGCCACCGAACTTGTAGTTCAGGCGGACGGTGACGAGGTCGACGTCCTGCTTGATGTTGTCGGTGCGGCTGTTGGCGCCAGCCGGGGTGACCAGGGTGTAGTTGTTGTTGCCCATGAACAGATGGTCGTACTCAACCGCAGCCGACCAGCTCGGAGCGAACGCCCATTCAAGACCGACACCGACGGTGCCGCCCCAGCGGGTGTCGGAAGCGCTGTCAACCAGCGCGCCCGTCGCCGCCGTGAAGCCCTTGTAGTTGCTGTCGGTGACCGCGCCACCGCCCTTCACGTAGAGCAAGGTGGTGTTCCAGGCATAACCGATCTGGCCGGTGAAGAGGCCGAACGAGTCGATCTTGGTGCGGTTGTTGAGACCAGCGAACGCCAGGCTGGCGTTGGAGCCGCTGAAGTCAGCCCAGTTGCCCTGAGCTTCGAGGCCGAACACCCAGCCACCCGACTGCCAGCGGTAGCCGATCTGGCCACCGACCGTGCCGCCGGTCGCGTCATGGCTGCCTTCGCCGAGCGGAGCGAAGGGAACGCCGCCGACCGCGTTGTTGGTCCAGCTGTTGTGGCTCGAACCCCAACCGCCGTTGATACCGATATAGAAACCGCTCCAGTCATAGGCGGCCTGAATCATCGGCGGCGCCTTGGTGTAAGGCCGAGCCGCGAGATCAGCCGCGGAAGCCGGCGCAACCGCGCCGAGCGCGATCAGACTAGCCGTGACAAGCAAAACCTTTTTCATTGTTCCCGTTCCAACTTTTTGTACTGGCCCCCAAGGCCGCGTTACAGGCTCATACCAGCCTCGGACGAAATTGCTGTAACTTCGCTGCAACAGACCGCCCCAAACGGCTTTGTTCAAATTGTAAGTTAATGCTGTGTTACAGGCATTTTTCGCACTTTTCGCCGCACGTTCGCCGCAAAGGTTTCACTATTCAAATCTGCGTGTGCGTCTTGCGGTGTGATGGTGTTGACGGGAACTTGCTCGTCCGGTTTGGATCGTTGCAACACGCGAGTCTTGCCAGCAAGGGAATGCAGATGCGGACAAGGATTTTTGCTGCGGCGTCGGGGATCACGCTCTCGCTCGTGGCGTTCGCCGTCACTCCCGCGCAGGCCGTCGGTGTGCGCTATCCTTTTTGCATGCAGGGCGACCGCTATCCCGGTCTCAGCTATTGCACGTTTGAGACATATGAAGCGTGCCAGGCCACCGCGTCCGGCATTGGCCAAAATTGCATCGCCAACCCCTACTATGCCGGCGACAATGACCCGCGATCCTACATCAACGTCCCTCCGCGGGAGCGCCCTGATCGCGGCTTCTTCGACCTCTTCATCCACTGACAGACGGGCTTGCGACCGCGACGCGGATACGTGAGTTGACGCAGGGCCGCGGCGCGGTGCTTGCTCCGTCCGCGCAAGCGCAGTCGACGAAGATTGCGCGCGCCTGGTCGACGGAGATTTCGGATGCGTAGCCCGGTTCTGGCACTTTCGGCCGCACTCCTGGCCCTGTCCACGGTCGCGACCGCGCCGGCGAGCGCGCAGAAGTACGATTCGACCTCTCCGGTCTGCAAGACCAACTATCGATGGGGCGGCGAGGATACCGACTGCGGCTATATATCGCTCGAGCAGTGCCGGGCGGTGGCATCCGGCCTTCCCGCGATGTGCTTCAACAACCCATATTACGCCGGACCGTCGATCGATCGGCAACGGGCACCTGCGCGACGCAAGCGCGCGCCCTACTAGCCCATCTCGACGACCTGTCCGTTCGACAGCGACACGCGGCGATCCATCCGCGCGGCGAGATCCATGTTGTGGGTCGCGATCAGCATCGCGACCCGTGTCGCCTTCACGAGCTGCATCAGCGCGTTGAAGACGTGATCGGCCGTAGCCGGGTCGAGGTTTCCGGTCGGCTCGTCCGCCAGCAGCACCCGCGGCGCATTGGCGACCGCGCGCGCGATCGCCACGCGCTGCTGTTCGCCGCCCGACAGCTCCGCCGGCCGATGCGTGATGCGATCGCCTAGCCCGAGATAGGCCAGGATCTCGGTCGATCGCTTGACGGTTTCGGAACGTTTCAGGCCGCGGATCATCTGCGGCAGCATGACGTTCTCGAGCGCGGAGAATTCCGGCAGCAGCCGGTGCGACTGATAGACGAAGCCGATGTCGGTGCGCCTGATCCGGGTGCGATCGGTGTCCGACAATTGCGAGGTCGGCGTTCCCGCGACATAGACCTCGCCGTCATCAGGGCTTTCCAGCAGCCCGGCGATGTGCAGCAGGGTCGACTTGCCCGATCCCGACGGCGCCACCAGCGCCACCGATTGCCCGGGCCACAGCGCGAGCTTGGCGCCGTTCAGGATCGTCAGCGTCGCTTCGCCCTGCCTGTATTCCCGCTTGATGTCGTGAAGATAGATGACCGGCACATCTTCCGCCCCCTCCGCCATGTGCGCCCTCACTCGTACCGGAGCGCATCGACCGGATCGAGGCGCGCGGCGCGCCACGACGGATAGAGCGTCGCGAGGAAGGAAAGCGTCAGCGCCATGATCACCACGGCCAGCGTTTCACCGAAATCGACCTCGGCCGGCAGCTTGGAGAGGAAGTAGAGCTCGGGCGAGAACAGTTCGGTGTTGGTGAGCCACGACAGGAACTGCCGGATGGATTCGATGTTCAGGCAGATCAGCATGCCGACGCAAAAGCCGGTCAGCGTCCCGACCACCCCGATCGAGGCGCCGGTGATCAGGAATATCCGCATGATCGAGCCCTGCGAGGCGCCCATGGTGCGCAGGATCGCGATGTCCTGCCCCTTGTCCTTCACCAGCATGATCAGCCCGGAGACGATGTTGAGCGCCGCGACCAGCACGATCATGGTCAGGATCAGGAACATCACGTTGCGCTCGACCTGAAGCGCGTTGAAGAAGGTCGAATTGCGCTGCCGCCAGTCGACCAGGAACACCGGCCGCCCTGCGGCCTCGGTCACCAGCTTGCGGTAGGTGTCGATCTTGTCGGGATTGGTCGTGAATACCTCGATCGAGGAAACGTCGTTGTTGCGGTTGAAATAGGCTTGCGCCTCCGCGAGCGGCATGAACACGAAGGTGGAATCGTATTCCGACATCCCGATCTCGAACACCGCCGTTATCTTGTAGGGCTTGATCCGCGGCGTGGTGCCCATCGGCGTCACGGCGCCCTTCGGCGAGACCAGCGTGATGCTGTCGCCGGCATGCAGCGAGAGCTGGTCGGCGAGCCGGCGGCCGATCGCGACGCCCTGCCCCTCGTCAAATCCCTCCAGCGAGCCCTGCTTGATGTTCTTGGCGATCGAGGTGAGTTTGTTGAGATCGTCGGCACGGATGCCGCGGATGAAGACGCCGGCCGCATTGAACGGCGAGGAGCCGAGCCCCTGCCCGTCGACCACGGGCGCCGCGAGGCGGATACCCGGAACCTGGCTGATGCGGTCGGCGACGTCCTTCCAATCGGTCAGCGGAGACTCCAGCGGCTGCACCAGGAGGTGCCCGTTGAGGCCGAGGATCTTGTCCAGCAGTTCCTTGCGGAAGCCGTTCATGACGGCCATCACGACGATCAGCGTCGCAACGCCGAGCATGATGCCGAGGAACGAAAAGCCGGCAATGACCGAGATGAACCCTTCCTTGCGGCGAGCGCGCAAGTAGCGTCCGGACAGCAGCCACTCGAATGGCGCAAAAGGCGGGGTACGGACTGGTTCTTTCATGGTCTCATCCATCTGTCGATAATCCCATGATTCGGGCCAAATGTGGCCGGATTACCCCGCGGGACGGCGCGCGGTGAATTATTAACCCGCGAGCTTCGCCACCACGTCAGCGGGGCTCATGTTCTCGCGTGAGCCGTCGCTGCGACGCTTCACCTCGACCTTGCCGTCAGCGAGGCCCTTGGGGCCGACGAGAATCTGCCAGGGGATACCGATCAGATCAGCCGCGGCGAACTTCGCACCGGCGCGCTGGTCGGTGTCATCATAGAGCACGTCGACACCCTTCGCCGTCAGCTCGCGGTAGAGCTTCTCGCAGGCGCCATCGACCGCGGCGTCGCCCTGCTTGAGGTTGAGGATCGCTGCGCGGAACGGCGCGACCGCCTCGGGCCACTTGATGCCGGCATCATCGTGGCAGGCCTCGATGATCGCGCCGACCAGGCGCGAGACGCCGACGCCATAGGAGCCGCCATGGATCGGCACGTCGACGCCGTCGGGGCCCGCGACCAGCGCCTTCATGCTGTCGGAATATTTGGTGCCGAAATAGAAGATCTGGCCGACCTCGATGCCGCGAGTGTTGACCCGCTTCTCCGCCGGCACCTCGCTCTCGAACCGCGCGGCGTCGTGGACGTCCTCGGTGGCGGCGTAAAGCGAGGTCCACTGCTTGATGATCGGGTTGAGATCGCCGTCATAGTCGACGTCGTCGGGCGGGATCGGCAGATCGAGCACGTCCTTGTCGCAGAACACGCCGGACTCGCCGGTTTCGGCCAGCACGATGAATTCGTGGCTGAGGTCGCCACCGATCGGGCCGGTCTCGGCCCGCATCGGAATTGCCTTCAGGCCCATCCGTGCAAAGGTGCGCAGGTAGGCCACGAACATCTTGTTGTAGGAGCGCCGCGCCCCGGCCTCGTCGAGGTCGAACGAATACGCATCCTTCATCAGGAATTCGCGGCCGCGCATCACGCCGAAGCGCGGGCGCTGCTCGTCGCGGAACTTCCACTGGATGTGGTAGAGGTTGAGCGGCAGGTTCTTGTAGGACTTGACGTAGGAGCGGAAGATCTCGGTGATCATCTCCTCGTTGGTCGGTCCGTACAGCAGCTCGCGCTTGTGACGGTCGAGGATGCGCAGCATCTCCGGGCCGTAGGCGTCGTAGCGGCCGCTCTCGCGCCAGAGATCGGCGAGCTGCAGCGTCGGCATCAACAGCTCGAGCGCGCCTGCGCGGTCCTGTTCCTCGCGCACGATCTGCTCGATCTTCTTCAGCACCCGGAAGCCGAGCGGCAGCCAGGCGTAGATGCCGGCCGCCTCCTGCCGCATCATGCCCGCGCGCAGCATCAGGCGATGCGAGACGATCTCCGCCTCTTTCGGGTTCTCTTTCAGGATGGGCAGGAAAAACCGCGACAATCGCATGTGGTTACTCGGGAATCAGGGGGGCATCGGAAGAGCTGCAGTGAAACCGGATCGGGTGCAAAAACACAAGGCCGCCAAAAGCCAAAAACCCGTCAAATCAGGCGATTTTCGGCCATTTGATCGCCTTGCGTACGCGCAAAACCGCCCGCCACGCGCGCTCCGCTCTACCTGACTTCGAAATCGTCTTCCAGCGTCACTTTCTTAAAATCGGTCACCAGGGCGCCGATCTGCATGTGCCAGCGGCCGGGAAACGGCAACGATACCTTGTTCACGTGCCAATAACCGTCGGGTCCCAGCGTCGCGCCGTGGTCGATCGGCTCGATGCCGCGCGCCGGCAGGCTCAGCGTCAGCGTCGCCTCCTTGGCGGCAAATGAACTGGCATCGCCGTTCATCAATTGCAGCACGAAATCGTTCTGGCCGACCTTGCCCGGCGCGATCAACACCTGGAACATCGCTGCGTCGGTGTGGATGTGGACCGCGAGTGGAACATTATCGGCCGACATCGCCAGCGCGCGCGGCGGGGGCGTGAAGCTCCAGCCCGCCGCCAGCGCCAGGATCGCAACTGCAAGCGCACATTCGGCCGCGATCGACCGCAGCAAGGACCCTGCGCGGCTGATGCTGCGCGTGACTGATGACGCAAGCACGAACCGGTTCAGCGCCGCCAGCATCAGCAGCAACATGACCAGGGCGAGCTTGAGCGCAAGGATGTTGCCGTATCGCGTGTCGATCAGCGCGCCAAGGCTGTCGAGTTGGACGAATGCGAGCGTCAATCCCGTCAGCGCAATCAGCCCAACCACCGGCATGGCCGCTGCCGTAAAGCTCTTGAGCGCCCACGGCAGCGTCTCGTTTCGTTGCCACGCCAGCGTGGCCAGCGGCACCAGGGCACCCAGCCAATAAGCGAGACCGACGCCGTGGACGAATACCGCCGGTCGTGTCAGCCATTGCGGCGAAGCTGTGGCCGCGTGCCCGCTCGCGGCGAGCGCCAGGCCGACGCCGATGATTGCAACGGCGCTCCAGGTCCGAGCCGTCCGAACCGTCGAACTTCGCCACCCGGTTGCTGCGATCAGCATTGCGGCCGTTGCAATCAACATCGAAGGCCCGAGGCTGGTGGCAAGCGCACTGTCCCACGCCGCGCGCCTCACAAGTCCTGCCAGCGGCAGGTTGAGCAATTCCACGCCCTGCAGGCCGAGCGAGGCGATCGCGCCGACCAGGCCGACGCCGAGCGATCCCAGGATGACGCGACCGCCGGCCGGCGCCCGGGCGATCCATGCGGCGAAGAACACGCCGCCGACGCCGGCGAACAGCCCGAGATAGACCGCAATCCGCGCCAGCCAGATCAGTGGATCGATCTCATCGGCGCCCGAGGGCACCGCGGTGCCGGTTTCGACGCCGATCGAGAACAGCAGCGAGCCGGCGACGGGATGCCCATCCTGCGACACGACGCGGTAGCTGATGACGTGGGTGCCCTGCGGCAAATCCGCGGGCAGCGTGACTTCCACGGATTCGTCGACGGCACGGATCGAGACATCGCGCGGCCTGCCGGCGGCATCGAGCAGACTCACGGCAGTCGGCGCTACCGCCTCGTTGAAGCGGAGCACCAGCACCTTCGGCGCTTGCGCCAGCACGCTGCCGTCGACCGGATCGGCACTGATCAGGACGGCGTGCGCCTGAGCCGCGGTTGCAAGACACACCGCGACAAGCAGCGCGGCAAGGCTCGAGACCAGCCGCATCGGCATCACGACTTCGGCAGCAGCTTGACGCCCGGCGCCGGCCACTTGCTGCCGCGATCCTGACCGCCCTGCCCTTCGGCCGGAATCTCGATCCAGCGGCTGACACCCTGCTCGCATTCCTGGACGACCGGGAAGTACAGCGTGGTGTTGGGCTTCAGCGTGTCCGTGAGGAATGTGTGCATCACGAACTCATCGTAGTTCTGGTCCGAAAGCTTGCCGCCGCTCCAGTCCACCTCCGTCACGCCCTCGGAGAATTTGCGCCCGTGATACTCGTACTCGGTCGCATATTTTCCGCTGATCGATTCGACGTTCCAGCCCGCCTTCGGCATCGGCTTGACCGCGATCACGCCTTCAGGGATCTGCACCCGGATCTTTGTCGTCGCGGAACCCGCGCAGCCATGCGGCACGGCGAACACGGCCTTGTAGGACGAGCCGATCGCCGCCTGCTTCCCCTCGAGCGTGATATGCGCCATC
This sequence comes from Bradyrhizobium jicamae, assembly GCF_018130215.1. GTDB lineage: Bacteria > Pseudomonadota > Alphaproteobacteria > Rhizobiales > Xanthobacteraceae > Bradyrhizobium > Bradyrhizobium jicamae_A. The sequence goes on from NZ_JAFCKQ010000027.1 coordinate 90,542, forward strand.
GCCGGCGCCATCGCGAGCGTCGCGACCGCGACGATGGCTGATATGTGCGTCCTCATCTGTGGCCTCACATCTTCTTCATGTCCATGTGACCGGAATGGTCACCTCCAGCAGGCGCCTGGGCACCGACAGCCTGCACATCCAGCGAGACACTGACCTTGCCGGCCTTCTCGAACTCGAGCGTGACCGGCACCTTCTCGCCCTGCTTCAGCGGGCTCTTGAGGTCGAACATCATCAGATGGTAGCCGCCGGGCGCGAGCTTCACCGTCTTGCCAGGCTCGATGGTCAGGCCCTTGTCGAGCGGACGCATCTTCATCACGCCATTGTCCATCGCCATCTCGTGGATCTCCATCTTGCTGGCGACATCGCCGGAGCCGCCAAGCAGCCGATCCGGCGCACTTCCCTTGTTCTCGATCGTTAGGTAGCCGCCGCCGATCTTGGCGCCGTTCGGCGTGGCGCGGGCCCAGGCCTGCGAGACCACGAGATCGCCCGCCTTGACGTCCTCGGCGGAAGCAGGCGCGACGAAGACCAGCGCCAGCATCGCGGCCAGTCCAGCCAGAGTGTTTTTCATGATTGAAGCTCCCTTGTTGTTGCCGATGGCCGGCCAGCTCAGAAGGTGTATTTCCCGGCCAGGACAAAGGTCCTGCCCGGGAACGGGTGGAACAGGAAATACTGCTCGTTGAAGATGTTATCGATGCCGAAATCGAACGCGAAATTCTTCGTCGCGTTGTAATGGATCTTCATGTCGACGACGAAGAAATTGTCGAACGCGCCGTAGACGTGGGAAATGACGTCGGTGTTATCAAGCGTCGAATACTGCTTGCCGCTGTAGCGTGCTGCGACCGTGTAGGCCCAGCTCTCGTTCGGCCGATAGGTCACGCCGACCTTGGCGCGCCAGTCCGGCACATAGGGAACGTGCTTGCCGACGACGGTGGTCGGCAGGCCCGTCAACGGATTGGTGCCGGCCCAGCTCGCATCCGCCAGGATCTTCGAATCGACATGGGTAACGCTGCCGAACAACTGAAGACCCGTGACGAACACATTGTCCTTCTCGGCCGAGAGCTCGACGCCCTGCATCCGGATCGCATCGACATTGCTGACGACGGTGGTCGGCGTTTGCGCGCCCGTGGCCGGATTGGTCACGAGGTTGGTCTGCGAGATGATCGCGTCGTTGGTCCGCTCGGAGAACAGGGTCAGACGGACCCTGCCGTCGACCCATTTGCGCTCGATGTTCAGCTCGCCGGTGAAATCCTGCTCCGGCTTGAGGAAGGGATTTGCAAAGGTGGCGACGCCGCCGACCGTGAGGTTCTGATAGAGCTCGGTCACGGTCGGATAGCGGTAGGCCTCGCCGAAATTGGCGGTGATGTTCCAGTCCTTGTTCGGATCGAACGACACCGACGCCTTCGGCGAGAAGTTGGTCGAGCTGAGCCCGGGCTGGTTGATCGCGGCGGTCGACGTGATCACGCCGGCGCTGGTCGCCGTGGTGTTGAGGTTGAAGCCGTCGAGCGCCTGCCAGCTCTCGAGCCGTCCGCCCAGGGTCAGTTTCAGATCCGGCGTAAGCTTCCAGGCATCCTGCAGCCACAGCGCACCGGTCCGCGTTTCGCCGGAGCCGCTCGAATAGAGCGCCCCGGTACCGGTCGATGACGTCGCGTTCCAGACCGACGATGCATAGACCGGATTCTCCAGATCATAGCGATCACCGTGAATGCCGAAGCTGATCTCCTGCGGCCCGTCAAATCCAAACGGCCGCCAGATTCCCTTGGCGTCGACATTTTGCCAGTTGGTGCCGTCCATCCGGGTGATCTTGCCGTTCGACGAGAAGCCCGTCCCGGCTGCGGCGACCGTGAATGGATTGAGCTGGGTGTCCTGGAGATAGTTGTAGCTCAAGGCCGAGATGTCGAAATCATAGACGCCCTTGGTGTCGCTCTTGAGCGAGACCGCGTTGCTCAGTTGCGTCTGGTCCCAGATGTATTTGGCGGTGGCAAAGCCCGAGATGCCGGCAAAGGTCGCCGCCCCCGTCGCGGCCGAGCGCAGATAGGTCTGGGGATCGGAGACCTGGTGGTTGTTCCAGATGCCGAGCGAATAAGTCGCCCGCACGAGCGGCGTGACATCGTAGGCGAGACGCAGATTGGCCGACGTCTGCTGCGAATGGGCGAGGATGCCGGTCCCCACCACGTCCGCCGGTACGCCCTGCTTGTTAAGCGCGGAGAACGCGCCGGTGGTGCCCGCCGGAAGCGTGCCGTTGGTCGTATAGGTCAGCGGCTGCTGGAACGTGTCGAGATAGTTGGCCGAAACCAGCCAGGACAGCTTGCCCTCGCGGTTGCCGGCCGCGGCACTGGTCTGACTTGTCGGATAGACGTCCTTGGTGCCGTATTGATCCCACGGCATCACCGACACCGTCTCCTTGGCCACGGCAAACGGCTTGTCGGGCATCTTCGACGAGATCAGCAGCACGCCGCCGATCGAATTGCCGGGATAAGCGGCCGCGAACGGGCCGTTGAGGAAATCGATCCGGCCGATCGCCTCCGGCGAGATCAGGTTCCAGCGCGGCGACGCATTGGTATTGTTGTTGCCGATCAGGGCCGAGATCAGGAGATCGTCGTAATAGACCAGCGTTCGCGCGCTCGAATTGACGCCCCAGCTCCGCGTCGCCAGCACGGCCTGGTTGTCGCCGTCGTTGCGTTTCCGCACGAACAGGCTCGGCAGGTATTTGACGGCGTCCTCGGGGTCCTTGAGGTTGATGGTCTCGTCGATCTGCTTCGAGGTGACGCTGAACGATTTCTGCGGCAACTGGAACCGGCTCACCGCAGGCGGCGTCCCGAGCGAACCGTTGCTATCAGCGCCTTCCGTCGTGACGACCACCACCGGACGGTTCTGCGCGGCCGCGGTCGGCACCGTGTGCTGCCGGGCGACTGGCGTCGGACGGACGGGATTGTGCGCAGGCCGCGGGGCTGGCGGATGCGATTCGACCGTGACCGGCGGCAGCACCTTCTCGCCGCTTTGTGCGCTGGCGATCCCGGCAGACGCCAGCAGCGTCGCCGGGATGGCAACGACGCTCACGCCTCCAAGGGCATGATGGCGAAACATGGATTAATCCTGACACCGGCTCTTCGGCCGGCTCGCTCAATGGCACTCGCCGGCTCGCAAGGGCGCCGGCAGCGAGATCGTGGTCAGGACAGGAACGGTGGCGCGCGGGCCTGCGCATGCGATCCGGCCGGAGCGCGGTCGAAGTCGGAAGCGAAATCGTGCCAGGCGAGTTGGCTCGCGGTGCGAACGACAGCCACCGGCTCGATCTGCGGGATATCCACCGGTGCGCCAGTCTGCAGCACGCTGCAGATCGAGCAACAGCCGTCATGGGCCCGATGACCGGTCTGGTCGGATTGCCCATTTCCCGGGCTTGCAGCGCCGTGGCAGATGCTCGCGGCCGCCAGCGGGTCCGACGCAGCAAGGCTCGCCGCCCAGCAGGCGCCGATCGGCGCAAAAATCTGCACCAGCAGCGCAACCATGACTATGGGCAGAAAATTCTTCAGCCGCCGGCGCATCGCAACACCCATCCGTGGCCCATTAAACATCTCGCCTGCCCAAAGTCGAGGGCAGTCGCGACGTCCAAATCGCGGTTTCTCGAGCTCTTCTCTTGTTGCTGCTGTGACGTCATGGCTCAACGAGATGAATGGCGGGATGCAGTGTGCCGAGAAGTCCGACGAGCGCGAGGATGGCCAGACCGAGACCGAGTTCGACCGCGCTGTTGCGTGCGAGCCAGCGCAGCGCCCCGCTCTCGGACAAGGCAAGCCGAGGCGTCAGCCACACCCGGTTGATCGCGGCAAATACCAGCATGATCGCGAACATGATGAGCTTCAGAATCAGCAGCCGGCCATATTCGGTTGCCATCAGCGCGTGCAGCGAGCCGACCAGGAAATAGGCGTTGACGATACCGGTCAGCGTCAGGATTGCCACGCTCGCGATACCCACGATCGAGAACCGCCTCGTCGCCCGGACGATGCTTGCCATCAGCCTCGCGCGACGCGCCGTCGCGTAAAACTGGATCAACGACAGGAGGCCACCAATCCAGGCAGAAGCGGCACAGAGATGCAGCACGTCCGCCGCGACATGCAAGGTGCCGGCTTCGCCAGGCGTTGCGCCGGCATGACCGGTCCACGCCAGGCTCGCGATCAGGCCAAGCGCAGCGACCACGGCGAGCCAATTCCTTCCACCAAGGCGACGATCCCAGGCCAGAGCTGCGCCCAGCACGATCGCCAAAGCGGCGCGGAGCTCGGCGACCTCGCCGAACTGGGTTTCATTCAGGACCGTCAACAGCACGCCCGGCTCACCAAACGGACGTCCGCTCATCGACGCGGCCTGCAGCAAAAGCCAGAGTATTCCCGACAGACCGGCGACGAGCAGGCCGATCCCGGCCACGCATCGAATCTGCGAGCGGAAAACGTCGGCGACCGCGCCTTCTTCGCCAAGCACCGGCTCCGCGATCACCGCCCGAAAGAGCAGCGCGCCGGCCGTGACTGCGGTCGCGGAGAAATGGATCGCGCGCGTTGCGATCATCGGTCCGCCTGACCCAAGCCAGTCCATTGCCTCACCCTGGCTCTACTGACCGACCTGAAACGTGAAGCTCCCGTCCGTCGTGTGTGTATCGACCGACAGAACGTGCCAATTGACATGATAGGTGCCGTTGCCGCCCGGCCGGAGCGGGATCGACATCTGATTGCCACCGACGCGCGCCTTACCGGTGTCCACGCGCTCGCCGGCGGCGTTGGTCACGGTCATGCCGCTGAACGCCGGCTCCAGCTTTTGCGTGAACCACAGCGTCACCTCGCGCGGCGCGCTGGCGACCTTGTTGCCAACGCGCGGTTCGGCGCGATCGAGCAAGGCGTGGGCGTCCGCCCTGCCGGCGGTAAACGACAACAGCAGCGCAACGATCCAGATCAGAGCTGAGCGTCGCATGATCAATTCCTTCCAAACGGACTGGCGGGCTGCACCGCCGCGCCGAAGATCGGCCGACCGATGCCGTTGGGATCGATGTCGTCAAGATAGAGATGGAGTTGCGCGATCACGCCGACATGGGTCCCGCTTTGCCGATTGATCGGGATGAGCGCCTCGACTCCAAGCTGATAGGTGTTGCCGACCCAGATAACGCCGGGATTGATGGTTCCGGTCGTGATCGTACCGGAGGTCATTGTGTTCGCGACCGGGGTCTGGAGCGAGGCCTCGACCAGCGGGATCATGTGATTGACGACATCCGGCAGCCCCAGATCTACAACCGCGGATTTCAGGTAAGGCATGCTGTACTGGATCGTTCCACCCCAGTTCAGCACTGTGGGATGAAATTCGGTGTCGGCGGTCGGCGCGCCGGTGTCCGGATCGATCCCGACGATGGTGGTCGAATGTCTGCCAGGCACGGCGTAGCCTACCTGTCCGGTGACCGCGACCGGGCGCAGCCATGACACGGTGTCAGGCAGATCGCCAAGGCCCTTTCCGAAGAAGACGGTGGGCGTGTAGGTGTTGAACGGATCGGCTCCGACACGATCGGAACCGGTGCCGCCCCATTCGATACTCAGGCCGACCGACATGACGAACTCATGCGCCGGGTCCTTGAAGACACGGTACTTGAAGGTCGTCTCGAGGTTCTGGAAACCGTGGGCGCCGATTCCGGTAGGCCCCCCGGGCGGACTGAGGACGCTGTAAGTCGAGCCAACCGAGATCGCGAAGGCTTCCGTGATGCGCTTGGAGAATTCGCCCGAGAAGTCGCGCTGGCGAACCGACGGATCGTCGCCGGTGTTGAAGCTGTCGACGGTCGGCAACGAGAGCTCGTCGTTGACGCCGGGATCGTCGACGGCGAGCGTGGCTGGAAAGAAGCGATTGCCCACGATCTCGTGGGCTGTGCTTGCCGACAAGGGAACGAGCGCGATGGCGAGCCCTGGCAGGGCCGCGCGCGCGTGACGGATCAGCATTGGAATCTCCGCAGGCATTGATGCGCAAAGGTCTTGGCGGCCGACGGCCGCGACGCTTTACGACAGAGACGGCGGAGCCCGGGCCTGCGCGGGAGAATATCTTGCGGAACCGAGAATGCTCGGCGCGTGGCCCTGCCAGGCGATCCGCGCAAGCGACCGCTCGACGACGACCGGCTCGATCCGCGGGGCATCCACGGGCGCGCCGGTCTGCAGCACGCTGCAGACCGAGCAACAGCCGTCATGGGCCCGATGACCGGTCTGGTCGGACTGTCCATTTCCCGGGCTAGCACCGCCGTGGCAGATGGTGGCGCCGGCGAGCGGATCCGAAGCGGCGAGGCTCGCCGCCCAGCAGGCGCCGATCGGTGCAAAAATCTGCACCAGCAGCGCAACCATGACTATGGGCAGAAACTTCTTCAGCCGCCGGCGCATCGCAACACCCATTCCGAACGAGACTAATCATCCCGGCTACCGGAAGTCGAGACGGCGGCGACGACCGGCTTATTCCCATGGGACGAAATTTGCCGAGTGTGGCACCATTTCAATGGCGGCGGATCGGGCAGCGAAGGCGGCCGTATCCCTTTACCCCATAACGGGTTTTCAAGCCCTCTCTGCAACCGATACTGGTAAAATCCCAATCATTTCGCAAAATGCTCGAAATTTGAACAATCGTTGCCGAAAATGATGACAAGCGAAAAAAGATAGTCTACCAATTCGGCCTCAGGCCAGCCGCAAGGCGTGTCCTGGTGGTCCAAGTCTCGGGAGGAGCCCGACGCGCATAAGCAGCGTCACCCCATCAATCAAGATCAATCCGAATTTTTGGGGCAAATAGGGTCGACACAATTTTTGGAGCAGGGCTTGGAGCCCTGCTCTTTTTTTTGTGTGATGATTTTTGTGTGATGATCGCAACGGCAATGACGTCATCAGCCAGTCCTGTTGAACGCAGCTTCGAGCTCGCAGCGGCGCGCTGCGATGATCTGACGCCGCTGGTCTATGCGCGGTTGTTTCGCGAGCATCCCGAAGCACAGGCGATGTTTCGCACCGAGGGCAGCGCGCCGGTCAAGGGCTCGATGCTCTCGCTCACGATCGAGGCGTTGCTCGATCTCGCCGGCGAACGCAGCGGACATTTCCGGCTGATCGAATGCGAGGTATCGTCGCACGATGCGTACGGCACGCCGCGTGAGCTGTTCGTCGCCTTCTTCGGCGTGATCGCGGCAACGCTGCGCGAGCTGATCGGCGAAGAATGGTCGGCGGAGATCGATGCTGCGTGGCACAAGTTGCTTGGCGACGTCGCTGATATCGTCCAGCAACACGCAGACCAGCAGAGCCGGTAGCGCGGCCGTTCCGATTGTGACACACTCCCTTGATCCGCGGCGCGTGCAACTGACGCCGACGGCCAGAAAAACCAATGAGGGAGCAAGCAACAATGCCAGGGATGGACAATTCGTCGACGACAAGGCGCGACCTTCTGCAAATCGCTGCAGCCGGCGGAGCGGCTGCGGCGCTGTTCGGCGGAATGGGAGTGACCCCCGCGCTCGCGGCTGAAATGGGCCGCTCGGAAAAGCCGCTCAAGGCCGCCTTCTCCAACGCCGGGCTGCAGGCGACATGGTGCGCGCAGGGCAAGCAGGCCGCCGAGTTCTGGGGCAAGCTGTTCAATGTCGAAGTCACCTGGTTCGACGGCCAGCTCGACGCCGTCAAGCAGCGCGCCGCGATCGACAACATGGCGTCGCAGAAGTGGGACTTCGTCGCGATCCAGGCGTTCGGCATCGGCACCCTCACCCAGCCGGTGCAGAAGATGATCGACGCCGGCACGCCGGTCATCGACATGGACACGCTTATTGCTCCTCTTGATCAAATCAACGTGCACTCGTTCCTCGCGCCCGACAACGAGTTCATGGGCGCCTCCGTGACGCAGGCGCTTTGCAACGCGATGGGCGGCAAGGGCAAGATCATCATGACCCAGGGCGCGCTCGGCCATACCGGCGCCCAGGGCCGCGCCAAGGGCTTCAATTCGGTCGTCAAGCAATTCCCCAACATCGAGGTGCTCGACACCCAGCCCGCCGATTGGGACGTCTCCAAGACCGCCCGCCTCTGGGAAACCTATCTGACGAAATATCCGCAGATCGACGCGGCGTTCTTCCACAATGACGACATGGCGCTCGCCGCCTACAACATCATGAAGGCGCACAACCGCACCAGCATCCTGATCGGCGGCGTCGACGCCATGCCGCCGGCGATCCAGGCGGTCAGCGAGGGCCGCATGTTCGCGACCGTACGCAATCCGTCCTGCCGCATCCATGGCGGCGCGATCGTCGCGGGTGTGGCGGCCGTGGTCGGCGGCGAGAAGAGCGGCCAGGGAATCCCGAAGAACGTCGTGACCGACGGTCCCGTCGTCACCAAGGCGAACGCCCCCGGCATGCAGTGGATGGAGGATCACTTCCTGATCTGAGCGGCCTTCATGTCGGAGGGACGTTCCCCGATCCTGGCGTTGAACCAGATCACGAAGGCCTTCGGCGGTGTCGAAGCCCTTCGTGGGGTCGACTTTGCGCTCTATGCCGGCGAGATCCATGGTCTCGTCGGCGAGAACGGCGCTGGAAAAAGCACGCTGATGAAGATCATCGCCGGCGTGCACCATGAATTTTCCGGCCGCTTCATGCTCGACGGCAAGGAGACGCGCTTCCGCTCGACCCGGGATGCGCATGCGGCCGGCATCGGCATGGTGCACCAGGAGCTCAGCGTGGCCCCTGATCTCAGCGTCGCCGAGAACGTCTTCCTCGGCAACCAGCCGACCAGCCGCCTCGGCCTCGTGCAGTGGCGGCGGATGGCGCGCGAGGCCGGAGAGCAGCTCGCCCGCTTCGGCATCAACGTCGATCCGATGACGCGGCTCGGCGACCTGCCGATCGGCCTGCAGCAGTTGATCGAGATCGCCCGCGTGCTGTTCTCGGGCGCGCGCATCATCATCCTGGACGAACCGACCTCGGCGCTCTCCCCGCCCGAGGTCGAACGCCTGTTCACGACGCTGCGGAAGCTGCGCGAGCAAGGCACCAGCATCGTCTTCATCTCGCATTTCATCGAGGACATCCTGCGGGTCTCCGATACCGTGACCGTGTTCCGCAACGGGCGGAAGGTCGCGGAAACAGCTTCCGCCGACACCACCAAGGGCGCGCTGATCGAGGCGATGATCGGCCGCGGCGGCGAGGCGCTGGAGCACAGCTACACCGAGGACCGCATGCTCGAGCCCTCCGGCCACGGTTCGGTGGTGCTGAAGGTCGACAAGCTTTCCCTCGGCCGCAGCCTTCAGGATGTCTCGTTCGAGGCCCGCGCCGGCGAGGTGCTCGGCGTCTACGGCTTCATGGGCTGCGGCCAATTGGAGCTGTCGCGCATCCTGTTCGGCAAGCTGAGGCCGGACGGCGGAGCGTTGATGGTCGACGGCACCGCCAGAACATTCCGCAGCACCGCGGCGGCGCGCCGCGCGGGCGTCGCGCTGGTGCCGGAGAGCCGGCGCGCGATGCTGTTCCACCAGGAGCCGGTCTACAAGAACATCTCGATCAGCGTCCTCGATCGGATCTCCGCCTTGCTGCTCAAGCCGATGACCGAGCGTGCGATCGCCCAGCGCCAGGTCGAGCAATTGCAGATCAGGCCGCCGGTCGTCGGCCTCGATCTCGGTATGCTCTCCGGCGGCAATCAGCAGAAGGTGGCGCTGGCCAAATGGCTGACCTATCCGCCGCGCTTGCTGGTGCTGTGCGAGCCGACGCGCGGCATGGATGTCGGCGCCAAGAACGACGTGATCAACATCGTGCGCGATCTCCGTGCCAGGGGTCTTGCGATCATCGTGCTGTCGACCGAGCCGGAAACGGTGCTGTCGCTGGCCGACCGGATCCTGGTGCTGAAGCGCGGCGCGGTGGTGCGTGAATTTGCGGGCGAAGCGGTCAGCAAGGACCGGCTGCTGGAGGCCGCGTAGAGCATGATCCGGAAAAGTGCGAAGCGGTTTTCCCTCGCGACAGACGCGGAACGCGTTTGCGCGGAGATCATGCTCAAACAAATGGATAGAGCGCGATGACCAACTCATCGCGCTTGAGGGAGACGATCGATGGCAAGCGGTGACGGCACGACGGTTTCGGCGGATCACAAGCGGCCGCACGGACTTGGGTCCTTCCTGCGCTCGCAGATGCGCAACATCGCGCCGTTCCTGACGCTGATCTTCCTCAGCGCCTTCTTCGCGGTCGCAAGCCCGTCCTTCGCCACCATCGACAATGTCGGCAACATCCTGACTCAGGTGTCCGTCACCGGAATCATCGCCGTCGGCCTCACCTTCGTGATCCTCTGCGCCGAGATCGATCTCTCGATCGCCAGCATCGCCAACGTCACCGGCATTGCCGTCGCCTACTTCACGCTGCAGGAATCCTACGTCAACATCGCCAACGTCCCGCTGCCCGGCTTCGTCGCGATCCTGCTGGCGCTGGCGCTGTGCGCGCTGCTCGGCCTCGTCAACGCGCTGGGCTTGACGATGATCGGCATCCCCTCCTTCATCATGACGCTCGCCATGATGCAGATTGCGGCCGGCGTCTCGGCGCTGCTGGTGCGCGGCCAGATCGCCTACAAGGTGCCGTCCCTGATTTCGACGCTGGGCTCGGGCTCGATCGGCGGCATCCCCTGGATCGTGATCGTCGCGGCGGTGATGCTGCTCGGCGGCCATCTGGTGCTGACCTACACACGGTTCGGCCGCTACGTCTACATGGTCGGCGGCAATCGCGAGGCTGCGGAGTTTTCCGGCCTCAACGTCAAGCTGATCCTCGGCTGCGTGATGGTGATCTCGGCGGTATGCTCCGGCATCGGCGGGATGCTCGGGGTCGCGCATTTCGGCAGCGCGCAGCAGAACGAGTTCGACACCTATCTGCTCGACTCCATCGCGGCCGTGGTGGTCGGCGGCACCAGCCTGTTCGGCGGCCGCGGCGGCATCGGCAACACCATCGTCGGCCTGTTCGTGCTCGGCGTGCTCAACAACGGCCTCGACCACGTCAATATCGACAGCTTCCTGAAGATCCTGATCCGCGGCCTGATCCTGCTCGCCGCGCTGATCATCAACGTCTACGCGCAGCGGCTGCGGGAGCAGACGGCGGATTGAAGCTGATGTGATCTGGGAGGATTTGAGCACTGCAAACCAGACACGGTGTCGTCGCGCCGTGCATCCGCATTCTCGCGACACGATTTGTCCGAGCTTTGCATTTCGTTCCGCCCTCTCCTTGAGCAGAGGGCGCAGGGAAAGCCGGGTGCCGATCGCACCCATGGGCCCCGTGCAATGTAGAAAGCACGGGGGTAGGACCACAGGTGTAACCGGGAACAACCCGGCTTTCCCTGCGCGATGGGTTACGGCTTATACGTGCTCTCCCCGGCGAGACTGGGCTCTTTTGTCACCGTCAT
>NZ_JAFCKQ010000028.1 GCF_018130215.1 Bradyrhizobium jicamae
GAGGGCGCAGGGAAAGCCGGGTGCCGATCGCACCCATGGGCCCCGTGCAATGTAGAAAGCACGGGGGTAGGACCTCAGGTGTAACCGGGAACAACCCGGCTTTCCCTGCGCGATGGGTTACGGCTTATACGTGCTCTCCCCGGCGAGACTGGGCTTTTTTGTCACCGTCGCCAGCGAGAGACATTGCCCTCGCTGATGAGACACCTGCCACCAGGGCGTCAGGCCTGCACGATTTCGCCGTCCGCCTCATGCGCTCTCGTCAGTCACGCATGCAGCGTCCACCGCATCCCACCACCACGTTCGTGACGATCGCGAGCGCCCCTCGAGCGGGTGAGACGGGAAAGTCTATACACCAGTTTTTCATTCCGATAAACGGAAATATTTGAACGGCGCAGGCTTGACAGGATTCTGCTGATTTGCCCGTCGGCCTTGGCCCGCTCGCGGATGAGACGTCCGCTCTCGAACTGATGAGACTGGGAATCGCGACAGGCGGCGGTCGGCCGCACCTGGTATCAGCGGCTGTCCGGGACAGCTTCACCTGTTCCAGCGGTCATCCAGCTGGGGGCGTCCTATCCAGGCCCTGTTCAGGCACCGGGTCGTCCAGCCCAGCTGCGGCGCTCCCTGCAGTCGCGCCTGAGCTTCCTGGTAGGGGCCGACGTGGCGAAGCCGGGTGGGTATTTTGGGATAGATGCGTCGGATCCGCGCGACGGCACGCTCCGCGGCCTTCCTGTCGCGTTCGTCAAAGGCAAATCCGAAGCCTGTGCGCAATCGGTCCGGCAGCAGTTCGGCGCTCAGGGCTTGATACCAGCGCGGCGGCCGCAACCATGGTCGTCCTCCGGCGGCGAAGATCTGTCGGGCCACCTCGCGCGCGGCCGTGCTGACGGACAATGTATCCGATTGCATCATCGTCGCGGTGTAGGCCGCGAATGAATCCCAATCCGCCGGCAAGTCGCTCGACGCCAGCCCGAACAAGGCCCCGAATAGCCGGCTTTCGGTCCAATAGCGCTCGCGCTCTTCGACCGAGAACGGAGGCAGGATCAGGTCGTGGACGGTCAGAGCGGTGTCGACGAGGGTCGCGTGAACCCAGCGCAACGCTGCGACCTCGTTGGCGCGGTAGGGTGAAGCGCTCTCGAACGGACCGACTGCTTCGGGCAGCCGTCCGACGATCATGGTATGGCGGTGGTGCAGGAGCCGGGCAGCGGCAAGGGCCGCATCGAGCGGGCCGAACACCATTGTGAACACGACGTCAAAGGTTCGATGGAAGCGACCGATCGGATCCGCGAAGGTCCGCGAGTGCTCGGCCACGGCCGCGGCGACCCAGGGATGCGCCAGCTGCAGCAGGAGGGCACGACCGGCGCCCAGAAAAGTGATGGCTTCGCGGTCGATCCGCCAGGTCATCGAGCCTGGACCAAAAATGCCCTCGACCGATCCGGCGGCCCGAGCCCGGACGAAATCAAGAGCGAGCTCGAAGTCGCTTTCGGAGACCAAATCCTCACCTTCCGAAGCAGACGGGCAGTATTCCACCGGTCTGTGCAATCAATCGCAATTCAGCAAGCCAAAGCTCTCTCAACGTTGTCGCATGATGTTGCCCTCGCGCGGAATACGGCGGCCTGACCTTTGGTCGTACCCCCTGCGGGTAAGACTGAGCCGGGTGCAGCGGCCGCAGCGGCGCCGTTTGCTGCAGAACTGCCCCGCCGCCGTCTTTCATGCGCCCTCTCGAAAGCGTATTGTTTCGATGGAACGAGCTCACCCTGCAGCGCTGTCGTTCAGGGTATCTTGTTCTTCGATTCAAAAAACTCTCGAAACGAAATGCGGGGAACGCCCATGACCGGCACAAGGCTGAAACATTACGGCTGGGGACGGGAAGGCGAAGGCATGAGCGCGGAAGAGCGGGCGTTTGTCCTCGGCCGCTACCGTGCCAAGTTTGGCACCCGTGATTTCGACACGGTCACCGTTCCCGGCCTTGAAGAGCTGTCCCTGCGGGAGCCGCGCGTGGTGCCACCGGCTACGCTCACGCCGTTCTGCACGACCGAACGCTACGACCGCGCCGCGCACACTTACGGCAAGTCCTACCCGGATTACGTCAGGGCCATGCTCGGCGATTACGACTGCGCGCCTGATGTCGTGGCCTACCCGCGCAACGAGCTGGAGATATCGGCCGTCATGGACTGGGCGGGATCCGTCGGCGCTTCGCTGACGCCGTTCGGAGGCGGATCGAGCGTGTGCGGTGGCGTCGAGCCGCAGGCCGATGGCATCAAGCACAAGGCGGCCGTCACGCTGGACCTGCGCAATCTCTCGGGGGTCGTCGAAGTCGATCCGGTCTCGCGCGCCGCATTGATCGACGCCGGCACCTTTGGTCCATCGCTGGAAAACCAGCTCAAGCCTCACGGCGTCACGTTGCGGCATTTTCCGCAAAGTTTCGAATATTCGACCCTGGGCGGCTGGATCGCGACGCGATCGGGCGGCCACTTCGCCAGTCTCTACACCCATATCGACGATTTCGTCGAAAGCCTGCGTGTCGTAACCCCGGCTGGCGTCGTGGAGACGCGCCGGCTTCCCGGTTCGGGTGCGGGGCCGAGCCCCGACCGCATGTTCATCGGTTCGGAAGGAATTCTAGGCGTGATTTCGCGCGCGTGGATGCGATTGCAGCCGCGCCCAAAATTCCGCGCCGGCGCATCGGTTCGGTTTCCCACTTTCTTCGATGCCGCGCGCGCGGTGCGTGCGGTCGCGCAAGCCGGCCTCCATCCCTCCAATTGCCGCATACTGGATCCGCAGGAGGCGTTCAACACCGGTGCGGCCGACGGCAACTCCGCCATCATGGTGCTGGCATTCGAATCGGGCGATCACCCCCTGGACACCTGGTTCAAGCGTGCGCTCGAATGCTGCGCCGACCACCGCGGGACACCGGAGCCCGCAGAGGCCGGCGACGCGCATCTCGAAGGCGCGGCAGGCATCTGGCGCAACGCGTTCATTCGCATGCCCTATGCGCGCGAATTCCTGACGCCCGCTGCCATCATCAACGATACGTTCGAGACCGCCATCACCTGGGATCGGTTCGAAGGCTTTCACGATCGGGTCAAGGCGGAAACCGAACGCGCGATTCTGCAAGCGACCGGGGTGAAGGGTGAAGTCACCTGTCGCTTCACCCACGTCTATCCGGACGGGCCCGCACCCTACTTCTCGTTCCACGCGCGCGGCCGGCACGGAGCGCTGCTCGCGCAGTGGCAGGCCATCAAGGACGCGGCGAGCGATGCGCTGATCGCGGCGGGCGGCACCATCACGCATCACCACGCCGTCGGCCGTGACCACCGGCCCTGGTACGACCGGCAGCGGCCACAGCTTTTTGCCGCCGCATTGCGGGCCGCCAAACGCGAACTGGATCCCCGCGGCATACTCAACCCAGGCGTCCTGATCGACCCTTAGGCGCGTGTCGTTGATGACACGCGTGGTGATCCGAAGTTCGAGATGGAGACCCATGGCACGGGAATTGGAGAGCACTTGGCGGCCACCTGTGAGCCAGAATCGTGATCCCTGCCATTGCGGTAACGCTCCCGTATGCCGTTGCGGGAGTTGAGCGAGGAAATCGGAATGAAGGCATCGATGAGGTTCACGCGCAGAGAAATTGCGTTCGGCATAGCCGCGAGCTCGTTCTTGATTTCCGATCGCGCGGTCGCGGCGACCGGTGTCGCCGCGATCAAGGCCTTGAAGCCCGGAGAGTTCATCTGGCGGCCTGAAATCTCACCCCGCGGTTCGGTTGTCATCGTCGTATCCCTGCCCGAGCAACTCGTCCACGTTTACCGCAACGGCGTCACGATCGGCGTCTCCACGTGCTCGACGGGGAAGCCGGGTAACCGCACGCCGACCGGCGTATTCACAATCCTGCAGAAGCGCGCCGAACACTATTCCAGCACCTATAACAACGCACCCATGCCGAATATGCAACGACTGACCTGGAAGGGCGTTGCGCTTCACGCCGGCAACTTGCCCGGCTATCCGGCTTCGCACGGCTGCATACGCTTGCCGGTGAAATTTTCCGAGCTGCTGTTTACGGTGACCCAGCTCGGAACGTCCGTCATCATCGCCGATCAGGAGACCGCCTACAGTTCGGTGATCCGACCTGATCTCGTGCTGACGCAGGATATGGCGAAAACTGCACAGAATGCGGCGGCAAAAGGCGCGCCTCCGAGCAAGTCGTCCGTCAACGCCAGCGCGACGAAGATCATGTCGGTTCTCGTGTCGGCAGCCGATCGCAAGGCCTACCTGATCGTCGACGGCGAGGTGACGTTTGAGACCCCGATCAGCGTCGTCGATCCCGACAAGCCCATCGGGACGCATCTGTTCTCGCTCATTGGGCCGTCAACGGACGGACATTCACTCAAGTGGTCGGCGTTCGGTCTTGGAGGCCATCCGCAAGACGGTGTTGTCGTGGATTTGTGGTCCAGCTCCGTCCTGGCTCGAATCGAGTATCTGGACGGGGACGGCGTAAGGCGTGTCGCACGCACGCTGCATCCCGGTACGACGATGGTGATTACCGATGTTGCGGCCAGTCCCGAGACCCGTACTGCGCCCGATTTTACGGTCATTACGGAAGACATGCAGACGCCGGGAAAACGTCGGAAAAACTGATTGGATCTGGTGGCTCGGTCGGCAGGGCACCGGTTTGCGACAAACCGTCAACCGGCGTTGATCCATATCAAGGGCGCAGGTTTGGAGACGACAACACTCAGCCTGACTCGACCGCTCCACCAGCATGCACTGTTCCAGGCATGCACATGGCCACCGCAACAGGATCCGAAGCAAGAATGCCGAATTGTATACGAAGTGTCACCCTCGCGGCCGCGATCCTGCTGGCCGCGTTCGTCATAGGAAGCCCGGCGGGCCGCGCGCAAACTCTCGCGGCGGTCAAGGAGCGTGGTACGCTCAATTGCGGGGTCGGCCAGGGACTGCTCGGTTTTTCGAGCCAGGGAGATAAGAACGACTGGACCGGGTTTGACGTCGATCTATGCAGGGCAATCGCCGCCGCGATCTTTGGCGATCCCGGCAAGGTGACGTTCACACCGCTCGACGCCGCCAGCCGCTTCGCGGCACTGCGATCCTCGGAGATCGACGTGCTGTCGCGGAACTCGACCTGGACGATGTCGCGGGAGACTTCACTTGGCCTGCTGTTCGCCGGTGTCGCCTACTACGACGGACAGGGCTTCCTGTTGCGCCGTGAATCCGGGGTGGACACGGCGTTGCAGCTCGACGGCAAGACCGTTTGCACGCAAACCGGCACGACCACCGAGCTCAATCTGTCGGATTATTTCCGCGCCCACGAAATGAAGCTGAACGTTGTGGCGCTCGGCACCGCCGAAGAGACCCGTGCGGCATACGACAACCGCAAATGCGATGTGCTGACGAGCGACGTTTCGCAGCTCTACGCGGAGCGCCTCAAGCTCGCCGCGCCCGACAGTCACATCATCCTGCCGGAAGTCATCTCGAAAGAGCCGCTCGGGCCAGTGGTACGACAAGGCGATGACCAGTGGTTCAACTTGGTCAAGTGGACGCTCTATGCGCTGATCAACGCGGAGGAGCTCGGCATCAAATCGGCCACAATCGACGACGCGCTGAAATCGCCAAACCCCGACGTCAGGCGTCTGGTCGGCAACGAAGGCGAATTCGGCCAGCAATTGGGGCTCGAGAAGGACTGGGCCGTGCGCGCCGTTCGCGCGGTGGGCAATTACGGCGAAATGTACGAGAGGAACGTCGGAGGGCAGAGCCGACTCAGTATCCCGCGCGGACTGAATGCGCTGTGGACGCAGGGCGGAATCCAATACGCGCCTCCCGTCAGATAGTTGAAGGGTAAGCCCATGAATGTGGATTACTACTCGCTACTGGCGAAGGCCGTTGCCGGCAAGGATGAGGCGGCGCGCGACCAGGTCTACAATGACGCCCGGAACCTCATCAGGAAATCGTCGCACCTGACGCGCGAGGCGGTCGCTATGCACACCGCCGCGCTTGAGGACGCGATCCGGCGGATCGAGCTTGACCTGATTGCTGAAGGGACGAAATCTGCGGCCGAGATCAGCGCGACATTGTCGACGGACAGGAACTGGCGGCCCGCGGTGATCACAGCTTCGGCCGTTGTTGCCCTCATCGCCGTGGCGGCGTTGCTTTACGGTTATCTTGCAAACAAGCAGCCCATTGGCGCCGGCATGACGGCGTCATCCTCAAAGGCGTCGCGTGGCGGAGAAGAAGCCGTCATGGGAGACCTGAAGGCTGGAGTCGATGGCGGCTCATCGGGAGACGTCTTGCCCTTTGCGCTTCAGCGACAGGTGGTGTTCTACCGCACGACCGTTGTTCCCGGCTCCATCGTCATCGATCGGGAAAATCGCTTTCTCTATCTGATCGAGTCCAACAATTCGGCGCGGCGCTACGGCATCGGCATTGCAGACCAGTGCCAGAAAGGCGGCAGCTTCTTCCACATCGCCAGCAAGCTGGAATGGCCCGAGTGGAAAACACCCGGCACGAACACGAAGGACGCGGACGCTCTGCTTGCGTCGACGGGGCGCCCGGGAAGCCCGCTGGGCGCTCGTGCGTTGCTGCTCGACAAGCCGGGTTTGCTGATCCACGGCACCAATTCGCCAAAGACCATCGGTCATCTTGTCGCTTCCGGGTGCATACGAATGGTCAACGACGACGTCGAAGATTTGTATCGGCGAGTGCCTGTGGAAACACGAGTGGTGTTTGTCAGCTAGTTGCTTGCTGGGTCAAGGCGAAGGAAGCCTAATCTGCTACCAGCGGCGCAGGCAGTCGAGCTTGATCCAGATCAAGATCGGCCGCCGTGGCATCCTGCTCGATATCAGGAAGAACCACGAGGAAACAATGCGCAAGTTCATGATCAGTGTCGCGACCATGTTGTCGTTTAGCCCGTACGCGGTCGCCGAGGACAAAATGGTTGTCGATATGAGCAAGTTGACCTGCCGGGAACTGACCAGGCTTGGTTTCCAGGACTTTGCCGGCGTTACCATGTGGCTGAGCGGCTACTATAATGCGAGCGTGCGCAGCACCGTCATCGACCTCAACGAGTTCGCACAGGCCGCCAAGACCGTTAAGGATTTTTGCCAAACGAGCCCGCAATCGACGGTCATGGCCGCAACCGAGCGGGCGCTCGGCATCAAGATGCCTCGACCTCGCTAGGGAAGTTGACAGCTGGGCGCAGAAATCCGTTTTCGCCGCGTTGCCGCTTAGCTTCGCCATCCGCGTTGCCAACAAGCTCAGGAAGATCACACGGCCCCCCGTTCGTCGCGACTTGCGCGCCGCCTGAGCGCACTGGTCAGCCCGCGGACGGCCAGACGGCGTCACGGACGACGATCGGCCCGGGAATGAAACCGACCATCAGGAAGGCGTCGGCGGTTTCCTGCAACTGAGCGACGATCGTGCAGGTGACAGGCCCCGCGACCAGATCGCTGCGATCGATTGCGACACGCACCGCATCAAGGTCCATGCCGATCGCGGCCGAAGTGGCCTCGGCAAACTTTTCGCGATTTTGCGGTCGCGGCGGATGCATCCGAGATGAAGCGACCCGCTATGGTCATTGCCGGCGATCCAACATAGTCTTTTGCAGCACAGTCGATGCGAGGAGAGAGCTTTCCAATGCAGCCAATCGTAAGGGTCTCCATTCTTCGTTGCCCGCCGGACAGGTTTGGCGAAATGCGGCAAATGATGGTCGAGACCGAGAAGGTGCTTCGCCCCGGCATCGAGTCGATGCCTGGATTGCTAGCATTCTATGTCGGCGCGGACGAGGCGACCTCGTCACTCTCGAATGTAAGTCTGTGGACCGACCTGGACTCGGCGAAGCAGCTGGATCGATTCCAGCCGATGCTGGATTCGGGCAAACCATTCGTCGCCAGGGGAGCAACGTTCGAGCGGCCGATCATGAACTACACGACACTTTGGCAGCTGCAACCTGTGGCGAACGGCTGAGTTTCGTCGCGATCTCTCTTTCGCGGCGCCGCCTGGTCAGCGGCGCAGCTTGTACCCTGCGGCTTCGCGGTCCCAGGTGTCGGTGGTCCTGCCGGCCTCGCGCAGCGCGACCTTCTTGATCTTGCCGTTCTCGGTGAGCGGCATCTCGGTGATCAGCCGGACAAATCGCGGCACCGCGAAATAGGCCATCTGCCCCTCGCAATGCCTGACCACGTCGACCGGGTCGAGCGCATGGCCAGGCTTGAGCCGGACGGCCGCGGCCACCTCGTCCTCGCCAAGCTCCGAGGGCAACGGGTAGACGGCGCATGCGTCGATCGCCGGATGCCTCAGCAGCACCTGCTCGACCTCCCAGGACGAGACGTTCTCGCCGCGCCGGCGGATCGAATCCTTCATCCGGTCGATGAAACGAAAGTGGCCGTCCGCATCGCGGACGACCCGGTCGCCACTGTGAAACCAGAGGTTTTTCCAGGCTTCGACCGTCTTCTCAGGCATGCCGAAATAGCCCGTCGCGAATGCAAACGGCTCGCGCGCGCGCAGCAGCAATTCGCCGGCCACGCCGTCAGGCAGCACCGCATCATCGGGATCGACGATGCAGGCCTCCATGCCCTCGGCAAGACGACCCATCGTGCCCGGCCGATCTGACGGGATGCTGCCCGCGAACACGAAATTCGTCTCGGTCGAGCCGTAGCCGTCGAGCAAGGGCACGCCGAAGCGCGCGAGAAACGGACCGTGAAACTGGCCCGGAACGCCGCCACCGAGCGCGACGCGCAGGCAATGTGTCGTGTCATCCTCGGACGGCTTCTGTCCCAGCAGCATCACGGCCATCGCTCCAAGCAGATAGCCGACGGTCGCCTTATGCCGGCGCGCCGCGGTCCAGAAACCGGACGCGGAGAATTTCGGCTCGAGCACATAGGTGCAGCCGTTCAGCACTGCCTGATAGAACGCGTTCAGCGCGTTGGTGTGGAACAGCGGCAGCGTCGTGAACAGGACATCGCCCTCGACAATGCCGAGCGCACGCGCCGAATACACTCCCCACCAGAACAGCTGCGCCTGCGGGCAGCAGACGCCCTTGGAAGGTCCCGTGGTGCCTGACGTATAGAGGATCGCGACGGTGTCGCCAGGCCTGACCTGCGCGGACGGCAATCCCTCCCCCAGCGGGGGCAGTGGCGCGATCGGCACGGACGCGGGCGCTGCGCCCTCACCGATCGTCCAGATCAGGTCGGGTGGCGCGACGTCGCTCTCCAGCGTTTCGAGCGCCGGCACGAAAGGCGTTTCGATGACCAGCAGTCTCGGCCCGGAGTTACGCAGGATGTGGCTGAGCTGGATGCCGCGAAGTGCGGTGTTGATCGGCACGCTCACCGCTCCCATCCAGGCACAGCCAAGATAGACTTCCAGAAACTCCGGCCGGTTCGAGCACATCAGCGCGACGCGGTCGCCCGCGCGGATGCCGGCGCGCATCAGCCGTCCGGCCGACGCGGCCGCGATCCCTGCGGTCTCGGCATAGCTCCAGCGCGTCTCGCCTGACACGAACAGCGTACGGTCACCGTACCGCGCGGCCTGCCGCGTCAGGATGGTCGAGAGAATCCGGTCGGCCGGCGGAAAACGCTCCGTGGCCTGCCGCCAGATCGACGCTCCCGGTCGCTGCCCCGCCGCGCTGCTGTCACCCGCCTGCACGCGCACCTCCATCGCTTCATCGTCCGATCTGTCGAGATCGCCACTGGCCAGCCAGATAGTTTAGGCTTAAAGTATTCCCGAAAGCTGCCGCCGCAGCAAGGGCTGCGTGCGGGTTCCACCCGCAATCTGGTGACGGGCTGGAGGCCTCAACAGGAGCACCCGCAATGCGTCGCGAGAACCCCTACCGATCGCCCTCCGATGCCTTCATCGCCACGGCCGCAAGGCGCCCGGACGCGCCGTTCCTGCTTGCGCCTGCGAGCGCGAAACTGGCTTACGCCCCCGACGGCTTCGAGATTGCGTATGGGCCGTTCAAGGCGGAGGTCGATCGCCTGCGCGCGGAATACGCGGCCGCCGGCTATGGTCGCGGCGCGAGGGTCGCCCTGCTGCTGGAAAATCGGCCGGTGTTCTTCCTGCACTGGCTCGCGCTCAATGCACTCGGGGTTTCGATCGTGCCGATCAACCCGGACGTCCGGCCCGATGAGCTGTCCTTCCAGCTCGAACTGTCGGGAGCGGACCTGCTGGTAGCGACACAGGATCGCATCCACGTGACGAAGGATGCGACGCTCGGACGTGTCCGCCTGATCGACACGGAGAGCCGCATTCCGCCGTGCCGGAGCGACGTCACAGCGCAGGAGCCCGCCTTCGACGCCGAATGCGCGCTGCTGTTCACCTCGGGCAGCACCGGCAAGCCGAAAGGGTGCATGCTTTCAAATCGCTATTTCCTGCAGGTGGCCGACTGGTATCTCGCGCAAGGCGGCGTGGCCGAATTGCAGCCGGACCGCGAGATCAGTTTGACGCCCCTGCCGATGTTTCACATGAACGCACTTGGCTGCAGCGCAGTCGGGATGATGGTGCTCGGCGGCGCCGTGGTGCCGCTCGACCGTTTCCATGCCAACCGCTGGTGGCAGTGCGTCGCTGACAGCGGCGCAACCATCGTGCATTGTCTCGGCGTCATCCCCGCCATCCTGCTGCAGCTGCCGGTGACCGACGTCGAACGGCAGCACCGCGTGCGCTTTGCGTTTGCGCCCGGCGTCGATGTCCGCCACCGCGCCACCTTCGAGGAGCGCTACCGAATTCCGATCGTCGAGGCCTGGGCGATGACCGAGACCGGCGGCGCCGCCGCAACGACCACCGCGCGCGAGCCGGCAGGCTTCGGCGCGCGCTGCGTCGGCCGGCCGTCCGACGGCATGGACTATCGCCTCGTCGATGACCGGGGTGCCGATGTTGCGCTGGGAAAGCCCGGCGAATTGCTGGTCCGCGCCAAGGGCGAGGACGCGCGGGCGGGATTCTTCAGCGGCTACCTGAAGGACACGGAGGCCACCGAAGCGGCCTGGGACGGCGGCTGGTTCCACACCGGCGACCTCGTATTCGCCGACCAGGACGGGCTGATGTATTTTTTCGACCGCAAGAAGACCATCGTGCGGCGCAGTGGCGAGAATATCGGCGTGCTCGAGGTCGAAAGCGCGCTCTACATGGACACGCGCATCGGCAGCTGCGCGGTGACGCCCGTTCCCGACGATATCAGGGGCGAAGAGGTCTTTGCGTTCGTCGTGCCGAATGCCAAGGTTGACGACGCCGACGCGCTCGCGACCTCGATCATCAAAGCCTGCGCCGAACGCCTCGCCTATCACAAGGTCCCCGGTTACATCGCGATCGTCGACGAACTGCCGCTGTCATCGACGCGCAAGCTCGCCCGCGGCGAGATCAAGACGCTGGCGGCCGCAGCGGTCGCCGACAACCGCGCGATCGACCTGCGCGGGCTGAAGGCCAAACTGAGGCGCGGCTGAGCCGCTACGGCAACAGCTTGTACTTGCCGTTCTCGATCTGGACCAGGATCCGCGCGCGGTCGTCGACGCCGTGACGGTCGGCCGGCGTGTAGCTGTAGATGCCGTGCGTGCCGACCACGTCCCTGGTCGCGAACAGCGCCTCTCGCAGCGCATTGCGGAAGCCTTGCGTACCCGGCACAGCACCCGTCGCCTTGGCGCGCCTTGCGGCATCCATGAATACCAGCCAGCCGTCGAAAGCATAGGGCGAGAAGGCATCGGACGGCGGTTCGCCATTGGCCTTCTCATAGGCGGCGCGGAATGCCAGCGCCACCTTGCGGATCGGATTGCTCTCGGGAAGCTGCTCGGCCGCGGTCACCGGTCCGGTCGGGCAGATGATACCCTCCGCCGATTTGCCGGCGAGCCGCAGGAAGTCGGCGCTGATCATGCCGTGATTGCCGTAGAGCGGTCCCTTGTAGCCGCGCTCGGACAGCGCGATCACCGGCAGCGCACCGGGGCGTTCCGGTGCCGCCCAGCATGATCGCATCAGGATGGGTGGAGAGTGCCCGCAGCACCTGCGCGGTGACCGAATTATCGGAGCGCGCGTAACGTTCGTTCGCGACCACCTTGATCCCGGCCTTCGCGGCGCCCTCGCTGAGCGAATTGTACATGAGATCGCCGAACGCATCGGAGAAGCCGATGAACGCCACGGTCTTGATGCCGCGGTTCTTCATGTGATCGACGATGCCCTGAACCAGCAGCGGCGTCGGCTGCGGCGTCTGCACCACCCACGGACCACCCTCGCCTGCCGGCACCGGTGCGATCGGCGAGATCGCCACCATCGGCACCTTCATCTCGATCGCCGCGGTCGCCATCGCCAATGTCTGCGGCGCGCCTGACGTCCCGATCAGGAAATCGACCTTCTCCTGCTCCACCAGCTTGCGCGCATTGCGCGTCGACGCTGCCGGATCGGAGCCGTCGTCGAGCTGGATGACGCGAACCTTCTCGCCATCGACCTCGCCGAGATAGGCCTGGCCGGCGGCCAGTCCCTTGGCATTGGGCACACCGATCGAGGACACCGGACCGCTCAGACCGGTGACGAAACCGACCAGGATTTCAGCATGTGCCGGTATCACGGCGCCGAGCAGAAACGCGGCGCCGACCAGCAGAGTCTTCTTCTTGTTCATGAACTCACTCGATGTGGACGAAAAATCTCCGGCCTTACGCTGAAGGTACCAGCGCAAGCACGCGCAGCGGACTGCCCGAGCCGTTCTGGATCTTCAGCGGCGCGGCAACGACGACGGCGCCGGTCGGCGGCAGCTGATCGAGATTGCACAGGCACTGCAGGCCGTAGCGCCCGCCGCCGTGCAGGAAATGGTGCGCCGGATAGGGCGGATCGAGATGACCGCCCTGCCCGGCATCGGTCCCGATCGTCTCGGTGCCGAAGCCGATGACGCTGCGCTCCTCGACCAGCCATCGCATCACGGCGGCATCCGGCCCCGGCGTATGGGCGCCGTCGTCCTTCAGATTGGCATAGTCGCGCCAGCCCTTCTTCGACCAGTCGGTGCGCAGCAGCACCCAGTGGCGCTGGGGAATCCGGCCGTGGCGCTTCTCCCAGGCCTCGACGGCCGGAATCGTCAGCAGAAAATCCGGGTCCCTCGCGGCATCAGTCGAGCAATCGATCACGCAGGCCGGCGCGATCATGTCGCGCGGCGGCAGCGTGTCGACCGAATTGTTCGGCAGGTCCTTGCCCGTGAACCAGTGGATCGGCGCATCGAAATGCGTGCCGGTGTGCTCGCCGAACGTCAAATTGTTCCAGTACCAGGCGGGGCCCGCAGCGTCGTACTGCGAAATCTTCTGGATGCGCACCGGCGCGGCCTGGCCGAATTCAGGCGGCAGCACGATGACAGGGAAATCCGGACTGAGAGTGAAGGTCAGGTCGACGACCCGCACCGCGCCCGACGCGACCGCGCCGGCAAATTGCATGAGGCTGTTGCTGTCCATTGCGCTTCTCCCGTTTTCAAGCTCGCTTATGCCCCGAGCTCACGCTCGACCGCCTTGGGGTTCGCCGCAAGGCGTTGGCGAACGTCCTCGGCGACATCGCCCACGTAGATGTCCTCCAACCCGCGCTTGAGCGCCGACACGATGGCCGACGCGAGCACGCGGGGCGCGACCTTCGGCGGCGGCACCGTCTGGAACCACTCGGTATCGAGCGGCCCGGCAAACGCATTCACCACCTTGACGCCGCCGGGCCGAAGCTCCGCGCGCAGGCAATGCGACAGCGACAGACAGGCAGCCTGCGACGCCGAATAGGCGCCGAACGCCGGCCAGTTCGCCAGTGCATAGACCGACAGGATATTGACCCAGGCGGCGGCGCTGTTGACGCCGTCGGCGCCCCGCGCGCGCATCGCCGGTCCAAACGCCTGCGCCAGATGCACGAAGCCGAGATAGCTCTGGTCGATCTCGTCGCGCACGACGCTGGTGCCCTGGCGATCGAGCAGCCCGCCGGCTCGAACGTGCTCCGACGTGTTCACGAGGATATCGACCTTGCCGCCGATATCGGCCGCAAGATCCATGACCGACTT
Source organism: Bradyrhizobium jicamae (assembly GCF_018130215.1). Lineage (GTDB taxonomy): Bacteria > Pseudomonadota > Alphaproteobacteria > Rhizobiales > Xanthobacteraceae > Bradyrhizobium > Bradyrhizobium jicamae_A. The sequence continues at coordinate 13,988 of NZ_JAFCKQ010000028.1, forward strand.
CTCGTCGCCGATATCGAGCGGGACGATCTGGACGCCCTCGAGCGCGCGCAACGCCTCCTCGCCGCGGAACGGCTTCCACGGTTCGGCGACGCCGACGAACAGGATCGATGCGCCGGCTGACTTCAGCGCGGTCACCACCTCCTGGCCGACGACGCTCCGCCCGTTGGTCACCAGGACGCGCCGGAATTTCGGGTCGGCGGTCATCTCCCGCCACTGCCTGTCGTCGGTCATGTTGGGGGTCTCACGTTCGGGATATGCGAAGGCCACGGCCTGCCCGCTCTTGTCGAGTTGAAACGACATCACGACCGGCCGGCCCTCCTCGCAATCGGCATGCAGGTGTGTCACCAGCCGCGGCCCACAGTCCATCGCCACCAGGCCGACGCGCCATGGTGCGCGCTCGCGGAAATGCACATCGGCCGGGACGTGCAGCGTGGTTTCGCTGAGCAGCGTGCCGCGCCGCGGCGCGTCCACGAAGGCGAGATCGGCGGACAGGCACGCCGGACAGGCATCGCGCGCCGGATAGCTGAAGGCGCCGCAGGCACCGCAGCGCTGCAGCATGAAGCGGCCTTCGGCTGCGGCGCGCGTCAAACCATGCGACTTGCGACTGCGCGGATGCGGCGGCGACGTCGGCAGCCGGGTCCGGGCAAGCGGATTCTTCCGGCGCGGTTTTGCAATCGGCTCGATCATGCGCCTGGTCCCGCGAGGATCGCTGCGCCCGAGGCAAGGCCGCGATCATAATTGATCATTCCAAAGCCCGATGCCAACCCGATGCGCGCATCCTTGACCTGGGTCGGGCCGGCGAGCCCAAGAACCTGGCGCATCGCCTCGACAACCCCGAGATAGGCGCCGCCGGCGCCGGCCTGCCCGACCGACAATTGGCCGCCCGAGGTGTTGTGCGGAAACGAGCCGTCGATCGTGAAGTCGTGTTGCCGCACGAAGTCCGGTCCCTCGCCCTTGCGGCAGAAGCCGAGATCCTCGAACTGCATCATCGAGATCACGGGGTAGTCGTCATAGGTCTCGACGAAATCGAGATCATCGGGCTTGACTCCGGCCATCGTGTAGAGCTCGTCGACATCCATCGCCCAGCCGCCACGCACCTGCACCGGGTCGTCCCCAAATGCGTTGTGGCGCTCGATCGTGGCAAGGATTTTCACCGCCGGAAGCTTCAGCGACGCGGCGACATCCTCTCCCATCACCAGGAACGCCTCGGCGCCGGCGCAGGGCATAACGCAATCGAACAAATGGATCGGGTCGGCGATCGGCCGCGCCGCCATATACTGCTCGATGGTCAGCGGCGACTTCATCAAGGCGTTGGGATTGCGCAACGCGTTGGCGCGCTGTGCCACGGCGATCTTTCCGAAATCCTCGCGGCGCGCGCCGAACGTGCGCATGTAGTTGCGGGCGATCAGCGCAAAGCTGGCATTGGCGCCGCCCGCACCATAGGGATAGACGGCGTCTTGGTTGAAGCGCGAGAAGTTCTCCAGCGTAAAGCGGAACGAATCGACGTGGTTGGTGTCGCCGGCCACGCAGGCCACGATCCGGGCGTCGCCGGCCTGCACCGCCCGCGCGGCGCGGCGGAGCGCAGCGATCGCGCTGGCTCCGCCGAGCGGAATGGTGTCGACCCAGCGCACGCAAAGGCCGAAATGCTGGGTCAGGCCGATCCCGCTGTCGAGCCCGGCCGTGAAGCTCGACACGCAGAATCCGTCGATGTCGCGCGGCGTGATCCCGGCGCCATCGACCAGCGATCTCAGCGCGCGGCCGATCCACCATTGTGCGCTCTCGATCGAGTAGCGCACGTAGGGAATCGTCACGGGAACCGCCATCACGACCCGGTCGTAAGGTGTGCGGATGGTGTTTTGCATCGGGCTGCCGGGTTCCTGTGCTCTCAACGAACCTTGGGTTCGGCGGTCGGGATCGTCGCCACCAGCGCGCGAAAATCCTGACGGGCGCGCGCATTCGCCAGTGCGAAACTCGGCCCGCGGCTCGGCCCGGTGCCGTTGAGACGCTGCAACTGCACCCACATCTCGGCACTCTTCAGCGCGACCGCCGCGCAGTTGACCACCGGCGCATGACCGATCTTGAAACCGTGCTCGCTCGCGATCAGCAGACCTGGCAAAACGCCGGCAGGGATCACCACATCGGCGCCGTGATCGAGCAGCGGCTGCGCGCAGGCGGCGAAGTCGCGCAGCATGCGCGCTTTGGCCTCGGCATCGCCGGCGAACGCGGCGCTGAAATCCTCGGGACGGCAGCCCATGCCGGTGACGTGCACCACGCGGCCGCCGAGGCCGTATCGGTCAGCCTGCTCGTAGTGCCAAACCTCGAAAGCCTGATCGAGCGTGACAAGCCCGAGTCGACGACCCAGCTGCGACGCTGCGAGCAGCGTCGCCTCGCCGGCACCGATCACCGGTATCGCCAGGGCCGAGCGAAGCTCGTACAATCCGGGATCCTGGAAGTGACCCATCACGTAGGCGTCGAAGCCGCGATCCTCGGCCGCAAGCCCGTTGTCGACCGCCTGGATCGCGCAGCGGAATTCGCTCAGGCGTCCGAAATCGCGATCGGCCGGCGTGATGCCCTCGACATGGACAGTGGTGCCGGGTGCGGCGATCTCGTTCAGATAGGCTGCGAGCTGCGCCATATAGGGCGCGCTGGTGGCCTGGTCGACGAAGCTCTGCCAGAAGATGCGCACAGCGGATATCCTGCTCACAGGCGACCGTGCCGATCCTCGAACCGTCAAAGTCTGGGCCGACGACACACACAAGCCTGTCGTGGTCAACGCGTGCCGCAGCAACGGCGCGGTCTCATCGACGGAATTATTTCAAGCACAAAATAATTTTGGCGTCAATTGAACGGCACGCCAGCACACTTCACCAACGGCGGGAACGGCTTGCCGAAACGACAGGCAGACTGCGCCTTTCCCTTTTGCACAAGCGAATTCGGCTTTCGCGACGGCACCTGCCGCGGCCAATTTTTCGTCGAAGGGTGTATTGACGTTCGACCGACAGATACTTTAGGCTTTAAATAATTGGCAAGCGACGCCGCGCGGACGCATGCCGCGTCCCAAGTCGCGTCGATCAAGGGTTTCTCCATCGTGGCTGAGATCATCGACCTCGGAACAACAGGTGCTGCCGGCGGGGCTCCCCTCGCCTGCCGCGGCCATACCGGGTCAGGCTTCGACGTGAGCGACCACGAATTCACGCACGAGGCCGGCGAACGCCTCCGGCATCTGGTCGGGAAGCGGCACCATGCCTCCTGACAGCTCGCGCAGGACACTGCCGCCGATCGCTCCAGCGACTTTGGGAGCCGCAGGATGAGCGTGCGGATCGCATGTCGGAGCAATGACCAGAGTTGGGCAGCGGATGTGTCCGAGACGGTCCTCCATCCGATAGCGGTTTACCACCCGATGGCCTTCCGCGGCCATCTCGCCGGCGCGCAAGGCATCGATCATGAAGCGTCGCAGCAGATCAGGATTCTCGGCAGGATAGAACGGCTGGCGGCGCGCCCACAGCTCGGCGAGATGCGCGCCGTCGGCGCGCGTTTCGACATCGTCGATCACCCGCATCCCCTCGTGCTTGGCGCGCCGCGCCGCATCGACGAAGGGACAGGCCGACAGCACCAGCGCGCCGACACGTGCGGGCGCGGAAGCCGCGATTTCCACCGCGATCGCGGCTCCAGTGTGATGGCCGACGATCGCGGCGCGAGGTGCATCCAGCGCGTCGAGCAGCGCGAGCGCGGCCTGCGCCCACAATTCGATCGAGGGTTCGCCGGCCGGCCGGTCGGAATCCCCGAAGCCGAGGGTGTCCATCGCGATCGCGCGGAAATCGCGGCCGAGCAGCGGCAGCACATCGCGATACTCGTCCCACGAGCGCGGCGTCTGGTGCAGCAGCAGCACCGGAAAGCCTGCTCCGGCCATGGCCACGTGAATGCGACCATGCTGCGTTGCCACGAAGCGGCGCTCGAGGCTCAGGCCGGCTCTGCTCGTGGTCATTTTCACCACTCCCATCGATCCCGTCTCTGTACACACTGACATCTCGCTCAGCTAGCGGCTGTTTTCAACCAAGGGGAACGCAATGCGCAAGATCTTGAGTTTGACTGCACTCGTGGCAGGACTCTCTGCAGGCCTCGTCACGGCCTCGACCGCGCGCGCCGACATCGTCGTCGGATTCGTGACGTCGCTCAGTGGACCCGGCGCGTCGATCGGCATCCCCTATGGACGCGGCATCCAGGCCGCGCTGGAATACAAGGGCGAGGTCAACGGCGAGAAGATCCGGCTGATCCAGCTCGACGACGGCTCGGATCCCTCCGCCGCGACCCGCGCCGCACGCAAGCTGATCGAGGAAGAAAAGGTCGATCTGTTGATCGGCACGGCCACTGCGCCCTCGACCATCGCCATGATGGCGGTCGCGACCGAGCTGAAGGTCCCGATGATCGCCGTCTCCCCGGTCACCGGACAGCCGAATCCCGAGGATCAATGGGGCATCTCCGTTCCGCAGCCCGCCTCGCTGCTGGTCAAGGTCGTCGCCGACCGCATGAAGCGCGATGGTGTCAAGAACGTCGGCTATATCGGCTTCTCCGACGCATGGGGCGATCTCGTCTACAACGGCGCCAAGGCGGCAGAAGCCGGCGAAGGCATCAAGGTGCTGACCAACGAACGCTACGCGCGCGTCGACACCTCGGTCACGGGCCAGATCCTCAAGGTGCTGGCGACACGTCCCGATGCGGTGCTGATCGGTGGCTCCGGCACGCAGGGCGCGCTGCCGCTGCTTGCGCTCGCCGACCGCGGCTTCAAGGGCAAGACCTACGGCACGGTCGCGCTGGTCAATCCCGATTTCGTGCGCGTCGGCGGCAAGGCTGCCGAGGGGATTCAGGTCTCGGCCGGTCCGGTGATCGTTGCCGAACAGCTTCCGGACAGTCATTTCGCCAAGAAGCTCGCGCTCGAGTTCCGCGCGGCCTACCAGAAGGCCAACAACATGCCGACGACGGACGGCTTCTCGGCCTATTCCTTCGACGGCTGGAAGATCTTCACGACAGCCGCGGAGCGCGCGCTGAAGACCGCGAAGCCCGGCACCGCCGAGTTCCACAAGGCCCTGCGCGACGAGATCCTCAACACCAGGGAACTCGCCGGCGTGCATGCGATCTACAACTTCAAGGCCGGCGCCTATCACGGCGTTGACGAGCGCGCGCTGGTGATCGTCCGCCTGGTCAACGGCGCCTGGACCTACGAGCCCTGAGCAGAGGGCCAACGGCAAAGGACGGCGCAAAGGACGACCCAAGGCATGACGGCAGACATCGCAGCGATCCTTGCAATCGATGGAATAGCGACCGGGGCAGTCTATGCCCTGGTGGCGATCGGCACCGTGCTGATCTTCACCGTGACGCGGGTGATCTTCATTCCGTTCGGCGACATTGCGGCGTTCACTGCACTCACGCTGGCGGCGCTCGACGCCAGGCAGCTTCCCGGTACGGTGGGGCTCGTTGTCGTGCTGGCCTGCATGGCCTGCGTGATGGAGCTGGCGTCGCTCGCGCGCGCCGGCGAGCTTCGCGCGGCGCCGAAGGCCGTGCTCGGCTATCTCGTGCTTCCCCTGCTCGCGGTCGGGATCGTCTGGCTTGTGATGCGTATCAGCCCGCCGATGCCGATCAGGATCGTGCTCGCGCTGCTGCTCATCCTGCCGATCGCACCGCTGCTCGACCGGATCGTGTTTCGCCCGATCGCAGATGCCTCGGTTCTGCTGCTGCTGACGGTTTCGGTCGCGCTCCATTTCGCGCTGGTCGGGCTCGGATTGCTGTTCTTCGGTCCTGAAGGCGTCAGGACCGAGCCGTTGACATCGCTCGCGCTCGACATCGGCGACGTGCACGTTCCCGGACAGACGGTGCTGATCCTGACCGCGGCGCTGGTGTTCAGCGGCCTGCTGTTCCTGTTCTTCGATTTCACCCTGCTCGGCAAGGCGCTGCGCGCCACGGCCCTCAACCGGACCGGCGCCAGGCTGATGGGCATCAGGCCGGCACGCGCCGGGACGATCGCCTATCTGCTGGGATCGCTGATGGCCGGTGTCTCCGGCATCCTGATCGCTCCGGTCAACACGATCTTCTACGATTCCGGATTCCTGCTCGGGTTGAAGGCGTTTGTCGGCGCCATCATCGGCGGCATGATCAGCTACCCCGGGGCCGCGCTCGGAGCGTTCGGCGTCGGCATCCTCGAAAGCTTCGCCTCGTTCCAGAGCAGCACCCTGAAGGACGTCATCGTCTTCTCGCTGCTGATCCCCGTCCTGCTCTGGCGATCGCTCGCCTCGCAGCATTCCGAAGAGGAAGTCGAGGAATGACCCTGGCGCAGATCCGCCTCATCGTTGCAGCCGTGGTCGCCTGCATCATCGCAGCGCCGCTTGTCCTCAATCCCTTCAGCATCACCTTGCTGAACTACATCGGCATCTACGCGCTCGCCGCCATCGGGCTTGCGCTATTGACCGGGGTCGGCGGCATCGTGTCGTTCGGCCAGGCGGCCTTCGTCGGCATCGCGGCCTATTCCACGGCGTGGGTGACGGCGCTGAACGGTTATTCGCCCTGGCTCGGCCTTGCACTGGCGGTCGTCCTGACCTGCAGCGTCGCAGCGATCCTGGGTCTCGTGACGCTGCGCCTGCAGGGACATTTCCTGTCGCTGAGCACGGTCGCGTGGGGATTGGCGATCGCGTTCCTGTTCGGCAACATCGAGGGGCTCGGCGAACATAACGGCATCTCCGGCATTCCCCCGATCTCGATCGGCCCGGTCGCACTGGTCGAAAGCTGGCAGATCTATTTCCTGATCTGGGCCATCGTCGGTGCCGTCCTGCTGCTCTGCTACAACCTGCTGGATTCCCGCATCGGTCGCGCCATGCGCGCGCTCCGCGGCGGCAACACGCTGGTCGAAAGCCTCGGAATCAGCGCATTCCGGATCCGCCTCGTGACGTTCGTGATCGCCGCATTCCTCGGCGCGCTGTCCGGCTGGCTCTATGCTCATCTCGGCCGCTTCGTCAGTCCCGGGCCGTTCGATGCCAGCATGGGAATCGAGTACCTGATGATGGCCATGGTCGGCGGGTCCGGCAGCATCCTGGGCGGCGTGGTCGGCGCCGCCATCGTGACGCTGCTGAAGAACTCCGTGCAGGACTACCTGCCGCTGATCGCCAAGGGCGCCTCGGGCCAGCTCGAGATCGTGGCCTTCTCGGCGCTGTTCATCCTGTTCCTGCAACGGGCACGGCAAGGCATCGTGCCATTCTTCTCGGGCTTCCTGCCGGGCCTGAAAATGTCCCGCCCGCAAACCGCCGCGCCGCTGCCACGCCGCGAGCAGCCGGCACCCGGCACCCTGCTCCTCAAGGTCAGCGGTGCCCAACGACGATTTGGCGGCCTGGTCGCTGTCAACAATGTCAGCTTCGAGGTGCGCTCCGGCGAGATCCTCGGTCTGATCGGGCCGAACGGCGCCGGCAAGACCACGATGTTCAACCTGCTCACCGGCGCGCTCCGCACCAATAGCGGCGAGATCAAGTTCGCTGACCGGTCGATCACCCATGATCCCCAGTTCCGCATTGCCCGCTCCGGAATCTCCCGCACCTTCCAGCACGTCAAGCTGCGTCCGCACATGACGCTGCTCGACAACGTTCTGCTCGGCACCTATTCGCGGACCACGACCGGCTTGCTCGCCGGCGCCCTGCGGCTCAATCATGCCGAAGAAGCCAGTGCTCGCTATGAAGCGCTGCGCCAGCTCGAACGGGTCGGCCTCGCCGACAAGCCGTTCGAACTCGCCGGCAATTTGCCGCTCGGCAATCAGCGTGTGCTCGAGATCGCCCGCGCGCTCGCCGCCGACCCGACCCTGCTCGTACTCGACGAGCCCGCCGCCGGCCTGCGCCGTCAGGAGAAGCAGAAGCTCGCCGAGCTGCTGCGCTCGCTGCGCGCCGACCATTTGACGATCCTGCTCGTCGAGCACGACATGGAGTTCGTGATGTCACTGGTCGACCGCATCGTGGTGCTCGATTTCGGCTCTAAGCTCTGCGAGGGCGGACCGGCGGCGATCCGCAGCGACGCCCGGGTTCAGGAAGCCTATCTCGGAGGCGTCGCATGACCGGGATGCTCTCGATCGAGAATGTGTCCGTCAGCTACGGCAAGGTGGAGGCGGTGCGGAACGTCTCGCTGTCCGTCGAGGAAGGACAGATCGTCACCGTGATCGGCCCGAACGGCGCCGGCAAGACGACGCTGCTGATGGCGGCGATCGGTCTGCTGCGCTCGACCGGGCGGATGCTTTTCCGGGGCGCCGATCTTGCGAAGGTCGACGTCGAGGGCCGCGTCGAGCGCGGCCTCTGTCTGGTGCCCGAGAAGCGCGAGCTGTTTTCCGACATGTCAGTCGCCGACAATCTGTTGCTCGGCACCTACAGCCTGCGCGATCGCTCGACGACACGAAAGAGTCTCGACGACGTGTTCGACCGCTTCCCGCGACTGAAGGAGCGCAGCAAGCAGGCCGCCGGCACGTTGTCGGGCGGCGAGCGGCAAATGCTGGCGCTCGGCCGCGCGCTGATGGCGAAGCCGAAGCTGCTCGTGCTCGATGAGCCCAGCCTCGGCCTGGCGCCGCTGATCGTCCGCGAGATCTTCCGCACCATCGCCTCGCTGCGCAGTCTCGGCGTATCGGTCCTGATCGTCGAGCAGAACGCCCGCGCCGCGCTGGAGACCGCCGATTACGGCTATGTGCTTGAAACCGGCGAGGTCATCCAGTCGGGGCCGGCGGACACCTTGATCCACGATCCGAAGTTGATCGCGGCCTACCTCGGCGGACATTAGAGACCAGTTGCGGGACTTAGAACCGCACCTCGCAGGGCATCAGAGGCAGGTCCATTCCTAGTGATGCCAGAACAGCGCAATAAGCAAAATGACGGGCAGCGGCACACCAAGCAACCAAAGGATGGCACCCTTTCCGAAATCCATAATTTCCTCCTGAGTTGTTCGCCGATAACTCACAGGCCCAAACCCAGTTCCAGAAAAACCTTCTTCAACGTCAGCATCGTTAATGTCACCAAAGCGGTCGATTGGGAAAAAGCCAAATTGGAACCTCGCCCTTTCTGTGACGTTTGGAAAGCACTGGAACCACAGAGGAGGAATCGCTTATGAAACTTCTGTCACTGGCTGGTGCACTGGCGTTTGCAGGCTTCGCTATCGCGACACCGATCTCCGTTGGCCCCGCGTCGGCTCAGGTTGCCGTTGAAACTCCACTGGGCGGCGTCGTAGTTGGTCCGCACCACCGCTATTACCGAGATTATGATCGGCCCGCTTATCGCGCCTACGACTATGATCGCGGATATCGCGGATGCCGCACCGTTACGATCGAGCGCGACGACGGTTCGGTCCGCAGGGTCCGCCGTTGCGACTAGCGTTATCGGACGGATTTCACCGGTCAGGGCCGCTTCAGCTAGCGGCCCTTTTTCCGTGTTTCGCAAATCGCATCGACTGCAAATGAAGGACTAGACCCCAAGGCGATCCAAAGGAACCGTCACCCTTAGCTTGAGGCCGTTCCGCTGCCAGTCGTACTCGATCTTGCCACCAAGTTGATCCGTGATACTGCGCTGCGTAAGTATGCTGCCGAATCCTTCAGCTTGCGGCGGGGCGACAATCTGAGGGCCACCGGTCTCCTCCCACTCAAGATGGAAGTCGCCATCCCTCGCCTCCCATTTGATGCGGATCGCACCGTTCGGCTCCGACAATGCACCATACTTTGTCGCATTCGTCGCGCTCTCATGCAGCGCAAGGGCAAGGCTGGTCACGGCCCTCGCACCCACCGTTACATCAGGCCCGCCCATGACGATGCGAGAGGTGCCATCGTCATGAGGCATCAGCACCGTTCGCACAAGTGCATCCATCGTCGTCCGCTCGCTTTCGTGTTCCGTACCCATGATCCCCGGACGGATAAGATCCTTGGCCCGCATCAGTGCGTCGAGCCGCCCCCGAAGAGATTGAGCCATCTCCTTTGGCGTTCGCGCCGACCGCGCGCTCAGACTGATGATGCCATGGAAGACGGCGAACAGGTTTTTAACCCGGTGGTTTGCCTCCCGAGCGAGCAGCCGTTGACGCTCCTGGGCTTCCTTTTGGTTGGTGATGTCCACCACGACGCCGACGAAGTGGGAAGGGTTGCCATTGTCGTCGCGCAGACACTCGCCACGCGTCTCCACCCAGCGTATCGTTCCGTCCTTCTGGAGCAGCCGGTATTCTTCGATGTACTTCTCTACGCTGGCGAGCGCATGGTTCACGGCCTCGGTAATCCGCTCCACGTCCTCGGGATGAATGCCCGCGAGGTACTCGGCCAAGGGGGCGCCTTTTTCGCTCTTGGCGGGATCGACCGAGAACATCTCTGCGAAGCGAGCGTCGGAATAGAAGGTGTCCGTTTGCACATGCCAGTCGAAGGTGCCTATCATCCCGGAGGCACTCAGGGCTTGGCTAAGCCGCTTTTGGGTCTTCGCCAGTTCTCGCTGAGCTACCACCCGCTCGGTTGTCTCGCTGACGATACAGAGGACGCCCCCGATCTCTCCCGCCTCGTCGTGAACCGGAGAGTAGGAGATGTCGAAATAAACATCCTCGGGGTAGCCGTGCCGCTCGATGTAGAAGGGGCGGTCCTTGGCGAACACCGTCTCGCCGGTTTCGAGAACGCGCCGCAGCAAAGGCTCGAGGTCATCCCATAGTTCCGCCCAGTTCTCCCGCGCAGGTCGTCCAAGCGCCCTCGGATGCTTCTGACCGATGGTGGGTGCGTAGGCGTCGTTGTATAGGGCGATGAACTCCGGCCCCCAAAACAGCACGATCTGCGCCTTGGCAGGCAGCATGAAGCGGACCACGCTCTTGAGATGCGCAGGCCACTCGGATATCGGCCCCAGGGTGGTCGTGGACCGATCGAACGCACGCATGAGCGCGTCCACCCCGCTCCCGCCCGGCGGGAAGCCATCTTCCCATCTGCCGCTTCGGCCCTTCTTGCTCATGGTCACATAAGCAAACAGAATTTTGTGTCCCGAGACAAGGCTCCCGGTTGCGGACTACAGTCCTAGCTCAGCTGAGTGAGCCAATGCGCGTGTGCTGGATGGTCGCGGCTGAGTTGAAATTCCTTCAGGCGACAGGCTCGCGCGCAAGGCCCATGGCGCGCAGCGCCGAGGCAAAGGCCGCAAGGCGCCGCTCGCGATAGGCGGCCTGATCGAGGCCTTCATAGTTCATGAAGCCCTGCCCCGTCTTCATGCCGATGCGGCCGTCGCGCATGTTCGCCGCGATGATGTCGGGCGCCGCGTAGCGGCTGTCGCCGAGCGCCTCGGCCAGGTAACGGCTGGCGTGATGCAGGATGTCGCCGCCGCCCCAGTCGATGAATTCGAGCAGGCCGAGCACCGCGAAGCGGAAGCCAAAGCCGTAGATGACGGCTTTGTCGATATCCTCTGCCGACGCGACGCCCTCCTCCACCATGCGCGCCGCCTCGTTCATCGCGAGCGTCTGGATGCGCGGCACGATGAAGCCGGGCCGTGCCGCGCACACCACCGGCACCTTGCCGATGCCTTCGAGCAGCGCCTTCATCCGCGCCGTGACATCAGGCGCGGTGAGCTTGCCGGGCGACAGCTCGATCAACGGCACCAGATAGGCCGGATTGAGCCAGTGCGCGTTGAGGAAGCGGTTGGGATGCTCGATCGAGCCGGAGAGATCGTCGACCAGGATCGTCGACGTGGTCGAGGCGATGATCGGGCCCTCGCCGGCGAGGCGCGAGGCCTCGGCCAGCGCTGTCCGCTTCAGGTCGAGTATCTCCGGCATACCTTCGAAGACGACGCCGCAGCGCGGCAGCACGGCCGCGGCCTCATCCCTCGGCACGATCCTGATCCGGTCGGCGATCGTAGCCACGAGCTCCGGCCGGAGCAGATCGATCCGCGCGAGGATATCAAGCGTCGATCGGATCTCTGCAGCAGCCTCGGCGGCCAACGCATCGAATGCCGACCGCTCGCGCTGCTTGAAGTCCACGACGACAACCTCGTGGCCGGCGAACGCGAACACGACAGCGATGCCGCGGCCCATCCGTCCGGCGCCGAGACAACCGATCACCGGTTTCATTTGAAGCCCTCGGCAAGATGGATCTGCAACGCGGCCCGGTCGAGATCGCCGAGGCCGACCGAGGACAATGTGCGGCCGGTCACCGCGAAGTCCTGACCTGTGATGGCGGAGCCGATCGCAAGGAACGCCTTCACCAGCGGCGTCTGGACGCCCGCAAGGGCGGCCACCGACGCGAGGAACGACAGGCCGAGGCGCAGGTCTTCCAGCATGTAGCGGTGCTCGACCAGGATGAGGCGCTCCGACCAGTCGCCGGAATCCGTGAGCTGCTCGTGCGCGTCGCGGGCATACATCCAGGGTTCGCCGTCGCGCGAATAGTGGTCGGCGAGCGGGAAATGCGGCCCGCGATAGCCGAGGGCTTCGCGGATGGCGATGCGTTCGGCGTCGAGCGCATTGGTGACACGACGGATCGCGGGCTGCGTTCCCTCCTTGTGGATGTCCCATTTGTCGAAATGCTCGATCGGGCCGGCGTTCATGGTGATCAGCGGCGGATGGATGATCGGACCGGCGTTCATCAGGGCACCCGACAGCGCATCGCCGCAGGGCTCGATCGCGTTCGGAAACGCGCGTCCGATCACGGCGAGCGCTTGCGGTGCCAACCGTGACGGGAACACGCCGGTCGGCAGCCGCGCGCCGCGACCGGAGATGCGGACCGCGTAGGTTCCCTGCTTGCGCGCGAGCCACGGCAGGGTACCGGTCTCCGCCGTTGCGATTTCCGCGTGATTGCCGGCATCCCGCGCGGCACGGGCGAAGATGTAGGAGCCGAACGTGCCGGGCGGCAGGAACACGACCTGGCCGTCACGCAGATGCGGCGCGGCGAGCTTCGCGATCGCTGCCTGCGCGAACGCTGGAGCCGGACAAAGGATCAGGTTGGCCGACTCGATGGCGTCCGCGATCGACGGCGTGATCGTCGCGAGCTTCGCGTCACGACGGCCCGACCGGTCGATGACCTCGATCGTGCCACCCTGCGCACGGTGCGCCTCGACATCCCCGGGGTTTCGCCGCCACAACCTGATATCGTGACCGGCCAATGCCAGGTCCCCGGCCGCCGCGAACGAACCGTTTCCTCCACCCAATACCGCGATCTTCAAGATGCCCTCCGGTCCAGCGCTTAAGCAGGATTCGCTTCGATGTTGTTCTGCTGCCGGGCCGCCCAGGTCGGCCGATCGATCTGGAACAGGTCGGTCGAGCGCGCATACCAGCCGCTGCCGTGCATGCGGGCGATCAGGCGCAGCCGCTCGGTGTCGATGTGACAGCGCTCCTTGTCGAGGATCACTTCGTCATCGACATGGGCGCACACCACGCGGCCGATCACCGCGGTCTGCCGCGGTCCCGTTACCAGCGAGGCGAGGACGCGGCATTCGAACGATACCGGCGATTCGCCGATGCGCGGCGGACGCACCGCCTGCGAGGCAGCCGGCGTCAGCCCGGCCAGTTCCAGTTCGTCGATCTCGGGCGGCGCGTCGATGCAGGTGACGTTCATGGCCTCGGCATTGCGCTCCGCGACGAGGTTGACGACGAACTCGCCGGTATCGAGGATGTTCGCGGCCGTGTCCTTGAACCGCCCCGTGCCTGCCAGCAGCCCGATCGCAACCGTCGGGGGTTCATGCCCCATCACGTTGAAGAAGCTGAACGGCGCAGCATTGACCACGCCGGCCGCGGAGAGCGTGGTGACCCAGGCGATCGGTCGCGGCGTCACCGTGGCCGTCAGGATCTTGTAGCGGTTCTGCGCCTGCAGCGTCTCCATGTCGAAGATCATGCGGACCTCTTCAGATCGCCACCACGGGATGGCGCAGCCGGCCGATCCCGGTGACCTCCGCCTCCACCACGTCGCCCGGCCACAGCCATTCCTGCGGGTTGCGCCCGGCGCCAACGCCCTCCGGCGTGCCGGTCGCGATGATGTCGCCCGGCTCGAGCGTCATCGCGGCCGATATGTCGGCGATCAGATGCGGGACCTTGAACAGCATGTGGCGTGTGTTGGAACGCTGCTTCTCGATACCGTTCACGGTGAGCCAGAGATCGAGCGCCTGCGGGTCGGCAATCTCGTCCGACGTGACGATGCACGGCCCGAACGGCGCATAGGTATCCTGCCCCTTGGAGTAGATCCATTGGCCGGCGCGGCGATTGTCGCGGGCGCTGACGTCGATCATCACGCTGTAGCCGAATACGAAGCCGAGCGCCTCCGCCTCCGGAACACGCCGCGCGGTCCGCCCCATCACGACCGCAAGCTCGACCTCCCAGTCGAGCTGCTGCGTGATCGCCTTGTCGTGGTGGATGGCCTCGTCAGGTCCGATCACGCTGGTCGGCGGCTTGGAGAAGACGACGGGCTGTTTCGGCAGGTCCCTCGCGGTGTCGAGGGCGCGCGAGGATTCCGCGACATGCTCGACATAGTTCAGGCCGATGCCGAAGATGTTCTTGCGCGGGCGCGGGATCGGCGCCAGCAGCCTGACATTGGCAAGCGGCAACGCGGCGCCGACCGGCCAGCGTCCCTCGCTGTCGTGCAAGACCTGTTTGAGCGCTAGGAGCGCCGGCGGCCCCAGATCGATGAAATCGAGCATCGATGCTGGGAAAGCAATCCCGGCATGCGCACCGATCTTCTCGACGTCGACAACGAGATCGCCGACGACAGCACCAAGACGGGCGGCAGCCTCGATGTTGCAGCGATAGGTGACGAGACGCACGATGTCACTCCTGGGACACGAGAGGCTGGCGGCCGCCATTGTCGCCAAAGGCTTCCTCGCGGTAGAGCCCGAGTGCGTGCATGACCGGCAGATCGTTGAAGGTGAAGAGACAGGCGTCTTCGCTGGCGGAGGCGTTGACATGCTCATGCCAGGCCCAGGACGGCACGCAGAAGATGTCGCGCTCCTGCCAGTCGAAGCGCTTGCCGTCGATGATCGAATGCCCCCGTCCCCTGGCGACCTGATAGATGAAGCTGCCGGTGTGACGATGCGCGCGTGTGCTTTCGCCAGGCCGCAGCATCTGCATCGATGCGCCGATGGTCTGCATCACGGGACCGCCGGTCACCGGATTCACATAGTTCATCAGGATGCCGTCATACGGCGAGCCGTCGGTCGACTTGCCGTAGCGCTGCAGCGCCTCGTAGGTCGGGCCCCATTCGTATTTCAGCAGCGGCGAATAGCCCCTGGACCATTCGGCGCCCGCCGGACGCAGCCCGGGATTACCCCAGCTGTGCGTCATGTCGTCCACGGGATAGCCGACGGACTGCTGCAGGTCCGAGTGCACCACGTAGAAATTGGCTTCGAGCATGTTGACGAGGGGAATGTCGAGGCCGTCCTGCCAGATGCAGGGCGTGCCGTCGCCGGAGACGCCATGCTCGTGCCAGGTGCCGTTCGGTGTCAGCACGAAATCGTTGGCGCCAAGCGTCATCTTGTGACCGTCGACGATGGTGTAGGCGCCCTCGCCTTCCATGATGAAGCGCAACGCCGACGCCGAATGGGCGTGGGCGGTCGCGACTTCGCCCGGATGCATGACTTGCAGGCCGGAATAGAGCCAGCCGACCGCGGCGGCGTGCTCGCGGCGACCGGGATTGTTGAGGTAGATGACGCGGCGCCCGGCCTTCTCGGGCGACACCAGCTCGACCGAACGCAACACATGCGCCCGGAGGTCCTGATAGCGCCAGACCACCGGCACCGACGACGATTTGGGCTGCCAGGGCTCGATCTTGTTGGCCACGGTCCAGAGCGCGCCCGCCTCGAGCCTTTCCAGCTCGTCATAGTAGGCGAGCAGCTCGGGCGTATCCTCGACATTGGCCCGTCCGGCCACGTCTTCCCGGTGGTTCTCACGCGCTGTCGTTGCCATGCCGCCCTCCTGTGACGTCAGCCGTGTCGATCAGGCTTCCTTCAGAATGTCGCGTCCGATGATGAGCTTCTGGACCTCGGTCGCGCCTTCATAGATGCGCAGTGCGCGTATCTCGCGGTAAAGCTGCTCGACGGTCTCGCCCGAGCGCACGCCGCGACCGCCGAACATCTGCACGGCGCGGTCGATCACCGTCTGCGCGGTTTCGGTTGCGACCATCTTCGCCATCGCCGCCTCGCGCGTCGTGGATGCCTTCTGCACGTCGCGCCGCCACGCCGCGCGATAGGTCAACAGCGCGCTGGCATCGACACCGGCGGCCATGTCCCCGAGCGCAGCCTGGCTCAATTGCTGGTCGCCCAGCACGCCGCCGAACATCCGCCGGCTCCTGGCATGGGCTGTCGCCTCGTCGAGTGCGCGGCGGGCGAACCCCAGCGCGGCGGCGGCGACCGAGGCGCGGAAGATATCGAGCGTGCGCATCGCGATCTTGAAACCTTCGCCCGGCGAGCCCAGCAGCCGTGCCGCCGGAATCCGGCAGCCTTCGAAGCGCAGCGTCGCCAGCGGATGCGGCGCCATCACGTCGATGCGCTCGGCAATCGAAAAGCCGGGATCATCAGGAAGCACCACAAAGGCCGAGATGCCGCGCGCGCCGGGCGCCTCGCCCGTGCGCGCGAACAGCGTATAGACGTCGGCGATGCCGCCGTTGGAAATCCAGGTCTTCTCGCCATCCACGATGTAGTGGTCGCCTTCGCGCCGCGCGCTGCAACCCATGGCGGCGACGTCGGAACCGGCCTCCTTCTCCGACAGGGCGAAGGCTGCGACCCATTCACCGCGCCGCGCCTTCGGCAGCACCAGGGCGCGCAGTTCCGGGGAACCGGAGATCGCCACCGCGCCGGTACCAAGTCCCTGCATCGCGAAGGCGAAATCAGCAAGCCCGCTGTGCCAGGCCAGTGTCTCGCGGGCGATGCAGATCAGTCGGGAATCGATCACCGCGTCAGGCCGGTCGCCGGCGACCGAGGCCTCGAGCAGCCCCGCGGCGCCGAGCCGGCGAACCAGCGAACGGCAGGTCGCGTCGACGTCAGGGCCATGCGTATCGCCGAGACCGGCCGCAAACGCATCGAGCGCGGCCGCGTAGTCGGCGTGCCCGGTGTCGAAGAACGGCCATGCGAGGTGCTGGCGCGATGGACCGCGCAACTGCGAAACCGGGGTCATGTCTATACTCCCGCATACGCCGCCTTTGCGTGCGCCGACAGGCGCGAGGCGCAGCAATAACGTTTCATGTCTAAAATATTCTGTCAAGCGAGCCGATGCGCGCCCAAGCCGGCTCGTCGCGCGAAAAGCCTACGAAACAGGCGAAAACCGCGAATAGTCGAGCAATTGCCATTTTGTCCCGGCGAACTCCCCGAGTCCGATTGACAGCATTTTTGTTTGAGGTCTAAAATTATCTGCGGTCATCCCGAGTTCCTGCGAGACCGAGGAGACGAGCATGGCAGAACGCTCTTTCGCACGCGAGGTCGAAGACCTCAGGCTCGGCGCCGGCCAGGAATTCCGCGGCGAAGGCATCCTCGCGATCACCAAGGCCCTGCTGGAATGCGGCGTCAGCTATGTCGCCGGTTACCAGGGTGCGCCGATCTCCCATCTGATGGACGTGCTGTCGGACGCGCAGGAGATTTTGTCCGATCTCGGCGTGCATTTCGAATCCAGCGCCAGCGAGGCGACGGCCGCGGCCACGCTGGCGGCCTCGGTGATGTATCCGGTGCGCGGCGCGGTCACCTTCAAGGCGCCGGTCGGCATCAACGTCGCCTCCGACGCGCTCGCCAACCTCACCTCGGGCGGCGTGACCGGCGGCGCACTCATCATCATCGGCGAGGACTACGGCGAAGGCTCCTCCATCATGCAGGAGCGCTCGCACGCCTTTGCGATGAAGTCGCAAATCTGGCTGGTCGACCCGCGGCCCGACGTGGCCTCGATCGCCAAGGCGGTGCATGATTCCTTCGAGCTGTCCGAGGCGTCGAACACGCCGGTCATGCTGGAGGTGCGGATTCGCGCCTGCCATGTGCACGGGCGCTTCGCCACCCGCGACAATGTCCGCCCCGCCTTCCCGTTGTCCCGCGCGCTCGAGCAGCCGTCGCGCGACACCAACCGGATCGTGCTGCCGCCGGCCTCGTTCCTGCACGAGAAGGAGAAGATCGAGCAGCGCTGGCCGGCAGCGGTCGAATTCATCCATGCGCGCGGCATGAACGAGACGTTCGACGGCGATATCGGCGATATCGGCATCATCATGCAGGGCGGCATGTATAACGGCGTGATCAGCGCGCTGCGCGAGGCCGGCCTTGCCGACGTCTGGGGCGAGACGCGGGTGCCGCTCTACGTGATGAACGTGACGTACCCGATCGTCGACCGCGAAGTGATCGATTTCTGCCGCGGCAAGAAGGCCGTGCTGATGGTCGAGGAAGGCCAGCCGGAATTCATCGAGCAGGCGCTGCACAAGATCCTGCGCAATGCCGACATTCCGGCGAGGCTCCACGGCAAGGATCTGTTCCCGATGGCCGGTGAATACACGGCGCAAGTGATGGGGACCGCGATCGGCGCCTTCATCCGGCGCTGGCGCTCCGATGTGCTGCCGGATTCCGCGCGCGCGCCGAACATCGACCGGGTCGAGGTCGACGACAAGATCCGCGCGCTGGCCGACGTGGTGCCGCCGCGACCTCCCGGCTTCTGCACCGGTTGCCCGGAGCGGCCGATCTTCTCCGCGATGAAGCTCGTCGAGAAGGAACTCGGGCCGCACCACGTGGCGGCCGATATCGGCTGCCATCTGTTCTCGATCCTGCCGCCGTTCAATATCGGCGCCACCACGATGGGCTACGGGCTCGGCCCGGCGTCCGCCTCGGCCTTCAACATTCCAGCGGGGAAGCGCTCGATCTCGATGATGGGCGACGGCGGCTTCTGGCATAACGGGCTGACCAGCGGCGTCGGCAATGCCGTCTTCAACCAGCACGACGGCGTGATCGTCGTGGTCGACAACTACTACTCCGCCGCGACCGGCGGCCAGGACATCCCCTCCTCGCGCGCCGACAATCGTTCGCGCTCGACCAAGCATCCGATCGTGGAGGCGGTGAAGGGCGTCGGTGCCAAATGGGTGCGCCAGATCGACCGCACCTACGACGTGACGCGGATGCGCGACACATTGCGCGAGGCGCTGACGACGAAGGAGAAGGGACCGAAGGTCATCGTCGCATCTTCGGAGTGCATGCTGAACAAGCAGCGGCGCGTGAAGCCACTGACGGCGGCCGCCGCCAAACGCGGCGAGCGCATCGTGCGCGAGCGCTTTGGTGTCGATGAGGACGTCTGTTCCGGCGACCACGCCTGCATCCGCCTGTCCGGCTGCCCGTCGCTGTCGGTGAAACCAACCAGCGATCCGCTGAAGGACAATCCGGTCGCCGCCGTCGACAACTCCTGCGTCGGATGCGGCCATTGCGGCGAGGTTGCGGACGCGGCCGTGCTGTGCCCGTCCTTCTATCGCGCCGACATCGTCTCCAATCCGACCGCGTTCGAAGCGCGGCTGGACCGGCTCTGGCGGCGGATGATCGGCGCATTGCAACGCTGGCGGGCAGGCCGGCGGGTCATGTTCGAGCAGGAGGCGGCATGAACGTCTCGGTTGCCCCCACCTCCGTCGGCCTCAGCCAGGCACGCCCCATCAGCATCGCGGTGCTGGCGATGGGCGGCCAGGGAGGCGGCGTGCTGGTCGACTGGATCGTGGCGCTGGCCGAGCGGCGCGGCTGGTTTGCGCAATCGACCTCGGTGCCCGGCGTCGCCCAGCGTACGGGTGCCACGATCTACTACATCGAGATGATCGCGCCCGACCCGAGCAGGCCCGGCCGCAGCCCCGTGCTGTCGCTGATGCCGGCGCCCGGCAAGGTCGATATCGTGATCGGTGCCGAACTGATGGAAGCGGGCCGCGCCATGCTCCGCGGACTGGTCTCGCCCGACCGCACGCTCCTGATCGGATCCTCGCACCGCTCCCTGGCAGTCGTCGAGAAGACCGCGCCCGGCGACGGAACGGCCGACGCCGCCCAGGTCTATGACGCCGCGAATGTCGCGGCCAATCGCTTCATCGCCTTCGACATGGCCGAGATTGCCGATGCCACCGGCAGCGTGGTGTCTTCCGTGCTGTTCGGCGCGCTCGCCGGCTCCGGCGCCCTGCCCTTTGCGGTCGAGGACTTCGAAGCCACCATCCGCGCGGCCGGCGTCGGTGTTGATGCCAGCCTGCGCGCCTTCACTGCCGGTCGCGAGCGCGCCATTGCGACGCTGAAGCAGGACCCGAAGATCAAGCCCGCAGCGAAGCCGCCGCTGGCCAAGCGCTTTCCAACACTCGCGCCGATCGGCCACGCGGGCTACGACGCGCTTGTGGCGCGGGCGCAGCGCTTGCCAGTCGAGTCGCACGGCATCGTCGCGGCCGGCCTGCGGCGCGTGGTCGATTTCCAGGACGTCGCCTACGGAAGCGAATATCTCGACCGGCTGGAAGCTATGCCGCGTGATGCGATCGGCCTGCTGCAGGCCTTCGCAAAATATCTCGCGGTCGCGATGGCCTATGACGACGTCATCCGCGTCGCCGATCTCAAGACGCGGGCCGGACGGTTCGACCGGGTGCGTCGCGAGGTGCGGGCCGGCGACGACCAGGTGCTCGCCGTCACCGAGTTCTTCCATCCCCGGATCGAGGAAATGGCCGGCATGCTGCCGCGGCGGCTCGGCGAAAGGCTCGAACGCAGCGAATGGATCGCCCGGCTGATCGATCGCGGCCGCAAGCTCCGCACCACCGCGCCGTCTGCCTTCCTGCTGCTCTACTGCATCGCCGGCCTGCGCCGCTTCCGCCGCGGCTCGCTGCGGCATGCCCGCGAGATGCGCCATCTCGACGATTGGGCGCAACGCGTCGGCAAATTCGCCTCCGGCGACATCGCGCTCGCGACCGCCGTGTGCGAGGCGCGCCGCCTCGTCGGCGGCTATTCGGACACCCACTCCCGCGGCGAATCGAAATTCGACAAGGTCATGCGCGCGTCCGAGCGCCTGGCCGGCCGCCCCGACGCCGCCGAATGGGTGCAGCGGTTGACCAAGGTCGCGCTGAAGGATGCCGATGGCACCGGTCTCGACGGCGCACTGCGCACCGTCGAAACCCTGTTCGAGGACGCCTGAGGATGGATCAATTCGAAGTCGTCGTGTCGAAGGCGGAGCGGCTTACGCCGCGCATCCGTGAGTTCGTGCTTGCACGCGGCAATGGTGCGCCGATGCCAGGCTGGGCACCCGGCGCCCATATCGATGTCCATCTGCCCGACGTCGGCCGCCGATCCTATTCCTTGATCGAGACGCTCTCGCCGCGCGCCGTCGAGCACCCGACCGGCTATCGCATCGCCGTGCTGCAGGAAAGCAGGAGCCGCGGCGGCTCGACCTACATGCACGGTCTCAAGGCAGGCGATCGCCTGACGATCTCGCCGCCGGCGAACAATTTCCCGCTCGGTGCCGGCGCAGGCGAAGTCGCCCTCGTTGCGGGCGGTATCGGCATCACGCCGCTGCTCACGATGGCCTGCGAATTGAGCGCCGCGAAACGGCCGTTCTCGTTCCACTACGCCGGCCGCAGCCGGAGCGAACTCGCCTTTCTCGGCGAGGTAGAGCGGCTCACCGGCGCCAATGCAACAATTCATTCCGACGACGAGGCCGGCCGCTTCTTCGATCTCGAGGGCCTGATGACGCGGCTTGCGCCCGACGTACCGCTCTATCTTTGCGGGCCGCTGCCGATGATCGAATCAGCGATCGCACTGGCGAAGCGGATGAACTGGCCGCTGGGCCGGCTCCATTTCGAGATCTTCACCGCGCCGGAAGAGAAGTCCGGCGATACCAGCTTCGAGGTCGAGCTTAAGAGCAGCGGCCGCGTCTACGAGATTCCCGCCGGCAAGACCATCCTCGACGTGCTGCTCGAGGCTGGAGAGGATCCCATCCATGACTGCAAGCGCGGCGATTGTGGAATCTGCCAGACCGGCGTTGTCGAGGGCATCCCCGATCATCGCGACTACATCCTGAGTGAAAGCGAACGGGCATCGAACAAGGTGATGCAGATCTGCATTTCGCGCGCGAAGACCAGGCGGCTCGTGCTCGACCTGTGATGGAGGAACGCATGATCAGATATGCCGGCAACTCCGAGGCGATCCGTGCCCTGGTACGTGAACAGGCCGTTCACCGCGACGTCTATGTCAACGAGGAGGTGTTCCAGCTCGAGATGGAGCACATGTTCCCGAACAGCTGGGTGTATGTCGGCCACGACAGCCAGGTTCCCAATCCCGGCGATTATTACGGCACGACGATCGGCACGCAGCCGGTCCTCTTGGTCCGCCACACCGACGGCACCGTGCATGTCCTGCACAATCGCTGCCCTCACAAGGGCACGCGCATCACCTCCGAGACCTGCGGCAACACCGGAAAGTTCTTCCGATGCCCCTACCATGCCTGGAGCTTCAAGACCGATGGCTCGCTGCTGGCGATCCCCCTGAAGAAGGGCTACGAGAACACCGGCTTCGAACAGAGCCAGGCCGCGCGCGGCATGACGCCCGTGCGCCATGTCCGCAACTACCGCGGCTTCGTGTTCGCCAAGATCAACGATGGCGGCCTCGATTTCGAGGAGTTCTTCGGCGAGAGCCTCACGAGCTTCGACAACATGATCGATCGCTCGCCGGTCGGCCGGCTCAAGGTCGCCGGCGGCGTGCTGCGATACATGCACAACTGCAACTGGAAGATGCTGGTCGAGAACCAGACCGACACCTGCCATCCGATGGTGGCCCACGAGTCCTCCGCCGGAACCGTGGTCGAGGTCTGGAAGAAGGCGCCGCCCGGCACCAAGAAGCCGATGGCGGTCGAGATCATCGCCCCCTTCATGAGCCCGTATGAGTTCTTCGAGAACATGGGCATCCGGATCTGGGACAACGGCCACGGCCACACCGGCGTGCACCACTCGATCCACTCCGACTATTCCGCGGTGCCCGGCTATTTCGAGAAGATGACCGCGGCCTATGGCGAGGACCGGGCCAAGGCGATCCTCGGCGAGAACAGGCACAACACGGTCTATTTCCCCAATATCATGATCAAGGGACCGATCCAGCTGTTGCGGCAGTTCAAGCCGATCGCCGCCAACAAGACGCTGGTGGAGTCCTGGACATTCCAGCTCGTCGACGCGCCCGACATGCTGCTCGAGCGCACGCTGATGTACAACCGCCTGATCAACGCGCCGACCTCGATCGTCGGCCATGACGACCTTGAGATGTACGAGCGCGCGCAGGAGGGCCTGCATTCGAACGGCAACGAATGGGTCAATCTGCAGCGCCTCTACAGTCCCGACGAAGCCGGGCAGACGAACGTCGCGGTGAACGGGACCAGCGAATGGCCGATGCGCCACCAGTTCCGGGCCTGGACCAAGTTCATGACGATGGGGATGTGACATGAGCACCGTTGCCGAGGTCCCTGTCGTGAACACGGTTCCGACGGATCAGGAATTGATCGACTTCGTCGTCCGCGAAGCACGGCTGATCGATCAGCAGCGTTTCGACGAATGGCTCGACATGTATGCCGATGACGCCTTCTACTGGATGCCGCTGGAATGGAATCAGACCGACCCGCGGCTGACCTGCTCGCTGATGTACGAGGACAAGCTGCTGCTCTCGATCCGGGTGGAACGGCTCAAGGGTGCGCGGACCTTCAGCCAGAAGCCGAAGAGTCGCTGCCATCACGTGCTGCAGACCCCGCAGGTCGATTCACGCGATCCTTCCACCAACAGCTACGTCACCTGGACCCCGATGCACTACGTCGAGACCCGCCTGGACGAGCAGACGCTCTATGCGGCCTGGGTAACGCATCATCTGGGTGTCGAGAACGGCAGGTTGAAGATCAAGCTGAAGCGGGTCGACCTGATCAATTGCGATGCTGCCTTCGGCAACATCCAGCTCTTCATGTAGGGAACGATGGGTGTGACCGATTACACGGCGATCGTCAGCGGCGGCAATACCGGCATCGGGGCGGCGATCGCGCGCGGCCTGCTTGCAGAAGGATATGAGGTGATCTCGCTGTCGCGGCGCAAGCCGGACTGGAGTCATCCGAAGCTCTCCGCTTACGAAGTCGATCTGCTCGATGCCACCGCGACGCGCCAGGTCACCGCCGAGGTCGCCGCCAAGGTTGCGATCACCCATGTCGTGCACAATGCCGGCGCGATCCGCGCCAGGCTGCTGGAAGAGGTCGAGGACGAGGATGTCGGCGCGCTGGCCCAGCTGCATTTCGGCGCCGCGATCGCGCTGGCGCAGGCGGCGTTGCCCGGCATGAAGCAGGCGCGCTTCGGCCGCATCGTGCTGCTGTCGTCCCGCGCTGCGCTCGGGGCCGTCACCCGAACGGTCTATTCGGCCACCAAGGCCGGCATCATCGGCATGGCCCGGACCTGGGCGCTGGAGCTCGCGCCGTTCGGGATCACGGTCAATGTCGTCGCGCCCGGCCCGATCGCGGATACCGAAATGTTCGAGAGCGTGATGTCGCCGGAATCCGAACGCGCCAAGGCGCTGGCGCGGGCGATCCCGCTTGGCCGTCTCGGCAAGTCGAGCGACGTTGCACGCGCAGTCAGTTTCTTCAGTTCACCGGATGCGGATTTCATTACCGGGCAGACGCTCTATGTCTGCGGCGGGGCCAGCATCGGGTCGATTTCCATCTAGCTTCGGTGAGAACGCCAGCCATGGATGCGACAGTCAAGCGAAAGGCCCGTTCCCCGAAGAGCACACGTCCGCCGCCGCTCCAGCCGGTCGAGCCCGTGCATGACTCCGATGGCGCGCATCTCGAGCTGCGGATCTGGCTTCGGCTGCTCGCCTGCGCGACCCGGATCGAGAAAGCGCTCAATGCGCGCCTGCGCAAGGAGTTCAATACCACGCTGGCCCGCTTCGACCTGCTGGCGCAGCTTGCGCGCAGGCCCGAGGGCGCAAGCATGTCCGTGGTTTCCGACCTCCTGATGGTCTCGAACGGCGCCATCACCGCGCTGGTGCAGAAGCTGGAAGCCGATGGATTGATCCATCGAGAGGTCGACACCGCGGATCGCCGCACCTTCCGCCTGCGGTTGTCGCAAGACGGCGCAAGGGAATTCGACCGGATGGCGCGCCGGCACGAGGAGTGGGTGATCGCCCTGATCGGCGAGTTGTCACCCGTTGCGCAGTCGGACCTGCTGCAACATTTGACCCTGCTCAAGCGTCGTCTGGACAAGCACGCCTGACGGTCGTTTCGGCAACACCGGCAGGCGCCGGTATTCCCACGTATTGACCCCGCCGGCTTCCTGGCCGGCGGGATCTTTGTTCGTCACGAGCGGCTGACGTCAGTGATCCGAGTTGCCGTGACCGCCATCGTCGAAGTCGAAGAAGTCGAACAGATCGCTCAGCGCCGGGCTGTTGACCGGAACGTAGGGATTGTTCGGCACGACGACCGGGTTCGGGTAGTTGTCGCGGCTGCGGTTCGTGATCGGCTCCAGGCGCCAATTCCGCTCGATGAACTTGATGATCGAGACGTGGTCGGCGTAGCTGTGCGAGATGTGACCCTGCTTCACGCGCGGCGAGACCACGATCAGCGGAATACGGGGCCCGTCGCCGAAGAAGTCGAGCGGCTGCACGTAGCCCGAATCGAAGTAGCCGCCGCCTTCATCGAAGGTGATGAAGATCGCGGTATCCTTCGCGTAGTCGGATGCTTCGACCTGGTCGACGATCTTCTTCGCGAAACCCTCGAACAGATTGAGCTTGGAGGAATTCGGGTGACCATCGGTGAAGCCGCTCGGCTTCACGATCGACACTGCCGGCAGGGTGTGCTGGGAGATATCGGAGTACAGGTCGACCGAGTCATGGATATGGGCTGCGACCTGATCCGGGTGCGACATGATCGACCTGTCGTACTGGAACGGATTGCAGATGTTGCAATACTCGTCGGCGGTCGGGCCAGCGACACCCCAATTGATCTGGTACGGATCGTCGACGTAGTTGTTCCACTGATCGCCGTAGTACTTCCACGAGATGTGCCTGTCGTTCAGGCTGTCGCCGATGCTCCTCGTCGACGACGGCGGGATCGTGAACGGCGTGTTAGCCGGATTGGTGTCGGTATAGGCGTTCTTGCCGTTGCCGAAATAGCCAGGGTTGTAGTTGTTCATCAGATAATAGTGCCCCGGCTCGCAGTTGGGGTTGATCCGCAGCCCCGCGAGATAGTCCCGGATCGGCTTGACGCCGGGCTGGCTGGGATCGGAGCAGTTGGTGTAGGAGCCACCGCCGGAGACAGGGTTCGCGGAATAGGGCGGCGGAAAGCCACCGTTGCCGCCGGCGCCGTAGCCGTCCTGGATGTACCAGTTGTTGGTGCCCTTGGCAGGGTTGGGGTTCTCGATTTCATTGACGACGCCGGCGTCGGGCGTGCCGCCGAACACCTGCACGCCATTGGGTGGCGGGACCGCGATGCCCGATGCATCGATGAAGTGGATCATGTCGGCGTGGCCGAACATGATGTGGTTCGCACCGGTGCCGCCGTTGACCGATTGGTGGAAGTTGTCGCTCATCGCATACTTCTGCACGAGGCTCGTGAAATACGGCACGTCGCCCTTCTGCACGTTGTAGAAGCCGAGCGCCGTCGACCCCTCGCCCGTAGTCGTTGCGGTCGTCGAATATTCGGTCGAGAAGTTGGCCGGCTGCGCCGCTCCGTTGGCGCCGGCCCCGACAGTCACCTCGACCCAGGCGAACAGGTTGCCGTTGCAACCCGACGGATTGTCGCGGCTGGCAGCGGAATGGCTGCAGTTCAGCTGCTGCCACATCTGATAGAAGCGATGCACCGGGCTCGCCGCATAGGCGTCATAGGGCATCGTGTCGCCGTTGGTGAGCTGGAACGGACCGGCCGGCAGCGCGCTGACGTTGCTGATGCGCTGGTCGGCGGTCTTCGACGTCTGACCGGTGCCGCCGGTGAGCAGGTACTGGTAGTACTCGGAGGGCAGGCCGGATTCGGATTGCTGCGCCAGCGCAAGCGACGCCTCGCAGGTCGTGATCGGCGAGCTGCCGCACTGGTTGGGGATATAGGAGACCTTCGGACCGCCGACCAGCGGAGCCGGCAGCTGGTCCTTCGGGAACGACTGCTTCGGCGGGCTCAGCAGGAAAGCATCGTTCAGGCCGGTGTCGGTGGCGGCGAGTTGATGAGCCTTTTCGAAATTGGGTCCGGGGACGGCGTTCTTGTTGCCATCGAGCTTGACGATGCCCTGCGACAGCAGGTTCATCACGCTCTCGCCGGACCGGTTGGGCACATAGGTGGCGAACACGTGATCGAAGCTGCGGTTCTCGCCGATGATGACGATGACGTGCTTGATCGGTGTCCGGGATTCATGCTCCCCGAGGTGCCGCCCTTCGTCGGCGAGGACGGGGCCCGCGGTGAACTGGCCCAGCGCCAGCGCGCTCAGCGTAAGTCGGCAACCGTACAGCCAACGTGATTTGTGCCTGCTATGCATCAAAGCTCTCCTTTGGTCCTTTGGTTAGGTGGAGTAGTCGAACTCGCGGTGTTCGCCGGCACGACCCTGATCCGTCCCATCATGCCGCCGTCCTCGTGTTCGAGGACGTGACAGTGGTAGACAAAGGTGCCGATGATGTTGGGGTCGCGGAAATCCATGCGCAGGCGCACGCTGGGATATTTCAGCATGCGGCCGTTGTAGTAGGGAACGTTGACCGTATCGCGCAGGAACGGCTCATTGACCGCGATCCCGGACCAGTCGAGCAACTGGAAATGAAGCTGGTGGATGTGGAAATCATGCAGCTCCATCGAACGGTTCTCGATGATCCAGTCTTCGACCTCGCCTTGCTTCACGGTGATGTCCGGAACGTCGGATTGCGGGTCGAACGGTTTCGGCGTCTCGCCGTCGATGGTCATGAAGAACTTGGTCGGGCTGTTCGGGTCGTTCGGATTCTCCGGCTGCTCGGAGAAGAACAGCTTCCTGACGCGGACCGGTGCGACGTCCCCGACCCACGGCCGATCCGGTCGGGGCAGCGGCTCGGCATGCGCGGGCAGCGCGGCCTGCGGCTCGCCCGCATCCGCCGATGCCGTGATCGTCAGCAGAGCGCGGTTGGGATCGTTCTCGCCGGCGGGTCCGGTATCGACTGCGCGTGTCACCAGCAACGCCGATGCGCCGGCCGGCGGGCCCTCGACGATGAACTCGGCGCGCGAGCCAGGCGGCAGGCCGATATGGTTGACCCATTGCACTGACGGCGACGGGCTGCCGTGGAACTGCAGCGGCACCCCGTCGAGACCGACGATGCCGATCTGCTGTGGTGCGCGGCCGACCAGCAGGGCCAGGTTGAGATAGGTGATCGCGGACGCGTTCAGCACACGCCAGAGCTGCCGCTCGCCCGGCTTCATCGACAGTGTCGCCGGCGGATAGTTCGGATATGGCACCGGCACGAAGTTGACCGAAAGGTCCTTCGACGGCTTGCCGAAGCCGGTCCCGGAATTGGCGACGTCACCGTCACTGTCGAGCTGGCTCTTGGACATCACCGGCTCGGATTTCGACGGCTGTGCGTCGGGATTGGCGAGATCCTGGTCACGGATCACGAGCACACGCTCGGGCAATCCCGCGAGTGACGGATCGGCGCGCTCGATGCCTTCGATGATGATCGCGCCGGAAGCGCCGCCGAGCACCTGCGTCTTGCTGAAGCCGTGAAGATGCGGGTGATACCAATAGAGGCCTGGGGGCGCGTCGTCCGGGATACGCAGGCGATACTCGAACGGCGCGTCATCGGGCTGGATCGAGGTCTTCAGCACATCGTCCTGGTGACAGACCGGCGGCACGGTCAGTCCATGGAAGTGCAGATTGGTCGAGATCGGCGTCATCGCGCCGCTTTCGCAGGGATTGGCCGCCTTTTTTGCCGTGCAGATCGGCGCGCCGGCGAGCGCCCGGTCAATCGCAGGCGTTGCCGTATCGAGGTCGACGAGGTCGTTCTTGAAATGGATGACCAGTTGGTCGCCCGGTTTGAGGCGCAGGGTCGGCGATGGCTTCCCGTCTGATGTCAGATAGCAGTAGCGGGTCGTTCCGTCCGGCAGCTTCTCATCGTGGACACTGAGGTCGGTTTCGAGGATGCCGTCATGGCTGCGCAATTCCGCCGGTTCAGCAATCGCACTCCCGGGTCCGGGGCGGTCGCAAACATCCTGCGGCGCGCGCTGCATTTCGGTAGGGCTCGTTGCGCCGAGCCAGGCCGTTACGCCACTCACCGCCAGCCCGAGGCAAGCTGCGACGAGGACACGGAAAATGGTCGAATACCGTCGAAACACGCCGCCCCGCCAAATAGGTGCGGCCGTCAGGCGCGCGACAACGCGCTGAGGCCAACGATGGCTTCAGCCCGCTGTTGCGACTGCGGTCGCTAACAAGTGCTTTTTTTGACGAAGTCGACGCTACATGCGCGTTGTTGCGGTATTCTGGCAGGTTTCTAACAGGCAAATGACAGTGGATTGCGACATATGGGCACGGAACTTTTGTCGAAGAAGCTGACGCCGCTACGGGCAGCAGGGCTGGCGGGCAGCGAAGCGAGGAATTTTCGAAAGTCTCAGCGCCGCTTCAACTCGGCCAGCGGCGTCGAGCCGTCGATATTGGCGGGCGTCGGCGGCACCTGACCATTGGCGCGATCATTGGCGCCTTGCGCAGGTGCCGGCAATGTCAGCACAATGCTGTCTCGATCCTTCTCCATCGTCGCCTCGCGGCTCCGGATCGTGCGCAGCTTCCAGCCCTGATAGTCGTCGTCGAGCCTCAATCGAAGCGATCGTTTGGTCGACTGATCGAGAAATATACCGAAGCTCTCCTCGTCGCTCGCAATCGTTCCGACCAGCGACAATGGCGGCGGCACGGCTTCCTTGGTCTGCGGCGGTGGCGGCGGCGGCGCAGGCGCCGGCTCCGCGGCCAGCACTGGAGGCGGTGGGCGGCGCGTCGCGGAAAAGATCGGACGATCTCGCGTGGCCGACAATCGCGTCAGCGGAATCGCCCACAGCGGGTTGCCGCTCAGCGGTCGCTGCGGCTCCGGTCGCTGCGTGAAAGCACGGACGGATGTCACCCGTTCGCCGGATGATGGCGTGAGCCGCGTTTCCTCGGCGATCCCGGGATCAAGGGCGTCGGTCGTGATCGCAACAGCCGCTGCCGCAACAGCATGAGGCGACGACGCGAGCATCACGAAAGCGATTGTGACGTGGTGTATCGCGCGGCAGATCATCTGAGCCCTCGGCGCCTCGACACTGCGGCGGAACCCGCGATCTGCCGGGGTTCACCGGAAAAAGCCATTCCCGCCACGTTACAACCGAAGCGCGAGATGGCCGAGCGACAATTCGTGAGCAAGGAAGTGTTGCGGCCTCGCGCGGCATTGCCGCGGAGGTCGTGCTCAACAGGCGGTAAATAAAGCGATGACGATTCTACCTGTCACGTCCGCCTGCGACCGGCTACGATGTCGGTGTCGTCTTTGCCGTTCATGACTGCGAGGTCGCGGTCGACAGGGAGACCGGGCATGTCGAGGTGCTGAGCTATCGCGTGGTCCAGGACTCGTGCGCTGAACCGGCGCGCGATCTATGGCCAGATCCAGGGCGGCGTCGTGCAAGGCCTCGGCTACGCCCTGCACGAAGAGGTGACCATCGGGTCCAACGGATGCGTCCGCCAGACCGGCTTCGAGACCTATCGCGTGCTGCTGGCGCTCGACGTCGTTCCGGTCGAAATCAGCCTGTACGAAGGCGCGCCATCGATCGGGCCGCTCGGAACCAAGGGCGCCGGCGAGGTTCCGATCCTCAATGTCGGCGCCGCCATTGCGTGCGCCGTCGCCAACGCGACCGGAAAGCGCGTCCAGGAGCTGCCGCTCACGCCCCCGCGGGTACTCGAACTTCTGCTCGACCGCAACCGGCCGCTCTCACTGCCGCACATCGCCGATGCCTGGGCGAATAATCTCGTGCGCCCGCACGGCACGGCCGGATAGTGCTCGAACGGCGGATTCCCGGGGATCAGGGCCGGCACACCTGGCGCCAATGCGCATTTCCCGTGCAGCGCACAGAAAAAAAGAACGGGCGCTCGCTCAGAAAATTTTCGCCGCCCCCTTTTCCGATGGCCGCGCTCTGCGCTAGGAATGATGCAAGGGCGCAAAGCCCGCGCTCGGACCCAAGCAATGGATGGGTACGAGACGACATATCAGGGGAGGCAGCGTGGCTCTCGCGCGCCAACGGCCAGGAATGACTGCTGCGTTCGCGATGGACGCGCTTTGCGCGCGCATCCTCGAGCGCCACAGGGATTCCATAAAGGTCCAGAAGCCCCACCTCGCCGTCCCCAACCTGACGCGCATCATCGGCGCGACGCTCACTTTGTCCAACAAGCACGGGTTTCACGCGACGACGCTGCGCCAGCTTGCCGAAGCCTCCGGGCTGAGCATGGGCGGCCTCTATACCTATTTCGACAGCAAGCCGACGCTGCTGGCCATGATCCTCGGCGAGGTTGCGGAGACGGTGAACGAAGTCCTCACCGCGCCTCCCGCCGACGTCCGGCAGGACGCCCGCAAGCATCTGCACTGGTTCATCGCGACCCATGTTCGCATGAGCGAGGCGATGCAGCCCTGGTTCGTCTTCTCCTTCATGGAGGCGAAGTCGTTTCCGCCGGCGGAACGCCAGCGCGCTATCGACATGGAGGTGATGACCGAAAGGATCATCGCCGACATCATCAAGCAGGGTGTCGCCGGCGGAGTCTTCTCCGTCGACCAGGTCACGCTCACCGCATCGCTGATCAAGCCGCTGCTGCAGGACTGGTACGTCAAGCGCGCGAAATACCGCCGGCGCGGCACCTCGATCGAGGCCTACATCAACGCCGTCGGAACGTTCGTCGACGCCGCGCTGTCGGCGCCGAGCCGCAGCCGCACGACGGCGGGTTCCCGCTCAAAATCCAGGCCGATGGCGCACCCATAGCCCGTAACAAGGACCAGGCGATGAAGCGTTTTCGATTCAATCAGCAGGAGATCGTCTTCGCCGTCTTCGCCATCCTGTTCCTCGTGTTCTCGATTTTCCTGCGCGGTTTCCTGACGCCCGAGAACATGCTGACGCTGCTGCAGAACGTCGCCGTGCTCGGCATCCTCGGTCTTGCCATGGCGATCGTCGTGATCGGCCGCGGCATCGACATCTCGCTGATCGCAGCGCTCGCGGTGCCCCCGGGCCTCGTGCTGCAGATGGTGCAGAACGGCCACTCGCTGACGGCGTCGGTGCTGACGGCGGTGCTGCTGACGATCGCCTTCGGCCTCGTCAATGGCTGGCTGATCGCCTATGCCGAAGTCCCTTCCCTGTTCGCGACGCTGGCGACCGGCCTTCTGCTTGCCGGACTCGGACAGGCCGCGCTGTTCCAGCTCGACGTCGTGCAATGGAGTGACGGCATGGCCGGCTTCGAGCGGCTCGGACAAGGCACCATCCTCGGCATCCCGACCTCGATCGTGATGTTCGCGCTCGCCTGCATCGTGGTCGCGTTCCTGCTGCGCCGGACCCGCTGGGGTGCCTACATCTACGCGATCGGCGACAACCCCTATGCGGCCCGCGTCACCGGCATTCCGTCGCGGCCGATCATCGTCCTGCAATATGTGATTGCCGCGCTGATCGGCTGCTTCGCCGGACTCGTGATGGCGGCGTCCGTGAACTCGATGCCGACCCGGATCTTCAACTCGACCCTGATCTACGACGTGATCCTGGTCGTCGTGCTCGGCGGTATCGGCCTGTCGGGCGGCCGCGGCGGCGTGCTCAATGTCATCATCGGGACGCTGCTGATCGGTACCATGCTCAACGGCATGACCATCATGGATATCTCCTACGCCGGGCAAAACCTCGTCAAGGGCGTGGTCCTGCTGCTCGCGGTCATAACGGATTCGTTCCTGAATCCGCGCAACGAAGAAACGGCACAGCAGGGCGACATCTGAGTGAAGCGATGAGAACACCAACCAAACCCATGGAGGAAGCAATGAAGCGCGTTGTCAGTTCTGCCAAGGTCATCGTTGCGGCGTTAGGGCTTGCGGCCATCGCCGCGCCGGCCCTGGCGCAGCAGGGACTCGACGAGCCGTTCCAGAAACCGTTCAAGGAAGCTCTCGCCGGCAAGACGGTCGCCTATGTTCCGGTCGCCATGAATTTCGACCTGACCGAAGGCTGGTACGCCGGCATGAAGAAGGAGCTCGAGCCCTACGGCGTGAAGTTCGAGATCCGTGACCCGAACTGGAACACCAATGCCGGCGCGCAGGCGGTGACCTCGCTGATCTCCGAGAAGCCGGCCGTGATGATCATCCACAATCCGGACGTGCAGACCTATGCGAAGCTGCTGCAGCGTGCCGAGAATGAGGGCATCTACGTCATCCAGATCAACATGGGCTCGGCCTATCGCAGCTCGGCCTTCGTCGGCGCCAACTGGATCGAGATCGGCGAGCGGGACACCGATGCGGTGGTCAAGTCCTGCCAGGGCAAGTCGAACAAGATCGCGATCGTGCAGGGCGCACTGTCGGCGGCGGCGAGCGCCTACACGCTGAAGGGAGTCGAGAACGTTCTCGCCAAGCATCCGGAGATCAAGGTGGTATCGAGCCAGGCGGCGGATTGGGATGCGGCGAAGGCCAAGGCGATCACCCAGACCGTGCTCAAGCAGAATCCGGACCTCTGCGGCATCGTCGGCTTCTGGGACGGCATGGACATCGGCACCGCGGCGGCGGTCAAGGAAGCCGGCCTCACCGGAAAGGTGTTCGTCGCGACCTCCGGCGGCGGCGAGCGCAAGGGCGCCTGCGAGCTCGTCAAGTCCGGCGCCTTCGACCTCAACCTGAGCTACGACGTGCCGACGCAGGCCGCTGATCTCGCCGCCATGATCAAGTGGCTGCTGTCGTCCGGTGCCAAGGCCGGCTCGGTCAAGGGATCGGCCTACACCACGCTGGTGCCGATCACCAAGGAGAACGCCGACAGCGCGACCGCCTGCTGGAATCTCAGCGATCTGAAGAAATAGTCCGGCCCCCTCCGCATGGCGTCCCGGATCCGGCTGACCCGGGACGCCAATCACCGATATCCAACGCCTGCTGGAATGCCGATGCGCGACACCCTGACGAGCCTGCGTTACCGCTATTGGCCTGATCATCTGCTCGGAGAGATCCTGTCCAAGCGGTGGACCGAGACCGCGATCCCGGTCATCCTCCTGCTGATTGTCGGCTTCGCGCTCAGCCAGTCCATCGATCATTTCCTGTCGCCGGCGAGCCTTGCCGATACCGCGCGCCAGGCCGGCGAGATCGGCTTCATCGGTCTCGGCATGGCGCTCGTCGTCATCGTTGGCGGCATTGACCTTTCGGTCGGGTCGATCTTCGCGCTGACGGATTTCTGCGCGCTCTATCTGCTCGACGTGCTCAACTGGCCGGTGCCCGCGGTGGTCGCCGCCACCCTCGTCTGCGGCGCGCTGTTGGGTGCCGTCAACGGCGTCCTGATCGGCTATATGCGCTTGCGCGCCTTCATCACCACGCTGATCACCCTGATCATCTACCGCTCGGCCTTCGACCTGCTGATCCAGCGCTACTCCAACGCCATTGCCGCCGCCTTCCCCGACATCCCCTCCTGGAACTTCATCGGCGGCGGCGACGTGTTCGGCATTCCGAGCGTGGCACTGGTCTATATCGCGATCGCCATCTTCGGCCACATCTTCATGACGCGGCTGCGCCCGGGCTGGCACATTACCGCGATCGGCGGCTCGCGCCGCTCGGCCTATAACTCCGGCATTCCGGTTCGCCGCACCATCGCGCTTTGCTACGTCGCGAGCGGCGTGCTCACCAGCATCGCCGCGCTGTTCTTCGCCGCGCGTCTCGGCACTGTCGGCGGCGACATCGGCGTCGGCCTCGAGGTGATCGTGCTGACCGCGACCGTGCTCGGCGGCATCACTCTCGGCGGCGGCAAGGGCTCGGTCGCCAAATCGCTGGTCGGCGTCCTGATCGTGCTGCTGATCACCAACGGCCTGACGACGCTCAATGCGCGCGGCGGCATCAACCGCATGGCGCTCGCCGGCATCCTGCTGGTCGCCGCCATGGTCGACATCCGCTGGCAGAAGAACCGCACCCGCATCATCAGCAAGGTCTATGTCGCGCCGACCTATCACGCGCTCCCGCCACCGCCGGCAACCGAGATCGGCCGGGGCGGCCCGTTCGAGCAGAACGACAAGCTGCGCGATGTCACGCTGATCGGCCTCGGCCGCATCGAGGCGCCGGAGGACGTGATCCTCGACCGCAACGACAATCTCTACGCCGGCTCGCGCCATGGCGACATCATCCGCTTCTTCGCACCGGACTATCAGCGGATGGAGGTGTTCGCCCATATCGGCGGCCAGCCGCTCGGCATGGCCTTCGACCGGCAGGACAATCTCTATGTCTGCATCGGCGGCATGGGGCTTTACCGCATCAAGCCCGACGGCACCGTCGAGAAGGCCACCGACGAGACCAACCGCAGCATGCATTCGGTCAACGACGACAGCCGCCTGCGGCTCGCCGACGACCTCGACATCACCGATGACGGACTGATCTTCTTCTCCGAAGCCACCGTGCGCTACGAAATGGACGAGTGGCCGATCGACGGCCTCGAGGCGCGCGGCAACGGCCGCATCATCTGCTACGACACCAAGACCGGCAACACCCATACCGCACTGCGCGGTCTCAAATTCCCGAACGGGATCTGCGTCGCCAGCGACGGCCAGTCGATCCTGTTCGCCGAAACCTTCGGCTGCTCGATCAAGCGCTTCTGGTTTGCCGGCGCCAAGAAGGGCACGGTCGAGGTCGTTATGGACAATCTGCCCGGCTATCCTGACAACATCAATCTCGCCTCGGACGGCAATTACTGGCTGGCGCTGGTCGGGATGCGCAGCCCCTCGCTCGACCTCGCCTGGAAGATGCCCGGCTTCCGCCGCCGCATGGCCAAGCGGGTTCCGGTCGACGAATGGCTGTTCCCCAACATCAACACCGGCTGCGTCGTCAAGTTCAACGAGCAGGGCAAGATACTCGAATCGTTCTGGGACCTGCGCGGCGAAAATCACCCGATGATCACGTCGATGCGTGAGCATCGCGGCTATCTCTATCTCGGCGGCATCGCCAACAACCGGATCGGCCGCTACAAGCTCGACAACGCCGACCCGAACTACGTGCAGTATGACAGGCGATGGGGGAAGCTGTCGTGATTGCGGCCGTCAGAGATTTCGCCAACCGCTTCCTCGGGCGCGGCGAAGCCACCATCACCGTGCCGTCCTTCGACGGCGCGCTGAAGCCGAACCAGAAGCTGGAGTCCGCGACGACCTTGCTGGAATGCGAGGCGCCCGAGGATTTCGCAACCGATGGCCGCAACCTCTATCTCGCCGACGGCCGGCGCCTGCTGCGCCTCGACGGCAGCACGGCAACGGAAATCCGCAGCTTCGAGCAGCCGATCTCGGCACTGTGCTCACTTGCGAACGGAGGCATTGCGGTCGCGCTCGGCGGCCGCGAGGTGAGCCTCTATTCCGATCCCGCGTCGAGCGCGCCGAGCCTGACTTTCAACGACGCCACCTTCAACGCTATCAACGCGCTGGCGCTGGCGAGCGACGGCGCCCTGATCGCGACCGACGGCTCCATCACCTGTGGCGTCGACGACTGGCCACGCGACCTGATGGAACTCAACCGCAGCGGCCGCGTCTTCCGGCTCGATCCCAGGACCGGATCGGCCAAGCCGATTGCCTCCCGGCTCGGTTACGCCTTCGGTACCTGCGCACACAGGGACGGGGTGCTGGTCAGCGAGAGCTGGCGCCATCGTCTTGTTTTCGTCAGGGACGGACAGTCGCCGCAGGTCGTGCTGGGTCACCTCCCCGTCTATCCGTCGCGGCTGTCGAAGGCGGCCGGCGGCGGCTATTGGCTGACGGCCTTCACGGCGCGCACCCAGCTCATCGAGTTCGTGCTGCGCGAGCCGGCCTACCGGCGACGCATGATGGCCGAGATCGATCCGGCCTATTGGGTCGCGCCCCGCCTGCGCTCGGGCTTCTCGTTCAAGGAGCCGATGCAAGGCGCACACATCAAGACCATGGGCGTCATCAAGCCGTGGGCGCCGCCGCGTTCCTATGGCCTCGTCATTCGCCTTGGCGAAGACGGCAAGCCGCTCTACTCGCTGCACAGCCGGGTCGACGGCATCAATCACGGCGTCGTCGCGGCCGTCGAGGTCGGCAGCGACCTCATGCTGATTGCCAAGGGACCGGGCCGAATCCTGAAACTGCCCCTGGCCGGGCTTGCCGAGGAGTTCGGCGCATGACCGACATCGTGTTGTCCCTGCGCAAGGCGACCAAGCTCTATGCCGGCGTCCCCGCCATCGAGGGCGTCGACTTCGATCTCCGCCGCGGCGAGATCCACGCGCTGGTCGGCGAGAACGGCGCCGGCAAGTCGACCCTCACAAAGGTCATGGCTGGTGTCGTGACATTGACCTCGGGCAGCATGACTGTCGACGGCGCGGAGGTCACCCCACGAACGCCGCTGGAGGCCCGCAACCTCGGCATCGCCATGGTATTCCAGGAAAACAGCCTGGTGCCGACCATGACCGTGGCGCAGAATCTCTTCCTCGGGCAGGAGAAGTTCTACAATCGCCTGCGCGGCATCTACATCGCCGCACAGCAATTCCTGCAATCGCTCAATTTCGACGTCACGCCGACCGCGACCGTCGGTGCACTTGGCGCCGCCAAGAAGCAGATGGTGGAGATTGCGCGCGCGGTCCTGCACAAGGCCAAGGTGATCATCTTCGACGAGCCGACCGCAACCCTTACTCCGGAGGAGAAGAAATACTTCTTCGACCTCGTCCGTGACCTGAAGAAGCGCGGCGTCTCGATCGTCTTCATATCGCATGCGCTGGAGGAGGCGCTGCTGCTTGCCGACCGCATTACCGTGCTGCGCGACGGCAAGCACGTCGTCACCGACGACGCCGCAAAGTTCGATCGCGCGGCGATCGTGCAGGCAATGGTCGGGCGCGACCTCTCCAATACCCTTTACGGCGCAAGGAAGAGCAGCGTTCGTCCGGCCGGTGCGCGCGTTCTCACGGTGCAAAATCTCAAGATGGCGCCGATGGTGAAGAACAATTCGCTGTCGGTGTTTGCCGGCCAGATCACCGGCGTGTTCGGCCTCGTCGGCGCCGGCCGGACCGAGACGTTCAAGATCGTCTCGGGCGTATTGAAGCGCGATTTCTTCCATGGCGGCGAGATCCTGCTGCACGACAAGCCGGTGCGTTACCGCGTGCCCGCGCCCGCCGTGAAGGCCGGCATCGCCTATGTAACCGAGGATCGCAAGGTCGAGGGCTTCTTCGAGACCTCCTCGATCGCCCGCAACATCTATCTCGGGCTGCTCTCCAAGTTCCCGAGAGGACGGATGATGCTGTCACGGCGCGAGACCAACAAGGTCGGCAAGTCCTGGATCGAACGGCTGAAGGTGCGCGCCATCGGCGACGAGGCCAAGGTCGTCGAGCTCTCGGGCGGCAACCAGCAGAAGGTCGTGATCGCCAAATCGCTGGTGCAGGAGCCGGACCTGATCATCTTCGACGAGCCGACGCGCGGTGTCGACGTCGGCGCCATCGTCGAGATCCACGAGCTGATCAACCACCTCGCCGACGAAGGCAAGGCGGTGGTGGTGATCTCGTCCTACCTGCCCGAGATCATGGCGCTCTCCGACCGCATCCTGGTATCGCGACAGGGCAAGGTGGTCGAGGAGTTCTCCGCGCTGGAAGCGACGGAGGAGAGGATCATGTACGCGGCCATCCATTGATCGGTGAAGCTATCCCGCCTCGGGGTCACCTCAAGGCCGAGACAGGATCGGTCGGATCGGAGGGCACGTCGCATTCATCGCCTCTGGTCGGCGTGATCCCGGTGGTGAGCGGAGGCCGGGTCTGGTGGAAAAGCAGATAGAGCGCGCGTGGATTGGTCGTCAGATAGCGCCAGAGCAATCGGCGCGGCTCGAGCCAGACCCGCCAGGCCCATTCCAGTCCCACGTGCTGCATCCATTTCGGCGCTCGCGCGTGGCGGCCAGACAGGAAGTTGAACAATCCTCCCGACGTCTTGATGGCGCCCACATTGCCGAGCCGCGGCATGAACTCTTCGACGAACGCCTGCTCGTGGGGCACGCCAAGTCCGACCCAGAGGAAGGCCGGCGCCAGAGCGTTGATCTCGTCGACCTTGGACTGCAACGCCTCGCCGCGAAGATAGCCATGCGAATGGCCGATGATCTTGAGCCTCGGATACATCCTGCGGACGTTGTCGACCGCCGCCCGGTTCTCGGCTTCATTGGCACCGAACATGTAGAAGCTCAGCCCCTGCGCCTCTGCTTTGCGCGCAACGACATGGAACAGGTCCGTCGTGGCGACGCGTTCTGGAAGCGGCTTCGGCAGCCTCAGCTTCGATACGGTGACCAGCGGCTGGCCGTCGGCGTTGATCAGATCGGCGGCGCGAAACAGCCGGTCGATCATCGGTTCGGTCGAACAGCGCGACAGCACCTCGCCATTCGCCGAAGTCAGATACAGGGGCCGGCCGACGCGTCGACGCGGATGCACCATGTCGATCATGAAGTCAGCGGTTTGCTCGAGATCAAGCACCGCCAGTCGCAGGCCGCCGATCGTCGCCCTGGGGACACTTGCGGTCGCAGCCCTGCCGACCGGGTTGGCGCGCCGGTCGCGCACGCCCGCCATTCCAGTCCGCGTTGATGATCGTGCGCGTACGTCCGCGGCGGGTGCCGCCGGCATGCCGGGCGAAGTGTCGTGAATCCGGACAGGCGGGACAACCTTACCGGAATCGGCACACCGAGCGTGTGCAAGGTCATCTCGCGGCACTAAAATAGTGTCGAAGACGCAGGCTTTTTGACTTTGGCTCAAGATACTCACCGGACTTCCAATGCTTGCGCGAATGGAACTGCAATATCCGGTCCAGATCCGCCTTCGCTGCCACGTGGATCTGCGGTGGCCGCACGGCGTCGTTAACCATGGCGGCACGAAATGCGAGCCCGGCCGTACATCGAAAACAACGGCGGTCACCGTTTTGGGATTGGCATCACGCGGCGGCAGCGAAGGTGATTGCAAGGCGCGCGCAATGCCACGCAGATCGCCGCGATCGTGGGACGTCACGCCGCCGCAATTGCCTGTCCTGACGCACGATCGAACAGATGGGTGCGCCGGAGATCAAGGGCCAACTCGAAGGGACGATCGGGCTCGGCGGCGACGCCGACCGGCATCTGCGCCGTGAATGGAAAGGCGCCGACGCTGCCGATCACAAGCGTATGCGGTCCGAGCGGCTCGACGTCCTTCACGACCATGCGGATCGAAGTGCCCGCCGGACCGCCCTGGTGCAGGACATGGTCGGGCCGCACGCCCAGCACCACCGGCTTGCCGACGTGAGCCCCATAGGCCGCCTCGCGGGACTTCGGCAAGATCAGCCCCGTGCCTGACGGTTCGGCAAAGACCAGCGCGCCATCGCGGGCGGCGATCTCGCCATGGATGAAGTTCATGCTGGGCGCGCCGATGAATCCGGCAACGAAGAGATTGGCGGGCTTCTCGTAGATCGTGATCGGATCGGCCGCCTGCTCGATCCGCCCGCGGTTCATCACCACGACGCGGTCAGCCATGGTCATGGCCTCGACCTGGTCGTGCGTCACATAGACGATCGTCTTGGCGAGCCTGCGATGCAGCGCCTTTATCTCGGTGCGCATCTCGATCCTGAGCTTGGCGTCGAGATTGGACAGCGGCTCGTCGAACAGGAAGACGTCAGGACTGCGCACGATGGCGCGGCCAATCGCGACGCGCTGGCGCTGGCCGCCCGAGAGCTGCTTGGGGCGGCGGTCGAGATATTGCTCGAGATCGAGCACGCGCGCGACGTCCTTGACCGCCTTGTCGATGCTGGCGCGGGACTCGCCGCGCACCTTCATGCCGTAGCCGATGTTCTCGCCGACCGTCATGTGCGGGTAGAGCGCATAGTTCTGGAACACCATTGCGCAATTGCGCAGGCCCGGGCGCAGCTCCGTCACATCACGGCTGCCGATCCGGATCGTCCCGCTGGTGACGGTCTCGAGCCCCGCGACCATCCGCAGGGTCGTGGTCTTGCCGCAGCCGGACGGCCCGACCAGCACGACAAACTCCTCGTCGGCCACGTTGAGATCGAGCCCCTCGATGATCTTGTAGGGGCCGTAGGCCTTGCTGACATTCTCGATCTCGACGTGCGCCATGGAGTGGTTTTCTGTCTCTCGCAGAGTAAGCGTTGAGGCCCGGACGACGCTCGCGCGTCACCCGGGTCCTTTCATTAGCATGCTAGTTCTTGGGTGGCAGGCCCATCGCCGCACGATAGGCGGCGAGCTGCTTGGCCCGGCCGAACTCGTCGGTCAGCCGGTTCCACTCCTTCGCCATCGCATCGAGCGCAGCCTGCGGCGTGGTCTGGCCGGCCAGCGCCTTGCCGAGCTCGATTTCGACCACCTCGGTGTAGGAGAAATAGCCGGGCAGACGCATGTCGAGCGCGACGTTCTTGGCGTTGATCGAGTCCGACTGCGCGCCGAGATATTCCTTGGCCTCTTCAGGCGTGAAGATCTTGCTCCAAAGCTGCAGATTGGCCGTGTGCGATTTGCGATAGGGGTTGACGCCGCTGCCGCCGGTGATCGCCGCCTGGCCCGAGACTTCGGGGCTGGTCAGCGTCTTGACGAAGTCCCATGCCGCCTGCTGGTTCTTGCCTGCCTTCGGCACCGCGATCTGCCAGCCGCCGAACGCCATGAACGGACCGGGCAGCACGGACGGGAACTTGTCCCACGTCTTTGTCTTGGCGTTCCATATCTGGTCCGATCCGGGCAGCATCGCCGAGCCGACCTTGCCCGAAATCTTCGACTGCTTGGGGTCGGCCGCAATCACGCCGGTATCGCCCCAGCCGATCGACTCCGCCACCTGGCCGCCGGCCACCGCCGCGTTCACCTCGCCGAACGAGAAGTTCAGCGCGTTCGGCGGTCCGAGCTTGGAGGCGCGGATATATTCCTCAAGCCCCTTCACCCAGCCCGGATTGTTGATCTGGGCGTCCATGGTTTCGGGGTCGAAGAACATCGCGCCCGGATAATTCGGGTTGTTGGTGTAGGCCGCTGCGTGGCTGAAGAAGAACCAGAACTGCTGGCCGCCGCGGCGGAAGGCTTCCGCCGTCCCCCACAGCCCCTTGTCGGGACGCTGGAAGAACTCGGCGATGTCGAGATACTGCTTCCAGGTCTTCGGCGGCGCGAGGTCGTAGCCATATTTGGCCTTGAAGGCGTCCTTCTCCTTGGGATCGCTGAACAGATCGGTGCGATAGGTGTAGGTGTGGACATCGCCGTCCATCGATTGCGAATA
Organism: Bradyrhizobium jicamae; assembly: GCF_018130215.1. Taxonomy (GTDB): domain Bacteria; phylum Pseudomonadota; class Alphaproteobacteria; order Rhizobiales; family Xanthobacteraceae; genus Bradyrhizobium; species Bradyrhizobium jicamae_A. Next base: position 56,273 of record NZ_JAFCKQ010000028.1, read on the forward strand.
GATCTTGCCTTCCCACACCATCAGCCGTTCGCGATAGGCGGGCTCGATGTCGTCCCAATCCTTGCCGGACTGCATGTCCTTCGGCATCTCGCTGAGATACGGAACGAAGTCCGGCAGCCAGGCCGGCGCGAAGCTGACCAGATCGAATGTCGCATCCGACGCGGTGAGCGAGGTCGCGATCTTCGGGTAGAGCTCCGACCACGGAAACTCCACGACATTGACCTTGCCGCAGGTCTTCTTGGCCCATTCGTCGGCACCGGCCTTGAGCGCGGACGCAATGTAGGGCCCGGTCTGCGATGCCACCGTAAGCGTGACACCCGTATAGTCCGGGCTGCAGGCCGCATTTGCCTGACTCACGGCACAGGCAGTCGCGAGTGAGGTCGCAAGCATCAGGAACGTTCGTCGCAACATGGTCTAGTCCTCCCTATTCTCAGTTTTCTTACTTGATGGCTCCGAGCAGCAGGCCCGACCGCATCATGCGGCTGAGCAGGCCCGCCATGATCATCATGGGAACGATGGCGACCAGCGCCGCGGCCGAGATCGCCCACCACTCGTCGCCGCGCTGGCTGTTCTGTCCCGCCACCAGGATCGGCAGCGTCTGCCACCTGGAATTGGTCAGGAACAGCGCGAACAGGAACTCGTTCCAGACGAAGGCGAGCGTGATCATGAAGGTCGCGAGCAGGCCGTTCATCGACATCGGCACCACGATGCCGAAGAAGATGCGCCAGGTCGGCACATTGTCGACCATCGCCGCCTCCTCGACCTCGATCGGAACGGCCTCGAAGAAGTCGCGCATCAGCCAGACCACGATCGGCAGCGAGAACGCGACATAGCACAGCGTCAGGCCGATATAGCTGTCGATGAGCTGGAAGCCGAGCCGGCCGATCTCGCTGTAGAGCAGATACAGCGCAAAGGCCGTGACGATCGGCGGGAACATGCGCTGGCTGACGAACCAGAACAGGATATCTTCATTCCCGAGGACCGGCCCCGGCAGCGGCAGGCGGTTGGCGACGACGGCAACGACCAGCGCGACCGGGAACGCGAGCAGCAGCGCCTGCGGCCGCGTGAATCCGAGCGAGGTGTTGAACAGGAGATAGCCGCCGAGCGCGAGCAGGAAGAAGATCAGGCCGGCGCCGAACCGGACCTTGAACTCGAAGCGCACCAGCGCATAGGCCGCCATCGCGCCGATCGCGGTCGCGATCGCCGCCGCCGACAGGCCGACGATGGTCGAATTCAGGAAGGTGCGGAAGAATTCGCCGCGGATGCCCTGATAGAGATCGATGAAGGGCTGCAAGGTCGGCGTAAAATCGATGAACGGCAGATAGGTCGGTCCGCCGACGACGCCGGGCGGCGTCTTGAATGCGGTGACGACCACCCAATAGAGCGGAAACACCGTGATCAGGCACCAGGCGAGAACGCCGGCCGTGACCAGGCGGCGGCTCCATGGCGACAGTCCGGTCAGGCCCTGCCCGCTCATCGACGCTTTTCCAGATGCGGCCGCAGCAGCGCCAGGTAGGTGACACCGATGATCGTGATCGCGATCAGGAACAGGAAGCTGAGCGCCGACGTATAGCCGAGATTGAATTTCTTGAAGCCCTCCTGGTAGGCGAACAGCGTCAGGGTCTCGGTTTCCACACCCGGCCCGCCGCCCGTCATCACGAACACGGTGTCCATGATCTTGTAGCTCTCGATCAGCCGGATGAAGACGACGGCGGCCGAGATCGGCAGCAGCATCGGAAAGGTGATGCCCCAGAACTGCTGCCATGCGCTGGCGTTCTCGAGCTCCGCGGCCTCGTAGACGTCCTCGGGCAAGGTTTGCAGGCCGGCCAGCATCATCAGGATGATGAACGGCGTCCACTGCCAGACCTCGACCGCGATGATGCAGGCGAGCGCCCAATGTCCGTTGGTGAGGAACGGCAGATTGACCAGGCCAAACTCGGACAGGAACTGGTTGAGCGGCCCCATGGTCGGATTGAAGATCATGCGCGCGACCAGCGCGACGGCGACCGGCGCCAGCAGCATCGGCAACAGCAGCGCGACGCGGAACAGCCGCTCGCCCGGCACGCGCGCATTCAGCGCCAGCGCCACGCCGAAACCGATCACGTATTGCAGCCCCACCGCGATGAAGGCGATCAGCGTCGTCGTGAAGATCGCATTCCAGAACCTCGGCTCCTGCAGCAGCGATGCGTAATTGCCGAGCCAGACGACGCGCGGCGGGATCGGCGGAATCAGGCGATAACTGAGGAAGCTGGTGGTGAACGAATAGATCAGCGGAAAGATCGAGATCGCCAGCACGACGAGCACCGCCGGCCAGATGAAAACGTGCTTGATCGGATCATTCCGCATCATGAAGCGGACTGCTCCTTCAGAAGGGCCTCGATTTCCGCCCGCCGAGGCATGGCGGGCGCGGTGCCCGGGCGCGTCACCGAAATCCCGGCGGTCGCCGAACCAAAGCGTGCAGCTTCGAGAGGCTCCGCCCCGGCTGCCAGCGCCGCCGCAAAGCCGCCGACGAACGCATCGCCGGCGCCCGTCGTTTCGACGACCTTGCCGGCGGCAAAGGGCGGCACGTGGAGGGATCGATCGCGCGAATGGAACAGTGCGCCGCGCTCGCCGAGCGTGATCAGCGCCGTGCCCGCCCCTTTTTCCAGCAGGGCGTTGCCGGCGCGGCGCGCGCCGGCAAGGTCTCCCACGGCGATCCCCGTCAGCCCTTCGGCCTCGGTCTCGTTGGGAACGACGTAGTCGCAGAGCGCGAACAGGCCAGGATCGAACTTGAGCGCCGGCGCAGGATTGAACACCGTGATGGTGCCAGCGGCGCGCGCGATCTCGAGCCCGCGGAGCGCGGCATCCACCGGCTGCTCGAGCTGGGTGACGAACACGCGGCTGGCGCTGATGGCACCCGCCGCCGCATCGATATCCGCGGGACTGATGCCGCCGGCCGCACCCGGCACCACGATGATCGCGTTGTCGCCGCGTGTTTCGTGGACATAAATGAAGGCCGCGCCGGTTGGCGCGTCGGCGACCTTGGCAACATGCGGCCGGATTCCCTCGGCCTCCCAGGTCTTGATCGCAAGCTCGCCGAAGGCATCGCTTCCGATCCGGGAGATGAAGGTAACCCCGGCCCCGGCGCGCGCGGCGGCGACGGCCTGGTTCGATCCCTTGCCGCCGGGCCCCATTGCGAATCCGGATCCGGCGATCGTCTCGCCGATCGCAGGCATGTTGCCGGCGCGAAACGCCAGGTCGACCACGAACACGCCAAGGACGGCGACGCCATTCTTGCTCATGTCGTCACTCTCCATCCGGCGCGATGACGCCCTTGCTGAACAGGAAGCAGCCGTAGAAGCGCCGTTCACCCGTCGCGATCACGCAATAGGCGGTCTTGGCCTTCTCGTAGAAGGCATGGCGCTCGACCCCGACCAGCGGCCAGGATTTCCCTTCCGCGCGATCGATCGCGGTCTGCACCTCGCGCTGTACCGGCGGCACCTCCTGCGGCTGGCCGACGATCTCCATGCGGATGGCCGCGTCATCGATGAACGTATCGAGCGGCATGACCGAGAGAATGGCTTCGACAGCCTTGGCGGCACTGACATTGTCGATGCGCAGCAGCTCACCAAGGGCGGTCTGCCGGGCAATCGAATCGGCCGGAAAGTTGGTATCGCACACCACCAGGCGATCCCCGTGCCCCATCGCCCGCAGGGCATAGAGCACGTCGGCATTGAGCAGCGGATTGATGCTCTTGAGCATGTTGCGTCCCTCCCTTGTCTTCGCAGTCGCCCGAACTCTGACGGTCCGGATCCCCATCGGTATCACCGCAAGGTGACTTCTCGTCTAGTCTCCATAGGGAATCCAGATATTCTTCACCTGCACCGCATGGCGCAGCAGGATCGGTCCCTCGCTCGCCGCCCTGTCGTGCCAGTCGAGCGCCAGGCCGTGATCGACCAGCGTGCGCTTGAGGTTGCCGACGGACAGCCGTTCTGCCGCCACTGAGGCCTCCTGCGACCCGAACACCCAGAGCGCGTCGACGTCGTCGTGCTCGGCAAGAACCTTCACCAGCGCCTCACGGTCACCGGTGACGATATTGACCACACCCGCCGGCACATCCGAGGTTTCCAGCACCTGGTAGAAATCGGTCGCGGCGAGCGGATGCTGCTCGCTCGGTACTGCCACCACCCGGTTGCCCATCGCGATCAACGGCGCCACCAGGCTGATGAAGGCGAGCAGCGGGGCCTCGTCCGGGCAGGCCACGCCGACCACGCCGACCGGCTCGTGCATGGCGAGCGCGACGCCCCGCAGCGGCGGCGCGTGGATGCTCCCCTCGAATTTGTCGGCCCAGGCCCCATAGCTGAACAGCCGCTCGATACCGGCATCGACCTCCGCACGCGCCTTCGCGGATGATACGCCCGTCATGTCGCCGATGCTCCGCACAAACTCGTCCCGGCGCGCGGACAGATTCTCGGCAAGGTAGTAGAGGATTTGGGCGCGATTATGCGCCGTCGCCTTCGCCCAGGCTTCCGCCGAACGCGCCGCGGCCACCGCGTTGCGGATGTCCTTGCGGTTGCCGTCACCAACTTCGCCCAAATGCTTGCCCTTCGGTGACAGCACGGCGCGCGAATAATTGCCGTCCGGACGGACCTGCTTTCCACCGACGAACAATTTTGCGGTGCGATCGATCGACGGCACGCCAAATCCCGCAGTGTCGGCCGATGACACCGGCGGCGATGCCTTGGCACGAACCTTACGTCCGCTCCACACCTTGGGCTTGAGATATTCGTGCATGCCCTCGCGGCCGCCCTCGCGGCCGAAGCCGGATTCGCGGTAACCGCCGAAGCCGACGCTGGCGTCGAACAGGTTGGTCGCGTTGACCCAGACCACCCCGGCGAGCAGCTTCGGCGCGATATCGAGTGCCAGCCCGATCGTTTCGCTCCAGACGCTCGCGGCAAGTCCGTAGCGCGTGTTGTTGGCGAGCATCACGGCCTCATCTGGCGTGCGGAACGTCATCGCGACCAGAACGGGACCAAAAATCTCCTCGATCGCCACGGTCGATGACGGGTGCACGTTCCAGAGCAGCGTCGGCGGATAGAAGCAGCCCTCCGACGGGATCGCGCCCGGCGCCTGATATTTCTCGGCGCCCTCCCTCACTCCGGTTTCGACCAGCGCCTTGATGCGCTCGAGCTGCACGGGCGCGACTATTGCGCCCAGGTCGATCGCCTTGTCGAGCGGCGGACCGACGCGCAGCGTCTCCATGCGGCGGATCAGCCGCCGGCGGAAGTCTTCCGCGATCCCTTCCTGAAGCAGCAGGCGTGATCCGGCGCAGCAGACCTGGCCCTGATTGAACCAGATCGCATCGACCACGCCTTCGACGGCACCGTCGAGATCGGCATCGTCGAACACGATGAAGGGCGACTTGCCGCCAAGTTCGAGCGTCAGCGACTTGCCGCTGCCTGCGGTCGTCTGTCGGATCAGCCGCCCGACCTCGGTCGAACCGGTGAACGCGATCTTGTCGACGCCGGGATTCTCGACCAGCAGCGCGCCGGTCGCGCCGTCACCGGTCACCACGTTCAGCACGCCCGGCGGAAGTCCGGCCTCGGCTGCGAGCTCGGAAAACAACAGCGCCGTCATCGAGGTGAATTCCGCCGGCTTCAGCACCACGGTGTTGCCCGCGGCCAACGCAGGCGCGATCTTCCACGCCAGCATCAGCAGCGGGAAATTCCACGGGATGATCTGGCCGATCACGCCGATCGGCACCTGATCGGCGAATTCGCGTTCCTGCAATTGCGCCCAGCCGGCATGGTACAGGAAATGGCGCGCGGCAAGCGGCACGTCGAGATCGCGGGTCTCACGGATCGGCTTGCCATTGTCGATCGCTTCCAGTACGGCGAACAGCCGGGCGTGGCGCTGCAGCATGCGCGCCAGGGCGTAGAGATGGCGCGCACGGCCGTGACCGCCGAGCCTGGCCCAGTGCGGCTGCGCCGTGCGCGCGGCGCTAACCGCCGCCTCGACATCCGCGGCAGAGCCCTGCGCGATCTTCGCCAGAGCCTCGCCCGTGGCCGGCTCGATCGTCGTCAGATGCTTGCCGTCACGCGGCGCTGCGAATGCGCCGCCGATGAAATGCCCGAATGTCGACTCGTGCCGCTTGAGCCAGGCGCGCGCCTCGCCGTCCGCCTCCGGAGCGGGACCATATTCCATGGTCTCGTAGTAATGTGCGACGCTCATGCTCAGCCCACGGGGTGACGGTTGAAGGCCGAGTAGCGGCCGGTAACGTGATGTTCGAGCTGTCGCTCGATGTCGGCGAGCAGGCTGGAGGCGCCGATCCGGAACAGATCAGGCTCGAGCCAGTCGCGTCCGAGTTCCTCCTTCATCAGGAACTGATAGTTGAGCACGTCCTTCGCGGTCGAGATTCCGCCGGCCGGCTTGAAGCCGATCTTGTAGCCGGTGCGCTCCTGATACACCCGGATCATCCGTAGCATCGCGAGCGTCACGGGCAGCGTCGCATTGACGCCCTCCTTGCCGGTCGACGTCTTGATGAAGTCGGCGCCGGCCATCATGCAGACCATCGATGCCTTGGCGACGTTGCGCAGCGTCTTGAGATCGCCGGTGGCCAGGATCGTCTTCAGATGCGCGCTGCCGCAGGCCGCGCGAAAATCCCTGACCTCCGCGTAGAGCGCGCGCCAGTCGCCGGTCAGCACATGCTCGCGGGTGATGACGATGTCGATCTCCTGCGCGCCGTCCCTGACGGAGGCCTCGATCTCCTTGAGCTTCAGGTCATGCGGCACGAGGCCGGCGGGGAATCCGGTCGAGACCGCGGCGACCGGAATGTCGGATCCATCCAGCGCCTCGACCGCCGTCGCGACGAAACGGTGATAGACGCAGACCGCGCCGGTGTGCAGGTCGCGCCCGGCAAAGCCCAGCGCCGCGAGGATGTCGCTCCGCACCGGCGCCCTCGCCTTGGCGCAGAGCCGCTTCACCCGCTCGGTGGTGTCATCGCCGTTCAGCGTCGTCAGGTCGATGCAGGTGACCGCCTTCAAAAGCCATGCGGCCTGCGCGTCTTTCTTCACCGTGCGCCGGCCAGGCAGGCTCGCCACGCGGCGCTCGGCCGCCGACAGGTTGATCCTGATCTCGTCGACCCAATCCATTTCGAGCGCGCGGCCGCTGTTGCGCGCGCCGGTATGGGCGTTGCTCTCGCCGCGGGCGTGAGGCTGCGCCGGGGCTGGATTGTGCATCAGGACGCTCTGGGCCATCGGTACGCCGTGCGCGCTAGCGAATCGGCGGAAGCGCCAGGTAGATTGAAAGCGTCGACTGCAACATGCGATCCTCCCACGCCTTGCCCGCTGGAGCCCACCGCCTGTCGAAGCGTATCATCGCCAGACATCGGATCGCTTCGTTCAGGCCATGTTATTATTTTAACATATCGCCGTTGCTAAATTCACAACATTGTAAGATCATTGTCAACCGGATAAGCAGGCTCGGTGACGAGAATGACTGAAACACCGAACGCACGACCCAGCGAAACGCGCGTCCAGCGATTGCAGCGGCTGCGCCGTGCCGTCGAGGTCAGCGGTGCGCTGCATCTGAAGGATGCCGCCGAGCTGCTCAAGGTGTCGGAAATGACGGTGCGGCGCGACCTTGCCGGTCCGGACGGCGAGACGCTCGCGCTGCTCGGCGGCTACGTCGTCAACGCGGCATCGCCGACCGGGCTCAAATACACGCTCGAGCAGGAGATCGACCAGCACACCCAGGGCAAGCGCCTCGCCTGCCGGTCCGCCGCCGCCTCGATCCAGCCGGGCGACACGATCTTCATCGACTGCGGCACCACGATGCAATCGCTGGCGGATTGCCTGCCCGAGGACATGCCGCTCTCCGTGATCTGCTACTCGATGAACATCGCATCGATCGTGACGCGGCGGCCGGCGACGCAGGTGATGCTGATGGGCGGGCTCTACCACCCGTCGTCGCAGTCGTTCTCTTCGGAGGACGGGTTGTCCTATCTGCGGCGGCTCGGGGTCAACAAGGCCTTCATTTCCGCCGGCGGTCTGCACTGGACCCGTGGTGCGAGCTGCTCGAACTTTCACGAGGTCGCCGTCAAGCAGGCCGTGATCGCCACCGCGATGGAGAGCATCCTGGTGGTCGATGCCAGCAAGCTCGGCAGCCTGAAGCCGGCGTTCTTTTCCGATGTCGGCGCATTCTCACGGATCATCGTCGGCGGCTCGGTGACCTCGGAGATGCGCAAGCACTTCCGCAGCCTTCCCGTCGAATACGTCACGAGCGCCACCTGATCCGGACGGGGGCTGGGTCGGCCGGATCAGGCTGGCCGGCGATGCGCGACCCAGCGAGGCCGCGCGTCGTAGCCGAAAGGCTCAGTTGCAGGCGGGCTTCGCCTTCTCGCAAGCGTCGGTCAACTCCTTCGGCGGCTCCTTCTTGAACACGGTCTTGTAGGACTCCAGCACGTTCGATTGCGTCACCGGCAGCGACTGCACGCCGATCCAGCCCGGCGTCTCCTTGCCCAACAGCGCATTCATCATCGCCATCGCCTCCGCGACGCCCTGGTCATAGGGACGCTGCGAGCCGGTCGCCTTCAGCGGACCGCCCTTGGCGATCTCGATCGCCGATTGCAGGCCGAGGTCGACCGTGGTGACGGGAATGTCGATGCCCTGTGCCCGCATCGAGCTCAGCGTGTCCAGCGCCGGCTGGTCCCAGACCGCGAACAATCCCTTGATGTCCGGATTGCCGGTGAGGAAGTCGCCGGCGATCTGCGAGACTTTCGGCGGATCGGTGAAGTCGACCTGCTTCATCTTGATGTCGGGCCGGTTCGCCTTCATCCATTCCCGAACGCCCTTGGTGCGCTCGTTGGTGCTGAAATAGTCGACACCGAAGTTGACCAGGCCGATCGTGCCGCCCTGCGCCACGCAGGACGCCAGGATCTGCGCCGCGATCCGGCCGTTGCCCTGGCTGTCCGCCGAGACCATCGTGGCATATTCCTCGGGATGCTTCAGGCCAGTCGGAATGCTGTCCATCAGCACCAGCTTGATGCCGGCCTGGGCGATCTTCTTGTAGGTCGGCGCGGTCGCGGTGAAATCGACCGGGATCGAGATGATGCCGTCCGGGTGCTGCTGGATGGTGTTTTCGATGTCGGCGATCTGCTTGTCGACCTGGTACTCAGCGGACGCGACGCCCGTCACCGTCACACCGTATTTCTTCAGCGTATCGGTGATGCCCTGGATCTGGAGCTGCGACCAGTCGAGGTTGACGGTCTGCATGGAGATGCCGACCTTGAAGTGCTTGTCCTTGATCTTGGCGGCATCGGCGTCCGAGAGCGCGAGCACTTCGGGCGAAGCCGCCTTCTCGCCGTGCGGGCCTTGGCCGACGATCGACTTCGGTCCGAGGGTTGCGAGATCGACGCCCTTGACGCAGGTCGCGGGCAGTTCGGCGCCGATGGCGGGGACGATCGAGATCGCACTCGCTGCGATCAACGCGGTCAGCGGCAAGCTTTGTCGCAAGATTGGCTTCATTGTTCGTTCTCCTCCCGTTTTGGCCGCCGATTGCGAAGGGCCGGCGACCTCTCCCCTGATGATCAGCGTTTGGTGAAGGCAACTGCGGCCACGATGATCGCGCCCTTGATCACGAGCTGCATCGGCGAGCTGACGCCGAGCAGCACGAGACCATTGTTGAGCGTGCCGATGATCAGGCTGCCGAACAGGGTTCCCAGGATGTAGCCGCGCCCGCCGAACAGGCTGCAGCCGCCGAGGATGACGGCCGCGATGACGTCGAGCTCCATGCCCTGCACGACGTCAGGCCGCGCTGCATGCGACCGCGCGGACAGCACCAGTGCCGCGAGGCCCGCCAGCGTGCCTGTCAGCACGAAGGCCGCCGTCGTCACCCATCTGGTGTTGATGCCCGAATAGAGCGCCGCGGTCGGATTGCCGCCGACCGCATAGATCCGCCGTCCGAACACGTTGTAGTGCAAGAGCAGGATGCCGACGATCATCGCGGCAAGCGTCCAGGCGATCGGCACCGGCATGCCGAGGAACGTGCCCTCGCCGAAGATCGCAAAATATGTCTCGTTGGTGATGATGACCGGCTTGGTGTTGGTGACCATCATCGCAAGGCCGCGCGCCATGCTCAGCGTGCCGAGCGTGACCAGGAACGACGGGATCGAGAGCTGCGTGGTCAGGATGCCGTTGAGCAGCCCGACCAGCGCGCCGGTGCCGAGGCCTGCCACGGCACCGACGACCCAGCTGTTGTTGATCTGGCTCATCGCCAGCGCCGCCGCCATGCCCGACAGCGCCAGCGTCGATGCGACCGACAGGTCGATCTGGCGCGCGATGATGATGAAGGTCATGCCGACCGCGACGATCGACACCAGCGTCGTCTGCCGGCCGATGTTCAGGAAGTTGTCGACCGACAGGAACCAGGGCGAGGACAGGCTGAACACCACGAGCAGGATCACGAAGGCGATGTAGAGCATGTACGGCCGCTCGCCGCGCAGCAGGTTCTGCAGCAGCTTGCGGCGGCGGTCGGATCGCGTCGGCGCGGCGCCGACATTGGGCGCGGTCAATTCGGTCATGCTGGCAACTCTTGCGGTGCGCCTTTCGACGCGTCCTGGCCGGCCTGGTACAATTGAAGCAGATGATGGAGTTCTTCGGCGTCGTCGATCTCGCCGCGCACCAGCGTCCTCGCGACCCGGCCGTTCACGATCACCGAGATGCGGTCGCACAGCCCGATCAGCTCGACGAGATCGGACGAGACGACGAGAACGCCGCTTCCGTCACGGACGGCATTGCGGATCACGCCATAGATCTCCTCGCGCGCGCCGACGTCGACGCCGACCGTAGGCTCGTCCAGCAGCAGCACGCGCGGCCGCGGGTCGTTCCATTTTCCGAACACGACCTTCTGCTGGTTGCCGCCGGACAGCGTCCTGACCAGGCTCGATGCGCCCTGCGCCTTCACCGCGAGCTTGCGGACCGCGGCCTCGGCGCGCTTCGCAGCCGCCCGCTGCTGCATCCAGCCCCAGCGCGAGAAATATGGCAGCCGCGACAGCGTGACGTTGCGCTCGATCGAATGGTCGAGCACGAGGCCCTGCACGTGACGGTCCTCCGGCACCAGCGCGATGCCCTGATTGATTGCATCGGCCGGGCCGTTCGGCAGCCATTGCCGGCCCTCGATCTCCAGCGCGCCGCGCTCGACCGGCCGCAAGCCGAAGATGGTTTCGAGGATCTCGGTGCGTCCGCTGCCGATCAACCCGGCAAGGCCATGGATCTCGCCTCTCAGAACCGACAGATCGACCGCGCGCAGCCTGTCGTTGGAGACATCAGACAGCGACAGCACCGGCGACATCCCGACCGGGCGCGCCGCCTGCGGCTCGGCCCGCGTTGCGGCCGGCGTCGATCGATCGCTTCCGACGATCGCGTTCACCAGCCGCTTCATGTCGGTGTCGTCGGTGACGAAGGTCCCGGCATTGGCCCCGTCGCGCAGCACGGTGACGCGCTGCGAGATCTCGAACACCTCGTTCAACCGATGCGTCACATAGATCACGCCGACGCCGCGGCGCGTCACCTTGCCGATCGCGTCGAATAGGATGCGGACCTCGTCCGAGGTCAGCGACGACGTCGGCTCGTCGAGGATCAGGAGCCGCACCTCGCCCATCAGCGCTTTCGCGATCTCGGTCATCTGGCGGTATGCGAAAGGCAGCGAGCCTACCGTCGCCTTGAGGTCGAGGGGAATGCCGAGCTGCGTCAGCATCGCGCCGGCCTGCACCATCAGCGCGCGCTTCCTGACGAAGCCGAAGCGGGCCAGCGGCTCGCGGCCGAGCATCAGATTGTCGCCGACGCTGAGCGACTCGACGAGGCTGAGATCCTGGTAGACGACGGCGATCCCCGCGTCGCGCGACTTGGCGGGACTGTCGAACGCCACCGGCCTGCCCGAAATCTCGATCGCGCCGCTGTCGAAGGCGTGAACTCCGCTCAGGATCTTGATCAGTGTGGACTTGCCGGCGCCGTTCTCGCCAAGCAGCGCGTGCACCTCGCCGGCACGGACCTCGAGGTTCACGTCGCGGAGCGCCCGCACGCCGCCAAAGCTCTTGTTGATGGCGCTCACCATCACGAGCGGCGTTGGCGGCCGGGGCTGTGCTGCAACCGAACCAGACGGCTCCAAGATCTCCTCCGCTCCGCCCATCGCTGGTACGATGGTGACATTTTGTTATTTTTGCAACTTGATGTGTTATAATTCTATCAGATTAACCACCCTGTCAATGGGAGATCGCGGGCGGCGAGCGGCCGGACGACGCCGATTGCAAGGGTTCAACGGCGCGGATTGCCCGATGTGAGCAGCGCAACACGCGGCGACGCGGGCTGATGTGCAACGCAACGCCGGTTAGGGATTTGAAGACAGGGAGCCGGCCGAACGCCGCAGCCTCGCTACACCGCGCGGTTCTGCGTCGGCGCTCGACCGCCGCCATCGGCGACGAGAACGGCGCCGGTCACGAACGATGCCTCGTCCGAGACGAGGAACAGGCAGCAGGCGGCGATCTCCGACGGGTCGGCCATTCGTCCGAGCGCGATCCGCCGCTCGACCGCCTGGAATTCGGCGTCCGGCGTCGTGCCGTTCTGCTCGGCGAGCAACCGCATCTCGTAGGCGCTCATCGGCGTCCGCACCCAGCCCGGCGCCACCGCGTTGGCGCGGATGCCGTCAGCGCCATGCGCGTAGGCGAGCGAGCGCGTATAGGCGACGACCGCCGCCTTGCTCGCCGCATAGCTCGCACTGTCCGGGCTGGCGTTGAACGCGGCAACGGAGGCGATGTTCGCGATGGCGCCGCCGCGCTGTCTTAACAGCGGCAGGGCCGCGCGACAGACCCGCATGGTCCCGGTCAGGTTGACGTCGAGCGTCCTGGCCCAGATCTCGTCGGAGACGGTCGAAGGCTGATCAGGCACGATCAAGCCGGCAGCGTTGACGAGGACGTCGAGCCGGTCGCCGCAGGCCGCAACCGCCTTGGCGATGTCGTCCAGCCGGGTGACGTCTCCCGCGACCGCGCGCCCGCCGGCCTCGGCCGCGGCCGCCACGAGTTCGGCCTCGTCAAGGCCGAACAGCACCACATCAGCGCCGTGCTGCGCCAGCAGCAGCGCAGTGGCCCGACCGATACCGGTTGCCGCACCCGTGACCAGCGCCGTCTTGCCGTTGAGCCGCGCCATCTAGAGTCCCCACTGCCGTTCGACGGCAAATCCGGTTTCCGGCAGGGTCGACCCGCCGTCGACGACGATGGTCTGCCCGGTGACATATTTGGCCTCTGCAGAGGCGAGATAGAGCATCGCGCAGGCGATATCGTCGGCGCTGCCCATCCGGCCGACCGGAATGAAGCGCTCGAGCTTCCCCTTGTTTTCAGGCGCGCTCATGGTGCCGCGGCCCGGCTTCTCGATGAAGCCCGCCTCGACGCCGTTGACCGTGATGCCATCGCGCGCCAGTTCGAAGGCCGCGCTGCGAATGAATGCGTTGACGCCCGCCTTGGCCGCCGAATAGTGCGCGCCGCCGCCCATCGCGACGCGCGCGGAGACGGACGATGTCACAAGGATGCGCCCGAAGCCGGTGGCGCGCATATGCGGGATCGCGGCCTGGGCGAGCCAGAAGCAGGCCGTGAGGTTCAGCGCCAGCGCGTCTTCCAGCCTGGACTCGTCGAGGTCTTCCAGCGACGACCACGGGCAGCCGCCGGCATTGTGCACGACAATGTCGAGCCGGCCATGCCGTGCGGCGACGCCGTCGACGAGCAGGCGAAGGCTGGCCCGATCGAGCTTGTCGAAAGGCACGCTATGCACGGCCAGCCCATCGGCCGACAGTTCGCGCGCCAGCGCCTCGGCAACCACCAGCGTCCGGTTGGCGATCACGACGCACGCGCCCGCCTGCGCGAGCCGCGTCACGACGGCGGCGCCGATGCCCCTGCCCCCGCCGGTAACGAGGGCGACCCTGCCTGCGAGATTGAACGGAGGCGTTTGCATCAGCTCACCCCGGCCTGTCGCAACAGATCGATGAACCGTGCGAACACCGCAGTGTGCTGTTCGACGTCGCGCGCCGAGGTCGCCAGGCACATCAGCAGCATGGTGTGGAACGGCGTCACCAGGATGCCTTCGTTCATGTAGAACGCATGCAGCAGGGTTTCGAGATCGGGCTTGCGTCCGGCGATCACGTCGGCGCCGCTGCGCGGCGGCTCCGGCATGAACATGATCTCGGCACGCGCACCGATCTGCGTGACATGCCAGGGCAGATGGTGGGCCGCGATCAGATCGCGGGTCTCGGTCGCAAGCCGCGTCGCGGTGGCGATCATGTGCCGGTAGTTCTCTGATGTCAGCACCTTCTCCAGCACCGCACGCATGGTCGCGATCGTCAGCGCGTTGCCGGCGAGCGTGCCGCCGAAGCCGAGATGAGCGGATTGCCGCTCGCGCGGATTGACATGCGGCACGATTTTCCAGAGCCGCTCGGCAATCTGCCGGCTCAGGCCGAACACACCGGCCGGAATGCCGCCCGCGATCGCCTTGCCCGCGACGAAGATATCGGATTCGAGGCCGTGGAGTTGCGAGTAGCCGCCGGGTCCGCAGGACAGCGTGTGCGTCTCGTCGATGATGAGCACTGCACCGGCGCGGCGGGTCAGCTCGCGCAGCGCCTGGTGAAAGCCCGGATCGTCCGGGATCATGCCGAAATTCGTCATCAGCGGCTCGGTGAGCACGCAGGCGACGTCGCCGTGGGCGAGCGCGGCTTCCAGCCCGGCGACATCGTTGAACTCGACAACCCGGCTCACGGCATCATGATCGATGCCGTTGGGATGAATCATGTTGCGCAGGCCGACGCGGCCGTCGCGGATCTCGACATGCGCCTCCTCGACACCGCCGTGATAGCAGCCGGAGAACACCAGCACCTTGCGGCGGCCGGTGATCATGCGCGAGATCCGGATCGCCGCGCGGTTGGCGTCGGTCGCCGACGTCGTCAGCGTCCAGTACTTCGGTCCAAATCGGCGCGACAGCTCGGCGCCGACCCAGAGACTGTCCTCGGTCGGCAGCATCATGGTCGCGCCGCGCTTGAGTTGGCGGACCGCGGCCTCGGTCACCGCATCGGAGGCGTGGCCGCACATGCCGCCGGTGTCGCCGAGGCAGAAATCGACATAGTCGCGCCCGTCGATGTCGCGGATATGCGCACCATTGGCCTCGTCGACATAGATCGGGAAACCGCCGGCCCAGCGCCGCATCCAGTGCGACGGGCCGCCATAGAGCAGGTGCTGCCTGCCTTCCTGCCAAGCGGCCGCCGCCCGCGGATGGAGATTGCGGAAGCGCTCCTGCTCGGCGTCGATCAATCGGCTCAGAACGCCCGCGCGCTCGGCTGTTGCAGGTGTCATAGCGCGATCCAGGCGGTCTTGAGGTCGGTATAGGCGTCGAGTGCATGCAGCGACTTGTCGCGCCCGAAGCCGGATTGCTTGAAGCCGCCGAGCGGCACGGTGATGTCGGCGCCGCCATAGGTGTTGACGTGCACGACGCCGGCATGGATCGCGCGCACCATGCGATGTGCCGTCGACAAGCGGCCAGTCCAGACCGCGGAGGCGAGACCATAGGGCGTCGCATTGGCGAGCGCGATCGCATCCTCCTCGCTGTCGAAGCGGGTGACGGCGAGCACCGGGCCGAACACCTCCTCGCGCCACAGCCGCATCTTCGGCGTGACGTCGGCAAGGATCGCCGGCGACATGAAATTGCCCCCGCTCTCGGTGCGTATCTGCTCGCCGCCCGTTAGCCGTTTCGCACCCTGCTCCTCGGCGCGGCCGACCGCGTCGAGATTCTTGCGCAGCTGCACCTGGCTCGAAATCGCACCGATGTCGGAGGTCAAGTCAAGCGGATCCCCGACCCGGAGCCTTGCGGTCGCCTCGAGCAGTTCATCCATGAAGCGCTCATAGACCTGCGACTGCACCAACAGCCGCGAGCCGGCGACACAGACCTGGCCCGAATTGCGGAAGATGCCGTTGGCCGACACCTTTGCGGCCTGCCTGATGTCGGGCACGTCGGCAAACACGATGTTGGGCGACTTGCCGCCGAGTTCGAGATGGACGCGCTTGAGGTTCGAACGCGCCGAGCATTGGAGCAGGCGGCGTCCGACTGCGCCGGAGCCGGTGAAGGCAAGCACGTCGACATCCATGTGCAGTGCCAGCGCCTCGCCTGCGGAGGCGCCGCGGCCGGTCACGACATTGAGCACGCCGTCCGGCAGCCCCGCCTCGCTCGCGAGTTCCGCGAGCCGCAGCAATGTGAGCGAGGCGATCTCCGGCGGCTTCACGACAACCGAGTTTCCGGCAGCGAGCGCGGGGCCCATCTTCCACGCCCCGATCATCAGCGGGAAATTCCACGGCACGATCACGCCGACGATTCCGAGCGGCTCGCGATGCACGAGGCCGAGCACGTCGCCCGAGGTCGGCGCGATCTCGCCATAGACCTTGTCGATCGCCTCGGCGTAGTAGCGGATGGTTCCTGCCGCCGACAGCGGCTCGGCCTTGTAGGCCATGCCGATCTCGGTGCCGTTGTCGCGGACGCCGAGCACCGCAATCTCGAGTGCATGTTTCTCGATCAAATCCGCAAATCGCAGCAGGATCTTCTTGCGCTGGGCCGGCGCCGCGCGCGACCAGCTGCCCTGCTCGAACGCCTGACGCGCGCGCTTCACAGCCACGTCCACGTCGGCGCCATCGGCGTCCGCGATCGTCGTGAGCACACGACCATCGATCGGCGACACCACGTCCAGCCGTGCCTCGCCGATGGCGGGCGTGGATCGTCCGCCCACAAAGAGCTGCTGGGCCGGAATGGCTGATGACCTCAACCGATCGATCTGGGCTTGCTGCATGGGACCATCATGGTGATGACAAGGCGCGTCCCGGCAGGGTCGCTGATATGAGCAATCCTCGCCAATTCAAGGCTTTTTCTTCAATCAACCGATAGGTGGATGTTGCGGCGGGCCGCGTTTTCCTAGCGTGATCCGACAATCGCCGAACGTCCCGCCCGCTCGGTGCAAATCCTCTCCTTCCCTCAAGCCTGCCGGCGAGCACGCACAAGGTCATGTCCGAGATCACGCAGCCCCGCATCCTCCTGATTGGAACCGGCGACACCAAGGCCGACGAACTCAAGTTCATGCAGGACTGCATCGCCAAAGCCGGCGGCAAGACCATCATGATGGACATCAGCGTGCTCGGCGACCCGCCCTACCGGCCGGAGCACGACAAGCACGCAGTGGCTGCGGCCGCGCAAACCACGATCGCCGACATCGCCGCCAGTGGCGACGAAAATTCGGCGATGTCGCTGATGGCAACCGGCGCCGTCAATTTGGCGCGCGATCTCGCCGCACGCGAGGCCATCGACGGCGTCATCGCGATCGGCGGCACCATGGGAACAGACCTTGCGCTCGACGTCGCGCAGGCGTTGCCGCTTGGCCTGCCGAAGCTGATCGTCTCCACCGTCGCCTTCTCGCATCTGATCCCGCCCGACCGCGTCGCGGCGGACCTGATGATGATCCTGTGGGCCGGCGGCCTTTACGGCCTCAACGGCACCTGCACCGCGGTGCTGTCGCAGGCCTGCGGCGCGATCGTCGGTGCGGCGAAGAGCGCGACCCGGCCGCGCAATGCGCGACCGGTGGTCGCGATCACTTCGCTCGGCAAGAGCTGCCTGCGCTACATGGTCGAGCTCAAGCCACAGCTCGAGAAACGCGGCTACGAGGTCGTGGTCTTCCACACCACGGGGATGGGTGGTCGCGCCATGGAATCGATCGCAGCCCAGCGCGGCTTTGTCGCAGTGCTCGATCTCAGCCTGCAGGAGGTCGCCAACCAGCTCACGGGCTCGGTGGTGAATTCCGGCGCCGACCGGCTGGAGAATGCGGGCAAGGCCGGCATTCCGCAGATCGTCGCCCCCGGCGCCATCGACATGGTGGATTTCCCGGCGTGGCTGTCGGTACCAACTGACCTTGCGCAGCGTCCGTTCCATGCCCACAACCGGCTGCTCGCCTCGGCGACATCGCGGCCGGTCGATCGTCGCCGGATTGCAATGGCGGTGGCCGACAAGCTTTCCCGGGCCAAGGCGCCGGTCGCTTTCGTGCTTCCGACCGGCGGCGTCCAGCAATGGGACCGCGCCGGGGAGGCCCTGCATGACCCCGAGGGCCTCTCCGCCTTTGTCGATGCGATGCGCTCCGCCATCCAGCCGCCGGTCGAACTGCACGAGATCAAGGATCACATCAACAGCCCGGCCTTCAACGAGACGGTGCTGCGGATCTTCGACCGCTGGGTCGAGGCCGGCATCGTCCCGGCCGGCCAGACCACGGTCGCTGCGTGAGCCGCCCGCTCGCCCAGGCGCTGGTGCTCGACTTCGGCGGGGTCATCTCGAAGACGCTGTTCGAGACCCACGACATGACCGAGCGTGCGCTGGGCCTCGCGCCGTGCACGCTGAAATGGCTCGGCCCGTTCGCCCCCGACAGCGATCCGCTGTGGAGCGCGATGCAGCGCGGCGAGATTTCCGAGCGCGACTACTGGCTGACGCGCAGCCGCGAGGTCGGCCGCATGGTCGGCGAGGACTGGCCTGACATGGAGACCTTCGTGAAGCGCGCGCGCGGCGCAGATCCCGAGACCGTGATCCGCCCCGAGGCCGAGCGCGCGATCCGGATCGCTTCCGAGGCCGGCTGCAAGCTCGCAATCCTCTCCAACGAGCTCGACCTGTTCTATGGCGCGGATTTCCGCAGCCGCCTGCCCGTGCTCGCCCGCTTCGATGCCGTGGTTGATGCGACGCACACCAAGATCCTGAAGCCGGATCCGCGCGCCTATCAGCGCGTGCTGGACGAACTGGGGCTGGAGGCGGAAGATTGCGTCTTCGTCGACGACCAGCGCCGCAACATCGTCGGCGCGACCGCATGCAGCATGCGCACGGTGCTGTTCGACGTCAGGAATCCCGCCGCGTCCTACAGCGAGGCCCTGCGGCATTTCGGGCTGGAACTGGACTAGAGCGTTTTCAAGCGAAGTGGAGACCGGTTCGCGTGAAGAAAACGCGTCAAACGAAACCCTAGAGACCCATCATGCGCGACAGAAATTTCCTGCTCGAGAACAACGCCAAGCCGATCTGGCACCCGATGGCGCATCCCGCCGAGATGCGGGCGCAGCCGCCGCGGATCGTGATGAAGGCCGAAGGCGTTCATGTCACCGACATCGACGGCAAGACGGTGCTGGATGCGGTCGGCGGCCTCTGGAACGTCAACCTCGGCTATAGCTGCGATCCGATCAAGAAGGCGATATCGGACCAGCTCGGCGCGCTGCCTTACTATTCCAGCTTCCGCGGCACCTCGACCGGTCCATCGATCGAGTTGGCCTTTGAGCTCACCGAATGGTTCAAGCCGGAGGGCATGGTGCGCGCCTTCTTCACTTCGGGCGGCTCGGACTCGGTCGAGACCGCGCTGCGGCTGGCGCGGCAATACTGGAAGATCAAGGGCCAGGCCGACCGCACCAAATTCCTGGCGCTGAAGAAGGGTTATCACGGCACCCATTTCGGCGGCGCCTCGGTCAACGGCAACGCCAATTTCCGCCGCAACTACGAGCCGCTGCTGCCGGGCGTGTTCCACATCCCGGCACCCTCGACCTATCGCAATCCATTCAACGAGACCGATCCAGCCAAGCTCGCACAGCTCTGCGCGACGGCGATGGAGGACGAGATCGCGTTCCAGGGCCCCGACACCATCGCCGCCTTCATCATGGAGCCGGTGCTCGGCGCCGGCGGCGTGATCGTGCCTCCGGACAGCTTCATGCCGCTGGCACGCGAGATCTGCGACCGATACGGCATCCTGATGATCGCAGACGAGGTCGTGACCGGCTTCGGCCGCACCGGTGCCTGGTCGGGCTCGCGACTGTGGGGGGTGCGGCCCGACATGATGACGATCGCGAAAGCCATCACCTCGGGCTACTTCCCGCTCGGCGCGACGCTGATCGGCGAAACGGTCGCCACTGCCTTCGAGGCCGACACCAGCTCGTTCGGGTCGATCGGCCATGGCTACACCTATTCGGGCCATCCGGTCGGCTGCGCCGCGGGCCTCGCAGCGCTGGCCGAGACCCGGCGCCTCAGGCTCGACGAGAACGCGGCCGCCCGCGGCGAGGATCTTGCCGCCGCGCTCGCCCAGCTCAAGGCACGTCATCCGATCGTTGGCGACGTCAGGAGCAAGGGACTGATGGCCGCGCTCGAGCTGGTCACCGATCGCGACAGCAAGAAAGCGGCGGACAAGAAGACGATGGCCAGGGTCGCCGACGCCGCCTACGAGGCCGGCGTGATGCTGCGCGTCTCCGGCAACACCATCATCCTGTCGCCGCCGCTGATCCTCACCTCGGCCGACGTGACAAGGATTGCCGAAGGAATCGACGCCGGGCTTTCAGCGGCCGGCTGAGATCGCGCTCGCACACGCAATGGCGCGCTCGAACATCGCGCCATTGGCCGTGTCGTGGTCGAGACAGTCGGCCAGCGACGCCGCCGACATGGTCTGGTCGGTGCAGAAGATGCGCATGAAATCCGCCGTGAGCGCCAGCTTGCGCTGCGCCGGCTGCTTCTGCCAATCCGCGTGGTCAAGATACAGCAAGGACTCGTCCTCGCTGACGGCACCAGCGCGCGCCGTCGGCTCGGCCACGAGCAACGGCAACAGGGCGCAGGCAACACGACCGAGGCGATGCCCCCGGCGCATCATTTCGCGCCCCTGGCCTCGACCGCCGGCGGCACGTCGAGCGCCGGGTTGCGGTCGAAGAAGTTGAACGGCCGCAGCCGGAAACCGTGCCACAGGCCAGGCATCACGGGCCAATCCTCGGCGCGCGGCACGTGGCGGAAGCCGACCGTGTACCACAGCACGAGGTCGTGATCCTCGATGCCGCGTTTCGCCGCCGTCCATTTCGGCAGGCCGTCGACCTCGGCATTCTCGTTCGGATAGAGCCCGGCCGCATATTTCTCGTCCGCGGCGTAGGCCGAGGCCCACAGCGTGTAGGCGCTGAAACCTGCGCGCAACTGGATCGGCTCGTCCTTTGCGAGCAACGAGACGTCGGAATGGCCAGGCATCAGCTGATAGCTCGTGTGATAGCCCTGCTTGTTGGTCTTCTCCGTGCTTTCGATCCTGAACTGGGCCGCATTGAGCGGCATCGTGATCGGCCCCTCGGTTTCGACCGGCCTGGTCTCGACCTGCCACAGGCTCTTGCGCGGTCCGTTGTCCAGCCGGCGGACGTTGAAGCGGTCCTCGACCAGCCGGTTCGCGGTGCCGTCAACGTCCATGTCGATCCGGAACGTCATGTAGTGGTCATGATTGACTGCGAGCAGCCGCTCGTCGACCAGCGTGCCGTAGGCGGTATCCTGCTTCGCCGTCGGGTCGCTCAAAGTCCGGCTCGCCACGCCCTTGGTGGCATCGATGCCGTAGGCGCCGAGCCTGACATCGATGTTGCCGGCGCGGTCGAACACGTAGTCGACGAGGTAGTCGTAATTGCCGACCACCGGCGCCATCCGCACCACGAGCTCATTGTTCGGGCGCTCCTCGGCGGTGTTGTTGAGCAGTTCGCTGTGACGCCAGATCGGATCGCCGGTGGGCCGCTCGAAGATGCAAACCGCACCGTTGGAGGTGACCGGCATGCCCTTGGTGTCCGAGATCGTCATGTTGAGGAAGTGGGCGCCATCGGGGCAATCCTGGCCCGGCCGCAATTCGCTGGCGAGCACGCCGAAGCCGTATTCGCCGATATCCATGTAGGCGCGGAACGACCAGGTCTGATCCGGATCCATGTACGGCACGAACATCTCGCTCGCCGAGATCTGGTAGGCGATGTCGCGCTCCGTGCCATGATCGTCGTAGCGGATCAGCGACAGCACCGCGCCGAGGCGCGGCTCGAGCCGGACGTGGAATGACCAGTTGTCCCAATGGACCTGCCCACCCTCCACCCGGACATTGCTGCCTTGCGGCGCCGAGATCTCGATCGGCTTCGGCGGCTTGCGGTATTTTCCTGAATCAGCGTAGGCGTGCGATGGCGTCGATGCCGGCGGCGGCACGACGCCGAGATCCTCCACCGAGAGCACCGATTTGGTCGAGAGGTCGACCCGCGCCATCAGGTTCTCGATCGGCTTGCCCCACAGATTGTTGGCGGCACCCGAGGTGTCGAGGCAGGGAACGTTGAGCAGGCGATGCCCTTGCAGCGCGGGATCGCTCACCGGCCCGACCGTCAGCGGCAGGCACAGCACATTGCTGAAATCGGTGATGCCGCGCTTGGCCATCGCCGATATCCAGCGCGGGTCCTGCTTCGGCAGGTCTCCGGCCGACATCAATTCATCGATCGTCAGCGCCGCCTGCTTGTCCTTGATCTCGTCCCATCCGATCAGGCTGCGTGCCGCAAGATCGACCCGCGCCTGGTAGAGGTGGCCGTCGGTCAGCAGCGTCGCGATCGCCCGCCGCGTGAACGGACTTCCCGGCCGCCACGCCCGGACCTCGTCCTTGGGAGACTCCTCCGTCGTCATCGAGACGACGCGCGTCGAGCTTTCGAACTTGCCGGCCTTGTGCAGCACGATGGAGACCGACTGGATCTCGTCCGCGGTGAGCCCGTCCATCGGATGCATCGCCGCGACCTGCGGCCACATCCGGCTCTCGGCATGCGACGGCGGTGGCGCGACCAGCATCGCGACGACGAGACCCGTCAATACCCAACCGCAAGCCCGGGACATCGCAGCCATGCCGCGCCCTCCTCTTCAAAACCGATCACGCCGAGCATACAGACAAAGAAGGCCGCGTGAAGCCTGCGCTTACACGGCCGACCGTTCCGATACCGTTGATGCCACCGTCGCAGGCGATGAACGCGGTGCGGCGCGCTGCACGTCCAGGAGGCGCACGCCGATACGGTCGCGCAACGCCGGCCAGATGCCGCGCGGCGCCACCATCATCACGATCACTGCAATGAGGCCGAGGCCGACGAGGTACCAGCCGCCGGACAGGCCCAGCGGGCCCGTCATCAGCTCACGCAGGCCGAAGAAGATGATGACGCCGAGGATCGGGCCTTCGAGCGTCCCGATACCGCCGATGATGACGATGAACATCATGTAGACGGACCAGTTGACGTCGAACGCCGCGAGCGGCGCGATGAACAGATTGCCCATGAAGCTGAGCGCGCCGGCAAGGCCGCAGCCCGCCGCCGACAGCACGAAGGCGACGAAGCGGTTGTGCCGCACATCGACGCCGAGGCTCATGGCGGCAAGATCATTGTCGCGCACGCTCATCAGGCCGAGCCCGAAGCTCGAGGTCATCAGCCTGTAGAGCGCCGCGATGGTTCCCAGCGCCAGCGCACCCGCCAGCCAGAACATGGTCGGCTCGAACCAGTCGAAATCGATCAGCTTGCTGGTGGCGAGCGGCATGCCCGAGGTCCCGCCGACCGCCTGCGATTTCATCGTGAATGCGCCGACGATCTCGGCGAACACCCACATCGCGATCGAGAAATACGCATCGCGCAGCCGGAACAGCGGAAAGGCGATGATCGCGGCAACGATGGCGGCAACCAGCGGTGCCACCGGCAGCACCCAGATCGGCGTGACCTCGAGCCAGCCCGAGGTCAGGAACAACGCATAGGCACCGAAGGCGATGAACACCTGGTGGCCGAGCGAGACCAGCCCGGCGTAGCCCGCGAGCAGGTTCCACATCTGCGCCATCGTCAGCACCAGCAGGCACTCGGTCGCCAGCCGCAGGACGCCTTCGTTCAGCACGAAGGGCGCGCCGGCCACCACGGCGGCGAGAACGAGACCGGAGAATGCGAGGATCGTCCGTGTCGGCATCGGTGTCACGCCCTGCTCGAGACGAGGCCGGAGGGCCGGATCAGCAGCATGATGAAGAACAACAGATGCGCATAGAGCAGCCCGGCATTGGGATCGATCTTGAGCCCGATCAGCTGCGCCATGCCGAGCGCGATGCCACCGAGCAGCGCGCCCCAGAACGAGCCGAGCCCGCCGAGCACGACCACCTCGAAGGCGATCAAGAGCCGCTCGGCGCCCGAGAACGGCGTGAAGCTCGAGCGCACCGCGAGCAGCACGCCGCCGATCGCGCCCAGCGCCAGCGACAGGCCCATCACGTAATTGTAGACCCGGTCGGGCTTGACGCCCGACAGCCGGACGATGTCGCGGCGATCGGCCGTCGCCCGCACGATCCGTCCGAACTCGGTGCGACGCAGGATCAGTTGCAGCGCCATGAACAATAGCGCGGCCAGCACCAGCGTGAGCAGCGGCATGATGCCGATGTTCAGCCCGCCGATCTCGAGGCTCGCGCGAGAGAGCTCGCCGACCTGGAGACTGCGCACGTCGGCGCCGAACATTTCGACCATCACGTTGCGCAGGATCACCGAGACGCCGAAGGTCAGGAGCAGCGGCGACAGCGGATCGGGCGACGTCACGACCCGGTTGACGATCAGCGCCTGGTACAGCCATCCGACCACGAACGACAATGCGATCACCGGGACCAGCATCAACAGCGGCGGCACCGACGGAAACAGGTTCGCGAGCAGCACTGCGCAGAACGCGCTCAACACCATGAACTCGCCATGCGCGATGTTGACGACGCGCATCACGCCGAACACCAGCGCCAGCCCGATGCCGAGCAGGCCGTAGAGCCCGCCGAGCAGCGCCCCGTTGATCAATGTCTCAACCCAGATCATGTCCCATCGGTCCGTGTTGGCTAATTGCCGAAATAAGCATGTGTCAGTTGCTCGGGCAGCAATCCCTGCGCCGGCGCGGTCAGCGACACCCGCCCCTTCAGCAGGCAGTAGATCCGCTCCGTGGTGGCGAGCGCACGCTTGACGTCCTGCTCCACGATGACGACCGCCGTGCCCTCGCGGCGGATATCCGCGAAGGATTGATAGATCTGACCGACCACGACGGGCGCGAGCCCGAGCGAAATCTCGTCGCACAGCAGAAGCCGCGGGTTCGACATCAGCGCGCGGCCGATCGCGGCCATCTGCTGCTGGCCGCCGGAGAGCTGCCCCGGATACATCCGCCGCCGCTCCGCGAGGATCGGAAACAGGTCGAACACCCGCCGCAACGTCCAGCTCCCGGTCCGCCGGTTGACGCTGCCCATCAGGAGGTTCTCCTCGATGGTCAGCGAATCGAACAGCAGCCGCCCTTCCGGCACCATGATGAGGCCGAGCCGCGATACCTGCTCGGCGGGTATGCTCGAAATGTCGACGCCGTCGAACTGGATCGCGCCGGAGCGCTGCTCGTTCAGCCCGACCAGCGCCTTCAGGAAGGTCGACTTGCCGGCGCCGTTGGCGCCGACCAGCGCCACCGCCTCGCCGTTGCCGACGGTGAAGTTCATGTCGAACACGGCCTGGAGATCGCCGTAGAAGATCTGCAGGCCGCTCACGTCAAGCAACGCCATCGGCCTTCAATCCCATGTAGATTTCGCGCACGATCGCGCTGTCCATGACGTCGGCCGGTGGCCCCTCGAGGACCTTGCGGCCGAAATCCAGCACCAGGATCCGGTCCGACACCGCGCGCAGCGCATGGGGAATATGCTCGATCCAGATCATCGCATGATCGGCCTTGACCGTCTTGATGACCGCGACGAGGCGCTCGACCTCGGGCTCGGTCAGCCCGGCCGCGATCTCGTCGAGCAGGATCAGCTTGGGCTTCGAGGCCAGCGCCTTGGCGAACTCCAGCCGCTTGCGGTCGATCAGCGGCAAGGCGCCGGCGAGCTTGTCGGCTTTCGCCTCGAGCCCGGTGCGCTGCAGGACCTCCATCGTCCAGCTTGCCGCCGCATCGCCATAGAGGCCCGCGCCGTAGGACGCCGCCACCAGCGCGTTCTCGTAGACCGACAGATGCGGGAACGGCTGCGGGATCTGGAACGCCCGCCCGAGACCCTTGCGCGCGCGGCGATGCGGCGGCAGGCCTGATATCTCCTCGCCGTCGAGCATGATCGACCCGGCGTCGGCCGTGAGCAGGCCGACGATCAGGTTGAGCAGCGAGCTCTTGCCGGCGCCGTTCGGGCCGATCACGCCGAGACACTCGCCGCGCGTCAGCTCGAAGCCGACGCCGTCGGCGACGACGATCTCGCCGAAGCGCTTGCAGAGCCCGTTGACGGAGAGCAGCGGTGCCATCTCAGCTCAGCTTGGAAAGCAGCTCGAGATCGGCCTGCTTCGGGATGAACGGCGCCGTGCCGTTGTGCACGATCAGGAGCTCGTATTTCGACTTACCGCTCTTGGTCCTGCGCCATTGCCCGCCCGACAGCGACGTCACCGCGACGTTCTTGATCGGCGTTCCCTTGAACTTCACCGGCCCGACCACCGTCTCCATGTCGAGACCCGCGATCGCGTCGCGCAGCGAATTCTTGTCCTTGGGATCGCTGTTCTGCAACGCGGCGAGCGCAACCTCCCACAAGGCATGGGCGTAGCCGATCGGCTGCGTCCATTGCTTGCCGGTGGTCTTCTCCCATTCCGCGGCGAGCTCGCCGGCGCTCTGCCCGGTCAGCGACGATTTGAACGGATAGGCCGGCGTCCACCACACCTCGGTCGACATGCCGTCGCCGCGATCGCCGAGCGCGTTCACTGCGCTCGGGAACAGGAAGGCGGCGGCGACCGTGCACACCTGCGGCTTGAAGCCGGCCTGCGCCGCCTGGTTCCACAGCGTGACCCAGTGATTGCCGTAGGTGAAGCCGGAGACGATGTCGACGCCGTTGTTCTTGAATGACGACACCTGGTTGGTGAAGTCGTCGGTCGCGATCTGGAACTTGCCGGCGGAGAACTCCTGATAGCCCGCCTGCGTGATGCCGCCGGGCAGACCGACCTTCGGATCGGAGAACGCCTGGCCCGCGGGATTGTCGATATAGAGCGTGCCGACCTTCTTGTTGGTCGCGACCGACTGCCACATGCCGAGGAAGTTCTTCACGACATCGTCGGCGCCCCAGAAGAAATGGTAGCTGTAGGGAAAGCCCTTGTCCGGCGTCGATTTGCGCGGGAACATCCAGCCCTGCCACGGCACCATGGTCGAGATCGACGGGATGCCGCGGGCGTCGGAGAGCTCCTGCACCGGCGCCTGCGCATCGCCATCCTCGATCAGGATCAGGTCGCATTTTTCGCGCAGCACCAGTTCACTGGCCACGACCGACGAGCGGTTCGGATCGGACTGGTTGTCCTTGAACACGAACTCGACCTGCCAGGTCTTGCCGCCGATCTTGAGCCCGTCCTTGAGGCGGGCCTTGATGCGCTCGTGGATCCAGGTATCCGGCTCGGCGAACGGCGCACGGACGCCGGAAAGGCATCCCACCCAGCCGATCTTGATGGTGTTGCCGGCTGCGCGCGCAATGTTGACCAGCGGCACGTTCATGGCGGATGCGAGGCCGGTGGCACCGGCGGCCTTCAGCAGCGTGCGCCGGTTGAGCCGGCCGGCGGCATTGGTTTTCTCGTTCGTCTCAGTCATGTCCCTCTCCCACAACAACAGATGATGAAATGCTCTCGACGCAGCTCACGCCGCGGGTCGCTGGATCGCTGTGCGGCTGACCGCCGCGAATTTGCACAGGGTGGTCTCGATGATCTCCCGCGGGATGCCGCGCACGATGAAGACCAGCCGCGAGCGGCGATCCTCCGACGGCCAGCCGGCCAACGAGATCGGCGGATGGAAGACGTGCTGCACACCGTGCACGACGAGCGGCGCATCGGGCTGCTCGGCAACGTTCACGATCGCCTTGAAGCGCAGCAGGTCCTCGCCCTTCAGCGCCGCAACATAGTCGAGCCAGCGCGAAAACGCCTCGCCGTGGATCGGCTCGTCGATGACGAGGCTGAAGGACTGCACATCGCTGTCGTGGGCGTGATGGACAGGGTGATCGCAGCGCGTGCCCTCACAATCGTGCGCGTGATGATGCGGCTCGACCGCAGCCCTTGCGGCCGTCTCGAACCAGCGCACGACATCGGCCGACCGCGCCGCCGGGTCGAACAGTCCGGCGTCGAGCACCCTGGCCGGATCGACGATCCCGTTGCTGACCTGGCTCAGCGCCGCGACCGGATTGATTGCCACCAGCCGCGCCTCGAGCCGTGCCAACGTGTCGCCGGAGACAAGATCGGTCTTGGTCACGAGCAGCCGGTCGGCGACCGCGACCTGCCTGACGGCTTCGGCATGCGCATGAAGCGTATGCGCGCCGTTGACCGCATCGACGGTCGCGACCACGCCGTCGATCCGGTAGCGGCCGACGATGTCGGGCGCCGTCATCAGCGTGTGCAGCACCGGCACGGGATCGGCAAGCCCGGTGGTCTCGACCAGTACGCGGTGGAACGGCGGGATCGTCCCGGCCGCGCGGCGCGCTGCGAGGTCATCAAGCGTTTCGATCAGGTCCTCGCGCACCGAACAGCAGATGCAGCCATTGTCGAGCAGCGCCAGCCGATCCTCGCTGCTTTCGACCAGCAGGTGATCGAGCGCAACCTCGCCGAATTCATTGATGATGGCGACGACGCCGCCCATCTCCGGCTGGCGCAGCAGATGGTTCAGCACCGTGGTCTTGCCACTGCCCAGGAAACCGGTGAGCACCGTGACCGGGATATGGTCGACCGCGTCCATCACGCCCGCTCGTACACCTTGCGGCCCTCGAAGAAGGTCATCTCGACCCGCGTGTCGGCGAGCCGGTCCGGCGCGACGTCGAAGATCATCTGGTCGAGCACGATCAGGTCGGCCGATTTGCCTGTTTCGATCGAGCCGATGGTCTGGCCGAGGCCGGCCGCCCGCGCGGCGTCGATGGTGTAGATGTCGATCACGGTGGCCAGATCGAGCGCCTGCTCGGCCCACAGCGATTTGCCGGGGAAATCGCCGGTCGGATTCTGCCGCGTCACCATGCCCTCGATGCCCTGCCATGGATCCGGGATCGGGATGACCGGCCAGTCGGAGCCGCCGGCCATCAGCGCGCCGGCATTCTTCAGATCCCTGTTCGGCCAGAAGCGCTGCGCCCGCTCGTCGCCCATCGCGGCCTTGTGCGCCTCGAGGAAGACGGTCGGATACCAGATGATCGGCGACAGGTCGGCGGCGACGCCAAGCGCGGCAAAGCGCGGAATGTCGTCCGGCGTGATGTAGCTCGCATGCGCGATCTGGTGCACCAGATGGGTTGGGCCGTTGAAGCTGCGCACCACGTCGATCGCGTCGAGCGCCTGCGTCACCGCGGCGTCGCCGGCACAATGGATCTTGGCGGCGAGGCCGAGCTTCTCGCAGCGGCCGAGCCAGCGGATCAGGTCCGGCACGGTCAGCATGGTGGCGCCGCGGAAGCAGCAGCCGCGCACGGGGTCAGCCAGGTAGGGCTCGTGGAACGCGGCGGTCTTGGCGCCCGGCACGCCGTCGAGGAACACCTTGACGTAATCCGGCTTCACATGGGCGCCGCGATACTCCTCGCGCAGCGCGAACAGCTCCTCGCCGGCCTTGCCGAACATGAAGCCCGGCTCGACCACCGGCATCGCGCAGACCGCCCAGGCGGTGAGCTCGCCGCGGTCGTCGAGCCCCTTCAGTGCCGCCATGATCGGCTGCATGCTGGCAGCATCGATGAAGGCGGTGACGCCATAGGTGTTCAGCACCGAGATCGAGCGCGCCACGGCGGCGCGATCCATCTCCGCGGTGTAGTGGCCGGAGGCCGCGAGCGCCCGCTCGACCAGGCCCGACGCCGCCTCGATCATGATTCCGGTGAGCGTGCCGGTCTTGAGGTCGCGGCCGATCTCGCCGTCGGTCGGGTTTGGCGTGTCGGCCTGCACTCCGGCGAGCCGCAGCGCGGCCGAACTGGCCCAGCGGTTGTGATAGCTGTCGTCGCGCAGCACGACGGGATGCCCGAGGCATGCTGCGTCCAGCAGCGCGCAGGACTCCGCGGTGTTCATCTCGCCCAGCAGATTGTTGCCGAACTGGCCCCCGACGATCCAGGCGCCCGGCGCCGCCGCTGACGCCGCCTTGTGCAGGGTCTCGGCAATCTTCGCAACGCTGGCGCTGGAGGCGAAGCGCAGCTCGTAGAGATCGGCCTGGCCGCCCATCATGATGTGATTGTGGATATCGACGATCCCCGGCATCGCCATTCGTCCGCCGAGATCGACGGTTGCGGTGCGCTCGCCGACCAGCGGCGCGACGTCGCGCTCCTCCCCCACCGCAATGAACCGCCCGGCCCTGACCGCCGCCCATGTCGCCCAGGGCTGCTTGCGGTTCGACGTGTAGATCCGACCGTTCCTGAACACGGTGTCGGCGAAGCTCTTGTCCATAGGCATCAAATTCCCGCAGGGAGGGCCCCGAAGCGCGCCGTCCGTCTGCGCGCTGTTCGCGCATGCCAGAGACCCGCGCTGGAGGCCGGCATATTCAGGCAAAGGTTCGGCAAGTCGGGTTTCCGAGCAATCCACCATCCGGTGGATGATGTCTGAGCAGGCCCGGCTTCGCCTCAGAACCCCAGCGCGAGCCCGTCCTTACGGTGGTCGGAGGCGCCGAGCAGGATGCCGCGCGCGTGATCGATCCGGATCGCCTGGCAACCGCCGATCGGCTCCTCGGAGAAGCGTGCGTCGTGGCCGCGCCCGCGCAGCTCGTCACGGATCGCCGATCCAATCGTCGTCTCCAGCGACAGCACGCCGTCGAAGGCAAAGGAGCGCGGCGCTTCGGCCGCAGCCTGGATGTCCATCTTCAGGTCGAAGATGTTCGAGAGCAGATTGGCGTGACCGGCAGCCTGGTAGTGTCCGCCCATCACGCCGAACGACATCACCGTCTTGCCGTCCTTGCGCAGCAGGCCCGGGATGATCGTGTGCATCGGGCGCTTGCGCGGCCCGAGCGAGTTGAGGTGCCCGGGCCTGGCACGAAAGCTCCAGCCGCGATTGTGCAGCAGGATGCCCGATGTCGGTGCATAGATGCCGCTGCCGAACGGATAGAACAGCGAGTTGATCAGCGACACCGCGTTGAGGTCGCGGTCGACAACGGTGACGTAGACGGTGTCGCGGTGCTCGATGTCGTCCCAAGCCGCGGGCTCGGAGGCGCGGCTCATGTCGATGCGGGCGCGAATGCGACCAATATAGTCGTCGGCGAGGAACGAGGCCGGATCGATATTGCCGGCCGAGGGATCGCAGAAGAAGGCGTCGCGGGCGCGATAGGCCGCTTTCGTCGCCTCGGCGAGCAGATGTATGCGATCGGCCTGCGACAGCGCGCCGACGTCGAAGCCCGCAAGGGTGCGCAGGATCATCAGCGCCGCAAGGCCCTGCCCGTTCGGCGGACATTCGACCACGTCGTGATCGTGGTAGCGCGCCGAGATCGGACGCACATCGTCCGAGGTGTGCGCAGCGAAATCATCCATCGTGTGTGCGCCGCCCAGCCCGCCGAGGATGCCGACCATCTCCTCGGCCGCTTCACCCGCGTAGAAGGCGTCGCGCCCGTGCTGCGCAATCCTGCGCAGGGTTCGGCCCAGCGCGGGTTGCGCGCGGATGTCGCCGACCGCAGGCGCCGCGCCCCCGGGCAGGAACTGTGCCGCCGCATGCGGGTCGATTTCGATCCGCGCGCGGAATCGCCGCCAGTCCTCGGCGACCCGCGGGGTAACGCAGAAGCCTTGCTCAGCCGCCGTGATGGCGGGTCGGAAGATCTCCTCGAGCGATCTGCTGCCGTGATCGGCGACCAGCCGGCACCAGGCGTCGATCGCGCCCGGCACGGTCACCGCCTCCGGCGATGTCGGCGGAATGTCGCGCTGGCCCCGGGCGGCGTACTTTTCGATGTCGGTGCCCGAGGGCGTGCGGCCGGAGCCGTTCAACGCAACAGGCTCGCCGCACCTGGGCGAGTACAGCGCAAAGCAATCGCCGCCGATGCCAGTCATCTGCGGCTCGACGACACCCTGCACCGCGACGGCTGCCACCGCCGCGTCGACGGCATTGCCGCCGGCCTTCAGCATCTCGACCGCAGCGAGCGTCGCCTGCGGATGCGAGGTTGCGGCCATGCCCCTTTCCGCAACCGCCACCGAGCGGCCGATGGTCATGAAATTACGCATGTCGTATCCCCGATGCTGCAAGCGGCCGCCGCTCGCCAACACAGTCGAATACGACACCGATCTCTCAAGGACTGTCGGCCGGCCGCAGCCGTCGCGGCAATCGACCAAACGGTGGATGAATCAGGATGAGGACTTGTAGGATCGCAAAGGTCCGCTGTCTCCGAAAGACGACATGAACGCCTACTGCATTCATGTCGGCCTTGGGCCAACAGGTAGCGGAGGCCGCCAACGAAGACGCCCTACTCTCCGGAAGGCAGTTGCCGATCCGCTCGCTGACGCGCTTCCAACCAGTCAGCGATGGCCTTGTACTCGCGCGCCATCTTTTCGAGCTCTGCCCTCGTTTCTCGGTGCTCTGTGAGGGCAGCCTGAAAATGGCACTCCCGCTCCAGTGCGCGGTACTTGCGATGTGGCATCGTGACCTCCTTGTCACGCGTAAGCCCTCTTTAGCGGATGTTGCGGAGGTCGGGATTTAACTAGGATAATCGCTGCCAGTTTTCCCAAGGTGTTGGGCCTGCCTGGGGAACGGCTCTTGGGTTTTTCGGCCGAGAAATGTGTCGGGCATGTGAAACTGCCTCAAGACTTCGCTTGCCTTCAGGGCGAACTCCCGCAGGCGCTGCAATTCCTTGATTTCATTCTGAGACGGCCTGCGAACTCCGCGTCGGAACAGCATCGTTGCGCTCCTTGGTTACGCAGGTGGGAGCGCAATCGGTCTCTCTGCCACCGACGCCCACGGGCATAGCCGTTGCCGGTGATGAGGATATCGTATCAGGCGGCCGGCCAGGCAGGAAGGCAATTCAGGGACCGGCCTCTGCAAACTCGCGCGCGAGGGTCAAACACGATTGTCTGGCAACCTGGAATGGTTGTCGGACTTCGCCTTGACATCGTGAATTGCTCGAGACGAAGCGCCGCAAAGCAAGTGGGTTTAACTTCGCCTCTCCGCGTAATATTTCGTCAGCGCGTTCGCATCTTCGAACAGCTTCATGTTCTTCGCCAGATCGTATCGACACTCGTCCAGGCTTTCAGGGTCCCATTCGCTCCGCTCGGCGGCGAAGAAGTCGCCGCCGTAGACGTGTATGGCACCTGTGAGGCGGGGAATCGGATTGGTAACCGAATGAATGATGTTGTGGCCGAGAGGTTCTGCGTCGCCGACACACAACGCTCTCGCTCCTGCCGCTTCGACCCTTCCGCTGCCATCGGGCCGTCGTCGCCAAAACATGTTGTCCTCTCGCCCACTGTAGATGCCGATCACCGCCCACATCTGGTGATTGTGAGGCATGACCGTCATCATGGGTCCCCAGATGACATTGAGGATCGTAAGATCCGGCGCATGATAGAGCTTCTGCACTCCAGCGCGCTTCGGCTCGCCAATCCCTTTGAGAACCGAGTTCGGGTCCGATACGGCACGCGCGACCACTTCGCGAACCAGCTTGTGCGATGAATCGGCGCGCAGCGCAGCCCGGCAATCGGCGGTGAATTGCTCAAGGTCGAACATATCGGTCCCTCCAGCAGGAAGTAACCCGGCCAAAATAATCACGCCGTCAAAACGTATCGCCGCAGAACCATTCTGGCAACCTTGTGAGCTCGCCGGTTCCAGAGTAGGTTATCTCGATGCCGTCAATATCTTGCTGGCGCGCTCCGGTGAAGGAGCGTTGCAGCTTCATGGCATGTGTTTGAAAGCACCTCTCCACTCGACGCATTTGAGATAGTCATTAGGAAGGGCGCAACATGATGTCCTCATCCGATGCGAGTCATTTCTCGAGTGTTACTCTGTGCGACCGGCGAACCGTCCTCCGAGGAATCGCGGGGTCATTGGCTCCCACTGCGCTGATCGTTGCGACGGACGCTTCCGCCGACGCATTGCGAGGCGTCACTTTGGCTGCGGCCGATGCTGGCACCGCGCAACATGTCGTGTCCCATCGAACCGTTTCCGTAAACGGGCTGCGCATGCATATCGCTGAATCGGGCGCGGGTCCGTTGGTACTGCTGTGCCACGGCTTTCCGGAATGCTGGTATTCCTGGCGGCATCAGTTGCAAGCGCTCGCGGAAGCAGGCTTTCACGCCGTGGCCCCTGACATGAGAGGGTACGGCCAAACGGACGCCCCCGAGGAAATTGCCGAGTACACGATCGGGCACAACGTTTCGGACATGGTGCAACTGGTTGCAGGGCTCGGAGAAAAGCAGGCGGTCATCATCGGCCACGATTGGGGTGCACCGGTTGCCTGGTCTTCAGCGCTGCTGCGGCCCGATCTCTTCCGTGCGGTTGTGGCGATGAGTGTGCCGTATCGCGTACGTCCACCTGTCGCGCCGATGAAAGCCCTTCGCGATGCCGGGACCACAAACTTCTATCAGCTGTATTTTCAAACGCCCGGCGTGGCGGAGGCCGAATTCGAAAAGGATGTCGATCGCAGTGTGCGGACGCTCCTTTACGGCACCGGCCTATCGCTGATGATGAAACCGGGAAAGGGCTTCCTTGCGGATACGACCATCCCGCAACAATTGCCATCCTGGCTGACGGACGAAGACATATCCTACTTCGTCGACACCTATAAGCGCAGCGGTTATCGCGGTGGCTTGAACTGGTACCGCAATATCGACCGCAACTGGGCGATCTCGGGAGGCTGGGAGGGGCTGAAGATTCAGCAACCAGCGCTCTTCATTGCGGGAAGCAATGACGGCGTCATAAAGTTTGCGGCCAAGGCGGTTGAGAATCTGCCGACCGCAGTGCCGGGATTGAAGAAGACCCTCATTCTACCCGACAGCGGTCATTGGATTCAGCAGCAACGGCCGTCGGAAGTGAACGCTGCGATACTCGAATTCTTGCGGTCGGCATAGCCTGTGGCGACCGCCATCCCGCTGGCAGTCGACTGCCGCTGGAATAGTACAATGCGGACCGCTGGCTCGCGATGACGTTGGTCGCTATGCCGTTGGTCGCGATGCCGTTGGCTCGCGATGACGTCGATTGACGCCGCGCGCGCCTTCAGTGCGGCCGCGACATCAGCGCGACGACAGCCGAGCGGGTCTCGACGCCGAGCTTCTCGAAGATGTGGATCAGGTGCGTCTTCACGGTGGCGAGGCCGATGTTGAGGCACTCGCCGATCTCGCGGTTGGTGCGGCCACAGCACAGCAGTTCGACAACCTCCATCTCGCGCGCGGTCAGGCCGTAGCGCGACTCGTCCGATGCGGACGACAGACGGCTGGTCAGGTTGAACTCGAGATAGTCGTGGATCTTCTCGGCGATGTTCATGCTGCCGTCGGGGATCCTGCAACCCGGCGCCCACAGCACGCTCATTCCGGCAACGATACGCTCGTTGCGGCGGAAGAAGAACTCGATCATGTCGGCGACGCCACACTGGCCGGCGAAGGCGCGATAGGTCGCGGCCTCCTGCGAGGCGCATTGATCGAGTGCGACGCTCAGCCGCGCGATCGGCTGGTTGCGCGCGGAGCGCGGATGCAGCGGATCGAGCCGGTTCATGCCGGCAAGGTACTGGTCGTGGAAGTTCGGCGGGACGTTGCTGGAAAGCACGAAGCGGTTGAGCGTGAGGTTGCCGTCGACCTCGTAGAATGCGGTCGCCGAGCCCTCGAGGATTCCGCGCGCGAACTGAATGGCCTGCGTGGTCGCCGGATCCGGTCGGCCCAAAAGCGCAATCATGACCTACCCTCCCGATGTTTCCTGCGATGTTTCCCGATGGCGGACGTCTGCGCGTCGCAATGCCGATTACGCTGGGGCAGACGCGCGGCCTAGTCAAGCAAATTGCGGGCCAAACAGCGGAAATGCACGTCTCCTGAAACGGTTAGGCCAGCGTAACCCGCCGCCAGCCTCCACCATCCGGTTGATTGCGCGCGGGTGCGGCGCATGCGGAACCTGTCAGGGACCCCCAATGACAGTGCTGGATCACGAATGAATTCGCGTCGCATCATGGCCGCTTTCCCTCCGGGAAAGGACGAACTCGTCACGCTCGCCAACTGGCGGCAACATCCGTTCAACGAGTGGGCGTTCCGCAACGTGCGCGAGCTGTTGCCCACTGCCAACATCGCACGGTCGCGCGAGCCGGCCGCGCTTTCCTTTGCGCCTCGATTCCTCGACGACGCCAGCTTCGCGAATCCGCGCGGCGAGGCCATCACGGTGGCCGCCGCGTTGCGCAGCAGCCACACCGACGGCATCGTGGTGTTGCATCGCGGCCAGGTGGTGTCGGAATGGTATGCCCATGGAATGACACCCGATACGCTGCATCTGATCTTCTCGGTCTCCAAGTCGGTCGCCGGCACGCTGGGCGGCATCCTCGCCGATCACGGCAAGCTCGATCCCGACGCGCCCGTTGTCAGCTACATCCCGGAGATGGAGGGGTCGGTCTATGGCAGCGGCTGCACGGTGCGGCACCTGCTCGACATGAGCGTCGGGATCCGCTTCGAGGAGGACTACCTGGACCCTGACGGGGATATCATGAAGTATCGCCGTTCGACCGGATGGGAGGCACCGGATCCGAGCGTTCCGCCGACAAATCTGCGCGACTATCTCCGGACGCTGCGGCCGAACGGCAATCCGCATGGCCACACTTTCCACTACGTCTCGACCAACACCGACGTGCTCGGCTGGGTTTACGAGCGCGCCTGCGGCATCTCGTATGCGAAGATCCTGTCGCAGTATCTGTGGCAGCCGATGGGCGCCGAGCACGACGCGTGCATCACGGTGGATTCCCGCGGCGCGGCGCGCGTCGCCGGCGGCATCAGCGCCACGCTGCGCGATCTCGCCCGGTTCGGCGAGATGATGCGCAATCACGGCGTCAGCAACGGCCGGCAGGTGGTGCCGAGCTGGTGGATCGACGACATCAGGCATGGCGGCAACGCCGAGGCCTGGTCGCGCGGCGACCTGACCCAGGTGTTTCCGAACGGCAACTACCGCAGCAAATGGTACACGATCGAGCGCGGCGAAACGCCGTTCGCGGCGGTCGGCATCCATGGCCAGTGGATCTACATCGATCCCGCGAGCGAGATGGTGATCGCACGGGTCTCGTCACAGCCGCTGCCGATGGACCTCGATTTCGATCACATGTGGCTGCGCGGCTATCGCGCCATCTCGGCGCGGCTCTGCGGCAAGGCCTGACGGAATTGCAAGGGCGCAATCGCGCGCTGGCACTGATTTGCCCGACGGGGCAAGCCCCCGCCGCAAAAATATTTCGGTTTATCGGTAGACAGAATCAATGTATAGAATTTCCCGTCTCACCCGCTCGAGGGGCGCTCGCGATCGTCACGAACGTGGTGGTGGGATGCGGT
The DNA here is from genome assembly GCF_018130215.1 of Bradyrhizobium jicamae. Taxonomy (GTDB): domain Bacteria; phylum Pseudomonadota; class Alphaproteobacteria; order Rhizobiales; family Xanthobacteraceae; genus Bradyrhizobium; species Bradyrhizobium jicamae_A. The sequence goes on from NZ_JAFCKQ010000028.1 coordinate 93,515, forward strand.
GGACGCTGCGTGCGTGACTGACGAGAGCGCATGAGGCGGACGGCGAAATCGTGCAGGCCTGACGCCCTGGTGGCAGGTGTCCTCTCGTGAAGCGTGCGAAAGCATCTTTGCGAAAGCGGTGACAA
>NZ_JAFCKQ010000029.1 GCF_018130215.1 Bradyrhizobium jicamae
CACGGGGGTAGGACCACAGGTGTAACCGGGAACAACCCGGCTTTCCCTGCGCGATGGGTTACGGCTTATACGTGCTCGCCCCGGCGAGACTGGGCTCTTTTGTCACCGTCTCGCGAAGATGCTTTCGCATCTCGCGGGAGACACCTGCCACCAGGGCGTCAGGCCTGCACGATTTCGCCGTCCGCCATCTGCCGCGACCGTCAATCGCGACATCAGCGTCCACCGCATCCCACCACAACGTTCGTGACGATCGCGAGCGCCCCTCGAGCGGGTGAGACGGGAAACTCTATACACCGAATCATCGTTCCGATAAACCGAATTATTTTTGCAACGAGACATTGACAGGTTTTTACTGATTTGCCCGTCGGGTCGGCGTGGCCGCCATGCCCGCCCTACCCCTGCTTCTGCAACACCGTGATGTGCAGGCTGCGGCGGATGTCCATGCCCTGCCGCCGGTAGAGCGCGATCGCCGAATGATTGTTGGTGAAGACGTGCAGGAAGGGAATCTCACCGCGTGCCACGATCTGGCGCGAGACGGCGGACAGCAGCGCCTGCGCGTAGCCTCGGCCACGATGATCCGGATGCACGCAGACCGCGGTCATCTCGGTGTAATTGCCGGGCTTCATCCGCTCGCCGGTCATCGCAACCAGCTCGCCGCCGACCCGGATGCCGAGGAAAGTGCCGAGCTCAAGCGTCCGCGCGCCGAACGGACCGGGCTTGGTCAGCTCGACCAGCGCCATCATCGCCGGAACGTCTGCTGCTCCAAGCCTGACGATCTCGACGCCGGGCGGTGAACTCTCGGCCGCCGCGCCGACCATCTGCTCGCCGGTCTCGGCCAGCAGCAGCTTGAACTGCGGCGGCACGGTCACCGGATCGGGCGTGAACAGCACCGCGATCTCGGGTCCCGACAGCATCGCGCCGAGCGCGGCAAAACTCTTCGAGGACATGTCGACCATGTCGGCGAACGGCGCGATTGCGACCGGAAAGCGCCGCGCATCAGGGCCGCCTTCCGCGAGATCGCGCTGCCGTGTGGTCAGCGCGCTCCAGATCGGACGATCCAGCGGATGAGTGGATGGGATTGCTGACATGCGGCTCTGAGCTCCTGTTTTGCCTGGAGCAGAGCAGCAACCGTCTGTGAAATCCAGCCCTCGCGCCGCATTGAATTCACGCCACCTTCAGGCTCAGTTCGGTGCCGCCCTTGAGCGGCAGCGTGATCGACACGAAGCCGTTCCTGGGATCGCGCACGAACTCCAGGAAGTCCGGCTCGGCATTGTCGTTCATCAGATAACCGCCGATCCGAAGTTGCGGGGCGGTCATCTCGATCACCTGCCGCGCCAGCGACGGCCCGGTATCGCCGGGCCAGCCGTCGATCAGGATGAAGTCGACGGCACCGCCGAGATCGCGCAGCGTCTTGCGCGCATCGCCCTCGCGGATCTCGGCATAATCGGCCAGGCCGGCATCGGCGAGATTGCGCCGCGCGGTCTCGACCTTGGCCGGCACGATCTCCGACCCGATCACCGTGCCGCCGCCATTGTCGCGGATCGCAGCGGCGAAATACAGCGTCGACATCCCGACCGAGGTCGCGAATTCGGCGACGCGCCTGGCGCGCAGGCCACGGCACAACAGATAGATCAGTTCGCCCTGCTCGGGATTGATCGAGAAACCCTGCTCGGCATAGGCGTGCGGATCGCGACTGCTCGCCTGATTCCAGCGCGGTCCTCCTTCGACCGGCCTGCGGCGCGTGGCCTGCAGGCGTTCGATGACGGCGGCGACACGCGGATCGGCGATGGCGCTGTGCGGTTGATCACTGGACATGATGCCTCTCCTTCAACGCTCCCGACCTCACTGCTGCAGGATCTCGGCCGTAGCGCGGTCCAGGATCTTCGCGATCCGCCGCGCCTCGGCGGCGTCGCAGCCGTGCTTGGCGCGCAGCGCTCGCTTCAGCCCGTGGCGGGCGCGGTGCAATTCATCGGACGCGCCGTTGTCGAGATCGCTGACGCCGGCGAAGGCCTCGCGTACGTCCTCCATGCGGCGGCCGATCCGCGAGAGCGCGGCGAGGATGGCGTCCGCCGTCGCGCGGTTCTCGGCGAGATATGCCTTGCCCTGCTCGGTGATGCTGTAGAGCTTGCGCGCCGCATCCTGCGTCACGCTGGCGTGGCCGACTTCCTCGAGGAAGGTCAGCGCCGGATAGATCACGCCCGGGCTCGGGCTGTAGAAGCCGTCCGAACGCTCCTCGACCAGTTTGATCAACTCATAGCCATGGGCCGGCCGCTCGCCGAGCAGTGCCAGGATCACCAGTTGCAGGTCCTGCGAGGACAGCCGTCGAGACCCCGGAAAGTCGCCGCCGGCGCCGCGTCCGAAAAAGCCGTGCCCGCCGCGGCCGAAGCGATGCCGCCCGCCCCGGTGGCCGATGCTGAAGAAGCCGAACCGGAGGCCGTCGTCGTCGCGGTCGTGGAAGTGGGATTTTCTCATTGTTTTTCCTTTCTCAAAACATATCGTACGATATATTTTCAGATGTATCGTTCGGCAAACCACGATTTCGTGAGGATGGACAGGGCAAAGCTGTCCCAACGTTCTCGGGCACCCGGTCAGGCCGCGCGACATTCGGCTTGTCGGCGCGCGCCGGGGCAGCCTATGGCTTGGCCCCTTCCCGTCCGAACGCAGCGCCGCATGAGCCCAAAAGTCTTCGAAACCACGTGCCTGCGCCTTCATGCTGTGACCAAGGTGGTGCAGTGGGAGGGAACGTCCGTGTTCAAGGTGGGCGGCAAGATGTTCGCGCTGTCCGGCGGCTTCATCGAGCGGTCCGGCGGCTTCATGTTCAAGACCTCGACCATGGCCTATCAAATGCTGATCGAGCAGGGGCTGGCGCGACCGGCGCCCTATCTGGCGCGCGCCAAATGGGTGCAGCTCGTCGGCAACAGCGCCCTCTCCGATCCCGAGCTCAAGGCCTATCTCGAGCAGGCGCATGCGCTCATCGCAGCCAAGCTGACGCGCAAGTCGCGCAAGTCGCTCGGGCTCGGCTGATCCGCTCTATTTGCCGCGATCCTGCGGCTTGTCGGAGTCGTCCGAGAGCAGGCGTTCAAATTGCCCGGAAACTGGCACGGTACTGCGCGGGCGACACGCCGAGACGCTCGCTGAACACGATGCGCATGCGGTCGGCCGAGCCGAAGCCGCAATCGAAGGCGACCGCCTTCAACGGTCGATCGGAGCCCTCGAGCAGCCGTCGCGCGGCATCGACCCGCGCGCGCTCGACGAATTCGTGCGGCGTGATCCCGGTCGCCTGCGCGAACGCGCGGCCGAAATTGCGTACGCTCATGCCGACGGCGTCCGCCAGCGATTGCAGCGTGTGGCGCTCGCCGACCTGCGCCATGACATGAGCCTGGGCGCGGGCGATCGGCGAATCCTCGTCGACCGGCGCGGTGAGATAGGGGCTGAACTGGGATTGCCCACCCTGGCGCTGCGCCACCACGACCAGCCGCTTTGCCACCGCGACGGCGACCTGCGGTCCGTGCCGTTCGCCGACCAGCGCAAGGCCGAGATCGATGCCGGCGGTCACGCCCGCCGACGTCATCAGACGCCCGTCCCTGATATAGATGCGGTCAAACATCACCTCGGCGGCCGGAAAGCGCGACGCCAGCCGCTGCGCGTTCTGCCAATGGGTCGTCACCTTGCGGCCGTCGAGCAAGCCTGCATGGCCCAGCGCGAACGCGCCGGTGCAGATCGAGCCGTAGAGCCCGGCGCGCCCTGATGCCGACCGCAGCCAGTGCATCATGCCGGGATCAGGCGTCGCGTCCGGCATTGCCGGACCGCCCGCAACCAGCACGATGTCGAACGCCTCCTGCGCGTCGTCGAAGCTGAGGTCGGCTGAAATCTTCATGCCGTTCGAGGCACGCAGCGGCACACAAGAGCCCGCGACCAGAACCGTCTCGTAGCCGTCGCCACCGGCGATGAAGCCGTTGGCTTCGGCAAACACGTCCACGGGACCTGCGACATCCAGCGCCTGTACCCCGTCGTGGATCGCGATCGCCACCCTCTGCACGGCCATGTCTTCTCCTCGTCGTCATCTCCTCGTCGCACTGGCGCGAAACGACGTGTCGTTGGCCCGATCCGGCGGCGCGCGATCATTGCGAGCCGCCGCCGAAACAGGCGACAACGACAGCACGGATCGCGCCGTCGAGCGATCCGGACATTCAACAGGATGATCGCCTCGCGCGTGTTCTCACGCCACGGCGCCGTCTTGCCACATCAAGGAGCATCTTGAAATGACCGAGATCATCGCCGGCATCCGCGTCCCCGACAGTGCCATGGCCCGCGCCGCCACCCAGCTGGTCCGCGATACCGAGGACGATCTGCTCTACAATCACAGCCGCCGCGTGTTCTTCTGGGGGGCGCTGACCGGCAACCGCCGCAAGCTCGAGTTCGATCCCGAACTGCTCTATATCGGCGCGATGTTCCACGACATGGGCCTGACAGACGCGCACGCGAGTCCCGACCTGCGCTTCGAGGTCGACGGCGCCAATGCCGCGCGCGATTTCCTGACGGGCTATGGCCTGCCGGAACGCGATGTCGAGGACGTCTGGACCTCGATTGCCCTGCACACCACACCCGGCGTTCCCGAGCACATGCGTCCGACCATTGCGCTGGTGACGGCGGGCGTCGAGATGGACGTGCTCGGCATCGCCTATGACGATTTTACGCACGAGCACCGCGACCATGTCTGCGCCCATCATCCGCGCGGGACCAACTTCAAGCAGGGCATCATCGACCACTTCGCCGGCGGCACCATCAAGAAGCCGCTGACGACGTTCGGCAACGTCAAGGCCGACGTGCTGGCGCTGAAGGATCCGACCTACCAGAGGATGAATTTCTGCTCGATCATCCTCGGCTCGAAATGGCCGGGATGACGCCCCGAGAGCTCCGAACCGATGATTCTCGAAAGCGCTCCGGAAGCAGCCACAACGCGCTCAGCTGCGATTGGGCGGCCCGCGGTCGGGGCCCGGGTCGCGGCCCGCGGCGGCGAGCGCGAGCCGGCCGAGATAATGCGCCCAGCCTGCTGCATGGCTCGCGCACTGCGCCGCGTTCGGCAGGCCGCTATGGGTCATGCGCAACAGCGTGCCATTGTCCTTGTCGAGCAGGTCGATCTCGATCAGGCTCGAGCCCGGCGGCACCTCTTCGCCGCCTTCCCAGCCGAAGCTGTAGGCCAGCCGATGCACCGGCACGACCTCGCGGAACGCGCCGCGTGCTGCGCGCGTGCCATCACTGCCGAAACCCTTGAGCAGATAGAGCCCGCCGGGATGCGGTTCGCTCTCGGCCTCGAGACCCATCCAGCTCACGATCTTCTGCGGATCGGTCAGGAAGGCGAAGACGGTTGACGGCGGAGCTGCGATCTGCATCTCGCGTTGAACGACGAAGGGGTCGGTCATCGGTTCATCCTCCGGTGGAGATTTGGTTGCAGGGATAGCGCGTGACAAGGGTGATGCGTCAACTCCATGATGGGCCGATGCACCTGACTTCGACCTTGAGCTGGCTGATCGACGACGCCGCCGGAACCGCCAGCGCCAACCGCCTGCTCGCGGAACTCGGCTCCCATTTGCTCGCGGACGGCCTGCCGCTTGCCGGCGGCGCCCTGACGCTGGAGGTTCCACATCCGCTGATCGCCAGGCGTACCTGGCTGTGGCGCGCGGATCGTGGTGAAGTCATCGAGGCCCTCGGTTTCGCGCCGCAACTGCCGTTCGCCGTGCTGGACAAGGCGGAAACCGGCGACGCCGGCCGACGGTGGCTCCAGGGACTTGCGCCCGGTCCCGTGCATGAGGACACGATTGGCACACGTCCGGACGGGCCATCGGTCGGCTGGATCGGAACGCGTCCGCTGACCCGCGGCGAGGCGGATCAATTGCACCGGGCCGCGCGCTTTTGCGCAGCACCGCTCGCCGCAATTGCCGCACGCGCGACCCTGACGGCGGCGCTTGAGGCCTATCTCGGCCGTCGCAGCGCGGCACGCGTGCTGGCATCCCCGTTGCGACGCAACACCGGCGAGACCATCGAGGCGGCGCTGGTGTTCGCCGACCTGCGCGGCTTCACCGCGCTGTCGGAAAGCCATCCGCCGGCCGAGGTGATCGCCGCGCTCGACGCCTGGTTCGACCGCATTGCGGGCGCGATCCACGCCTTCGGCGGCGAGGTGCTGAAATTCATCGGCGACGGCCTGCTTGCGATCTTCCCGGTCACGGCAGGTGCGCGCGGCGCATGCGAGGCGGCGCTGCGCGCGGTGTCCGCAGCCCGCGTCGGCATGGCGCATCTCGACATCGAGCGGCGCAAGATGGGCCTGCCGTCGCTCTCGTTCGGCGCAGCGCTGCATCTCGGCGAGGTGCATTGGGGCAATATCGGCGCCGCCGACCGACTCGACTTCACCGCGATCGGCTCTGCGGTCAACCTGGTCAGCCGGCTCGAAGGGCTGTGCAAACCGCTGGAGAAGACGGTGCTGATTTCGGGCGCGCTGGCCGCCGAGACCGATATGCCGCTGGTCTCGCTCGGCACCCACGAGCTGCGCGGCATCATCAGGCCCTGCGCGGTATTCGCGCTGCCGGATGGTTGAGCCGGTCATCGCAGCAACCGCAGCCATGGCGCGAGGTGGAACGCGCTCATCAGCATGTACATCGGCACCATGCCCTGGATCGAGAACAACCCCTGCCCGCTCATGCAGAGCATGTCGGCGGGCCCGATTGCCGCCATCAGCGCCATGATCGCAAAGGTCGGCGCCGCCGCCAGCGACAGGAAGCGCGCCGCGGCATTGCCGTATCCGGCGAGTCGCGTCACGAGCCATGCCTCGCCTGTTCCGATCCTGACCCCGGTCATCATTCGATCTCCGTCGACATGGCGTTTCCCAATCATGTGCTAGGTTAGGGCCGGACCGCGGAGGGCGAGAGTGACAAGTGTGTCGGGATTCGGATGGACTCGCTGATCACGGCTGCGGCACGCGCGCTCGCGGCGGGTGATCTCCTCGGCGCACTGAAACGGGTGGCCTTGCGCGACGACGCGCCCGCGCTGGCGCTGCGCGGCATTGCGATGGCCCGGCTCGGCGATTTCGTCCGTGCCAAGAATCTGTTGAAGCGCGCCGGGCGCGCCTTCGGGCCGCGCGAGGCTGTCGCCCGGGCGCGCTGCATCGTTGCCGAGGCCGAGATCGCGCTGGTCCTGCGCGACCTCGGCTTTCCCGCCAGGACGCTGGCGGCGGCCCGCGCGACGCTCGATGCGCATGGCGACCGGCTCAACGCCGTGCATGCCGCCTGTCTCGAGATCCGCCGCCTGCTCCTGATCGGACGGCTCGACGAAGCCGAGCGCATGCTCGCCGACATCGACCCGGCACCCCTGCCCCCCGCCTTGCGGGTCGGCCACGAACTCGTCACCGCGGGGATCGCGATACGACGGCTGCGGACCAGGCCGGCCCGCGATGCGCTCGAACGCGCCGATGCCGCCGCGCGCCGCGCCGGCATCGGCGCACTGGCGGCCGAAGTCGAAGGCGCCGCACGCCTGCTGACCGTGCCCGCGGCGCGGCTGATCGCGAAAGGCGGCCAGCGACCGCTGCAGCTCGACGAGGTCGAGGCGGTGATGGCCTCGAAGGCGCTCGTCGTCGACGCCATCAGATATGTCGTGCGCGACGCACGCACGGAGATCTCGCTGACACGGCGGCCCGTGCTGTTCGCGCTGGCCCGTGCACTCGGCGAGGCGTGGCCGAACGACGTGCCGCGCAGCGCGCTGATCTCGCGGGCGTTTCGCGGCAAGCATGCCGACGAGTCCCATCGCGCGCGGCTGCGGGTCGAGATCGGGCGGCTGCGCCGGGCGCTCAGGCCGCTCGCCGATCTCAGCGCGACGGCGGATGGTTTCGTGCTGGAGCCGCGCGGCCGGCGCGATGTCGTCGTGCTGGCGCGCCCGGTCGAGGAAGACCATGCCGAGGTGCTGGCCTGCCTCGCGGACGGCGAGGCATGGTCGAGCTCGGCGCTGTCGCTCGCGCTCGGCGCCAGCCAGCGCACCGTGCAGCGTGCGCTCGACACGCTGGCCACGGCCGGCAAGGTGCAATCCTATGGCCGCGCCCGCGCGCGCCGCTGGATGATGCCGACGGTGCCGGGATTCACGACGGCCTTGTTACTCCCCGCGCCGATGCCGAGCGGCTAGCATCCTGCGCGATCCACGGACAGGAGCAGATCATGAAGACGTCGGCGGCCCACATTGTCAGGGAATATACCTTCGATGAGGTCGAGAGCGTGCACGGCGTCAGCTATGACGGCGCGCAGGTCTGGTTCGGCGCCGGCGACCGCATGATCGCCTTCGATCCCGACAGCGGCACGATCGAACGCACACTCGCCGTCGCGGCCCATGCCGGCACCGCCTTCGATGGCAAGCACCTCTACCAGATCGCCGAGGACCGCATCCAGAAGGTCGATCCGAAGACCGGCCGCATCGTATCCACGATCCCCTCGCCCGGCGGCGGCCGCGATTCCGGCCTGGCCTGGGCCGAAGGCGCGCTGTGGGTCGGACAGTATCGCGACCGCAAGATCGTCCAGATCGATCCGGACACCGGCGCGATTCTCCGCACCATCGAATCCAACCGCTTCGTCACCGGCGTCACCTGGGTCGACGGCGAGCTCTGGCACGGCACCTGGGAAAACGACGAGAGCGACCTGCGACACATCGATCCGCAGACCGGCGAGGTGCTGGAGCGGCTCGAGATGCCGCCGGGCGTCAACGTCTCTGGCCTCGAAGCCGACGGCGGCGACCGCTTCTTCTGCGGCGCCGGGTCGACCAAGAACAAGGTGCGCGCGGTGGCGCGGCCGAAGCGGAGCCGCGCCTAGGCAGATCACGTCACGGCTCTCGCCTCACGCCGGAACGGGCGCGGTCCGCGCCACGGCCGGGAACGGCCTGAAGTTCATGATGATCAGGAATGCACCGAGGCCGAGCGCCCAGGAGCCGACATAGAGCCACGTGTAGCTGGCGAAGGTGTCGTAGATCAGGCCGCCGGCGAGCGGCCCGGTCGCCATGCCGAGGCTACCGGCCATCGCGGTGCCGCCGATCACGGTGCCCATCATGCGTAGCGGAAAGTTCTCGCGCACCAGCACGGAATAGAGCGGCATGGTCCCGGCATAGATGAAGCCGAACACCGCGGCCACCGCATAGAATGCCGCCAGCTCGCGCGCGAAGACATAGCCGAGCGCGCCGAAGGCCTGCGCCAGCAGGCCGAGAACCAGCACGCGCTTGGCGCCGAAGCGGTCGCCGAGCAGGCCGAAGACGATGCGGCCGCCCATGCCGGCCAGCCCCTCCACGCTGTAGATCGTCACCGCCGCGATCATCGGGATGCCGCAGGTGATCGCGTAGCTGACCGTGTGGATGATCGGACCGGAATGGGTGGCGCAGCAGAAGAAATTCGTCGCGACCAGGATCAGGAATTGCGGCGAGCGCAGCGCCTGCGCGCGCGTCATCTCCGCTTGCGGCCCTCCGCTGCTGGCCTGAACGCTCTGCGCGCCCTGAAGCGCCGGCGGCCGCCGCACCAGGAGCGACACCGGGATCATGATGGCGGCGACCACGCCCGCCACCGTCAGCATCGAGGTCCGCCAGTCATGGCTCGAGACGAGCCAGGCGGCGAACGGCGACATCGTCATCGGCGCCATGCCCATGCCTGCCGAGACCAGCGAGACCGCAAGACTGCGATGGGTGTCGAACCAGCCGGTGACGCAGGCCATCATCGGGGCGAAGATCGCCGCGCAGGACGCGCCGACCATCGCGCCGAAGACCACCTGAAACGCGAGCAACGACGGCGCCCGGCTCGCCAGCGCAAGACTCGCCGCCAGCACGGTCGATCCGGTCAGCACCACCGGAAGCGGCCCCAGCCGGTCCGACAGCGTGCCCCAGGCCATGCTGGTGAAGGCCATCGCAAGGAAGCCGATCGTCATCGCGCTGGAGATGCCTGTCACCGACCAGCCGGTCTCCTGCGCCATCGGCTTCAGGAACACCGGCAGCGAGAACATCCCGCCGATCGCCACGCAGCCCAGCAGCCCGCCGGCCGCGACGATCACCCAGCGATAGTGCGAATTGCTCATTCCCGATCTCCCGACTGGCTCGTCCTGCATGCAAGACGAACGGGGTGGAGTGGAACCGACAGCCGGCGACGCGCGGCAGATCACTTTCCGTCGATCAGCTTCCGTCCTGGCTAATCTGCTTGCGGTTGACCGTCACCGGATATACAATTTAAGAAATGTATATCCTCACAAGGAACGTTTAAATGCAAGTCGCCAAATGGGGCAACAGTCTCGCGATCCGGCTTCCCGCCGCCGTGGTGGAGGCGCTCGAGCTCAGGGAAGGCGACGAAATTGAAATCCACGTCGCCGATGAGCGCAATTTCGGCGTCGCGCGCAAACCCGGACGCGAGCAATTGCTGACGCGGTTGCGCGCCTTGCGTGGGCGCCTGCCGGCGGACTTCAAGTTCGACCGGGACGAGGCCAATGCCCGGTGACTTCATCGACACCAACGTGCTGGTTTACCTGGCATCCAGCGATGCTGCGAAGGCGGATCGTGCCGAAGCGCTCGTTGCGCGTGGCGGCGCGATCAGCGTGCAGGTCCTGAATGAAGTCACCAAGGTCGCGCGCCGCAAGATGCAGATGTCATGGCCGGAGACGCATTCATTCCTGACCACACTGCGCAGCCTGCTGACTGTTCATCCTCTCACGCTGGACGCGCACGACACCGGCCTCGCATTGGCCGAACGCTATGGGTTGTCGACCTTCGACGCGATGATCGCTGCATCCGCGCTCGAAGCCGGCTGTGACACATTGTGGTCGGAAGACATGCAGCACGGACTGGTGCTCGACGGTGGCCTTCGGATCATCAATCCGTTTCGCGCGTAGTTCAGTAGATCCGGTTGCTGTACGCTACTCGCCATTCGCTGTTCGAGCGCGCCGTCCGCACCACCGCCATCGACCCGCGCTTGACATTCAGAGGTTGCAGGCGTATTCCCCGCGCCCTCGCGGGCGTCATGTTCGCGGAGAATGCGAGCAAACCGATGATACGCAAACCACTGCATCCGAGCGAATGCGTCCGCGGACCATCCTATGGTCTTCGGCCGAACATCCATGCACGCCCGGTTCAAGGGAGCGGTCTCGCATAGGCGCGATCGACAATCCGTATCTACGGACCCTCCCGAGCCAGCCGCTTCGGAGGGTTTTTTGTTGCCCGCGCGGTCTGGTCCCCTCCGGCAAGATGATCTTGAACCACCTGCGTGGACCGCCCGACGGTTCATGCAGGCTCAGCAGGAAACACGACCATGCGACGACCTGATCCCTACCAGGAGCGCGCCCGCGAGCTCTGCCTCGCCGCGGGCATCGATCCGGATTCCCGTGTCGGCGAGGGTCGCGGTCAGCCGGCCTGGTGCCTGTACCGCGACGCTGCGCGCAAGGAGCGGATGACGCGCGAGGCCGAAGCGGCCTCGATCGAGATCGCGATGCTGCGCCCGCAGCAGGAGCGCTTCAGGAACGCGCCGATGACGGTGTTCGGCGAGCACGACGCGGCGACCATCGCGCAGATGCGCAACTGCATGGCGGTCGGCAACGTGGTATCCGGCGTGATCTGCGCCGACGGCCATCTGGGCTACGCCCAGCCCGTCGGCGGCGTGATCGCCTATGAGAAGCAGATCAGCATCTCCGGCGTCGGGTTCGACATCGGTTGCGGCAACATGGCCGCGCGGCTCGACGTGCGTTTCGACGACATCGCGGCGACGATCCCGACCATCATTCGCGACGTTGCGAAGGTGATCTCCTTCGGCATCGGCCGAAAGAATATCGAGAAAGTCGAGCACACGCTCTTCGATGATGGCGACGCCTGGCGCGAGAGCGACATGGAGGCGTATCGGCAGAAGGCCGTCGTCCAGCTCGGCACGGTCGGCTCGGGCAACCACTATGTCGACCTGATGCGCGACGAAGCCGGCTTCGTCTGGATCGGCGTGCACTTCGGAAGCCGCGGGCTCGGGCATACCAGCGCGACCCGCTACCTCAAGGCTGCCGGCGGCAAGGACGGGATGAATGTCCCGCCCGCGATCGTCGACGAGGATTCCGAGCTCGGGCGCCGCTACATCGCGGCGATGCAGCTCGCCGGGCGCTACGCCTATGCCGGGCGTGAATGGGTCGTGGAGCGCGTTCGCCGGATCATCGGCGGACAGGTGACCGAGGCCGTGCACAACCACCACAACTACGCCTGGCGCGAGACGCACGGCGGCAGGGACCTGTGGGTGGTGCGCAAGGGCGCGACGCCGGCGTTCCCCGGCCAGAAGGGATTTGTCGGCGGATCGATGGGCGACGACGCCGTCATCCTGGAGGGCGTCGACGGTCCGGAGGCCAAGGCCTCGCTCTACTCGACCGTGCACGGAGCCGGCCGGCTGTTCGGCCGCAACGAGGCGAAGCGCCGGTTCACGCGCGAGGAGATGGACCGATGGCTGAGCGAGCGCGGCGTCACCCTGATCGGCGCCGATCTCGACGAAAGCCCGATGGCCTATCGGCGTCTGCCCGACGTGCTCGCCCAGCACGCCGGAACGGTGAAAGTGCTGCATACGCTGCGGCCCTTTGCCGTCGCGATGGCGGGTGAAGGCGAGTTCGATCCCTTCAAGGACTAGAAAAGAGAACGGGAGGCGCAAGCCTCCCGTTCGTACCTCAAGATTTCTCAGGGATCGAGCTCACCGCGACCCGTAGACCCGTTTCAGCGCTTCGACCAAATGTTCGAACATTGATCTCATGGGCGGACTGTTGCGCAAGTCCCGATGCATCGTGACCCAGACGTCGAGGCTCGGTGAAAATTCCTTGGGCAGGAGATGCATAAGTTGGGCGTCCTCGCGCACGACCGCGCGTTGGCAGATTCCAATTCCGAATCCCGCCCGAATGGCCGCCAACTGAAGCAGCGTGTTGTCGGACCGCAACGTAAAGTCGCCCCGCTTCAATTGCAGGCCGAGCCGCCGCAAGGCTCGGACAGCAGAGGTCTCGTGGTCAAAGCCCACCAGGCAATGCCGGTTCAGGTCGCGCAAATTGGCGGGTTCGCCGTTCTTTTCCAGGTAGTTCTTGTGAGCATGGAATCCCAGCCGGGCCTGGCCCACCTTGCGTGCGACGAGATCGGCCTGTGTCGGCCTCACCATGCGGATGGCGATATCGCAATCCCGCCGCAACAGGTCTTCCAACCGGTCCGAAACGGAGATTTCGACAACCAATCCCGGCTGGCTCCGCTCCAATTCAGTGAGAATAGACGGAAGAATCTCTATAGCAACGATCTCGGAGGCCGCGAGGCGGACGACCGTGCGGGGCTGGCCCGCTTTGCTCGAAATCGCTCGCAGCAATGTTTCGGCAGCGGCGGCCATGGCCAAGGCGTGCTGCTGCGCAACGACGGACGCCGCGGTCGGTCTCAGGCCATCCGGGGCGCGCGTGAAAAGCGGCACACCGAGAGTGGCCTCCAGCTCACGGATGTGCCGGCCGACGGTTGGCTGGGTGAGGTTGAGGGAGCGCGCCGCACCCGAGAGGCTCCCCTCGCGCAGGACCGCCAGAAATGACCTGTACAGTTCCCAGCCTGGATTCTTGTCCATGCATTTTTGTATACCAACTCAAGAACCTTCGGCAATTCCGTTCATCGGGAGGCGCGCGTATTTCGGGTCCAGCAACCCTTCCATGAGGCACCCAGATGCGCATCCATGCTATCCAGACCGGAACAGTCAAAATCAAAACCGCCCAGGTCGAAGGCCGAGGCCACGGCTTCATTGACGTATTCCTCGATCCGAATTGGACCGACTGGGTGCCGACATTCGCATGGGCGATCGAGCATCCCGACGGCGTCATTGTCGTCGACAGCGGCCAAGGGACACATCTGTTGGAGCATTCGCGCGAGCTCAACCCCTTTGTGAGATGGGAAGTCGGCTTCCAGATCGAACGCGAGCAAGAGATCGGGCCACAGCTCCGGGCCTTGGGGATTGGTCCGCGCGATGTAAAAAAGGTCGTGCTCACTCATCTTCACATGGACCACGACGGAGGCCTTGCGCACTTCCCCAATACCGAGATCATGGTCCCAGCCGGTGAACTCGCGCAGGCCCGCGGATGGCTCGGGCGGGTGCGGGGGTATCTGCCCCATCGTTGGCCCACCTGGTTCGACCCAACGCCGGTCGACCTGCCGGCGGAACAATTTGGCTCGTTCAAGCGCAGCCAGCGGCTGACAAAGGCCGGCGACATTGTTGCGGTGGCAACACCCGGACACACAGCAAACCATATGTCTGTCGTTGTTCAGGATGGCGACACCGCAATTTTCCTCGCCGGCGACACCTCCTACAATCAGGCGCTGATGCTTTCGGGCACGGTCGACGGGGTGAGCGCCGGCGCCGATGTGGCAAAAGCCACACTTGCTGCCATCAAGGCTTTTGCGCAAAGCCGTCCGACAATCTATCTGCCGACGCATGATCCGGAATCGGGTCTCCGCCTCGTCAACCGGCAGCTTGTCGTCTCGGCGAGCTAGTCGAACGGCGCGAATGATTCAAAACAACCAACAGCTAACGCCGGCATGTTGGAGCCATCACGTCCCGTCCTGCTTGTCCTTGGTGTTGCGCAACAGATTGTCGCGCAGCCTGACCACGCTCTTCTGCACGACGGGGAATTCGTCGCCGAGGCCGCAGGCCTCGACCAGCAAGCCGCCGAGATCCTTCTCGAGCAGGCGCCGGCCGGGCTTGGTCAGGCTGACCCTCACCTGCCGCTCGTCGGCGGGATCGCGGGCGCGGCTGATATAGCCTGACTGCTCCAGCTTCTTGAGGATCGGCGTCAGCGTGTTGGATTCCAGAAACAGCTTCTCGCCGAGCGCGCTGACTGTGAGGTCATCCGCTTCCGCCAGCGCCACCATCGCGATGTACTGGGTATAGGTCAGGCCGACCGCATCCAGGATCGGCTTGTATGCGCGGCCAAAGGCCAGGTTGGCCGAATAGACCGCAAAGCACAGGAAATTCGAGAGTTTTCGGCCTTTGCCGTCAGCTTTCGGGGAGCGGGTCACGGACGCCTCCGGAGTTTGTGATGTCGGGAACCAATTAAATCGTATGTGATTAAATCGGATGCGCTTGACATGGTCAAGGCAGCTGAATAATTCAGATCGCATCCGATTAAATCGGACCCGATTTAATAATTCCTCCAAAGGGAGTTTGCCATGACCACAGCAGCCAAGGTTCTCGCTACCGGAAAGACCCACGTCACCGCCGGCCATGACGGCGCCGCCCGCTCACGCGACGGTTTCCTCGACATCAAACTGCCGCAACCGCACCCGGCCGCGGAAAACCTGTTCGCCGCCGCCTGGTCTGCCTGCTACATCGGCGCGATCCAGCTCGCCGCTGGGCAGCGCAAGGTGAAGCTGTCGAGCGAGCCCGAGGTCGACGCCGAGATCGATCTCAATCAGGCCAATGGCGCCTTCTTCCTGAGCGCACGCCTCAACGTCCGCGTCCCCGGCGTCGACCGTGCGGTGGCGCAGGAACTGATCGAGGCGGCGCACGGCATCTGCCCCTACTCCAAGGCGGTCCACGGCAATATCGACGTCGCGACCACGCTCGTCTGACGAGCGTGCCCCGGCGCAACGACTGGTACGAAAGCGCAGGCAAAACAAGGGCACCCGCTTCCGGGTGCCCCTAACAGACAGAGTGTCAAAGCCATGGGTAAACTCACAGGAAAAGTCGTGGTCATAACTGGCGGCAACACCGGGATCGGCTTGGCCACAGCCAAGCGCTTCGTGGAAGAAGGTGCGCACGTCGTGATCGTTGGCCGGCGTGAGAAAGAGCTGAAAGAGGCCGCAGCTTTTATCGGGAGAAACGTCACGACAGTCGCGGGCGACGTATCGCGCTTGGAAGATCTGGATCGGCTCTATACCGTCGTGAATGAGAAACATGGTCACATCGACGTACTGTTCGCGAACGCGGGCGTGGGTAAAATCGCGCCGCTCGAGGTGACTACCGAGGCTGTTTTTGACCAGACCTTCAATGTGAATGTGAAGGGGCTTTTCTTTACGGTGCAGAAGGCACTTCCCCTCTTCAAGGATGGCGGCTCGATCATCCTGAACTCTTCGGTCTCGAACGTGATGGGACTGCCAGGGTTTACCGTCTACAGCGCGAGTAAGGCAGCTGTACGCAACTTCGCGCGCGGCTGGACTATGGAGTTGAAGGACCGCAAGATTCGTGTGAATTCGATGAGCCCCGGACCAATCGAGACTTCAGCCCTCGAGAACACCGGACTCACTGCTGAACAAGTCGAGCAAGCGGCCGCCGCGTGGGTCTCACAGATTCCCGTCGGTCGCAGAGGCAGGCCCGAGGAAATCGCGGCTGCCGTCGTATTCCTCGCCTCCGACGAAAGTTCTTACATTACCGGAGTGGATCTCGCCGTCGATGGAGGCCTGGCGCAGGTCTAATACGGAGAGCCCGACGCTGACTGCGGACCGGGCGCACGCCGACCCGGTCCGCAGTCTTCAAAAACCAGGAGATCCAGATGACCAGCAGACCGATGAAGACGATGCGCGTGCTCGCAAGGGCGGCGCTGATCGCCGCAAGCATCCTCACCGTAACCACCGCCCAGGCGGCGCAGCCGGCCGGGGTCAAGCGCACTGACCTGCAACGCCACGACCTCAGCGTTTCAGGCCGTGAAGCGGTCCAGGTCCGCGTCGACCTCGCGCCCGGCGTGGCGTTCGGCAGCCACACCCATCCGGGCGAAGAGATCATCTACGTGCTCGCGGGCACGCTCGAATACGACGTCGAAGGCAAGCCGCCGGCGACGCTGAAAGCCGGCGACGTGCTGTTCATCCCTGCAGGAACCGTGCATGCGGCGAAGAATGTCGGCGACGTCACCGCCAGCGAGCTTGCGACCTACATCGTTGAAAAAGGCAAGCCGATCCTCACATTGGTGAACTGACCCGCCACCGAGACCAAAGACCCGAGCGGATGTCGAGCCCGGTTCATTCCGGGCACTGCATGCCTGGCTGACGAAGCGGCCGCGCATTGAAGATCAGGAAGCTGATGGCGGCCATGATCCAGACGCCGACGCCACCGTAGAGCATCACCCAGCCAAAGCCGCTTGCCAGCGCCTCATGCACCACCGTGCCGGTGAGATCAGGCGCTGACGCCGCATTGCCGGCGGCGATCCTCTCCGCAATCCGGCGGAGCTGCGTGGCCTCCAGGCCGGGCAATGTCGACTTGAGATGCGCCAGCACGCCGCTCGCGAGGATGAAGCCCATCACCGCGATGTTGACCGCGAGCGAAACCATGCGGGCGCTCATGTCGATGCCCGAGGCCATGCCGGCGCGATCGCTCGACACCGAGCCCGTCGTCGTGTTGGTCACCGGCGTGTTGGTGATCCCGAGCCCGATCCCGGCGATCAGGCAGCCCGGCAGCATGGTCAGCCAGTCCGGCCTGGCAGCGGCGCTACCGAACTTCATCAGCATGAAGCCCGCCCCGATCGTGAACAGCCCGGCGGGAATGATGGCGCCGGGCTGGTAGCGCAGCGACAGGCGCTCCGCGAGCGGCGGCATCAGCAAGGTCGGCAGCGTATAGGCGAGCAGCGCAAGACCCGCGGACACGCTGTCATAGCCGAGCCCGGCGTGAAACCAGATCGGCAGATAGATCATGAACGGCCAATAGCTGAGGTTCATCGCAGACGAGCCGATGATCGCGCCGGAAAAGGCAGGAATTCGGAACACCGAGAAGTCGAACATCGGACGCCGGCTGATCCGTTCGGCGATCAGGAATGCGACCAGGCTGACTGCCGAGACGCCGAGGATCGCAAGCGCCGCCGGGCTCGCAAAACCGAGGTCCGCGCCCTGCGTGATGTAGAACGCCAGACAGAACACCGACACCGACAGCGTCACGATGCCGGCAAGATCGAGGCTGCTCGCCTTCGGATCCCTGGATTCATGCACGCCGCCGATGGTGAGCACGAGCGCCGCCGCCGCGAACAGCACATGAACCAGGAACACCCACTCCCAGCTCAGCACGGCCGCAACCGCTCCGCCGATGATCGGGCCGAAGCCGAGGCCGACGCCGAAGATCACACCCCACCATCCCCAGGCGATTGCGCGCTGACGACCACCCTGGAATTCATGCGAGAGCACCGCGATCTGGCAGATCAACAGGGCGCCGCCGCTCAGGCCCTGCAGGAAACGGGCGGCGATCAGCAACACGACATTGTCGGCGACGCCACACATCAGCGACGTCAGCCCGAATGCAGCGATCGCGATGAGGAAGATGCGCTTGCGTCCGTAGCGGTCGGCCAGGGTCCCGACCGCCATCAGCACCGATGTAACGGCGATCGTGTAGGCATTCATGATCCATTGCAGCTGCTTGAAGTCGGCGTGCAACAGCTGTTCGAGCGTCGGCAGGATCGAGGGAATGCTTGATATCTCCAATCCGAACATCAGGCACGACAGACATACGGCGGAGAGAACGATGATGCCCCGGCGGCCAAGTTCATGCGGCATGGTTCAGCCTTTCGACGTTGCAGGCGCCAACGGCATAGCCCACGCTGTTGCCAGGGTATTTGCAGCAGCGGCGCGCCGGCTGGCACACGATCAGTTGAAACCGCGACGGCAATTCGCGCCGCGTTCGTCTCAAGGCGAAGCTAGGCGGCGCTTGAACATGTTGGAACTGGATCACTAGATATTTCAGAGACAACAAATCCGGATGACTGACGTGACCACACTCGATGTCGATGCCGTCAAGGCATTCGTGACGATTGCCGATCTGAAGAGTTTTACCCGCGCAGCCGACGCGCTTGGCACCACGCAGGGCGCGATCAGCGTCAAGCTGAAGCGGCTGGAGCAGAAGGTCGGGCAGAAGCTGGTCGAGCGGACGCCGCGGCTGGTTCGCCTGTCGGCGCAAGGCGCGGTGTTCCTCGATTCCGCACGCGCCTTTCTCGCGGCGCATGACCGCGCCATCGCCGGACTGTCGGCCGAACGCCGGCGCTTCTCATTGGGGATCGCCACCCATGTCGGAGCGCCCGAGCTTCCGACATTGCTGGCACGGCTGAATGCCCACGATCCGGCGCTCACGATCGAGGTCCGGCTCGACGATGCACGCGACCTCCTCGATGCCTTCGACCGCGGGATCATCGATGCGGTGATCATCTTCCGCGAGGACGACCGCCGCGACGGCGAGGTCCTGGGTCCCGACCAGTTCGGCTGGTTTGCCACTCCGGATTTCGTCCACCGTCCCGGCGAGCCGTTGCGGCTGGCGGCGTCCTCGCCGGCCTGCGGCATCCTCAACATCGCGACGCGCGCGCTCGACGCGGCGGGCCTGCCGTGGAACGAGGTGTTTCTCGGCTGCGGAGCCTTTGCGGTCGCCGAAGCGGTCTCGGCGGGCCTCGCCGTCTCGGTGTTTTCCTGCCGGATGGCCCCGCCTGGCACGATCGATGTGAGCCGACGGCTCGGCCTCCCCGAACTGCCGGCATCCGAGATCGTGCTGCTGTCGACACTGTCGGATGCACGGTCGCGTGCCGCGCTCAGGATCCTGGCCGCGGCGTTTCGCGACCACCCGCCTGCGTCGCATCATCGATGACGCGCCGCTGAGGAATTGGCGCGCCTGCCTTCAAACAGCTTGCGCTCGGACATGAACGCCTCGGCCAGGACGTCGAGCGTGGCACGAATCCGCGCGGTACGCCTGAGATCGTGATGGGTGAGCAGCCACAGCGCCGAGCGCGGCTCGGCGAGCGTCTTCGGCGTGACCCGGCGCAGGCCCGCCGCAACGTCGCCGACGTAACAGGGCAGCACGGCAACACCCAATCCGGCCTCTGCGGCCTCTCTCAGCGCCGGAAGCGCATCGACCCGGCAGGCGATCTGCGGCGCGCGGACGTTGTCATGCATCCAGCGCGCGATGACGGTGGACCCCAGCGCATCGTCGAGCCCGATCCAGTCGAGCGCGGCGAGATCCTTGCTGTCGCGCCGCAACAGATAGGCGTGCGATCCATAGATCGCGTGCGCGATGTCGGCGACGCGCCGCCCCACCAGCAATTCGGACGGCGCGGGCGTCGGCCGGATCGCGATGTCGGCTTCGCGGCGGGTGAGATTGGCCATCGCATTCGATATCGCGATCTCGAGCTGGATGTCCGGATGGGCGACGCGCATCGCCGCGACGTGCCGCATCAGGACAGCGCCGAGCGTATCGGTGGTCGTGATCCGCACCGTTCCTGAGGGCCGCAAATCCTGGCCGGAGAGCTTGCGCTCGAGCGTCAGTACCTCGTCCTCGAGCCGGACCGCGCATGCGGCCGCGGTCTCGCCGGCCGCCGTCGGCGCATAGCCGTCGCGAAAACGCTCGAACAGCCGAACGCCGACATTCTGCTCGATGGCGCCGAGCCGGCGAAACACCGTCGAATGCGTTACCCCCAACCGCCGCGCGGCGCCGGACAGCGAGCCCTCCCGAGACACCGCAAGAACGACACGGAGATCGTCCCAGGCCAGTTGCTTGTGCATTTTTGCAAACCCTGTTCGCGCGGCTGACGAATACCTTATCACGAACGGACAGGCCACATCACACCTCGAAACGCCGACCATGCAGCGAGGTGACGCATGACGACCGAGACGGCCGATCCATCGGAATTCCAGCGCGACGGCCATGCGACGGCCGACCCGCGGCGCTGGCTTGCCCTCCCCGTGCTGCTCACCGGCGCGTTCCTGCCGATCCTCGACTTCAACGTCGTCAACCTGGCATTGCCGGCCATTCGCAACGATCTGGGCGCGACCTCCAGCGAGGTCCAGTTCGTCATCTCGGCCTATGCTGCGACCTATGCGGTGTTTCTGATCTCGGGCGGCCGGCTCGGCGACCTCTTCGGACGACGGCAGATGTTCCTGCTCGGCGTCGCCGGCTTCACCATCGCTTCCATGCTGTGCGGCATCGCGTGGTCGGCCGCCGTGCTGGTGGCCGGCCGGATCCTGCAGGGCTTCACCGCAACCGTGATGGCGCCTCAAGTGCTCGCCTCGATCCGCGTGCTGTTTCCCGCGGCCGAACAGGGTCGTGCTCTGGCGTTCTACGGCGCGACCTTCGGCCTCGCCAATATCTGTGGCCAGGTGCTTGGCGGCGTTCTGGTGTCGTCGCATCCCTTCGGATGGGCCTGGCAGGCGATCTTCCTGATCAACGTGCCGATCGGCCTCGTCGCACTGATCGGCGGGCTGCTGTTCCTGTCCGACTCCCGCGCGCAGCGCGCCCAGAAGCTCGACGTCGGCGGCGTCATCCTGCTGTCCCTGACCCTCGGGCTGCTTGTCTACCCACTGGTCGAAGGCCGCGAGGCCGGGTGGCCGGTCTGGATCCTCGCCATGCTGGTCGCGTCGCCGGCCGCACTTCTGGCCTTCGTGCGCTTCGAGACCCGCCTCACGCTGCGCGGCGGCGATCCACTGGTGGCGCTGCATCTGCTGCGCAACAGCGATTTCGTGATCGGGCTGGTGATGGCGCTGGCCTTCTACATGTTGTCCTCGTTCTACCTGACCTTTGCCGTCTACCTGCAGAACGGGCTGCACGAGACGCCGCTGGACGCCGGGCTCGCCACGTTACCCTTCGCGACCGGCTTCTTCGCGGCCTCACTCGCCTCCTCCCAGGTCATGCAGCGGCTCGGCGTGCGCACGCTCACCCTCGGCTTTGCGCTGCAGGTCGCAGGCTTCGGCGTCGTGATGCTCGCGGTCAGCGGTGTCATTCCCGGCGGCCTGACGGCCGGCCTCGTCTGCGGTGGCCTCGGTTTCGGCACCGTGATGCCGTCGATCATCAGGGCCGTCGTCGGCAGCATCCATCCGCGGCATGCCGGGCTGGCGTCGGGGATCATGATCTCGACCTTCCAGATCGGCGCGGCGCTCGGCGTCGCGATCATCGGCGGCGTGTTCTACAGCCTGCTCGGACCGCGGCCGGACGCTGAAGACTATGCCCGCGCCTTCACGATCGCGCTCGGCTGCAATGTCGCACTGCTGGCGCTGGGCGCCTGGCTGTCGCTGTGGCTGCCGCGCGAGCAGGCCTGAGCGCCGCCCCCTTTCGCCTACTTCTT
This sequence comes from Bradyrhizobium jicamae, assembly GCF_018130215.1. Classification (GTDB taxonomy): domain Bacteria; phylum Pseudomonadota; class Alphaproteobacteria; order Rhizobiales; family Xanthobacteraceae; genus Bradyrhizobium; species Bradyrhizobium jicamae_A. The sequence goes on from NZ_JAFCKQ010000029.1 coordinate 22,038, forward strand.
CGCGACCTCGCGCAGCGTGTTGTAGATCCACTCCGATCCCTGCCGGAGCTGCTCGACACCGATCCGCTCGTCATTGCCGTGCATGCGACTGAGGATGTCGTCGTCGAGCGGATAGGGATAGATGCCGTAGACCGGGACGTTGCGCTCGCGCCACGCCATGGCGTCGGTGCCGGCCTCGAACAGGGTCGGCACCAGCACGGCGCGCTTCCAGATCTGCTTGGCGTTGCGCTCCAGCGCGGCATAGAGCGCGGTGTTGACCGGCGATGCCGGGGCGTTGGTCCGTTTCAGATAGGCGTCGCGCGCCTCCTTCTGGCTCATCTGCGTCATGATGCTGACGTCGATATCGGGATCGGCAATGACCTGCTTGATCTCGGCGATCATCTGGTCGGTGGTCGTTCCAGGCAACAGGCGCGTGTTCACCACCGCCCTTGCTTCGCCCGGTATCACGTTCGGCTTGATGCCGGCGTCGATCATCGTGATCACCATGGTGTCGCGCAGCAGCGCGTGCAGCAGCAGCCCGTCGCCGGAACTGTCCGAGACCAGGCGGTTGCCGGCGGCTTGCAGATCGTCGTCGCTTCTCGCGTTGAGAAGCGCGGTGATGTCGGCGGCTACCTGCACCGAGCTGATCGGGAGCAGGGCCCTGAAATAGGCCGCGGACGCCGGCACGATCTTGACCTTGGGATCGTGCCCGGCGAGCCTGGCCAGCGCTGCGATCAAACGGCTGTTGGCCATCTCGTCAGGCGGGAACGGGCGCGAGGAATGGCCCGAACGCCCGGTCGCCTTGAGCGTGAAGGTGGCGGAGAGCTTGTCCGCCGTCGTGACGTTGATCTGCCGCACCGAGCCGTCGCGCCCTTGAACGACATAGCCGCCCTCGTTCAGCGCGAATTCCGCGTCGATCTTGTCCCAGTGATCTTTGGCCAGCCACCCGGTGTTGTACTGCCCCTGCTCCTCATCCGCCTCGGCGAGGAAGATCACGTCGCGCGCCAGCGGCGTCTTCTCCTCGGCAAGCCGCATCACCGCGCGCGCGAAGACGGCGAGCCCGCCCTTGAAGTCCATCGCACCGCGGCCATAGATGAAACCATCCTTCTCGACGCCGGCGAACGGCTCGACGGTCCACTTCTCGCGCTCGACCGGAACCACGTCGGCATGCGCCGCGAGCAGCACCGGCTTCTTCGAGCCGTCGCCGCGCAGACGCGCGACGAAATGCGCGGCCTTGCCGTTGGGCGCGACGAAGATATCGACCTCGGCGCCGAGCGGCGCGAACAGCGACTTCAGATACTCGGCGAGCGCCCTCGTGTCGCCCGGCGCGTTTGACGTGTCGAAGCTGATCAGCTTCTGAAGCAGGGCGACGGTCTTGTCGCCCTCCGATTGCGCCGCCGTGTCGGATTGCGGCGGCCTGGCCGTTTCGGCGACAGTCATCCTCGTCCCGCCGCAAAGCAGTCCGGCGGCCAGGAGCAGCAGTGCGGCCAGCGGCTGTCTTTTCTGCGATATCATCTTGTTGTTACCCCGTTGCCTTCGCGCTGTCCGGCGGCACCTCAGGGAGCTCGCGGAAACAACACCTTGAGCATACACGCTGCAAGCAGCGTGACCATGGCAATGGCGATCGACAGATAGAGCGCGCCTGCATTGCCGGACCGATCGATCACGACCGCATAGATCAGCGGCGCCGCCGCCGGCAGGATGAAGCTCGGCACGATCAGGCGGCCCACGATCGTCCCATAGCTGCGATGGTCGAACAGGATCAGCGGCAGCGTTCCGCGGGTGATCGTCAGGATCCCGTTGCAGGCGCCGTAGAGCAGCGCGAAGGCGATCGCCATCCCCTTCGACGATCCGCTGAACAGCCCGGCCACGAAGGACAGCGGCATGATCAGGCAGGCCATCAGGTTGAGGACGAACGGATCGATGCGACGGCCGAACAATATTTCGCAGAGCCGCGCCGCCGATTGCCCGATGCCGCGCAGCGTCGCGATCCAGACCGCAACCGACGCGGTCAGTCCGAGGCCGGTGAGGACCGCGATCATGTGGGCGGACATGCCGGCGTTGAGAAAATTTGCGCCTGCCGTGATCACCGCATAGAGCCCGCCGGCGGCGACCACCTGCCGCGGGCTCGCCGCGAGCGGTTGCGCCGGCGCTGCCGCACCCGGGCTCGACGGGCCCGCATATCGCCGGTCCGGAATCACCAGAGCGAGCGGGATCGTCAGCAGTGAGAAACCTGCATTGCCCAGCAGCGCGACGCGCCAGCCGAAATGTTCCGCGAGTATATGTCCGAACGGCCAGAACACGGTGGCTGCGAGGCCACCGAGCAGCGTGATCTCGGACATCGCGCGCCGCGCGTCCGGCCCGCCGATCCTGGCCAATGCCGCGAAGGCCGCGTCGTACAATGTCAGCCGCATCCCGAAACCGAGCCCGATCCAGGACGCGAAATAGGTCGCGGGCTGGTACGCGAGCGCGAGGCCAGCGCAGCCCGCGGCATTGACGATCGCACCGGCGACCATCACGTCCCTGCCGCCGCGACGATCGACCCACCGCCCCGCCAGCGGCGAGGTCACGCCCATCACCAGCAGCGCAACGGCAAAGCCGCCGTAGACGAGGTCGCGGCTCCAGCCGAGGTCCGCCGATATCATTTCGCCGAAGCCGCCGATCAGGTAGTAGGTGACGCCCCAGGAGATCAACTGGCCAAGGCCGAGCGCGACGACGACCCGGCGTGCGATCACCGCGCGGCCTCGCCGGCATCCGACGGTGCGGCGGTATCACCCGGACCGAGCGCACGCTGCATCAGCACGGTATCGACCCACTGCCCGAGCTTGAAGCCGACGGATCTGAGCGTGCCGACCGGTTCAAAGCCCATGCGACGATGCAGCGCGATCGACCCGGCATTGCCGCTGTTGCCGATGACCGCGAGCATCTGCCGCCATGGCCCCGCCTCGGCGCGCGCGATCAGCGCGCCAAGCAAGGCCGCGCCGATCCGTCGGCCGCGCAGGCCCTCCGACACGTAGACCGAATCCTCGATCGTGTGGCGGTAGGCCGGCCGCGGCCGATACGACGTGGCATAGGAGTAGCCGGCGACGCGTCCGTCGACGTCGGCGACGAGATACGGCAAACCGGCAGCCAGCACCGCGGCACGGCGGCGCAGCATCTCCTCGAGCGACGGCGGTACCTCCTCGAAGGTCGCCAGTCCGTTCAGCACATGGTGTTCGTAGATGCGCTGAACTTCTGCCATGTCTGATTCGGTGGCGTCGCGGATCACGACGTTCGTCATGTCACCAGTCATTCTTCATCCTCGTGCGGCTCTCCCGCTCCGGCCTCATCCGTCGGCGTTGCCCGATCATGCCGCCTGGCGTTATATAAGGGAAGCTTTGACTGCTTATGCGTAGCATAAGAGATGCTTCGATGAAGAATCCCAACCTGGATTATCTCCAGACCTTCATGGTCGTGATCGAGCGCGGCAGCTTCTCGGCTGCGGCCGAGCGACTGCAACTGTCGCAGCCGGCGGTGAGCTTGCAGGTGCGCCAGCTCGAACGCAGTCTCAATGCCACACTGATCGAGCGGGTCGGACGCAGGGCGAGGCCAACGGCCGCAGGGGTCGCGCTGCTCGGGCATGCTCGGCAGATCAACGGCGCCGTTGCCTCCGCCATGGAGGCTGTCGCGCACCACACGACGGGAACCGCCGGCCGCGTCCGGCTCGGCACCGGCGCCACCGCCTGCATCTTCCTGTTGCCGCCGATCCTGAAGGAGCTGCGCGCCGCGCTTCCCTCGCTCGAGATAACCGTCACGACCGGCAATACCGCCGAGATCGCCAGGGCGGTCGAGGACAACACGATCGACATCGGCCTCGTCACCCTTCCGGTGTCGGGGCGAAGCTTCGAGGTTACGCCGGTGCTGGACGACGAGTTTGTCCTGATCGCGCCGCGCGACATGGCGCTTCCGGCGCGGATCACGCCTGCCGTGCTGTCGACCAGGCCGATGGTGCTGTTCGAGCCCGGCGGCAATACGCGGCGCACCGCGGACGAATGGCTGGCCCGGGGCGGCGTCTCGCCGAAGCCCCTGATGTCGCTTGGCAGCGTCGAGGCCATCAAGGAGATGGTGCGCGCCGGGCTCGGCTGCGCCATCCTGCCGGGTATGGCCGTCTCCGCGAGGCCGAAGCAGCGCGACCTCGTGGTGCGCTCGCTGTCGCCGAGGCTTTATCGCAGGCTCGCAGTCGTGATCCGCCGCGACAAGCGGCTCGATCTTGGTTTGCGGAAAACCCTGGCCGCGCTGAAGGCGATCGCGACCGAGCAGAACGGGAAGAAGGGAGGACGCTGAGCGTCCTCCCGGTTCCACCCCTATGTCACGGCCTTGCGCTCGTCCTCGGCGATCTTGCGGAACGCCTTCACGCCGGCGTCGGTGACCGCGTCCCACTTCGTGTTCGTCGCGGCCTCGGCCTCGTAATTGTCGTGCCAGTTCCACCATTTGTAGGGCGGGGTCTGCGGATAGCCCTTGGGCGAATCCTCCCAGACCTCCTGGCGACCGAGCGGCGTGATGTCGAGATAGCTCCAGACCGTGCCCATCGCCTCGTCGCCGCGGCTGTTGACGAGGTAGGTGCGGAAGATCTTCTCGCCGTCGCGGAAGAACACGTTGTGGCCGTGCCATTCGCCGACGCCGAAATCCGCGTCGAAGCTGTCCGTGATGGTGTACCAGGGCATCTCCCAGCCCATCCGCGCCTTCAGCCGCGCAATGTCCGCCTGCGGCGCACGCGAGGCGTAGACCAGCGTGGTGTCGCGCTGGTTCAGGTGGGAGAGATGGCTGACCTGGTCGGCGCCGAGCGAGCAACCGCGGCAGGCATGGTCCGGCCAGCCGAACACGCCGGGCTCGAAGAAGGCGCGATAGACGATGAGTTGTCGACGGCCCTCGAACAGGTCGTGCAGGCTGACCTTGCCCTTCGGCCCCTCGAAGGCATAGGCCTTCTCGACCGCCATCCAGGGCATGCGCCGGCGCGCGGCGGAAAGCGCATCGCGGGCGCGCATCAGTTCCTTCTCCTTCACCAGCAGTTCCAGGCGTGCGGCGTCCCACGCCTCGCTCGACACGACGGGCGGCGTCTGCATCGTGCTCCTTCCGCTACTGTCTTTTCCGGGGTTTGCAGTCATGACGGGTACCTCCTGATCAGACGAACGCCCGGAACGAACTGCCGTTCCGTCGCGCGTCATTGGTCATGCCGCAATCTGGCGCGGCGGCAGTCATGGCGGGAGTGACAAGTGTGTCGGGATTTCAGCGCATGGGCGCTGCCGGGGGGCGCCCTCGCCGGCGCGCGATACCTCTGCTGCCGCGCCGACATCTGGCGAAACAGACCCGTCGCCGGCGAAAATGCTACCCTCGAGGCGCGAGTCGATTCGAAGGCGCCTGCTTGCCGGCCCATTGCAAAACACCCCGAAGCCGATGCTGAACCTGTCGCGCATGCAGCGGAAGGCCTACGCCTCCTTCTACAAAGGCGAACTCGACAAGGCTGAACGGCTTTGCGCCGGGATCCTCGAGCACTGGCCCGACAATTTCGATGCGCTGCATATGCTTGGAATGCTGCATTTCCAGCGGCATCGCCTGGCGGAGGCGCTGCGCTGCCTCGCTGCCGCGCTGAAGGCCAATCCCGGCTCGCCCGATGCGATGTCGAATCTGGGGCTCGCGCTGCACACCGCAGGGCACTACGACCAGGCGATCGCAAGCTATCGCAACGCGCTGCAACTGGCGCCCGACCATCCGGAGTTTCTCTACAATCTCGGCAACACCTATCTCGAGCTCGGTCGCTTCACCGACGCGGTGTCGAGCTATCAGGCCGCACTCGCGCGCAAGCCGGATCACGCCGGCGCGCTGGTCAACCGCGGCAACGCGCTGCTGCGGCTGAACGAGCCGCTCGAGGCGCTGTCAAGCTACGATGCCGCGCAGGCCGTGATGCCTCGCCATCCGCAGATCCTGACCAATCGCGGTCACACCCTTCGCCGCCTCGATCAGCCCGCGAAGGCGCTCGCGGATCTCGAGGCAGCGCTGGCGGCTGCGCCCGACTTCGCCGAAGCCCATTTCGAAGCTGCGATGGCGCATCTGACGCTCGGCGATTTCGACGCGGGCTGGAAGGCCTATGAATGGCGCTGGAAAACGCGGACATTCGCCCGGCAGCGCCGGTCATTTCCGGCCCCCCTGTGGCTGGGCGACGCGCCTGTCGCCGGCAAGACCATGCTGCTCCACGCCGAACAGGGATTTGGCGACACCATCCAGTTCATCCGCTATGCGCCGCTGCTCGCGAACCTCGGCGCCAGCGTCATCTGCGAGGTGCAGGCCGAGCTGCAGCCACTGCTGTCGCATCTCGACGGCATCAGCGTGATCGCGGCCGGCGAGACGTTGCCCGTGTTCGACCTGCACTGCCCGTTGCTCAGCCTCCCGCTGGCCTTCAAGACCGAGGTCGGGAGCATTCCGGCGTCGATCCCGTATCTCGCCGCACCCGCGGCGCGCCGCGATCACTGGCAAACGCGCTTGCCGTAGGGGCGGCGCGCCGGCTTCGTCTGGTCCGGCTCGTCGACCCACAAGAACGACGCCAACCGCTCGATTCCACTGGCGCGTCTGGCACGGTTGTTCGAGACTCCGGCGCTGCACTGCGTCAGCCTTCAGACCGAGTTGCGCGGTCCTGATCGCGACGTGTTGGGCGATCTGCCGAGCCTCGTTCACCTCGGCGACGAGATCGGCGATTTCGCCGACACGGCCGCCATCATCTCGCTGCTCGATGTCGTGATCTCCGTCGACACCGCGGTGGTGCATCTGGCGGGCGCGCTCGGCAAGCCGGTGATGATCCTGCTGCCCTACGCCGCGGATTTCCGCTGGATGCGCGATCGCGCGGATACCCCCTGGTATCCGACGGCAAGACTGCTGCGGCAGCCTGCCTTCGGCGATTGGGACAGCGTGATCGATCGCCTGCGCGACGAACTCCAATCACCCGCGGCCATTGACGATGGCGCATTATCTGACTAAAGTCAGATATATGCTCGATCCCGTTTCCCGCGTTCGCCGCTTCAACCGTGCCGTCACCTCTGCCGTCGGCGCGCTGGACACGTCGTTTCTCGGGCGCGGGCGGCCGCTTGGGGCGGCGCGCGTGCTGAACGCGGTCGGGCATGGCCGCTCTGAAGTCGGCGACATCAGGGACTATCTCGGCCTCGATTCCGGCCTGATGAGCCGTCTGTTGCGCAGCCTCGAAGACGAAGGGGTGATCGAGACGACGGTGCATGCGAACGACGCGCGCCGTCGCATCGCACGGTTGACGCCGGCCGGCCGGCGCGAATTTAACGCCTATGAAGCGATCTCCAATCGCCAGGCCGAAGACTTCCTCGCCCGCCACGCGCAGCGCGATGCGCTGCTGGCGGCGATGGACCTGATCGCCTCGGCGCTCGGGCGCGACGGTACGGTCTTGCATGACACCGACCCGCGCAGCGACGCGGCGCGCTACTGCCTGGGCGCGTATTACGCCGAACTCGCGCAACGCTTCAAGCAGGGCTTCGACGTCAAGCTGTCGCGCGACCCCGAAGCCAGGGACATGATCCGCCCGCGCGGCACGTTCATCGTGGCGATGTCGGACGGCCTGCCGCTCGGCTGTGTCGGCCTGAAAGGCAGCGGCGGCGAGCAGGCGGAGATCAAGCGGCTCTGGGTCGCACCGGCCGCGCGCGGGCTCGGCCTCGGCCGGCGCCTGATGGACGCGGCCGAGAGCGCCGCGCGCGAACTCGGCATCAAAGTGTTGCGGCTCGACACCAACAGCGCGCTGGCGGAAGCCGGCCAGCTCTACCGCAGGACCGGCTGGAGCGAAATCCCGCGCTTCAACGACGACCCCTACCCCGATCTGTTTTTCGAAAAGCGTCTCTGAGCGGCGCCACGCGAACGTGTTGCCCGGTGCGATGCGCCGGCCTAAGACCATCGCATGACCGTCCGCCCCCTCGTCCGCTATCCCGATCCCCGGCTTGCGCTGCCGGCGCAGCCCGTCCTCTTGTTCGACGACGTGCTGCGCGAGCTTGCGCAGGACCTGCTGGAGACCATGCACGCGGCGCCGGGCATCGGAATCACCGCACCACATGTCGGCATCTCCCAGCGCGTCATCGTGCTCGATCTCGGCGACGGCGCGCGCAGCTATGTAAATCCGGAGATCGTCTGGACCTCGCCCGAGATGATCCTGCACAAGGAAGGCAGCGTCTCGATGCCCGGGGTCAATGACGATGTCGAACGTCACGCCCGCATCCGGATCCGCTATCAGGACCTCGACGGCAACGCGCAGACCGAGGAGTCCGACGGCCTGCGCGCGGTCTGCCATCAGCACGAGATCGATCAGCTGAACGGCGTGTTCTGGATCAGGCGGCTGTCCCGCCTGAAGCGGGAGCGCCTGGTCAAGCGGTTCGAGAAGTTGTCGCGGGCATGACCGGACTTCAGCCACCCGCCATCAGATCCTTCGCCAGCGCCATGTAGGCCGGCAAGGTCACGGGATCGTTGGCGACGTTGCCTGCGGCCGGATGCGAGGCATAGCGCGCGATCACCATCTCGGCCTTCGGGTCGACATAGATGCCCTGGCCGTGAATGCCGCGCGCCATGTAGGCGCCATGCGCATTGTGCGTCACCCACCACTGGTTGCGATAGGAGGCACCGGGCAAGGTCGTGTAGCCGGCGGGTTTGAACTTCTCGGGATCGCCGCCGCGCGCGATGTCCTCGACCACCGAGCCCGGCACGATCTGGCGGCCGTTGAAGCGGCCGTGATTGCGCATGGTCTCGCCGAAGCGGGCGAGATCGCGCAGCGTCGTCGACAAGCCGCCGCCGCCACTTTCGGTCCCGACTCGGTCGACGTGATAGTGCGCGTCCTCCTCCGCACCGATCGGCTGCCAGATGCGCTCCGACAAGAGTTCGGCCAGCGTCAGGCCGCTGGCGCGGCGGCAGATCCAGGCCAGCACGTCGGTATTGACGGTCTTGTAGGCGAAGGCCCTGCCGTGCTCGCCCTGCTTCTTCTGCACGCAGAGGAAGTCGAAATTGGTGGTCGGGCCGTCATAGCCCGGCTCGAGCGGCGCCATGCCGTTGGCGCGCCGCAGTGCCCAGACATGCGAGTTCCTGTCGGTGTAGACCTCGGTATATTCGAGGCCCGTGGTCATATCCATGACCTCGCGCACGCGCGCATCGCCGAATGCACTGCTCTTCATTTCCGGCAGATAGTCGGTGACCGGAGCCTGCGGATCGATCCTGCCCTCCGAGATCAGGATGCCGGCCAGCGTGCCGGTGAACGATTTCGTCACGGACATCGCGATATGCGGCTTGTGCGGCTTCAGCGCGCCGAAATAGCGCTCAAAGATCAGTCTGCCCCGGTGCAGCACGGCGATGCCGTCGGAATAAGTCTCCTCGAGCATGCGCGCGAAGGTCATCGGACGGCCGTCCATCGTGACCGACGCGGACGCGCCGATATCATGATCCTCGCGCGGCAGCACCGACGCCGGCCCTGCGCCGCGCCAGACGTTCACGGTCGGCACCAGTTGGCGGATATTGCTCCATGCCCAGCGCAGCTCGGGGAAGTTGCGGAAGGATGAGTCCGCGAATGCGACGGTCCTGTCCTGCGGCGGCGGCAGGCCCTGCATCCAGCCAAGCGTATTCGGATCGGACTCGGCGGCGGTCGGGGACGTTTGGCTGGACGAGGTCGCAACAGACATCAAGGCTGGCTCCGATGAAGACGATGCAGCCGTGGTATCACGTGAGCGCATGCCGGACATCCCGCATTTGCGCCGGGGTGACCATCGCGTGGCGCGAGAGCGGAATGACCGCTCTCGCACCGCACTCTGAACGCATGGCCTCCGCTACGATGCGGCAACCGTCGCTCCGCCCGTCTGGAACTGCGGACGCAGCAGCAGATAGAATGCGACGACGTGCGTGATCATCAGGATCGGCACGTAGATGATCGGGATCGCATAGGTCGCGCCCAGCTCCCCTGCTATCGCCCCGAGGTTGACCTGGATGCCGTGATAGTAGTCGACGAGGATGTCGATCGCTCCCGCGAGATTGAAGGCGACGACGAACAGCCGGAACAACGGAGGCGTCCTGACGGTGAGAAGCGCGAGGATGGCCAGCAGTCCGGTCGCGAAGTCGCCATAGGCCGCGAAGTTCGCGAAATCGGCGGGCAGATGGGAGCCGACCACGCCGGGGACCAGGAATACGAGCCCGAAGATGCGGAAGCTGTGCAGCGTCGCGATGGCGCGCTGCGCCTCGATCGGATCCATGGACCTCAGCCTCGGCCAGACATAGGCACTCAGGCAGAGCAACCACGGGACGTAACCGAGCACGAGCTGGAGCGGGAAGATGATTGTCGTCGGCATTTGCGGTCCTTTCGGACGTTGATTGATGCTGGGTTGACTTGAGGCTGCGCCCCGGAGACGGGATCGCCGGCGTTCACGGATTGCCCATCAGCAAGCGGAGCGGCAACAGCGGACCAACCGGAATGTAGTCGTGGTCCATCAGATCCTGCTTGGCCAATGGAAGGCCTTCCATGATCGTGTGCGCCTCCGCAACGTCCCTGGTGTCGAGCAGGAAAACCACTCCGCGACCATCGCTGCGCGAATACCACTCGCGGATCTTGCCGTTGAGATAGAGCGCTGCCGTCTGCCGGATTTCCGCCGGCATCACGCTCATCACCTGTTCGCGCGTGACGCCCGCCTTCACGGTCAGAATGACCATGACAGCGGTGGTCATGGGCGACATTGCTTGGGCTTGGGCTTGGGCTTGGGCTTGGGCTTGGGCAAGGGATGATTGGGTCATGGATATTGCTCCTGTGAGGGTAAGGGTGAAAGCCAGCATGACGACGCGGATTGTTCGCAGGTGTCTCGTTTCGCCAATCACCGCGGTCACCCCTGTTCTGCGAGCGAGCCGGAATGTCGCGACTGTCTTGTCTCGACATGGGCAATGCTCTTGATGGTCCACCCGATTTAGGGCCGCTTCCCGCGATCGGCTATTTGCGATAATGTCGATGGGTTATGAAGCAGAACTTCACAGTCCGGCAGGGCGCGCTCGATGGCGTCGAGGCGTTCCTGAGCGTTGCCGCGCACCGCAGCTTTCGAAAAGCCGCCGCCGAGCTCGGCGTCACGCCGTCAGCGATCAGCCAGGCGGTCCGCGCCCTCGAGGCGCGCGTCGGCGCCGCGCTCTTCATCCGCACCACGCGGAGCGTCGGGCTGAGCGAAGCCGGCGAACGGTTTCTCGCCCGTGCCAAGCCTGCCTTCGAGGAGCTGGTCGCGGCAAGCGACGTCGCACGCGACCTTGGCCAACGGCCCGCCGGCCTGCTCAGGCTCACGGTGCCGCGCGCGGTGGTGCCGATCCTGCTGGAGCCCTTGATCGCATCGTTCTGCCAGGCCTATCCCGAGGTCGAGGTCGAGATCGCCGCGAGCAAGGAGCTGGTCGACGTCGCGGCCGGAGGATTCGATGCCGGCATCCGGATGGGCCAGTTCATCGCCGCCGACATGATCGCGCTCCGGCTCTCGCCGCCCTTCCCTTTCGTCGTCGTCGGCAGCCCCGACTATCTGCACCGGCGGGGAAAGCCCGAGCGGATCGACGATCTGCGCCAGCACGCCTGCCTGCGCATGCGCCGCTCTGATGGATCGATCGCACCCTGGTCTTTCGTCAGCGGCAACAAGCAGGTCGAGGCGATCGTTGCGGGACCGCTGATCGCCCACGACTATCCGACGATGCTGGAGGCCGCCACCGACCATATGGGGCTGGCGCAAGTGCCCGGGCCGATCACGGCTGAGCTGGTGAAGGCAGGCAGGCTCGTACGCGTTCTCGACGCCTTCGCGCCGACGGTGCCCGGCATGTTCCTCTACTATCCGAGCCGGCATCAGATCATGCCGAAGCTGCGGGCCTTCATCGATCACATCAAGAGCCGCGCGGCTGCGGGCGGCAAATCGAAAGGTCCGGGTGCGAACAAGCGAGCAGGCGCGACAAAGACAGGCTGAGGACAATCGGCAGGGGAGACGCCCATGAGCGACTGGTTGCACGATTTGCCCGTCCATTGGATGGCATTGATCATCTTCGGTTTCACCTATCTTCTCGCCGTCCTGGTTTTCGCTGGCGTTGCAATCATATCCAGCAAGCAGCGAACGGCATCATTCAAGTCGGTCTCTGCGGGCATGCTACCGGTGCTCGGGACCATCTTCGGCCTGTTCGTTGCTTTCACTGCGGCCCAGGTCTGGAGCGACAATGAACATGCGACCGCGGCGGTGAGCCGCGAGGCCAGTTCGCTGCGGACCGTTATCCTGCTCGCGGTCGGGTTGCCGCCCGAGCAGCAGGGCCGCCTTCGCAGCCTGGTTCACGACTATGTCGAGCAAGCGGTCGGGGTCGAATGGCCGATGATGGCGAAGCAAGCCGCCTCGCTCCGGTCGGCCCCTCCCACGCTCGTCGAAGCGCTCGAGCTTGTCGTTTCGATGTCGACGCAAAACCCCGGCCAGCAGATCGCGCAGCGCGAGATCATCACGGCGCTGGATGCGGCACTGGATGCGCGACGGCAGCGGATCATCATCAGCCAGTCGGAAGTCGGTGCGGTCAAATGGTGGTGCATTTACCTGCAGGCCGTTTGCGAGCTGCTGGCGATCGCGCTCATACACTGCGAGAATCGGCTGGGTTCAGCCATCGCGATGGGACTGTTCGCGAGCAGCGTGGCAACCTCGGCCTTGCTGATTGCCGCGCATGATCGGCCATTCACCGGCCAGATCTCGATTGCGCCGACACCGTTGCTGCAGATCATGCCGGACAAGGAGGCAGGCCGATAGCTTCTTTCGGTCAACGGCTCTGGTCGCCGTGCCGCTCCTTGGGCCATGCGAAGGGCCGCGGTTATCCAATCCAGGTTGTCGGAACGCACGCCGATCGTTCGTCCTCGAGATGTCCCGGCCAAGGATGTGGAGCGAAACAATGACTATCACCATTACCGCCTTCGAACGGTCACCCGATGGCGGCAAGGGGCTGGCGCGCGATACGCGCGTTCGCTGGGCACTCGAGGAAGCCGGCCAGCCTTACGAGGTCCGGCTGGTTTCATTTGCGGCAATGAAACAGCCGACGCATCTGGCGCTGCATCCGTTCGGCCAGATCCCGACCTACGAGGAAGGCGATCTGGCGCTGTTCGAGACGGGAGCGATCGTTTTACACATCGCTGCACGCCATGCGGGCCTGCTGCCCGACGATGCCAGTGCCCGCGCCCGCGCGATCACATGGATGTTTGCCGCACTCAACACCGTGGAGCCGCCGATCCTCGACCTCGTGACCGCGCGAATTCTGGAAGCAGACAAGCCCTGGGCCAGGCAGCGTCTGCCCCTGGTCATCGATCGCATCCGCGACCGCCTGGGGCAACTCTCCGCGCGCCTCGGTGATGCCGACTGGCTCGACGGCGCGTTCAGCGCGGGCGACCTCATGATGGTGTCGGTGCTGCTGAGGCTGAGAGCGTCGGGTATTCTGGACGAATTCCCCGACCTCGCCGCCTATGTCGCACGCGGCGAGGCCCGGCCCGCCTACAGGCGGGCTTTCGAGGCTCAACTTGCGGTCAACACCGGCAAGGCTCCGACGGCCTGATCCCTCGTTCACCGACAACGATTTCAGGCAGACGCCGCGGTGGGCTCTGACATCGCGATCCTGTTCCTGACGCTGGGACGCTGCTGCATCCTCGCGTACCAGGCGAGCAGAGAATCGCACTCCGCCGGCACCGCCACCTTCAGCAGCCCCGCAAAAATCAGGCCGCCGATGACCGTGATGTCGGCCATCGAGAAGAATTCGCCGGCGACGAAAGGCTGTGCCTTCAGGACGCGGTCGAAATACTGCATCCCCCTGAGCGCCTTGTCGCGCTGGCGGAAGCCCCACTCGGCGTTCTGGTAGATCTCGACATGGGGCCCGAGCCCCGGCGTGGCGTGATGGAAATAGACGCTGATGGCGTCGAGCAGTTCCAGCTCGGCGCGCTTGCTCATCATGTGGATCACGCCCTTTTCGCGCGGCGTCCTGCCGGTGAGGACAGGCGCGCCATCGAGCGCGTCGAGATATTCGGTAATCGCCGTGCATTCGCCGATCAAGGTGCCGTCGTCGAGCTCCAGCACCGGCAACGTGCCCGAATAGTTCTTTGCGAGAAACTCGGGCTCCTTGTGCTCGCCCTTGTAGAGATCGACCGTGACGAACTCGACGCGCGACCGCAGGTTCTTCTCTGCCAGCGCGATGCGGACGCGAGCCGGATATGGGCCGGTTGGCCAATCGTAGATCTTCATCATGGCTGATCCCTTCTCTACCTAACACTTGGTAGGATGAATAAAGAGCTTCAAATTGTCTCCGTCAACGCCTATCTATCAGTTGGTAGGTAACGAGGCAGTGAGGCGGTGAAATGAGTTCCAGCTCCAGGGAAGCGATCCTGGCGGCCGCCAGGCGGACCGCGCAGGCGCGCGGCTACAACGGCCTGAATTTCCGCGATCTCGCCGACGAAGTCGGCATCAAGGCCGCCAGCATCTACCACCATTTTCCGAGCAAGGCCGATCTCGGAGCCGCGGTCGCGCGGCGCTATTGGGAGGACACCGCGGCGCAACTCGAGGCGATGTTGACGGAGACCCACGATCCAGTCCGCTGCCTGCGCCGCTATCCCGAAGTGTTCCGCAAGGCGCTCACCAACGGCAATCGCATGTGCATGTGCAGCTTCATGGCCGCCGAATATGACGACCTGCCGGACGCAGTGAAACGGGAGGTGCAGACCTTTGCCGACGTCAACGTGGCGTGGCTGAGCAAGCTGCTGTCGGCAGGGACGCGTGCCAATGCGAGGAAGACCGAGCAGCGCGCCCGCGCCATCTTCGCCGCCGTCGCCGGCGCGCAGCTGATGGCAAGAAGCCGCTCCGATGTTGGGTTGTATGATTCGTTGATCGAAGGCTATCGCACGGCGGGTTTGTTGCCGGCGTAGGCAGCGCCACGATCTGTGGTCCGCGACCCCAAATGGATGTCTGTGGGCATGTGAACCGAAGCGCGCCGCCGGCCACCAGACTGGCGGCGGCTATCAAGGTTCTGGAATAGACCAGCCCTGATTCATGCGCGATCCATTCCATTAATATGCTAGCCTCCCGGCCTCGGAAGGGTCAAATGGATCGGCTTGAAGGGATTAAGATATTCGTGCGCGTCGTCGAAAGCGGGAGCTTTTCCGCTGTGGCGCGCGAGCTCGGAACAGGCCAGCCAGCGATCAGCAAACAGGTGGCGGCGCTCGAAGAACATCTCGGCGCACAACTTCTCATGCGCACCTCGCGCAGCTTGAGCCTGACCGAAGGCGGGCGCGACTTCTACGAATCCGCCGTGCGGCTACTCAGCGATCTAGAGGCAGCCGAATCCCGAATAGGCTCCGGCCAGGCTTCACCGTCCGGCGTGGTACGGGTCACTTCGGCGCACGCATTTTCTCGCCTCTTCGTCGTGCCGAAACTTCCTCTCTTCCGCGAGCGCTATCCGAAGGTTGTAGTCGAGATGCTGGTGTCGGAGCGCACCAGCAATCTCGTCGAAGAAGGCATCGATCTTGCCATCCGCAATGGCTCGCTCTCGGATTCGAGCCTGATCGCGCGAAAGATCGGTGTTTCCGCGATCGTCGCCGTGGCATCGACGGAGTACCTGGAACGCAAAGGCGAGCCGAGGCGGCCGAGCGATCTCGACGACCATGACGGGGTGATCTTCGTCTCACAGGATGGTCCACGACCGTGGACCTTTGGCAGCCGTGCCGGCCAGGTTTCTTATCAGGCCAAAGCGTCTTTCCGCAGCAATGACGGCGAACAATTGCGCGCGGCTGTGCTTGCCGGCCTTGGGGTCACGCAGGCGCCCCACTGGCTTTTCGCTGCCGACATACGCTCTGGAACCGTGCGGCGCATTCTGCGCGACCATGAGCCGGGAAAACTCACGATCAGCGCTGTTCGCCCGGCAGCGCGCCGCCAGCCCAGCAAAGTCGCCGTGTTCGTTGATTTTCTCGCTGAATTGCTGGCCGAGCACGGGTGATCTATTCCCCTTAGGGATCGAAACTATCCGAATTCGATGGCTAATGCCCCTCAGGAGGGAATTGATAGATCTGCATCACCGACAACAGATGAGGTGATGCCATGTCGCTTTCCACGCTTCCGCAACCGATCAAAGCCTTCCTGCAGGCAACAGCCAACCGCGACCGCGCCGGTGTGCTCTCGTCCTTCGCGGACGACGCCGTGCTTATCGACTTCGGCAAGGAGCATCGCGGCGATGAAATCGCTCACTGGGCCGACAACCTCTATCTCGGCTCGAACGTCCGTGTGCATCCGCTGCACACCGAACAGCGTGACGGGCATACGGTTCTGACCGTTGCCGTCGATGGCGACTACGCAGCGCTCGGCGTGACAGAGCCGTTCCAACTCGACTGGCACATCGATCTTGCCGGCGACCGTATCGCTCGCCTTCGCATGGTCGAAAAAAAACCGAACCTGCCGGCGCCCGTCCTCGGCTTCGTGCAGGCCATGAACATGTACGATCTCGACGGCATGGTCTCGCGCTTCGCTCCGGACGCTATCGCAAATGATCAGATGCGTCACTACGAGAGCCGCGATGCAATCCGCACGTGGCTGGCGAAGGAGATCGCCGGTGACCGAGTGACGATGTTCGTTACGGAAATCCTGCATCACCAGGGCGGCGTCGCCGTTCTCGCCAAGGTGACCGGTGACTACGACAAGACCGGTCTGCCCGATCCGCTGGAGCTCCGCTTCTATTTCACGCTCGCGGGTGATGCGATCGTCCAGCTCGTGATCGTTCCGGTCAAGCGCCCCTGAGCGCCGTCTACGCAGCACCACGCTCGCCCGATCTATGACGACCTTCCGGACGCGGTGAGACGGCAGGTCCGGACCCCCGCCGATGTCAACGTGGCGTGGCTGAGCAAGCCTTCCATGGCTCGGTGAGCGAACTTGGTGGATTGCGCCCATGGCTCCAGGCTACGTTTGCGTCGCGACCAATGCACCCACCCACCTGTCCGGCTGTGAGGTGTAGACCGCACCTGACTGACACCGGGCCAAACTGAAGCGTTTGACCCGAGCCGGACATTCTTGGGGCTTCTAGCCTCAGTCGGTGGCAAGCAGATCAAACGCCTTCTTCATGACAGCCTTGGCCCGCGCCTCGCCGCGATCACGGCTGGTGGCGAGGTCGATGACCGAGAGCCCCACAAACAGCGCGTGAACCAGATCGACCGTCGCTTGATCGGGCTTCATGCTGAACTTCTCCAGCATCGCTCTCAATTGTTCGATGAAGCGGTCGGTGAGTTCGTTGAAGAGTTCCCGCAGTGCGGGCTCCTGATCGGCGGCCTGGTTAAGCGCCACCAGCACACGCGTGTTCTCGTGCCGGATCACGACAGAAGCGATGGTCGCGGGCGCCGACCGCGGAGATGCGATCCTTCCAATCATGTTCCCTGCGGCGGCGAGCTGGACATCGACGGCCTGACGGGCGACCGCCGCCAGTAGCGCCGTTCTTGTCGGGAAATAGTAGGTGAGATGGCTCTGCCGCAGGCCGCTACGAGCGGCGATGCGCGGCTGGGTAAAGCCGGGGAGCCCTTCCTCACGCAGGATCGCGAGCCCTGCATCGAGGATTTGCTGGCGTCTGTCTTCCATCGGATTCTTCGTTCCATGCGTATTTGGTATGTTCACCAACCAATAACGCCGACCGTCCAGCCCGGTCAAGGCTTGACTCACTTCCGGAAAGCGAATTATTGGTAGGTCTACCAACCTAGGGAGAAGGCAATCATGACCCTCGAAGCGTTTGCATGGCTCGGCATGGCGGCCTACGCCGCTCACGCCCTGGAAGAATACACGCTCGACTGGCGCAACTGGTCACGCGCCATTCTGGGCCTGCCCGTGGAATGGAGCGATTTCTACGTCACCAACGCGGTGGTCGTCGTGCTCGGCATAGCCCAGGCCATGCTCGCCCGCACCTTGCCGATCGCGGTGCTGGCCTACACCGGCCTCATGCTGATCAACGGCTTCTTCATGCACGTGATGCCGGTCATCCGGACGCGGGGGCGATTTTCGCCGGGTGTGATTACGGCCGTCGTGTTCTTCCTGCCACTCGGCATTGCTACGTATCGGTTTGCCATCGAGAGCGGGCTCGCCGATGCCTGGACGGTGGTTACCGGACTTGTTCTTGGCGCTCTCATCCTCGCATTTCCGATCGGAATGCTGCTGATCAAATCGAAGCCCTATTTCCGGCAGGATCCGACCCCGGTCTGAACGACGTTTGCGGACGAATATTCACCATTTCATTTGCCAAGTCTCATCGAGGCCATCATGACCGACGAATTCGATCATCCATCCTTTCTCGACAATCTCATTCCGCTCAGGGGCAAGCTCGATCAGGTGCAGACCGCCGGCTGGACCCCGGGCGCTCCCGTGCACTCGAGTCTCGGTTGCACAGTTCATGCCGAGCAGATGATCCCCGTTACCGACGGGATTTCGCTGGCCGCCGATATCTGCACCCCCAAGGTCGCGGGCCGCTATCCCGCGGTCGTCGTCTTCTCTGCCTATAGCCATCAGTTACAGGCGAGCGGTCTTCCGACCGGCACCAACGAGACCGGCGAACCGACTGTCTTCACCGACCGCGGCTATAACCACGTCATGGTCTCCCGTCGCGGCATGGGCCGTTCGCAGGGCGACAGCGTCATCTTCTTCAACGACACCGATGTCGACGACCATGTCGCCGTCATCGAGTGGTGCGCCCGCCAGCCCTGGTGCGACGGCAATGTCGTGTTGTTCGGCACCTCCTATTATGCGGTGGTGCAGCCGCTGGTCGCGGTACGCCAGCCGCCCGCGCTTCGCGGATTTTTCGGAAACGGGCTCGATACGGACTATTTTCGCCATATCGCCATGTTCGGAGGCGCGCCCCAGGTCGATTTCCTGACGCTGTGGATGGGCGCGAACTTCACGCTCGCGCAGGAAAAGCTCCACGTGCCGCCGATCGTGCGGGCCGCGATCAGCCACGTGGTCAATTCCCCCCTCAAGCATCTGTGGGCCCCCGCGATCCAGAAGCGCATGACCGAAATTCAGGAGAGCTTCAAGAGGAAGACGCCGGACCTCAAATACCGCAAGCTGTTTGCCGACTGGGTGTTCGATGGGAAAACGCGAGCGGCCCATTCGATCCCGCCGGGACCGCATCAGGAGCTCGAAAAAATCCAGGTGCCCTTCGTGGTCGTCGAGGACATGAGCGCGTTCAATCTGCACCAGTTCGGCGCCTATGACCTGGTCGAGAACGCTGGCACGCCCGCAAATCGCAGGTGGTTGATCATGGCGCCGCCCGAGTACGCTCTCCCGGTGTACCGATGGCAGACCGAGGCGCTTGCCTTCTTCGATCACATCGTGCATGGCGCTGACAACGGCTACGCCCAGCAGTCTCCGGTTCGTTATCACGCGGACGGAATGAAGGAGGAGGAGTATCGGGGCGTCGCCGCGTTCCCCGCGCCGGAAGGCAGCAGGGTCCGCTATTATCTCACGTCAAACGGCGACGATCGGCAGCGCCATGGCTTCTCGGCCGATCCAGGCCAGGGCAAGAATTCCTGGGCAGCTGTTCCATTTGGCGCCATTGTGCCGCCTGGTCTCGATGAAGCCGCGAACCCGATCCTGACGTTCGAAGCGCAGGGCGAAGAAGATGTGGAGTACGCGGGCGCGATCACCGTTTCCTTGCAATTCAGTTGTTCGGACATCGATTCCCATGTGATCGCGCGGCTCAGCCGCATCGACGTTGCGGGCAATCTTCATTCTCTGTCGCTGGGGTCCATCCGGCCGGCACTTCGGCGGATCGATCGCGAGCGCAGTACATCGGTTGAAATCGCGATCAACATGGACAAGCCCGAGCCGCTGACACCCGGAGAGCCAATCACCTTGCTCTTTAGTTTGACGCCGCGGCCAGTGCGTTTGAAGAAGGGTGAAAAATTGCGGCTCGACGTTGCCAGCCGTACTGATCTGCTGCGCAGCGATCCGGCTCATGGCCATGAACAGTTCGAGATGGTCGTGCCGCCGTACTTTTCCCGGAACACCATTCATTACGGAGAGCAGAGCTATCTGGATCTGCACAGACTCGCATGATGGTTGCTGAAGCAAACGTCTGCTTCTGGCCGTGGCTGACGTTTGGCCCGGATGTCCGCGTCGCTCCAACTACTGCCGGCCGCCTACTCCCACTCGATCGTCCCAGGCGGCTTGCTCGTCACGTCGTACACCACCCTGTTCACGCCCTTCACCTCGTTGATGATGCGCGTCGCGGTCTCGCCCAGGAACTTCATCTCGAACGGATAGAAGTCCGCAGTCATGCCGTCGGTCGAGGTCACTGCGCGCAGGCCCACGACGTAATCATACGTGCGGCCGTCGCCCATCACACCGACGGTCTTCACCGGCAGCAGCACTGCAAACGCCTGCCAGATCGCATCGTAGAGGCCGTGCTTGCGGATCTGGTCGATGTAGACGGCATCGGCGTTGCGGAGGATGTCGAGCTTTTCCTTGGTGATGTCGCCGGGGCAGCGGATGGCGAGGCCGGGGCCCGGGAACGGGTGGCGGCCGACGAATATCTCGGGCAGGCCGAGCTCGCGGCCGAGCACGCGCACCTCGTCCTTGAACAATTCGCGCAGGGGCTCGACGAGCTTCATGTTCATCCGCGCAGGCAGCCCGCCGACATTGTGGTGCGACTTGATGGTGACCGAGGGACCACCGGTGAAGGAGACACTCTCGATCACGTCGGGATAGAGCGTGCCCTGAGCCAGAAATTCGGCGCCGCCGATCTTCCTGGCCTCCGCGTCGAACACGTCGATGAAGAGCCGTCCGATGGTCTTGCGCTTTTGCTCGGGGTCGGTGACGCCGGCGAGCTCGCCGAGGAACTGCTTCGACGCATCCACATGCACCAGCGGGATGTTGTAGTGGTGGCGGAACAGGTCGACGACGGTCTTGGCCTCGTCAAGCCTGAGCAGGCCGTGATCGACGAACACGCAGGTGAGCTGGTCGCCGATCGCCTCGTGGATCAGCACCGCGGCGACGGCGGAATCGACGCCGCCGGAGAGGCCGCAGATCACCTTGCCCTTGCCCACCTGGGCGCGGATCTTCTCGATCGCCTCCTCGCGGAAGGCGCGCATGGTCCAGTCGCCAGTGAGGCCTGCGACCTTGCGGACGAAATTGCGGATCAGTTTTGCACCATCCGGCGTGTGCACGACCTCGGGGTGGAACATCAACCCGTAATATTTGCGTTTCTCGTCCTGGATGATCGCGAACGGAGCATTCGGCGAGGTGCCGGCCACCGTGAAGCCCGGCGGCATCCTGGTGATACGGTCGCCATGGCTCATCCACACCTGGTGCTTTTCGCCGAGGCCCCAGATGCCGTCGAACAGGCCGCTCTCGGTCTTCACCTCGACGTCGGCGCGGCCGAATTCGCGATGATGCCCGCCCTCGACCTCGCCGCCGAGCTGGGCGGCCAGGGTCATCTGGCCGTAGCAGATGCCGAGCACGGGCACGCCGGATTCGAAGATCAGCTGCGGCGCGCGCGGCGAGCCCGCTTCGTGCACCGATTCCGGGCCGCCGGAGAGGATCACCGCCTTCGGCTTCATCTCGTTGAAGGCGGCTTCCGCCTTCTGGAACGGGACGATCTCGGAATAGACGCCCATCTCGCGGACGCGGCGGGCGATCAGTTGCGTCACCTGACTGCCGAAATCGACAATCAGAATCTTGTCATGCGCCGAGGCCACCGAGGGCGTCGACGTTTCGCGGGCTGTTTGCTGGGCTGTCATGGCAAGCAGATACGCGACACCGCCCGCCCCCGCAACCGCGAGCCGCGCCGCGCCCACATTCTTCTTTGGGCATGGACAAACGGATATGCGTCAGTATCATTGACCTAATTTGGCCAGGACCGTGAAATGAAGATTCCCGCATTGCCCTTCACCGTCACCGACTGGAGCAAGGTCGAGCCGACCGTTCATCCCGGCGAGACCGGCCAAGCGCTGTGGCGCACGTTCAATATTGGTGATGTCAGGGTGCGGATGGTCGAGTATTCGCCCGGCTATCTCGCCGATCACTGGTGCGATCGCGGCCATGTGCTGTTCGTCGTCGCGGGCGAGCTCGATACCGAGCTGCGCGACGGCCGCAAATTCACGCTCAAGCCGGGCATGAGCTACCAGGTCTCGGACTTCGGCGATGCTGCGCATCGTTCGTCGACGGCTGTCGGTGCGACGCTTTTCATTGTGGATTGAGATAGCGACGTCGATTCCGGGGCGATGCGTAAGCATCGACCCCGGAATCTCGAGATTCCGGGTTCGTCGTTCGGACGCCCCGGAATGACGACGTCCTCTTACAGCTTCCTCAACACCGATACGAAAAACCCGTCCGTGCCCGTGCGGCGCGGCGTCATCAGCCAGCCTTCGTCGGATTGCAGCGCGGCCTTGGCAAAATCCTCGGCCTTGTCCCACAGCACCGATGCCGTCTGCTCCGGCGGCTGCACGGAAAACTCCGGATGGCGCGCGACGAAGGCGCGCACCTGGTCGCCATTCTCGTCCGGCAGCACCGAGCAGGTGATGTAGGCGATCCGCCCACCCGGCTTCACCAGCGGCGCGGCGCGGTCAAGCACCTCGGCCTGGTCCTTCAGCCGCACCTCGAGCGCACCGGGGCGCATGCGCCATTTGGCGTCGGGATTGCGGCGCCAGGTGCCGGTGCCCGTGCAGGGCGCGTCGATCAGCACGAGGTCGGCGGAGGCCTTGATGTCTGACAACGCGTCCGCCTCGCCGCGCGGGGTGCGGACCTCGCAATTGTGCACGCCGGCGCGCGACAGCCGCTCATGGATCGGCGCCAGCTGGCGCTTGTCGTGATCGGTGGCGATCAGCCGGCCCTTGCCGCCCATCATCGCCGCCAGCGCCAGCGTCTTGCCGCCGGCCCCGGCGCAGAGATCGATCACCTGCTCGCCGGGCTTGGCGGCGGAGAACAGCGCCGCTAGCTGCGAGCCCTCGTCCTGCACCTCGATCGCGCCCTTGATGAAATCCTCCTCGGAATGGACGCCGGGATTGCGGGCATCGGCACCAAGCGCGATGCGCAGGCCGAGCGGCGACCATGGCGTCTCCACAGCACCGAGATGCGAAAGCCGCGGCAGGATCTTCTCGCGCTTGCCCTTCAGCGTGTTGACCCGCAGGTCGAGCGGGGCGCGGCTCGCCATCGCGGTCGCCTCCGCCGCGCGGTCATCGCCGAACGCTTTTGCCAGATACGGGTCGAGCCATTCGGGATAGTCGCCGGCGACATGGGCGGGCGCGGCGTCGAGCGTGCGCGAGGTCAGCGCCGCGCGCTCGCCGTCGGTCAGGGTGTCAGGCGCAAAACGGCCGCCGTCGCACAGGGCGGCGATGGTCGCGACATCCATGTCGCGCTCGAGCCTGAGCATGCCGAGCAGGCGCGCCCGCGCGCTGTCGTCCTCCATCAGCCAGGCCGCGGAGGATTGCCGACGCAGCACGTCCCAGATCAGGCCGGAGATCGCGGCACGGTCGCCGGAGCCGGCATAGCGGTGCGCGGTGCCCCACTCCTTCAGCGCCTTGGCAGCCGGAATGCGTTGTGCGTCGATGATGTCGATCAGGTCGATGGCGGCGGAAAGCCGGGCAGCGGGGGTCATGGAACTCTTTCGTTGAACGCTCAGATCAAGAGCAGGATCTTGAGCGCGAAATACAGCCACATCGCCGCCAACACCAGCACGCCGGCAAACCAGGCCAGCGAGCGCGTCCGCACGTCGTTGGAGGTGACGAAGACGCCGGCATGGGCAAAACGCGTCACCACGAACACCCAGGACAGCAGCACGATGAACAGATCGGCATGGCGCAACGGAAGCGCCAGCGCAATCAGCACGTAGAACAGCACCGGCAGCTCGAACTGGTTGGCGAAGCAGTTGGCGAACTGGGTGGCGCGGACCGGCCAGTTCGGCTGGCGCAGCGCGATGTCCTTCATCTTCGTCTCCCCGCTCGCAAGCGTGGTCGTGCGCGCCGTGGCCATCGCGAACAGAAGCGCGAAGGTGAGAGCAATCTGGATGAAGACCGGTAGCAAAACCATTTGAATAGACACGAGAATCTCCCTCAGCCGCTGACGGTGCCGCCGCTCTTTGCCGCGCGCCCCCGCCCCTGACAATGAAGGCGCCCGGGAGCCGGCTAAAGCATCACCCGGCACTGATGACCAACTCGCAGGAACCATGGCGGTTTCCCGTGGCCTGATGCCGTTCCCCGCCATATCGGAACCGGCTTCGTCATCGTTCCGACTTCGCGGTAGCCTATGATGTCCGCGAAAGGACCGCCGTATGGCCCAATTCCGACTGACGCAGATCTCCGACACCCATCTCGCCCGTCGCCTCAAGCTGCTCACCGAGAACTTTAACCGCGTGAGCGAGCACATTGACGCGACGCGGCCGGATCTCGTGATCAACACCGGCGACGTCTCGTTCGACGGGCCGACCAGCCGCGACGATCTCCTCTTCGCCAAGGAGCTGCACGGCGCGCTGCCGGTCGACTGCCTCTATCTGCCCGGCAATCACGATATCGGCGACAATCCGACCGCCGTCGCTGCGCCGCCGAAGCAGCTGCCCACCGAGGAGACCCGCGCCGCGTTTGTCGCCGAACTCGGCGAGGATCGCTGGCATTTCGACGCCGCCGGCTGGTGCTTCATCGGGCTGAATTCGCTGATCATGAACACCGGTCTCGACAGCGAAGCCGAGCAGCTCGACTGGCTCGCCTCGCAGCTCGGCAGGGCGGACGGCAGGCCGGTCGCCCTGTTCCTGCACAAGCCACTCTTCCTCGACGTGCCCTACGATCCCGAGCAGGAGGCGACCTCGTTCCGCTACGTGCCGCAGCCGGCGCGGCGGCGCCTGATCGAGATGTTCGGCAAGGTCGACTGGCGCCTCGTCGCCAGCGGCCATGTCCACCAGCGCCGCGACTACACGTTCGCGCGTGTCCGCCATGTCTGGGCACCGTCCACCGGCTTCATCATCGACGACGCCAAACAGGAGTTGATCGGCATCAAGGAGACCGGCCTGGTCGAATATCGCTTCCAGCCCGACAGTTTCGAGGTGCGTCACGTCCGCGCGCCTGACCAGGTCAACGTCGACCTCGACATGCTGTTCGGCAAGGAGCCGGCCTGAAGCCATGCCCGGTCAGGCAAACGGGGGCAAAAAGCCCCCGAAAGTCTGACGTGGTGACGCTTTTGACGCCGTTTCTGCGCGCGGTGGCGCGTATACGTGTCCTCTCAGGCCCGGTCGGGCCCGACCCGGACCAGCTGCTTGCCGAAATTGGCGCCCTTGAGCAGGCCCATGAAGGCCTCGGGGGCGCTGTCCAGCCCCTCGGTCACGAACTCCTTGTACTTGACCTTGCCCTCGCGCACCCACTGCGACATGTCGCGGAGGAAGTCGCCTTGGCGGGCGGCGAAATCGCTGACGATGAAGCCGCGGATGGTCAGCCGCTTGGTCAGGACGTTGCGCATCATGGCGGCGGCCCATTTCGGCGCGTGGGCTTCGGTGTCGTTGTAGTGCGCGATCAGGCCGCAGACCGGGATGCGCGCAAACGCATTCAGCAGCGGGAACACGGCCTCGAACACCGCGCCGCCGACATTCTCGAAATAAACGTCGATGCCCTTCGGGCAGGCGTCCTTGAGCTTCGCCGCAAGGTTGGGATCGCGATGGTCGAGACACTCGTCGAAGCCGAGTTCGTTCCTGACGAAGTCGCATTTGTCCTTGCCGCCGGCGATGCCGACCGCACGCGCGCCCTTGATCTTCGCGATCTGCCCGACCGCCGAGCCGACCGCACCTGATGCCGCGGCCACCACCACGGTCTCGCCCGCTTGCGGCTTGCCGATGTCGAGCAGGCCGGTATAGGCGGTCATGCCGGGCATGCCGAGCACGCCAACGGCCGTGGAGATCGGCGCGATCTTCGGATCGATCTTGGCGAGGCCCTGGCCATTGGACAGCGCATGCGTCTGCCAGCCCGCGCGCGACAGCACGATGTCGCCCTTGGCAAAAGCGGGATTGTTCGAGGCGATCACCTCGCTGACGGTGCCCCCCTCCATGACGCCGCCGACCGGCACCGGTGCGGCATAGGACGGACCGTCGGCCATACGGCCGCGCATATAGGGATCGAGCGACAGCCAGATGGTGCGGAGCAGCACCTCGCCCGCGCCTGGTGCCGGCGGCGTGTAGTCTTCGATCCGGAAGTCGGAGGGCTTGGGCTCGCCGTGAGGACGGGAGGCGAGTACGACGCGCTTTCCTTGGGACATGTTGCTTCCTCGACTGGTTGGTTTCGTGGCGGACACGTAGTCACGCAATCCACCTCCCCGCAAGGAGGCGGATTTGCTGTTTCGCACGCGAGTTGTTTGAAATGTTGTTTGAAATGACGGCCGTCATTCCGCGAGCGCGGTGGCAGCGTCACATCCCGCACCATCATTCCGGGGCGATGCGACAGCATCGAACCCGGAATGACGTGCAAGGAACCCTAAACCCCGCCCGGATAGTTCGGGGCTTCGCGCGTGATCGTCACGTCGTGGACATGGCTCTCGCGCAGGCCCGCGCCGGTGATGCGGACGAACTCGGCCTTGTCGTGGAAATCGGCGATGTTGCGCGCCCCGACGTACCCCATCGCGGCACGCAGGCCGCCGGCGAGCTGGTGCATGACATTGCCGACCGGCCCCTTGTAGGGCACCTGGCCCTCGATGCCTTCGGGCACCAGCTTCAGCGTGTCCTTGATGTCCTGCTGGAAGTAGCGGTCGGCCGAGCCGCGCGCCATCGCGCCGACCGAGCCCATGCCGCGATAGGCCTTGTAGGAGCGGCCCTGCCACAGGAAGACTTCGCCCGGCGTCTCGTCGGTGCCGGCAAGCAGCGAGCCGACCATCGCGATGTCGGCGCCGGCGGCGAGCGCCTTGGCGAGATCGCCGGAATATTTGATGCCGCCGTCGGCGATCACGGGCACGTCGGCCTTCTTCGCCGCCTCCACCGCTTCCATGATCGCGGTGAGCTGCGGCACGCCGACGCCGGCGACGATGCGGGTGGTACAGATCGAGCCCGGGCCGATGCCGACCTTGATGCAATCGGCGCCGGCGTCGATCAACGCCTGGGCGCCGCCTTCGGTCGCGACGTTGCCGGCCACGACCTGCACGGCGTTCGACAGCCGCTTGATCCGGTTGACGGCGTTGAGCACGTGCCGGGAATGGCCGTGAGCGGTATCGACCACGACGACGTCGACGCCGGCATCGATCAGCCGCTCGGTGCGCTCATAGCCGGTCTCGCCGACGGTGGTGGCGGCGGCAACGCGCAGGCGGCCGTGCTCATCCTTGCAGGCCAGCGGATGTGCCACCGCTTTCTCGATGTCCTTGACGGTGATCAGGCCGACGCAGCGATACTGCTCGTCGACGACGAGCAGCTTCTCGATGCGGTGCTTGTGGAGCATCCGCTTGGCCTCGTCCTGGCCGACGCCCTCGCGCACCGTGACCAGGTTCTCGTGGGTCATGAGCTCCGAGACCTTCTGCCTGGGATCGCTGGCAAAGCGCACGTCGCGGTTGGTCAGGATGCCGACCAGCTTGCCCGGGACGTTCTTGCCGCCGCCGGTGACGACCGGGATGCCCGAGATGCCGTGGTCCTTCATCAGCGCCAGCGCGTCCGACAGCGTGGCGTCGGGGCCGATGGTCAGCGGATTGACCACCATGCCGGATTCGAACTTCTTGACCTGCCGCACCTGGGCGGCCTGGCCGTCGGGATCGAAATTGCGGTGGATGACGCCAAGGCCCCCGGCCTGCGCCATCGCGATCGCCATCCGCGCCTCGGTGACGGTGTCCATTGCGGAGGCGATGATCGGGATGTTGAGCGGGATCGCGCGGGTGACGCGCGAGCGGATATCGACTTCCGAGGGAAGCACGTCCGACAGGCCCGGCCTCAGCAGCACATCGTCGAACGTGAAGGCTTCGCGGATAGACGGACGTCCCGTGGCCATTGCCAACTCCTTTCGGCGGCATCCGCCGCTGCGGTCTTACGGATGAACGCCGCCTGCGGCGACGCTGGCTGCGTCACCGTCGAATCGGCGCCCATCGATGGGGTTGACGGCGGTCGATAGCATGGCGGGATGACGAATCAAAGTGGTTGCCAGCCATGCACAGGGATTTTACGGCGCCGGAGAGCCCGCTTACGGCGCCCGGTAACCCTGCGGCGGCCCGTGCCACCGGATCGCCTCGACCATTTCCCGGTGGCGCCGGTCTTCCCGCTTCATGTGTACGGCGATCACGGCATGGGCCGAAGGCACCAGCAGCAACATGTGGAAAAAAAGCCCGAAAACCGCGCAAAACACGATCAGGACCAGATTGAAGATGGCCGAAAAGGGCTGTCCGTTCAGGAGCAGCCCGACCGGCGGCAACAGCGCGGCAAGGACGTAGATCACGGTGGACCTTCCAGACGATGGCGGATGCATACCAGCGTCACGCTGGATTTAGGTGGTTTGGCCGGTTCCGCAATAGCGCCCCCTGCCGCAGGATGATACAGCGCCCTCGCCCGCCGTTTTCAGCTCTCCCGGCCGTCTCATTTTGATGAACAAAGAACGCCTGATCCCGCTCATCGTGGCCACCGCCCTCTTCATGGAGAACATGGACTCCACGGTGATCGCGACGTCGCTGCCGGCGATTGCCGCCGACATCGGGACCAGCCCCCTGACCCTGAAGCTGGCGATCACTTCGTACCTGCTGTCGCTCGCCGTGTTCATCCCGGCGAGCGGCTGGACCGCCGATCGCTTTGGCCCGCGCATCGTGTTTGCCGGCGCCGTCGGCGTCTTCATTCTGGGCTCGATCGGTTGCGCGCTGTCGGGCTCGGTGACCGATTTCGTGTTCGCCCGCATCCTGCAGGGCCTCGGCGGGGCGATGATGACACCGGTCGGGCGGCTGGTGCTGTTGCGATCGGTCGACAAGAGCGCGCTGGTCAACGCGATGGCCTGGGTGACGGTGCCCGCGCTGGTGGGCCCGGTGATCGGGCCGCCGCTCGGTGGCTTCATCACCACCTATTTCTCCTGGCACTGGATCTTCCTGATCAACATCCCGATCGGGCTGCTCGGCATCTTCATGGCGCTGAAATACATCGACCCGATCAAGAGCGTCGATCCGGAGCGCTTCGATCTTTACGGCCTCGTGCTGGCCGGCATCGGCCTTGCCGGCATCGCCTTCGGCCTTTCGGTCGCAGGCCTCAATCTGCTGCCATGGCCGATCGTCGCCGCACTGGTCGGGATCGGCACCGTCTCGATGACGCTCTACGTCATCCATGCGCGGCGAACCGGCTCGCCGGTGCTGGATTTCTCGCTGTTGCGGCTACCGACGATGCGCGCGTCCATCATCGGCGGCTTCATGTTCCGGCTCGGCATCGGCGCGTTGCCATTCCTGCTCCCGCTGTTGATGCAGGTCGGCTTTGGCCTGTCGCCATTCCAGTCCGGTCTCGTGACCTTCGCCTCCGCGGTTGGCGCCATGGGCATGAAGACGCTGGCCGCGCGCATCATCCGCACCTTCGGCTTCCGCAACATGATGACCGTCAACGCGGTGGTCTCCTCGGCATTCCTGGCCGCTTGCGCCCTGTTCACGGTGACGACGCCGCTGCTTTTGATCTTCATCATCCTGGTGGTCGGCGGTTTCTTCCGCTCACTGCAATTCACCGCGATCAACACCGTGGCCTATGCCGAGATCGAGGCCGAGCAGATGAGCCGCGCCACCACGCTGGTCAGCGTCAACCAGCAGCTCGCGGTCTCCGCCGGCGTTGCGGTCGGCGCCTTCTCGGTCGAAACCACGCTGGCGCTGCAACACCAGACCGAACTGGCCGCCGGCGTATTCGCTCCGGCCTTCGTCGTGGTCTCGCTGATCTCGGCGGCCTCGGCCTGGTTCTTCCGGCAGATGCCCAGCGACGCCGGTCACGAAATCTCCGGCCGCAAGGCGATCGAGATATCCAGCCGCAAGGGCGCCGCGAGGGGCGCCGCCACCGCCGCCGTCAAGGTCGCGGTGGAGGATACCCAGGACGCGCGGGATCAGAGATTGGGGTGAAAGATCCTCTTCCCGTCATTGCGCGCGAATCCCGCGAAACCCCGTCGCCAGCACGTAGCGCTCGGACGAATCCTGGCGGCTCGCGGCCGGCTTGACATGGCGGACGGTGGCGAAATCGCGCTTCAGCTGCGCCAGCAGGTCGGCATCCGCGCCGCTCTGGAATACCTTGGCCAGAAACGCCCCTCCCGGGTTCAGCACCTCGCAGGCGAAATGGGCGGCGGTTTCGACGAGGCCGATGATGCGGAGCTGGTCGGTCTTGCGGTGGCCGGTGGTGTTGGCGGCCATGTCGGACATCACGATGTCGGCGCCGCCGCCCATCATCGCGATCAGCCTCGCAGGCGCGTCAGCATCGAGGAAATCGAACTGCGCGAAGGTGACGCCGGGGATCTCGCCCATCTCCAGCAGATCGATCGCGACCACCTTGCCCTTGCCGTCGGCGGCGCCGGTGCGCTTGGCCGCGATCTGGCTCCAGCCGCCGGGCGCGGCACCGAGATCAACCACCGTCATGCCGGGCTTGAGCATGCGATATTTGTCGTCGATCTCGAGAAGCTTGAAAGCGGCGCGCGAGCGGTAGCCCATCGCCTTGGCCTTGGCGACATAGGGATCGTTGAGCTGACGCTCCAGCCAGAGTTTTGACGACAGCTTGCGCTTGCCGCCGCTCTTGACCGTGACGTGAAGCCGCCCGGTGGTGTCTTTTGCCATGTCGAGGAGTTTGCCCGGAGCCACAATGTTTCGTCGCCGGATTAGCCCAATCGCGTCAGCCAGTCCATGCGACCGGTCCGCTTCCGGTATCCCGGCAGGGATATTGCAGATCGCAACCGATCCCAAGACAGCCGTCGAAGAATTCGACGCACCGGCCGGTGCAAAAAATATGCACGGCTGGCACAAACTGCCCTAGGCGCGAGCGAGGTTCCAAGCTTAACATATGTTGGTTCCGGGAGGGTTGGCATCATGGCTGAAATCCCTGTCCGCTTAGGCTTCGGAATTTGCCCAATAGCATTGCAGCAGTAGCGACGTTCATGTGAACGCGCGCCTGCCAGTCAATTTCCAGGACCTCGGCCCGGACGCTTCCAACGGGCCGGTAGATGGTCCCAGCAACCACCCCACACAGCCCCCCTTCCAGAGTTGCTGGGGCCAACTAAACCAGAGGCCGCCTGACGAGGCGGCCTCTTGCGCGTCCGATAGGCGCCTGGGTACGGGAAACACGGATATCGCGATGCTCCGCTCTCTACCCGTAAAATGATGCACCGAATTTTAATACAATCTAAGGTATTGCACGCACTCCGATTCTCTGGTTTCATGAACCCAGCGATTATTTTGCGCTGGGGGCCATCATGTCGACGCCGTCCCAGTCGGCCCGCGCCGCGATCATTCTTTACAGCCTGGGTATTTCAGGTTTCCTGATCGTCTTCCTGATCCTCGCCCAGCCCTTGGGGATGCGCTTCGACTACGGCAAGCAGGAGAACCTGCAGCTGATCGATATCGTGCTGCCGACCTTCTTCGGCTATCTCGGTGCTGCCTCGCATTTCCTGTTCAATGCAAATCGCGGTCGCGAGATCGACGATCAAAACGTCACGATGCTGCGGATCATGATCCATGGGCCGTTCATCATCTTCATCCTCGCGGTCGCCTCACTGTTCTACGCGCACAACGTGTCGCTGCGGCCGCTATTGGCGACGGAGCCGCGGATCGATCCGATGGAGTTCACGGATCTGAGCCGGTATCTGTCTGTTTGTCTGGCGCTGCTCGCCGCGACCGTCGGCATCATTTCGAGCTATTTGTTCGGATCGCCTCCCAAGGAAAAGGAATAGACGATCGGCGGAGATCATTGATGAGGCTCCCCTGCGCTCTCGTCCTGCTGCTGCTGCCGTCATCGGGCCTGCTTGCGAAGGAGCAAGGCGGCCTCACGATCGAGTGGGACGGCGGCACGATCAACTTTCCAAAGGCCCGGATTTCGCTGCCGGAGCGCGACGATCAGGCCTCGCCACCAGCGAAGCGGCCGACCGTCGATTGCAGCATGATCGACATGAGGGTGGCATGCTGGAAGCTGCGGGCCGAGAAGAAATCGAAAGACGGTCCGGAGCCGTACGGGACCAATCTGCGCTTCGTCCAGCCGATCGCGATCATTCCTGTGCCGGACAGGCAACAGGCGTGGACCGATGCGCAGAGAGAAAAGTTCAACGACTGGAGCGAGCGCGCACGCAACCCGAAATATGTCGCGCGTCTTCCCGCCTTCAAGATGGACGAGTTGACCCAGGCGGAGCTGGAGGACGCGCCGAACCAGAATCCCCTGCTCGGCCCGGACTCCGAGGCGCATCTTTACGCGGCCGCTTCGAGCGCACTCGGCGGACCTTACGCGTTGAGCCTGTGGCAGTCCCTGCTGAACCGGCGCCCGACACGGGAGTGTCTGCAAACCGGCCAATATTGCTCGGTCGTGGTGAAGGGATCGATCGACGACCGCGAGGCGATGGCCTATTGCGCGATCCAGAATTCGTCAATCGGTGCGGGTATCCCCTTCAATTGCGAAATCGTCGCCTACAAATATCGCGATCGCGATCCATGGTATGTGCTGAGCTACGACGGTCCGCGGCAATGCGACGGCTGCGGCGCAGCCGCAGGCGCAAGCTGCACGTTGGACACGAAGCTCCCGCTCGAGAAGATCGTGGCGTCGTTCGTCGCGGCGATGAAGGATGGTCGAACCAATCTGCAGCTCAATGAGCTCAAGAAGACGGCCAGCAAGATCACGCTGGTCGGTCGAAACGAGGCCACGGTGTCGAAGTTCTATGCAGGATACTACGACAAATCCTACGCAAGCTATGTCGTGGAGAGCAATGACGACGACGGCCGGCGGTACGTCACCATCGAAGGGCTGTTCAATCTCCTGATCAGCGTCGCGCCCTCCTCGCAAGGCAAGGATTATCGCGAGTTCGGCCGCGGCAAGGGCGATGCCGATCTGGAGTGGTTCCAGGGCCAGGTTCTCGACATCGTCCGCAAGGATCTGGCAGCGCAGCTCGGCACCAAGGTCGAGTGCGACGTGCAGCCGATCGAATAGGCGCTCACTCAGAATGCTCGATGTCCGCTCTTGGAGCGAGCCGGACATGGACCGGCCGAAAAAGCCTGGTCAATCGGCTGCAAATGAACCAAAGCGGACCAGGGGCGCGTCTCTGTGCTAGGCTATGGTGTTGCCGTCCGACATTCTTAAGATGAGGTTATGCGAGGCGCGATTTTATCACTCTTGCAAGCTGCGCAGCGATAGCTTGGAACAATGAGCGATGAGAAATCCTTCAAAACCCTATACTGGCGCCGGGAAAGCACTCTCGCGACGCTCTGTCCTGACCGGACCTGCGGCAACCTGCGTTGCGGCGTCGGCGAAATGGAGTTGGGCTGCCGAAATCGGTGGTGGTCCGTCCTTTTCCGCTGATGGCCCGGACGCCGAACTTTACGGCGCGGGCGAGAACTACCCGATCAAGGACCCGTGGCGGATCTACCAGCCCGGCAATCCGGCCTCGCCAAAATACCGCGTCGGCGCATTCAGTCATTACGATGAGATATTCCCGACGCGTCAGGTCGATCGCGCGGCCACGGCCTGGCCATTCAAGCGAACGCCGGCGGATGTCAGCTATGAGTACAAGGGAAACCGCGCTTCGCTTGCGGATTATCTGGCGCGCAATCCGGTGACGGGCCTGTTGATCGCCAAGGACGACCGGATTCTGGTTGAGCGCTATCAGTACGGCCGCACTGATCGAGACCGGCTGATGTCGCAGTCGATGGCAAAATCGATCACCGGCATGATGATAGGGATCGCGACCGCGGAAGGCGCGATCAAGTCGATCGACGATGCTGCGGAGACCTATGTTCCCGGCTTGAAAGGCACGGAATACGGTGCAACGCCGATTCGCGCGCTGCTGCACATGTCATCTGGCGTGAAGTTCGGTGAAGAGAACGACGAAGCGAAAGGCAGCGGAGATGACCTCGATCGCCTGTGGAGCGACATGGTGCGCAAGCACTGGGGTTCTCAAAAAGGCACCGTTGCCAGCATCGCGCAGTTCAACCAACGTATCGCGCCGCCGGGGACGCGCTTCCATTACGCCAGCATCGAGACGGACTTGCTTGGTCTGGTGCTGGGCTACGCGACCGGTCAATCAATGTGCGGCTATCTCCAGGAAAAAGTCTGGCAGCCGATCGGCACTGAAGCCGATGCCAAATGGATGATTGATGCGGAAGGCCGTGAGGTAGCGCACGGGTTCTTCAATGCGGTACTGCGCGACTACGCGCGGCTCGCCCGTCTGCTGGCTCACGATGGAGCGTGGGAGGGCAAACAGATCATACCTGCACAGTGGATGATTGATGCGACCACGGTACTCGCCTCCGAGACGTATCTGGCAAAGGCCGACGGAGGGTTCGGGTACGGCTATCAGGTTTACCTGTTTCCCGGCAGCAGACGGCAATTCGCGCTCTTGGGGTACCTCGGGCAGCGCATCCTCGTTGATCCGCCCTCGAAGCTGGTCATGGTGCAAACCGCCGTCGATGAAAAGTCCCCTGAAATCTGGCGTCTGTGGTCGGCCGTGGTCGCGCAGTTCGGGTGACGCCACCTTTCTTCTCCCGGCGAGGGACGTCGGAATAGAAAAGCCGAATGAGCTGCGAGGTCCGCTCCTGGCCGAGACACGGCAAAACTGTAGCGACAGACCCTGAGCGGAAATTATCCGCTCTACTTGATGCCGACGACCATCGAATCTGGACCCACTAGCGGTTCGACGTGGGTTTCGGCAAAGCCGGCCTCCTTGAACCAGGCCATGCAATCGCCGCCGGTGTAGTCGAACCCCTCGCGCGTCTCGATCAACATGTTCAGGCTCATCAACAGCCCAAATGCATTTTTACGGCGCTTATCGTCTATGACGCTGTCATAAACTATCAGCGCGCCGCCACTGGGTAGCGCTGCGTAGGCCTTGCGAATTAGCATCCGCTTCTTTTCCAGCCCCCAATCATGCAGGATGTGGCCCATGATCAGCACGTCGGCCGTAGGCAATGGGTCGGCAAAGAAGTCGCCAGCGTAAAACGAAAGCCGCTTAGAAAGTTCGTGCTTCGCCACGTGGGATTCGAAATGCTGTTGCACCACGGGCAAATCGAAGCCGATCCCGACAAGGTGCGGGTGCGCCTGCGCGAGCGTCACGGGGACAGCGCCTTGCGCCGTACCAATGTCGGCGAAGCTCTTATAGCCGGCCCAGGGGAATTTCACCGAGATCGCGTTCGCCGCACCAAGGCTGATGCCACTCATGGCCTTGAGAAACTCGGCAAGGACTGCCGGCTCACGGTAGATCTCGTCAAACAGGTCGCGGCCGTCCTTTGCTTCGTTCTGCGGATCGCCGGTGCGTAGCGCTTCGGTTAGCGAGCCCCAGAACGGATAGAGCCGGGAATTCGCCATTTCGAGGATGCCGCCGACATAAGTCGGCTTGCGCCGATCGAGAAACAGCGCGCCGGCGGCGGTGTTGGCGTAGAGGCCATCCTTGCGCTCGAGCTGGCCCAATGCGACCAGCGCATCGAGGAAGTCGCGCACGCTGCGCGGATGCAGGGCCAGCCGTACCGTCACCGTCTCGGCGCTAAGCGGGCCGTCGGCCAAGAGCGTGAACAGGCGAAGCTCCACTGCGCTCAGGAGCGCTTTAGAGCCCCAGAACCCGAGGCCGAGTTGTAGGATGGCATCAGGCGTGATGGCGCAATCAGGTGTGGCGGAGTTCGGCTGATTCATGACGACCTCCAAGTGCTCGGTCGGGAGCATATCTCCGGCGCCCGAACAGTTTATTGCGAGCCTCGAGCGAAATGAGTCTCCCAGAAGGAGTACCCCCAAGACGAGAGTAGAGATGACACCCGGCAGCCTCTAGCCGCAAGAAGTGCGAAAATGGCCCATTGCGACCGATGCACACGACCGCCCAACTGTCTGCTGTAAGGTGTAGACCGCACCTTACTGAGACCGGGCCAAACCGTCGCGATTGATCCAGAGCCGAAGTTCGGTTGGCCATCAACATGTCCGACTTGGTTCGCGTAAAGCGGCCGAGCGTAAGCCGTCTGAACAGGCAAGACTTTGATCCGAGGCGGACGGCAGCACAGGTCGACTCGCCCATGCTGCCGTGTCGAGCGCGGTCAAGGTTGGCAGATAGACTAATGACGCGCGGTTTCGGCAACTAGCTGCTTCTCTCCCGCGAGCTTGCCCGCAGCGAGCAAGCTGCTGCAATGCCACCGGGCCTCTCTCGGTATCCAACCCAAAAAGATCTTGGTGCTCGTGCACTCTGCGTAAGTTCTATAAGTGAGCGTATCTCTGCACGTTAACGAAAACGCTCCGGTCGAATTTTCTCCGCTGGAAAGGCTGCAGCCAACCCACGGTGCGTTGCCGGTTCTCACGCTGGTCTCGCAACCACCGTTGCAACTGCTGGCGGATCGCTCAAGCTTGGCAATCTTCCCCATGACCGAATCTGGTGCAGCCGCAGGCGTCCCGACGGCCTGTGATCCTGACGAAGCGCTTGATGACGCTCGGCGGGATGCACTCGCGCTTGTTTCGTGCTTCTGGCCCTGTGGCTTGACCACATGCTTCGGCGCGTCAACCGTGATACCAGGCAGTGGGGTAACTGATCCCGGATTTATTTGCGACTTCGCCGCGCCGCTCAGACCAAAGAACAGCGCAGTTGACAAAATTGCGAGCGCTGACGACGCCGCAAAATCAGACGACAATTTCATAACATCGCCTCCCAAAACCCGGGATCAATATCGTCCCGGTTGACGGAACCGTACCACGAGTTTCAATTCGAGGCGATTGCAAGAGCTGGACGTCTACCGAAGAATTCCATCGACATGCCGGCGTTTCCGGCCGTAGCGGGCCTTGGTTCGGCGTCAAGGAAGAAGTCTGCCAGTGGCCCATTGCGTCGTTGACGTTCGTGCAACGGTCGGGTCGCTCCAGGAGCAAAGCGGACACGCAGTGATCTGCGCTTGTGCCACCGGATTTGTGGGTGCACCGCCCAAGAGCGTTTTCGAGTGAGCGGATATCAGCTCGTGTGGAGAAAACGGCTCGAACCAGACGTCTTCACGCTCCGGTTGCGAACCGATCGAAGCGGAAATGGCCTTAGAGCGCGCCGTCCTCGCGCATCATCTCGACCAGCATGCCCTCGCGCAGGCCGCGGTCGGCGACGCGCAGCCGCGGCAGCGGGAAGGCGTTGCGGATCGCGTCCAGGATCGCGCAGCCCGCGAGCACCAGGTCGGCGCGCTCGATCGAGATGCAGCTGTTGTGGACGCGCTCATCATAGCTCATGCGGAGCAGCTTCTGGATCGTCGCCGTGACGTCGGCATCGTTCATCCAGATGCCGTCGATGCGGCGACGGTCGTAGCGCGGCAGATTGAGGAACACGCCGGCCAGCGTGGTCACGGTGCCCGACGTGCCGAGCATGTGCATGTCGGCGAGGTCGACGCCGTGCATGGTCGCGAACGGCGCGACGTGGCGCGCGACCTCGTCGATCATCTGCGCGTACAATTCCCGGGTGACGTTCTTGCCGCCGAAATGCTCGGCCAGCGTGACGACGCCGAGCGGGATCGACATCCACGCCTTGATCCGCGGCACCGCATCGGGTGCGTCAGGATCGCGCTCGATACGCACCAGCTCGGTCGAGCCGCCGCCGATGTCGAACAGGATGGCGCCGCGCCCCCGCGGATCGAGCAGCGGCGAGCAGCCGATCACGGCCAGCGTGGCCTCGGTCTCGCGGTCGATCACCTCGAGCTTGATGCCGGTTTCGGCGGCGACGCGGGCGCGGAAACTCTCGGCATTGCCGGCGGCGCGGCAGGCCTCGGTCGCGATCAGGCGCAGCCGGCGCGCCTTGCGATAGCGGATCTTGTCGCTGCAGATGGAAAGCGCCGCGATGGCCCGCTCGATCGCGGCCTCGCTGATGGAACCGGTCGCGGCGATACCCTCGCCGAGCCGGATGATCCGCGAGAACGAATCGACCACGCGGAACCCGTCGCCCGCGGGACAGGCGATCAGGAGCCGGCAATTGTTGGTGCCAAGATCGAGCGCAGCATAGACGCCGTTCTCCGCGCCTGCCGCAACCAACCCTGACGGGGCCTCGCCGGCCGGAAGGCCGTCGCAAAGCCGCACAGCGTCATTCATCCAAACTGTCTTTCCTGCGGCCGCGGGCGGCCGCCGAAGAATTGTCGTTCACGGAAACTTTAGCAGCGCCAAGGACCTGCGCAACATGTGTTCACATTGGATCCATGTCCAATCGGGCGTTGTCGTTAAGGGGGGTGTGCGTTATCTCCTCAACCGCCCGTCAAACCAGCCAGAATCCGGGCTTTTCAGGTCATTTCCGATGCAAGATCACACGTCGCCCGCTTTGCTCGAAAACGCTATCGCACTGCAAAAATACGGTGTCGGCCAGCCCGTGCGCCGCAAGGAAGACGACACGCTGGTCCGCGGCAAGGGCAAATACACCGACGATTTCTCGCTTCCCGGGCAGGCCTGGTGCTGGATGGTCCGCTCGTCCCATGCCCATGGCGTCATCAAGGGCATCGACACCGGGGCGGCGCGGACGATGCCGGGCGTGCTCGGGGTCTGGACCGGCGCCGATCTCGCTGCCGCCGGCTACAAGCCGTTCACCTGCGGCCTGCCGCTGAAAAGCCGCGACGGGTCGCCCCTGTTGCAGACCAACCGCCCGGCGCTGGTGACCGACAAGGTGCGCTTCGTCGGCGATCCCATCGCTTTCGTCGTCGCGGAAACCGCGGCACAGGCCCGCGATGCGGCCGAAGCCGTCGTAGCTGATATCGAGCCGCTGCCGGCGGTGACCGACGCCGCGGAGGCGGCCAAACCCGGCGCGCCGCAGCTTTACGACAACATCCCGAACAACGTCGCGCTCGACTATCATTATGGCGACACGGACAAGATCGAGGCCGCCTTCGCCGGCGCCGCGCACGTGACGAAGCTCGACATCGTCAACACCCGCGTTGCCGTGGTCTCGATGGAGCCGCGTGTCGCGCTCGCGAACTACGACAGGACTACCGAGCGCTTCACACTGCAGGTGCCGACCCAGGGTGTCTCCGGCAACAAGGTGATCCTGGCGCGTCTGCTCAACGTGCCGGCGGAGAAGGTCCGCATCCTCACCGCCAATGTCGGCGGCTCGTTCGGGATGAAGAACCTCAATTATCCCGAATACACCTGCATCGCGCACGCGGCGAGAGAGCTCGGCCGCCCGGTGAAATGGCTCGACGAGCGTTCGACCAGCTTCCTGTCCGACAGCCACGGCCGCGCACAACTGATCCATGCCGAGCTCGCGCTCGACGCCGACGGCAAGTTCCTCGCCGTGCGCCTCTCCGGCTACGGCAATCTCGGCGCCTACATCACCGGCGTCGCGCCGGGCCCGCTGTCGCTCAACACCGGCAAGAACCTCGCCAGCGTCTATCGCACGCCGCTGCTCGGCGTCGACATCAAGACCGTATTGACCAACACCACGCTGATGGGCGCCTATCGCGGCGCCGGCCGGCCCGAGGCCAACTACTACATGGAGAGGCTGATCGACGCCGCCGCCGACGAGATGGGCATCAGCCGTCTCACCCTGCGCAAGCGCAACTTCATCAAGCCGCAGCAATTGCCCTTCCCGGCGGCCTCAGGCGTCACCTATGACAGCGGCGATTTCGCCGGCGTGTTCCAGAAGGCGCTGGAGATCTCCGACTACGAGAATTTTGCCAAGCGCAAGAAGGCGAGCCTGAAGAGCGGCAAGCTGCGCGGCATCGCGGTCGGCTCCTATCTCGAGGTCACCGCGCCGCCGAGCGGCGAGCTCGGCAAGATCACCTTCGAGCCGGATGGGTCGGTGAAGCTCACCACCGGCACGCTGGATTACGGCCAGGGCCACGCCACGCCGTTCGCGCAGGTGCTGTCGGACCAGCTCGGCGTGCCCTTCGAGAAGATCACGCTCGATCAGAACGACAGCGATCGGGTGCGCTTCGGCAACGGCACCGGCGGCTCGCGCTCGATCACCGCTACGGGCCAGGCGATCGTCGAGGCCTCCGCGCTTGTCGTCGAGAAGGGCAAGAAGGCAGCCGCGCATATGCTGGAGGCGTCGGAAGCCGACATCGAGTTCGGCCAGGGACGCTTCACCATCGCGGGCACCGACCGCTCGATCGGCATCATGGAGCTCGCCGAGCGGCTGCGCGCGGGCAAGATGCCGGAGGGCACCCCCGAGACGCTCGACGTCGACCACGCCACCAAGGAGACGGCGTCGACGTTCCCGAACGGCTGTCATGTCGCCGAGGTCGAGATCGATCCCGACACGGGTGTGATCCGGATCGTCCGCTACT
The DNA here is from genome assembly GCF_018130215.1 of Bradyrhizobium jicamae. Lineage (GTDB taxonomy): Bacteria > Pseudomonadota > Alphaproteobacteria > Rhizobiales > Xanthobacteraceae > Bradyrhizobium > Bradyrhizobium jicamae_A. The sequence goes on from NZ_JAFCKQ010000029.1 coordinate 62,399, forward strand.
CGGCGGTCAATGATTTCGGCACCGTGGTCAATCCGATGATCGTGGCGGGCCAGCTGCATGGCGGCGTCGCGCAGGGCATCGGACAGGCGCTGATGGAGGAAGTCAGCTACGACGGCTCGGGCCAGCCGATCACCGGCTCGTTCATGGATTACGCATTGCCGCGCGCCGGCGACGTGCCGAACATGCAGGTCGGCGATCATCCCTCGCCTGCGAAGTCGAATCCGCTCGGCACCAAGGGCTGCGGCGAAGCCGGCTGTGCCGGCAGCCTCGTCTGCATCGTCAACGCGGTGGTCGACGCGCTTTCGGGTTACGGCATCAAGCACCTCAACATGCCGTTGACGCCGGAACGCGTCTGGCGCGCGATCCAGGATGCGAAGGCAAAGGCGGGGTAGAACCGGGACGCCGCGGCGTACCCGATTCCCCGCATGCGCCGGGGATGACAATTATCGATGCGGGTGCGGAGCGCCCCCTTCCCCGCTAGGCCGCCTCTTGCTCGCGCGGCTGGGTGATCGCGATGTGCCAGCAATGCGCGAGCGGCGTGGTGCCGTTGCCGAGCACCAGCGCGTCGAGCTCGACGAAGCGGTGGCCTTTCTTGTCATAATTGCCGGTGACCCTGGCGCGCGCCGTCAGCTCGTCGCCGATCTCCGAGGCGGACAATAGCTGCATCCTTGTGCCGACATGGATCCACGGCCCGAGGATCGCATTATCGACCAGCACAAAGTTCATCACCCGCGGCAACAGGCCGGGATGGCCAAGGCCTTCGCGGAGGTAGATCGGGTCGGTTTCCCTGATGTCGACGAGATATTCCTTCGCCGCATCGCCGGCCCAGTCGCGCGGGATGGTGCCAAGCCACTTGCCGACCTCGTACGACGACGCGCTGACCGGCCTGCGCTCGGCAACGGCGGCGACCTGCCTGTAGTCGTCGATCGCGAACGCCGGGGTCGATGCCGGCAGCGACGCGGTGCCGGTCGCGCAGAGCTCGCCGCGGCTGTGCACCTCGATCGACAGCACATCACCGCTCATCGTGCCCGAGAGCTCGGCGGTCTCGCCGTCATAGACCGGCTTGACGAAACGGGCCTCGATCAGCCCCCGTGCAAGGAAATCGCGGCCCCAGCGCTCGACCGGCAAATGCATCATGTAGGCCATGACGTCGACGCCCGGCACGAGCCCGCCGGAAAAGCCGAACTTCCGCGCCACCGCGTCGTCGTGGATCTTGTTCTCGGACAGTTTCGAGGTGTTGTACGCGGAAACGCGGTAGGTCTGAGATGCCATCCTAGAAGCCATGGGTTTTCCCTTATTTGCGCGGCTTTTCCGGCGATTATCGTAGTTGAACCGGAAGACGTGACAAGCCTCTCGTTTTGCTCGCAATTTTCCGCCCGATGGAGTACACGCAGGCCGCGTGCCGCCAACCATTGAGACGATGACTGAATCCGCCAATTCCACCCGCATCTATGTCGACGCTGACGCCTGCCCGGTGAAGGATGAGATCTACCGCGTCGCGATCCGCCTCGGGGTACCGGTCAGCGTGGTCGCAGGAACCTTCATACGCGTACCGCAGGATCCACTGATCGAGCGTGTCGCCGCAGGCGCCGGGATGGATGCCGCCGACGACTGGATCGCGGAACGCGCGCACGCGGGCGATGTCGTCGTCACCGCTGACATTCCGCTGGCGAGCCGCTGCGTGAAAGCCGGCGCCGAGGTCATCGCACCGAATGGAAAGCCATTCACCGAACAATCGATCGGCATGACGCTGGCGATGCGCAATCTGATGACCGACCTGCGCTCGTCGGGCGAAGTCACAGGAGGACCGCGAACTTTCTCGCCGCGCGATCGCTCGGCCTTCATCTCGGCGCTCGACCAGACCATCCGCCGCATCCAGCGCCGGCGCGCAACGGCGAGCCAGGGCTAGTCCGATGGCTCCGCCTCCTCTGATCCAGCTCAAGGACATCAGCCTGACCTTCGGCGGCACGCCGCTTTTGTCAGGCGTCGAGCTCTCCGTCTCCGCGGGCGAGCGCGTCTGCCTGATCGGCCGCAACGGCTCCGGCAAATCGACCTTGCTGCGGATCGCGGCCGGCCTGGTCGAGCCCGACTCCGGCAGCCGCTTCGTGCAGCCCGGCGCCACCATCCGCTACCTGCCGCAGGAGCCGGATTTCGGCGACCACAAGACGACACTGTCCTATGTCGAGGCCGGACTCGGCCCCGGCGACGACCACTACCAGGCGCGCTACCTGCTCGAGCAGCTCGGCCTCTCCGGCGAGGAAGATCCCGCGCATGTCTCCGGCGGCGAAGCGCGGCGCGCGGCGCTGGCGCGCGTGCTGGCGCCCTCGCCCGACATCCTGCTGCTCGACGAGCCCACCAACCATCTTGATCTCCCGACCATCGAATGGCTCGAGGGCGAGCTGGAAAGCCGGCGCTGCGCGCTGGTCCTGATCAGCCACGACCGCCGCTTCCTCACCAACCTCTCGCGCGCGACCGCCTGGCTCGACCGCGGCCAGATCCGGCAGATCGACCGCGGCTTTGGCGCCTTCGAGGCGTGGCGCGACGAGGTGCTGGCCGAGGAGGAGCGCGAACAGCACAAGCTCGACCGCAAGATCGTCAACGAGGAGCATTGGCTGCGCTATGGCGTCTCCGGCCGCCGCAAGCGCAACGTCAAGCGGCTCGGCAATCTGCATGCGCTGCGCGACCAGCGCCGCGACTATCGCGGCGCCACCGGCAATGCCACGCTCGCCGCCGCCGAGGCGGACAAATCCGGTCGCCTCGTGATCGAAGCCGGGAGCATCGCGAAGGCTTACGGCGATCGCAGCATCGTCGACGGCTTCTCGACCCGGATCCAGCGCGGCGACCGCGTCGGCATTGTCGGCCCCAACGGCGCCGGCAAGACCACGCTGGTGCATCTTCTGATCGGCAATGATCCGCCCGACTCCGGCACGGTGCGGCTGGGTGCCAATATCGAGATGGCAACGCTCGACCAGCATCGCGAAAGCCTCGATCCCAAGCTGACCCTGGCCGAAGCGCTCACCGGCGGCCGCGGCGACCACGTGATGGTCGGCGACAAGTCGAAGCATGTCATCGGCTACATGAAGGACTTTCTGTTCGCGCAGGAGCAGCGCGGCACGCCGCTCGAAGCTCTGTCCGGCGGCGAGCGCGGCCGGCTGATGCTGGCGCGCGCGCTGGCGAAACCGTCCAACCTGCTGGTGCTGGACGAGCCGACCAACGACCTCGATCTGGAAACCCTCGACGTGCTCGAGGAGATGCTCGGCGATTACGAGGGCACCGTGATCCTGATCAGCCACGACCGCGACTTCCTCGATCGCGTCGTGACCTCGGTGATCGTGCCGGAGGGCCAGGGCCGCTGGATCGAATATGCCGGCGGCTACTCCGACATGCTGGCGCAGCGCGGCACCGACCTGAACCGCGAGACGGTGAAGGCGCCGGCTGCGGTCGAAGAGAAAAAGGAAACGAAGCCCGCGGCACCTGAAGCAGCGCCCAGGCGCCGGCTGAGCTTCAATGAGAAGCACGCGCTGGAGACATTGCCGAAGACGATCGACAAGCTGCACGCCGAGATCGCCAGACAGCAGAAGCTGCTTGACGATCCCGACCTCTACAGCAGGGATCGCAGGAAATTCGATGCCGCGTCCGCCGCGATCGCCAAGGCGCAGGACGAACTCACGGCAGCCGAAGACCGCTGGCTCGAGCTCGAAGTGCTGCGCGAAGAGATCGAACAGGCGTGAAACCGAATGGCTGCTGCCGTAAAGCGTAGCGACGCAGCAATGACGAGGCCTTCTGAAACGGAGACGACTGCATGACCACGCCCCTCGCCGCCAAGATCGCCAAGGACTACGGCACGCCATGCGCCGTCATCGACATGGACAGGGTCGAGCGCAATATCGCCCGCATTCAGGCGGCCTGCGATGCCGCCGGAGTGGCCAACCGCCCGCACATCAAGACGCACAAGAACCCGATGCTGGCGCAGCTGCAGGTCAAGGCCGGCGCCAAGGGCATCACCTGCCAGAAGCTCGGCGAGGCCGAGATCATGGCCGATGCCGGGATCGACGACATCCTGATCAGCTACAATCTGCTCGGCGACGAGAAGATGGCGCGGCTCGGCGCGCTGCAGGCCAAGGCCAACGTGACCGTGGCGGCAGACAACTCCGTCGTGGTCGGCGACCTGCCGAAGGCCGCAGCAAGCTCCGGGCGCCCGCTGTCGGTCGTGGTCGAATGCGACACCGGGCGCAAGCGGGCCGGCGTCGAGACGCCTGCGGAAGCGATCGCGCTGGCGCGGGAGATTGCGGCATCCAAGGGCCTGACCTTTGCGGGCTTCATGCTCTATCCGACCGAGACCGGCTGGGCCGAGGCGCAGAAATTCTACGACGAAGCCCTCGCCGGCGTCCGCGCGCACGGCCTCGATGCGGCGATCGTCTCGACCGGCGGCACGCCGAACCTGAAGAACCTCGGCAAGCTGAAGGGCGGCACCGAGCATCGCTTCGGCACCTACATCTACAATGACCGCATGCAGGTCGCAGCCGGTGTCGCCAGCTGGGACGACTGCGCGCTGCACATCTATTCCACCGTCGTCAGCCGCGCCGGCCCGGAACGCGGCATCCTCGATGCCGGCTCGAAGACGCTGACCACGGATACCGGCGGGCTCGAGGGCCACGGACTGATCCTCGAACACCCCGAGGCCAGGATCGCGCGCTTTGCCGAGGAGCACGGTTTCCTCGACCTCTCCCGCAGCAACACGCGACCCAATGTCGGCGACGTCGTGCGGATCGTTCCCAACCACGTCTGCGTCGTCGTCAACATGATGGACGAGGTCGTGATGGTGCGCGGCGAGGAGATCATCGGCACGCTGCCGGTCGCGGCACGGGGCAAGTTGCGTTAGGGATATCCGCGGGATCGGGCGAGCCACCTCAACGCGCCCTTGCCCGCCGCAATCCCGGTCGCAAACGACGCCTGCAACAGATAGCCGCCGGTCGGCGCTTCCCAGTCGAGCATTTCTCCGGCGGCAAAGGTGCCGGGCAGACGGCGCAGCATGAAGTCAGCGTCGAGTTCGTCGAACCTTACTCCGCCGGCCGTCGAGATCGCCCGCGCGATCGGAGCGGTGCCGGTGATCCGGATCGGCACGGCCTCGATCAGGTCGGCCAGATCGGATGGCGACAGAGATGCCAATGGTCGACGCGAGAACGCCGCCGCTTCCTGCAACAGGCCGATCCCGACCGGTGAAAGCTGCGCGGCCTTGCGGAGGAAATTGGAGATGGATTGCTTGCCCTTCGGCGCTGACAGCCGCTTGGCAAGCTCCTGCCTGGTGAGATCGGGACGCAGCGCGACGCGCAGCGTCGCCGCGCCTTCCGCGCGCACCGCTTCGCGCAACTCCGCCGACAGCGCGTAGATCGCACCGCCTTCGATACCGGTGCGCGTCACGATGGCTTCGCCGCGTACGGTGTACGAGCCTGTCGTCAGCGCCACGCTCTTGAGCGGCCGGCCTTCGAAGCGATCGCGAAATATCTCGGACCATGCGACCGTGAAGCCGGAATTGGCCGGTCGCAGCGGCGCGACGGCAATGCCTTTCGCCGCGAGGGTCGTGGTCCATGCACCGTCCGAGCCGAGCCGCGGCCAGCTGGCGCCGCCGAGCGCGAGCACGGTTGCGTCGGCATCGACCACGCGCGGACCATCCGGCGTTGCAAACGAAAGTCCGCCGGACTCGTCCCAGCCGATCCAGCGATGCCGGAACGCGAACCTCACACCGGCAGCATCGAGCCGCCGCAGCCAGGCACGCAGCAAGGGCGAGGCCTTGAACGCTTCGGGAAAAACGCGTCCGCTGCTGCCGACAAATGTCGGTTGCCCCAGCGCCTCGCTCCAATCACGCAGGGCATCCGGCGGAAACGCCTCGACAGCCGACTTCAGATGCGGCATCGCCTCGCGATAGCGCGTCAGGAAATCGGCCAGCGGCTCGCTATGGGTGAGATTGAGCCCGCCACGGCCGGCCATCAGCAGCTTGCGGCCGGCCGACGGCATCGCGTCGTGGACGGTGACGGCAGCCCCGCCTTGCGCAAGCACCTCCGCCGCGATCAGGCCGGCGGGGCCGGCTCCGATGACGGCGACAGTCATGTTCAGAGTTTGATCCCCGCCCGTGCGGCGGCCTGCGCGACATACTTCTGCGTCTGCTCGAACGCACCCTGCAGCGCCTTCGCCGTCGACATGTCGCCGATCTCGGCAAAATGCGCTGCTATCGCGTCGGGCGTCCAGTCGGACTGCGGCAGGTTGATGCCCTCGGTCTCCAGCACCTTGATGACGGCGAACGAGCCGGCGCCGGCGCCCATGATGGTGCGGGTCGGCGCGTCCTCGCTGAGCAGGAACTCGACCGCCGGCGTGATCGCCTCCGGCCTCATCAACTGAAGCGCCTGCGGCGGCAGCAGCTCTTCGGTCATGCGCGTCGCCGCGGTCGGCGAGATCGTGTTGACCTTGATGTTGTTCTTGCGACCCTCTTCGGCGAGCACGTTCATCAGGCCGACCATGCCGGCCTTGGCCGCGCCGTAATTGCCCTGGCCGAAATTACCGAACAGGCCCGACGACGAGGTGGTCAGCACGATGCGGCCGTAATTGCGCTCGCGCATGCCGGCCCACACCGCCTTGCAGCAGTAGAAGGTGCCGGTGAGATGCACGTCGAGCACCTTGGCCCAGTCGGCGATTTCCATCTTGGCAAACGACTTGTCGCGCAGGATGCCGGCATTGGCGCACAACAGGTCGACGCTGCCCCACTCCCGGGTGGCGCGTTCGACCATCGCGGTGACCTGCTCGAAATTGGAGACGTCGGCACCATCGGCCATCGCGGTCCCGCCGGCCTTGCGGATCTCCTCGACCACGGTCTCGGCCGGCGACAGCGAGCCGCCGCTGCCGTCGCGCGCACCACCGAAATCATTGACCACGACCTTGGCGCCGCGGCTGGCGAGCCCCAGCGCATGCGCCCGTCCGAGACCATTGCCCGCGCCGGTGACGATAGCGACGCGTCCGTCGAACCTGATTGCCATGCCTTGTTTTCCCGAGTTTCATCAAGCGAGATCGACCTGCTTTTGAGCAGCGATGGAAGGCCTGGTCAAGCCCGGCCATGGCGGCCGGAGCGAACGCTGCCAAACGGCGTTCTCGCAATTTTTCAAGCCTGCGGCCCCTGCTCGCTTCCTGATCCGGTCGGAAACTGTGACCTGCGCCACTTCTCTTTCATCCCGGATTGTGCAACCATAGGGCGTATACTGGCATTCGGCACGCTTTCAGCGGCACTGCGCCATCGCGGCGGTTATTGAGATCGTGATCATGGCGAAACCGGGCCCACCGCTCGATCGAGCACGCGAGAATTTCGACCGCAACATGAACCGTTCGCAGCAAGACGGCGCGAGCGCGGGTCCGAAATGGCGCGACATCCTGCAGAACCGGCTGAGCTGGCTCATCGGCAGTGTGGTCGCGCTCGTCGCAGGCGTCGGCTTTCATCGGCAATCTGGATAGCCTGACGTCGCGCGCCAAGACCTATCTCGATGAACGGGCCTATGTTGCCCAGTTGACGAACCCCTATCCCACGCTGCTCGACCGTGACGTGGTCGCCGGCTGGTCATCCGGCCAGGTGCAGCTCGCGCTCTACCAGATCGACGGCTATCACGGCTTGCTCAAGACGGCACCGACCTGGGTCAAGGTCTGCCTGACCAGCCCCGATATCTTCGGCGACCTCGCCAATCACCAGTTCAACGAACGAACCGCGTTGCCCGAAGGCTATGTCGATGAGCAGAACCGGCAGATCCTGCAACAGCGGCTGGATCAGATCGACAATGACCAGATCGAGGACGCTGCGACGCTTCGGATCAATGACCCGTTCTCGAAACTCCTGACGCGGTCTCGATATCAGCTGCTCGCGAAATACAAGGATTCCGAGCTCCCGCAACTCGACAAGGCCGAGCTCTATCTGCTTCGAAACGCCATCTACGCGCGGCACGGCTATCCCTTCAACACCGCCAAGCTGTCGAAATACGCAAACCGGATGGGATGGTCACGTCCGACCCGCAAGCCGGTCTCGCCGGTCGAGAGCTGCAATGCATTCTTCCTGCAGGAGCTGCATCCGGCTCAGGAGCTCGGCTCGCTCGGTCGCGGCGTCCTGATCAGGGACGCCGCGCTGACGGGTCCGGCCAACTATGTCAGGCCTGCGATCTGCGCCTGTCTCGGTCAGCCCTCCCGCCATGTCGACTGTCAGCAGCACGCCGGCAGCAGCGACAAGGCCGATTTTCATTCCTTTGTCGATCTGATCATCGACCTCGAGACCGGCCCGGTGAACCAGGTCGAATGGACCTTCCTCAACGACAACGACATCGTCGGCGCCGATCTCGACACCTTCAAGGCCAATGAAGAGCGCTTCTATGCCTCCGCACTCGACTTCAACGTGGCGATCCAGAATGTGCTGAAGACGGCCGGGCAAGACCTTTCCACGGCGGAGGACAAACGCGGACCCTACTGGAAGCTGCGGCTCATGCTGTCTCCGCAAACGCTCGCGGCGCTCGCACAGAGGCCGGGCCTGTCAAGCAGCCTCGCCCAGAATGTCTGCGATTCCGTTCATCGCGGCTTCGAAGCCGCAGGCCCGTTCATTCCGCGGACCGATGCGCCGCCGAGCATGCCCGACCCCGACAATCCCGTTCTGGAAATCAACGACAAGCCGATCGAGTTCGAGGCCCTGCGGATCAAGTTGACCCAGGAATACATCAAGAAGCATTACGGCATCGCGCTGAAATCGATCGAGCTCGCCCCCGACTCGATCAAGATGCTGGTCGTGCATCGTTCCGATACCAGCAGCGTCGCGAGCTTCATCGAGAGCGTCAGGAAATCGATCCTGCCCGGCACGCAGGAGTTCGAGGACGACGAGACTGCCGACGTCAACATGTCGACCCACTATGTGATCGGACCCAAGGGCAACATCTACAGCCTCATGAAGGACTTCCAGATTGCCCGCCACAGCATCGGCCTCGATCGATCCTCGATCGGCATCACCGTGGTCGGCACCTCCGCCGATGCGCTCTCCGACAAGCAGGCCATCGCGACCGCGATGCTGATCCGCTATCTCAAGCGCAAATACGGCGAGGTCACCTGGCTCGTCAGCGACAAGGAGATCGGCGGATTTCAGAACAGCCCGCTGTGGGAAGAACGGCTGCCGTTCACGATCGATCCACGCCGCGATCCCGGTGCAACATTCATGGCCCAGCTGAGAAGCTATGTCGCCGATCTCAAATTTGAATCCGCGCCGAATCCTCCGCCCCTGGCGTCCGCTTCAGCGGACGCCGCTGACGGCAACCCGGAAAACCCGGCGCGCCCGCCTCAGCTGAAATAGATCAGCCCGAGCCAGTCGGCGACCAGCGCGGGCTTCTCCTCGCCCTCGATCTCGACCGTGACATTGGTGCGCGACAGCAGCTCCTTCGGCTTGCGCAGCGTCGCTTCCGCCAGCACGAAACGGCCGCGAACGCGTTTTCCGGAGCGGACCGGCGAGATGAAGCGGAGCTTGTCGAAGCCGTAATTGACACCCATTGCAGTGCCCTCGACCACCGGCATCACCTCGTAGGACATGATGCTCATCAGGGACATCGTGAGGAAGCCATGCGCGATCGTGGTGCCGAACGCAGTTTCCTTGCTGGCGCGCTCGGGATCGACATGGATGAACTGGTGATCCTCGATCACGTCGGCATAGCTGTTGATGCGGCCCTGATCGAGCACATGCCACGAGGACACGCCGATTTCCTTGCCGACCATGCCCTGGTAGGTTTGCAGGGACACCGGCGGCTTCTTCCAGACTTCGTTCATTTCGCTAGCTCTCCGAACCGGACGACCGCAGCCTCTGCAGCTCCGGAAATTCCTCCTCGCGGAACTCGGCTCCGCGCAATGCATCATCGCGATTATCGTCATGTTCGAGCCGGCGCAACTGCACACGGCGGATTTTTCCGGAAATCGTCTTGGGCAGCTCGGTGACGAGCTCGAGCTTGCGGATGCGCTTGAACGGTGCCAGGCGGGTATGGAGATGCTTGAAGATCGACAGCGCCGTCTCCGGCGTGCGCTCGACGCCTGATACCAGCAGCACATAGGCCTTCGGGATCGCGAGCCGGATCGGGTCCGGGCTCGGCACCACGGCGGCCTCGGCGACCGCATCGTGCTCGAGCAGCACGCTCTCCAGCTCGAACGGCGAGATGCGGTAGTCGGAGGATTTGAACACGTCGTCGGTGCGGCCGACGAAGGTGAGATAGCCCTCCTCGTCGGTGAAGACGACGTCGCCGCTGCGATAGATGTCGCCGTCGGTACCCTTGAGGTTGCCATCGTCGCCCTGGTAGCCCTGCATCAGGCCCGCCGGCCTGTCGGCACCGAGCAGCAAGGTCACCTCGCCCTCCTTCGCGGCGTGGCCGTCATTGTCGGTCACCTGCACGCGATAGCCGGGCAGCGGCCGGCCCATCGAGCCGACCTTCACCTTCTGGCCCGGCGAATTGCCGGCCAATGCCGTGGTCTCGGTCTGGCCGTAGCCGTCGCGGATGGTCAGGCCCCAGGCGGATTTGACCTGGTCGATGATCTCAGGATTGAGCGGCTCGCCGGCACCGCAGACTTCCCGCAGCGAGACCTTGAAGCTCGCGAGGTCTTCCTGAATGAACATCCGCCACACCGTCGGCGGCGCACACAGCGTGGTGACGCCGCAGCGGCCGATGATCGAGAGCAGTCCTTTCGCCTCGAAGCGTGGCTGGTTCGCGATGAAGATCGTGGCGCCGGCATTCCACGGCGCGAAGAAGCAGCTCCAGGCATGCTTGGCCCAGCCGGGCGAGGAGATGTTGAGATGGATGTCGCCGGGCTGCAGCCCGATCCAGTACATGGTCGAGAGATGGCCGACCGGATAGCTGCGCTGGCTGTGCCGCACCAGCTTCGGCTTGGCCGTGGTGCCAGAAGTGAAATAGAGCAGCATCGGATCGTCCGCGTTGGTCGGACCATCCGGTGTGAAGGCCTCGGACGCCTTGGCCGCCTCCTCGAACGGCAGCCAGCCCTCCTGCTGCTGCGTCGCGCCGACCACGATGCGCACGAGCTTGGCGCCGCCCAGACCCTTGAACTTCGCCACCTGGTCCTGAGTCGCAACCACCGCCTTTGCCCGCCCGCGATCGAGCCGGTCGCGCAGTTCATCCGCCGTGAGCAGCGTGGTCGCGGGGATCACGACGACGCCGAGCTTCATCGCCGCCAGCATGGTTTCCCAGAGCGGCACGACGTTGCCGAGCAGCAGCAGCAGATGATCGCCGCGCTGCAGCCCCTGCGCGCGCAGCAGGTTTGCGACCTGGTTGGAGCGGCGCGACAGTTCCGCGAAGGAGAGCCTGGTCTCGCTGTTGCTCGCGGCATCCACGATCCACAGCGCCGCCCGGTCGCGGCTGTCAGGATTGCGCCCAAGCTCATCGAACCAGTCGAGCGCCCAGTTGAACGGCACCGGGTCCGGCCAGCGGAATCCCTTCACCGCGGCGTCGTAGTCGGTGCGGTGCTTGAGCAGAAATGCGCGTGCGTCCTGAAAAGTGGTCATCTTCTTCCGAGCCCGTCGAATTTGCGTTCAACGTAGCCCGGATGGAGCGAAGCGCAATCCGGGGCCGGTCGCGCAGGGTGACGAAACTGTCCCGGATTTCGCTTCGCTGCATCCCGGCTGCGAGCGAAGCGGCTATTTCCCAGCAAGAGTCCGAACGTGCTGGATAATTCCGGAAAAGTCGACCCCGCCATGTCCTTCAGCGTCGAAGGTCTTATAGATCTCCTGCGCATGCTTGCCGAGCGGCGTGACCGCGCCGGCCGCATTGGCAGCGTCCTGTGCCAGGGTCAGATCCTTCACCATCAGGTTCGAGGCAAAACCAGGCTTGTAGCCGTTGTTCGCCGGCGAGGTCGGAACCGGGCCGGGAACCGGGCAATAGGTCGTCAGCGACCAGCACTGCCCCGAGGAGGTCGAGGCGACGTCGAACAACGCCTGGTGCGACAGGCCGAGCTTTTCGCCGAGCACGAAAGCCTCGCCGACCGCGATCATGGAAATACCGAGGATCATGTTGTTGCAGATCTTGGCCGCCTGCCCCGCGCCTGCGCCGCCGCAATGCACGATCTTCTTGCCCATGTTCTCGAGCACCGGCTTGGCCGCTGCGAACGCCTTGTCCTCGCCGCCGCACATGAAGGTCAGGGTCGCGCCCCTGGCGCCGCCGGTGCCGCCGGAGACCGGCGCATCGACTGAGGCCATGCCGCCCTTGGCCGCCAGCGCATGTGCCTGCTTGGCGCTCTCGACGTCGATGGTCGAGCAGTCGATGATCAGCGTGCCCTTGGCCATGTGCGGGATGACCTCGTTCCAGACGCCCAGCACGTGCTTGCCGGCCGGCAGCATGGTGATCACGATTCCGGCGCCTTTCACGGCAGACGCGCTGCTCTCGGCGATCGCCGCGCCGTCGCTCTTGGCCTGATCGCGGGAGGCCGCGACCAGATCGAACGCGGTCACCTTGTGGCCGGCCTTGACCAGATTGGCCGCCATCGGTCCGCCCATGTTGCCGAGCCCGATGAATGCAACGTTTGCCATGAGAGTTCCTCCGCGTGCGCGTTTCTATTTGCTGTTCGGAAAGGTCAGTTCGTCGGCGCCGATCCCGGCGAAATAACGCGCGAGCATCTCCGGCGTCACGTCCTCGATTGCAGCGGGCGACCATTTCGGGTTGCGGTCCTTGTCGATCACGGCAGCGCGCACGCCTTCGCGGAAATCATCGCTGGCGAACACCTCGAGCGCTGCGCGATATTCGCGCACCAGGCATTCCTCCAGCGTCGCCGCGCGGCGCGCCAGCCGCAACAGCTTGAGCGTCACCACCATGCCACGCGGCGACTTCTCGGCCAGCGTCTTCAGGGTCGCCTGCGCCGCATCCGATCCGTCGGCCTTCAGCGCGGCGATAATGTCCTGCATCCGGTCATGCGCGAACCAGCGGTCGATCGTCGCCTGCATAGTCGCGACCGGGCCGGACGTTTCACCAGTGGCGAAGCCGCCGATCAGCCTGTCGATCTCGGCCGATGTCGTGCCGAGGGCAACCCTGGTCAACGCCTCGCGCAGCTCCGGCAGCTTTGCGCTCGGCACCACGGCGTCGGCAAACTTGGCGTGGATCGCGTCGGGGCCGTTCATGGTGGTGCCGGTAAGACCAAAATAGGTGCCGATTTCGCCGGGCGAGCGCGACAACAGGTAGGTGCCGCCGACATCGGGGAAGAAGCCGAGGCCGACTTCCGGCATTGCCAGCTTTGTCCGCTCCGTCACCACGCGGTGGCGGCCATGCGCCGACAGGCCGACGCCGCCACCCATCACGATGCCGTCCATGAAGGCGACATAGGGTTTCGGGAATTTCCTGATCCGCGCATTGAGGATGTACTCGTCGCGCCACAGGATCTTGCCGAGGTCGCCCTTGACCTTCGAGCTCTCCCACAGCGCGCGGATATCGCCGCCGGCGCAGAGGCCGCGCTCGCCGGCCCCTTCCAGCACGATGACGGCGACATCGGGATCGGCCTCGAACCCGTCGAGTGCCTTGTCGATGTCGTGAAACATCTCGAGCGTCACGGCATTGATCGCCTTCGGCCGATTGAGCCGGATGATGCCGGCCGACCCTTCCCTGCGCGCGACCAGGTCGCCGTCCGCGGCCACAGCGTCGTTCATCGCGCGCCCTCGATCATCTTGCGCGACACGATCAGCCGCATGATTTCGTTGGTGCCTTCGAGGATCTGGTGCACGCGCAGATCGCGCACGATCTTCTCGACGCCATACTCGCTCAAATAGCCGTAGCCGCCATGCAGCTGCAGCGCCTGGTTGGCAACCTCGAAGCCGACATCGGTGCCGAAGCGCTTGGCCATCGCGCACAGCATGGTCGCATCCGGGTCCTTGCGGTCGAGCGCCGCGGCAGCGCGCCACAGGAAGGTGCGCGCGGCCTCGAGCTCGGTCGCCATGTCGGCGATCTTGAACTGCAGCGCCTGAAATTCGTCGAGGCGCTTGCCGAAGGCCTTGCGGTCCTTCATGTAGGCGAGCGCCTTGTCGAGCGCGGCCTGCGCGCCGCCGAGCGAGCAGGCCGCGATGTTGAGGCGGCCGCCGTCGAGGCCGGCCATCGCGATCTTGAAGCCGATGCCCTCCTCGCCGAGCCGGTTCTCGACCGGTACGCGGGCGTTCTCGAACACGACAGCGCGGGTCGGCTGCGCATTCCAGCCCATCTTGCGCTCGTTGGCGCCGAACGACACGCCCGGCGTCTTGCCGTCGATCACGATTGTCGAAACCCCGCCCGGGCCGTCACCACCGGTGCGCACCATTGCGACCAGGATGTCGGTGCCGCCGGCGCCCGAGATGAACTGCTTCTGGCCGTTGAGCACGTAACTGTCGCCGTCGCGCACCGCGCGGGTGCGGAGCGCAGCCGCGTCCGAGCCGGCGCCCGGCTCGGTGAGGCAATAGCTCGCCAGCAGCTCCATGGTGCAGAGCTTCGGCAGCCATTTCCGGCGCTGGCTGTCGTTGCCATAGGCATCGATCATCCAGGATGCCATGTTGTGGATCGAGATGAAGGCCGAGGTGGTCGGACATCCCGTCGCCAGCGCTTCGAAGATCAGCGCCGCGTCGAAGCGCGTCATCGCCGAGCCGCCGACGTCGTCCCTGATGTAGATGCCGCCCATGCCGAGGCCGGCGGCCTCGCGCATCACGTCGACCGGGAAGTGCTTCTTTTCATCCCATTCGAGCGCGTGCGGCGCGATCTTCTCCGCCGCAAACGCCCGCGCCATGTCGCGAATGGCGATCTGGTCCTCGTTGAGAGCGAACTGCATCTCGCCACTCACGAAGCAAGTTTACTTCATCGTCGGGATCGAGAACTCCGCGCCTTCCTTGACGCCTGACGGCCAGCGCGAGGTCACCGTCTTGGTCTTGGTGTAGAAGCGGATCGAGTCCGGACCATGCTGGTTGAGGTCGCCGAAGCCCGACTTCTTCCAGCCGCCGAAGGTGTAGTAGGCGATCGGCACCGGGATCGGCACGTTGATACCGACCATGCCGACATTGACCTTGGCCGCGAAGTCACGCGCGGCGTCGCCGTCGCGGGTGAAGATCGCAACGCCATTGCCGTAGTCGTGATCGGACGGCAGCGCCAGCGCCTCATGATAGTCGTGGGCGCGCACCACCGAGAGCACCGGGCCGAAAATCTCTTCCTTGTAGATTCGCATGTCCTTGGTGACGTTGTCGAACAGCGAACCGCCGAGATAGAAGCCCTTCTCGTAGCCCTGCATCTTGAAGCCGCGGCCGTCGACCGCCAGCGTCGCGCCTTCCTTGACGCCGATATCGATGTAGTTCTTGACCTTCTCGACCGCCTCGCGGGTCACCAGCGGGCCGTAATCGGCCGACGGATCGACGGAGGTGCCGATCTTGAGCGACTCGACGCGCGGGATCAGCTTTTCCATCAGCCGGTCGGCGGTGGTCTTGCCGACGGGGACCGCGACCGAGACCGCCATGCAGCGCTCGCCGGCCGAGCCGTAGCCGGCGCCGATCAGCGCGTCGACCGTCTGGTCCATGTCGGCATCGGGCATCACGATGGCGTGGTTCTTGGCGCCGCCGAAGCACTGGCAGCGCTTGCCGGTCTGTGCCGCGCGCTCATAGATGTACTGCGCGATCGGCGTGGAGCCGACGAAGCCGATCGCCTTGATGTCGGGGTCGTCGAGGATGCCGTCGACCGCCTCCTTGTCGCCGTTGACGACGTTGAGGATGCCGGCCGGCAGGCCCGCTTCGATCATCAGTTGGGCAAGCGCCATCGGCACGCCCGGATCGCGCTCCGAGGGCTTCAGGATGAAGGCATTGCCGCAGGCGATCGCAGGTGCGAACTTCCACATCGGGATCATCGCCGGGAAGTTGAACGGCGTGATGCCGGCGACGACGCCGAGCGGTTGCCGCAGCGAATAGATGTCGATGCCGGGGCCGGCGCCCTCGGTGTATTCGCCCTTCATCAGATGCGGGATGCCGCAGGCGAACTCGGCGACTTCAAGTCCGCGCTGGATGTCGCCCTTGGCGTCGGGAACGGTCTTGCCGTGCTCGCGTGCCAGAATCTCGGCGAGCTTGTCGTAGTCGCGCTGCACCAGTTCGACGAACTTCATCATCACGCGGGCGCGACGCTGCGGGTTGGTCGAGGCCCATTCGGGCTGTGCGGCCCTGGCGTTCTCGACGGCGGCGCGGACCTCGGCCTTGGAGGCCAGCGCGACCTTGGCCTGGACCTCGCCGGTCATCGGCTCGAAGACATCAGCCGTACGGCCAGACGTTCCCTTGACCTCCTTGCCACCGATGAAATGTCCGATTGAGCGCATGGATAACCTCCCTTAAGGACCAGGATCGCAAGCCTGCGACACCGCTTTACAAGCTCTATTGACCCTGCATTTTATAGGATACAAGTCCGATAAATTGCACCATAGATGTGCGGAAATGCTGGATCAAGGCGGCGGCTCAATCGACTGGGATGATTTTCGCTTCGTGCTGTCCATCGTGCGCGGCGGATCGGTCTCGGCTGCCGCAAAGCAGCTTGGCGTCGATCATGCCACCGTGATCCGTCGTGTCGACCGGCTGGAACGCCACCTCTCGGCAAAACTGTTCGATCGCCGCAAGACCGGCTATCTCCTGACCGAAGCGGGCCAGCGCGTCGCCGACAGCGCGGAGGCGATGGAATCCACCATCGTCGCCAACCAGGAGGCGGTCGGCGGCTCGCGCGCGCATCTCACCGGCACGGTGCGGATCGGCGCGCCCGACGGCTTCGGCAGCCATTTCCTCGCCTCGCGGCTGGTGAAGTTCACCGAGCGGTACCCCGATCTCGATCTGCAACTGGTCGCCACCGCGCGGCTGTTCTCGCTCTCCAAGCGGGAGGCCGACATCGCGATCAGCCTGACCATGCCGAAGGAAGGCCGCATCGTCGGCCGCAAGCTGCTGGACTACACGCTGGGGCTCTATGCCGCACCCGCCTATCTCGCCAGGGCGCCGAAGATTGCCGCGCGCGTCGATCTGCAGCAGCACCGCTTCGTCGGCTATATCGAGGAGCTGCTGTTCACGCCGGAGCTCGACTATCTGCCGCAGGTCTCGCCGAAGATCTCAGCCAAATTCCGCAGCGCCAACCTGATCGCGCAGCTCAACGCCACGATCGCCGGCTTCGGCATCGCGGTGCTGCCGCATTTCATGGCGTCGGCGCATCCGGAGCTGGAGCCGGTGCTGCCGGACGAGGTGCGGATCTCCCGCACCTTCTGGCTATTGATGCACGCCGACAGCAAGGACCTCGCGCGAATCCGTGCCGTGGCCGATTACATCTACGAGACCGTGGAGGCGGAGCGCGCGCTGTTCAGCGGCCCCCAATCTCGCCGTCGTCCCGGCGAAGGGGCGACACCGCCCGGCTAGTTCACCTTCGCCTTCTTCGCTGCCGGCTTGGCCGCCGTTGCGGCACGCCCCAGCACCGCCTCACGGCCGGCCGACAGGATCTCCTCGGACAGTTCGCCATTACCCGCGATCCGCGACATCACGATGGTGCCCATCATGGTCGCCAGCGCGGCCATCGCCTGGCGGCGCGCGGTCTTGCGCGGCACGTCGAGGATCTGGTCGGCCATCATGTCGATCATCTGATCGAGCTTGAGCGAAAAGGCCCTGCGCGTCTTCGGGCTCTCGCGCGCGATCTCGGCTCCGAGCGACGGCACCGCGCAGCCATGGCCGGGATCGTCGCGATGGGTCGCCGTCAGATAGCCGTCGACGATGGTCGACAGCCGCTTCTCGGGCGGCACCTCGGCTGCGACCCGGCGCCAACGCTCGGTGGCGCGGTCCATCGCGTAGTTGAAGGCCTCGATCACCAGCGCCTCGCGCGAATCGAAATGCGCGTAGAAGCCGCCATGGGTCAGCCCGGCATCCTTCATCAGATCGGCGACGCCGATGCCGTGGGCGCCCTTCTCGCGCAGCCGCACCGCGGCCTTGCGCACGATCCGCGTGTGGGTCTCCTGCTTGTGCTCTTTCGAATAGCGCATGCCGCTCTCATGGAATGTTTCTAATCATATAATAGCAGGTTTGCGCCGGAAAAGCTGTAGCTATTTCGTCTCGTTCGATGTCTTATCGTTCATCTTGGGTTCCCGCCGATCATGGAAAAGGTCGCGGTCGCGTGCACTGCAAGATTGCCCTTGCCGTCGCGGATCCACCCTTCCGTGTAGCTGGTCTGTCGCCCGAGCTTGATCACCTTGCCCTCCGCCGAAATGGTGCCCGAGCGCACCGAAAGCGGCCGCAGATAGGTCAGCTTGAGATCGAGCGTCACCGAAGTCTGGCCGGCCGGCAGCATCGTCGAGATCGCACAGCCCATCGCGGTATCGAGCAGCGCGGCTGCGGTCGCGCCGTGCATCAGGCCGACGGTATTCTCAAGGCTTTCATGCGGGTCGAGTTCCATGACGATCCGTTCAGGCTCGACCACGCTCATGCGGAAGCCGATCAGATTCGCCATCGGCGGCGGCGGCAGGCGGCCGTCGCGGATCGCGCACATCGCCTCCATGCCCGACATCGTCGCCGCCGCCTTGGCGGCCGGCCCCGGCGCCTGCCATTCCACCACGCGCACGCGCAGCAAATCGGGCGAGAACAGGTCGGCTGACGTCATGACGGCTCTATTCATATGATGAGTGTAATTCTATCCTGCCGCGCCCCGAGGCGCAACCGCCCTCCCGTCCCTTGACAGCGACACGATTTGTCCGGGAAGTGGTGCGATCATCTTCCTGCTGCGAGACCATCCATGGACATGCTCAATCCGCATTGCGGCATCATCCGCGACACCAGAGGCGTCGTCCGCCTCGTGATCTGCAACGCCGGCAAGCTGAACATCGTCAGCTCGGCCGTGACCGATGGCGTGCGCGAAGGCTTCGAGTACCTCGCCTCCGACAACAGCGTCCGTGCGGTGATTCTCGCGGGTCAAAGCGAGCGGAGCATGATCGGCGGCGCCGACATCAAGGAAATGGCGACGCTCGACCAGAAAACCGCGGAAGCGTTCATCAGCCGCCTGCGCGACCTCTGCGAGGCCGTGCGCAGATTCCCGGCGCCCGTGATCGCCCGCCTGCCCGGCTGGTGCCTCGGCGGCGGCCTCGAGGTAGCGGCGGCCTGCGATGTGCGCATCGCGGCACATGATGCGATGTTCGGCATGCCCGAGGTGCGCGTCGGCATCCCCTCGGTGATCCACGCCGCGCTGCTGCCGCGCCTGATCGGCTGGGGCCGCGCGCGCTGGCTGATGATGACGGCCGAGAATATCGACGCGCCGACCGCGCTCGCCTGGGGCCTGGTCGACGCGATCGCAAAGCCCGGCGGCCTCGATGAGGCCGTCGAGCACGCCGTGACAGCGCTGCTCGAATGCGGCCCCGAGGCGCTGCGCATCCAGAAGGACCTGTTGCGGCAATGGGAGGAACTGCCGCTGACGGAGTCGGTGAACCTCAGCGTCGGCGTGTTCGGCAAATCCTTCCTGACCGGCGAGCCGCAGCGGTTGTTGCAGGGCTTTCTGGATCGGAAGCGCTGACGCCTGCTGACAGAGTGTTGACCGCAGGCCGCGGCCTACCAGGCTAAGGTCCAACACGAGACGGCTGCAGCAGATCGAGAACGTCGATCGGCGCAAGCCGGTCTCGCGCAAGACAACAATCACGTTCGGGATCGACGCACAGGGGCATTCTTCAAGAGTTGCAGGAGGACATATGGTCCAAAAGCGCGACGTTCCCGGGATCCGACCCTACGATGCCCCGGCTGGCGGCTGGGGCGCCCTCAAGGCGACCGCGATCGCCGTTCGCGACCAGATGGAACTGGTCGAGGCGCCGATCACGTTGCTGCGCACCAACAAGCCGGATGGATTCGATTGTCCGGGCTGCGCCTGGCCGGACAAGGAGCACACCTCCACCTTCCAGTTCTGCGAGAACGGAGCCAAGGCAGTGACCTGGGAGGCCACCAGCAAGCGCGTCACGCCGGAATTTTTTGCCGCCCACACCGTCACCGAGCTGCTCGGCTGGAGCGATTTTCATCTCGAGAACGAAGGCCGCCTCACCCACCCGCTCGCCTATGACGCCGCGAGCGATACCTACCAGCCGATCTCCTGGGACGACGCTTTCGCGCGGATCGGCGACAGCCTCCGCAGCCTGCCCGATCCCAACATGGCGGAATTCTACACCTCCGGCCGCGCCTCGAACGAGGCCGCCTTCCTGTTCCAGATCTTCGCGCGCGAATATGGCAGCAACAATTTCCCCGACTGCTCCAACATGTGCCACGAGGCGACCAGCGTCGGCCTGCCGCAGTCGATCGGCATCGGCAAGGGCACGGTGTCGCTGGAGGATTTCGACCATTGCGAGCTGATCATCGCGATGGGCCACAATCCCGGCACCAACCATCCGCGCATGATGGGCACCCTGTGGGAGGTATCGCGGCGCGGCGTGCCGATCATCGTGTTCAATCCGCTGCGCGAACGCGCGCTGGAGCGGTTCGCCGATCCGCAGGACCCGATCGAGATGGCGACCTTCAGCTCGACGCGGATCGCCTCGACCTATTATCAACCCAGGGTCGGCGCCGACGCCGCGGTGCTGAAGGGCATCATGAAGGCGCTGATCGAACAGGATGACGCGACGCATGACGTGCTCGATCATGCCTTCATCGCCGAGCACACCAACGGCTTTGCCGCCTTCGCCGCCGACCTGCGCGCAACGCCGTGGGAACAGATCGAGGCGGTCTCCGGCTTTTCCCGCGCCCGGCTTGGCGAGGTCGCCACTGCCTATGCGAAGTCGAGAGCCACCATCGTCACCTACGGCATGGGCATCACCCAGCACATGCGCGGCACCGACAATGTGCAGCAGATCGCCAATCTGCTGCTGCTCAAGGGTAATTTCGGCAAGCCGGGCGCCGGCATCTGCCCGCTGCGCGGCCATTCCAACGTGCAGGGCAATCGCACCGTCGGCATCACCGAGAAGCCCAGCATTCCGATGTTCGAGGGCATCGAGCGCACCTTCGGCTTCAAGCCGCCGCGCCATCACGGCCATGACGCGGTCGCGGCGATGGAGGCGATCGACGACGGCCGGTCAAAAGTCCTGATCTGCCTCGGCGGCAATTTCGCCATCGCGCTGCCCGACCCCGAGCGCTGCGCGGCCGGCATGCGCAAGCTCGAGCTCGCCGTGCACCTGGGAACAAAGCTCAATCGCTCGCATCTCCTGGTCGGCAAGCAATCGATCGTCCTGCCGGTGCTGGGGCGCACCGAGCAGGACATCCAGGCGTCGGGGCCGCAGGCCGTCACGGTGGAAGATTCCATGTCGATGGTGCACGCCTCGCGCGGCAGGCTCAGCCCGGCCTCCGAGCATCTGCGTTCGGAATCGGCCATCATCGCCGGCATGGCGATGGCGACGCTGCCGGCAAGCAAGGTGGCGTGGAGCGAGCTGATCGCCGACTATGACCGCATCCGCGATGCCATCGAGGGCGTCTTTCCGGATTTCAAGGATTACAACGCGCGCATCCGGATTCCCGGTGGCTTCCGCCTGCCGCTCCCGCCGACCGAGCGCAAATGGACGACGGCGTCGGGCAAGGCCGAATTCCTGATCTTCGATGGCCTCGAGGAAGATCCGGTGCTGGCGGACAAGGCGATCCTCAAGCTCACCACGATCCGCAGCCACGACCAGTACAACACCACGATCTACGGTTTGAACGACCGTTATCGCGGCGTGTTCGGCCGACGCGACGTGCTGTTCACCAACGCCGCCGACCTCGCCGAGCTTGGCCTTGCCCATGGCGATCTCGTCGAGATCGAGACGGCCCTACCCACCGGCGAGCCGCGTCGCCTCACGCTTACCGCGATCGCCTACGAGATCGCGCCCGGATCGGTCGCCGCCTATTATCCGGAAGCCAACGGCCTGGTGCCGCTCGACTACCAGGACAAGGAAAGCGGCACGCCGTCCTACAAGTCAGTGCCGGTGCGCATCCACCGCGCTGCGCAATAGCTGCACGAACCGGTAGCCCGGATGGAGCGGAGCGAAATCCGGGGAAGCATCATCCGTGGATCGACCTGCCCCGGATTGCGCTTCGCTCCATCCGGGCTACGCGCGCTGCTCCGCCGAGCCCGTCATCCCGCGCGCATTTTGGGCTTGCCAAGTCCGCGCCGTCATTTTCATATCAGCATCAATTGCCGGCACGCATCGGCGCGTGCGCACTGACCGAAGCGTAAGAGACGATTGTTTCTGAACATATCCAATTTGACCGGTGCGGAGTGGATTGAGATGATCACTGAAATCGCACAAATCGAAATCAAGCCGGGTACTGAAAAAGACTATGAGATCGCCATTGCCAGGGCGGTAACCCTGCCTTCCCCCGCGGGCTTCCACGGCTTTGAGCTGCATCGTTCGATTGAAAAGCCGTCGCGCTACCGCTTCATCGCCAAGTGGGACACTGTCGAAGCCCACGATGCGTTTCGCAGCTCCGAGAAATTCGGCGAATGGCGCGCCTTGGTTGGGCCGTATTATGCGGCACCGCCCGAGGTCGAGCACACCGTGACGGTCGTGTCGACGCTCTGATCTCGCGTTGCCTCAGGACAGATTTGCGCGAATTCAGGTTCGTAAGAAGAGCCGACTTGCTTTGATTTCCAACCCGATTTTACCCAGGGAGTGTTGTCATGACGAAACGCAATTTCTGCCTCTCCATCGCCCTCGCCGCCTCACTCGCCATCCTGATTGCAAGTTCGCCATCCCAGGCCGCGCCTGCCGACGATGTGGTCGCGGGAGCGTTGCAGAAATGGTCGGATGCGTTCGCCAAGAAGGATTGGAACGCGATGGCCGGCCTCTATTCAAAGGATGCGCTGTTCTACGGCTCCACGCCGCCGCTCTATAAGGGACTGGATGGCGTCAAAGCCTATTTTGCCGCGCTGCCGCCCATGGTCGGCGCCACGGTCGCATTCAAGGATATGACGGTCGTACCGGTCGGGACTGATCTCATCAACATCGCGGGGATCGCGACCTTCACCGTTCCCGGGGCGCCAGCGCCGTTCGTCTTTCGCCTGACGCAGACCTACGTCAACGAAGGCGGCGCCTGGAAGATCGCCAGCCATCACGCCTCGCGCATAGAGGCGCACTAAAGAATGTCGCCCGGATGCAGCGAAGCGCAATCCGGGGAAGCGTCATCCGCGGATCGAGTTGCCCCGGATTACGCTTCGCTGCATCCGGGCTACGATTAGCTCACCGCGCATTCGCCGGTGCGTGTACCGGCCACAGATCGGCCCGCCAGCGCAACGCTATTCCCAGCATGGCGATGAAACCGGCGGCGGCGAGCAGCGTGCCGGTCGCGGTATAACCGATCATGTCGATCAGGCTGCCGGCGGCGAGCAGGCCGAGCGGCAGGCCGTAGATCACCATCATGCGCACACCCATCACGCGGCCGCGCAGATGCGCGCTGGCGTTGCGCATCAGCATCACGGCGGCCGAGATCATCGACATGCTCTGCGCGGTGCCGGCGAGCACCAGGCAGGCCATCGCCACCGGCATGGTTCTCAGTTCCACGAAAACCAGCAGCATCGCGTACCAGGCCAGCGTCGCGCCGATCAGAAGCCGCGCGATGCGTACCCCGCCGGCCATGCTGAGGGTGATCGAACCGATCAGCGAGCCTACCGCAAAGCTCGCCGAGAGATAGCCGAGCCCGGTCTGGTCGGTGTGGAAGATGTCACGCGCGACGTAAGGCAGCAGGCCGTTGGTCAGCGGAAACGCGGTGAGATTGGCGAGGAACGCGACGCAGAGCGCCGCGCGCATGCCCGGGCCGCTCCACGCATAGACGATGCCCTCCTTGAGATCGCGCAGCAGGCTGGCCCCGTGCGCGACGTCAGCCGCATGGCCGGCACCGTGCGACTGCACCGGACGGGTCATGCACAGCATCAGGATCGCGGCGGTGAAATAGAAGCAGGCGATCGCGACATAGACGTAGCCGATGCCGAGCGCGGCAAACAGGCTGGCGCCGGTCAGGGCGCCGGCAATCCGCGCCGAATCCTGCGTGGTGCGCGCCAGGCTGATGGCGCCGACCAGCCGTTCCGGCGGCATGATGTCGGCGAGCAGCGCGCCGCGCACGCCAAGGTCCGATGGCCGGATCAGCCCCATCAGGGTGACGATGACCATGACGTTGAACGGCGCCAGATGGCCGCTCAGCGCCAGCGTCATGATGGTGCCCGACAGCACGGTGTATGCAAAGCGCATCGCGGCCAGCAGATCCCGGTGCCCGAGACGATCGCCGATCATGCCGACGACGGGCGCGATCAGCGTCCCGACATATTGCAGCGACGCGAGCACGGTCAGAAGCAGCACCGAGCCGGTCTCGACCATGATGTACCAGCCGAGCACCAGCGTCTCGACCTCGAACGCCCAGGAGGTGAGCAGGTCGGACGGCCACTGAAAGCGATAGTTGCGGATGCGAAACGGCGCGAGCGCTGAACTCAGTCCGGCCCCGCTCAAGACGCGATGACGCGTTTCACGGCGTTCCCTGCCCTGTTCTTGATTCTTCTGGGAGAACTTCCCGGGTGGCAGGGTAGCGCCGACGAGGCGGGAGTCAATGCAGATGGCCGCATGCAGCCATGCCCGCCGGCGCGAGCCGGCGACACATCCCGTTTCGGAACGGATTGCGACGAAGCTGCCGCTCATCGGCAAGCGGCAGCTTCGTCCGTCGATGATCAGCTGCCGGGCGGCTTGTACGTGGAGCGCAGCTTGGCCGCGTTCTGGCGTACCTGCTTGATCTCATCCTGCGTGAAGAGCCGCGTCAGCTTCACGTTCTGCATCGTCCCTGTCGTGACGGTCAGACCGGAAATGGCCGGTGCCATGCTCGGATCGGGGACGTCGAAGATGATCAGGACGCCGGGACCGTCCGTCGCGACGCTGTACATCGACACCAGCTTGCCGCCGGCGGCTTCGATGACCTTACTTGCCGCCTCCTGGCGGCTGACCGTGGGATTTTCCAGAATGGCGTTGAGCGCGCGGGGCGTATACTGTCCAGTGAAACAAAAATGCATGGCATGCTCCTTCTGAACTTGTGAAAATGGATTTGCGGCCGGCCCGGAAAGGTCGACACATTCGTCGCGTCTGAAAAGATATTGAAAGTAGGCTGCCCTGCCGTGGGCATGGCGCCGCCAGTGACTATCGGGAGTTCGGCACGTCCCGCGGCGGCTCTGCCAAAATCTTACATCAGTTGCCCGCCGCGTGAAAGAGCTCGGACAATTCGTAACCCGCACGCGTGCTGATCCGTCGCAGCTTCCTTGCCTGGAGGGTTTTCGAGCGAAGTGCACACCGGTTCGCGTCAAGAAGACGCGTCAAAACAAGAATCTAGAGCTTCAATTCTGATTCAGGCAGGACCGAAATCAGCCACTCGCCTTTGCGAGAACGAGATCGACCGTGTGCGATGCAATCTCGCGAAGCTTGCCCTCGTCACCGAAAGCGCGTTCAAGCACGGCCAATCCGCGCGTCACGGTGGCGATGTGAAGTGCCGTGCACTTGGGGGATCCCTTGAATTCGCCACGCGCGACACCGGCGGACAGAACTGCTTCAAGTCGAACGGTGATGCGCGTCATCAGGTCGGCAAAGGCCCTGCGCGCATTGTCGTCCAGCCCTTCGCCTTCTGCTGATCCCAATTCCATCAGTCCGCGCGTGGTCGGACAGCCGCGTGGCGGCGATCCCGCGCACATGTTCCCGATCGTCACATCGAAGAATGCGGTGAGGCGCCGTCGCAGGCTCCCGGAGCTCAGCGCTTTCTCGATCGAGGCGAGATATTCGCTGGCGTAGCGCTCATAGGCGGCGAGAAACAGCGCCTCCTTGCTGCCGAAGGCATTGTAGAGGCTGCCGCGCTGGACATCCGCATCGCGTGCGATGTCGGAGAGCGACGTGCCGCGCACCCCCTTGCGCCAGAACTGGTCGAACGCGATGCGCAGGACATCGTCATGGTCAAACTCGCGCGGCCGCAATGGTCTCTCCGTCCTGCCCCCGTGATCATCTAAACAATATTTGACACGGCGTCAAAAATGTGTTTTTGACAACGTGTCAAGAATTGATGTCAACGAGGCGCCCGACGATCCGAGGATTCCTCGCCGAAGAGAACCCACGATGCCCCTCATCAACATCTCCCTGCGCGCCGGAAAAACGGACGCCTATCGCCAGGCGATATCAGACAGCCTGTACCGCGCGATGCGCGACACGCTCGGCGTACCCGAGAGCGACCACTTCATGACCATCAGCGAGCACACGGCCGCGAACTTCCGCACCGGCAATGCCTACGGAATCGTTCGCAGCGCCGACGTCGTCTACATCCAGGTCACCGTGTTCAGCACGCGCACCGCGGAGCAAAAGAAAGCGCTGTATCGGCGGGCCGCGGAGCTGCTCGGCGACAACCCCGGGATTGCGCCGGAGGATGTGTTCATCGTCGTTCACGACGCGGCGAAGGAGAACTGGTCCGTCGGCCATGGTCTCGCGCAATTCGCTTGAGTGCGACCGCTCTAGTGGATGTCCGTCGGGGTCGTATCGCGCCGTCGTCGAACGGTTCGGCGCGGCGCACCGTTCGAGGCGTGCGATCCTCGCTCCTCCCTCGCCCTCTCCCGCAACAGTTCCTTCTCTGCCCGGTACCAGAACGCATCAAGCTTGATGTTCGGCCCGCCGGCGGCCCGCCAAAGCTCGTAGGCCCGCGTGCGGATATCCTGTTCAGTCAAGGCATGCATGCTCCGCTCCTGACTATCGATGCTGCTTACTAAAACTTAAGGCGGTCAGGAGTCGTTCCTGCGGAACCAACCTTGGTTCACTTGCATCCCCTGGTGTTCCTCCGCGATGCGTCTCGAAGAATAAGGAACTGCCCCCTTTTCCCGACCGTTTTCTCCGGTATCACTGGGGGATCCCTGAACTGCGGTTAAGGAGGCCGCCATCCGGCGGCTTCTTCCATGAGATCAAGGGGCAGTCCGTGGCTGCAATGCATCGGCGAGACGCTTAGCGTCACGGACAACCGGATAAATCCCGACGCATGTGAGCACTCCGAACACGATTGCGCCGAATGTTCGCGTGACGTCCGCCGACAGCAGGACAATGGCCATGACCGCGATGCCAAACCCCGACGCGAGCATGCAGAAGAATACATAAGACCAAAGGAATTGGGTTGCATGGTTGCCGGCCGTCTCGCTTGCAGCAAACTGGCGAACCTGGCGGCGCGTCCAAAACCAGTCGGAAATGACGGGGAGCCCGAACAGGATCGTGACCGCGAGGGAGAGGCCATCGAAGCGCACGATCGTGCTTGCGAGGCACAGGCCGAACACAAAGGCGCCGACTGCTCCGCAGCAGGCATGCGCGAAGAGCTTCACCACCGTGATGGGGCCAGCACTCATTGCTGATCAATCCGTGCTTCTTTCGCCTTGCAGGCTAAGCACCATGATACTGGAAAAATCCCGTTGCGCCGCATGATTTGGAGGCCGCGCGCGACAATCCGACCCGACGGGCAAATCAGTCGGAAACCTGTCAAGCCGCGCTCGAAAAAATATTTCGGTTTATCGTAACTGCAAATCAGTATATAGAATTTGCCGTCTCACCCGATCGAGGGGCGCTCGCGATCGTCACGAACGTTGTGGTGGGATGCGGTGGACGCT
>NZ_JAFCKQ010000003.1 GCF_018130215.1 Bradyrhizobium jicamae
GGTCCTACCCCCGTGCTTTCTACATTGCACGGGGCCCATGGGTGCGATCGGCACCCGGCTTTCCCTGCGCCCTCTCCGAAAGAAGAGGGCGAAACGAATGCAAAGCTCGGACGATTCAAGTCGCGAGAACGCGAGGCCATGACGACAATCCGCGCGACGCATGTTGCGGCGCTGTTTGTATTCCGGCGCTATTGGCAGACCCGATCTCAATCCCGTGCGATGATCTCGCGCTCGTCGCGATGCACGCTTGCCGCGTCGAGACGGAAGCCGGCGCGGCGGCGGACCAGGAATTTTGGACGGCGCTGGCGGATCGCGTTGCGGCGGCGGCGGCGCGGGGCCGGATCGAGCGGTGCTTCCTCGGCGAGCTGCGGCAGATGGAAGATGTCGCTCCACATCTGCCAGGCCGATGCGATCTCGTCGGCATCGACGCTGCTGCCGAGCGGAATGGAGAGGGCGGGATCGCGATGAACCAGCACCAGCATCTGCGCGTCGTCGATGCCGCGCACGGCAACCCCGAGGAAATCGCTGACGCGAACGTTGACGGCCATCCGCATGCCCCTGACGGCACGGCGCAGCACGACATGTTCACGATGAAGCTCGACCTGCCGCATGCCGCCATCCGCGCGCGCGTCCTGCGCGTGGAAGCTGACGGGCAGGGAAAGAGGGTCGAGCCGCAGTGCACGGCTCGACCCGGCGGAATTGAATCCGCTTGTTGGTGTTTGACGCCTCACGCCTTTGTCTCCCCGCCGGGATTATGTTCCCGGTCGATGCGTGAGACCTTAGCCGAAGCCCGTCCGTTTCGGCTTAAAAAGCCTGGTTAACCCGGTGTCACCGGCGCTGCTTTCGTGGGCATGATTGACAAGAGGTTGGCCCACATGATTGACGAAGGCTTGCCGCGATGCCGAGAATCTTTGTCATTGGCCGATGTAATGTGCTTGAAATCCCTGTGAATCCGGCACATCTGGTTGGTCTATCGCAGAGGCGCCGCTCCCCCGTCCAATCCGCAGGAATTTGTTCGTGAACCCTTCACCATCTGCATCATCGCGAAACGGTGATACCTCCGACCTGTTCGATCAATCGGCCCTGAGCGAGCTCGCGCAGCGCCTGGTCGATGCCGCCAGGCGTGCCGGTGCCGACGCATCCGATGCGGTTGCGGTGCGCGGCGTCTCGCAGGGCGTCGAGGTGCGCGACGGCCGCGTCGAGGCAACCGAGCGTTCCGAAGGCGATGACGTCGGATTGCGCGTGTTCGTCGGTCAGCGCCAGGCGGTGGTGTCGACCAATGACGTCAGCGGCGACGGCATCGCGAAGCTCGCCGAGCGCGCGGTGGCGATGGCGCGCGTGGCGCCCGTCGACAAATTTGTCGGTCTCGCCGATCCGGCGCTCCATGCGCATGATTTCCCCGATCTCGATCTGCTCGACCGCACGGTTCCTTCGACCGCCGAGCTCGAGCGGCACGCGATCGAGGCGGAGGCCGCCGCGCTCGCGGTCAAGGGTGTCACCAAGTCCGGCGGCGCGTCGGCCTCGACCGGGATCGGCGGCATGGTGCTGGTGACGTCGACCGGCTTTCACGGCTCCTATCTGCGCTCCAACCACGGGATCTCGATGACTGCGATCTCCGGCGACGGGACCGCCATGGAGCGCGATTACGATTTCACCAGCGCGCCGCACGCATCCGATCTGGAGTCCCCTGCGGCCGTGGGCCGCAGCGCCGGCGAGCGCGCGGTGGCGCGCTTCAATCCGCGCAAGGTCGAGACCTCGAAGGTGCCTGTCGTGTTCGATCCCCGGGTCGCGGGATCGATCATCGGCCATCTCGTCGGCGCCATCAACGGCGCCTCGATCGCGCGCAAGACCTCGTTCCTGAAGGACCGGCTCGGCGAGCAGCTGTTCTCCCGGGACATCCGCATCATCGACGATCCCTTGCGGGTGCGCGGCCTGCGCTCGCAGACCTTCGACGCCGAGGGCGTCAAGGTGAAGAAGACGGCGCTGATCGATGCGGGCGTGCTGACCACTTGGATCCTCGATTGCGCGACCGCGCGCGAACTTGGCCTGACCACGACCGGGCATGCCCATCGCGGCGTGTCCTCCTCGCCGTCGCCGGGGGCGTACAATCTGCATATCGAGCCCGGCGCGGTGACGCCGAAGCAGCTGATCTCGGACATCAAGCAGGGCTTCTACGTCACCGACCTGATCGGGTCCGGCGTCAACGGCGTGACCGGTGACTACAGCCGCGGCGCGTCGGGCTTCTGGATCGAGAATGGCGAGATCACCTATCCCGTCAGCGAGGTGACGATCGCAGGCCATCTGCTGCCGATGTTCAAGTCGCTGGTGGCGGCCGACGATCTGGAATTCCGTTACGGCGTCAATTCGCCGACGCTGCGCATCGAGGGACTGACGCTTGGCGGACGCTGATACGGACGCCTGGTCGAGGGCGCGCGACGCGGCCTTGCTGACCAGGACGGTGCATGAGGCGGGGCGGCTGGCGCAGTCGATGTTCCGCACCGAATTGAAGAACTGGGTCAAGGGCGCCTCGTCGCCGGTCTCCGAAGCCGACATCGCGGTCAACGACCTGCTCGAGCAGCAGCTGCGTTCGGCAACGCCCGATTATGGCTGGCTGTCGGAGGAGAGTGCCGATGACCCGGCCCGGCTCGGCAAACGGCTGACCTGGATCGTCGATCCGATCGACGGCACGCGCGCCTACCTTGCCGGTCGCGAGGACTGGTGCGTCAGTGTGGCGCTGGTTGAAAATGCCCTCCCGGTGCTCGCGGCGGTCTACGCGCCTGTCAGCGACGAGTTCTTCTTCGCCGCGCGCGGGCAGGGCGCGACCCGCAACGACATGCCGGTGCACGCCACCGAAGGCTCCGACTTCATCTTTCCGCGCATGGCGGGGCCGAAACCGCTCGTGCAACGGCTGAATGACACAGCGGACGAGATCTCGGTATTTCCACGGATCGGATCGCTGGCCCTGCGGCTGTGCCGCGTCGCGCAAGGCAGCCTGGACGCCGCCTTCGCGGGTGGACAAAGCCGCGACTGGGATCTTGCCGCGGCGAATTTGATCGTGCAGGAAGCGGATGGTAGGATGACCGCGCTCTCGGGGGATGCGATTCAGTATAATCGCCGGGAGGTGACGCATGGGGTGCTGGTGGCAGCGGGACGCGATCGTCATGCACGCATTGTCGAGCACTTTCGCAACCGACCGTTGCCGTGAAGCCAGCTCGATCCGCGCCGCGCATCCGACCGTGACGACCAGACCTGCTACGACCAGACTTGTTGCAATCAGACTTGTTACAATCAGACTTGCTACAATCAGACTTGCTACAACCACGACTTAAACTTTGCTTGCCGGGCATCTCTCCAGGAAAGGCCACCATGTCAGACAATGCCCAGCCGCAACTGCTTCATCTCGTCATCGGCGGCGAGTTGACCGATCTCGAACACAATACCTTCAAGAATCTCGACGAGGTCGAGATCGTCGGGGTATTCCCGAACTACGCGACCGCCTATGCGGCCTGGAAGGCGAAGGCGCAGCAGACCGTGGACAACGCCCAGATGCGCTATTTCGTCGTCCACCTCCACCGGTTGCTCGACCCTGAGCAGGACGCAAAGCACTCCCATTGAAACGCCTCCTTCGCGATTTGCTGCGCAGCAGCTTTGTGCAGCGCGCGCTAGGTGTGCTTGCGGCCGAGTACCTGCGGCTGGTCTGGCTCACCAACCGCTTCGTCTACGAGCCCCCCGACGTCTACGGGATCGTCGAGCCGATGATGCCGGCGATCTTCGTGTTCTGGCACGGCCAGCATCTGATGACGCCGTTCATCAGGACCAAGGACAGCTACAAGGCCAAGGTCCTGATCTCCCGGCACCGCGACGGCGAGTTCAACGCCATCGCGGTCGAGCGGCTGGGCATCGGCACGATCCGCGGGTCCGGCGATCATTCCGGCGCGTTCCATCGCAAGGGCGGGGTCGGCGCCTTCAAGGAGATGGGGCGGGCGCTGGAAGAGGGCTGGAACGTCGCGACCACGGCCGACGTGCCGAAGCGGGCGCGGGTGGCGGGATTAGGGGCCATCATGCTGGCGCGGGAGACCGGCCGGCCGATCCTGGCGCTCGCGATGGTCACCAGCCGATTCATCCGGTTGAAAAACTGGGATTCCACCACGATCAATCTGCCATTCGGGCGCGGTGCGGTGGTAGGAATTGAGCCGGTTCACGTGCCGCCGGATGCCGATGCCGAGACCATGGAGAAGCTTCGGCAGCATGTGGAGTATCTTCTGAACGAGGCGACCCGACGTGCCTATGCAGCCGTCGGGCGACCGGAGGCCACGCTTGGCTAGCTCGCTCCCGATGACATTGCGTGTTTACCGCAAGCTGTCGTCCGTCGTGGTGCCGCTTGCGCCCGCCCTGATCAAGCGGCGGCTGAAGCTCGGCAAGGAAGATCCCGAACGCGTCGGCGAGCGGCGCGGCATGAGCGACGATGTCCGTCCCCATGGCCCGCTGGTCTGGATCCATGGCGCGAGCGTTGGCGAGGTGCTCGCGGCGGCGGCGTTGATCGAGCGCCTGCGGGCGCTCAACCTGCGCATCCTCGTGACATCAGGCACGGTGACGTCGGCCGCGATCGTGGCCAAGCGGTTCCCGCCCGACGTGATCCATCAATACGTGCCCTACGACTCGCCGCGCTATGTCGCACGCTTCCTCGATCACTGGCGGCCGTCGCTGGCACTGTTCATCGAGTCCGACCTGTGGCCGAACCTGATCCTGTCGAGCGCGGCGCGGCGGCTGCCTATGGTCCTGATCAACGGGCGGATGTCGCAGCGCTCGTTCCCGCGCTGGCGCCGGGTTTCCAACACGATTGGGGCGCTGCTCGGGCGGTTCGACATCTGCCTCGCGCAATCGGACACCGATGCCGAACGCTTCGCCGCGCTCGGCAGCCGCAACGTCATCACCACGGGCAATCTCAAGCTCGATGTGGCGGCGCCGCCGGCCGACCCGGCCAAGCTGGAGCGGCTGATGTCGGTGACGCGCGGCCGCCCGATCGTGGTCGCGGCCTCCACCCATCCCGGCGAGGACGAGATCCTGATCGAGGCGCACGAGACGCTGTCGGGTTTCTTTCCCGGATTGCTCACGGTGATCGTGCCGCGCCATGCCGATCGCGGCGAGGCGATCGCGCGCCTCGTCACGTCCTCCGGACTCACGCCCGGCCTGCGCTCGCACGAGGATCTGCCGATCGCAACCACCGACATCTACGTCGCCGACACCATGGGTGAGCTCGGCCTGTTCTACCGGCTGGCGCCGATCGTGTTCATGGGCGGCTCGCTGGTCGCGCATGGCGGACAGAATCCGATCGAGGCGGTGAAGCTCGGCGCGGCGATCGTGCATGGGCCGCATGTCTTCAATTTCACCGACGTGTATGAGGCGCTCGATCGTGGCGGCGGCGCGAAGCGTGCGGACGGCCGGGAAGCACTGGTCAAGCAGCTCGGCCAGTTCCTCGCCGATCCCGTTGCGCGGGAGGCCTCGCTGGTCGCATCCGAGCACGTGGTCGAGCAGCTCGGCGGCGCGCTCGAACGCACGCTCGCCGCTCTCGAGCCCTATCTGTTGCAGCTGCGGCTCGAGATGGGAGCCGCCAATGCGTGAGCCGGCCTTCTGGCACCGGCCGTCGTCCTGGAAGTCGCATCTGCTCCGACCACTTGCCGCGCTCTATGGCGCGGTCGCCGCGCAACGGATGCGTCGCGGCGGCCTTGATGCCGGGATTCCGGTGTTTTGCGTCGGAAATTATCACGTCGGCGGCGCCGGCAAGACGCCGACCGTGCTGGCACTGGCCGCGCTGCTGCGCGAGCTCGACGAACTGCCCGTCGTGCTCAGTCGCGGCTATGGCGGCCGGCTGCGCGGACCGGTCAAGGTCGACCCAAACGGCCACACCGCCGCCGATGTCGGTGATGAACCGCTGATGATGGCTGCAACCCTGCCGGTCGTGATCGCGCGCGATCGCGCCGATGGCGTCGCGCTGGCGCGGGCCCAGGGCGCGAGCGTCATCCTGATGGATGACGGCTTCCAGAACCCGAGCGTGGTGAAAGATGCCTCGGTGATCGTGATCGACGGCACGCGTGGGCTCGGCAATGGCCGCGTAATCCCGGCGGGGCCGTTGCGCGCACCGCTGCCGCCGCAGCTTGCGCGCACCGATGCGCTGATCGTGGTCGGCGATGGAGATGCGGCGCAAGAGGTCGCCGACGAACTCGTGTCCCGCGGCACGCCGGTGCTGGCGGCGCATCTGAGGCCGGATGCCGTATCGCTGGCCGCACTGCGCGGCAAGCGCGTGCTGGCCTTCGCCGGTATCGGCGATCCCGAGCGCTTCTTCGGCACGCTGCGATCAAGCGGCGTCGATCTCGTTCGCTGCAAGGCGTTCACCGATCACCATCCCTTCACCAGCGGCGAGATCGCCGAGCTCGTGGCCGAGGCCGCGCGCGACGGCTTGACGCTGGTGACGACGGAAAAGGATCTCGCGCGGTTGCACGGCGCGGACGGTTTGCCGGCCGCAGTGCAGGCGATCGTGCCGTTTGCGGTGACGCTGCAGTTTGCGGACACGGCGCTGCTGCGGCGTTTCGTGACCGACCGGTTGTTCGAGGCGAGGCAGAGGAGATTGCGGACTTGACCTCAGGCTTGCGTTTTGAGCGCGCCGGGGAAGTGGCGCTGCAACACGGCGGCCGGCGTGGCGTAGGCCTCCTGCAGGTCGACACTCCAGTATTTCAGCTCGTCGAGCGGGATCCGCGCATCCGAGATCGCGCAGCGCACATAGGTGCCCGGCGAGATCACGCGGAAATCGCCGTCGAGATACTGCACCTGCGCTTCGCCATGTCCCGAGGGACCGAACTTGTTCAGCACGATTGAGCTCTCCGCCTTGCCTCTCGCGAGGCTTACTCGATGTTCATGAGCCGGTCTAACACAGATAGGACGTCGTGTCCGCTCGTTAAACCACCGACTTGTGATGATTTGGTGGTAGGTACGCATGGTAGCGTTGCGCGTATGGTTCGCTGTGTTTCCAGCGCCATCACGACACGGCCGGATCGGATGCGCCTCAAGTCGGTATTCATGTTTGTGACGATGCTCGCCGCCGTGCCGTTCGCGGCCGCATCACCGCTTCCGGCGCCGCATCAGGTCGAGATTCCCGACGGTAACGTCACCCTGCGCGCGCAGCTCTATCGGCCCGACGGCGATGGACCGTTTCCGACCGTGATTGCCCTGCATGGCTGCGGTGGGCTTGCCAACCGTTCGGAGCAGGTGGCACCGCGCTATCGCGACTGGGCCGAGCAATTGCTCACGAGCGGTCACGCAGTGCTGCTGCCGGACAGCTACGGCTCGCGCGAGCTTGGGCCGCAGTGCCGGATCCGGGAACATCAGGTCCAGATCCGTCGCGAGCGGGTTGCCGACATCAGTGCGGCGCGGCAATGGCTGGTGCAGCAGAAATGGGTGGCGCATGACCGTATCAGCCTGGTCGGCTGGGGCAGTGGCGCCGCCGCGCTGTTGTGGGCGGTGCGGCCGCAAATGTGGTCGCGAAACGGCGAGCACGATTTCCGCTCGGCGATCGCGTTCTATCCGGATTGCCGCTCCTCGTTCGGTTTCGGCTGGAGCGCACGGGTGCCGACGCTGGTCCTGATCGGCGGACGCGACGATGTCTCCTCGCCGTCGGTCTGTCACCAGATGGTCGACGGCGCGCACGGCCGCAGCGCGCTCGCCCGCATCGTGGTCTACCCCGATGCCTATCATGGCTTCGATCGCGCCAACCTGCCGCTGCACATGATCGCTGCCTCGTCCGAATTTGCGACCGACGAGCACGGTCATGTCGGTACCGATGTGGATGCGCGCAAGGATGCGCAAAAGCGCGTGGCGGAATGGTTGTCCCGCTAGGCCTGGGCTTAGAAGAGGCTGCCCTGATCGACCGGCTTTGCAGCGCGCTTCGGAGCTGCCGGACGGGTCTCGCGCGGCGCTTTCGGCTCGCTCGCGGACGAGGCCGTCGCGGCCGGGCGATCGGGGTCCGCGGTGACGGCGACGCGGCCGTCGGCGAATTCGAGCGAGAGGCTGGCGCTGGACCCGACCGCTGCGGCGGAATGGACCGCGTGGCCGCGCTCGTCGCGCACCAGCGCAAAGCCGCGCGCAAGCACGCCGCGGTAGGACAGCGCCGACAGCAGCTGACCGCTATGGGTGACGCGCGCCTCGAACCGCTGCATAGCCGTCAAGAGCGCCCTGCGGGCGCGCTCGGCGAGGCGATGGGTGCGCTCGAGATCGCGGGCGATCGCATTGCGCTGGGCCTTGGCGTTGGCGAGCTTCGAGGCCTTCAGCCGGATCTCGAGCCCGGCAAACCGCTCGCGCCGGCGATGCAGCAGCGAGCGCGCCGAGAGACTGATGCGCTCGCCCGACACGGTCAGCCGCTGCCGTGCATGTGCGACCTGGCCGCGCAGCACGCCGATGGTCAGCCGCGCGCTGCCGGCGGCGAAGCGACGGAAATGCGCGTGCGTGTTGGCCTTCAGCCCGCGCGGCAGCGCCGCGCCAAGATGGTCGAGCCGCTGCCGCGGGATCGCGAGCAGCTCGCTTGCGGCAGGCAGCGCACGCGCCGCGGCGCGCAGCTCGTTGCGGCGGGCCTCCTGGCTGCGCTGCCAGCACACGATGGTGCGGCGGGCCAGCGCGGCAACTTCGACGAACAATTCGCTGCGCACCGGAACCGCCATTTCGGCGGCCGCCGTCGGCGTCGGCGCGCGCTTGTCGGCGGCGAAGTCGATCAGCGTGATGTCGGTCTCGTGGCCGACCGCGGAGATCAGCGGAATATGGCTGTCAGCGGCGGCGCGGACCACGATCTCCTCGTTGAACGACCAGAGGTCCTCCAGCGAGCCGCCGCCGCGCGCAACGATCAACAGGTCAGGCCGCGGAATCCGGCCGCCCTCCGGCAGTGCATTGAAGCCGCGGATCGCGGCCGCGACCTGCTCGGCCGAGCCTTCGCCCTGCACCTTGACCGGCCAGACCAGCACGCGGCGAGGAAAGCGGTCCTCCAGCCGGTGCAGAATGTCGCGGATCACGGCGCCGGTCGGCGAGGTGACGACGCCGATGACCTCCGGCAGCCAGGGCAGGAGCTGCTTGCGGGCCTCGTCGAACAGGCCCTCGGCCGCGAGCTTTTTCTTGCGCTCCTCCATCAGCGCCATCAGGGCGCCTACGCCGGCGGGTTCCAGCGATTCGATGACGATCTGGTACTTCGAGGAGTTCGGATAGGTCGTCAGCTTGCCGGTCGCGATGACCTCGAGCCCTTCCTGCGGCTTGAAGCGCATCCGGGCGTGGGCGAACTTCCAGATCACGGCCTCGATCTTGGCATTCTCGTCCTTCAGCGCGAAATAGCAGTGGCCGGAGGAATGCGGGCCGCGAAAGCCGGTGATCTCGCCGCGGACGCGGACATGGCCGAACCGGTCCTCGACCGTCCGCTTCAGGGCGGAGGAGAGTTCCGAGACGGTGAATTCAGGCGCGTTGACGAGATTCGGAGCAGCAGTCATTCGACCTATAGAATCGGGGTTTTCGTCCCCATGCGCAAGGTCCGGACGGCCTGTTTGGGGTGTCGATTCACATATCCACACATGACCGGACTGCTCGATTGCGGCGGTCCGGGGCCGTGCTACACCGTGGCGAACAGCATTGCTCCCCAAAACTGGCAGCCTTCATGAACATTCTCCTGCTCGGTTCCGGCGGCCGCGAACACGCCCTGGCGTGGAAGATCGCGGCGTCCCCGCTGCTGACCAAACTCTGGTGCGCGCCGGGCAATGCCGGGATCGCGCGCGAGGCCGAATGCGTCGCCCTTGATGTTGCCGACCATCCGGCAGTGATCGATTTCTGCAAGCGCAAGGCGGTCGATCTGGTCGTGGTCGGGCCCGAGACGCCGCTCGCAGCCGGCATCGTCGACGACCTCGATGCCGCCGGTATCAAGGCATTCGGGCCGCGCAAACAGGCTGCGCAGCTCGAAGGCTCGAAGGGATTCACAAAGGACCTCTGCAGCGAGTTCGACATTCCGACCGGCACCTATCGCCGCTTCGACAATGCCGGCGACGCGCTGGCCTATGTCCGGGCGCAAGGCGCGCCGATCGTGGTCAAGGCGGATGGGCTCGCCGCCGGCAAGGGTGTGGTCGTGGCCAGCACGCTGGCGGAGGCCGAGGCCGCGATCGCCATGATGTTCGAGGGCGCCTTCGGCTCCGCCGGCGCCGAGGTCGTGATCGAGGAGTACCTTGCGGGCCGCGAAATCAGCTTCTTCGCGCTGTGCGACGGCGAGACCGCAATTCCGCTCGCCTCCGCGCAGGACCACAAGCGCGTGTTCGATCACGACGAGGGTCCGAACACCGGCGGCATGGGCGCCTATTCGCCGACGCCGTTCGTGACGCAGGGGGTTCACGACCAGATCATGGCGCGGATCATCCTGCCGACGGTTGCCGGCATGAAGAGCCGCGGCACGCCGTTCAAGGGTGTGCTCTATGCCGGCGTGATGCTGACCGCGCAGGGCCCGAAGCTGTTCGAATACAACGTCCGCTTCGGTGATCCTGAATGCCAGGTGCTGATGCTGCGGATGATGTCGGACATCGTGCCGGCGCTGCTTGCCGCCTGCGACGGACAACTGAAGCATTTCGATCTGCGCTGGTATCCCGAGCCTGCGCTGACCGTGGTGATGGCAGCGAAAGGCTATCCCGGCGACTATGCCAGGGGCACGCGGATCGAGGGCCTCGATGACGCCGCCAAGGTCGAAGGCGTCGAGATCTTCCACGCCGGCACGGTGGCGAAGGATGGCGCCGTCCTCGCCAATGGCGGCCGCGTGCTGAATGTCTGCGCAATGGGAAAGACCGTCACCGAGGCGAGGGATCGCGCCTATCAGGCGGTCGGTCGCATCAAATGGCCCGACGGCTTCTGCCGCCGCGATATCGCCTGGCAGGCGGTGGAACAAGAAAAGGCGTCGGGCTGACTTGGCTGTTCGTCCGAGCGAAGCAATCCATCTGTCCCCGCATGGACCATGGATTGCTTCGCTTCGCTTGCAATGACGGCTACAGCAAATCCCCGCCCGCGGCGCTCGCGGTCGTGCCGTGCTCGCGGAACGCCTTGATGACGTTCTTGCCGATCTTCCACTTGTGGACCTCGTCGGGGCCGTCGACCAGCCGCTGCGAACGCACCTGGGTATACCATTTCGCGAGCGGCGTATCCTGGCTGAAGCCGAGCGCGCCGTGGAGCTGGATCGCGGTGTCGATCACCTTGTGCACCATATGCGCATGGAAGATCTTTGCGATCGAGTTCTCCTGCCTGATATCGAGGCCTTTCTCGGCCTTGTAGGCGATGTGCAGCAGCATCAGGCGACCGATATAGAGCTCGCTGGCGCAGTCGGCGAGCATGAACTGCACGGCCTGACGGTCGGCCAGCAACTGGCCGAAGGTCGAGCGCTTGGTGACATGGGCGACCGCCATGTCGAGAGCGCGCTGCGCCTTGGCGACATTATGCATGCCGTGGCGCAGCCGGCCGTAGGCGAGGCGGTGCTGGCCCATGTTGAAGCCGTTGCCCTCGCCGCCGAGCAGGTTGTCGGCCGGCACCTTGAGGTCCCTTATCTCGATCTCGGAATGGCCGCCATGGATGACGTCGTCGTGCGGGCCCTCGATCGCCATGTTCGCAACGTTGCGCTTGATGCGGTAACCCGGGTTCGGCAGCTCGACGATGAAGGTCGAATATTGCTTGTGGCGCGGCGCGTTCGGATCGGTCTTTGCCATCACCAGCGCCATGTCGGCGACGCTCGCGGACGAGGAGAACCACTTTTCGCCATTGAGGATGTAGTTCTCGTTACCGTCCTTCACGGCCGTGGTCTGCATGCCGGTGGCGTCGGCGCCGGCGGCCTTTTCGGTCATCGAGAAACAGATGCGCTTTTCGCCGTTCAAAAGGGGTTTGAGGAACTTCTCCTTCTGGTACTCGGTGCCGTGCGCGAGGATCGTCATCATCGAGGCGTCGTCGGGTCCCTGCGTGTTCAGTGCGAGCGCGCCGAGCATGCTCTCGCCGAGCTCCATCTGCACCAGCGCGTTCGCCAGCGGGCCGAGGCCCATACCGCCATACTCCTTCGGCACGAACGGGCACCACAGGCCTTGCGCGCGGGCCTTCTTCCGCAGCGGGCCGAGCACATCGGCGAGCGGCTTGGTGTCGAGTTCCTTTTCCGCGGGAATGCACTCGTCGTGCACGAATTTGCGGACCTTCTCGCGGATCGCCTTGGCTTCCGCCGGAATCTCGAAATCGATCGACATGGCACTCCCTCACCTGGTGTTGTTGTTGGCCGGACGTGTTGATGGCATAAACCTCGCCCAAGCCAGCGGCAACGCCAAACAAAGTTTGAAGCAGGACGCGGCCTGCGCCAGGGAAGGAGCCATCGATGCCCGATCTCGCCGATCTTTTTCCCGGCTATGCCTCCGAATGGATCAACACCGCGCAGGGCCGCATCTTCGCCCGCGTCGGCGGCAAGGGACCGCCGCTGCTGCTGCTGCATGGATTCTCGTCCACCCACGTGATGTGGCACCAGGTTGCGCCAAAACTCGACGACAAGTTTACACTGATCATCGCGGATCTCCCGAGCTACGGCTGGTCCGATATGCCCGACAGCGACAAGGACCATACGCCCTACACCAAGCGCGCCTGGGCGAAGACCATGGTCGAGGTCATGGAGCAACTCGGCCATGTGCACTTCGCGCTCGCCGGTCACGACCGCGGCGGCCGCGTCTCGTACCGGCTGGCGCTCGATCATCCCGGCCGGCTATCGAAGCTCGCGGTGCTCGATATCGCGCCGACCTACGATTACTGGCAGAAGCTGAACCGGCTCTCCGCGCTGAAGATCTACCATTGGGCGTTCCTGGCGCAGCCCTATCCGCTGCCGGAGACGCTGATCTCTGGCCACGGCGAGTTCTTCCTGAAGGAGAAGATGGCGAGCCAGACCAAGAGCAAGACGCTGGATGCGATCGATCCGCGCGCGCTCGAGCATTATCTCGCGCCGTTCCGCGATCCCGCCCGCGTGCATGCGATGTGCGAGGACTATCGCGCCGGCGCCTACGCCGACTACGAGATCGACAAGGCCGACTTCGACGCCGGCAAGAAGATCACGATCCCGATGCTGGCGCTGTGGGGCGACGCCGGCGTTGCGAGCGCCACGACCACCCCGCTCGACACCTGGCAGAGGTGGGCCACCAACGTGCGCGGCGCGCCGGTGGATTCAGGGCATTTCCTCGCGGAGGAGGCGCCGGTGGCGACAGCGAAATTGCTGCGGGAGTTTTTCCTGGCGTAACGCGGCGCGCACCGTCATCCCCGCGCAGAGGCTTCGCCTTTGTCGCTGAGGATGATGTGTAGCCCGGATGGTGCGCAGCGAATCCGGCATCGTCTCCGCGGAGGGGCTTCCCGGATTGCGCTGCGCTCCATCCGGGCTACGGGGCCTACCGTCGCTCCTTGAAGAAATCCTTCAGCAGCGTCGCCGCCTCGCGCTCGCCGACTGCGCCGTAGACCTCCGGCACATGGTGGCACGTCGGCTGCGCGAAGAACCGTACCCCGGATTCCACCGCGCCGCCCTTGGGGTCGGCGGCGCCGTAATAGAGGCGGCGGATACGGGCAAACGAGATTGCTCCGGCGCACATGGTGCAGGGCTCGAGGGTGACATAGAGGTCGCAATCGACCAACCGCTCCGTTCCGATGGCTTCCGCGGCCTGCCGGATCGCCAGAACCTCGGCATGAGCGGTCGGGTCGCGGTCTGTCAGCGTGCGGTTGCCGGCCGCGGCGATCACCTCGTACCCCCGCACGATCACGCATCCAATCGGGACTTCGCCCGATTTTCCGGCGTTTTCGGCCGTTTTCAGCGCCAAATCCATGAAAGAAGGGGTAGACATGCCTCGTATCATCGCAAGAAACCTGCTACTAGCGTCGCCTTCAGCCAACGTGGATACCGGCTTTTGGTGCGCTGCCGACAGCGGGCGCACGGCCGTTTGAACTTTACCCGAGTGAGACTTTCATGCCCCGCGACAGCGACAAAAACAACGATTCCCGCGGCCGGCGTGACCGGGGCGCTCCCGGCAAGGGCCGCCCTGGCGGCGGCCGCGGATCGGACAAGCCGTTCGGGAAGCGCAGCTTTGGCGGCAAGGGCGATCGCGACAAGCGCTCGTTCGGCGACAAGGGCGAGGGCCGCCCATTCCGTCGCCGCGAGGACGGTGATGCGCCGCGACGCGACCATGATGACCGGCCGCGTTTCAAGCGCGACGACCGCGGCCGCGAGGCTGGCGAGAAGCGTGCGTTCAAGCCGCGTGGCGAGCGGCGCGACTTTGATCGTGATGATCGTGCTCCGCGCGGCGACCGCGGCGGTCGGCCCGCGGGACGGTTCTCCGACAAGAAGTTCGGCGACAAGCGGCCCTATGGCGATCGCGAGAAGCGGCCCTATACGCCGCGTGGCGAGCGGGACGGCGAGAAGCGCTCCTATGCGCCCCGCGGCGAACGCGCCGAGCGCAAATTCGAAGATCGGAAGTTCTCGCGCGGCGATCGCGACAAGCGGTCGTTCGGCGACAAGGGCGAGGGGCGCCCGTTCCGCCGCCGCGAGGATGGCGATGCGCCGCGCCGCGATCTCGCTGACCGGCCGCGCTTCAAGCGCGACGATCGTGGGCGCGATCGCGACTTCGGCGGCCGCGACCGCAGCGACGAAAAGCCCTGGCAGAAACGTGAGCGCACGCCGCGCGACGATAGCAAGCCGCGCGACGATCGCGGTGGCGGCGAGCGGCCGCGGTTCTCCCGGTCGCGCGACGATCGCGAGCAGGGCGACCGTCCGTTCCGCGAACGCCCGAGATTCAGCCGACCGCGCTGGGACTCCGGGGATCGCAACGAGGATAAGGGCGGCGATCGCCGCGACAACCGTCGGCGCGAGCGGCCCGAAGGCCGCATGGACTGGCAGGAACATCCGCGTAGCGAAGGCCGTTTCGGCGACCGTGCGCGCCGCGACAATGAGGATGACAGCAAGGTTTTTGCCAAGCGCCCGGCCTTCGGCGGACGCGGTGCGTATCGCGAACGCTCTTACGATGACAGGCGCAGCCGTCCGGAGCCTGCGCCGAAAAAGTCGGGCGAGCGCATTGCGAAAGTGCTGGCGCGCGCCGGCCTCGCATCGCGCCGCGATGCCGAGGAAATCGTGACACAGGGCCGCGTCACCGTGAACGGCCGCGTGATCAATTCGCCGGCGCTCGACGTCACGGCCAATGACGTCGTCGCCGTGGATGGAACCCCGTTGCCGCCGCGCGAGCGCACGCGGCTGTTCATGTACCACAAGCCGCGCGGGCTGATGACGACGCATTCCGATCCCGAAAAGCGCCCGACGGTGTTCGACAATCTGCCGGAGGGCTTGCCGCGGCTGATCTCGATCGGCCGGCTCGATTTCAACACCGAGGGCCTGTTGCTGCTCACCAATGACGGCGGCCTGGCGCGGACGCTGGAGCTGCCCGACACCGGCTGGCTGCGGCGCTATCGCGTGCGTGCGCATGGCGAGGTGACGCAGGCGCAGCTCGACGAACTGAAGAAGGGTGTCGAGGTCGACGGCGTCAAGTACGGGCCGATCGATGCGACCCTGGAGCGTGACCAGGGCGCCAATGTCTGGCTGGTGTTCGCGATCCGCGAGGGCAAGAACCGCGAGGTGCGTAACGTGATGGCGCATCTCGGGCTCGAGGTGAACCGGCTGATCCGGGTCTCCTACGGCCCGTTCCAGCTCGGCGAGCTCGAGGAGGGCAAGGTCGAGGAGGTCAAGACGCGGGTGTTGCGCGAACAGCTCGGCGAGAAGGTCGCCAAGCTCGCAGGTGCCGACTTTACGCGACCGGAGCAGCGCGAGCCCGGCCATGAGGGCGATGCGGCGCGCGGCGACAAGCCGGCCAAGCCGGCAACCAAGAGGGCCGTGATCAATGACCGCAAGGGCCGTCGCGTGCTGGTGCAGCGCACCGGCAGCGAGGAGGCGCGCGCCCGCAACGAGGACGAAGCCAACGGCTACGGCCCGCCGCGCCGCCCGAAGCGCGGTTACCACGGCAAGCGCGATCTCAAGCCGCGCGACGAGTAGCCGCCGATGCGTGTGGTCGGGGGTCGATTGAAGGGCCGCAATCTCGCCTCGCCCTCGGGCCGCGAGATCCGGCCGACCGCGGACCGCTTGCGCGAGTCGGTCTTCAACATCCTCGTCCACGCCTATGACGACCCGATTGTGGATGCGCGAGTGCTCGATCTCTTCGCGGGTACCGGCGCGCTCGGCATCGAGGCGGCCTCGCGCGGCGCGAAGTTCACGCTGTTCGTCGACAATGGCGCGGAGGCGCGGGCGCTGCTGCGCAACAACGTCGAATCGCTCGGCCTTGGCGGAGTCACAAAGGTCTATCGCCGCGATGCCACTGATCTCGGACCGGCGCATCCGGTCGAGCCGTTCTCGCTGGTGTTCCTCGATCCGCCCTATGGCAACGGCCTGGCGGAGAAAGCGCTCGGCTCACTGCGCGACGGTGGCTGGCTGACGTCCGGTGCCCTGCTCGTCGTGGAAGAGGCGAAGGCCGCGGCCTTTGCGGCGCCCGAGGGATTCGAGGAGCTCGAGCGGCGCGCCTATGACGATACGGAGTTCGTGTTCTTGCGAAGCGCGTGACTTCGCCGATTGCGGAGTAGGCGGCGCTACCTCCGCCCGAACAGCTTCTCGATATCGGCGAGCTTCAGCTCCACATAGGTCGGGCGGCCGTGGTTGCACTGGCCGGAATTCGGAGTGTCTTCCATCTCGCGCAGCAGTGCGTTCATCTCTTCCGGCTTGAGGCGCCGGCCGGCGCGGACCGAGCCATGGCAGGCCATCGTGGCGGCGACGTGCATCAGGCGCCGCTCCAGCGGCAGCGCCTCGTCCCATTCCGCCATGTGCTCGGCGAGGTCGCGCAACAATCCGGCGGCGTTGGTCTTGCCGAGCAGCGAGGGCGTCTCGCGCACCGCGACGGCGCCGGGGCCGAAGGATTCGATCGCGAG
Source organism: Bradyrhizobium jicamae (assembly GCF_018130215.1). Classification (GTDB taxonomy): domain Bacteria; phylum Pseudomonadota; class Alphaproteobacteria; order Rhizobiales; family Xanthobacteraceae; genus Bradyrhizobium; species Bradyrhizobium jicamae_A. Next base: position 17,014 of record NZ_JAFCKQ010000003.1, read on the forward strand.
CCCGAACGATGCCAGCTCCTCGGCGCGATCGAGCAGCGTCTCGACGGTGGCCTCGTCGAGCTCGACGATCTCGGGGATCAGGAGGATCTGCCGTTGCACGCCGTCCTTCGCGAGCGATGCCTTCAGCCTCTCGTAGACGATGCGCTCGTGGGCGGCGTGCTGATCCACGACAATGAGCCCGTCGCGGGTTTGCGAGACGATGTAGGTTTCGTGGATCTGGGTCCGCGCGGCACCCAACGGGCGATCGAGCAGATCGGGTGCCGGCGCTGCCTCGAATCGCACATCGGCGCTGGGCGTGCCGACGTCGAAGGCGACCTGTCCGGGCTCGGCGAAGGCGGTCGCCGCGACACCGTCGAACGATCGCATCGGATTGACCGGAAACGACGGCGAGCTGCGCCAGTCCCAATTGCCCGGGCGTGACGGCGCGAAGGCAGGGCGGAATGCCGACAACGCTGCGCCGTCGGCGGTGTTGGCCGCAGTGCGCTTGCCCTCACGCGCGAGGCCATCCTTCAGCGCATGCACGATCAGCGCCCGCACCAGGCCCGCGTTGCGGAATCGCACCTCGGTCTTGGCCGGATGCACATTGGCGTCGACGGCCTCGGGATCGCAGGTCACGAACAGCGCGACGACCGGATGACGGTCGCGCGGCAGATAGTCGGAATAGGCCGCGCGCACTGCGCCGAGCATCAGCTTGTCACGGACCGGGCGGCCATTGACGAAGAGGTACTGGCCAAGCGCATTGGCGCGGGTCAACGCGGGCGCGGCGGCAAAGCCTTCGACCACGAAGCCCTCGCGCTCGGCTCGGACTTCAATGGCCGAGCTGCGGAAGTCGGCGCCCAGAATGTCGCCGAGCCGCGTCAGCCGTCCTGCCGCGCCGGGCAGCGCCGCGGCCCAGGTGACCGGCGCGCGCTCCTCGCCGGCCAGCGTGAAGGCGACGTCGGGACGCGCCATGGCCAGGCGCCGCACCACTTCGCGGATCGCTTCTGCCTCGGTTCGGTCGGTCTTGAGGAATTTCAGCCGCGCCGGCGTCGCGTAGAAGAGATCGTTGACCTCGACGCGCGTGCCCTGACCGAGCGCGGCCGGCATGATGGATGATTTCGCGCCGCCTTCGACCGACATCGACCAGGCATGCGGCTCGGTGGCGTGGCGCGTGATGATGGCGAGCTTCGCGACTGCGCCGATCGAGGGCAGGGCCTCGCCACGGAACCCGAGCGTCTTGATGCGCAGCAAGTCCTCGTCGTCCAGCTTGGAGGTGGCGTGACGGTCGACCGCCAGCGCGAGATCGGCGCGCGTCATGCCGCTGCCGTCGTCAGTGATGCCGATCCGGCGCCGCCCGCCGCCATCGGTGAAGATGTCGATCCGGCTGGCGCCAGCGTCGATCGCGTTCTCGACCAGTTCCTTGACCACGCTCGCGGGACGCTCGACCACCTCGCCAGCGGCGATGCGGTTGACGACCTGTTCGGGAAGCTGGCGGACGGGCATGGAACTGCGGTCTGGCGGAGATTCGAGTTGGGCGGCCATTCTAGAGCGCCGTGCCGGCAAATGCATGGGGAGAGCTGCGCCGCGTCGATTCCTTCTGGGGATGAAATCGGCCTATCGCCCTGAAGATGCTCATCTTCAGCCGTGTTCCGGCTACGCCCTACGTGGCGATTGTGAGGCACCACGCGCGGGTATATCGTTTTGAAAAATGATAAGTCCCGCCGGAGGAACGCCATGTGCCAGCTGTTCGCGCATCAGCCGCAACGCGACTATCAATCGCAAACCCGATCGTTGCGGATCGACGGCCATTGCACCTCGATCCGGCTCGAAATGTCGTTCTGGGACACGCTGGAGGAGATCGCGGTCAAGGAAGGTATGACACTGGCCAAGTTCCTCACCACTCTGCACAACGAGGTGCTCGACCATCGCGGCGAGGTGAACAATTTCGCCTCGCTGCTGCGCTGCTCCTGCCTGATCTATCGCTCCAGGGCGAGCGCGCCCGCGGCCGTTCCTGACTATCGCGGCAGGGCGGCGACGATTCTGGACGCGGCCGAGTAGAATTCAGTCCATCGTGCAAAGAATGAACGGCCTTGTCCTGGCAGGACAAGGCCGCTCGCGCTCAGTGGGAGTTCAGATCTCCTTGCGTTGCATTGCGCCGGCGATGGTGTCGGCCTGGCGGATCGCCAGCGACACGATCGTCAGCGTCGGATTGCACGCCGCACCCGAGGTGAACTGGCTGCCGTCCGAGATGAACAGGTTCTTGACGTCGTGGGTCTGTCCGAACTTGTTGACCACGCCGTCCTTTGGCTTCTCGCTCATCCGGTTGGTGCCCATGTTGTGGGTGCTCGGATAGGGCGGCGTCGGATAGGTCACGGTGGCGCCGACCGCCTCGTAGACCGCGGAGCCCTGCTTGTAGGCGTGATCGCGCATTGCGACGTCGTTTGGGTGGTCGTCGAAATGCACGCTCGCGACCGGCATGCCGAACTTGTCCTTGACCTTCGGATCCAGCGTGACGCGGTTGGTCTCCTGCGGCATGTCCTCGCCGACCAGCCACATGCCGGCCATCCGCGGGTAACCCTCGATCGCGCTGGTGAAGGAGCGGCCCCAGGCGCCGGGATTGAGGAACGCGGCCATGAACGGCAGCCCGAGCGATAATGTCTCCATCTCGTAGCCGCCGACGAAGCCGCGCTTCGGATCGTTCTTCGCCTCATCGCGGATGATGCCGGCCATCGTGGTGCCGCGATACATGTGCACCGACTTTTCGAACACGGCATAGACGCTTCCGGTCATGTGCCGCATGTAATTGCGACCGACCTGACCGGATGAGTTGGCCAACCCATCCGGGAACATGTTGGAGGCGCTGTTGAGCAGGAGCCGGGGGCTCTCGATCGAATTGCCGGCGACCGCGACCACGCGCGCCTTCTGGCGTTGCATCGCACCGCTTGCGTCGGCATAGACCACGCCGGTCACCTTGCCGGATTGATCGTGCTCGATCGTGATCACCATGCTGCTCGGGCGCACTTCGAGATTGCCGGTGGCTTCGCCCTTCGGGATCTCGGTGTAGAGCGTCGACCATTTGGCGCCGGACTTGCAGCCCTGGAAGCAGAAGCCGATCTGCTGGCAGGATCCGCGGCCGTCGCGGGGCTCGCTGTTGATCGCCATCCGTCCGGTGTGCACCTCCTTGTAGCCCAGCTTCTTGGCGCCGGCCTCCAGCACCTTGAAATTGTTGTTGCCGGGCAGGCCGGGAATGCCGTTGGTGCGGGTGACGCCCATCTTGTCCTCGGCCTTGGCGTAATACGGCTCCATCTCGGCGAGCGTGATCGGCCAGTCCAAGAGGTTGGCGCCGGGGATGTTGCCGTAAGCCGATCTGATCTTGAACTCGTGCTCGTCGAAGCGCAGCGACGCGCCGGCCCAATGCGTGGTCGAGCCGCCGACCGCCTTCACGATCCAGGCCGGCAGGCCGGCAAAGTCCTTGTGGACACGCCAGCTTCCCGACGTGGTTCGTGCGTCCGACCAGGCGAGCTGGCTGAAGCTGTCCCATTCGTCGTTGATGAAATCCTGGTTCTCGATGCGTGGGCCGGCCTCCAGGATCACGACCTTGATGCCCTTCTGCGCCAGTTCGTTGCCGAGTGTTCCGCCGCCGGCGCCGGAGCCGACGATAACGACAACGCTGCTGTCATTCTGATCGAATTTTGCCATTGTGTGTCCTCCTTGAGCGTTGTCTGTTCAGACTTTCGGCAGCCAATCGATGTCGGCAAAGCCGCGCTTGATGTAGCCGCCATGCTCGGCGGAGGAGCCCTCGTAGCCGAATCTCGGCCAAACCTCCTTGTTGTTGTAGAGCGAGACGATCAGGTCGCCGCGGACCTTCTGGAAGAAGGCGCTCTGCTCGATCTGCTGCAGCAGCGCGACGCGGTCGTTCTCCCAGGGGACCTGGGCGTAGGGCATCTTGTGGCGGTCATTGGCTTCCTGATCGAGGCGTGCCACGCCGTCACTGATCAGCGATTTCACCGCCGGATCCTTCGCCGCCTTGTCATCCCACGGCTTGACTGCCGCTATGTAGTAGCTGTCGCCAAGGAAATCGTGCGGATAGATGTCGCGCGCCACCTTCAACAGCGTCTTCATCGTGGCCGGCGTCAGGGTGCCTGCCTCGTCGGCCCATGCGTCGGCGACGCCGAGGCCCGTAGAGGTCGCGATTGCCACGGCCGGCGCGGTTGCGGCGGCGCCTTTAAGGAAGACGCGGCGGTCGAACTTGCTGCGACGATCAACTTCTCTCATGGGTTTCCTCCGTAGATTGTCCTTGTTATTGACTAACCGAAACGTCCGCCGCGCTGGATCACCTCGATCTTGTAGCCGTCGGGATCGGAGACGAAGAAGAAGCGCGCCAGCGTCCTGCCGTCATGCTTGAAGTCGCGCAGCGGTCCCGGCGACAGCTTCTCCTTCTCGAAGCGGGCGTGCTCGGCGTCGACGTCATCGACGACGACGGCGAGATGGCCGTAGCCGTCGCCGAGCGCGTAGGGCTCCTTGCGATCGAAATTGACCGTCAGCTCGACCTCGAACGGCGACGAGGGATGACGCAGATAGATCAGTGCAAAATCGGGGAATCGCAGATTGTCTGCGATCTCGAGGCCGAACCCGCGCCTGTAGAAGTCGAGCGCCTTGTCCTCATCGAGTACGCGGATCATCGAATGCACGGGTTTCGCCATTCAGTTCAGCTCCTTCAGATAGGCGATGATCATCGCGCGGGTGTCCGGCTTGGCTTGCCGGTAGGCCATCACAGCGCCGGGGATCACGTCTTGCGGATTGGTCAGCCACGCATCGAGCTTCGCGTCGTCCCAGACGAAATCGGCCTTGGCGAAGCCTGCCGAATATTTGAAGCCGTCGGCCTTGCCGGCGGGCCGGCCGACAATCTTGTAGAGCGACGGCCCCTGTCGCACCGGGTCCGCGGTGTTGGTGGTGTGGCAAGTCGCGCATTGCTGCTTGAACAGCGTGGCGCCATCGGGCGGCTTGGCGGCGGGCAGGGGCATTTGCGCGACCGCTATGTGCGCTGCAAGCACCGCGCTGCAAAATCCGAGCCCGATCGTCCATGCCGCGTGCAGCTTTGTCATATACATCACCGCCTGTGTGCAGGGACTGTAGGGCGGCGAAAACAGCCGGTGGTAGTAGCGGGCTGTTTCATCGGAGAACAAAGGCGGGCGGTTGCCCAGCCGACCATCCGCCAGTCGATGCCCGAACGTTATCGCGACATTGTTGCGCGATTCATCGCGCGCGGTCGATGAGCCACGAATGTTTGACACGCGATTGACAGGAGTGCGGCAACGGAACCGGAGTCGCCGCATATGCGGACGCGAATTTCGCAAAATGACCGCGAAATCCCTGCATGATGACCACACGACGCAGCTTGCATTGCACCTGCGTCGTTTGCGCAAATTCAATCTCTCGCGCGATGGGCCGGATTCGACGCTGCAAACGGCGCGCTGGCGCGGCTCCGTCCATCGCCGTCAATATCCAGGAGACATGGATGACGATTGCGAAATCCACCGTGCTTGCCCTTGCCATTTCGGCTGCGCTGGCCGGCCCCGTGCTGGCTCAGGGAGTTTCATCCGATAGCCAGATGCGTGGTACCGCGCAGGGCCAGGGCATGCAGGGCGGCGGGATGTCAGGCAGTGGCGACGAAGAACTCGCCGTGCAGCCGGGCGCGTCCGCGCAGAAGGGCAGTGTCAACGCCCGAACCGGCACCAAGGCAACGGTCGGCAGCGCTCGCGGCACGCCGAAGACGACCGGTACCGAAACGGCACCCGGCACCAGGAAATACTAGTCGGCAATTGATGAACCGCGGATGCGGCGCGCTCTCTGCGCGCGCCGCATTCGTGTGGTTGCTTCAATCGTCAAATCGGCGCGCGCCGCGCCCGGCCTTGATATCGCTGCGGCGTTTCTTGCCTTCGAGGCGGCGCTGCTTCGAGCCCAGCGTCGGCCTGGTCGGCCGTCGCGGTGTCGGCCGCACCATCGCTTCCTTCAGCATCTCAAGCAGCCGCTCGATCGCGTCGGCGCGGTTGCGCTCCTGGGTTCGGAAGCGGAAGGCCTGGATCACGATCACGCCATCCTTGGTCATGCGGCTGCCGGCCAGCCGCGCCAGCCGCTGCGCAGCGTCCGCGGGCAGCGCAATCTTGTTGGTGTCGAAGCGGAGCTGGGCTGCGGTCGAGACCTTGTTGACGTTCTGTCCGCCCGGACCCGAGGCCCGGACAAAGACGATCTCGATGTCGTTCTCGTCGATCGTGAGGTCGCGGGACACCCGCAGCATGGCGGCACCAGGGGATGAGGAATCAGCCGGCGCAAGATAGCGGGTTTGTGGTGGGTGTGCTTGGGCGGTATTGGTGCAGCACGTCCAACATCTTTGCCGGATTGCCCGGCTTACCCCTCTCCCCAACCCTCCCCCGCAAGGGGGGAGGGAGCCCGTCCGCCGGTTCGTCCCTTACTGATTCTGACCGCTATTCACTCGCGTCGATCATGACGCGACGTGAGGCGAGTGCGCCCGTCAGGCTCCCTTCCCACCTGCGGGGGAAGGCGGGGAGAGGGTAAGCCGCACCGGTGGTCTGTCGGGAAGCTCAGTTCGCCTTCGGCGGCGCCGAAACCGGCTGGGCGGCGGCCTGCGGGGCGCGGCCGACGATCACGGTCAAGAGGCCGTCGCCCCAGAGCTTCCTGGCGACCCGCTTGGTGTCATCGAGCGTCACCGCATCGACAAGGGCGTTGCGCTTCTCGATATAGTCGATCGGCAGCTTGTCGAGCTGGTACTGCAACATCGCCTGCGCCAGCTTGGAGGAGGTGTCGAGCGCCAGCATCTGCGAGCCCTTCAGGTAGGACTTCGCCTCGTCGAGCTCCTGCTGCGTCGGGCCTTGCTCGGCGATGCGGCGGATCTCCCTGTCGATCGCTTCAACGGTCTCGCCGGCGCGATCGGCGCGGGTGCCGGTGTTGCCGATGAACAGCGAGGAATGATCCATCCAGAGCAGCGCTTCATAGATCGAATAGGCCAGGCCGCGCTTCTCGCGGACCTCCTTGTAGAGCCGCGACGACAGGCCTCCGCCGCCGAGGATGTGGTTCACCACGTAGGCCGCCATGAAATCCGGATCGTGCCTGTTGATGCCGGGGCCGCCGAAGGTGACGACGGTCTGCGGCACGTCCAGCGGAATGAAGGCGCGCTGCGGCGGCTTGGTCGCCACGACATCCGGAATTGGCGTCAGCTCGGCCTTGGCGGGCAGGCCGCCGAAGGTCTTGTCGAGCAGCTTGCCGAGCGTATCGGGATCAACGTCGCCGACCACGGCGATGCGCAGCGTGTCCCTGGCGATGACGCGGCGGGCATAGTCCTTCAGGTCGGAGATCTCGATCTTCGGCACGCTCTCGAGCGTGCCGGTCGCCTGCCGGCCGTAGGGATGATCGCCGAAGGCGAGTTCGAGGAACTTGCGGCCCGCCAGCGCGGATGGATTGGTCGAATCACGGCGCAGGCCCGAGATCACCTGGGCGCGGATGCGCTCGACATCGGTGGGCTCGAAGTGCGCAGAGGTCAGCGCCATCCGCAACAGGTCGTAGGCCTCGTCCTTGTTGTCCTTGAGCATGCGAAGCGAGCCGCGGAAATGGTCGCGCGTCGCAGCGAAGCTCAATTCGATGGCGCGGCGGTCGAGCCGCTCGTGATAGGTCTTTGAATCGAGATCGCCGGAGCCTTCGTCGAGCAGGTCTGCGACCAGATTGCCGACGCCGGGCTTGCCGGTTGGATCCTGGCTCGCGCCGCCGCTGAAGGCGTACTCCATCGCGATGAGGGGCACGGTCGCGTCCTGCACGAACCACGCCTCGATGCCGCCGGGCGACACCACGTGCTGGATCTTGGCCGCGGCCTGCGAAGGAGCCGATGACAGCGCCAGCATCGCGGCGCAGGCGCCGCCGATCAACGCGGTGCGGCGGGTGATGGAATAGGTCACGAGCGCTTCTCCTCGCGTTTCGGCGCAGTATCCTTGATCAGATAGCCGGTCACGGAGCGCTTCTTGTCCAGCCATTTTGCGGCGGCGTCGCGCACCTGCTCGGCGGTGACGGCGCGGATGCGGTCCGGCCAGCTCCTGATGTCGTCGATGCTGAGTCCGGTCGTCAGCGCGCCGCCGTACCAGCGCGCCAGCGTGGCCTGGTTGTCCTGGGCGTAGATCGCTTCCGCAATGAGCTGGGTCTTGACCCGTTCGAGGTCCTCGGCCTTCGCGGTGTTCTGCGCGAGGTCGGCGATCACCTTGTCGATTGCGTCCTCGATCTGTGCGAACTCGACACCGGGCTTCGGCGTCACCGAGATCGAGAATTGCGAGGGGTCGAGCGCCGTACCCTGGTAGCCCGCGCCTGCACTGATCGCCAGGCCCTGGTCGATCACAAGCGAACGATAGAGATAGGAATTGGCACCGCCGCCCATCAACTGCGCGAGCACGTCGAGCGTCGGGCTTTCGCCCGCCGCGGCCGTGGTCGCCGACGGCACCAGATAGTAGCGACGCAGGCCGGGCTGCTCGACGCGCGGATCGGACAGCGTCACGGTGCGCGGCGCGACCGGTGTCGGCTCCTGCGGCCGGATGCGCTTCTCGGGAATCGAATGTTGCGCCGGGATCGGGCCGAAATTCTTCTCCACCAGCGGGCGGATGTCCTTGACGTCGACATCGCCGGCGATGACCAGGATCGCATTGTTCGGCGCGTAGAAGCGCTTGTAGAAGGCGAGCGCATCCTCGCGGTCGAGTTTCTCGATCTCCTGGTGCCAGCCGATCACCGGGCGGCCGTAGGGGTGATTGAGGTAGAGCGCAGCCATGATCTGCTCGGTCAGCCGCGCATCCGGATTGTTCGCGACGCGCATGTTGTACTCTTCGAGCACGACGTCACGCTCGGGCAGCACGTTCTCGTCCTTGAGGATGAGGCCGGTCATGCGATCGGCCTCGAACTCCATCATGGTGGGGAGCTGCTCGCGCGGCACGCGCTGGAAATAGCCGGTGTAATCGACCGAGGTGAAGGCGTTCTCGTTGCCGCCGACGCGTAGCACGGTCTGCGAGAACTCGCCGGCCGGATGTTTGGCTGTGCCCTTGAACATCAGATGCTCGAGGAAATGCGCCAGCCCGGATTTGCCGGGTGTCTCGTCGGCCGAGCCGACCTTGTACCAGATCATCTGCGTCACGACCGGCGTGCGGTGATCGGGGATCACCACGACCTGCAGGCCGTTGTCGAGCGTGAAGCTGGCGGGGCGTTCGGAGGTAACCGTGGTCTGGGCGCGGAGGCCGCTGCTCGACAGCGAGATCGTGGAAACAAGTGCGGCAACGAAAAGGGCAGTCGCTCGGCGTAAGGGCATCATGATCCTTATGGAAGCCCGGACACGGGGTCGGGGCGCGAAAGCACGGCATCCTACACGGGACGGCCCGTGCCAGTCGTCACGAAGCGGAGAGACAGGCACCACCCCGCATTAAGCTTTGCACATGTCAACTCGGCCGGTGGACGCGACGCAACTATTGGACCGGTTTGCCGGTCATGACGTCGTATTGTCCTTCCTTGGCCAGCGGCTTCTGCGGCCCGGTGCCGTAGGCAAAATTCGGCGACGGCGTCTGATAGCCCGGAGGCGGCTCGGTCAGGCTCTCGCGCGGCGGCTCGCCCTTGAACGGTGCGGACTCGCTGCTGTTCCCCTTGAACACGCCGAGCAGGCCGCCCTTATAGCCAAGTTCGTTCGGCATCAGCGAAGGATTCTTGGTTACGCCGGGTTCGATCGGTTCCTTGTTGCTGTCGACCGCGGTTTGCTGCTTGCGGCCAGCCTCGATCTCGGCCGGGGTGAGTGGTTGAGACTCCTGCCAGGGCTGCTTCTTGACCTCTTTCTTGCGCGCCTCGATCATCGCCTTGCGCTTGGCAATATCGGGATCCTTTGGCCAGTTCGGCGCGTCGGCCCGGGCGGACGCGGGGGGCGGGAGGTCGAGCTTCGGCGGTACCACCAGCGGCGAGCGCTCGCGGTAATCGATGCCCTTGCTGGCCGCGCTCTTGGCGCCGAGGCCGGTCATCAGATTGTCGATGATTCGCTCTTCGAAGGTCAGGCCGTCGTCGCCATCATCGTCGTCGTCACCGGCGCGCACCGGGCCCGCCGCCATGACAAGGCCGATGCCGGCGGTCACCAGCGCCAGGCGGAAGCCGCGAGTCAGCGTCAGGCGGGAGGTCCAGCGGGAGGTCCAGGTCAGGTAGCCGCTGATATCGGTATTGCGCATCGCGCCATTCCCATCTCGAATTTCGGTAAGGCGATCACTGGCTTAGGCACAGTTCCGCCGGATGGAGTCAATCCACCGCCGACCGGTCCGTATCGGCCGGGATCAGGGCGCTTTTGCGGCGGGTACCCCCAGGAAGGAATCATACAATAGGGCCGCCACGCCAGCAACGATGGCCGTATCGGCCACGTTGAAGACGTACCAGTAATAGACCTTGCCGCCGATCTCGATATGCAACAGCGCAAAATCGACCACCGCCCCGTAGGCCAGGCGGTCGATCCCGTTACCGATGGCGCCGCCGATGATCAGACCGAGGGCGATCGTGGCGAGCCAGGTGCGCGACCGCGCCATCCAGACCGCCAGCGCGATCACGGCCGCCGCCTTGACCGCCATCAGCAGGATCTGGGCCGCGGGGCTCTCGCTTTGCAGCAGGCCGAAGCTGATCCCCGGGTTCCGCTCCAGCACCAGGTCGAAGAACGGCGTCACGCGCACCGCCCCGCGATGTGCGATGTCGAGTATGTGCAGCAGCCATAGCTTCGACGCCTGATCGGCGATCAGCGTCGCGATGGCCGCGAACAGTCCGGCGCGCAGCGGAGGGGTCAAGCAGTGCCCCCCAGCGCCTTCCATTCGCGCAGCGCCTGCGCGTCGCGCGGCGAGACGTCGGGATAGTCGGGATCTTCGCCGACGGTCGGAAGAATCTTCCAGGAGCGGGCGCATTTCGTCCCGACCGCCTTCTCGATCACCACGGCGACGCCAGGCACGGCGTCCAGACGGAACGCGCCGGCGGGGGCCTCGCCCTCGCGCACCTCATAGTTCGAGGTGATGCAGACTTCGGCGAGGTCGACGTCGAACAGCGTCGCCAGCGTCTCCCTGTCGGCGACGTAGATGATCGGCGAGGCCTCCAGCGACGAGCCGATTTTCTTGGCGGCGCGTTCGAGCTCGAGCGCGCCGGTGACGACGCGGCGCACGTTGCGGATCGTCTCCCATTTCGCTGACAGGGCGTCGTCGCGAAACTGCTCGAGACCATCCGGGAACTGGGTCAGGTGCACCGACGGCTCGGCGTTTGGCCGGTACATCCGCCATGCTTCGTCGGCCGTGAAGCTCAAGACCGGCGCGAGCCAGCGCAGGATCGCGTCGCACAGCATGTCGATCGTGGTCAGCGCCGCCTTGCGCGCCACCGAGGACGGCGGATCGCAATACAGCGTGTCCTTGCGGATATCGAAGTAGAACGCCGACAGCTCGGTATTCATGAAGGCGGAGAGGCTCGCCACCACCGTCTTGTAGTCGAATTCAGCATAGGCCTTGCGGATGGTCTCCGCCTGTCCGGCGAGCCCGTGCAGCATCAGCCGTTCGAGCTCGGGCATCTCTGCAACGGCAATCTTCTCGCTCGGCTTGAAGTGATGCAGCGTGCCGAGCATCCAGCGGATCGAGTTGCGCAGCTTGCGGTAGGTCTCGATGGTGTTCTTGAGGATTTCCGGGCCGATGCGCTGGTCATCGGCATAGTCGGTGGCGCAGACCCAGAGGCGGAGGATATCTGCGCCCGAATCCTTGATCACCTTCTGCGGCTCGACGGTGTTGCCGAGCGACTTCGACATCTTGCGGCCGTTCTCGTCGAGCGTGAAGCCGTGGGTGAGCACGATGTCATAGGGGGCGCGGCCGCGGGTGCCCGAGCTTTCCAGCAGCGAGGAGTGGAACCAGCCGCGATGCTGGTCGGAGCCTTCCAGGTACATCACGGTGTCCTGGCCGCCGTCGACCTTGCGGACGATATGGCCGAGCGTGGGAAAATTCTGGCGGTCCTCCAGCACGAAGGCATGCGTCGAGCCGGAATCGAACCAGACGTCCAGGATGTCGTCTACTTTCTTCCAGTCCTCGTTGGCGCGTGATCCGAGGAAACGTTCGCGGGCGCCGTCCATGTACCAGGCGTCGGCGCCTTCCTCGGTAAAGGCCTCGACGATGCGCTGGTTGACGACTTCGTCCTCGAGGATCTCCGCGGAGCCGTCGCCCTTCTCGCGCACGAACACCGCGATCGGCACGCCCCAGGCGCGCTGGCGCGAGATCACCCAGTCGGGGCGGTTGGCGATCATGCCGTTGATGCGGTTCTGGCCGGCCGGCGGCACCCACTGCGTCACCGCGATGGCGTGCAGCGCGCGGGCGCGCAACGTGTCGCCCTTTTTCGCGTGGCCGTCCTGGACGATGTCCTTGTCCATCGCGATGAACCATTGCGGCGTGTTGCGGAAGATCACCGGCTTCTTGGAACGCCAGGAATGCGGATATTGATGCTTCAGCCGGCCGCGCGCCAGCAAATTGCCGGCCTCGATCAACGCCTTGATCACCGCCTCGTTGGCGTCGCCCTTTTCGCCCTTGTCGTTGAGCACGCGTTTGCCGGTGAAGCCCGGAGCCTGCGCGGTGTAGGCGCCATTCTCGTCGACCGTGTAGGGGATTGCGGTGTTGATGCCGCGAGCGTCGAGCTCGCGGGTGCTGGCGGTCCAGACGTCGAAGTCCTCGCGGCCATGGCTCGGCGCGGTGTGCACGAAGCCGGTGCCGGTATCGTCCGTGACGTGCTCGCCGGCAAGCAGCGGCACGGTGAACTCATAACCGCCGCCGAAGCCGCGCAGCGGATGTGCGCATTCCACGGCATCGAGCGTGTCGCCCGGGATGTCGCGCACCTTCTCATAGGCCGTGACGCGTGCCTGCTTGAAGACGTCACCGGCAAGTGCGTCGGCCAGGATCAGGAGATCGCCGTTCCTGGCCCAGTTGTCCGCCGGCGCATCGGTGACCTTGTACAGGCCATAGGCGATCTTCGGCGAGAACGCGATGGCGCGGTTGCCCGGCAGCGTCCATGGCGTCGTGGTCCAGATCACCACCGAAGCATTGGCGAGCGCGCCATGAGCCGGCGATGTCACCGGGAATTTCACCCACACCATGTCGGAGGTGTAGTCCTCATACTCGACCTCGGCTTCGGCGAGCGCGGTCTTCTCGACCACGCTCCACATCACCGGCTTGGAGCCGCGATAGAGCGTGCCGTTGGCGGCGAATTTCATCAGCTCGCGCGCGATCGCGGCTTCCGCGGGATAGCTCATCGTCTGATAGGGGTGATCCCAGTCGCCGATGATGCCGAGGCGCTTGAACTCCTCGCGCTGCACGTTGATCCAGTGCGTCGCGTAGGCGCGGCATTCCTTGCGGAACGCGACCATAGCGGTTGAATCGCGGAAATCGGGCTTCTGCTTGCCCTTGGAGCGGTAGTTCTCCTCCTCGATCTTCCATTCGATCGGCAGGCCGTGGCAGTCCCAGCCCGGAACATAATTGGAGTCGAAGCCGAGCATCTGCTGGCTCTTGGTCACGACGTCCTTGAGGATCTTGTTGAGCGCATGCCCGATATGGATGTTGCCGTTGGCGTAGGGCGGGCCATCGTGCAGCACGAATTTGGCGCGGCCCTCGGCGGACCGGCGCAGCTTTTCGTAGAGGCCGATCTCGTTCCAGTATTTGAGGATTTCCGGCTCGCGCTGCGGCAGGCCGGCGCGCATCGGGAAGTCCGTCTGCGGCAGGTAAAGGGTCTTGGAATAGTCTTTGGCGTTGGTCTTTTGGGCGTCAGTCATTTGCGGCTTGTCGGACATGAAGGCTCTGATCTGGCAGGTGCGGGCGCGGAAACGCGATCAATCGCGGTGAAACGAGGACATCCCGGTCTTGCGCCGAGCCTTGAGGCTCAGGCGGAAGCCGGGCCGCTAATCCGTATGATGCGCCGCGAGAACATGGCCGTTCCATAGCAGCCAGACGGGGAAATCGCAAAGCCTCCGCAAGGCCGGTTGGGAGGCCGCTAAACCGGGCCAGGATCGGTATGGATTTCCGGTCACGATCGCGTCAGCCCGGGAGCCACGTCCCAGGATGCTTCCCTGTCCCGTTCAACCAATCACCCCAAGCTTCGGGAACGCATCCGGCGCCGCGGCGAGGGCCGCGCGCGCCCTGGCGCTGTCGTCATCCATCCGGCTCGTCAGCGCCTCGATGGTGTCGAATTTCAGCTCGTCGCGAATGAAACCGATGAAGGCGACGTCGAGCACCTTTCCGTAGAGATCGCCCTTGAAGTCGAACAGGAACACCTCGAGCAGCGGCGCGCCGTTGTCGAAGGTCGGACGGCGGCCATAGCTGGCGACGCCGTCGATCCGCTCGGCCCCGAGGCCGACCCTGACCGCGTAGATGCCGTGCTTGAGCGCGCAGTTCTTGTCGAGGCGGATGTTGGCGGTGGGATAGCCGAGATCGCGACCGCGCTTCTCGCCGTGGATCACCTCGCCGGTCGCGAACCATGGTCCGCCCAGCATCGCGGTGGCATCGGCGACCTGGCCTTCGGCGAGCGCCATGCGGATCGCGGTAGAAGAGACCGGGCGCTCCTCGATATCGACATGCGCCTGCACGTCGACCTCGATGCCGAGCTTCGGTGCCTCACTGACGAGCAGGCTCGGCGAGCCGACCCGGCCCTTGCCGAAATGGAAGTCGTAGCCGACCGCGATTCCGCTGACGCCGAGTCTGTCGATCAGGTCGTGACGGATGAAGTCCTGCGCCGAGGTGCCGGCACGCGACTTGTCGAACGTCATCACCACGGCGCCGGCGAGGCCAGTCGCCGCGAGCAGCCGCAACTTGTTGGTCTCGTCCGTGAGGCGGAATTGCGGGCTGTTCGGGCTGAAGAAGCTGCGCGGATGCGGTTCGAAGGTCACCGCCAGCGCCGGCTTGCCGTGGGCCGCGCCCATCCGCAGCGCCGCGCCGATCACGGCGCGGTGGCCGAGATGCACGCCGTCGAAATTGCCCATCGCGACCACGGCGCCCTTCGGTATCGCGCTGTCAGGGGTGTTGTCACGGATAACGGTAAAACCAGTGCTCATGTCGGGGATTCTTCAAGGATTCTTAAGCATGATCGGTGCGGGCCGGAACCGTGACGTGCCGGCGGCAGGGAAGTCAAGCGGCCGAAATCGCGTCAAATCCGTAACAATCCGGTTCCACCGGGTTAACGCGCTGTTTAACGCCTGCTGTTACTCGTTGCCTGAGAACTGCGGGTCGCGCAGAAGCCTAGTTGAGTTAGCGTCGCTTTGGGGGAAAAGATGGCGGTTGATTTGTCCATGCCGGTTCTGGTGGTTGATGATTACAGCACCATGATCCGCATCATCCGAAATCTTCTCAAGCAGCTCGGCTTCGAGAATATCGACGACGCTTCCGATGGCTCGGCTGCGCTGAACAAGATGCGCGGCAAGAAATACGGCCTCGTCATCTCCGACTGGAATATGGAGCCGATGACCGGCTACGACCTGCTCAAGGAAGTCCGCGCCGATCCCAATCTGGCGACCACGCCCTTCATCATGATCACGGCGGAATCCAAGACCGAGAACGTGATCGCCGCCAAGAAGGCCGGCGTGAACAACTACATCGTCAAGCCGTTCAATGCCGCGACGCTGAAGACCAAGATCGAGGCAGTCTTCCCGGATATGGCGACCGCGTAGGCAGCTGAGACTTATTCAACAAAAAATGCCCGGGCTTGCCCGGGCATTGTTCGTTCCGGCTACCAGCGCAGCTCGCGCATCAGCGCTCGGGGCGGGTGGCCGAACAGCTCCTTCACCGAGGACGGATCGAGCTGCTCGACGCCCTCGAACTCCTCGGAATGGATGCCGCGCGTGATGAAGAGGAGGTCGATGCCGAAGCCATTGGCGCCGGCAAGATCGGTGCGCACGGAATCGCCGATCGCGAGCACCCGCGAGCGCTCGGTGGCGTGGCCGCGCCGCTCGGTGGCCAGCGCCATCGCGCGTTCGTAGATCGGCCGGTGCGGCTTGCCGTAGAAGATCACCTCGCCGCCGAGTTCGCGATAGAGTTCGGCGATCGCGCCGGCGCAATAGATCAGCCGGTCGCCGCGCTCGACCACGATGTCCGGATTGGCGCAGACCAGCGTCAGCTTGCGCTGGAGCGCCTTCATCAGCATCTCGCGATAGTCTTCCGCGGATTCGGTCTCGTCGTCGAACAGGCCGGTGCAGATGATGTAATCCGCCTGCTCCAGCGGAACCATCGTGGCATCGAGGCCGCGATGGATAGAGCTGTCGCGCTCGGGGCCGATCCAGAAGATCTTCTGGCCGGGGTGATCGGCCACGAAATGGCGCGTCAGGTCGCCTGACGAAACGATGGCATCATAGGTTTCGTCCGCGACGCCGAGCTTGCGCAACTGCCGCTGCACCGAATCGGCCGGTCGCGGCGCATTGGTGATCAGGATGACGGTGCCGCCCTGTTGGCGAAAGCTGTGCAGCGCCCCGCAGGCCTCGGGGAACGCTTCCAGCCCGTTGTGCACGACGCCCCAGATGTCCGACAGCACGACGTCGACGCCGCCGATCAAATCGCGCAACCGCTCCACAAATCGCAGCGCGGTCATGGCTGGAACGCCCCGTCAGCCCGGGCCGACGGCGCGACGGGCCAGTGCGGCGTTGCCGGTCGCGCGCGGTGGCTGTTCCATCGCGGAAGTGAGTGCTGAAGTGCTGGCGCCATTGAGGTCCTGCGGCCTGGTCTGCGGAGCCTCGGCGGTAGCAGATGCACCCTCCGGCCGCAACGGCCGCGGCGGCGCGAACAGGAAGCCCTGGCCGAACCGGACGTCGTAGTCGAGCAGGTCGACGACGGCGCGCTCGCCCTCGATCTTTTCGGCGATCAGGTCGATGCCGTAGCGGCCGAGCAGATCGGAGAGGTCGGAGGGATCGATGTCGGTGGTCGCGCTCTGCCTGGCATCGAGCAGCAGGGCGGCCGGCGCCTTGATGAAGCGGACACCACGGTCGGCGAGCTCGCGCGGCTCAATGCGGAGGTCGCTGACATGATCGATCGAGAAGCGGTAGCCCCGCTGCGCCAGCGCCGCGAGATTCTCGCTCTCGGTCGGGCCGAGATTGCGGAACGTCTCCTGCTTGAACTCGAGCACGAGGGACGGCGCCAGCGCCCGGTTGGCCTCGAGGAAATCCAGGCATTGGGTGAAGCTGGCCGGGCTCGCCAGCGTCGCCGCCGAGACGTTGCAGAACACGCCGACATCCTTGTTGCGCACCATCAGACGGCGCAGCACCTGGACACAACGCAGCATCACCATGTGGTCGATGCGGCCGATCACGCCGCCGGCCTCGGCGACGGCGATGAAGTCGTCGGCGGCAAGGACCTGGTCACGCTCGTCACGCAGCCGCGACATTGCCTCGTAGTAGCGCACCTTGCGCTGTGGCAGCGTCACCATCGGCTGCAAGTAGATGTCGAGGCGGTTCTCCTCGATGGCGCTTTTCACCGCGCCGAGGAGCTGGCTGCCGCTGCGGGTGGTCGCGGCAGCCGGCATCGGCGGCGGCTGGGGCACGACGGTAACGGGCGGAGGCGGCTCGGCCGCTCGCAGCGGCTCGCTGCGCGGCGCTACGGGTGCAACCGGTGCAGCATCCAGCGCCAGCAGGTCCTCATGGCTCGCGACCGAGGCCGCGAGCTGTTTCACCAGCACGCCGAGCTCGTTGATCTCGCCGGCCATCCCCTGCATGCGGTCGGCGCCGGCGGAATTGGCCGACACCACGCGGCCCTCGACCGCTGCCAGCCGGCGGCCGAATTCGGCGACCTGACGGGCGAGGTCGGCGGTGCCGCGCGACAGATCGGCAATCTGGCCACCGACATCGCTGCGGTCGCGCAGTCGCATCGAGACCGCGTTGTAAAGGATCAGGAAGGTGAGGGCAGTGAGTGCGACGATCGCCGATTCGGGTCCGCTGATGCCCGCGACCGAATACAGAACGAAGCCGAGCGAGGCTGCGACCAGCACCATGCAGATGGCGATGAAGATCGTCGAAATGCGAATCATGTCGCCCGCTGCGCCCTCAGTCCAAGCTGCCCCAACCCCGCTACCTTAGCACCATTGCTGATTCGACGAGGCGGTGTTCTTTGGAACCGGCTGGAACTGAACACGATTTTCGCATCGGGGCCGTCCCGGGCGACCTCGCGCAATCGGGTTGGCTCAGAGGTCCGCCGCGGCGATCCAGAACACCTCGCCTTCGGAATCCTCGGTGTCGAGCCAGAGCAGGGGCAAATTCGGATAGGCGGCTTCGAGGTTGTCGCGCCCGCGGCCGAGCTCGCAGAGCAGGCCGCCCTGCGCCGTGAGATGCCGCTTGGCCTCGTCGAGGATGCGGCGGACGATATCGAGCCCGTCGGCGCCGCCGTCGAACGCGAGCTTCGGCTCGGCGCGGCACTCGCGCGGCAGCGACGCCATGCCTTCGGCGTCGACATAGGGCGGATTCGAGATGATGAGGTCGTAGCGCCGGTCGCCGAGCGGCTGGAACAGGTCGCCCCGGTGCAAGGTCAGCCGGTCCTCCAGGCCATGGTCGGCGACGTTGCGCGCGGCAACTGCAAGCGCATCCCTGGAAATATCAACGGCGTCGACCTCGGCATTCGGAAAATTCCGGCTCGCCAGGATCGCGAGGCACCCGGAGCCGGTGCAGAGGTCGAGCACGCTCTCGACCCCGGCGGGGTCGCCGATCAGCGAGGCGCCGTCCTCGTCGGCACCGAAATGCGAATCAAGCAGTTCGCCGATGAAGGAGCGCGGCACGATGGTGCGCTCGTCGACATAGAACGGCAGGCCGCGCATATAGACCTTGTTGACGAGATAGGCGGCGGGCTTTCGCGTCGCGATCCGGCGCTCGATCAGATCGAGTATCCGCTTGCCCTCGGTCGCGGTGACGCGCGCGGTCGCAAAGGTTTCGAACTGGTCGGGATGCAGATGCAGCGTCTCGCACACCAGGAAGGCGGCCTCTGCCACCGGATCGGTGGTGCCGTGCGCGAAGACGAGACTTGCCGCATTGAAGCGGCTCACGGCGTAGCGCACGTAATCGAACAGCGTCGCAAGCTCGCCTGCGCCGACCTTCGGGGCCTTCGGCGCGGCGGGGCTTCGCTGCGCCGGCACTTTGCTGCGCTTGGCCATCAGGGCTTGGTCCAGCGCGCGGTGGCCGCGTCATCGTGGTCAGTCGCCTCGATCCAGCTCGTGCCGCGTCGGCTTTCCTCGCGCTTCCAGAACGGCGCGTTGGTTTTCAGATAATCCATCAGGAATTCCGCGGCCTCGAACGCCGCGTGCCGGTGCGCCGACGCCGTCACCACCAGCACGATGTTCTCGCCGGGCGCGATCCGTCCGAAGCGATGGATGATGGTGAGGCCCTGCAACGGCCAGCGCGCCAGCGCCTCGTCGGCGTGGCGTTCGATCTCGGCTTCCGCCATGCCGGGATAGTGCTCGAGCACCAGTGCCGCAATCGGCTCGCCCTGCTCGCTGCCGCGGCAGATACCGCTGAAGCTCACCACGGCACCGATGTCGGTGCGGTCCTTGCTGAGGCCCGCGATCTCCTGCGCGACGTCGAAGTCGGCTTCCTGGATACGGATGGTCGCAGCGACGGTCATAGGAAGGTTAGCCGCCGGTCATCGGCGGAAAGAATGCGATCTCGCGCGCGCCCGCGATCATCGCGTCCGCCTTGACATGGGCGTGGTCGATCGCGGCGCGGATCACCTTGGGCTTCTCGAACGCATAGGCATAGGTCTCGCCGCGCGCTGAGAGCCAGCCGATCAGGTCGCCGACGGTACGCACGTCGGCCGGCGGCTCGACGGTCTCTTCCGCCTTGCCGATGCGCTCGCGGACCCAGGCGAAATACTTCACCTTCATCCCTCATCCTCCTTGATGAGGTGGTGGATGCCGGCGCGGAAATAATCCCAGCCGGTGTAGATCGTGAAGATCGCCGACATCCACAGCAGCACGATGCCGATCAGGGTGGTCGCCGGAAAGATCTGCTCGCCGGCTTCACCGGCGATCAGGAAGCCGATCGCCACCAGCTGGATCGTCGTCTTCCATTTCGCAAGCTTGGTGACGGGCACGCTCACCCGCAGGCCGGCGAGGTATTCGCGCAGGCCCGAGACCAGGATTTCGCGGCACAGGATCACGATCGCCGCCCACAGCGTCCAGCCATGGATCGAGTTGTCGGCGGCCAGCATCAAAAGGCTGGAGGCGACCAGCAGCTTGTCGGCGATCGGGTCGAGCATCCTGCCGAAGGCGGATTGCTGGTCCCAGATCCGGGCGTAATAGCCGTCGAGGTAGTCGGTGACCCCCGCCGCGATGAACACGGCCAGCGCCACCCAGCGCAGCCATAACGGGCCGTCCAGGATCGACTGCCAGTAGACGCAGCCGATCACCACCGGAATGGCGGCGATCCGGGCATAGGTCAGGATATTCGGAAGGGACAGGGTCTTGGGTTGTCCCTTGGGCTGTCCCCGGGTCGTGGCGATGTTCATCCGTCTTACCAATACCGCTGAAGCGAGAAGGTCAACTGTGCGTACCCAGGATGGGCCGACGCCGTGATGACCCGCATTCCCTTTAACCCGGCTGGGCGTGGAAAAACTCGAAAATCTTGCGGGCACTTTCGGCGCTGACGCCGGGAACCTTGCCAAGGTCGGCAATCGAGGCACGCTCGATCTCCTTGAGCGTTCCGAAATGATGCAGCAAGGCACGTTTGCGCGATGGGCCGATCCCCGGGATCTCCTGCAGGCCGGCCTCGCGGATGTCCTTCTTCCGCAGCTTGCGGTGTGAGCCGATCACGAAGCGGTGGGCCTCGTCGCGCAGCCGCTGGATGAAATAGAGCACCGGGTCCCGCGGCTCCAGCTTGATGGCCTCGCGATCCGGCATGAACAGGGTCTCGCGTCCCGCGTCGCGGTCCGGCCCTTTGGCAACCGCCATCAGCGCGACCTGGGTCAGCCCGAGGTTCTGGAAAATCTCCCGGACCGCGTTGAGCTGGCCGCGGCCGCCGTCGATGATGACGAGATCGGGCCATTGCGGGAAAGCGTCGTCGTCCGTCCCCTGCTTGGCCGCATCGCCCTCCGGCGGCTTGAGCAGGCGCTTGAAGCGCCGCTCCAGGACCTCGCGCATCATCCCGTAGTCGTCGCCGGGCGTGAGCCCCTCGGACTTGATGTTGAACTTGCGGTACTGGTTCTTCATGAAGCCGTCGGGCCCGGCGACAATCATCGCGCCGACCGCGTTGGTGCCCTGGATGTGGCTGTTGTCGTAGACCTCGATCCGCTTCAGCGTATTCGACAGGCCGAGCGTGGTCACCATCGATTCCAACAGCCGGTTCTGGGTCGCGGTGTCGGCAAGCTTGCGGCCGAGCGCCTCGCGCGCATTGGTGAGGGCGTGGCCGATCAGCTCCTTCTTCTCGCCGCGCTTCGGCACGGAGACCTCGACCTTGTATCCGGCCTTGACCGACAGCGCATCGGCGAGCAGCATGCTTTCCTCGATCTCGTGCGAGAGCAGGATCAGTTTCGGCGGCGGCTTGTCGTCGTAGAATTGCGCGAGGAACGAGGACAGTACCTCCTCCGGCGTGAAGGTCTTCTCGGCCTTCGGGAAATAGGCGCGGTTGCCCCAGTTCTGGCCGGTGCGGAAGAAGAACACTTCGACGCAGGAATAGCCGCCCTCCTGGTGGATCGCGAACACGTCCGCCTCCTCCACGGTGCGCGGATTGATGCCCTGCTGCGACTGGATCGCCGACAGCGCCGCAAGCCGGTCGCGGTAGAGGGCCGCCGACTCGAATTCGAGCTCGCCGGAAGCCTTTTCCATCTCGGCCGCGAGCAATTCCTTCACGGCATGGCTGCGGCCGGACAGGAATTCGGTCGCCTCGCGCACCAACTCGCTGTAGCCGGGGAAATCGATCTCGCGCGTGCAGGGGCCGGCGCAACGCTTGATCTGGTAAAGCAGACAGGGCCGCGTGCGGCTTTCGAAGAAGCCGTCGGTGCAGGAGCGGATCAGGAACGCGCGCTGCAGCGCCGTGATGGTGCGATTGACGGCGCCCGCATTGGCGAATGGGCCGAAATAGCGTCCGGGCCGCGACTGCGCGCCGCGATGCTTGAGTATCTGCGGCGCCCAATGGTCGCCGGTGATCAGGATATAGGGGAAGGACTTGTCGTCGCGCAGTTGCACATTGAAGCGCGGGCGGAGCTGCTTGATCAGATTGGCTTCGAGCAGCAATGCCTCGGTCTCGGTCGTGGTCGAAACGATCTCGACTTGGGTGGTCGCCGCGATCATGCGCAGGATGCGCGCCGGCAGCGGCGCATTGGCGCGCGCATAGGACGACAGGCGCTTCCTGACGTTCTTCGCCTTGCCGACATAGAGCACGTCGTTGACGGCGTTGAGCATGCGGTAGACCCCGGGCGAGGTGGGCGCGAGGCGGACGGCGTTTTCGATCGCGGCGTGCCCGGTCGCGAGCGTCCCCTCGGCGATCGCGTCAGTGGCGTCGTCCGGCGCGTCGGGCAGGCGTACCTCGTCGTCCTCGTCGCCAGCCGTGCTCGCGGGATCGACGTCGCCCGTATCAAGCGCGAAATCGTCCTGTGGCAGATCGGATTTTGAACCGCGTCGCGCCTTTCGGGCCGGCGGCGTCGGACGCTCGGGAGAATCGTGAACCATGGCCCTAAACTAAGCCCTGCCGCGGCCCGTCGCCAGCGCCAGCCGCACGGCAAAAAAAGGTCGGATTGCAGAGGGTTACGGTCGCCACGGACGCCTGCCGGCGGCGCGCGTAACGCATTGTTAAGACTGATGAGCAGGCGGTAACGGGCCTTAACAACCGCTTAACTTAAAACTCTCGATAAACTTTCGAGAAAAAAGTGGAAATCCGTAACCACGCCGGCCGCAGGCCGGCGGGTTGCGGCGGTTGCGTGGTGGAGAGTGCCGATGACCCGGTTGGTTATGCGCGTGGCTATGGGCGGGGCTGTGCGCGTCCTGGCGCTGATCGCGGCAGGCTGGACGACCTCGGCTGCCGCCGCTGACGTCAACTATGGATCGCCCTACACGGTCAATCAGCCGCTCAATGCCTATAGCTGGGCCGGTCCCTATCTCGGCGGCAATACCGGCTACGGATGGGGTTCGGTCGACAACAGCCCGACCAGGCCGTCCGGCTTCGCCGGCGGCGTCCAGGCCGGCTACAACTTCCAGAACGGTACTCCGTGGGTGTTCGGTCTGGAAGGCGACATCCAGGCCTCGGCCGCCGACGATACGTTCGCGCCCTGGAAGTTCTCCAATCCGTGGTTCGGCACCGTGCGCGGCCGCGCCGGCTACGCCTTCAACAACGTGCTGTTCTATGCGACCGGCGGTCTCGCCTTCGGCGAGCTGCGCGGCGAGACCTTCGGCATGTCGGAATCGCACACCAATGCGGGCTTCACCGTGGGCGCCGGCGCTGAAATGGGATTCGCCCCGAACTGGAGCGCCAAGATCGAATATCTCTATGTCGATCTCGGCAACAGCAACTTCGCGATCACCGGCGGTGCCGCGAACGGCTACAGCTTCAGCCTGGTCCGCGCCGGCATCAACTATCACTTCTGAGAACAAGAAGACGTCGACCACCAACTCCCGGCTGCGCCTTGCGCGGCCGGGTTTCTTTTTGTGATGACAGCAGGACGAGGCCGGCGAGCACGGCACGGGAGCTCGGGTTCGATGCAGGAGCAAGACCGGCCGCACAACGCAGCTGTGCGGAGTCCGCCAAGGCGGCGGCCGCTCCATGCAGACCATCAGTCAAGCGCACGTGGATCATGCGCCTGGCACGCAACTCGCGCGCAACGCTTCATTCCGCTTTCGTCGTGAGCCCGGGATCATGATGCCATCGCACGCAATCGCGACACGATCTCAGGTCTCTTGTCAGCACGTGATCCGGTCGGAGACCCTGCTCCGCCTGTTCGGCTGACGTCTGCACTCACGAGGAAACCACCAGGTTGACCGCCTTGGGGCCCTTGCCCTTCTTGTCCGGTTCGACCTCGAATGTAATGCGCTGTCCTTCAGTCAGGTCCTTCAATCCCGCCCGCTCGACGGCAGTGATGTGAACGAATACATCGCGGCCGCCATCATCAGGCTTGATGAAGCCGTAGCCACGCTCTCCGTTGAAGAACTTGACTGTCCCAGTCATGGCCATCGGGAAACTCCTCCCCCGTATTGCTCCACCGCTACGCGCACGCCGCGAAGCGGTTGACCGACATTCGCTTGTCGGAAGCTTGGCCACCTGAGCAGGCCGGCGTCACGCCACCGGTCCGCCTGGATTTTGTTTCGGCCTTGTCACTCCGCCGCAACCATTCGCGGAAGCGGAACGTAAAGCCAGTCGTAACAGGACGAGCATAATACGGTTCCGCGCAGAATGCCTACGCCTCAATCGTACTTTTCAGAGGTAGCTCGCGATTACGGCTTGGGCGTCTCGAGTCTGAAGCGGGCGGCACCGCCGTGACCAAGCGGCTTCTCGAGTTCTGGCAGGATGATCTTCAACTCGCTCGCCAGCGTCCATGGTGGATTCACCATCAAAAGACCCGTGGAAACGAGGCCGCCGCTGGCTTCCTGCGGCGCCACACTGAATTCCAAACGCAGACATTTGCCAGGTGGCCGGCTTGTCGCCGCGGCCGCGGCGACGCTCTGCGCGAGTTCGTCGGTGGCTCTCCGTGTTTTTACGGGATACCAGATCAGGTACGCGCCGGTCGGCCATTTTGCGAACGCTTCCGAGAAACCCGCCGCCAGCCGCTCGAACTCATCCTTCGCCTCGAACGGTGGATCGATCAGCACGAGTCCGCGACGCTCGTTCGGCGGCACGAACGCCGGCAACGCGGTCCAACCGTCGAGGTCGACGACGCGGGCCTGCGTATCGCGCCGCAGCGCATCGATCAGTTGCTTGCGTGCGGTCGGCTCGATCTCGCACGCCGTCAGGCGGTCCTGCGGTCGCAACAGTGCGCGCGCGATCAAGGGCGAGCCGGGATAGGCCTTCAGTTCGGCCTTCGGGTTGAACGCCCTGACGATGTCGAGGTAGGGCGCGACCAGCGGCAACGCCTCCTCCGAAAACCGTGCCTGCATCAGCCGCGCGATGCCGGTGAGCCATTCGCCGCCGCGCTCGGCTTCGTTAGAGGTAAGATCATAGAGCCCGGCGCCGGCATGGGTGTCGATGACACGGAACGGCGCCTGCTTCTCCTGCAAATAGGTGACCATGCGCACCAGCACGATGTGCTTGACGACATCGGCGAAGTTGCCGGCATGAAAGGCGTGGCGGTAGTTCATGTCACAGCGATTACCACGTCACCGCGCGCGCAGCCAATCGTTCGCCTTGCGCGTGAGCGGCGACCGGCGTGTCTTGCCAGCGAAGCCTGAAGCGCGCTGAGATAAGGCTGAATCGTAGCTCTTTGTTTGATCTCCGCGCAAACGCGTTCCGCGCTTGTAGCGAGGGAAAACCGCTACACAATTCTCCGGACCATGCTCTAGCCGCCGCGCATCGGCGGCATCAGCACCTGATCGCGGCGGCAGGCCCGCCGGTCGATCTCCTCGCAGGACCGGAACTGAAGGTCCTTGGAGAGGCAGATGCGCACTTCGCCGAGCCGCTGGCTGTCGCAGGTGACCGCGATGGCCGAACTGCTCAGCCCCGGATTGGCCTTGATGAACGCGGCCTCGAGGTCGTCGGGCGCGATCGTCTTCGGTTCGGATAATTGCAGGAATTCATCGGGGATCTTCACCGCGGCGCGGGCCTTGCGGATGGTCTCGAAATAGGCACGCTCGCCGAGGCCGGAGCAGGTGCCGTGCTTGTCCCACTCATTGTAGATCAGCCCGGGCGCCGGCATCAGGTCCAGCATCGAGGTCATGATGTTGCGGGCAAGCCGCGGCGAGGGCCGTTCGCAGTATTCGGGGAAGCCGCGCTCGTATTGCGGCCACAGGCCGTGCACCACGAAGGAGAATGGCCGTCCGCCGCACTGGGCCTGCGTGCCACGGCCATTATTGCCGCGTTCACTCGCCGCCTCGCAGAACGAGGGCGACCACGACAGCGAGAGCACGTAGAAATCGAAATCGCCGGGCGCGTTCTGCCTGCGGTCCTGGGCGGTCGCGATGCCCGTGCAGGACAGGCTGAAGACCGCAAGCGAAATCAGAAATCGGGAAATTGTGACCAACCGAGGCATCAAACGCTCCCTAACTTGACGCCTCGGAAGCTAGCAGGACATCGGAACATTTCAAGAACAAAATGCGTCGCGTGCCGACGGTGGGCCGGGCACAGGCGCTGTCTCGCGGTTTCCGGGCAGGATCAGGGCCGCGCGGCCCGGCAGGCGGGGTTGTAGGCCCAGTTGCGGTCGAGGCCCGTGACGCACCATTCGACGCCCTGGCCGAAGCCGGCGAATCCGCCGTCCTCGATGATCGAATAGTGGACGGAGCGCATCTTGCCGTCGCTCAGCATGACGTCGCCGGAGCAATAGCGGCGCGGAATATTGTCGGACTGCCAGGGTCGGAAGGCGGTCTCGTGGATGCGGCCGAAGCCGGTGATCACCAGCGGCGAATTCCACTGGGTGGCTTCCTTCTCCTGGAATTGCGAGGTGATGGTCGGCAGGGCCGCCTCGCAGTTGGCAACGCGCCCGTCATAGCGCGGTCCGGACAGCCAGAAGTTCAGCTCGAACGGATTGGCGGCCTGTGCCGTTCCCCCGACGGCCATGAGGCTGCACACGAGGGCAGCTCCAAGGCTGAGCCTGCGGCCGAGTTTTTTGGGGGAGATGAACAGGTTGCGCATGGGAATCCGCCCGATAATCCGATGCCGCGGACGGTGCCGCGAAGCCCCGGCAAGGTCAAGTGCAGCGCGGCAACACCTGTCGAGAACTCCACTTTTGACCTACGGCTCGTTCTTTTCACGGCCGCCGACGCACTCTATGTTGGCTCCAGGCGAAATGGAGTCTGCGATGCGAAGGAAATTGGCCGCGTGCCTGGTTGCCGTTTGCGGGATGCTGGCCGCTCTGCCGGCGCGGGCCGATTGGCTGCAGCCGGTGGCGCCGTTCACCGGCAATGACACCGGCGGTATCATTGCCTACTCGCTGGCGCGGCAGGCCGATGCCAGGCAACTCGCCGTCGACCACTGCGCCTCCTACGGCAAGGTCGTGAAATTCCTCGCGGTGCAGCCCTATCCGGGCGGCTACATTTCGTTTGCCTGCCGCTGGGTGCCCTACGGTGCGGCCGACCGGCCCCTGCATGCGCGCTATTGAGCGCCTGCGCAGCCTCTCGAATCGTCAAGCCGGGAGCCAATCGCCATGACGCGACAGCTTGCATTGCTTGGTTCGGCCGTATGCCTGGCGTTGTCGGCCGGCGCCGCCGGCGCGGTCGACCTGCCGACCCGCAAGGCCGGTCTCTGGGAGATGAAGATGGTGCGCACGGGCGGTCCGATGCCCGAAATGACCATGCAGCACTGCACCGACGAGACGACCGACAAGGACATGAACACATCCGTCGGGCCGGCGGCGAAGCAGGCTTGCTCCAAGCAGGACATCCAGAAGACCGCCACCGGCTATGTCAGCGATTCCGTCTGCGGCGCAGCCGGTGTGACAGTGACCTCGCATTCCGAGATCATCGGTGATTTCAGCTCGGCCTATACGGTCAAGACCACATCGCACGTCGAGGGCGGCTCCTCCGGCGCGCGCGACACCTCGGCGACAATCGAGGCGAAGTGGCTCGGCGCATGCAAGGCCGACCAGAAACCCGGCGACATCATCATGCCCGGCGGCATGAAGATGAACGTCAAGGACATGGAAAAGCTGAAGGGGCTGATCCCCAAGCTGCAGAAGTGATTCGGCTGACCGTCGCAATCTCGTCTAAACCGGCACGCGCACCGCGGCCCTGAGGCCGCCCATCGGGCTTTCGCCGAGCATGATATCGCCGCCATGCGAGCGGGCGATGTCGCGGGCGATCGCAAGACCGAGCCCGCTGCCGCCTTCGTCCTGGTTGCGCGCGTCGTCGAGGCGCAGGAACGGCTTGAATACCTCTTCGCGCATCTCCGCAGGAATGCCCGGGCCGTCGTCGTCGATGGTCACGGTGAGATAGCGATGGTCGCGGTGGCCGGTGATCGAAATCGTGTTGGCGTGGCGCGCCGCGTTCGACACCAGGTTGGCGAGGCAGCGCTTGAACGAGGCCGGCTTCACCGTGACGACGGGCAGGCCGTGGAACGCCACCGTCGCGGTATGGCCGTGGCGCTCCGCGTCGCTGCGCAGTTCCTCGAGTGCCATCGCCATGTCGGTGGGCTGCGCGATCTCGCCGGAATCGCCGCGCGCAAAGGCGAGGTAGTCCTCCAGCATCATCGACATCTCGTCGACGTCCTTGCGCATCGCGTCGATCTCGGGACCTTCGCCGAGCAAGGCGAGCTCGAGCTTGAAGCGGGTGAGGATGGTGCGCAAATCGTGCGACACGCCGGCAAGCATCGCGGTGCGCTGCTCGATCGAGCGCTCGACGCGACCCTTCATTTCGATGAAGGCTTGCGCCGCGCGCCGCACCTCGCGCGCGCCGCGCGGCCGGAAGTTCGGCGCTTCGCGGCCCTTGCCGAAGCTTTCGGCGGCATCAGCCAATCTGAGGATGGGCTTGATCTGGTTGCGCAGGAACAGCACGGCGACGATCAACAGGATCGTCGAGGTGCCGAGCATCCAGAAGATGAAGATCTCCGAATTGGAGGCATAGGCCGCGCTGCGCTGGGCGAAGATCCGCATCACCGAATCGTCGAGCTGGACGCGGATCTCGACCAGGTTGGATTTGCCGACGGTGTCGATCCAGAACGGGCGGTTGATCTGCCGTCCGAGCTGCACCGACAGCGTCTGGTCGAGCAGCGAGAAGAACGGCTTCGGCCCCGGCGGCGGCATGTCGCCCGCCGGCAGGAAGTCGACCACGAGCTGCAGCTTCTGGCCGATGTGGCGCAGCTGCGCGCGGTCCTTGTCCTGCGGGTAGTTCTTGTAGACGTCGATCAGCGCGGCGATGTCGGACACGACGGCGGCCGACAGGCGCCGTGTCACCGTGTTCCAGTGCCGCTCCATGAACACGAACGCGACCACGGTCTGCAGGATCACCATCGGCACGATCATGATCAGCAGCGCGCGGGCATAGAGGCCGGTCGGCATCCAGCTCTTGAACGCGTTGCCCATCCAGCCATTGGCCCTCGACACGCGCTGCGACGCGTTGCGAATCAGGGTCAGGCCGGAGTCGAGCGTGCTCATGGCTGGGATCTTACGGCGAGGCCACCAGGCGATAGCCGATACCGCGCACCGCCTGCAGGAACAGCGGATTGGCGGGGTCGCGCTCGATCTTGCGGCGGAGGCGGTTGATCTGCACGTCGACGGCGCGCTCGTTGACCGTGCCGCCGCTGGTCAGCGCGGCGCGCGGCACGGTCTCGCCGGGCGTCGTCGCGAGGATGCGCAGCATCTCGCGCTCGCGGTCGGTGAGATGGATGATCTCCTCACCCTGGCGCAGCTCGCTGCGCTCGATGTGGAAGATGTAGGGACCGAAGGCGATCTGCTCGACGGCCGTGACCTGCGGCGGCGCGGTGCGCTTGAGGATATTGCCGATGCGCAGCACGAGCTCGCGCGGCTCGAACGGCTTGGCGACGTAATCGTCGGCGCCGATCTGCAGACCCTCGATGCGGGCCTCGGCCTCGTGGCGCGCGGTCAGCATGATGATCGGCACCGATGAGGAGGTGCGGATGAAGCGGGCGAGGTCGAAGCCGTTCTCGCCCGGCATCATCACGTCGAGGATCAGGAGGTCGAAATGCAGTCCGAGCAGCTTGGCGCGTGCGTCGCTCGCGCTCATCGCGGTTGTGACCCGGTAGCCCTCGCCGGCGAGAAAGCGCGACAACAAGTCGCGGATGCGCCGGTCGTCGTCGACCAGAAGAAGATGCGGCGCGTCGTCGGCCAGCTGGGCCGGCGCGGGCGCCACTGCAGTTGCAGCCTGAGCCACGGTCACTCCCTCGTCTTTCTGCCGCCGAAGATCGCCTCGAGCACCTTGTCGGGATCGTCGCGGTCGATCATCGCGCGCAGGAATTGGCGGACCGTCTCGACGCCTTCGGCATCGATACCGGTGACCGCACGGTTGATGCGGTCGGTTTGCAGCCCCGCGAGCTTGGCGACCAGCGCCTCGCCCTTGGGCGTCGCATAGAGCAGGCGCTGCCGGCGGTCATTGTTGCCGGTCTTCTGCACGATATAGCCCTCGTCGAGCAGCTGCTTGAGCACGCGCCCGAGCGATTGCTTGGTGATGCGCAGCACGTCGAGCAGATCGGCGACCTTGAGCCCGGGATAGCGGGTGACGAAGTGGATCACCCGGTGATGGGCGCGGCCGAAGCCGAAAGCTTCCAGCTCCTGATCGGCGTCACCGACAAAGTCACGGTAGGCGAAGAACAGGAGCTCGATGATGTCCCAGCGCAGGTCGCGCCCGCCCGCCGTGGGGGACGCCTGGTCGCTCCCCTGCGAATCGGGCTTGGCTGCCATGCCTGGGAAATTTATGTCAGTCATATTGACGTATCTTGGGTTCAATGTTACAAAACTGCGCATCACGACGAAACATTAGGTCGTTTTGTCCCCGACGGCGTTTGCGGCGGCCTGAAGAGCCAGCGATGGCGGTTTGAGCCGCGAATTGGACTACCGTGCGATCGTCGAGCGGCATTTCGACAAACATACTGGACTTCAGCACTCCGCAAAAGCGTGTCGACGACGCGGGCGGTGACGGCTGCCTTATGGGCAGTGGCTGAGGCCGGCTGTCTGAAGCGCCGGGGGCGAGAGCAAACCCGGCGCCAACTCGGGAGAGGCCCCATGGGAGTGTCATTCGACAAGATCGACGGCGTCATCTGGTATGACGGTAGACTGGTGCCGTGGCAGGACGCCAATGTCCATGTGCTGACGCATGGCTTGCACTATGCCAGTTCGGTGTTCGAGGGCGAGCGCGCCTATGGCGGCACGATCTTCAAGAGCACGGCGCACTCCGAGCGGCTGAAGCGGTCCGCCAACATCCTCGACTTCGAGATTCCCTATTCGGTTGCCGAGATCGATGCGGCCAAGCAGCTCGTCATCGACCGCAACAGCCTGCCCGACGCCTATGTCCGCCCGATCGCCTGGCGCGGCTCGGAGATGATGGGTGTGGCGGCGCCGACCAACACCATCCATCTGGCGATCGCGGCCTGGAACTGGCCGAGCTATTTCGATCCCGCCGAGAAGCTGAAGGGCATCCGCATTAGCCTCGCCGAATATCGGCGGCCGGATCCACTCACCATCCCGGCGCTGGCCAAGGCGGGCGGCCTCTACATGATCTGCACGATCAGCAAGCACAAGGCAGAGCGCCAGGGCTATGCCGACGCGATGATGCTGGACTGGGAGGGAAGGGTGGCCGAGTGCACCGGCGCCAACATCTTCTTCGTCAAGGACGGCAGGATCCACACTCCGATCGCGGACTGCTTCCTCGCCGGCATCACGCGCGCGACCGTGATCGAGCTTGCCAAACGCCGCGGCATCGAGGTGATCGAGCGCCGCATCATGCCGAACGAGCTCGGCGGCTTTTCGGAATGCTTCATCACCGGCACGGCTGCGGAAGTGACCCCGGTCTCCGAGATCGCGGACTGGCGCTTCACGCCCGGCAAGCTGTCGGAGCAACTGATGGTGGATTACACCGCCGAGGTGCAGCCGAAGAGTACGAAGGTCGCGGCCTGAGCCGCTGGCCCCCTCTCCTGCGCAGGGAGAGGGGGCCTCTCGCCGGGTTGCCCGGCCGGGCCATGGCTGGTACCTAGCCGCCCATGGCCGACAAATCGAAAAAACCGCAGAAGTTGAAGGCGCGCTTGCCGCGCGGACTGGAAGACCGTGGTCCTGCCGCGATCTCGGCCACGCGCCAGATGGTGGAGAAGATCCGCGAAGTCTATGAGCGCTATGGCTTCGAGCCGGTGGAGACGCCGGCGATGGAGTACACCGATGCGCTCGGCAAGTTCCTGCCGGATCAGGATCGTCCCAACGAGGGCGTATTCTCGTTCCAGGACGACGATGAGCAGTGGATCTCGCTGCGTTACGACCTGACCGCGCCGCTGGCGCGCTACGTCGCCGAGAATTTTGATTCCCTGCCGAAGCCGTACCGCTCCTACCGCTTCGGCTACGTGTTCCGCAACGAGAAGCCCGGCCCGGGTCGCTTCCGTCAGTTCATGCAGTTCGATGCGGATACGGTCGGCTCCGGCTCGGCTGCGGCCGACGCCGAGATCTGCATGATGGCGGCCGACACGATGGAAGCGCTCGGCATCGCGCGCGGCCAGTATCTCGTGAAGGTGAACAACCGCAAGGTGCTCGACGGCGTGCTCGAGGCGATCGGCCTCGGCGGAGACGAGAATGCGGGACGGCGTCTCACGGTGCTGCGCGCGATCGACAAGCTGGACAAGTTTGCCGCCGATGAAGTTCGCAAACTGCTTGGCCCGGGGCGATGGGACGGCGGTGATGAAGGCAAGGGCGATTTCACCGAGGGCGCCGACCTGAGCGAAGCCGATGCCGAAATCGTTCTGGCCGTCACGCAAAAGCGCGACGATTGGAGAGAGGCGATTGCTGCGGCGGATACTTATCTCGCCAAGAGCGAGATCGGCCAGGCCGGCGTCAGCGAGCTCGAAGAGGTCGCAAAGCTTGTCGCCGCGTCTGGTTACGGTGCCGACCAAATCCGGATCGATCCCTCCGTCGTCCGCGGCCTCGAATACTACACCGGGCCGGTCTATGAGGTTGAACTGCTGCTCGACACCAAGGACGAGAAGGGACGCCCGGTGCGGTTCGGCTCGGTCGGCGGCGGTGGTCGCTATGACGGTCTGGTCTCACGCTTCCGCGGCGAGCCGGTACCGGCGACCGGCTTCTCGATCGGGGTGTCGCGCCTGCAGGCTGCGCTCACCATGCTCGGCAAGCTCGATACGCGCCCGGACTTCGGGCCGGTCGTCGTCACCGTGTTCGATCGCGACCGCGTCGCCGACTACCAGCGGATGGTCACGCAGCTTCGCAACGCGAAGATCCGCGCCGAGCTCTATCTCGGCAACCCGAAGAACATGGGCAACCAGCTCAAATATGCCGACCGCCGCAACTCGCCCTGCGTCATCATCCAGGGCAGTGACGAGAAAGCGCGCGGCGAGGTGCAGATCAAGGACCTGATCGAGGGCGCCAAGGCCGCTTCCGCGATCGCCTCCAACCAGGAGTGGCGCGAAACGCGGCCGGCGCAATTCTCGTGCCCCGAGGCCGATCTCGTCGCAAAAGTCCGCGAGGTGCTGGCGCGGCATGAGGTGGCGTGGGGATAGCTGGATTGTCGTCCGCGGGCTTGACCCGTGCATCCATCTCAAAAAAGATGGCCCGGCACAGGCCGGTGGCCGGTTTGTGTGTCGAGAACTATGCGTCAACAATAACAAGGGAGTTCTTCCGATGCCCGAGATTACCGTGAGCATGGCCGCCGGTCGCACCGACGAGCAGAAGGCCGGCATGATGCGCGACATCACCCAGGCGCTGGTGAAGAACCTCGGCGTCGATGCAGACGCGGTGGTGATCCAGATCAACGAGGCGCCGCTGCACCACAAGATGAAGGGTGGCAAGACCTTCGTCGAGCGCGCCGCAGCCGCAAAGAAGTGACGCGGGAGCGCGATTGCGCATCTGAGGTTCACGCCTCGCGTGCCCCGCAATGACAGGTGAGGCTGGAATGGACGCACGCGACTTCATCAAGGTTGGCATGAGCGCGGAGCGCAGGCTCGTGGTGCCGCCGGAGCGCACGGTCGGGCATTTCGTGCCAGGCATGCCGATGGTCTATGCGACCCCGATGATGATCCTGGAAATGGAGATGGCATCGGGCGATGCCATCGGGGCAGCGTTGCAGCCCGGCTGGGTGACTGTCGGCACCGAGGTTGACATCCGCCATCTTGCCGCCGCGCAGGTCGGCGCAACGGTGCGCACCACGGCGCAGGTGATCGCGGTCGAGCGCCGTGTCATCCGCTTCGAGGTCGAGGCCTTTGAAGGCACGCGCAGGCTCGGCGAGGGCCGCCACGCCCGCGGGCTGATCAATGTCGAGCTTTTCAACAGGCGGCTTGCCATGACGCCGGGCGCAGGACTGTAGGACGGGCAAAGCCCTACCGCGCCAACCGTCGCGACCTTGTACTTCAGGTGGGCAGAGCGCATGTGCGCGTCTTTGCCAACCCTGCGGATCCTCCGCTACTTCGCCAGTTCCTTCGAGCGCCTGGTCGCCGCGGCAATCGCGCGGGTCATCAGCGGCTGCATTCCGTCATTCGCCATCAACACCTCGAGCGCCGCGGCCGTGGTGCCGCCCGGCGAGGTGACGTTCTGGCGCAGGGTCGCCGACGGCAGGTCCGAGCGATGCAGCAATTCGCCGGAGCCCGCGACGGTGGCGCGGGCGAGCGTCGTTGCCAGTTGCTCCGGCAGGCCCGCCGCCACTCCGGCACGCGCGAGCTCTTCGGCGAGCAGGAACACATAGGCCGGGCCGGAGCCGGAGACCGCGGTCACCGCGTCCATCAGGCTTTCATCATCGACCCATTCGACGAGACCGGTTGCCTTCAGAAGCGCATCCGTGGTGGTGCGCTGCGCCGATGTGACGCTCTTCGCCGGCACCGCGACCGTGATGCCCCGGCCGATCGCTGCCGGAGTGTTCGGCATTGCGCGCACCACCCTGCCGCCGCAGACCTCTTCGAGCGCGGCGATCGTCGTGCCGGCCATGATCGACACCACGAGCGTCGACGGCCCGACGAACGCCTTCAGTGCCGCCCCCGCCTCGCGAAACGACTGCGGCTTCACCGCAACGACCAGCGTATCGACCGTGCCGACGTCACTTGCCGACGGGTTGAGCCGGACGCCTTTCGCGGCAAGCGCGGCGATATCAGGCGACATGAAGGGATCGATCACCACGACGCGCTCGGGCGCGAAGCCCTGCGCCAGCCAGCCGGTCAGCATTGCGCCGCCCATCTTGCCCGCGCCCGCCAGCGCGATGGTGCCTGCCGCGTTCGTCAATGCGCTGCTGGATGTGTTCATGGCTGTCTCCACCAACTCTCCGTCGTCCCGGCGGAGGCCGGGATCCCCGCGCGGGCGCATTTGCGCTCGTCGCGATACCACAGGCGGTTCTTAGTGAAGCGCAGGAAGGGCCACAAGCCGTTTGCTTGAGCATTGCGGTCGCGGCGTGCGGATCCCGGCCTTTGCCGGGACGACACCGAATGTACAGGCGCGCCTCGAAAGCCCTTACGCCTCGCCCTCGGTGTCGAACATCGCCGCGCTCATCGCCTCCGCCGCCGACTTGCCGGCCCAGACCACGAACTGGAACGCAGGGTAATAGCGCTCGCAGGCGTGGATCGCGCTGACCAGCATGCTTTCGCACTGGGAGGTCGACGCGGTGAGGCCGCCGGGCAGCACCAGCGCCTGACGATGCATGATCATGCCGGTGTGCGTCCAGAGGTCGAAATGACCGACCCACAATTGTTCGTTGATCGCGGCGATCAGCCGCTGCACCTCGGCGCGTCGCGCCTGCGGAATCTTCATGTCGAAGGCGCAGGCCAGATGCAGCGCCTCGATCTCGCCCATCCAGGTGAACGAGAGCTGATAGTCGGTCCAGTCTCCCTTGGAGACGATCGTCACCTCGTCTTCGCCGGAACGCTCGAACGCCCAGTTGTTGTCGGTGGCGATATCCTCGACCACCGCAAGCGGGTTGCTCCGGGAATCGATAATGCTTTCGAGGAGGGACATGCCGTCTCGACCCTTGTTCTTATGAACTGTTGATACGCACACGGAAGCCGGCACGTGCGACAAACTGCGTCGTGGCCGAGTACAGCTCCTTGAGCGGCTTCCGGATGCCCCTTGGACCTGACGCGGATGAAGTGATGTGATTTGCGGAATCCGCGCAACCGCACGCCGAGTCCGTCCACAGCCAAAGCGCGCATCGTCCACAGCTGATCGCGCCACATTTGTTAATTTGGGAACAAACCGGAATCGGAGCTGCAAGCGTAACGATTCGTTAACGATTTGCCGTGGCTTCGCCGCATTCGTGAATCGCTTCGCCGCCGTCGCGAAGCGCGGCGAGACTCGCAGATTGCTCATGGGGACATGACAATTCCCCATGCGAAAGGTGCTTGCCCGCCTGTCGTGCTTTGGTCATATTTATTGACAGGCACGCCCATCCCGGGCGGGCCGATGTTCTCAGGGCGGGGTGAAAGTCCCCACCGGCGGTAAGGGCTTTCGAGCCCAAGCCCGCGAGCGCCTTTTCCGCGAAGCCGGGGAAGGGTCAGCAGATTCGGTGCAATTCCGAAGCCGACGGTTAAAGTCCGGATGAAAGAGAACGGTTGCGGCAGCCCGCGCGGATTCGCGTGGGGCTCGTGTCGTTGTCCGTATGCCCTGATTCTGGTCCTGAAAGAGGAAAGCCATGAATCAGATGTTGCAAGACCAAGACCTCAAGACTTCGGAAGTCCAAATCCCCCAAGCTGAATCCGTTCCCGATACGCCGGCGGCTCCGCCGGTGCCCGAGCATCCGCGCTTCGCAAAGCCGCAGCGCGTCGCCTTCGTGCAATCGGCCTGGCACCGCGAAGTGGTCGAGGAGTGCCGAATCTCCTTCCTGAAGGAGATCGAGGCGCGGCATATCACCAATGTCGATGTGTTCGAGGTGCCGGGCTCGTTCGAGATCCCGCTGCACGCGCAGATCCTGGCGAAGACGCGCCGCTACACCGCGATCGTCGCCGCCGGGCTCGTCGTCGACGGCGGCATCTATCGCCACGAGTTCGTCGCCGACACCGTGATCAAGGCATTGATGGATGTGCAGCTCCGCACGGAGGTGCCGGTGTTCTCCGCGGTGCTGACGCCGCAGCAATTCCACGAGACCGAGGTGCATTACGACTTCTTCCGCAAGCATTTCGTGATCAAGGGAATCGAGGTCGCGGAAGCCTGCGCCAACACGTTGCTCAGCCTGGAGCGCCTGCGCGGCCAGGTCGCGGCGGGGATCGTTTAGCAAGCGCCTCTCGATCGTCTGATTGTCAATCCCGCTGCCGCACCTGTAAGGTCGGCGGCGGGAGGAGGCCTGTCCGTGATGACGGGGAGGCCGGGATGATCATGTTCGAAGGACACGATCCTTATCTCGTCGCGCTCTCGGTGGTGATCGCGATCCTGGGAGGTTACACCGGCTTCGGTCTCGCCGCGCGCATCCGCGGCACGCCGGACGCCGGCCATCGCTTGCTGCTCGCGGGTGCAGCATGCTTTCTCGCGGTCGGCATCTGGACCATGCATTTCGTCGGCATGCTGGCCGCGCCGCTGCCGGCGGGCACTGCTTATCTGGTGTTGCCGACGATCGTTTCCTTCCTGATTTGCGCGCTCGTGGTCGGTGTCTCGCTGTTCTTCGTCAGCATCGGCGAACCGTCGATGCCGCGCGTGGTGTCGTCGGCCGTGCTGCTCGGGCTCGGCATCTTCACCATGCACTATGTCGGCATGCACGGACTGTCCGGTGACTTCGCGATGACTCATGCGCCGGGGATGGCGGCGCTCTCGCTGGCGATTGCGATCGCGGCCGCGTATGGCGGCCTGCGGGCGTTCCTTGCGCGGCACGGCGGCGTGCAGCTGGCGCTGAGCGCGGTAGCGTTCGGCATCGCCGTCTCGGGCATGCACTACACCGCGATGGCGGGAGTGCAGATCGTTCCGCCCGGGGCGGAGGGACATCACCAGATGGAGGGGTTGGCCGCATCGCCGCAGATCCTCTCGCTTGTGGTCGCGCTGCTCTGCTTCGTGATCGCCGCCGGTTTCCTGCTCTCGCTGGTGCCCGATCCCCGCAAGAAGGAGCCGTCGGCTGCCAGGACACCCGCCCCGAGCGACGAGATCGTCGATATCCCGATCACCGATGCCGCCATGGCTCCCGCCGGCCCGAAGTTGCGGCCGACGCCGCTCGGGGGCCTGGGCCAGCCGCCGCGGGCGGCGCCGGCCGTCAAGCTTCCTGTCGAAGGTGCCGATGGCACCCATTTCATCGACGCCGCCGAGGTCCGCAGCGTCCGCGCCGACGCCCACTACACCAGGATCCACGACGGGGTGCGGGAGCGTATGTGCCCGTGGTCGATCTCGGAGGCAGAGGCGCTGCTCGACCCCGGCCTGTTCGTCCGGGTGCACCGAAGCCACATCGTGGCGATCCCGCATGTGAGCCTGGTTCGCAAGGAGGGGGACGGGGCGGTCATCGAGCTGGACGGCCCATCGCCGCACCGGGTCCCGGTCAGCCGCGCCAAGATCGCCGAGGTGAAGGCTCGACTCGGGCTCGCGCGCCGTACGGCCTGAGCGGCCCAGACCCGTTAGGGTGCGATTACTGACGCATTTCGTGCGCTCACAGCCGCAGCTCGTGCGAATTTCCCGCTTCTGTGCCGCTGTTATTGCAGGAGAATCAGTCCCGGCCCAGCCTCCCTCCAACGTCCGATCGCCCCGTCTGGGCTGCGCAGGACGAGATGGAGGAGACGATGATCCCTGGTCCGTTCAGTTACCACCGGCCGGCCACGGTGGCCGATGCTGTGAAACTGCTGTCGACGCTTGGCGACGAGGCGCGTCCACTGGCTGGCGGCCATAGCCTGGTTCCGATGATGAAGCTCCGGCTGGCCACCCCGGAGCATCTGGTCGATCTGCACGGCGTGGCCGGGCTGAAGGGCATCCGGCGCGACGGCGGCAAGGTCGTCATCGGGGCCATGACCACCCAGCATGAGCTGCTCGCCTCCGACGAGATCGCCAAATCCATCCCCATCCTGCAGGAAACCGCGCTGCTGATCGCCGATCCGCAGGTGCGCTACCGGGGCACCATCGGCGGCAACATCGCCAACGGCGATCCCGGCAACGACATGCCGGCGCTGATGATGACGCTGGGCGCGACCTATCGTCTCGAAGGGCCGCAGGGGGGACGTGAGGTCGCTGCCGCCGACTTCTACCAGGGGGCTTATTTCACCGCGATCGAACCCGGCGAGCTCGTGACCGCGATCTCGATCGCGGTCCCCCCGGCCGGCCACGGTCATGCCTATGAGAAGCTGAAGCGGAAGGTCGGCGACTACGCCACCGCCGCAGCCGCGGTGATCCTGACGATGTCGGGCGGCAAGGTCGCGACCTGCACGGTCGGTCTCACCAATCTGTCGGAAACTCCGCTGCTCGCCGATGCCGCCGCCAAGGCGGTGATCGGCACCAGCCTCGATCCCGCCACGCTGAAGAAGGCTGCGGCCGCAGCGGAAGCAATCATGGTGCCGGCCGCGGATGCGCGTGGGCCGGTCGAATACCGCAAGCATGTCGGCGGCATCATGGTGATGCGGGCGCTGCAGCGCGCCGCCGCCAAGGCCGCCTGAGGGAGGGACCAATGGCAAAGACCCAAATCACGATGAAGGTGAACGGCGCCGAGGTCGAAGGCCTCGTCGAGCCCCGCACCCTGCTGGTGCACTTCATCCGCGAGAATCTGCAGATGACCGGCACCCATATCGGCTGCGAGACCACGCATTGCGGGGCCTGCACGGTCGACATCGACGGCATGTCGGTGAAGTCCTGCACCATGTTCGCGGTGCAGGCCGACGGATCGGATGTCACCACCATCGAAGGCATGGCCAATCCCGACGGCTCGCTGTCCGCGCTGCAGGAGGGTTTTCGCATGATGCACGGCCTGCAATGCGGCTTCTGCACGCCGGGGATGATCATGCGGGCGCAGCGGCTGCTGAAGGAAAACCCGTCGCCGACGGAAGCGGAGATCCGGATGGGCATCTCCGGCAACATCTGCCGCTGCACCGGCTACCAGAACATCGTCAAAGCCATTCAGTACGCCGCAGCCAAGATCAACGGCGTCGAATTCCGGGAGGCCGCAGAATGAACGACATGACCCCCACGCGGGAACAACGCACCGCCGCCCTCGAAGGCCTTGGCTGCAAGCGCAAGCGGGTCGAAGACATCCGCTTCACCCAGGGCAAGGGCAATTATGTCGACGACGTCAAGCTGCCGGGTATGCTGCACGGCGATTTCGTCCGCTCGCCGCACGCCCATGCGCGGGTGAAATCGATCGACGATTCCGAGGCGCTGAAGGTGCCCGGCGTGCTCGCGGTCATCACCGCCGAGACGCTGAAGACCGTCAACCTCGCCTGGATGCCGACACTCGCCGGCGACGTGCAGATGGTGCTTGCCGACGGCAAGGTGCTGTTCCAGAACCAGGAGGTGGCCTTCGTCGTCGCGACCGACCGCTACGCCGCCGACGACGGCATCAACAAGGTCAAGGTCGAGTACGAACCTCTGCCGCCGCTGATCGATCCGTTCAAGGCGATGGACGCGGACGCGCCCGTGCTGCGCGAGGACCTCGCCGGCAAGACCACCGGCGCCCACGGCCCGCGCAAGCACCACAATCACATCTTCGAATGGACCGTCGGCGACAAGGAACTGACGGACGCAGCCTTCAAGAAGGCGGAGGTGACGATCAAGGAGATGATCTCCTATCATCGCACCCACCCGTCGCCGCTCGAGACCTGTCAATGCGTCTGCTCCTTCGACAAGATCAAGGGAGAACTGACGATCTGGGGGACATTCCAGGCCCCGCACGTGATCCGCACCGTGGTGGCGCTCATTGCAAAGCTGCCGGAGCAGAAGATCCACGTGATCTCGCCCGACATCGGCGGCGGCTTCGGCAACAAGGTCGGCGCCTATCCCGGCTACATCTGCGCCGCGGTCGCCTCCATCGTCACCGGCAAGCCTGTGAAATGGGTCGAGGACCGCATCGAGAACCTGACCGCGACGTCGTTCGCGCGCGACTATCACATGACGACCGAGATCGCGGCGACCAAGCAAGGCAAGGTCACGGGCCTGCGCGTCCACGTGCTTGCCGATCACGGGGCGTTTGACGCCTGCGCCGATCCATCGAAATGGCCGGCCGGCTTCTTCAACATCGTCACCGGTTCCTACGACTTCCCGACCGCGCATCTTGCGGTCGACGGCATCTACACCAACAAGGCGCCGGGCGGCGTCGCCTATCGCTGTTCGTTCCGCGTCACCGAGGCGGCCTATTGCATCGAGCGGGCGATGGACATCCTGGCGCAGAAGCTCGGCATGGATCCGGCTGAACTCCGGCTGAAGAACTTCATCAGGCCCGAGCAGTTCCCGTATCACTCCGCGCTCGGCTGGGAATATGATTCCGGCGACTACGGCACCGCCATGCGCAAAGCGATGGAGACGGTGAAATATGCCGAACTCCGCAAGGAGCAGGAGGCGTTGCGGGCCGCATTCAAGCGGGGCGAGACCCGCGAGATCATGGGCATCGGCGTCTCCTTCTTCACCGAGATCGTCGGCGCCGGTCCGTCGAAGAACTGCGACATCCTGGGAATTGCGATGTTCGACTCCTGCGAGATCCGCATGCATCCGACCGGTGCCGGCATCGCGCGGATGGGTACCAAGAGCCAGGGCCAGGGACACGAAACCACCTGGGCGCAGATCATCGCAACCGAGATAGGTATCCCCGCCGACAACATCATGGTCGAGGAAGGCAATACCGATACCGCGCCGTACGGACTCGGAACTTATGGTTCGCGCTCGACGCCGGTCGCCGGCGCCGCGATCGCGATGGCGGCGCGCAAGATCAAGGCCAAGGCGCAGATGATCGCGGCCTACAAGCTCGAGGTCCATGAGGACGACCTCGAGTGGGACATCGACGGCTTCCGCGTCAAGGGCCTGCCGGAGAAGTTCATGTCGATGAAGGACATCTGCTGGGCGGCCTACAATTCGGTGCCACCCGGCATGGAGCCCGGGCTGGAGGCGGTCAGCTATTACGATCCGCCCAACATGACCTATCCGTTCGGCGCCTACATCTGCGTGATGACCATCGATGTCGACACCGGTGTCTACAAGGTCAGGCGCTTCTATGCGCTCGACGATTGCGGCACCCGCATAAACCCGATGATCATCGAGGGTCAGGTGCATGGCGGTCTCACCGAGGCGTTTGCCATCGCAATGGGGCAGGAGATCCGCTACGACGCCGAGGGCAATGTCGTGACCGGCTCGTTCATGGACTTCTTCATGCCCACCGCGGTCGAGACCCCGCATTGGGAGACCGACTTCACCGTCACGCCCTCGCCGCATCATCCGATCGGCGCCAAGGGCGTCGGCGAAAGCCCGAACGTCGGCGGCGTGCCGGCCTTCTCCAACGCGGTCAATGACGCATTTTCGTTCCTCGGCTCCACCCACATCCAGATGCCGCACGATTTCTGGCGGAACTGGCAGGCGGCGAAGAACCTCGGTGTGTTCGAGGCCGCATGAAGACCCGTGACGAAATCGCGCGCGCGCTTGGTGAAGCCGGCTACATCGCCGACGGCGAGCTCGCGATTGCGATCGCGTTGATGCAGCAATTGCGACGCCCGCTTCTGCTGGAAGGCGAAGCGGGCGTCGGCAAGACCGAAGTGGCGAAGGCGCTCGCCTCGGTCCACGCCACCGAGCTGATCCGTCTGCAGTGCTATGAGGGGCTCGACCAGTCGGCGGCGCTCTATGAATGGAACTACCAGCGCCAGCTGCTGTCGATCCAGGCCCACCGCGGCGCCGATGCCGACGCAGTCGAGGACCAGATTTTTTCGGAGAAGTATCTGCTGGAGCGGCCGCTGCTTGCGGCCATTCGCCGTGACACGCCGCCGGTGCTGCTGATCGACGAGATCGACCGTGCCGACGATGAGTTCGAGGCTTTCCTGCTGGAGCTATTGTCGGATTTCCAGGTCTCGATCCCCGAGTTCGGAACGATCAAGGCGACCGCGATCCCGCATGTCGTGCTGACGTCCAACGGCACCCGCGAACTCTCCGACGCGCTGCGCCGGCGCTGCCTGTACCATTATGTCGATTATCCCGATGTCGACCGGGAGGCGCGCATCATCATGACGCGCGTTGACGGCGTCAATGCGTCGCTGGCGCTGCAGATCGCCCGCATGGTCGAGGGCATCAGGAAGGAAGAGCTGCGCAAGGTGCCGGGTGTCGCCGAGACGCTGGACTGGGCGGCCGCGCTGGTCGGCCTCGAGGTGAAG
Organism: Bradyrhizobium jicamae; assembly: GCF_018130215.1. Classification (GTDB taxonomy): domain Bacteria; phylum Pseudomonadota; class Alphaproteobacteria; order Rhizobiales; family Xanthobacteraceae; genus Bradyrhizobium; species Bradyrhizobium jicamae_A. Next base: position 60,026 of record NZ_JAFCKQ010000003.1, read on the forward strand.
GATCTGCACGGTGCGCCCGAGACCGTGCACGAAACCTTGATGTGCCTGCTCAAGACGCAGGAGGACCGCCTGCGGGTGACGCGCGAGGTCTCGCTACGACTGTTGGGGAAGGTCGCATGAGCTGCTGCGGCGCATCGCCCGATATCGAAGACGTCAACGAGGTCTCCCGCCTGGTCACGGGCAAGCTTGCGGCATTCCTGCGCACCTTGCGCGACAGCGGTTTCGCGGTCGGTCTGTCCGAGGGACAGGATGCTGCCGCCCTGATGGCTACGGGTTATGCGGAGCGGCCGGGCCTGCTGCGCTCTGCGCTCAAGCATCTGCTCACGGCCCGCAAATCCGAGTGGGACAGGTTCGACGGCATCTTTGATGCCTTCTGGCTCGGCAAGCGGGTGCGGTCACGTTCGATCACGACGGGTGCCGCTAAGGCGGCGAACAGTCCGTCGCTGAAGAGCTTGCCGAACCAGCAGGCTGAAGCGCGTGGCGAAGCCGAAGCAATGATGGACCAGGTCCCTTCGGTCGACGGTGCCGAAACCGAGCGTTCGGGCGAAGGGCGCATGGAGGGCGCGTCACGGGCAGACAATCTTGCCGAGGTCGACTTCCGCAAACTGGCAGATCCCGAACAGATTGAATTGGCCCACGAGGCCGCGGCGCGGCTGGCGCGCGCCATGCGCACGCGGCTGACGCGGCGCGACCTGGCACGGCGGCGCGGTTATCGCCTCGATCTGCGTCGCACCATCCACGGCAATATCAGCCATGGCGGCGTCCCGATCAGCCTGGTGAAGCGGCAGCGCAAGCCGAAGCCGCTGCGGTTGGTGGTGCTGCTCGATGCCTCCGGCTCGATGAGCATGTACACAGGAGTGTTCCTGCGTTTCATCCATGGCGTGCTCGACGAATTCCGCGAGGCGGAGGCATTCCTCTTTCACACACGCCTGGCCCATGTCTCCGATGCGATGAAGGAAAAGGATGCCGGCCGCGCGCTGGACCGCCTGTCGATCATGGCGCAGGGCGCGGGTGGCGGCACCCGGATCGGCGAATGCCTCCAGACCTTCAACCGCTGGCACGCCGCGCGTGTGATCCATTCGCGCACCTGCGTGATGATCGTGTCCGATGGCTACGAGACCGGCGATGCCGCGCTGCTGGGCCGCGAGATGGCCGCGCTCGGCCGCCGCTGCCGCCGCATCGTCTGGCTCAATCCGATGATGGGATGGCGGGGCTATGCGCCGGAGGCCCGCGGCATCAAGGCGGCACTGCCGCATGTCGATCTCTACGCGCCGGCCCATACGCTGGCGAGCCTGACCGCACTCGAACCCTATCTGGCGAGGCTGTGAGATGGGCGTGCATGTCGAGGTGATGGATCTGGTCGCGGAGATGAAGGCCGCCGAGCAGGCCTTCGTGCTGGCGACCGTGGTGCGGACGGTCTCGGTGACGGCGGCAAAAGCCGGCGCGAAGGCGATCATTCGTCCCGACGGCACCATCGTCGCGGGCTGGATCGGCGGCGGTTGCGCCAGAGGCGCGGTGCTGAAGGCCGCACGCGAGGCGCTGTCCGATGGCGAGCCGCGCATGGTGTCGGTGCAGCCGGAAAACCTGCTCGCGGAGCTAGGCATCCGGCCCGGCGACAGCAGGGACGGCGTGCGCTTTGCCTCGAACATGTGCCCGAGCAAGGGCACCATGGATATCTTCGTCGAGCCGATGTTGCCCCACCCCTCGCTGGTCATTCTCGGCGCAAGTCCTGTCGCGCTGTCGCTGGCTGCGCAGGCGCGCCAGCTCGGCTATCACGTCACGCTCGCCGCGCCTGCATCCGATCTCGTCGCGACGCCGGACGCGAACGTCGTGATCGATGGCTTCGACCCGGGGCGTCTCAACGATTCAAGACGTTTCGTTGTGGTGTCGACCCAGGGCAAAGGCGACGAGGCTGCCCTGAAGCAGGCGCTCGCGATCAATGCGGCCTATCACGCTTTCGTCGGCAGCAAGCGCAAGATGTCTGCATTGCGGGACAAATTGACTGCGGCAGGCCTCGACGCTGCCGCGATCGATCGCGTCAAGGCGCCCGCAGGGCTCGATCTCGGCGCCATCACGCCTGAAGAAATCGCGATGTCGATCCTCGCAGAGATCACCATCGAGCGCCGCCGCGGCCAGCGTGCCGCCAATTCCGTTGCAAGGAGCTGAGATCCAACATGCAGATGAATGACAGCCAGCGTATCCCGGCCCCCAAGGAGAAGGTGTGGGCTGCGCTCAACGATCCCGATGTGCTCAAGCAGTGCATTCCCGGCTGTCAGTCGCTCGAGATGTCATCTCCCAACGAGATGACCGCCACGGTCGTGCTCAAGGTCGGGCCGGTGAAGGCGACCTTCGGCGGCAAGGTGACACTGTCCGACCGCGATCCGCCGAACAGCTACCGCATCTCCGGCGAGGGTTCCGGCGGCATCGCCGGCTTCGCCAAGGGCGGCGCGACGGTCAGGCTCGCATCCGATGGTCCAGAGGCGACCATCCTCACCTATGAGGTCGATGCCCGGATCGGCGGCAAGCTCGCGCAGCTCGGCGGGCGGCTGATCGATTCCACGGCCAGGAAACTGGCTAGCCAGTTCTTTGCTTCCTTCGGCGAGGCGGTCGGCCATGTGGCTGTGACGGGGGTGTAAGCCGCCGAATTGCACTTGGCTGTTGCTCGCGTTCGGCTAAGCTTTTGGTGCCAACTCACCACAAAAGAGTGATTGCACCATGCCCAAGGAAGATTCTCCTGACTGGCTCGGCCTGTCGGGCCGCGTTGCCGTCGTCACCGGCGGAGGCGGCGGCATCGGCCGCGCCACGGCTGTCAGCTTTGCGCGCGCAGGTGCGAAAGTCGCGGCCATCGATCGCGACGAGCGCGGGCTCGCCGAGACGCAAGCGAAGCTTCGCGAAATCGGCGAGGGTCATCTCATAGCGAGTTGCGACACCACCAATGCGGAGAGCGTCGCATCGGCCGCCGAAGCGGTCGCGCGTGCGCTCGGGCCGTGCGGCATCCTCGTCAACACGGCCGCCGTCCTGCGTCCCGGCGGGCTCGACACTCTGCCGCTCGCCGAATGGAACGCGGTGCTCGCGGTCAATCTCACCGGCTATTTCATTTGCGCCCAGGCGTTCGGACGCCAGATGCGAGAGACGCGTCGCGGCAGTCTCGTCCATGTCGCCTCGATCGCCGCCAGCAACGCCCAGGGGCAGAGTGGCGCCTACAGCGTCAGCAAGGCCGGCGTCGTGATGTTGTCGCAGCAGCTCGCGGCCGAATGGGGCCCGCGCGGCGTCCGCAGCAATGTGGTCAGTCCGGGCCTCGTGGTCACGCCGATGAGCCAGGCGTTCTACGATACGCCGGGGGTCACCGAGCGGCGCACCGCCGTGGTGCCGATACGCCGGATCGGAGCACCGCAGGATATGGCGGATGCGATCCTGTTCCTGGCCAGCGACCGGTCATCCTACGTCAATGGCGAGGAGATCATCGTCGATGGCGGTTATGTGCGGACGTTGATGAGCCACGTACCGCGACCGGGGTTTTGAGTTCGATGCGCTGCATCGCCCCGGATTGACGGCGTCAAACAACTAATCGAACAGGCTCGAGACCGACTCTTCCGCCGCGGTGCGGCCGATCGCTTCGGCGATCAGGCCGGCGATCGAGATCGTGCGGATGTTCGGCGCCTTGTTGACGGCATCGGTCGGCAGGATCGAGTCGGTGATGACCAGTTCCTTCAGCCGCGAGGAGGCGATGCGCGCGGCGGCACCTCCCGACAGCACGCCATGGGTGATGTAGGCCGAGACTTCCTTGGCGCCATGGGCGATCAGCGCCTCGGCTGCGTTCACCAGGGTGCCGCCGGAGTCGACGATGTCGTCGACGAGGATGCAGTTGTAGCCGGCGACGTCGCCGATCACGTTCATCACCTCGGATTCACCGGGACGCTCGCGGCGCTTGTCGACGATCGCGAGCGGGGTGTTGATGCGTTTGGCAAGCCCGCGCGCCCGCGCCACGCCGCCGACGTCGGGCGAGACTACCATCGCCTTGGCGAGGTCGAAGCGATCGCGGATGTCGCGCACCATCAGGGGCGCTGCGAACAGATTGTCGGTCGGGATGTCGAAGAAGCCCTGGATCTGGCCGGCATGAAGGTCGAGCGTCATGACGCGGTCGACGCCGGCGCGCGAGATCAGATTGGCAACGAGCTTGGCCGAGATCGGCGTGCGCGAACCGGATTTCCGATCCTGCCTTGCATAGCCGAAATAGGGCACCACCGCGGTGATGCGGCGCGCCGAGGCCCGGCGCAGCGCGTCGGTAATGATCAAGAGCTCCATCAGATTGTCGTTGGCAGGATAGGACGTCGACTGGAGGATGAACATGTCCGAGCCGCGAACGTTCTCCTGGATCTCGACGAAGATCTCCATGTCGGCGAAGCGCCGGACCACGGCCTTGGTCAATTCGATGCCAAGCCCCTTGGCGATGTCCTGCGCCAAAACGGGGTTGGAGTTGCCGGCGACGAGCTTGATTGATCCGTTCTTGGCCGACATCGATGCTTCCTCCCGCGCCTTGCTGGATACGACGTTCAGCATCTCAAGTCCCTATAGAACCGGCGGATTTTCGGTGGGCGAGGGAATATCAGGCGGGCACCTCGGCTGGCAACCCACAAGCCCGGTTTTCCCGGTCAAAAATGGCCGTTCTCCGGGATATCGCGGGGGTTAGTTGGCGGAATATCCGAGCGCCACCGTCTCGGCCGCAGCCGGCGTCGGGGCGCTCGCGACGGCAGGTCCGCGGAGGTCCGGTGCCGGGTTGGATGCCGGGCCGCCATTGATCATGGCGGACAGGCCGCTGAAGCCGGCCTGGGCGATCTTGCGCAAGACCAGGTCGTCGGCGGCCGCCCAGACGTCGCGGCCCGCCTTGCCGGCGGGCTCCTCGCCGGAGAGGCGGAGCGCGCGTTGCTGGTTGCTGTCGTAGACGTCCCACACCCAGGCGATCATGGTTCGCCCGCGCACGACCTGCGCCGACAGATAGCTGCGCACGCGATAGGCGGCGCCGCCTTCGCGCGACACGATCGAAAGGCTGCGCAGCTTGGACTCGCTGTCGAGCACGCCCACCATACGGTCGAACACCTGAGGCGGCGGACCGTCGATCGACTCGAACGCAACCGTTGCGCCGCTGGCCGTTCCGGCCATCGCATAGGCGTCGGCCGGTGCGCCGCCATTGGCGCAGCCGCCGAGCCCGCAGGCTACCGCCAGCCACGCGCCGGCGATCGCGGCACGCATCCCTGTTCCGGTTTGAAACCGGCTGTTCGACGCTTCCCTCATTGCGTCCTGCGATATCGTTAAAATCGCTTAACGTCTAGGGCAGCGAGGGCACAGCGCACGGCGATCCGTTCGGCGGGTGCGACGAGAAGCCGGATTTCCTCGTTCAACCAAGCAGATGATACGACCTAACTTCCGTGATCCAGGCCCATTCCCGGTTTGGGCCATGGCACCTCCAGGTGCATCGAATCCCGGCGCTCGATTGCGTCAGGAGATCAATCACGCGGTCGCTGCCGTCGACCCTGAGCGTGAGCTTGGTGAGTGACCACGCTCCGTGCTTCTTGATCGCCTCCAGGAAGACCTGCCCCGTGGCCTTCGTGCCGCTTGCCGAGAAGGCCAGTGAAGCCCGTCCGCCTGCCCCGTCTGTCGAGATTGAGCCTGACGGAAAGCCGGTCGATATCGGGACGCCAAGAGCGCCTGCGGCTTCCATACTGGCCTGAAGCGTCGTTGTGCCGAGCCGATAGGCCTCGGAATTCTTGAGCAGGTAGAATGTCCCGCCGAACACGCTGCCGAACAGCACGATCGCGCCGCACCAGATCACGGCGCCCCAGATCGCCCACAGGCGCTGCACGCGCTTGAAGTGCTCGATGCTGTCCCAGCGCCCGTTGCGCCAGGCCCAGCGGCTGCCCTTCGCGCCGAGCACGAACGGCATGACCAGGCCGAAGAACGGAATCAGCATGAGCAGCGCAATGAACGTGTTGTTGCCAACACCCCAGATCCAGTTCAGCAGGAATGCGCCCCAATTCCAGCGGTCGATTTCCGGAGGAAGCACTCTCGGATCGAGGGGGACGCGCTGCTCGATCATGATCACGTCCTGCTGAAATGGTCGGGCCTGGAGCTCCGCTCGTCGCTCGAAAACGTTGCAGTGTATCGCTATTCCGGCGCCAGCGCGATCGCATGCACGAGCCGGCCGTAATCGGCCTCCTTGCGATGCACCGACCGGCGGTAGCTGAAGAACCGCTCATCGGCATAGGTGTCGATGCCGAGATCGTCGATCATCAGCACGCCGGCATTCTCGAGCCGCATCCGGATGAAGCCGGCGAGGTCGAACATTGCGTGGCCGTCGCGCTCGCCGGGGACGAAGAACATGCCGTGCTCGGCATCGGCCTCGATGAAGCGCTCGACGAATTCTCGGCCGACCTCGTAGGAGTCTTGCCGGATCAAGGGGCCGATCGCGGCGACGATGCCACCGCGCGCGGCGCCAAGCTTCTCCATCGCCTCGATGGTCGATTCCAGCACGCCGGTCAGCGCGCCCTTCCAGCCGGCATGCGCAGCGCCGATCACCCGTGCATTGGGGTCGACGAACAGGATCGGTCCGCAGTCGGCGGTCGTGACCGATAGCGCAAGGCCCTCGATCCGCGTCACAAGCGCGTCCGCCTTCGGGCGCGGGCTACCGTTCCATGGGCCGGTGGCGACCACGACGTCGGGTGAGTGGACCTGGTGGACGCTGACCAAATGCGCCAGCGGCACGCCGAGTTGCTCGGCCATCCGCCGCCGGTTCTCTGTCACCTTGGCGGGATCGTCATTGGAGCCGAGGCCGCCATTCAGGCTCGCATAGAGACCGTCGGAGACGCCGCCCTCGCGCGAAAAGAAAGCGTGGCGAAGCCCCGGAATGGCCGACAGCAGCGATGATCCCAATGTCATGACTATTCGGCCTCGTCAGGCAGATCGCTGAGCCCGGCGATCGAGGTGATGCGTGGATCGGAGACCGCCATGGCCTTGAACATCGATCCCATGCCGCCGCGGCCGGAGTCGGTCAGGCGCTTCAGCGCGCCGAGGATGTCGGCGGAGACTTCCGGAGTGGCCTTCGCCATCAATCCGGCGGCGCGGGCCTCGACGCCGAGGCGCTTGAGGAAGTCGCCCTGCGTCACTGGTCCGTGGACCCGTGCGCCGACATCCTCGGCGGCCCGTGTCAGCGCCTGGAAGTCGACATGTGCGGTGACGTCGGCCTCTCCCGGATTCTTCAAGGGGTCGGTGAAGCTGTGGCGTGCGATCGCCTGGAAGGTGTCGCCGGCGTCGCTGCGCAAATGGCCGTAGTCGATGATTAGCGCGGCGCCGTCCTGGTCGCGCACCCGCGTCGCGAGCTTCATGATCTCGGTATCGGGCCGCCATTCGAACACCGCGCCGACCGGGGCGGCGCGCACCAGCGGCGGCAGCAGCACGTCGAAACGCGGCACGGGCTCGGCGGCCGCCGCGAAGTACAGCCGGCCATTGGCGTCGATGCCGACCGTGCGCTCGTGCCAGCCGGTTTCGCGCCGGACCATCTGGTGGATCGGCAGCACGTCGAAATATTCGTTGGCGAGGATCACTGCCGGCCCCTCGGGCACCTCGTCGATGCTGTCGTGCCAGCTGATGTTGCGTACGCCCGACAGCGTCTCGCGCTGCTTCTCGCGCAGCACCGGATTGACCTCGACGAGGTGGACGCTCAGTGATGCATAAAGCGGCGGCAGAACGCGGAGCGCGCGCAGCGCATCCGCCATCATTGTGCCGCGGCCCGGACCTAGCTCGACCAGCCGCAGCGTGGCAGGCGAGCCGATCGCCCGCCAGATCGACGCGCTCCACAGGCCGAGCAGCTCGCCGAACATCTGGCTGACTTCCGGAGCCGTGGTGAAATCACCCTCGCGTCCGAGCGGGTCGCGCGACAGGTAATAGCCGTGCTCCGGATGCATCAGGCACAATTTCATGTAGCGCCAGACCGGCATCGGTCCGGACGATTTGATCAGCTTCCTGATCTCGTCCAGCAGCGGGGATGGTTCGCTCACGGCCTTCCCTTAGGTCTCGTCCGGCGCCGGCTGCCGCGCCTCGCGACGCATGGTGGCCGCGATGATGATAGCGCCTACAACAAGCATTGGCACAGAGAGCAACATACCCATGGTTAACCCGCCCCACAGGAATCCCAGCTGCGGGTCGGGCTCTCTGAAATGCTCGCCGATGATTCGGGCAATACCGTAGAAGGTGATGAAACAGCCGAGAATCAGGCCGGGCCGCCGCAAGGCCCCCATCCGGATCATGATGGCGAGCACCGTGAAAAGCAGGATGCCTTCCAGTCCGGCCTCGTAGAGCTGGCTCGGATGACGGGGCAGCGGCCCGCCATTGGGGAAGATCATGGCCCAAGGCAGGCTCGGATCGGCGTGGCGGCCCCATAACTCGCTGTTGATGAAGTTGGCGAGCCGGCCGAGCAACAGCCCGATCGGCGCCACCGCGGTGGTGATGTCGCCGAGCGACAGAATCGAGACGTTGTTGCGGCGTGCGAACAGCATCACGGCGACGACGCAGCCGAGGAAGCCGCCGTGGAACGACATGCCGCCCTTCCACAATTCGAGGATCTCGCGCGGATGCTCCGCGAAGAAGGGCAAATTGTAGAACAGTACGTAGCCGGTGCGGCCGCCGACGATGATGCCGATGGTGACCCAGAGGATGAAATCGTCGAGTTGCACCAGCGTGATCGGCGCCGGCCCGGCCCACAGCCGTTCCTTCTTGAGCAGCGAGCGGGCATAGACCCATCCCAGCACGATGCCGACGATGTAGGCCAGCGCATACCAGCGGATGACGACAGGCCCGAGCGAGACCGCGACGGGGTTGAACACCGGAAAGTCGATCAGCAGGAACGGCATCGTGCGTGTTGGGCTCAGCTCACGAGGTTGCGGCGATAGAGGGCGAGCAGCCGTTCCCAATGGCGTTCGGCGGCGTCGCGGTCATAGACCGGGCGCTTCGGGAACGCAAAGCCGTGATGCGTGCCGGGATAGATCTCGACCTCGTTGCTCGATGCCTTCATCCCCGCCTTTACCTGCTCGATGATCTCGGCCGGGGCGTAAATGTCGGTCTCGGCGCAGGCGAAATAGAGTTCGGCCTTGGTCTTGCCTGCGGCGAGATGGGGGCTGTCCGGCTGATCGGTCGCCAGATGCGTGCCATAGATCGAGGCCGCCGCTTTCACCCGATCGGGGAAATGCGTCGCAGCGTTCACCGCATAACGGCCGCTCATGCAGTAGCCGACGGTGCCGATGACCCTGGTGTTGGCGGCTTTCTGCGTCTCGGCATAGGCGAGCAGGCCTTTGGTGTCTTCCATCACCAAGGGGATGTTGAGCGACTGCATCAGCGCGAACATCCGCTTGCGCTCCGGCGATTCGGGATCGGGGTTGATCGGGCCGAGCTCCATGACGCCGGCGCGGTAATACATGTTGGGCAGCATCACGTAGTAGCCGGAGGTGCCGAGCCGGCGTGCCATGTCGCGCAACTCCTCGCGGATCGCCGGCGCGTCCATGTAGAAGATCACGACGGGGAATGGCCCGCCGCGCTCGGGATGAGTGATGAAGGTGGTGGTCTTGCCGTCCTTGGTCTGGATATCGACCGTTTGCTCGATCATGGCGTTTCTGCTCGCGTTCTGAGTTGCGATTTCTGTTGTCAGTTCAATACGATTGCAAGGAAACTATGGCATGACAAGGCAAGCTGCCGAGGCCCAGCCATTCGTTCCGGACTTGAACCTGTCAGCGCGGATCGCCATTGTCTTGGCGCCACCTGTGAATGCGGAGAGCTTGCGACATGACCCAGACCAACAACCGGTTTTTCGACGAGATCGGCCGTCTGATGAACGACGCCGCGGGCGCCGCCCAAGGCGTCAAGCGCGAGGTCGACCAGGTCATGCGTAACCAGGCCGAGCGCATCCTGCGTGACCTCGACGTCGTCAAGCGCGAGGAGTTCGATGCGGTCAAGGATATGGCCCGACTCGCGCGCGAGGAGAACGAGGCGCTGAAGGCCCGGATTGCCGTGCTGGAAGCCAAGCTCGGGACGACGGGCTAGGCAGCTTCCGTAGTCCGGATGGAGCGAAGCGAAATCCGGGACAGGACTATTCACTGTTCGAGCGGCCCCTGGATTGCGCTGCGCTCCATCCGGGCTACAGGTTCGCGGTTGGGCCGCGAGCAAGAAAATTTCCTTCATTTCCTTGTCATTTCGCCCCTTTGAGGCTAAAAGCCGGCCACGTCCGCGGCCCCCGCACCCCTGGAGGCTTGCTGTGGACCTGAGCATGGGCCGCGCTGCGGCCTTTAACTTTTTAAATACAAGGACTTAACGCTATGGCGACCGTCAAGGAATTGAAGGCGACCGCGCGTCCGAAGAGCGGCAAGGGGGCCGCCCGGGCGGAGCGTCGCGCCGGGAGAGTTCCCGGAGTGATCTACGGCAACAACCAGCCCCCCGTGACCATCTCGGTCGACGACCGCGAGCTGCGTCAGCGCATCGGCGCGGGCCGGTTCCTGACCACGATTTACGACATCGACCTCGAGGGCAAGAAGCACCGCGTGATTCCGCGCGACTTCCATCTCGACCCGGTGAAGGACTTCCCGATCCATGTCGATTTCATGCGGCTCGGCGAAGGCGCCACCATCCGCGTCAGCGTGCCGCTGCACGTCGTGAACGCGGAAACCGCTCCCGGCATCAAGCGCGGCGGCACCGTCAACATCGTCACCCATGCGCTCGATCTCGAGTGCTCGGTCGACAACATCCCGCAATTTATCGAGGCCGATGTCAGCGCGCTCGAGATCAGCCACTCGCTGCATCTCTCCGAGATCAAACTGCCCGCCGGCGTCAAGTCGCTGACCCGCGAGGATGCGACGCTGGTCACCATCGTGCCGCCGTCAGGCTACGCCGAAGAGCAGAGGGCCGCAGCTGCGGCGGCTGCTGGCGGCGCAGCGACCCCGGCTGCGGGTGCTGCTGCCGCTCCGGCTGCTGCTGCCGCACCGGCCGCGGCTGCCGCGGCTCCGGCCGCAGCTGCCAAGGCGCCCGCCGGCGGTGGCGACAAGAAGAAGTAACCGGTCACGTCGGCGCGCAATCACCTGATGGCGCGCCGATACGGGAAGCCGCGCCATGCGCCTCTTCGTCGGTCTCGGTAATCCCGGCGCGAAATACGCCGGCAACCGGCACAATATCGGGTTCCTGGCGGTGGACGAGATTCAGCGGCGTCATGGTTTCGCACCGTGGCGCCGTCGCTTTCAGGGCGAGACCTCCGAAGGCGTGCTCGACCATGAGAAGGTCGTGCTGCTCAAGCCGGCCACCTACATGAACGAGTCGGGGCGCGCGGTGCAGGAGGCGGCGAGCTTCTTCAAGCTCGCGGCCGCCGATGTCACGGTGTTCCAGGACGAGCTCGAACTGCCGCCGGCTAAGCTGCGCGTGAAGATCGGCGGCGGGATTGCCGGCCACAACGGGCTCCGCTCAATCTCCGGCCATATCGGTAACGAGTATCGCCGCGTGCGGCTCGGGATCGGTCATCCCGGCGTCAAGGAGCTGGTGCACAGCCACGTGCTGTCGGACTTCGCCAAGAGCGACCGGCCGTGGGTGGAGGCCTTGTGCGCGGCCATCGCCGACAATGCCGGCCTGCTGGCGAAGGGGCAGGACGCCTCGTTCGCCAACAAGGTGCATCTCGTGATGCAGGCGAAGGGATTTTTCGACAAGGGTGAGAACGGCGGACAGCCGGCCTGATCGCTGTCGTCGTCTGGCCTCGTGCCGGGCAGGGAAAGAATGTTGAGGATGCTATGGGTTTCAAATGCGGGATCGTCGGGCTGCCCAACGTCGGCAAATCGACGCTGTTCAATGCGCTGACCGAGACGGCGGCCGCGCAGGCGGCGAACTATCCGTTCTGCACCATCGAGCCGAATGTCGGCGAGGTGGCTGTGCCCGATCCGCGGCTCGACAAGCTGTCGGCGATCGCAAAGTCCGCGCAAATCATCCCGACCCGGCTGACCTTCGTCGACATCGCAGGACTGGTGCGCGGCGCCTCCAAGGGCGAAGGCCTCGGCAACCAGTTCCTTGCCAATATCCGCGAGGTCGACGCCATCGCGCATGTGGTGCGCTGCTTCGAGGATTCCGACATCACCCATGTCGAGGGCAAGATTGCACCGCTCGCCGACATCGAGACCATCGAGACCGAGCTGATGCTGTCGGATCTCGACAGCCTGGAGAAACGCGTCGACAATCTTTCCAAGAAGGCCAAGGGGAACGACAAGGACGCCAAGGAGCAGCTTGATCTCGTCAACCGCGCGCTGGTGTTGCTGCGCGACGGCAAGCCGGCCCGCGCGCTGGAGCGCAAGCCGGAGGAGGAACGGGCGTTCCGCATGCTCGGCCTGCTGACCTCGAAGCCGGTGCTCTATGTCTGCAACGTCGAGGAAGGCTCGGCGAAAGACGGCAACAGCTTTTCCAGTGCAGTGTTCGAGCGCGCCAGGGAGGAGGGCGCGGTGGCGGTCGTGATCTCAGCCAAGATCGAATCCGAGATCGCGACGCTGTCGCGTGAGGAACGCGTCGATTTCCTGGACACGCTGGGCCTGGAAGAGGCCGGGCTCGACCGCCTGATCCGCGCCGGCTATCAGCTGCTCGACCTCATCACCTATTTCACGGTCGGGCCGAAGGAAGCGCGCGCGTGGACCATCGATCGTGGCACAAAGGCTCCGGCCGCCGCCGGCGTGATCCATACGGATTTCGAGAAGGGCTTTATCCGCGCCGAAACCATCGCCTATGTTGACTATATCGCCGGCAATGGCGAAGCCGGCGCGCGCGATGCCGGCAAGCTGCGGCTCGAAGGCAAGGACTACGTCGTCGCCGATGGCGACGTCATGCATTTCCGCTTCAATACCTGATCGCGATCGCGGCCTCTTTCCCCACGTCATCCCGGGCAACCGAAGCGCGACCCGAGACCCATAACCGCAGGATTGTGTCGTTGAAGCGGGCTGCGGCCCAAGCCTCGCCCCATCCACCATTGGTGGTTATGGGTCCTGCTTTCGCAGGGACGACAGCGAATATGTGGCAATTCACCGGTCCACGCGGCCGATCACATCCATCAGCTCGGTGATCTTGCGCCGCTGGTCGGCCTTGTCGCCGGACGAGATCGCATGCTCGACGCAATGGGCGACATGGTCGCGCAGCACCTCTTCCTCGACGCGACGCAGCGCCGCGCGCGCGGCGGCAATCTGCGTCACCACGTCGATGCAATAGCGATCCTCCTCGACCATGCCGGCGAGGCCGCGGATCTGGCCCTCGATTCGCTTGAGCCGTTTTAAACAGGATGCCTTGATCTCTTCGCGCATAAGCGTCATATACCCCCCTAGGGTATTAAACGCAAGAGGCCGGAAACCGGCGGGGAAGAGTCTGGTGGCACACGCAGAGCACGACCATCCACACGCGCATCACCGCCATCACGGCGCGGCCGCACATTCCTGTTGCGCTGGCAAGCATGATCATGGTGACACGCCGGCCGAGCCCGACATGGCGATCGATCCTGTCTGCGGCATGAAGGTCGATCCGGCCACCGCCAGGCACCGCTTCAACTACAAGGGCGATGAGTATTTGTTCTGCAGCGGCCGCTGCCGCGAGCGCTTCGAGGCCGAGCCGGAGAAATTCCTGAGCCCCCGCGAACCCGAGCCGCCCGCGCCTGCGGACACCATCTACACCTGTCCGATGCATCCCGAGGTGCGTCAGGTCGGTTCGGGCAGTTGTCCGATCTGCGGCATGGCGCTGGAGCCTGAGCAGGTCTCGCTCGACAACGGGCCCGATCCTGAACTGATCGACATGACCAGGCGCTTGTGGATCGCGCTGGCGCTTACGTTACCCGTTTTCGTGCTCGAGATGGGCAGCCATCTCGGCCTGATGCATCTGGTTCCGCAGACCTGGTCGAACTGGATCTCGTTCGTGCTGGCGACGCCTGTGGTGCTGTGGGCCGGCGCGCCATTCTTTCAGCGCGGCTGGCAGTCGCTGGTCACGCGCAATCTCAACATGTTCACGCTGATCGCGATGGGCACCGGTGTTGCCTACATCTACAGCGTGATCGCGACGTTGGCGCCGCAGCTGTTTCCGCCCGCGTTTCGCGACATGCATGGCGCGGTCGCGGTGTATTTCGAGGCGGCGGCGGTCATCACCGTTCTGGTGCTGCTTGGCCAGGTGCTGGAGCTGCGTGCGCGGGCGCGGACCTCGGGCGCGATCCGCGCGCTGCTCGGCCTTGCGCCGAAGACCGCGCGGCGCATCACCGATCACGGTGAAGAAGACATCGCGATCGACGCGATCAAGGTCGGCGATCGCTTGCGGGTACGGCCCGGCGAGAAGGCCCCGGTCGACGGCATCGTGACCGAGGGGCACGCGGTGGTCGATGAATCCATGGTCACCGGCGAGTCGATGCCCGTGCCCAAGGCCGAAGGCGATCGCGTGATCGGCGGCACCGTCAACCAGAGCGGCGGCTTCGTGATGCAGGCCGAGAAGGTCGGTCGCGACACCATGCTGTCGCGGATCGTCGACATGGTCGCGAAGGCGCAGCGCTCGCGCGCGCCGATCCAGCGGCTCGCCGACCGCGTCGCCGGCTGGTTCGTGCCGGCGGTCATCGCCGCCGCCGTGCTCGCCTTCGTCGCATGGGAGCTGTACGGACCGGAGCCGCGCCTGACCTTCGCGCTTGTCGCCGCGGTCACGGTGCTGATCATCGCCTGCCCCTGCGCGCTCGGGCTCGCGACGCCGATGTCGATCATGGTCGGCGTCGGCCGCGGCGCGCAGTCCGGCATCCTGATCCGCGACGCGCAGGCACTGGAGCGGATGGAGGCAGTCGATACGCTTGTCATCGACAAGACCGGAACGCTGACCGAGGGCAAGCCGAAGGTCGCGCGCGTCATTCCGGCTGAAGGCTTCGACGAGGCCGGCCTGCTGCGCCTCGCTGCAAGTGTCGAGCAAGGCAGCGAGCATCCGTTGGCGCAAGCGATCCTGACAGCGGCGAAGGAGCGCGAGCTTGCACCCGCTGCGGTCGGCAACTTCGCCTCACCGTCCGGCAAGGGCGCGACCGGCATGGTTGCGGGCAAGCAGGTCGCGCTCGGCAATGCCATGCTGATGGGTGAGCTCAAGGTCGCTACGTCAGCGCTGGATCGGGCCGCCGAAGCCGCGCGTGTGGACGGCGCCACTGCGATCTATGTCGCCGTCGATGGCCGCATCGCCGGCGTGATCGCGATCGCCGATCCGGTCAAGGCGTCGGCAGCGAAAGCCTTGCAGGCGCTGCGCGCCGAAGGCCTGCGCATCGTGATGCTGACCGGCGACAACCAGACCACGGCGCAGGCCGTGGCGCGCACGCTCGGCATCGATGAGGTCGAGGCCGGTGTGCTGCCGGAACGCAAGAGCGAGGTCGTGCGGCGGCTGCGCCGCGAGGGCCGCACCGTCGCGATGGCCGGCGACGGCGTCAACGACGCGCCGGCGCTCGCCGCCGCCGATGTCGGCATCGCGATGGGCGGCGGCACGGATGTCGCGATCGAAAGCGCCGGCATCACGCTGCTCACCGGCGACCTGACGGGCCTCGTTCGTGCCCGGCGGCTGTCGGTTGCGACCATGGGCAACATTCGCCAGAACCTGGCCTTCGCCTTCGTCTACAACGCCGCCGGCGTTCCGATCGCAGCCGGCGTGCTGTATCCGCTGTTCGGCATCCTGTTGTCGCCGATGGTCGGCGCAGCTGCGATGGCGCTGTCCTCGGTCAGCGTCATCGGCAACGCGCTGCGATTGTCCCGCACGAAACTGGACTAAAGCGGGACGAGATAAGGCCGAATCGTCATCGCGCTTTGGCTCCTTGTTTGAGTATGATCTCCGCGCAAACGCGTTCCGCGTTTGTCGCGAGGGAAAACCGCTGCACACTTTTCCGGATCATGCTCTAGGCTCCGCTGGCGAATAGCCCGGATTTCGCTGACGCTTCATCCGGACACGAAGATCACGCCGGCTGCGGCATCGGCTGTGCCCGCCGCTCCATTTCCGCATCGAGCCAGGCGGCGAGATCGGCGCTGACCTCAACCATTGGCAGCCGGACCTCGGGGCTGTCGATCAGGCCCAGCCGCCACAGCCAGTGCTTGGCCGGCGACGGGCTCGGCGCGGCGAACAATAGCCGGGTCAGGGGGGCGACACTCTGCCACGCGGCCAGCGCCGCATCGCGATTGCCCTCTCTCAGCAGCATTCTGATCGAGGCGAAGGTCTCGGTCTGAACATGCGCCGACAGCAGGATCGCGCCATCGGCGCCGTCGGACAGCGCGTCGAACGTTTGCGTGTCCTCGCCGGTCAGCACGCGGAAGCCGGCCGGCCGCCGGGCGATGAAGTCGATCGTCTGGGCGCGATCGGCGCAACAATCCTTCATGCCGACGATGTTTGGGTGCGCGGCAAGCGAAAGCAGCGTCTCGTTGGTGAGGTTCACCGCTGTGCGGTAGGGGATGTTGTAGAGCACGATCGGCCAGGCGGCGTGATCGGCGAGCGCGTTGAAGTGCTGCACGAGCCCGCGCTGCGAGGGGCGCGTGTAATAGGGGCTTGCGATCAGGTAGCCGTCGATCGGCCAGTCGGCGGTGTCATCAAGCGTTTCCTTCATTCGTGCAGTGCTGGCGCCGGAAAGTCCCAGGCAGACCGGCAGATGGCGGGAGGTGGCACTGAGCTCGGCGAGCACCACGCTCACCAGCCCCTCCAGCTCGCCCAGGCCCAGCGACATGCCCTCACCGGAGGTTGCACCGAGGATCAAGCCGTCGACGGGCTGGCCGGCATAGTGCCGCACCAGACGGCGCAGCGAGGTGACGTCGAGCTCACCGTCGCGAAACGGAGTGATCAAAGGCAGCCACAGGCCATGCAATTGTTGTTGTAGATCAGTCATGTTCCATCTCCTTGAGGTGGGGAAGCCGGAGACGGGACCCAACAAAAAACCCCGTCCAGACGGCGGGGTTTCGGGATCGTTCAAATGCGAAGGATGATCTTATCGCGCGCGATCTCGTGTCCCCGGGAGGGGACCTTTTTTCGACGAGAGAGCTGCGCACGAAGTCGTGATCATGAAACGATGATGCTGCGATGCGTTCGTATTGTCAATGCGTGCACAAGCCCGCAGGTGCAATCCGTTATGTCGGCGCGGACATGACGTCGAGATGAAAAAAAGCCGGGCTCGACTGAGCCCGGCTTGAGGTATTGGCCACGTGAGGCCGACACAATCACCTTCCAAGAGGGATTACTGAACAACCGCGCCACTGGAGGAGGGGGACATATGCGCGACGCGACCGCTCAGCGTGTTGATACTATGATCCCCATAACCGCCATGCGGCAACCGTCCGAGCCGCATGTCAGACATGCGGAGATTTGGGGGGCATCTTGCAGCGGCGCGGAGCCGTATAACGGAAACGTATAAGGGCCGCTTAATCAGGACGGCCAGCGCTGCGCCTTGCTCACCACAAAGTCGCGGAACACCTGCACCCGCGCCACCGTCTTCAGCTCCTCCGGATAGACGAAGTAGGTGTCGAGTGCGATAGAGTCGGATTCGCCGAACAACTGCACGAGGCGGTTGTTCTCTTCGACCAGATAGTCCGGCAGCGCGGCGATGCCGAGCCCCTGCTGACAGGCGCGCACCAGCCCCAGGATGTTGTTGACCTTGAAGTAGGGTTCTCGCGGCCCGGAGCCGTTGCGGCCGGCGTCGATCAGCCAGCTTCGGTTCTGCAGATGCGGCTGCACCTGCGCATCGCCGAGCATGATGATGCGATGCGAGTCGAGATCATCGAGCGTCCGCGGCGTGCCGAAGCGCTTGATGTATTCCGGCGAGCAGTAGGCGTGGAAACCGATCGAGAACAGCTTGCGCTGGATCAGGTCGGGCTGGGTCGGCTTGCGGGTGCGGATCGCAACGTCGGCCTCGCGCATCGACAGATCGAGATCCTCGTCGGTGACGATCAGCGAGATCCGGATGTCCGGATAGAGCGCGGTGAACTCGTCGAGCCGCGGGATCAGCCAGTTGATGCCGAGCGCGGGCGGCGTCGTGATCTTGAGGTCGCCGCTCGGCCGTTCGCGGCTGTCGGTGAGTTTTGCCCGCGCAGCCTGCAGTTGCATGAACACGTCGTGGGCGGTGCGGAACAGCAGATCGCCCTGTTCGGTCAGGATCAGGCCGCGGGCGTGGCGGTGGAACAGCGAGACCGACAGCTCCTGCTCCAGCGCACTGACCTGGCGGGAGACCGCCGATTGCGAAAGTCCAAGCTGCTCGCCGGCATGCGTGAAGCTGCCCGCTTCCGCCGCTGCGTGGAAAACCTTCAGCTTGTCCCAGTCCATATCCGTAAATCCGTCGCGAGATCGTGCCATGACTATTCCGCCGCTGCGCGATCATTCGCGCGAAGAGCCAGAAAGCGTTCCGCCTCGAGTGCCGCCATGCAGCCGAGGCCGGCGGCGGTGACCGCCTGCCGATAGGTTTCGTCCGCCACGTCGCCTGCGGCGAACAGGCCAGGGACCGAGGTTGCGGTCGAATTCGGCGCCACCTCGACATAGCCAGACGGTTTGAGCTTGATCTGGCCTTTGACCAACTCGGTCGCGGGCGCGTGGCCGATCGCGACGAAGACGCCGTCGGTCTTGAGTTCCGTCAGCGCGCCGGTCTTGACGTTCTTCAGTCGCACATACGTGACCTTGCTCGGGTTCTCGGTCCCGCAGATCTCGTCGAGCACGGAGTCCCAGACCACCCTGATCTTCGGGTGCTTGAACAGGCGCTCCTGCAGGATGCGCTCGGCGCGGAAGTGGTCGCGGCGATGCACGATGGTGACTTGCGTGGCGTGGTTGGTGAGGTACAGCGCCTCCTCGACCGCGGTATTGCCGCCGCCGACCACCACGACCTCCTTGTTGCGATAAAAGAAGCCGTCGCAGGTGGCGCAAGCCGACACGCCGCCACCCTGGAATTTCACTTCCGACGGTATCCCGAGCCAGCGCGCCTGTGCGCCGGTGGCGAGGATGACGGTTTCAGCCAGATAGATGTCGCCGGAATCGCAGGTCAGGCGGAACGGCCGCTGGGAGAGCTCAAGCTTGGTGACAAGGTCGGTGACGATGCTGGTGCCGACATGGGACGCCTGCTTCTCCATCTGCTCCATCAGCCAGGGACCCTGGATCACGTCGGCGAAACCCGGATAGTTCTCGACATCGGTGGTGATGGTGAGCTGCCCGCCCGGCTGGATGCCCTGGATCAGCACCGGCTCGAGCATCGCGCGCGCCGCGTAGATCGCCGCGGTGTACCCGGCGGGGCCGGACCCGATGATGGCGACCTTGGCATGGATAGGCGCGGGCATTGGCAGATCCCTCTGTTTTGGGGACTTTGATCAGGACTTGTGCGGGAAGCGCCCGGAAACGCGTCGCAGCGGCGCCAAAAGTGTCAAATCCAAGAATATGATATCTGGGTAGCTATGCAAGAATTGCAATCCAAGCCAGCGATTTTTCCCCGGAACTGAAATCAAATTCGCGAAATCGTGCGCTGCACGCGCAATAAAATTGCGCAAGCTGCGCCGCCTGCGCTATGAGAGTTGCCGGCAGAGCTGCCGAGCCTTCCAAGCCCTTAGGGAACCGTAGTCGCGTGTCGAAGAACCTTGACGAGATCGACCTCAAAATCCTCGCCGAAATCCAGGCGGACGGCCGAATCACCAACGTGGAACTGGCCAAGCGCGTCGGGATCTCGCCGCCACCCTGCCTGCGCAGGGTCCGGACTCTGGAGGAGGAAGGCTACATCCAGGGATACCGCGGCCTGCTCGATCCGCGCCGTCTCGGCTTCGACGTGACCGTGTTCGCTGCGGTTCATCTGTCGAGCCAGGCCGACGCCGATCTGCGCGCCTTCGAGACCTTCGTGCGCGCCGAGCCGCTGGTGCGGGAATGCTGGATGCTGTCGGGCGAGGTCGACTTCATCCTGAAATGCGTCGCGCCCGACATGGCGACGTTCCAGGATTTCGTCACCCACCTGACAGCCGCGCCACATGTGCGCAACGTCCGGACGTCGCTGGTGCTGCACAATTCAAAGTACGAGGCGGCGGTGCCGCTGGATCTCAGGGCCGCCGGCTGAGGCGCGGTCTCCGTTGATCCGTCATTGCGAGCAGTTCGCGACAAAATTGCATGCAATTTTGCGCTGAAGCGACGAAGCAATCCATGCTTCGTCGCTCGCGGAGAAAATGCTTCGCTGCACTCGCAATGACGGGTGTTCGCTACTTCTTCAGCATCGCGTCGACGCTGATGGGGCCGGGGCCCGAGGTCGCGAGGTAGAGGCAGGCGAAGCAGAACGCGATCGCCAGAGTGCCGCCATTGAGCAGCGGATAAAAGCCCTTGGGGAAGTGGTAGATGAAATAGGCGAAAGCCATTTCTCCCGACAAGACGAAGGCCACGATCCGGGAAAACAGGCCGATCATTAGCAGCGCGCCGAGGATCAGTTCAATAATGCCGGCAGTTCCGACCAACGAGAACAATTCGACTTTGTCGAACATCGTCCCGGGCGGGAATTTAAGCAGCTTGGCGACGCCGAACTGAAACAACAGCAGTCCGGTGATGAACCGGAGCAGGCTGAGAGCCAGCGGCTGAAACTTTGAAAACGTCTGGTCCAATGTCATTTACCCCTTGTTTGACACGCTGGAACTTTGCACGCGTCGACGGTGTCTGCCACAACCGCGTGATGTTAACACCCTGCGCCTGGAATCATTCCTCGCCGTCGAGACCGCGAAATATCGTCGCACAGCAGCGACATGCAACGACACAAGGCGCGTGTTGCAACGCATCACCGTGCTGATTCCAAACCCACCTCAAGATGATTATGATGCATAATCATATCGTGATCTCCCCATAGTATGGGGCGCAGCGCCTCTCCACTCACATTGGCGTCAGAATGCGGGTGCAAAAAAAGCCGCGTGGCCGACGCGGCTTTTCTGCACCAGTCACATCGAGGTAACTAGCGCCACTCGACCTTGGTGATCTCGTAGGCCTTGGCGCCGCCCGGCGCCATCACCTCGACGGTAGCGCCCTTCTTCTTGCCGATCAGCGCGCGCGCCAAAGGCGAGGTGATCGAGATGCGGCCTTTCTTCGCGTCGGCTTCGACCTCGCCGACGATCTGCCACACCGCCTTCTTCTCGGTGTCCTCGTCGACCAGCGTCACGGTGGCGCCGAACTTGATGGTGTCGCCGGAGAGCTTGGAGATGTCGATGATGTCGGCTCGCGCGAGCTTGTCTTCCAACTCGGCGATGCGGCCTTCGTTGTGAGACTGCTCTTCCTTCGCCGCGTGATACTCGGCGTTCTCCGAGAGGTCGCCATGCGATCGAGCTTCCGCGATATGTTCGATGATGCGCGGACGGTCCACCGATTGGCGATGCTTCAACTCGTCCGTCAGCGCGGCGTATCCACCCGCGGTCATCGGAACCTTATCCATCATCTTCGTCCTTTATCGCGCGCGCCCCCGGCGTGCACGAGCATTTGTTTCAGCTAACGCAGGAATCAGGGCCGAAAAGCGCCCGGAAGCCCAGTGATTTTCGGCCCCGCTAAGGGCCGAGACAACATCCAATCGCGCGGTGAGTTCCAGCCGTCAGGCTAATTGCTGACCGGCTGGGGCCTTCGGCCGGAGCAGCGGTCAGCTCTCGGAAAAGTAACTCTGAAGCGTGCGGACCTCAAGGTCCCCGTCCCGATAGGCGCGGATCCCCTGCGCGGCCGCCACCGCGCCGGAAAGAGTGGTGTAATACGGCACTTTATGCAAGAGGGCAGCCCGGCGCAGCGAGCGGCTGTCGGCCAGTGCCTGCGGACCCTCGGTGGTATTGAAGACCAGCTGGACGTCGCCATTGGTGATGGCGTCGACAATGTGCGGACGCCCCTCCAGCACCTTGTTCACTTTCTCCGTCGGCACACCATTGTCGCTGAGATAGCGCTGGGTGCCCGAGGTCGCCATCACCTTGAAGCCGAGCGAGTGCAGGAGGCGGACCGCGTCCGCGATCCGCATCTTGTCGTCGCCGCGCACCGAGACGAACACCGTGCCTCGGCGCGGCACGCGGGTGCCACCGCCGAGCTGGCTCTTGGCGAACGCCACCTCGAACGAGCGGTCGATGCCCATGACCTCGCCGGTCGAGCGCATCTCGGGGCCAAGCACGGTATCGACACCGGGGAAGCGCGCGAACGGGAAGACGGACTCTTTCACGCCGACATGGCCGAGCTGCTTCTTTTTCAGCTTGAAGTCGGCGAGTTTCTCGCCGGCCATCACGCGCGCCGCGATCTTGGCGACCGGCGTGCCGACCACCTTGGCGACGAACGGCACCGTGCGAGAGGCGCGCGGGTTGACCTCGAGCACGTAGATCTCGCCGTCCTTGATGGCGTATTGCACGTTCATCAGGCCGACCACGTCGAGGCCGAGTGCGAGCTCGCGGGTCTGCCGCTCCAGCTCCTCGATCATCGTCGTATCAAGCGAGTGCGGCGGCAGCGAGCAGGCTGAATCGCCGGAATGGATGCCGGCTTCCTCGATATGCTCCATGATGCCGACGATGAAGGTGTCCTTGCCGTCGGAGAGGCAGTCGACGTCGACCTCGGTCGCGTCGGACAGATAGCGGTCGAACAGCAGCGGGTTCTTGCCGAGCACGGTGTTGATCTGACCGGTCTTGTCGTTCGGGTAGCGCGCCTTGACGTCGGCGGGCACCAGCTCGGGCAGCGTGCCGAGCAGGTAATCGTTGAGCTGGTTCTCCTCGCGGATGATCTGCATCGCGCGGCCGCCGAGCACGTAGGATGGACGCACCACCAGCGGCAGGCCGAGATCGGCCGACACCAGCCGCGCCTGCTCGACCGAATAGGCAATGCCGTTCTTCGGCTGCTTCAGGCGCAGCTTGTCGAGGATGCGCTTGAAGCGGTCGCGGTCCTCTGCAAGGTCGATCGCATCGGGCGAGGTGCCGAGGATCGGCACGTCGGCGGCTTCCAGCGCGCGCGCCAGCTTCAGCGGGGTCTGGCCGCCGAACTGCACGATCACGCCGTGCAGCGTGCCGTTCCGGCGCTCCGTTGCGATGATCTCGAGCACGTCCTCGGCGGTCAGCGGCTCGAAGTACAGCCGATCGGCGGTGTCGTAGTCGGTCGACACCGTCTCGGGATTGCAGTTGACCATGATGGTCTCGTAGCCGGCGTCGGCCAACGCGAAGCAGGCATGGCAGCAGCAA
The DNA here is from genome assembly GCF_018130215.1 of Bradyrhizobium jicamae. Classification (GTDB taxonomy): domain Bacteria; phylum Pseudomonadota; class Alphaproteobacteria; order Rhizobiales; family Xanthobacteraceae; genus Bradyrhizobium; species Bradyrhizobium jicamae_A. The sequence continues at coordinate 83,227 of NZ_JAFCKQ010000003.1, forward strand.
TAGTCGAACTCGATACCCTGGCCGATACGGTTCGGCCCGCCGCCGAGGATGATCACCTTCTTCTTGTCGGACGGCTCGCTTTCGTCGGCCAGGCGGCCTGCGAACGGCGCTTCGTAGGTCGAATACATGTAAGCCGTGGGCGAGGCGAATTCCGCAGCGCAGGTGTCGATCCGCTTGTACACCGGACGGACGCCGAGCGCGTGTCGCTTCGCGGTCACCTCGGCTTCGGTGGTTTCGGTCAGGACGGCAAGCCGCGCATCAGAGAAGCCCATCGCCTTCAGCATGCGCATCCCGTAGCCGTTCGGCGGCAGGCCGTTCTTGCGAACCTTGTCCTCCATCTCGACGATGCCGCGCATCTCGGCGAGGAACCAGGGGTCGATCTTGCAGGAGTTGAAGATCTCCTCGTTCGACCAGCCAAGCCGCATCGCCTGCGCGACCTGCATCAGGCGGTTCGGCGTCGGCGTGCCGAGCGCGGCGCGGATTGCGTTCTTGTCGTCGCTGCGGCCGAGACCCTCGATGTCGATCTCGTCGAGGCCGGTCAAGCCGGTCTCGAGCCCGCGCAGCGCCTTCTGCAGGCTCTCCTGGAAGGTGCGGCCGATCGCCATCACCTCGCCGACCGATTTCATCGAGGTCGTCAGCGTGGAGGAGGCGCCGGGAAACTTCTCGAACGCGAAGCGCGGGATCTTGGTGACCACGTAGTCGATGGTCGGCTCGAACGAGGCCGGCGTCGCCCCGCCGGTGATGTCGTTGGCGATCTCGTCCAGCGTGTAGCCGATCGCGAGCTTGGCCGCGACCTTGGCGATCGGGAAGCCGGTCGCTTTCGATGCCAATGCCGAAGAGCGGGAAACTCGCGGGTTCATCTCGATCACGACCATGCGGCCGTCGTCCGGATTGATGCCGAACTGCACGTTGGAGCCGCCGGTCTCCACCCCGATCTCGCGCAGCACCGCAATCGATGCGTCGCGCATGATCTGGTATTCCTTGTCGGTCAGCGTCAGCGCCGGCGCCACGGTGATGGAATCGCCGGTGTGCACGCCCATCGGATCGACGTTCTCGATCGAGCAGATGATGATGCAATTATCCTTCTTGTCGCGCACCACCTCCATCTCGAACTCTTTCCAGCCGAGAACGGATTCCTCGATCAGCACCTCGTTGGTCGGCGAGGCGTCGAGGCCGCGCTCGATGATGTCGAGATACTCTTCCTTGTTGTAGGCGATGCCGCCGCCGGTGCCGCCGAGCGTGAAGGAGGGGCGGATGATCGCCGGCAGGCCGATGTCGGACAGCGCCATCAGCGCTTCGGCGAATGCCTGTTGCTGGTAGCGCTTGCGCCGCTCGTTCTCGCCGGCGTCCCATTGCTGCTCGAACTCTGCGAGCTCGGCGCCGGACAGCTTCTCGCGGTCGGCAAGATATTTGTCGCGGTCGGATTTCTTCAGCGCGGAGGCGTTGGCAAGCCGCGACTTCGGCGTCTTCAGGCCGATCTTCTCCATCGCGTTGCGGAACAGCTGGCGGTCTTCGGCCTTGTCGATGGCATCGGCGGTAGCGCCGATCATCTCGACGTCGAACTTCTCCAGCGTACCCTGCTTGCGGAGCGACAGCGCGCAGTTCAGCGCAGTCTGCCCGCCCATGGTCGGCAGCAGCGCGAATCCGCCGGGGACGACGTGGCGCTCCTTTTCGATGATCTTGGCGACGATCTCGGGAGTGATCGGCTCGATATAGGTCGCATCAGCCAGCTCCGGGTCGGTCATGATCGTCGCCGGGTTGGAATTGACCAGGACGATCCGATAACCCTCTTCCTTCAGCGTCTTGCAGGCCTGCGTGCCGGAATAGTCGAATTCGCAGGCCTGGCCGATCACGATGGGACCGGCGCCGATGATCAGGATGGTGGAGATGTCGGTTCTTTTGGGCATCAGGTCTCGCGAACTGGAATTTGGGCACAAAAAAAGGGCGCGCGGATCGCGCGTCCCTCGAGCCCTGCGCTACAGTTTGTAGCGCGGGAAGCGCGATCCCTCGCGCGCGGGTGGTCTTTAGACCAGTTTCCGCACCCGCGAAACCCCTAAAAAGACCGAATCAACCGGCAATTTTGAGCGGTTTTAGCCACATCTGCCGACCCTGAACCAGGAGCGCTGCGAGTGCGGCAACGACGCTGAGGCCGCCCGTCCAGCCAAGGTCGCTCGGGTCCATCACCGACAGCACTACGGCGCCCGCCATCCCTCCGATCGCGATGCCGAGATACAGTGCCGAGGCATTCAGCGACAGCGCGATCGTGGCGACGTTGGGTTCAATTCGCACGATGCTTGCGACTTGCGCGGTATAGAAGGCCCAGGCCGCGAGACCCTGCCAAAAGATCAGGCCGAGGAAGAGCGGCCGAGCCAGTTCCGGCGGCACGAATTTCAGCGTGACGGATTGCAGGGCCAGGGCCAGCACCATTCCGGTCAGCCCCAGCGCGGCAGTCGGAATCGGGCCGATGCGGTCGGCAAGCGCGCCGCCGAGCAGGTTGCCGATCGCAGCGGCTGAGCCGAAAATCAGCAATGCAAGGCTGATTTCAGTGGGACCGAAGCCGAGCACGCGCAGAGGCACCGACAAATAGGCGAATACGGTAAAACCGCCCGCCGCCCAAAGAACTGTGATGGCGAGTGCGTGCAGAATGGCTCCACGCCGCGCAACCGCGATGCGTTCACCGAGGGTGGCCGTCGTGCGCGGCAGGCCACGCGGAAGTCCGAACAGCAGTCCCAGCAATGCGACCGCGCCGAGGCCGGCGACCATGACGAAAGTGGCGCGCCAGCCGAGGTGATTGCCGATCAGGGTGCCGAACGGAACGCCAACGACCGTTGCCACAGTCAGTCCCGAGGTCACGAGTGCAATTGCTCGGCCGCGCCGCTCGGGAGAAGCGATGGCGACCGACACGGCAAGGGCGGTCGGCATACACAGACCGGCTCCGACGGCCATCAGCATGCGCGAGATCAGCAGCAGCAGAAAAGTCGTTGCCGCCAGAAAATTGGCGGCGATGAAAGAGGAGAGGGCAAGTGCCAGCAATGTCCGGCGATCGAGGTTATTGAAGGCGACCGCGAGAAGCGGCGAGCCGACGGCGTAAGTCAGGGCGTACACGGTCACCAATTGGCCGGTCGATGCCAGGGAGACCTGCAGGTCCGCCGCGATAACCGGCAAAAGTCCCGCAATTACAAATGCTTCTGTCCCAATCGCAAATGCCGCCGTCGCCAACCAAAGCACGCTCATCATCGTTCCTTGTTCAAGGTTTATTGAACTATTGATCGCTCGTTCTTTCCGAGTCAATTAGTTCAAGAAATATTGAACATTGCGGGCGCCGATCGGAATCAGTATGGATGGGTGATGGCAAGACCCTTGCGACATCCGACCCGCGACGAAATCGAGTTGCCACTCGTGCTGGATTGCCTGAGCGATCCCATTCGACTGGCGATCGTCTATCAGCTGGCGCAGCACCAACGCGACGGGACCGAGTTGTGCTGCGGCGATTTCAACGAACTCAGCGGCAAATCGAATCTGGCCTATCATTTCACGAAGCTGCGCGACGCGGGACTGATGCAAACCCGCATCGTCGGCACCAACCGCCTGATGAAGCTGCGCCGTGAGGATCTCGACGCGCGCTTTCCAGGCCTGATCGATGCGGTGATCAAGTCCGCGGCGCGCGATGCCGGACGATTGTCGCTCGTCGCTGAATGCGAGATCGCCGACACGGATTGAAGCAGCACTTTTATGTGGGGACATCCAGCCCGGCTTTGCCCTTCGGGCTACGCCGCGGCAGCCTTCGCCAGGGAAGGCCTGCCGAGCCGAAGCTGCGTCGGCAGCGAAGGCTGGAGGCCCGGCCTGGGTTTGAACCAGGATAAAGAGCGATGCACTGCTCTCGCGTCGACGCCTTCCGCCACCGGGCCAAGTCGATCATTGCCGACTATGTCCGCGGCAGCCACGTTTAGTCATCATTAACCTTAACGTGGCCGACGGCCGGTCAATGGTGCGCCACGAAGGTCATCCGCCACGGGTTGTGCCCGATGTTTTCAGGTGCGCGCGTGGCCGTGAAGCCGGCTGCGCCCAGCTTTGCGATCATCTCGCCCTCGGCGTAACGCTGCAGGCCGATCTTGTTGCGCAGTTGGCGGTAGTCGGAGAGTGCCGTCGAGACCAGCCCGATCAGCGCATCGCGCAGGAAGCCATGGGTTGCAGCGAAGCGCAGCAGCGCCAGCACATCGCGCGGCATCCCGACCTCGGGCCGCAGGATGTCGCCGAGCACGAAACGGCCGGTGGGCTTCAGCAGGCGGCGGACCACACCGAACGCGGAATCCAGTTCCTCCGGCGTCATGTATTGCGCGACCGAATTCATCACGACGAGGTCGACCGTGTCCGGCTCCATCTGCTTCAGGTCGTCGAGCGAGCGAACACGGATCCTGGTGTTGGGCGCAAAGCGCGCGATCAGCCGGCCGCGCACGCCGGGCGCGGGCTCGGCCAGATAGAGCTTGGCGCACGCATCGGCGACCTTCATGGCCGAGAGAGCTTCGCCGCAGGCATAGTCCAGCACCACGGCATCGGGGGAGGGGATGTAGCCGATGATATCGCGCGCGATGGCCTCGAAGTGCAGGTCGCGGTGCAGCCTGCTCGCATAGATCGTATGCGTGGAATCGTAGTAGTCGATCCATTCATCCATCGCGTGGTCATTCCGGCAAAAATCGGGGTTCCGCTGCACACAGGAACGGGCAGGTGGGTGATGCGTTAGCGGTCCGGCGACGAATGTGCAATGCGCCGAACGTCCGGTTCCTAACAGGAAGGTCCACCGTGAGCAAAGCCAAGACTGACGACAAATCCGACAAAATCTCGCCCGATCTGGATACGCCCAGCGACCTCCCGCAGGCTGCGGCAGAGAAGATTTCAGCCTCGCTCAATACGCTGCTGGCGGATGCCTTCGCGCTCTACCTGAAGACCAAGAACTTCCACTGGCACGTCAGCGGTCGGCATTTCCACGACTATCATCTGATGCTGGACGAGCAGTCGGATGCGATCTTCGCCACCACGGATCAGCTCGCCGAACGGGTGCGCAAGCTCGGCGGCACGACGCTGAAATCGATCAGCGACATCACCAGGCATCAGACCATCCAGGACAATAACGAACTCTACGTGCCGCCGCGCGAGATGCTGCGCGAGTTGATGGAAGACAACAAGCATATCGCGGCCGCGATGCGCAAGGCGCACAAGCTGTGCGACGAGCACGAGGATTCCGGCACCGCGGGTCTGCTTGAGACATTCATCGACGAAACCGAGCGTCGCACCTGGTTTCTGTTCGAGGCCAGCCGTCAGGAAGGCAGCAACGCGGCGTAGGCCGGTCATGGCGTGGAGTTCGCGACAAGATTGCAAGGCAATGTCGCGCTGAAGCGACGAAGCCATCCACTCATTCCCGGCGGGGAGGGATGGATTGCTTCGCTTGCGCTCGCAACGACGGGCCGGAGCTTATCGGTGCCACAACCTGACCAGCGGCCCATCACTTCCCAGCACCGGATCAGTCGCCGGGACCGCGACGCGCGGGATTGTCTTCAATGCCCTGGCATGGTTCTCCGGCGACGGCCGCTGCAAATCCATCGGCGGGCCGGGCGGATAGGCGCCGACCACGGAGAAGTCGTCACTCGCCGACAGGCATTGATGTCCGGTGCCGGCCGGCAGGATCGCGACGTCGCCGGCCGCGATGTCAAGCGCGCGCCCGCGCTCGCCGCCGAATTGCACCCGCGCGCGGCCGCGGGCGATGCCGAGTACCTCATGCACAGTGGCGTGATAATGCGCGAAATCGTAAACGCCGTTGCGCCACATCGCGCCCCAGCCGTTGCGGGCGAACAGGTCCTCGATGGTGGCCTCGGGATCGCCTCCGACCTCGACGGCGCCCTTGTAGACCAGGAACGGCATCGGATTGTTGGGCACGAGCCCGTCGTCGGCGAAGACGATTGCCTGCGGCTCGATCCCGGCTTTGACTGCGGACATGGGTGCCTCCCGTCAGCAGGAGATTATGCTTTGCTCAACCCGCTGTCAGGGTCTCGTGTTCCTGCAGCTCAGGCCGTCTTCGGCAGTTCGAAGACCAGGCAGGTCGTGGTGGCGTGGGCGATCAGCTTGCCCTTGTCGTCCGTGATACGCGCTTCCGCGGTCGCAACGCGGCGGCCGGCATTGAGCACGCGGCCCTCGGTGCGGATCGTGCCGGTGTCCCTGCTCATGCCGCGGACGAAGGAGATCTTGAACTCCAGCGTGGTATAGCCCGAGCCCTTCGGCAGCGTGCTCTGCACCGCGAGCCCCATCGCGGAATCGAGCAGGATCGCGGCGTAGCCGCCATGCACCGAGCCGATCGGATTGTAGTGGCGCAGGCCGGGGATGCTGTGGATCACCACAACGCCTTCCTCGGCGGTGCAATCGAACGGCTCGACCGTCTGCATAATCGGCGGCTCCGGAAGTCGCCGGGCGAAGATCGCACGCACGAAGTCGAGGCCCGGCATCGAAGCCATCACCTCCATCGGGGTGATGCCGTATTCGACCGGCGGAGGGGGGCTATCGATCACCTGGAAAGGTCTCCGTCATCGCGAGCGAAGCGAAGCAATCCATCGCTCCGCCCCGGATGGATGGATTGCTTCGTCGCTTCGCTCCTCGCAATGACGATTGCCTCTAGGCGGCGGGTTTCTTCTGCCGCATCAGATCGGCAAAGCGCTGGAACAGATAGTGGGAGTCGCGCGGGCCGGGCGAGGCCTCGGGGTGGTATTGCACCGAGAATACCGGCTTGCCGTCGAGCGCGATTCCGCAATTGGAGCCGTCGAACAGCGAGATGTGGGTCTGCGTCGCGCCCTTGGGCAGCGTCGCCTGGTCCACGGCAAAGCCGTGGTTCATCGAGGTGATCTCGACCTTGCCGGTGGTCTCGTCCTTGACCGGGTGATTGGCGCCGTGATGGCCCTGATGCATCTTCATGGTCTTCGCACCGACGGCGAGCCCCAGCATCTGGTGGCCGAGACAGATGCCGAAGGTCGGCGTCCCCGAAGAGATCACCTTCTGGATCACGGGTACGGCATATTTGCCGGTCGCAGCGGGATCGCCGGGGCCGTTCGACAGGAACACGCCGTCCGGCTCCATCGCCAGGATGTCCTCGGCTGGCGTCGTCGCCGGCACCACGGTGACCTTGCAACCGACGCCGGCGAGCAGGCGAAGGATGTTGCGCTTGATGCCGTAGTCGATCGCAACCACGTTGAATTCGGGCGCCGTCTGCCGGCCAAAGCCCTGGCCCCATACCCAGGGCGTCTCGTCCCAGGTGAAGCGCTGGCCGGAGGTGACCATCGGCACGAGGTCCATGCCCTCGAGGCCGGGCCATTCACGGGCCTCTTCCTTCAGCCCGTGCAGATCGAACTCACCGGACCTCGAATGCGCGATCACCGCGTTCGGCATGCCCTTGGAGCGGATCAGCGCGGTCAGCGCGCGGGTGTCGATGCCGGAGAGCCCGATGATGCCGCGCGCCTTCAGCCACTGGTCGAGGTGGCGGGTGGCGCGGTAGCTCGAGGGATCCGATATCGCCGTACGCAGGATCACGCCACGCGCGCCGGGCGTCGCGGCCATGTTCACCGTCTCGATGTCGTCTTCGTTGGTGCCGACATTGCCGATATGCGGGAAGGTGAAGGTGATGATCTGCCCGGCATAGGACGGATCGGTGAGGATCTCCTCATACCCGGTCATCGCGGTGTTGAAGCAGACTTCACCGACGGCGTGGCCTTCCGCGCCGAGGCCAAAGCCTTCCAGCACGGTGCCATCGGCAAGCACGAGGAGCGCGGTCGGCTTGTGGTCCGGCCAGGCGGGAGCGTTTTCGGATGGTGTCATGAGCCCTTTAAATAGACGCCGCACCCTGCGGCGTCAAAGCGAAAGGGCGCTGATTCACACGGCATTCCCGACCGAATTGACAGGCCCAAACGGCCTTTTAATCTAAAGTTCCCTCGATCGGCCGTTTGCTTGCCGAAAATGACCCGGTTCGGAGCTTCGCATGGACAATTCGATGCCGATCCTGCTCGTCCCGGGCGTCATCTGCTCGCCGCGGATTTTTGCCCCCGTCATACCGGCGCTCTGGCGGTTCGGGCCGGTGACGGTCGCCAACCACATCCGCGACGACAATATGGGCGCGATCGCGCGCCGGATCTTGGCCGAGGCGCCACCGCGCTTCGCGCTCGCGGGCCATTCGATGGGCGGCTACATCGCCTTCGAGATCATGCGGCAGGCGCCGGAGCGGGTGGCAAAGCTGGCGCTCATGAGCACCCAGGCCAGAGCCGATACGCCGGAAGCAACGGCACGCCGCCGCGGCATGATCGAGCGCGCCAAGGGTGGCCAGTATCGGAGCGTGGTCGACGAATTGTTTCCAGGTTTCGTACATCCCTCGCGGCACGGGGACACCAGCCTGCGCCAGATTGTCGACGACATGAGCGAGGATGTCGGCGCGGAGGCGTTCATCCGCCAGCAGGCCGCGGTGCTCTCCAGGCCGGATTCGCGGCCGAGCATGGCCTGGATCAAGTGCCCGACGCTGGTGCTGACAACAGATACCGACAACACCGTTCCGAACGCGTTGTCGGACGAGATGGCCAACGGCATTCCCGGTGCAAGGCTCGTGGTTCTCTCCAATTGCGGCCACCTGCCGCAACTGGAGCAGCCGAAGGCCTGCGCCGATGCGCTCGTTGAATGGCTGCGGAACTGAAGCGTTTTCAAGCGACATGGAGTTGTTCTGGCGCTGCGAACCACCTACATCAAGCGATTGCCAGATTGAAGGACAGAACGATGCTGCGCGACGAGATCAACACTGCGGTCAAGGAGGCGATGAAGGCCAAGGATGAGCGCAAGCTCTCCACGCTGCGCATGGTCAATTCGACCATCAAGAACGCCGACATCGACGCGCGCGGGCAGGGCAAGCCGCCGCTCTCCGACGCCGACCTGCTCGGCCTGCTGCAGAAGATGATCAAGCAGCGCCAGGAATCGGTCGAGCTCTACGACAAGGGCGGCCGCGCCGAGCTCGCGCAGCAGGAGCGCGAGGAAATCGCGGTGATCACGGCCTATTTGCCGAAACAGATGTCCGATGACGAAGTGAAGGCCGCGATCGCCGCTGCCATCTCCGAGACCGGCGCTGCCGGCATGAAGGACATGGGCAAGGTCATCGGTGTGCTGCGCGGCAAATACGCCGGGCAAATGGACTTCGGCAAGGCCAGCGGGCTGGTGAAGGCAGCGCTGGCCGGATAGCTGCCGGAGGCCACCGATGTTTCGTGTCGCCGCGGACAGTCTGGAGGCCTATCTCGCTTTTGATTCGGGCCGCACCGCGGATCTCGAGAAGCTGCATGCAGTGATGCGCAAGGCGGCGCCGTCACTGAAACGGCACCTCCATGCGGGAACGCCGGCGGGCGAGGCCGGGATGCGCATGAAGATGATCGGCTACGGTCAGTTTCGCTACGCGATCAAGTCCGGCAAGCAGACACCGTGGCCGGTGATCGGCGTGGCTTTGCAGAAAAACTACATCAGCGTCTATGTCGCGGTGACGCGGGGCGGCAAGCCACTGGTGTCCTGCTATGCAGGCAAGCTCGGCGAATTGCGGCGCGGCGGCAACAATTTCAGCTTCGAGACATTCGACGACCTGAAAGCCCCGGCCGTGGCGGCGCTGTTTGCCGAGGCCGCCGACATCTTCAAGGCGGACAAGGAAAATCCGGTCCGCTACATGCAGGGTGATTAGAGCGTCTTCGGGCGAAGTGGATGCCGGTTCGCGTGAAGAAAATGCGTCAAGACAGGAATCTAAAGCTCCAGCAGGTCGTGGCCGACGACGAGATTTCCTGAATAATAGGGTCGTACCGCATCGAACCACACCTCGTCCTTGAGGAACGGATAGCCGCCGGGGACGAAATGCGACAGCACGAGCGTCTTCACCCCCGCCTCGGTAGCGATGCGGCCGACCTGCTCGGTCGTGGTGTGGCTCGCCAGCAGATGCTCGCGCAGCGTCTTTGCGTTGGGCTCGGTCGCGATCAGCTGCTCGAGCGACGGCAGGTGCATGACCTCGTGGACCAGGACGTCGGCGCCCTGCGCAAGCTTGACCAGGTTTTGCGATGGCCTGGTGTCGCCCGAGATCACGATCGAACGGTCAGGACAATCGAAACGGTAGGCGAATGCAGGCTCCACGGGAGGATGCTCGACCAGTGCCGCCGACACCTTGACGTTGTCGTCCTGCATGACGAGGCCACCGGCGCTGATCTCGTGCGGAACGATCAGGTCTTTCAGCGGCGGGCGCCCTTCGTCGGCGATGCGGGTGCGGATGTCGTAGTCATTCAGGGCAAGGAACTGCGCCGTCATCTCCGCCAGCGGCGGCGGCCCGTAGGTATCGACCCGCCTGGCGAGATCGGTCGCCCAGGCCAGCAGCAGCAGATTGCCGTAGTCGGCATTGTGGTCGGAGTGGTGGTGGGTCAGGAACACGTTGCGGATCGACGCCAGTTTGAGCTTTGCCAGGATCATCTGCCGGGCGACGCCGTTGCCGCAGTCGATCACATAGGACGTGTTGTTGACGACGATGACCTGCGCGGGCGCTGCGCGATTGGGTTTCGGCGTGGGCCCGCCGGCGGTGCCGAGCAGGATCAGGCGGGACTTCGGCTTCGCCTCGGACGCCGGCTTTGCGGCGTCATCAGCGGCCCACGCGGGCAGGAAAGGCGCGGCGGCCAGTGTCGCACCCGCGCGAAGGATGTTGCGGCGCGTCATATGTTGCATGACCTGATCCCCCATGGCTCGTCTCTCGGCGATTGTGCGGAGACTTGTATGCAGTGATTGTCTTGGGATAGCTGAACGTGGGGCGATCGCAAAGCGCCTCTCGGAAAATCTTTGGTTCAAGTGAAGTCGAGCCCTGAAGTCCAACCTCGTTGGGTCCCATGCTGACTGAAGCCACCACCTACGACGAGCTCTATCGCAACTTCCGATGGGATATCCCTGCGCGCTTCAACATCGCGACCGCCTGCTGCGATCGTTATGCCGATGGTTCGGGCCGGCTCGCGCTGGTCTATGTCGACGAGGACGGCGGCACCACGCTGACCTCGTTCGACGAGGTCGCGGACGCCTCGCGCCGCTTCGCCAATGTGCTGAAGGCTGACGGCATCGTCAGCGGCGACCGCGTCGCGGTGTTCCTGTCGCAATCGCTCGAGCTGCCGGTCGCGCATCTCGCGGCGTTCCGCTCGGCGATGATCTCGATCCCGCTGTTTGCGCTGTTCGGCGAGGATGCGCTCGAATTCCGCCTGTCGAACTCCGCTGCCAAGGCGATCATCACCGACGAGGCCGGCTGGGAGAAGATCGCCAAGATCCGCAACCGCCTGCCTGACCTGAAGAGCATCTACATCGTCGGCCAAAGCACGCCAGCGGGCACGACGTCGTTCTGGAGCGCGATCGAATCGGCATCTCCCGAATTCATCACCGTCGACACTTCAGCCGACGATCCGGCGCTGATCATCTACACCTCGGGCACCACGGGAAATCCCAAGGGCGCGCTGCATGCGCATCGCGTCGTGCTCGGCCATCTGCCCAATGTCGAGATGTGCCACAACTTCCTTCCGAGGCCCGGCGACTTGATGTGGACGCCGGCGATCGGCGGGCTGATCAACGCCCTGTTGGCATTCTGGTATCACGGCATCCCGTTGGTCGGTCACCGCGCGCGAAAATTCGAGCCGCAGGCCGCGATGCAGATGATGGCCAAGCTCGGCATCCGCAACGTGTTCCTGCCGCCGACAGCGCTGAAGCTTATGCGGCAGGCAAATGTCGAAAATCCGGGCGTGAAGTTGCGCAGCATCTTCACCGGCGGCGAGTCGCTGGGCGGCGAGCTGCTCGGCTGGGTACGCGAGAGCTTCGGCGTCGACGCCCATGAGGTGTTCGGCCAGACCGAATGCAATCTCGTGATCGGCTCCAATTCCAATCTGTTTCCGATCCGCCCGGGCTCGATGGGCCGTGCCACGCCGGGCTTCGATGTGCGCATCGTCAACGACAAGGGCGAGGAATTGCCGCGGGGCCAGCGCGGCATCATCGGCGTGCGCCAGCCGTGTCCCTGCACCATGATCGAGTACTGGCGCAACCCGGAGGCCACGCATAAGAAATATGCCGGCGAATTCCTTTTGACCGGCGATCTCGGCGTGCAGGATGAGGACGGATATTTCTGGTACGTCAGCCGCGAGGACGACGTCATCACCACGGCCGGCTATCGCGTCGGCCCGTCCGAGATCGAGCATACGCTGATGAAGCATCCGGCGGTCGCGATGTCCGCCGTTGTCGGCATTCCCGATCCGATCAGGACCGAATCGATCAAGGCCTGGATCGTGCTGCGCCCGGGCTACGCGCCGAGCGACGCGCTGGCGCGCGAGATCCAGGAGTTCGTCAAGATCCAGCTCGCCGCCCATGAATACCCGCGCTTCGTGCAGTTCGCGGAGAGCCTGCCGATGACTGCGACAGGCAAGGTGCTGCGGCGCGAGCTGCGGGCGCTGGGGTGACGGCGCGATATCCCCCCATTGTTGTCCCGGCCCTCGCCGGGACAATGGCCGAGTTGTTCACGGCATCGGAATCCCCAGCTCCTTCAGGGCGGCCAGCATGCGCACCGGCGGCTGCATCGGGATCACCATGGCTTGCCCGGTTTCCAGCAGGCTCTTCAGGCTGGAGAGGATCGCGGGCCAGCCGGTACGGCCGCCGGAAAGGATGTCGTCGCTGATCACTCGGTCATGCGATTGCAGCAGCGTCAACTTGACGCCGTCGCCGGCCGGCTCGATCTCGTAGGTGACGAGCGTCGGCCCGAGCTTCTCGATCAGTTGCGGCCAGTTGACGTTGAAGGTGACGGTCAGCCGCCGCAACGGATCGCATTCGATCACCTCGCCCGAAATATGCAGCGCGCCGTCGGGTGTACGCACGATGTAGGCGCCGCCAATCCTGAGGTCGACCTCGACGGCATTGCCGGAAAAGTATTTTCGGCTGTACTCCGCATTGGTCAGTGCCTGCCACACCTTCTCGGGCGTCGAGGCAACGTAGATCGTGTAGACGATCGCCGGCTTGAACTTTTCGATATTCATGTCCGCACGCACCCTTCGATAGATCTTCATGGCTGTCAGTGGCAGTCGACGCCGAGCGCCTCGAGCGGAATCGTGAATGCCTTGCCGGTCTCGAGCAGGCTCTTGAGTCCGGACAGGATCGCAGGCCAGCCCCTGGAAATGCCCTCATAGAGCTTGCTGCCGGCGCCGAAGCCGTCATGCGTGACGGTCAGCTTGACCACTTTGCCGACCGGCTCGAGCGTAAAGACGACTCTGGTCGGCGGTTCCTTGCCCATCTCGGTATCGAGTTCGTGCTTGAAGCTGTAGGCGAGACGGTGCGGCCGGTCGAACTCAAGGATCTTGCCCGTGTCGGTGATCGTGCCGCCCATCGCGAGCGCGACGGGTGAACCGACCTTCCAGTCGGTCCTGAGCTCGGTGTCGAACCAGTATTGCCGCGTGAACTCGCTGTTGGTGAGCGCATCCCACAGCTGCTCCGCCGTGGTCTCGATAAAGGTGACGTAGACGAATTCGGGCTTACCCATCACGCTTCTCCAGTTGTTTCTTCAATTCACTGAGCGCAGCGAGCTTCCCGCGCTCGAATTTCCTGATCCACCGCTCGCCGATCTGATGGATCGGAACCGGGTTGAGGTAGTGCAGCTTCTCGCGGCCGTGCCTGATCGTGGTGACGAGGTTGGCCTCTTCGAGAATGACAAGGTGCTTGGTCACGGCCTGACGCGTCATGTCGAGGCCGTCGCAGAGCTCGCCGAGCGTCTGTCCGTTGTGGTCGTGAAGCCGGTCCAGCAGCGTCCGCCGTGAGGCATCCGCGAGCGCTTTGAAGACTTCATCCATGGGTCGGATAATAGGCAACCAAATGGTTGCATGTCAAGAGCGTGTGTTTGTACGCGGATACCGCCGTGCTAGCGTCGCGCACAGCCAACGCAGATTGGCGGGGGAACTCGGGGTGGTGCGCATGAGTGGTCGCGTTTCGGCGGTTTGCGGAACCGTTGTTGTTGTACTGCTCGCGCATGGCGCGAGCGCCCAGCAGCCGAAGATCGGCGATCCGCCCGAAGCCTCGAACATGAAGCTGGTCGGATATAGCGACCTGCAGGCGCGCAGCGCCTATCAGCCGACGATCCATCACCAGGGCAACCGCTGGATCGCCTATATCGGCCATCATGGCGGCACCGACGACATTCCAGATCCCGTCAATCCGATGACCGGAAAACCGGAACCGAACGGCACCTCGATCGTCGACGTCACCGATCCCGCGCATCCGAACTATCTGCGGCACATTCCCGGGCAGGAAGGCAAATATGAATCCGGCGGCGCCCAGATGGTGCGGGTCTGCGACGGCGACCACTTGCCGAAGGGTGATCGCAACGCGGTCTACATGTTGCGCACCTTCGGCAGCGAGGCGCATGAGATCTGGAACGTCGCCGATCCCGCCAATCCCGTGCTGGTGGCGCGGATCGGCGGGCTGAAGGACACGCACAAGAGCTGGTGGGAATGCGACACCGGAATCGCCTTCCTGGTGTCGGGCGCGCCCGGCTGGCGCACGCGGCGCATGACGCAGGTCTATGATCTCTCGGATCCCGCCCATCCTGTGAAGATCCGGGATTTCGGCCTGCCCGGGCAGGAGCCGGGTGCGACCGGCGCGGTGCCGACCGAGTTGCACGGGCCGATCTCGACCGGCGCGAAAGGCAACCGCGTCTATTTCGGCTACGGCACCGACAAGGGCGGCTTCCTGCAGATCGTCGATCGCGACAAGCTCCTGAACGGGCCGAAGGAGCCGACGCCGGACAATCTGAAATTTCCGGAGATTGCGCGGATGCCGCTGTCGGCGATGAACGGCGCGCACACCGCCTTCCCGATGCCCGGCATGAGAATCGCGGAGTTCGCGCATGACAAGGACGGCAGCACGCGCGACGTCGTGATGATCGTCGACGAGGCGATCCAGAACGAGTGCGGCGAGGCGCGGCAGATGGTGTGGTTCGCCGACGTCACCACCGAGGCGCGGCCGATGATGATCTCGAGCTTCACCGTGCCGGAAGCCAGCGGAAACTTCTGCGAGCGCGGCGGCCGGTTCGGCTCGCACTCCTCGAACGAGAGCATGGCGCCGGTCTACTACAAAAAGCTGGCGTTCATCGCCTTCTTCAACGCCGGCGTCCGCGCGCTCGATGTCCGCGATCCCTATCACCCGAAGGAAGTCGGCTATTTCATTCCGTCGATCACGCAGGCGACCGACAAGCGCTGCGTCACCGTCGACGGCAAGGAGCGTTGCAAGGTCGCGATCCAGACCAACAATGTCGAGACCGATGACCGCGGCTACATCTACGCGGTCGACCGCGCCAACACCGGGCTGCACATCCTCGAGCTGACCGGCGAGGCGCGCGCCATCGCCGGCCGGCAGTGAGGACCATGATGCGCACGTGGCCGGTCATCGCGGCGATGTTCCTCGCGCTCGGCGGCCTCTCGGCCGTCGCCGCCTACGAGATGGCGCCGCCGCGCGCCGGCGAATGGCACGAGATGGCCTGGCCATTCCCGCGCGACGGCTGGCCGGCCGGCCGCGCCTTCCGCTGCGGCGCTGCGGATTGCGGCGGGGACGTCGAGGTCTATGTCCGGCCCAAGCTCGGCTTCTGCAATTGCACCAGCGGCGTCGCCGACGACGATGAGGTCGACCGCGTCGCCGACGTCGACATGATCAGCGCGCGCTTCGTGCCGCTGAAGACGGGCGATTCGGTGGATGTCGCAGACATGCCTGGCCGGATCAGGGCGTATGCGGTGGAGCTGCCCGGCGGGAAACGCACCGCGATCGGCATCGCGCTGTCGCACCGCTGCGATCTCATGGTGATCGCTGCGCAGGGCAGCGGCGATGCGGCGCAGGTACGGCAAGCGGCACTGGCGTTCCTGGGATCGCGGGAGATCAAGACATGGATGACCGCCGCGATGGGGAGCCGCTGAGCGCGTCACCTTCCTTCACCTCGCCCGCCTGCGGCGAGAGGTCGGATCGCATCGCCAGATGCGATCGGGGTGAGGGGATACCGCTCTCACCGCCTCCACTGCCCGTTGGAGAGAGTCCTTCACCCCCGCCCTCTCCCCGCAAGAGCGCGGCGAGGGAGCCGAGCGCCTTCCATGTCGGCCTCTCGCGTGCATAATGGTGAAGAAAACAAGCGAGCCCTCCATGTCCCTGCAAGCCTATCTCGCCTTCGTCGCCGCCTGCATTGCGCTGGCGCTGTTGCCCGGTCCGATCGTCACGATGGTGATCGCCAACGGCCTGCGCTACGGCACGCGTGCCGCGTTGACCAATGTGCTGGGCGCGCAGGTCGGACTTGGCATCGTGATCAGCATCGTCGCGGTCGGCCTGACCTCGCTGATGGCCACCATGGGCTACTGGTTCGACTGGGTGCGCTTTGCCGGCGCCGCCTATCTGGTCTGGCTCGGCATCAAGCTGATCCGCTCGCCGGTCGAAGGTGTCGGCACCGACGAGTCACCTCCGCCGCCGCGCGGCGGTTTCTTCCTGCAGGGCTTTCTGGTGCTGCTGTCGAACCCGAAGGTGCTGGTGTTCTTCGGCGCCTTCATCCCGCAGTTCATGGACATGGACAAGCCGCACGTTCCGCAGGTGGCGCTGCTCGGCATCACCTTCATGGCGACAGCCGTCATGACCGACGGCGCCTATGCCGTGCTGGCCGGCCGCGCCCGCAAGTTCTTTTCCAAGAGGCGCACGCGGCTGATGTCGCGCATCTCGGGCGGCTTCATGATCGGCGGCGGCATCTGGCTCGCGCTGACGCGGGCGCGGTAGGCCTGCAGGCTTTCAGCCAGCGGCGAGGAACCGGAGGCGGATCGCGGCCGCGCTTCACTCGCGAGGATCGGTCTCATCAAAGAAGCCAGGGTGTCTGGCGACAAAGGAGTGCAGCTCGCGCCAGACGCGGTCGAGATGATCGGCCATTTCCCCTTTGGCCTGTTCCGGCTTGCGCGCGGCGATCGCGCCAAAGATCGCTTCGTGCTCGCGAAAGGTTCCCTCGGGTCGCCCAGGCTCCGGCAGCAGCGTCCTGCGGACGCGTTCGAGATGGGTTCGGATCGGATCGAGCACCTCGCCCATCCGTGCCAGGTTCAAGCCCTCGGTCATCTGGCGATGGAACCTGGTATCGAGCTCGTGGAAGCCTTCGAGATCTCCACTGGCGATGGCCGCCTTCTGGTAGGCGAGGTTCTGACCAAGCGCCGCGATTGCATCATCAGACATGCTGGCGGCGCAGACCCCGACGACCTCGATCTCCAGGGCGCGGCGCATTAACATCCATTGCCGCACGTCCTCGAGGTGGATCTTGGCGACGTAGGAGCCGCGCTGCGGTTCGACCACCACGAGGCCTTCAAAGGCGAGCCGGTTGATGGCGGTCGTGATCGAGAGCCTGGACACGTCGAACCTGACGCACCACTCGTTCTTGTCGATCGGGGTGTCCGGCGCGAGCGCGCCTGAAACGATGGCACGTTTCAGTGCCAAATAGGCCTGATCGACTTTCGACCCGGCCGTTCGGCGGCCTCGCGCCGCTGCCGTGCCTCCACTGAACCCACCGACTGAATCCATGCCGTGATCTTTCGGCTGATTTTTGCGCGTCCGGTCCCGCCAGGGCGAAGAGACTTGACGGGACAACTGATATAACTAGCATATCAGTAAAACAAGCAAGCATGACCTGCGGCTCGATGTCCACAGAGACAGGGCCGCCGGGGAGGAATGGCCCGATGGAGAGACGCCCCGGCGCCCTCGGAGCGGACGATGAGCGCGGCGCCCCCCGCTCATCCCGCATGGTCGAGCTCGGCAGCAGGACTGGCGCGCCCACCGGGCCAATTGTCCTGTCCGCGGAGCAGATCTCGAAGTCCTTTGCAGGCGTGCGGGCGCTCACCAACGTCGATTTCGACCTGCGCCACGGCGAAGTGCACGCTTTGATGGGCGAGAACGGCGCCGGCAAGAGCACCCTGATGAAGATTCTCGCCGGCGTGCACACGAGCTATGGCGGGACCGTCCAGGTCGAGGGCCGCGCGGCGTCGTTCGCCGGCGTGCGCGACGCCGAGGAGGCGGGAGTTGCGATCATTCATCAGGAGCTCAATCTCGTCCCCGAGCTGAGCGTCGCCGACAATATCTTCCTCGGCCGCGAGCCCCGCATCGCCGGCGTGCTGATCGATCGGCGGCGCATGGTCGAGACGGCCGGGCGGATCTTGCAGCGCCTCGGCGTCAGGATCGCGCCCGAAGGGCGGGTCGCCGATTTGCGCGTCGGCGAACAGCAACTGGTGGAGATCGCCAAGGCGTTGTCGCTGGACGCACGCATCCTCATCATGGACGAGCCGACATCGGCATTGTCAGCTTCGGAATGCCGGACGTTGTTCAAGATCGTGCGCCAGCTGACGGCCGAAGGCGTCGCGATCATCTACACATCGCACCGGATCGAGGAGGTCCTCGGTCTCGCCGATCGCGTGACCGTGTTGCGCGATGGCAGGCGGGTTGTGACGGCTCCGATCGGCGAATTGTCGCATGGGGCGATCATCTCGGCGATGGTTGGCCGCGAGATGGCGGCAAGCGAACGGGGCGCGGCAGCATCGGACGGCGCGGTCGTGCTCTCGGTGCGTAACCTGACACTCGACACATCAGGCCCGCACGGCTGGCGGCGGACCCTTCACGGCATCGACTTTCAGCTCCGTCGCGGCGAAATCCTCGGCATCGGCGGCCTGCTTGGCGCCGGCCGGACCGAGATCCTGGAATCGATCTTCGGGGTTGCGCGCGGCTGGCGAGGCGGCGAGATCAAGATCGACGGCGAGAGCGCCGAGATCAACTCGGCGGCCGACGCCTATCGCCTTGGCCTTGCGCTGGTCAGCGAGGATCGCAAGGAGCGCGGCCTGCATCTTGCGGCCTCGATCTGCGACAACATTGCATTGCCGTCGATTGGCGCCATGTCGCAGTTCGGCCTGCGCGCCTTCGCCAGAGAGCGTGTGCTGGCCGCCGAGATGGTTGGCCGCCTCTCCGTCCGCTGCACGGGCATCGGCCAGGCGGCGGCAACGCTCTCCGGCGGCAATCAGCAGAAAGTCGTGATCGGCAAATGGCTTGCGACCGAGCCGCGCATCCTGCTGCTCGATGAGCCGACCCGCGGCATCGATGTCGGCGCCAAGCAGGAGATCTACCAGTTGATCTTCGATCTCGCCGGGCAAGGCCTCGGCATCATCGTGGTGACGTCGGAATTGCCCGAGCTTCTGCTGCTGTCCGATCGTGTTCTGGTGATGTGCGAGGGACGACAGACCGGAATCCTGCAGCGCGAGGACGCAACGCAGGAGGCGGTGATGCGCCTTGCGGCGCCGGGCATGGCCGCGCGGTCGAGGGGAACACGGTCATGAACGTGCTGCGGCTGCTTTCGCGGACCAAGCTCTATTGGGGGCTGCTGATCATCTGCCTGATCGGCGCGCTCACCTCTCCGCATACGTCCGCCGGCCACAACATCTTTCTGTCCTACGCGAACCTGACCGACGTCCTGCGCCAGGTCTCGATCACCGGACTGGTGGCGACCGGCATGACCATGGTCATCCTGCTCGGCGGCATCGATTTGTCGGTGGGCTCCGTGATGGGTTTTGCGACGGTGATTTGTGCGATGTTGCTGACCAAGCCGGGCTGGACCGCGGCGTCCGCGATGGGCGTGCCGGCCGCGACAATGGTCGGCGGCGCAGCCGTGGCGCTGGCGGCACGCTTCATCCTGATCGGCCTGGCGCGCGGCAACGATGTCGGCGCGGGACGGCGCCGCGAGATCACGCTGCCGCCCTGGCGAAGCGTGGGAGTTCCTTCACTGCTCGGCCTTGTCGCCGCGATCGCGATCGCTTGGTGGACCGTGGGCCAGGTGACGACCAGGTTCGGCGTTCTCGGTGTGCTGCTGGTCGCGCCGAGCCTGGCGCTGCTGCTCGGCGGCATCAACGGACTTCTGATCGTGGCCGGACGGTTGCAGCCCTTCATCGCCACGCTCGCCATGATGGTGAGCGCGCTCGGCATCTCCCGGCTCACCGCGGGGCAGGACAATGCCGTCGTCCCTGTCTACACCGGCACCAATGCCACCGAAGCGTTCGAGCTGCTTCGTTCGATGCTGTGGGGCGTCCTTCCGGTGCCGAGTGTTTTCTTCCTGGCGGCGATCATCCTGTTCGGTGCGATCCTGCGCTTCACGGCCTTTGGCCGTTACGCCTATGCGATCGGCGGCAACATCGAGGCCGCCAGGCTTTCAGGCATCAAGGTCGCGCAGGTCCAGCTGACGGCCTATCTGCTCTCCGGATTGCTGGCGGGCATCGCCGGCGTGTTGTTCGTCGCCCAGTACCGGCAGGGCAAGCCCGACGCCGGCGCAGGCCTCGAACTCGACGCGATCGCCGCCGTCGTCATCGGCGGCACCAGCCTGATGGGTGGCCGGGGTGGGCTCGCCGGCACCTTCGTCGGCGTCCTGATCTTCGGCCTCTTGTCCGACATCCTGCAACTCCAGAACATCGATTCCAACGTCCAGCTCCTGATGAAGGGATTGATCATCGTCGGCACGGTCCTGGTGCAGGAACAGAATCTCGGCCAGCTCTTCGCGCGATGGCGGCTCAGCCGATCGCCGCAGGCGAGTGCCGATCCGAAAACAGCCGAAACCGATCGGCTGCCAAGCGCTGCCAAGGCGCAATTTGCAAGGGAGGATTTCGATGAAGCGTCGTGAATTCCTGAAATTGTCGACCACCATTGCTGGTGCCGCGATGACCGTCTACATGCCGGCGAACTGGACGCCTGCCAGGGCCGCCGCCAAGTGGAAGGTCGGCTTCAGCCAGTGCACCACGCTGGAGCCGTGGCGCGTCCAGTTCAACAAGGACATCCAGGCCGAGGCCAAGAACCAGCCGGACGTCGACCTCGTGATCACCGACGGCCAGGACAAGACCGAAAAGCAGGTCGCCGATTGCGAGAACCTGATCGTGCAGCAGGTCAACGTCCTCCTGATCTCCCCGAAGGAGTCGGCCGGGTTGACCGGCGTCGTAGAGAAGGCGATCGACGCCAAGATTCCGGTCATCGTGCTGGACCGCAACGTCGATACTAAGCGGATCACGCAATTCATCGGCGGCGACAACGTCGCGATCGGTCGCGCCGCCGGCGAATACGCAGTGAAGCTGCTCGGCGGTCCGGGCAAGGCCGCCGGCAACGTCGTCGAGATCTGGGGCGGCATGGGTACCCAGCCGGCGCATGACCGGCACGACGGCTTCCATGCCTTCACCGACAAGGAGCCCGGCATCAAGAATCTGCTCAACAACCAGTCCGGTGACTGGAAGCAGGACAAGGCCTACAACATCATGACCACGGCGCTTCGCAACAACGAGAAGATCGATCTGGTCTACGGCCACAACGATCCGATGGCTTATGGCGCCTATCTCGCAGCCAAGGACGCCGGCCGTGACAAGGACATCAAGTTCATCCTCGGCATCGACGGCCTGCCTGATGAAGGCGTGACCTGGGTCAGCAAGGGGCAGCTCACGGCGACGTTCCTCTATGCGACGCCCGGCGCCGAGGGCCTGCGACAGGCCGTCAAGCTCCTGAGGGGCGAGAAGCTGCAACCGGTCATAACCCTGCCGACGATGCTGATCACGAAGGACAATGCTCCCGACATCCTGAAGAAGAACGGGCTGCTTTGATCCGCTCGCGTTCACGGCAAACCAACAGCCGACGGGGTCTGGTTCGATCAATCGAACCAGACCCTGCGTCGTGCTTCCTGCCGAGGTCAGCATGAACAATCCGATCTTCGCCAGACGCGATGGCGTGTGGTTGAACGAGCCCGAACAATGGTCCGCGCAGGGCGACAGCCTTCAGATCGTCACCGACAGCGCCACCGATTTCTGGCGCGAGACGCATTACGGATTCGTCCGGGACAGCGGACATTTCCTGGGCTTTCCGACCACCGAGGCCTTCACCGCCGAGCTGCGCGTGCAGGGCGACTTCCGCGAGCTCTACGATCAGGCCGGCCTCATGGTGCGCATCGACGCACGGCGCTGGGTCAAGGCCGGGATCGAATTCTCGGATGGTCGCGCCATGCTCGGCAGCGTTCTCACCGACGGGCGATCGGACTGGGCGACCGCGCATTACGGGCATGACGCGAGCGACTTCCGCCTGCGCGCCACCGTCGCGAACGGCGTGCTTCGCTTGCAGGCCTCAGCCGATGGCAAGCTCTGGCCGCTGATGCGGCTGGCGTCATTCCCCAAGGCGAACTCCTACCTCGTGGGGCCCATGGCCTGCACGCCCGAGCGGGCCGGACTCAAGGTGATCTTCTCGGCGTTCCGCCTGACGCCGCCGCTCGGCAAGGATCTGCACGATCTGGGTTGAGATGCGCGCCTCGCTGCGAGGGATGCAAGGCTTTGCAACCCGTCATTGCGCTCGCGATGACGAGGATAGCCGTCGTCCTGACCTCAGCGGCGCCTTCGCCCGATCCTAACCCGCGATCCGCTCCATCACGTCCCGCACCAACCCCTCGAGAAGGTCGAGCTTGTATCCGGTCATCGGCAGTGGTCTAGCACCTGACGTCGCAAGCCTCGCGGCCTGGGCGATGGTCTCCGCACTGGCGGGCTGCCCCTCCAGCGCCGCCTCGCATGTCGTCAGCCGCAGCGGCACCGGCGCGATGCCGCCTGCGCTGATATGGACCTGCCGGAAGGTGCTGCCCGACATCACCGCCCGCGCGCAGATTTCCACCAGCGGCCATTCCGCATGGGTACGGCTGATGGCGCGCTTGTAGAGTGCACGCTCGCCGGCGAGCGGGGCAGGGAGCTCGATCCGCTCGATCCTCTCGCTTGATGCAAGCAGATTGTCGGCCGCCCCATTGCTGCCGTCGCCGAGCAGGTCGCGGATCGACATTCCGCGGCGTTGGTCCGTCGCGACCGTTGCATCATAGGCCAGCAGCGCCATCGCCATCGTCGACGGATGCGGCGCCACGCAAGGGCCGAGATCGAACGCGACGTGATAGAGGTGATTGCCCGGTCGCGCAGGGCAGTCGGCGCCGCCTTTCTTGAGGCAGGCGATCTGCGGGTTGCGGAAATACCAGCAGCGCGAACGCTGTGCGAGATTGCCGCCGAGCGTCGCCAGATGCCGGATTTGCGGGGTGGCGAGGCCCTGCGCGGCGGCGGCGATGCCGGGATAGGCCTCTGCGATGCGGGCATCGGACGCGATCGCCGCGATTGCGGTCAAGGCGCCGATGCGCCCCGAACCATCCGCACTCCACGCGATCCCGATCGTGTCGGGACCGGCGGTGAGATCGACGATCGGGCCGCACGACACGCCGCTGCGGCGGCGTTCCGAAAGATCGGTGCCGGCGGCGCGGAATTCCGGCACGGTGATTGCGGCTGCGGTTGCGGCGCTCATGCGGCGGCCCTCCCTTTCAGTGCGGCGACGATACGGTCAGGCCGGATCGGAATCTCGGTCAGGCGGACGCCGATCGCATCGTGAATCGCATTCGCTACCGCAGGCGACGTCGGCACCGTCGCCACCTCGCCGATGCCGACGCTGTTGCCGAGTACATGGTCGAAGCCGGCTTCGTCGAAATGCACATCGATGTCGGGCGTGTCGGCGATCCCCGGGATGCGATAATCCTCCATCCCGGCGGTGAGGACGTCGCCGTTCCGTGGATCGAGCTCGCGTGCCTCATAGAGCGCATAGCCGAGGCCCTGGATCACCGCGCCGCAAGCCTGGCTGTGCGCCAGCGCGGGCGCCGCGACCTTTCCGACCGCGATGCCGGTATGCACGTTGAGCACGCGCACATGGCCGAGCCAGGTGTCGACCTCGACCTCGATCACCTGCACCGAGCTCGGGACGCCGGCGCCGACCACGATGTTGGAGAAGCGGCGCATCATCCAGCCGAAGATGATGCCGATGAAGCCCGCGTCGCGCAGCGGCGAGCGGATGCCCGGTGTGGTGTTCCTGCCGTCCTCGCCGCGGGTCTCCGTCACCGCGATATCGGGCGAGCGCGCGATCAGTTCGCGCCATGGCGCGTTGGAGCCGGGCGCGGGCTTTCGCGTGGCCTGTTCGAGGATCGCGGCCTTCAGCTTTGCGATCGCCTGCAGTGTCGGCGGCAACACCGAGGCGGTGACGCGGCTGCCGCCGGACCCGGGACCTTCGGGCAGTGACGAGTCGCCGATGCGCACCTCGATGTCGGCGGGTTCGAGATCGAACTCGCGCGCGACGGTGTCGGCAATCACGCTGCGCGTGCCGGTGCCGATGTCCTGAGTCGCGGTGCTTGCGATGATGCGGCCGCCCCTGACCGCCACTTCGACCTTCACCTTGGGCTGCCAGAGATAGAGCCAGTAGCCGGTCGCGACCCCGACGCCGCGGCGATAGCGGCCGCTTTGCGCCGGTTTCCGATTGCGCCAGACGTCGAGCCCGGACGCCCAGTCATAGAGCCGCTGGCGGTTGGGATCCGGATCCCAGCGCTTGCGCAAGGCGATCGGGTCGACATTGAGCCGCAGCGCGGCCTCGTCGATCGCCTGCTCGACGGCAAACGCCATCGGCGGTCCGCCGGGGCCGCGGAAGGCGGCGCCGGGCGGCAGGTTGCTGATGACGTCGAAATCCGCAAGTTCCTTCGCCTCGGCCGGATAGATCAGCCGTGCGAGGCCCGCGATCGTCGAGTTGGTCGCAGCACCGGTATCGGCATGCGCGGTGACGGAGAGCGCCTTCAGGCCGCCCTGCTCGGACGAGAGCAGCGCGATCTTCACCTCGGCCGCGGGCCGATAGCCGGCGACGGAGAGCTCCTCGTGCCGGTCATAGGCGACCCGCACCGGCGCGCTCGCCGCGCGCGCCAGCTCGATCGCGGCAATTGTCTCCGTGCCGAGGCTTGCCTTCGAGCCGAAGCCGCCGCCGACATGATCGGCGATCACGCGGACCTTGTCGTGATCGAGCTTGAAGCGCTTTGCGATCTGCTCCTTCAGATGAAACACCCATTGCGACGAGGCGTGCACGGTCAGCCGGTCGCCGTCGAAACGCGCCACCGCGGCATGCGGCTCGAGACAGGCATGCTGCTGCGTTCCGGTGCGGAAGGTTCCCTCGATCAACAGCCTGTTGTTGGCCTGGCGCGCCTCGTTGACCCAGCTGCGGGCCTTGCCGGCGCGCTTGGAGAAGGCCGCGGTCGGCCCGCGAACGTTCTGCTTCCACGGCGCCGGGCCGCCGCCGGCTTCCGAGACGTTGCCTGCGCGCTTGCGGTTCGTCTTGTCGAACACGACGGGCGCGTCACCCTTTCGGCCGGCGTCGAGCCCGATCACCGCGGGGAGGCGTTCGCTGGTCAGCCTGATCGCTGCGAGCGCGGCAAGCGCGGTCTTGCGGTCCATGGCCGCGACTGCCGCGATAGGTTCGCCGACATAGCGCACGATGCGGTCGTCACCGAGCAACGACACCGCGGCGAC
Organism: Bradyrhizobium jicamae; assembly: GCF_018130215.1. GTDB lineage: Bacteria > Pseudomonadota > Alphaproteobacteria > Rhizobiales > Xanthobacteraceae > Bradyrhizobium > Bradyrhizobium jicamae_A. The sequence goes on from NZ_JAFCKQ010000003.1 coordinate 108,681, forward strand.
ACCGGACAGCGCGCGCGCCGGGGCCAGATCGAGCACGGTGATACGCGCATGCGGCTCGTGCGAGCGCAGGATCACGCCTTCGAGCTGGCCGTCATGCCTGATGTCGACGGTGTACTTCGCCGCGCCCGTCACCTTGTCGCGGGCCTCGATGCGCGGCGTGACGACGTTGTCGCCGTCGAACCGGCCGGCGCAGGCATCCGCCACCGCACGGAATATCCCGTCATAGGCGCCGCAGCGGCAGAGATGGCCCGACAGCGCCGCGCCTATCTCCTCGCGTGAGGGTACCGCCGTTCCCCTGGTTGCGCGCCAGCGGTCGCAGAACGCGACGGCTTCCACGATGAAGCCGGGCGTGCAGAAGCCACACTGCAGGGCGTCATTCGCCATGAATGCCTTCTGCACCGGATGCAGCCTGGCCGCGCCGACGCCCTCCACCGTCGTCACCGACCTGCCCGCAGCCGCGCGCGCCGGCATCAGGCAGCTTGCGACCGGCGCGCCGTCGACGAGCACCGTGCAGGCGCCGCACACGCCGCCGCCGCAGACGAGCTTGGTGCCGGTGAGCTTGAGCTGATCGCGGACGACGTCGACGAGCAGCGCGTCGGGGTCGTCGGGCAGGGATTCGATGCGGCCGTTGATGATCATCGTACTCATTAACGTGCTCCAGCTCTGCTGCGTGATGGTTTGGCCTTGGTCGCCGCCCTGGCTGCGGGCGGCTTCTGCGATTTCGGTACGGCGCCGGCACAGAGCGTCCGCACCATCATCGTCATGTCCTTGAGAAATGCGTCCGCTGGCTGCATCGCAGGATGCTGGGACTTCGATCCGTGCACCGCCATTTCGACGAGCCGCGCGAATTCGGCCGGCGACAGGCCCTGCGGCAGAGCGAGATTCAGCCTGCGCGCGGTCCGCTCGACCGTCGCGACCAGCCGCTCCGCATAGCGTGCCGCATAGGTCTGGTAGAGGTCGCGCGCATGCACGAGGTGCTCGGAATACAGCTCCTCGATGTGCGGTGAGCCGTCGAAGGACGCGATCATGGTCTTCATCCGTGCGTTCATGCCGGAGGCAAGGATGTCGGCGAGGTCTCCGCCGGCCTGTTCGGTCGCGGCGACGGCGGCATCCTCGGCCGCGATCGCGGACTCATGCACGCGTTCGATCACCGCGCGGAACAGCGCTTCCTTGGATTCGAAATGATGATAGAGCGCCTGCCGCGTCAGGTTGGCAGCTTCGGCGACCTGCTCGATCGATGAGCGGCGAAAGCCGTGACGGCGGAACACCAGCATGGTGGCATCGAGAATGCGGGTCTTCGGTCCCATTTGTCGATTTTGACAAAATGGGAAGAATTGTCAAATCGCGATTTGGTGAGGGCGCGGTGCCCCGTGGCGCCGATCACGGTCTCGGGAGCTCCGCGGCCCGGACGCTCGTGTGAGCGACATCACGGATGACCCTGCTCCGCCTGCCTATGGTTCGGTCATGCACGGTTGAACCCGCGCACGGATCTTCTGAGGACGCGAACATGACCCAGGTCTATTTCCATTGCTCCAACACGCGCGGTGTGTTGATGGATCGCCGCGGCAGCTCCGTGGCCGGCCTTACCGAGGCCTGCGAAGCGGCAACGCGCATGGTGCGTTCGCTGGTCGCAACCGTCAGCCTGGAAGACTGGCGTGACTGGGTCCTTCATGTCAGCGACGAAGCCGGCGAGGAGATCTTTGTCCTGCCCTTCGCATTCGTTCTCGGCAAGTCGCACTGAGAGGGTGCGCGGCGTCGGACCAGCCGTCATCTCTACGCCGCGGCTCGAACGCGATCACGACGGGCTGGCTGAGCCGCGCTCCGTCATGCTTCCCGCCGACCGGTGAACCTGAGACCAGGCGGCACTACTAAGGGTGAGACAATCTTGAGATTTCGCCGTGCCCGGCCGTTTTGCTATCGCTTGCAGCAGGCCATTCTCACGCCGGGGACGTTGTTGACGGAGCGTTGGTCTGTGAACCCTTTTCTTGATGTCGCCTACCGGATCGTCGCAATCGCGCTGTGTTTCTCTTGCGGCCGCAATGTGTGGTGCGGCCTTGTCGAGAGAAAAATCACGTTCTTCAATACGGATCTTCTGGACTGGTGGTCGCCGTCGAGGCAAGTCATTCACAGGGAGACCGCGCCGATCCGATACTGGATCGTCGTCTGCACGCAGACCGTCACCTCGGTTCTATGCTTCGTCGCCGCGATCATCGGGTGGTGGCAGCCAAACAGCTGAGCATCCGAGCCTCGGCTCGGCGAACAACAGTGCAGCGTCGCGCAGGCCGTTACCCCTGCGGCCTTGCCGACGCGAGCGGTCGAAGTACGCCGCGGCCGTCGCCCACCATGAACATCGCAAACGTTTCCCTAACGCGTGCCGCCGGCGTCGTCTCCGCGGGTCTCGGGGAAGCTGCGGCCACGATGGGGCGGAATTCGTCCGGGTCTGCCCAGCGGCGGGCAACGATCGTGCCGGCCGAAGGCAGCAGGATGCCGCCGTCTCCGAAGCAGGCATCGTAGACGTACAGGCAGGCAAGGAATCCGGAAACGGCAGCAAGGAAAACCCTGAAAAATAGCATCTTTGTCTGCGCCTTCTTGATTGAGGCGACGATGCCATCTGATTGTATACGCCGCATTTAGCGGGTCGGATGATCGGTCGGTACAGTTGTCAGTTCGTGAATACGATGCCGTAAAGCTTTGGCTCACCAATCTTTTCAAGCACGCGGCAACCAGCTTTCCTCATCGGCCGGCAACGAGTCTCTGGCATCCTGGCAAAAAGGGAGCAGCAAAGAGAGGCAGTCATGCTCGTCGCCATCCGGATCATGATCGTGATCGCCAGTGCGTATGCTGGCTCTGCGGTTGCGGAGATGCAGTTTGCGCCGTTACCGAACCCGGCAACGCTCGCTCAGCCGTGAAAAGGCGGTGCGAGCAACCGCATCGTCCGCGGCATCCTGATCCATAGGTAGGCAACCAGATCAACGCCTCCTTGCGAAGCGTCGTCTCCATCCCGCCGCGCAGACGTTTCAAGAGCAGCGGCTTCAGCACCGCGTCGCGTTGATGGAGCGTGCCGATATGTCGGGGGGCTTGGCCCCGGGCCGCCGAGCGGGCTTGATCGTGATCGAGTTCAGCAGCGTCGCAGCCGCGATCATCACCATAATGCCGCCAACGCTGAGCGCGATCTGCGTGGTAATTCCATCCGAGATCTCGAGCAGCGCCATGTGGCTGCCGCAGGCCAGCAGCACGCCGAGGCAATAGATCGGCAGCGAGTTCTGGCCACAGCAGATCACGCCGCGCAGCGCCGGGGTCTTCAGCGCCGGCCAATCACACGGCACCAGCCGCACCGTCACCACCGCGATCGCCAGAAAATGCAGCAGTCGCACGGGATCGAGATTCGATTTGTCCAGGGCGTGAAACTGCTTCGCCAACGTCGCCGGGACCATCGCTTCCAGCGGCTCGATGTGCCAGCTCAGGGCAATGAAGAGGCCAAAGAGCAGATACAGCACGGCAACGGCCAGCACCGTGCGCGAAACTATCCATGGCCGCGCATGCGCGCCCGCGATCATCCACCACGCGCCGAGCACGACCAGGAACTGCCAGGCCAGCGGATTGAAGGCCCAATGACTGCTCGGCCATGCCGGAACCATCCAGCCGAAGACCTGTACCAGCACATAGAGTGCGAAGGAGGCGCTCAGCGTCGCGTTCGGCCAGCGCAACAACAGCCACAACAGCGGCGCGAACAAGAGGTGAAGCAGCACGAAAATGGGCAAAACGTCGGCATTGACCGGGCGGTATTGCAGGATCACCGCGTGCGCGAGCGTCGCACCGGGATTTTCCAGCAGAACGCGCGTATTGGTCGCATCTGCAAGATCGTCGCCGCCTGCGAGATAGATCATGATCACGCAAGCGAGCGTGAGCAGCAGAAACGCCGCGTAGATATCCCATCCCCGACGCAGCGAGCGGCTGACCACGCCATTCCAGCCTTCGTAGCGGAGCGCCCTGCCGTAGGCCAGCGCACAGGTGACGCCGGACATGAACATGAAGATTTCCGCGGCATCGCTGAAGCCGTAGTTCTTGAGCGTCAGCCAGCTTCCGATGTTGTTGGGGATATGGTCGAGGAAGATGCACCACAGCGCGATGCCGCGGCAGGCGTCGATGCGCAGGTCTCGCCCGGATTTCTCGAACTCCGGCGATGACCTGTCGACCAACGGCTTCGACATGTGCATGCGATTGTGCATTTGGTTGCCCTGACCGACGTGCGACCATGGTCTCTGCCCGGACCGGAAATCCTCCGGAACGGCCCGATGCGGTTGCCGGCTACCGGGTGATTGAGGCCTTGCCTGCCGTGGTGCCGTCGTCCAGTCCATGGCAACGATGACCCGGGTTGGCCGGATTGGTGGCATCCGAATTCATTTCCAGAACCTCGTCGCCGACGACCGGGACCAGGATCTGCTTGCGCATTTCAGCGAGCCGGGCACGACAAAATTCCCGATACAGCAGGTCGAGTATCGACATGATCGAAACCTCGCTTGATCAGCACCATCGACGCCCCATGCAATTTCTTTGGTCATTTCACCCGGGCTGAGGACGAGCAGAGCCGACGGGTACCGTCCTGATGAAGACTGCCATCTCGCGCCCCGCGCGCGGCACGACGTCATCGGGGAAGCGGACATCCCGGACGCAGCCAGCGGATCGTAGCCCAGATCACTGAATTCGCTTGATTGCGAACAACGCGGCATGTTCGAGCTATGCTTGCGGCCGCAGCGCCGACGATGCCAAAAACGGATCCGATCGCAGCAACCAGAAATAGCTTCATCATGGCTCTCTCCTCTTTAGAGAGATATTTTCACCACGACTTTCGCATCCACCCTAGTACAGATTGTCGCGCTTCGACGTGAACCAGTTCACTTGCGGCGTCGATTGCCTTGAGTGACACTAGCAAGCGGACAGTGTCGTTTCTTGGACTTCTGCGCACCTTGAATTGGACAGTCGGTGCGCGACGCGCAAATTGCAGATATCGGCAGTCGATTGTCGGAATAACTCCGGTTGTTGCGTGAGGCTTGGAGATTCCACATGTCAGCGGATGCAGCCGATTTCAAGTCGATTCGATTTTCCACTCGCGAGCTCCCCGAGAGGATGCGAATCCCGATGTGGCGCGAAGAGTTCGGTCGGTGCGTCGTCCACGCCGATATCGCGGCCGCGTCCGACGCTCCGTTTCACGCCGAAGCAACGCTGCAAGCAGTTCAGGGGCTGCGCATGCTCGCATTGCAGGGGGCACCCATGCGCTTCAAGCGTTCGCGAACAGATATCGTCGATGGCGATGACTCGATCGGCCTCATCGTGAGTTCTCCGGGTGCGAGCCAGCTATCGCAGCGCGGCCGGGAGATCGAATGCCGCGGTGGCGAAGCCGTCGCGATTCTGCACTCGGAGCCGGCCACTGTCTGTTATGTCGGAGGACGTCAACTCGGTCTGGCCGTGCCGCGTGACGCACTCGTGCCGCGCGTGACCGATGTCGACAGCCTCGCCATGCGGCCGATCTCTCGCAGAACCGAGGCGCTCAGGCTTCTCATGATCTACTTGAAGTCGGCATTGCGGCAGGGCGCGCTGGCTACGCCAAAGTTGCACGATTCGATCGTGACCCACATCCACGACCTAGTGGCGCTCGCAATCGACGAGCGCGTTCCCTTGGGCGAGAGCCGCGCGAGCGCGGTGATCGCGGCGCGCCACAGTGCCGCGCTCGACCACATCGCGGCGCATTTTCAGGATCCGGAACTCAGCCTGGAGATCGTGGCCCGTTGCCAGGGCATCTCGCCGCGTTACCTGCAACGCCTGATGACGTCATCGGGAGTTTCCTTCACGGAGCGCGTCAACGAGTTGCGGCTGCAAAAGGCGTTCACGCTCTTGATCTCGCCACGCGATGGTGCGCGGCGAATCTCCGATATCGCGCTGGACGTCGGCTTTTCGGACATATCACACTTCAACCGGCTGTTCCGCGCCCGCTTCGGCGATTCGCCCCGCGGCGTGCGCAGCACCGGAAGCCGGGCCGCGTGACCGCGCTGACAACTGCAATGTTCACCTGCAATGTTCACATGATAGAGCGATTATCGCTCTAGGCCTGGTCTATTCACGCGCAATCAACGCCTCCTTGCGCAGCGTCGTCTCGATCTCGCCGAGGATGCGGGCGAGGCGATCGGCCCATGCGGCCTCGCCGGCCTGGTCGGAGATCAGGTCCTGGCGGATCTCGATCCCCGAATTCATCAGGGCGCGCATCTCGCCATGCACCGGGATCGTGTAGTCGGTCTCGTCGCCCACCGCATAGGGCTCGTTGTCGCCGACCACGAGATCGGCCTCGCCGCGCAGATGTTGCAGCAGCAGCCGCGGCAGCACCTTGTCGCGATGATAGAGCGTGCCGATATGCCAGGGCCGCGCGATGCCGGCATAGACAGGCGTGAAGCTGTGCAGCGACACCAGCACCGTAGGCCAGCCCTGCTGCGCGCGCGCATCGATCACGGCATCGATGCGCGCGTGATAGGGATCGAAGATCTGCGTACGCCGCAGTTCGGCCTCCTCGCGCGACAGGCCCTCATTGCCTGGCACGGTGGTGGCTTCGCTGATCAGCGGAATCGAGCTTGCGACGTGCGGCGGGCGGTTGCAGTCGATCACGAGCCGCGAATATCGCTGCGCGATCAAATGCGCGCCAAGCCGATCGGCGAGACGTTCTGCAACGCCGGCGATGCCGATGTCCCAGGCGATGTGCCTGACGAGCTCGCTTTCGGGCAGACCGAGACCGCCGAGCGGGGAGGGAATCATCCGGCCATAATGATCGCAGGTGAGCAGGAACGGCGAGCGCGCGAGCGCATTGCGTTCGAGGACCGGTGGAACATCGGTCTCTGCGAGCAGAAGGGAAGGCTTGCCGCCACGATTCAAGGGTCTTTTCCTCAATTTTGCCTATTCGGGCGGCAGGCCGGTCTGGAAATGAGCATCATTCCCTATAGATTAAGCCACCCAAAATCACGATGATTGTTCGACGATGCCGCTGCTGACTATCCATCACAAAACCGTTTATCGCTACACGCGCCCGGTGGCGTTCGGCGAGCACCGCATCATGCTGCGGCCGCGCGACAGCCACGATCTGCGCGTGCTGGCCAGCCGGCTCGTGATCGATCCGCAGCCGATGCGGCTACGCTGGATCCACGACGTGTTCGGCAACAGCGTCGCGATCGCGACCTTCGACGATCGCGCCGAAGAGCTCTCGTTCGTGTCGACGGTGACGGTCGAGCACAATCCGGCGGAGGAGTTCGCGCTGACGCCGGATGATCCCGCCTATTTCTATCCGTTCCTGTACGATGACGAGGAATTCCCCGACCTGCAGCAGTTCATCACGCCGCAATATGGCGATCCGAACGGCGAGCTGTCGGCCTGGGCGCTGCGCTTTCTCGACGTCCAGGCGCCCACGCCGACGTTCAACATCCTGAGCAGCATGACGCATCGCATCCGCGAGACGTTTTGCTATCGCAGGCGCCATGAGCAGGGCACCCAGCATCCGCTTGATACGCTGCAGACGAAGTCCGGCACCTGCCGCGACTATGCTCTGTTCATGATCGAGGCGCTGCGCCGGCTCGGGATCGCCGCCCGGTTCGTCTCCGGTTATCTCGCGGGCGATAGCGGCACCGTGCACGGCCATGTCGGCGGGGGCTCGACGCATGCGTGGGTGCAGGTCTACCTGCCGAGCGCGGGCTGGATCGAGTTCGATCCGACCAACGGCATCGTCGGCACCCGTGACCTGATCCGGGTTGCGGTGGCGCGCGACCCGCGCCAGGCGATCCCGCTGCACGGCGTGTATCTCGGCGCGGCCGACGCGTTCCTGCGCATGGATGTCGACATCAATGTCGTCCCGGCCGGCGAGGACGCGGAGCGGGAGATGGCCTGACGATGCAGATCAAGGTCGGCTTCGAGATCACCTACACGGCCGCCCAGCCGACGCCGATGGTGATGATGCTGTCGATCCATCCCTCGCGCTACGGCGACATCGTCGGCACCGAGCGGATCACGACCGAGCCCGACGTGCCGGTCGGCTTCTATCGCGACAGCTTCGGCAATGTGTGCGGCCGGCTCGTCGCCCCCGCCGGCGGCGTCACCTTCCGGTGCGACGCGCTGGTGCGCGATTCCGGATTGCCCGACGTCGTCAATCCGGCCGCGCAGCAGGTTCCGATCGAGCAGTTGCCCGACGATCTGCTGCTCTATCTGATGCCGAGCCGCTATTGCGAGACCGACAAGCTGACGGACGTCGCCTGGACGCTGTTCGGCACCACGCCGCCCGGCTGGGCGCGGGTGCAGGCGATCACGGACTTCGTGCATGGGCATGTGACGTTCGGCTATCCGCACGCGCATCACATGAAGTCGGCGCATGACGTCTATGAGAGCCGCGCCGGCGTCTGCCGTGACTTCGCGCATCTGGCGCTCACGCTGTGCCGCTGCATGGGCATCCCGGCGCGCTACTGCACCGGCTATCTCGGCGATATCGGTGTGCCGCCGGAGCCGGATCCGATGGATTTCTCCGGATGGTTCGAGGTCTATCTCTCCGGCCAGTGGTACACTTTCGACGCCCGCCACAACATGCCGCGGATCGGCCGCATCCTGATGGGCACCGGCCGCGACGCCGCAGACGTCGCGCTCACCACGAGCTTCGGCCGCATGACTCTGGCGAAGTTCGTGGTGGTGACGGATGAAGTGAAGGGCGCCTAGCGCATCTCACGTTTTTCTGTCATTCGGGGATGGTGCGAAGCACCAGAACCCGCAATCTCGAAATTCCGGGTTCGATGCTGCGCATCGCCCCGGAATGACGCGGTAACACATGACCTCCGACCTTTTGTTCGTCTACGGCACGCTGATGCGCGGCTTCGACCATCCGATGGCGAAGCTCTTGTCGGCCAATGCGGACTTCCTCGGCGCGGCGAGTTGCCGCGGCCGGCTTTATCTCGTGAAGCACTATCCGGGCCTCGTGGCCTCGGACGATCCGGCCGACATCGCGCATGGCGAGCTGTTCCGCCTGCGCGAGCGCGAGGCGATGCTGCGCGAGTTCGACATGTACGAGGCCTGCGGCGAGGGTTTTCCGCAGCCGACCGAATATATCAGGGCGATGCTGCCGATTGCGTGCGCCGACGGCAGCGCGAGCGAGGCGTGGACCTATCTCTACAATTGGCCGGTAGGGGAGCTGCCGCGGATCGCGTCAGGACGATTCCTCGAGCACTAGAATAGCTCTCGCGTCACGCCTCCCGCTCCACGCGGATCTCGACCTCGCGCTCGACATAGCTCCATTCCTCGGTCGCGCGCAGCGTGCCGAGCAGCTCGTCGAACAGGCTGACATGCTCGGGAGCGAATTCGAACCAGGTCAGGAAGTCGAAGGGCTGGCCGAGATCGCGCGCATGGTAGAGCTGGCGGGCGATCGCCGGCAGGTAATTCAGCGTGCCTGCGATATGGTGCGACTTGTCCTCGAAGATCTCGCGCCGCTCGTCCTGCGTCAGCTCCCACCATGCTGCATTCTTCCGGATCGGGATCAGCGCGGCATGCGTCGCCTCGCTCCGTCCGAGCCCGGCCTGCACGGCGGCGAGCTGCTCTTTCTCGGCCTTCTCGGTGTAGCGCAGATGGCCGGCGACGCCCGCTAGTCGCCACGAGGTCTGCGACGGCAGCAGCGGCAGCGCGATCGCCTCGCTGGAAATGATCGAGAGCGCCGCGACCTTCGGCAGCGTCTCGCCCTTCACCCGTGCGACCGAAGTAACCTTCCAGCCGCCGCTCTGACCACCTCTGAACGTCGTGAACATGGCACTATCCAACCCCGGAACCGGGAAGGGGGCAAGCATGGATCGGTCACCCTCCACCGTCATTCCGGGGTGTGAATAGCCGGGAGAAGCCAGAGAATCTTGATACTATGAATGCCTCCTCACTATATCGATGACCGATTGACGCCGAACCCTTACGTCCAATGCGCTTCACGCCCGAATTCCTTGATGAGCTGCGTGCCCGGCTTCCGGTTTCGGAAGTCGTGGGCAGGCGCGTCAAGCTCAAGAAGGCCGGGCGCGAATGGAAGGGCCTGTCGCCATTCCAGCAGGAGAAGACGCCGTCGTTCTTCGTCAATGACCAGAAGCAGGCCTGGTTCGACTTCTCGTCCGGGATGAACGGCAACATTTTCGACTTCGTTATGAAGACCGAGGGCGTGCCGTTCCCCGAAGCGGTGGAGCGCCTCGCCGCGATGGCGGGCGTTCCGCTGCCGGCAGCGACGCCCGACGCCGCACGCCACGAACAGCATCGTCGCACGCTGCACGACGTGATGGAACTGGCGACCAAATTCTTCGCCGACTCGCTGGCCGCACGGGGCGGCGCCAAGGCCCGCGGCTATCTTGCCGACCGCGGTATCTCGCCGGCGACGCAACTCCAGTTCCGCATGGGCTACGCCCCGCCGGATCGCTTTGCGCTGAAGGAGCATCTGGGCGCGCAAGGCATCTCAACCGAGGACATGGTGGAGGCGGGGCTCCTGGTCTCCGGCGAGGACAAGCCGGTGCCGTTCGATCGCTTCCGCGATCGCGTGATGTTTCCGATCACGGATGCGCGCGGCCGCGTCATCGCCTTCGGCGGCCGTGCGCTGGAGAAGGACGTTCCGGCAAAGTATCTGAACTCGCCGGAAACCACGCTGTTTCACAAGGGCGACAATCTCTACAATCTGTTCACCGCGCGCCAAGCCGCGCATGACGGCGCGCAATTGATCGTGGTCGAAGGCTATGTCGACGTCATCGCGATGGTGACATCAGGCTTTCCCGGCGCCGTAGCGCCGCTCGGCACGGCGCTGACCGAAAACCAGCTCGCGCTGCTCTGGAAGATGGTGGACGAGCCGATCCTCTGCTTCGACGGCGACCGCGCCGGACAGAAGGCGGCGTATCGTGCTGCGGACCTTGCGCTGCCGCACCTCAAGCCCGGCAAGAGCCTGCGCTTCGCGCTGTTGCCGGAGGGGCAGGACCCCGACGATCTCGCGCGTTCCGGCGGCCGCGGCGCAATCGAGGACGTGATATCGGCCTCGCGCCCGCTCGCCGACATGATCTGGTCGCGCGAGATCGAGGGCGGCAATTTCGCCACCCCGGAGCGCCGCGCCGCGCTGGAGGCGCGGATCGGTGAACTCACCAACGGCATCCATGACGAGGTGCTGCGCCGCTATTATCGCCAGGACATGCAGGAGCGCCTGCAGCGAACCTTCGCGCCCGAGGGCGGCCGCGGCGGCTATGGCCGCGGCAATTTCGGCGGCAGCAAATTCGGCAGCGGTCGTGGCGGCGAATCAGCCCGCGCCTTCGTTCCCCGCAGCGCGGTCCAAGGCAGCCGTTTCGCCCCCAAGGGAGGTATGCCCATCCTGTCGCGTGGGCCCTACCAGGCGGCGAGCCCCCAGCTTGCCAACAGCCCGATCATGCGGGGCCAGCGCAGCGCGATCTCCCGCCGCGAGGCCCTGATCCTGCAATCCCTGATCAACCACCCCTGGCTGCTCCACGATCACCTCGAGGAGGTCGCGGCCCTCGAACTGGCCCACCCCGAGGCCCACAAGCTCCGCGCCGCCATCATTGCGGCGTTCGCCCACGATCATCACCATTCTCCCGACGAGGAGGAACAGGCCGAGAAAATGCGCACCGATCTCGAAGCGGGCGGATTTTCGCAGATTCTTCAAAGAGTTGAGAAGGCGATTACGACCGGAGCGGTGTGGGGCGTCCGGGTCGGCGCGGCGCGAGAGGATGTTTTATCGACCTGGCGCCAACTTGTTGCCTTGCATCAGAAAACCCACGCCTTACTTAGGGAGAAAAAGGACGCTGAGGCGGCTCTGGCTGAAGATTCCAGCGAGGCCAATCTGGCGTGGTTGCAGGATATCCAGGCCCGGATGGCAGAAGCCGACGGGACCGAAGCCCTGATCGAAGGGTTCGGCGAATTATCGGGCCGGTTCCAGCGCAGCGTATAGCAACAAGATTCATGCGGATGACCCTCTTGGCAACCGCAAAAAGACTCGCCAAATCCATGGTTTGGCTGCAAAAACAGGGTTAAGCGAAACTTAATAGCCTCGCGGCTATTTGCAGATGGAAACCTTCGAGACGTGTGCAGGGGTGGCGAGGTTTGCGCCGCCCTTTGCGCGTCGAGAGCTGATCAGGTGAATTTGTGTGGGATGTGCGCGTGCGCCATTTCGCATGACCGCGTTTCGGGAGCTTAGTGAATGGCCACCAAGGCAAAGACGCTGCAGGTTAAGGACAAGGAAAAGGACGACAAGGCAGCCGATGCTCCTGAGAAGGATGCCGCTGACGCGCCGTCGCCGTTGCTCGACCTGTCGGATGCCGCGGTGAAGAAGATGATCAAGCAGGCCAAGAAGCGCGGCTTCGTGACCTTCGATCAACTCAACGAAGTGCTCCCCTCCGACACCACCTCGCCCGAGCAGATCGAGGACATCATGTCGATGCTCTCCGACATGGGCATCAACGTCACCGAGGCCGAGGATAGCGAGGGCGAGGACGAGAAGGACGACGGCGACGACGAGACCGACAACGAACTCGTCGAGGTCACGCAGAAGGCCGTCACCGAGGTCAAGAAGTCGGAGCCCGGCGAGCGCACCGACGATCCCGTGCGCATGTATCTGCGCGAGATGGGCACCGTCGAACTGCTCTCCCGCGAAGGCGAAATCGCCATCGCCAAGCGCATCGAAGCCGGCCGCGAGGCGATGATCGCGGGCCTCTGCGAAAGCCCGCTGACCTTCCAGGCCATCATCATCTGGCGCGACGAACTGAACGAAGGAAAGATCTTCCTTCGCGACATCATCGATCTCGAAGCCACCTATGCCGGCCCGGAATCCAAGGGCGGCATCAATCCGAACCTGATCGGCAACAACGGCGGCGAGGGTGCCACCGAGGTCAACGGCAATGGCAACGGTGCTGAAGGCGCCGCGCCCGCGCATGTCGCGCCGCCGGCCGCGCCGCCGTCGCCGACCCCGTTCCGCGCCGCACCCGCCGGCGGTGAGGTCGAGGGCGAGGAAAAGGATCCGGGCGAGGCCGCGGCCGAATCCGACATGGACGATGACGAGTTCGAGAACCAGATGTCGCTCGCCGCGATCGAGGCCGAGCTGAAGCCGAAGGTGGTCGAGACCTTCGACAAGATCGCATCCGAATACAAGAAGCTGCGCCGCCTGCAGGAGCAGGACATCGCCAACCAGCTGCAGAGCGAGTCGCTGTCGCCCTCGCAGGAGCGCAAGTACAAGAAGCTGAAGGACGAGATCATCGTCGAGGTGAAGTCGCTGCGCCTCAACCAGGCCCGCATCGATTCGCTCGTCGAGCAGCTCTACGACATCAACAAGAAGCTGGTCTCCTTCGAGGGCCGGCTGCTTCGTTTGGGTGACAGCCACGGCGTCGCCCGCGACGACTTCCTGCGCAACTACCAGGGCTCGGAGCTCGATCCGCGCTGGCTCAACCGCGTCTCCAAGCTCTCGGCCAAGGGCTGGAAGAACTTCGTCCATCACGAGAAGGACCGCATCAAGGAGCTGCGCCACGAGATCCAGTCGCTGGCCGCGCTCACCGGGCTCGAGATCGGCGAATTCCGCAAGATCGTGCACGGCGTGCAGAAGGGCGAGCGCGAGGCCCGTCAGGCCAAGAAGGAGATGGTGGAAGCCAACCTCCGTCTCGTGATCTCGATCGCCAAGAAGTACACCAACCGCGGCCTGCAGTTCCTCGACCTGATCCAGGAAGGCAACATCGGCCTGATGAAGGCGGTTGATAAATTCGAGTACCGCCGCGGCTACAAGTTCTCGACCTACGCCACCTGGTGGATACGGCAGGCGATCACCCGTTCGATCGCCGACCAGGCGCGCACCATCCGCATCCCCGTGCACATGATCGAGACGATCAACAAGATCGTCCGCACCTCGCGCCAGATGCTGAACGAGATCGGCCGCGAGCCGACCCCGGAAGAGCTCGCCGAGAAGCTCGGCATGCCCCTGGAGAAGGTCCGCAAGGTCCTCAAGATCGCCAAGGAGCCGTTGTCGCTCGAGACCCCGGTCGGTGACGAAGAGGATTCGCACCTCGGCGATTTCATCGAGGACAAGAACGCGATCCTGCCGATCGACGCCGCGATCCAGTCGAACCTGCGCGAGACCACCACGCGCGTGCTGGCTTCCCTCACCCCGCGCGAAGAGCGCGTGCTGCGCATGCGCTTCGGCATCGGCATGAACACTGACCACACCCTGGAAGAGGTCGGCCAGCAGTTCTCGGTGACGAGAGAGCGCATCCGCCAGATCGAAGCCAAGGCCCTGCGCAAGCTGAAGCATCCGTCGCGGTCGCGGAAGCTGCGGAGCTTCCTCGACAACTGATCGGACATCGATCCAAAGCAATGCGGCGGGCCTCAGCCCGCCGTTTTTGTTTTTGATGGAGCGCGTCGATCTCAACCGTCGGCGCCCGCGGCCGCCCCTCTGCCCACTCTCTCCCGCAAGGGGAGTGGGGTGCCGCTTGCTCTGCTGCTGTTGATTGGGCGGACGAGCCGCCGCAGCGCCTACTTCTTCTTCACCCCGACCCGCTCGAGCGTCTTGATCCCGAGCGCCGGGCGGCCGGACTTTTCCGCGATCTCGCGGTCCTGCTCCATGATGAAGCCGCGCGCCGGCTCGTCGCCGTCGAGCCCGCCGAGCAGTTCGGCCGGCACGCGGCGGTTGGAGCGCTGCGAGCCGTCTTCATAGACGACGTTGAAGAAGGCGAATTCGGCTTTGGGATTGGTCCCGGGTTTCTTCGGCATGCGCGGCTTGTCGTCAATCGGCGCGCCCAAGTCAAAGCAAATCGCACAGGCGACTGCGCTGATCTGCCTTGCGCAATCGGCCCAAAAAGGCCTTGCGCGGCGCCGCTCGATCACGCGCGCGGGCGGCGGCTGGTGTGCCACGAGGTTAACCGATGATTTTCGGATCGGCCGACGGATGACAATTTTCTGACGATCGGTACTTGCGCCGTCGCGATCTATTCGCGTATGAGGCGTATCTCGCCAGCTTGCAACCTGTATCTCCAAGAGCGATCCCCCAATGTCCAACGCCACCCTCGAGGCCAACAAGGCGCTCGTGCTCGCGCATTATGAGGCCGTGACCAATCGCTATGACCCCGATGCGGTGCGCACCCAGCTTACGCCCGATTTCTTCGACCATTCGATGGGGAAGATGATGAACGCGGACGAGGTGATCGCGCGCATGACCCCATTGAAGGAAGCCTTCGCCAATCTGTCCGTGGTCGCCGAATGCCTGGTCGCCGAACGCGACATGGTTGCCGGCCGCTTCATCTGGCGTGGCACGCACCGAAGCCCCTGGCGCGGTATCCCGCGCACCGGCAAGCACGTCGAATTTCGCGGCATGACTTTCTGGCGCATCCGCGACGGCAGATTTGCGAACGCTGGGCGGAGATCGATTTTGCGGGGCTGGAGCGGTATCTGAGGGCTGAGGATGGCTTTTGACCGTCGCGTCGGACGCATGGCATGATCCGCAGCGGGTGGCTCTTCCGGGAAATCAATATGCTCAAGCTTCGATGGTTTGTCCTTTTCGGCGCGCTTGTCGCAGCGTCTCCCTCCTACGCCGCGCGTTGCGGCGGCCCTTTCGGCAGCTTCGTGCAGTCGTTCTCGCAGGATGCCGCCGCGGCCGGCATCTCGCAGGATGTGATCTCGACGGCACTTGGCGGCGTGACGGAGGATGGCGGGGTGCTCGCTTTCGATCGGCGGCAGCGCTACACCTTCAACAAGACGTTCGAACAGTATGTCTCGACCCGGGTCGGTCCCGGCCGCATCAATGGCGGGCGGGCGATGTTGCAAAGGCATGCGGCGCTGTTGTCGAGAATCGAGCAGCAGTTCGGCGTGCCCAGGCAGATCCTGGTCGCGATCTGGGGGCTCGAGACCGATTTCGGCAAGGGCGACATGGGCAAGCTGCCGGTGATCCGCACGCTCGCAACGCTGGCGCATGATTGCCGCCGCTCCGACCTGTTCCAGGGCGAACTGCTCGCCGCACTCAAGATCGTGCAGCGCGGTGACCTTCGTCTGAACGACCTGATCGGCGCCTATGCCGGCGAGATCGGCCAGACGCAATTCCTGCCGTCGTCCTACATCAAGTATGGCGTCGATTTCGATGGCGACGGCCGTGTCGATCTGCGCCACTCGGTGGCCGACGTGCTGGCCTCGACCGCGAACCTGCTGCACACCAACGGCTTCAAGATGGGCGCGCCCTACGGCGAGGGCAGCGCCAATTTCGAGGCGATGCGCGAGTGGAACAGGGCGGTGATCTACCGCAAGACGATCGGGTATTTTGCGGATCAGCTGGTTGGGCGGTGAGGGACGTCATTCCGGGATGGTCCGAAGAGTCGGACCCGGAATCTCGAGATTCCGGGTTCTCATTTCGCGAGCCCCGGAATGACGTTTGAGAGAGTTCGGCGGCATGGAAACGATCGGCAGCCAGAAGATCTGGTCGTTCTTCGACCGCAGGGGATGCCAGATCGCGAAGAACACCGCGGTCCGGCAGGGGCCGGGTCATCGCGTCGGCTCGTACCTCGAGCTCGCTACCAAGATCGCCGAGCTGCAATTCCTCAACCGCGACCATGTGTTGCTGTTTCGCGGCCAGGGCGCCGACCACAGGAACGTCAAGCGCAATTCGTCCCTTAAGCCGACGCTGTTCCGCGGCATCAACGGCAATCCCGATCGGGCCACGCTGGTGGCGCGGTTCGCGGCGCTGCAACGCGCCGAGCGATTCCTGGTCGCTGATTATGCCAAGGCCAAGCTGCTCGGCGTCGAGCGGCTGAAGCGGCATCGCATCCTGCGCTGGTCGATCCTGCAGCACTACGAGGTCTGCGAAACGCCGCTGCTCGACGTCACCCATTCGATCCGGATCGCTGCGTCCTTTGCCTCGCTCGCCGGGACAGCGACCGCCTTCCTCTATGTGTTGGGCGTGCCGAATCTGAGCGGCGCGATCACCGCGAGCGCCGAGGCCGGCCTGCAGATCGTACGGCTCTCCAGCGTCTGCCCGCCCTCCGCGGTGCGGCCGCACATCCAGGAAGGCTATCTGCTCGGTGAATACCCCGACATGGCCGGCTACGAGCAAAGGGAGAACTATTTTCCCTACGAGATGGATTTCGGCAGGCGGCTGGTCGCGAAATTCTCGTTCTCGCCGGCCTCGTTCTGGAAGAACGACGACTTTCCGCAGGTAGCGCGAAGCGCGCTGTATCCCTCGGAGAAAAGCGATCCGCTCTATCGCCTGGCGCTCGGGGTGAAGAAGCAGATGGGCGGGTGACACCGAATATTTGGCTACCGGTTATTCGGTGCCGGTCACTTTGCGCCTGCCGCCGCCTTCGCCGCCGCCTTCTCGATCTGCCGCTGCATCACCTTCCAATAGGTGCTGGGGCGGAACCGCTGCAGCAGATCCAGGAAGCGGGCGTCGCTGCCGATCAGGATGCGCGGCCGGTTCTTCTCGATGCCCTCGACGATGTGCATCGCCGCCGCGGCCGGCGATTTCCTGGCCAGCGCGTCGAAGCGCTCGAGCGACTCGGCGCGGCGCGCATTGTCCGTGATGCCTGCGCCGGTGCGGGAGTTGCGCGCGATGTTGGTTGCGATTCCGCCAGGATGCACCACCGAAAGCCTGACCGGGCTGTTCGCCATCGCAAGCTCGTGACGCAGGCTTTCGGAGAAGCCGCGCACCGCAAACTTCGCCGCGCAATAGGCGCTCTGGCCGGGCGGCGCGACGATGCCGAAGATCGAGGAGAGGTTGACGATATGGGCCTCGCGCTGCCGGGCGAGATGCGGCAGGAAGGCGCGCGTGCCGTGCACCACGCCCCAGAAATTGATGTTGAACAGCCACTCCATCTGCGCCTGTTCGAGCTCGTTGAAGTCGCCGAGCAGGGCGACGCCGGCATTGTTGATGACGATGTTGAGCGTGGGATGCGTCGCGCATGCGGTCTCCGCGAACGCCGCGATCTGGGCCGGCTCGCTGACGTCGACGCGATGCACGGTGACCTTGCGCTGGCTCCCCTTGGTGATCTCGGCGGCGGCCGCCTGCAAGCCGGCCTCGTCGCGGTCGGCGAGCGCGAGGTCACAGCCGCGCTGCGCGAGCTCGAATGCCAGCGCGCGGCCGATGCCGCTGGCGGCTCCGGTCACGGCGGCAGTGGATCCACGGATCGCAGTCATGTGGGGCAGCTCCATCCAAATAAAGTACGTGTTCCGCGCTTTTTCTCAGATTGGAACCGAACCATCCAGTGGTTTCACACTTAACATATGATCGTTGGAGCGTTTTAGTGCGAAGTGGATATCGGTTCGCGTGGAGAAACGCGTCGCGACGAGAACCTGGAGCTTCGTTCCGTTTATCGGAACGGAAGCAGCTTCAGTCAATCGGCGATCATTAAGGGAGGCACACCCATGGGACAATCGAGACCCTATCGTGCGAAAGCGTTGGTGGTCGAGGACGACCCGATGCAACGCGAGATGATTGGTTTGCTGCTGGAGGAAAGTGATTTCGACGTCATCGCCTGCGAGAGCGCGGAGGCCGCCGAGCTGGTGCTGCAGAGGACGGGCCGCAAGGTCGTCCTGATGATGACCGATGTCCAGCTTGCCGGGCACATGACCGGTGTCGAGCTCGCACACGCCGCGAAGAAGTACAATCCCGACCTCGAGGTGATCGTCACCTCGGGCCGGCCGCTGCGGCAGCGCCTGCCGGAAGGGGCGATGTTCTGGGCCAAGCCCTGGGCGCCGCTGGATGTGATCCGCGTCGCCGAGACGAAGGCCTCCGAGCTGCAAGCGGCCGGCGGCCGGTCCTCATAACGAAGTTGTCAGCACGGGCATGCGACGCAGCGCGGCTGCATCGCTTTCGCCCGCAAGGCCGCCGTGATATGGGCGGCGGATGTCCCGCCTGTGGTCGCTCATCGCGCTGGCCTGGTTTGTCCTCGCGGTCACGTCCGCGGCAGCGGAGACGGTGGTCAATTTCCCCTCGCTCGACGGTACGACCGACCTGATCGGTCACCTTACGCGGCCGGAAGGCGAAGCGCCGCGGCCGGCGGTGGTGATGATGCACGGCTGCTCCGGGCTCAACGACAGGAAGGGCCGCATTTTCGCGATCTATCGCGCCTGGGCGCGGGCGCTTGCCGTGCAAGGCTATGTCACGCTTGTCGTCGACAGCGCGACGCCGCGCGGCCTCGGCCAGACCTGCTCGCGCGGGCCCGACAGCCGCAGGATGTGGCATGACCGGCCGAAGGATGCCTATGGCGCCCTGCGATACCTGCAGGCGCAGCCCTTCGTGAAGGCCGACCATGTCGCGCTGATGGGCTGGTCGCAGGGCGGCGGGGTGACCCTCCTCACCGTCAACGACAGGAGCATCGGCCGGCCGGCCGGGCTGACGCAGGATTTCCGGACCGCGGTGTCGTTCTATCCCGGCGCCTGCGCCGACCGCTATCAGTCGAAGCCCTACACGGACGTGGAGCCGAACAGCTGGACCACGAAGGTGCCGCTGCTCGTACTGATCGGCGAGGCCGATGTCTGGACGCCGTTTAAACCCTGCGACGACTTCATCGCCGCGGCCAAGGCGCGCGGCAATCCGGTCGAACTGAAGAGCTATCCCGGCGCCGTGCATGCCTTCGATGCGCCCAATCTGCCGCGCACCGAGCTGCCGCAGTATCGGATGCACGACGGTTCGATCCCGGTGATCGGGACCGACCCTGAGGCGCGCAAGGATGCATTTCCGCGCGTGCTGGACTATCTGAAGATGCATTTGGAATGAGTTTGGGGGTCCGAGATGTCGCTGTCCTTCCTGCTGACCTCGCTGATCGTGGTGGCCTCGCCCGGCACCGGGGTGCTCTACACGCTGGCGGTGGCGCTGACGCGGGGCTCCAGGGCCAGCGTCGCGGCGGCGTTCGGCTGCACGCTCGGGATCGTGCCGCAGATGATCGCGGCGATGCTCGGGCTCGCCGCCATCCTGCACACCAGCGCGATGGCCTTCGCGACGTTGAAATGGTGTGGCGTGGTCTATTTGCTCTATATGGCCTGGCAGGCGCTGCGCGAGAGCGGGGCGCTCGCCGTCGATACCGAGGTCAAGCCGCGCTCGAGCGGGCGGGTGATCGTCACCGCGATCCTGATCAACATCCTCAACCCAAAACTGTCGATCTTCTTCCTTGCCTTCCTGCCGCAGTTCGTCGCCGTCGACGAGCCGCATCCGCTGGCGCGGATGGCCGAGCTCTCGGCGGTGTTCATGGCGATGACATTCGGGGTGTTCGCGATCTACGGGCTGTTTGCGGCCTCGGTGCGCGATCGCATCATCACCAGGCCGAAGGTGATGGCCTGGCTGCGGCGCAGCTTTGCCGCCGGCTTTGCGCTGCTCGGCGCCAAGCTCGCCTTCGCGGAGCGCTGACTCGCGGCCTGGATGCAGGCAACAAAAAAGCAGGCGTTGCGCCTGCGATGTCGGAACCCATTTGCTCGAAGCTCGAGACCGATCTGCCCGTTCCGGGTGCCCGGGCAGGGCTTGAGCCGCTACCCGGGCGAGATCGGACTACTTCTTGGCCTTTTTCGTCTTCTTGGCCTTCTTCGCCTTCTTCGCCTTCTTCGCTTTCTTAGCCATAGTATCCTCTCAGGGTTAAATGGATTGAACGCGACTCCGAGGCATGCTTGGCGGAGGGCCAGCCTCGCAACATCCTCGATAGCAAACTCAGCAGATTCGCTGGCGGCTGCCGTGGGCTGTCACGCCGCTGTCATTACGTTATCCACAGCTGTTATGCGTTTTCGACGTGTTTTCGCGACATTCCACATCACGTCGGCGCCAGGCACCATCGCCCGCATCATGCTTAACGGTGCGCAAACGCGCGGCGGCGCGCCGTCTTCATCAATTCAAAACCACGGCATGGATTGCCGGGTGACGGGTCAGAGTCCGTTAAGCGGCGCGGCCGCATCCTGTCCGCAAGACAACGGGGATTGTCATCGGAGGAGCGCCCTAAGGGCGGGCGGTGGATTGCAGGGGAGGCGAGGCCGCAGCGGTCTCGGACAGATTGGATGTTGAGCGTTCCGACGCTTTGGACGGTGTTCGTCATCAATTTTCTCGCGCTCGGCCTGATCTGGGCCTACGTCACGCACAGCTATCCCGCATTCGGCGCGGCGCGATTCTGGACCGGCTCGGCCTTCGCCGCGGCCGCTGGCGCGGCCATCGCAATGCTCCGCGTGGTGTTGACGGACTCGCTCCTCCCGCTGATCGTCGCCGGCACATTGCTGATCCTTGCCGCATGTCTCGCCGAGATGGGCGTCCGGTGCTTCTACGGCCGTCCCGTCACCTGGCGCGGTACCGCGCTGCTCTCGGGCCTGACCTTCGCCGGCCTCGGCGTCTTCGTCTTCGCCTATGACAGCATGCCGGCCCGCGTCGTCATCTACACGGCCGCGCAGATCACGCCGATGGCGCTCACGGTGAAGCTGCTGCTGGCGCCGGCTAACGGACGCGTCACCCCGGGCGCCAGGCTTGCGACCATCGTCGCCACCATGATCATCGGCATCTATGCGCTGCGCCTTGTCGGCGTCCTGGTCGAGCCGGCCGATTTCTCCTTCGTGCACTTCAACGCCGGCCAGTCGCTCGTCATCCTGCTGTTGGTATTCCTGTCGATGGCGCTGAATTTCGGCTTCCTGTTGATGGCAATGGACCGGCTGCGCAGCGAGGTCGCGGACCTCGCGCTGCTCGACGACCTCACCGGCGTCGGCAACCGCCGCCATCTGGTGCAGCGGCTCACCGAGGAATGCGCGCGCTCCGACCGCAGTGGCGATCCGTTCGCGCTGCTGGTGATCGATCTCGATGGCTTCAAGGGCATCAACGATACCCACGGCCACGCCGCGGGCGACGCCTGCCTGCAGCATTTCACCCTGATGGCGCAGACCCGGCTGCGGGCCGGCGACATGCTGGCCCGCACCGGCGGCGATGAGTTCTGCATCGTGCTGCCGTCCTCGACGCTGCGCGAAGGCGCGATGATCGCCCGCCGCGTGCTGGAAGTCGTCCGCGCCGATGCCGAACAGTGCACCGGCGGCGACATCCCGATCGCGGTCTCGATCGGGGTCGCGCAATGGAGCCGCGAGATCGGCCTGCATCCGGACCGCCTGATCGCCGCCGCCGACCACGCGCTTTACGACGCCAAGAAGGGCGGCAAGAACGGCTATTCGACCTACGAGCCGGGAGCGCCCCCGCTCGCGCCCGACATGACCGATCTTCCGGAGAGCGCGCTGCGCCGGAGCGCCTGAGCGTGCTATGGCGTAGCGGCACTGGATCTGTCCGCATGACGCTCCGCCCGCTTGCCGCCCTCTTCGCACTCTTCTTGTCTTCGTCCGCCTTCGCCGAAACGCCGGATCTCGCGGCCATCGCGCGCTCGCCGGGCACGCCCGGGATTCCCGGGCTGAGGATGGTCTGGCTGTCGCCCTGGGGCGACGTTGCCAGCGCCCATCCATGGCGCAACATCATCGTGCACCAGACCGAGGGGCCGGCCGGATCGGCGCGGTATGGCGCCGAGGCGCAGCACAAGAACCCGACCCGGCGCGGCGTCATGGTCTGGGTCGAGACCGACGGCACGGTCTATTGGGCGGTCGCGGACAATCTGATTCCGACCCACACCGACGGCGCCGACCGCAACGACAACAAATATATCGACAACAGCAAGACCTATCACCAAGTGAACAAGGACACGTCGATAGGCGTCGAGTTCGCCGGCAATTACCCCGATGTCACGCGCGGGCCGACCGACGCCCAGATCGCGGCCTGGCGGATCCTGGTGAAGGTGCTGCGCGCGCGTTACGACATCCCGCTCGACCACGTCTACGCGCACAACTGGATTGACTTCAAGGATGCCCGCTATTGCGAGGGCTGCGCGCTCGCGACCATGGCGCGGGAATGGGGCGAGTAGGGCCCCTACTCATTGAACTCCGGGCGCCCGCTTTTGGGGACGAAGCGGAAACTCGACCCGGCAGGCATGGGGTCACTGAACGCTATTCGTGCGGCGCTGAACATTCTTGCGCAGATCAGGCGCTTCAACGATGGTGCGGGCGAGCAACTGATCATGCTAAGAATTGGGGCCCATGTCGGGCCGTGCTTGGCGGTAACGTTGAACGAACGGCTCGATTATTTCGGTCAATCAGTCAACCTAGCGTCGCGCCTACAGGGCTGGCGGCGGAGAACGAGATCTATCTGAGCGACGAAATGTACGACTCGACGGGCGCTGCCGATTTGCTGGCGGAGATGCATTTCGGCTCAAAGATCGTTCGCGTGAAAGGCATAGAGCGCGAGATCGCAGTTCACGCATTGCGCAGCCGGCATCCGAACCAGCTGTAGAGACACGTCAAGTCCGGCAGTATGTGTTGCAGCGCCAAGGTCCGCCATTGGCCCCTTGCGACCATTTGCGCGGCACCGGAAAAAGCCTGAAGTTGAGTGGGGAGCGGAAGTCATCCGTGGGGCTCAAACCGACGCTTATGACCACAGCGGACATCGCGTCGTCGATGTGCAATATTATGTTCCCGGGGGGAAGGTCGGATGGCCAGGCTGCGAACCTTGCTGTCGATTGTCGGTACGCAGGGTGCGAGGGGAATGACCATCGCGCTTTGCATCGGCGTCTTCGTTCCGGTGATTTGGCCGGGATTGGGCACGGCCCTCAGGCCGAGCCTCCCGTTGATGATAGCAATTTTCCTTGTCAATGCGTTTGCGCAGCTCGATCTAAGCTACGCAAAGCAAAGCCTCACGCGGCCAACGAGGTTGCTGACCGCAACGGCCTGGGCGATGCTGGCTATTCCTGCCCTGTTCTGGGCGTTCCTGAACACTGTCGGCCGAGATCGATTTGATCCCGATTTTGTTTTGTCGCTGAGCTTGCAGGCTGGGGCCGCACCGATCATGGCCACCCCGGCGGTTGCTCTTGTGCTGGGCATCGACGTGACCTTCGCGGTTCTGCTTTTGCTCGCCACGATGTCGATCCAACCATTCACTGCGCCCATTTTGGTAAGCTGGGTTGCCGGGACGACAATCCCGATTGACGGCTTTGTTCTCGGCCGCAACCTCTTCGTGATGATCGGCGGTTCGGCTCTGGTTGCGGCAGGTTTGAGGTTGTGGCTCGGTCGCGCTCGTGTCGAGGCGTATCGCAGCGAACTCGCCGGTATCAACCTTATAGCTTTTACGCTGTTTGCTCTTGCGATGTTCGATGGCGTCGTGTTGAAGCTCTTCGCGGAGCCGATCCTGCTGCTTGGTCTCTCTGCGGTCGCCTTTTTTGTCGCTCTTGGCAGTCTCTTAATCGCGATAGTCTCGCTTCGAGCCATGGGAGCCGACGAAGCCTTCGTAACGGGGTTTGCGACGGGCCATCGCAACGTTGGACTTATGGCCGCCGCCCTGTCGGGATCGTCGCTGCCAGAGCTGACGTGGCTCTACTTCGCACTGCTCCAACTTCCGATCTATTTGACGCCTCAGATTGTCGGCGCCTTCGCGGCCGCAAGACGTTCACTTAAGGATCGTGCTTGACCGGAATGCTTTTCGAGCAATGAAAGGAGGATTGCCCATGGTCAATTCGGAACTCACCCCTTCGGTTAGCTATGATCCGAAAGATTTGGAAGGCACGTGGACGCTTGTTTCCGTCGTAACCGAGCGGGACGGCAAAAGATTCGACGCTTATGGCCCAAATGCAAAGGGCCATCTGGTGTTCGATTCGATCGGGCGATATTCAATCATCTTCATTTCCGGTGGCCTCCCGAAGTTTGCGTCGGGTAGCCGCTCCAGCCCGACGGCAGATGAGAGCATCGCTGTCGTTTCTGGAAGCTTCGCTCATTTCGGCACTTACGTCGTCGACGAGGTGGACAAGAGTTTCACGTTTCAAGTCGAGCGTGCGACATTGCCCAACTGGGACGGCAAGAACACGAAACGTTCGTTCGGTATCAGGGGTGATGAGCTGCACTTCACAGACCCGCACTCGTCGGGCGGTGGGGTGGCGACAACAATCTTCGAGCGCGCAAAAAGTGCACGCTAGATTTCTGATCCAGGCAACGCGAGGTCTGCTCATGGCCATCTGCGACCTCAGAAAATGTCCGCTCTTTGGTCACTGTTAGGGGTTGACCGGGCATCTTGGCGCGTCGCCGGTTGGGAACTGGCGGAAGCAGCATGCGCTCGCAATCCGTCCTCGCGATAGCAGCCTTGGTCGTCTTGATCGCGCTAGGGGCACTTGTCATCTATGAGTAGGTACCTCATTAGAATCGACTATGGCCAAGCTGACTAAGTCCCTTCGCAAGCAGGCTGACGGCGCAGAGCGCGCGGCAGTCTCGGCCCGCGACCCCGATGTCGCTGATGATTTGCATGCCATGGCCCAAGCCTACCGGGCACAGGCTGACGTAATCAGATCCAAGAAAGAGAAAGGTGACAAGGACGTTTTGAAGCGGCGCTCGAAGCAGTAGGGCTCTGCCTAGTTGGCTGCCTTTTTCGCATGGTCAACTATTGGCGCGAAGCGGCTGACCCGGCATGTCCGCCAGATGTCCGCTCTTTGCGGCTGAAGCGGAAATCCCTAGGACGACACCGGACCGGCCGCCACCGCTAGGCCCGCCAAAACGGCTTTTCGAGTTCGTGGGCGATGTCGCTCCTGGAGACGCCGATATCGTGCAAGTCGCGTTCGGTCCAGCTTGCGAGCTCCCGGCGATAGCGAAAACGCTGCCGCCAGAGATGAAGGATCTCTACGAACGCTCGCACGCGCCGCTCTAACGTTTGGCCCGGCAACTTCTCGTGGAAACCCTTGATATCAGCGGAGATCAGGCGTGTTGAGGCAGATTTCACGGCTTTGTCTCCCTTGTAAGTTCGGGAGAACTGTATCGCTGTGCTGCTGCCAGCATACTGTCAGCAGCGATTGGCATTCTCGGGCCAGACCGAGCCCTCGGCTCCCATCGCGTCGTTTGCGCAGTGCGACATGTCCGATGTTGAGGGCGCACGGCAAGTAACCGCCGTCCTGCGCGGGCTTTTGCAGAGACGCTGAAAGCGCACCGGCTGGCGTCTGTTTCAGCGAAGGAGAACGAATATGAGCATCGCAGGGAAGGTCGTGGCGATCACAGGAGCCAGCAGCGGGATCGGTCGCGCGACCGCGCAATTGCTTGCCGAGCTTGGAGCTACGGTTGTGCTTGGCGCCAGGCGAGAGCAAGCCTTGACCGCGATCGTTGAAGGAATCGCGGCCACCGGTGGAAAAGCAACCTTTCGGGTCACGGATGTGACGCGCCGCGCCGATCTCGAAGCGCTCGTAGCGCTGGCGATTGAACACGGAGGTAAGCTCGACGTCATTGTGAATAATGCCGGAATCGGGCCGATCTCGCGCTTCGACGCTCTCCGTGTCGAGGATTGGGACGCGATGATCGACGTCAATCTCCGCGGGACGCTGTACGGGATCGCCGCCGCGCTACCGGTGTTTCAGCGGCAGGGGTTCGGACATGTCGTCAACGTCATCTCGACAGCCGGCCTCAAACTCCTTCCGACCATGGGAGTTTACGCTGCCACCAAGAACGCCGTGCGGACCGTAAGCGAGGTCCTCCGACAGGAAGCGGGGCCGTATCTGCGCGTCACCGAGGTATCCCCAGGAATGATCGCAACCGACTTCGCGAGTTCCATGACTGACCCCGCCGTGAGGGAAGCCATCGAAAGCCGCGCGAAGG
The DNA here is from genome assembly GCF_018130215.1 of Bradyrhizobium jicamae. Taxonomy (GTDB): domain Bacteria; phylum Pseudomonadota; class Alphaproteobacteria; order Rhizobiales; family Xanthobacteraceae; genus Bradyrhizobium; species Bradyrhizobium jicamae_A. The sequence goes on from NZ_JAFCKQ010000003.1 coordinate 135,345, forward strand.
GCATTGCAATCTCGCCGGATGCAATCGCTCGCGGCATAGCCTATGCCATCGAACAGCCGAGCGAAGTCGATGTGGGAAGCATCGTGATCAGGCCCACTGCCCAAGACTAAAACGCTATGAGATAAGGCTGAATCGTCATCGCGCTTTAGCTCTTCGTTTGAGCATGATCTTCTCGGAAAACCGCTACACACTTTTCCGGATCATGCTCTAGCGGATCTGAGCCACTCCGGCTCCAGTGTATGGCGCCGGCACTTTCGAGGCTTGCGACCACCGGCGCGCTTGGCCATCGGAACGAGGCGGGCAGCCGGAGAGGTATCGCTGCGCTCCACCCATCCTACAGGCAAACAAAAAGCCGGCGTTGCCGCCGGCTTTCGTATCTCTCGTCTGGTCGCCGCGCGCTTAGTGCGCAGCCTCCAGCGCTGCTTCCTGCCGGGCGATCGTGCCCTTGACGGCCGACTGCACCTTTTCGAAGGCGCGAACCTCGATCTGCCGCACGCGCTCGCGCGACACGCCGAACTCGGCGGCGAGGTCTTCCAGGGTCATCGGCTCATCCGCCAGGCGCCGCGCCTCGAAGATGCGACGTTCGCGCGGGTTGAGCACGCCGATCGCGCCGTTCAGGGCCTGCCGACGGTGATCGAACTCCTCGCTCTCCGCCATCAAGGCTTCGGCATTGGGCGAGTTGTCGACCAGCCAGTCCTGCCACTCGCCGGCTTCGCCGTCGTCGCGGATCGGGGCATTGAGCGACGCGTCACCGCCGAGGCGGCGATTCATGTCGACAACGTCCTGATCGGTCACGCCGAGGCGCTTGGCAATCAGCTTCACCTGGTCGGGGTGGAGATCACCCTCTTCCAGAGCGGAAATCTTGCTCTTCGCCTTGCGCAGGTTGAAGAACAGCTTCTTCTGGTTCGCGGTGGTGCCCATCTTCACGAGCGACCAGGAACGCAGGATGTACTCTTGTATCGACGCCTTGATCCACCACATGGCGTAAGTGGCGAGACGGAAGCCCTTCTCGGGCTCGAATCGCTTCACCGCCTGCATCAGGCCGACGTTACCCTCCGAGACGACCTCGGAGATCGGCAGACCGTAGCCGCGATAGCCCATGGCAATCTTGGCCACGAGCCTGAGGTGGCTGGTGACGAGTTTATGCGCCGCGTCGCGATCGTCATGCTCGCGCCAACGCTTGGCGAGCATGTACTCCTGCTGGGGCTCCAGCATGGGGAACTTGCGGATTTCGGCGAGGTATCGTGAAAGACCGGATTCTCCGTTGAGAACCGGTAACGTAGCTGTACGGGCCATTCGTGCGCCCTCCAGTGGTTCAGGCCCCCGATAGCGGCGGGCCCGGCAGGCGGCCGCTGGGTTAAAGCCGGCCGCGCTGCGATGTTCCGCGTTGGATATTCAACGCAGGTGCAACATACACTAAACGGTCCGTGATAGGGAAGGATTGCTGACGTCACGTCCCCGTGTGCCAGATATAACCTGTTGTCATACCTTGGCTTTCCAGGAGAGGGTGCGTCATACCGCCGCTGCAAGTGCCCTTTGCAGGAGAAGCAAATCCTCCGGCAACGGCGCTTCCCAGTGCAAAAGTTCCCCGGTTCTGGGGTGTTCCAGAGCGAGCAGGTAGGCGTGCAGCGCCTGCCGGTCCAGCCCAGTCAACGCCGCCTGGGCCTCCGGTCCGAGATGCCCGGCCTTGGTCTTGAAGTGCGGCCCGTAGACGGCGTCCCCGAGCAGGGGATGGCCGATATGGGCGAGATGTACCCGGATCTGATGCGTCCGCCCGGTCTCGAGCTGGCAGGCCAGCAGCGAGGCGACCGGCTTGCCGTCGCGGCCGGCAAAGCTCCCTCGCACCTCGAAATGCGTGATGGCATCCCGACCGCCCTGGCGCACGGCCATCTTCTCCCGCGCGTGCGGGTGGCGGTCGATCGGGGCGTCGACGGTCCCGTGCGGTCGGTTGGGCACGCCCCAGGCAAACGCCATGTAGCCGCGCTGCATCGGTCCGGTGCGGCCATGATCGGCGAATTGAGCGGTCAGCGACTGGTGGGCCTGGTCGTTCTTGGCGACCACCATCAGCCCCGTGGTATCCTTGTCGAGGCGGTGCACGATGCCGGGCCGCCGCACGCCGCCGATCCCGGACAGGCTGGTCCCGCAATGGGCGATCAGCGCATTGACCAGTGTTCCCGTGGCGTGGCCCGCGGCAGGGTGCACGACCAGGCCCTTCGGCTTGTCGATGACGATGATGTCGTCGTCCTCGAATACGATATCGAGCGCGATGTCCTCGCCCTGAGGCTCGGCCGGGGCCGCTTCCGGCACGTCGATTATGATCGTATCGCCCTTGGCGACATGATAAGCGGGGTCGCGGATGGCGGCGTTCTTGACGGTCACGGAACCGGCAAGGATCAGCGCCTTGAGCCGGGACCGCGACAACTCGGGGGTGTGCTGCGCGAGCACGCGGTCGAGCCGCACCGAACCCTCGTCGCCCGCGACGATGACCTCCAGCTTCCGACCGTTATTCAAAGAGACCTGTTGCAAAGAAGAGCCTTGTGATGACCGACACCGCCGTGACCGAACCGACCCCCGAGCAGGCCGCGCTGATTGCGCGGGTGCGACGGATGATGCTGATCGCGGGCCTGACCTCGGCACTGGCCGTAGCCGTCGTGTTGATCGCCATCGGCTACCGCCTTTATCGCAGCGAGGGAAGCCCCGTTTCCGTCTCCGAGGTCACTGCTGCGCTGCCGAAGGGCGCCCGGATCGTGTCGACCGGCGTCGCCGGCGAACGGCTGGTCGTGACGCTTGATATAGGCGGCGTGACCGAGATCCGCACATTCGATGCTAAGACCCTGAAACCTGTCGGCAAGCTGACGTTCGTCAACGAGCCCTGATCAGGAAAATCGCGAGCGCGCAGCCGATCAACCCACGGCTGCAAAGTATAAATTTCACCTCCGTCGACGCATCGAGACCGCACGCCGCCATCTTTTCGGCCGAGTTGCACGCTCAGCTTGTGCAATGTCGGATCAGAACCTCAGCGGTTCCATCGAAGAGATCGGAGCATCCGACCTTGCGGTTCCGTGTGCAGATCCGACGCGTCGCGTGCTGCTGCTGACGGCGCTGGCGGGATGCGCCTGTCTCGTCGCTGCGGAACCCGCCGCAGCCGATGACGCGCAGCCCGGAAGCAGCGAGCGGCCGCAAAAGGCGGACGTGCTGGTGCGCGCCGAAGGTGACAAAGCCGGGGAAGTCATCAAGGCGGACGATCTGACGCTCGGCGGCCCGCCGCTGCGCGCCTGGCCGAAGGATCCGAAGACATCCGTCATTCGCAACGGCTCGCGCCTGAACGAGGTCGTGCTCGTCAAGCTTGATCCCAAGGAGTTCGACGACGATACGCGCGCCCGCGCGCCCGACGGCATCGTCTGCTACTCCGTGATCTGCTCGCATGCCGGTTGTCCGATCACCGCCTGGGTGAAGGAAGAGCAGGGCGACAAGAACGTCCTCAAATGCCTCTGTCACAACTCTGAATATGATCCGCGGCAGAATGCGCAGGTCGTGTTCGGTCCAGCGCCGCGACGTCTTGCGGCGCTGCCGCTTGATGTCGCCGACGGCGCGATATCAGTCGCCGCAGGTTTCATCGGAAAGGTGGGTGCCCAGCAGGGAGGATGAGGCCGCATCGGGATTTCTGCACGCAAACAAGACTGAAAAACAATCAGAGCAGGGAGGTAGCATCTCATGACAAGGAAGCAGTTGTTATTGTCGGGCTGTGTCGCGTTCTCGTGCCTCGTCTCGACTTTTGCCGTCGCAGGGCCGATCGAAAACTACAGCCCGGTAACGTCGGCCCGTCTCGAAAACCCCGAACCCGGCAACTGGATGCTCTATCGCCGGACCTATGACGGACAGGGTTACAGTCCGCTCACCCAGATCAACACCTCCAACGTCAAGGATCTCACGCCGGTCTGGACCTTCTCCACCGGAGTGCTCGAAGGCCACGAGGCCCCGCCGATCGTGAACAACGGCGTGATGTTCGTCGCGACCCCGATGGGGCAGGTGATCGCGCTCAACGCCAAGACCGGCGAGGAATATTGGCGTTACAAGCGCCAGCTCCCCGATGATCTGTTCCAGTTGCATCCGACCAGCCGTGGCGTCGGCCTGTGGCAGGACAAGGTCTATCTCGCCACCACCGACGACCATGTCGTGGCGCTCGACGCCAAGACCGGAAAGCCGGTGTGGGATACCAAGGTTCAGGACTACAAGAAGGGTCAGTACATGACCCTGATGCCGCTGGTGGTCGACGGCAAGGTGATCGTCGGCGGCTCGGGCGGCGAGTTCGGCGTGCGCGGCTATGTCGTCGCCTACGACGCCAACAGCGGCAAGGAGCTCTGGCGCACCTTCACCATTCCCGCCGAAGGCGAGCCCGGCCACGACACCTGGAGCGGCGACGACTGGAAGTCCGGCGGCGGCGCAGCCTGGATGACCGGCAATTACGACAAGGACACCAAGACGATCTACTGGGGCATCGGCAACGCTGCGCCGTGGCCGGGATCGATGCATCCCGGCGACAATCTCTACACCAGCTCGGTGCTCGGGCTCGATCCGGAGAACGGCAAGATCAAGACCCACTTCCAGTATCACCAGAACGATTCCTGGGACTGGGACGAGGTCGACGCGCCGATGCTGATCGACATGCAGCGCGACGGACGCTCCTTCAAGAGCCTCGTGCATCCGGGACGTGATGCCATCTTCTGGGTGCTGGAGCGCAAGCCGGACAAGATCAACTATGTCGCCGGCTGGCCGTTCGTGAAGACCAATGTCTGGAAGGGTGTCGAGGCCGAAACCGGCCGGCCGATCCTCGATCCCGACCACAAGCCGGTGCTCGGCAAGCGGGTCGAGTTCTGTCCGTCGCTGTGGGGCGGCAAGGACTGGCCGTCGGCGGCCTACAGCCAGAACACCAAGCTCGTCTATGTTCCCGCCAACGAGAATTTCTGCGGCGGCTTCACCGGCGAGAAGACGCCGCTGGTCCCCGGCCAGCTCTGGCTCGGCACCAGGCCGGAAGACATCGGGCTGAGCCCGGCCCCGGGCGCCGATCATTTCGGCGAGTTGCAGGCGTGGGATCCGGCGACCGGCAAGAAGGTCTGGCAGCACGACTACAAGACCTCGCAACTGTTCGGCGCGGTGACCGCGACCGCCGGCGACCTCGTGCTGGCCGGCGGCACCAACGATCGCTTCTTCCGCATCTTCAACGCCAAGACCGGCGAGTTGCTGTGGGAGCAGAAGACCAATTCCGGCATCATGGCGATGCCGATTTCCTATGAGGTCGACGGCACGCAGTATATCGCGGTGCAGTCCGGCTGGGGCGTCGACGCGCAGCGAATCCAGGACGCGCTGGCGGGAAAGGTTGCCGGCTTCGAGAACAACGTGCCGCAAGGCGGCGTGGTCTGGGTCTTCGCCGTCAACAAGAAGTAGCGGTGCCTGCAAGGGGGCGATGCGACCGGGAAGCGGCGAATGGGGAGTTCGCCGCTTCCCGGCTAGCGCGCGTTTCTATCCACTCATTAAGAGCGAAGCGAAGCAATCCTTCCCTCCAAGCAAGACGCCCGCGACCGAGGAGTAGCGGGCGTCCGGTCTGCCTTGTCTAATATCCTATATGACCCTCACGTCTCCAGTTGCTTGCCGATCGGAAGCGCGCGGATGCGTTTTCCCGTGGCGGCGAAGATCGCATTGATCAGCGCCGGTGCGAACGGCGGCACGCCGGGTTCGCCGACGCCGCTCGGCGGCGTGTCCGCCCCCGGCGGCACGATGTGGACGTTGGTCACCACAGGCGATTCGTCGATCCGGATCACCGGGAAGCCGTCGAAATTGTTCTGCTGCACCTTGCCGTCCTTGAAGCTGATCTCGCCGTATTTGGCGAGGCTCAGCCCCATGATCGCAGCACCTTCGATCTGCGACTGGATGCGTTCCGGATTGACATAGGTGCCGCAATCAATCGCGGTATCGACCCGCGGCACCGTGAGCTTTCCCTTGTCGTCGACCGCGACCTCGACGATGGTCGCGATGTAGCTGACGAAGGAGCGGTGAACGGCGATGCCGAGGCCGTGGCCCTTCGGCACGCTGCGTCCCCACTCGCCCTTCTCGGCGACCAGTTCGACCACCTTGCGCAAACGCGCGGTGTCGATCGGGTAGCTGTCATAGGGCTCGCCGTAGTTCCAGGGATCCTTCACCGAGGACAGGTTGACGATCCGCGGACTGCCGATCAGCTCGAGCAGCATGTCCTTCTGGTCGCGGTTCGTTGCATGCGCGATTTCGCCGACCATCGATTGTACGGCGAATGCCCGCGGGATGTTCGACACCGAGCGGAACCAGCCGATGCGCGTGAACGCGGCGGCTTCCGGATTCTCGCACTGCAAATTGGCGATCTCGAACGGATTGTCGATCAATCCCATGCCGAGCTCGAACGGCGCCTCGTGATTGGCGCCGGCGGCGAAGGTCGAGGCGATGGTCGGCGCCACGCTGCGGTGCCGCCACGCGATCACCTTGCCGTTCTTGTCGAGACCGGCCTCGATCCGTTCCACGGAGACGGTGTGCAGGAAGTCGTGATGCAAGTCGTCCTCGCGCGTCCATTGCACCTTGACCGGTGCGCCGAGCGCCTTCGACAACAGCGCCGCCTCGAGCGCGTAGTCGCATTTCGACTTGCGGCCGAAACCGCCGCCGAGCAGCGTCACGTTGACGGTGACATTGTCCTCGGGAATGCCGAGCGTCTTGGCGACATCCTCGCGCGTGCCGCCCGGACTCTGCACCGGTGCCCAGATCTCGGCCTTGTCGCCCTTGACGTCGGCGACCGCGACCGGCGGCTCCATGCTGACATGGGCGAGATGCGGCAGATAGTATTCGCCTGTTATGACCTTGTCGGCGCTCTTCAAGGCCGCATCCACGTCGCCTTCCTTGCGCACGACGAGGCCGGGTTTGCGCGCGGCTTCCTCGAGGGTCGCACGATAAGCAACCGAGTCGTATTTGGCGTTGGCGCCGTCGTCCCAGATCACCGTCAGCGCGTCGCGCCCCTTGATCGCAGCGCCGGTGTTGCGCGCGATCACGGCCACGCCGCCGAGCGGCTGGAATTTGGACGGCCAGGGCCAGCCCTTGACCTCCATCACCTTCTCGACACCCGGTACCTTCATCGCCGCACTGTCGTCGAACGACTTGACCTTGCCGCCGGTGACCGGCGGCCGGGCGATGACGGCGTATTTCATGCCCGATTGCCGGATATCGGCGCCGTAAATCGCCTTGCCGGTGGTGATGTCGTGCAGGTCGACGATCGAGACCTCGCCCTTGCCGAGGTAGCGGAAGTTCTTCGGGTCCTTCAGCTTCAGGCTCTTGATGTCGGGAACGGCCTCTTTGGCGGCATCCGGGGCGAGTTCGCCGAAGCCGCTTCTGCGGCCGCTTGCGGCATGCACCACCTCGTGGTTCTCGGCCTTCACCTCGCTTGCCGGCACGCCCCATTTCCTGGCCGCGGCGGCCTCCAGCATCGTGCGCGCCGCCGCGCCGATCTGGCGCATCGGAATCAAATAATGGCGCGTGCTGCGCGAGCCGTCGGTGTCCTGGTTGCCGTATTTGACCTCGTCGCCATGCGCCTGCTGCACATGGACGCGCGACCAGTCGGCCTCCATCTCCTCGGCGACAACAAGCGGCAGGCTGGTGCGGACGCCGGTTCCCATCTCGGAGCGATGCGCCAGGATGGTGACGATGCCGTCGGGTGCGATCGCGACGAACACGCGCGGGTCGACCACGACGCCGTGCGGCATCTTGCCGGCGCCGGTCTCATAGGCGAAGGCAGGCCGCGACATCACGGGGGCGGCGAGCACGAAGCCGCCGGCGATGCCGAGGCCCTTGATGATGCTGCGGCGGGAGACGTTCTCGATCTTGATGTGCTTCTCGAAGCCACGAAGCCTGTTCGGATTGGTGAGGATATTCATGTCACACCCCCGTCGATGCGAGATGCACGGCATTCTCGATCCGCTGGTAGCAGCCGCAGCGGCAGATGTTGCCCGACATGGCTTCCCGGATCTGGTCGTGCGAGGGTTTCGGGTTCGCGGTCAACAGCGCCGCGGCCTGCATGATCTGGCCGGCCTGGCAGTAGCCGCATTGCGGCACATTGACCTGGCGCCAGGCCTTCTGCACGGCGTGATCGCCGGTGGGGTGCAGGCCCTCGATGGTGACGACCTCGCGGCCGACCACGTCGGACACCGAGGTGATGCAGGCGCGCACCGCCTCCTTGTCGACCATCACGGTGCAGGCGCCGCACAGCGCCTGGCCGCAGCCGAATTTGGTGCCGGTCAGGCCGGCCTCGTCACGAAGATACCAGAGCAGCGAAAGATCCGGATCGCCGTCCCAAGTCTGCTCCTGGCCGTTGATTTTTAGCTTGATCATGGTCTGTCCTCGCTCTGCCTAAGCTGTTGACCGGTGCGGTGTGAGGGACGGAACACCTTCCATCGCCTGCGGGCCGCGTCGTTTCTGTGTGCCAAGATGTTGGTGTGCTGAATTGCCCTGCGCCAAGGGCTTGCGCCCTGTTCCAAGCACTCCTCTCGCTGCTCTCGCTCCATGCCCGGCGCAGCTGGGTGAAGGTCTGCGATGCTATCAGACGTCGGCGCCGCACGACTTCACAGGCAGGTGTTTTGCGTTCGCGGTTTGTCGAAAGCGCGGCTGCGCGGAACTGCGAGGTGACAGGGCAATGGATGCGCTGTCGCCGGTTGGGTGATGTTCCCGGACAATGCCCTCAGGTGAAAGCGCCTGATGTCCCGCGCGCCTGTGGAGGCCGGCTTCGGCACCGAAAAGGCCCCCGGGCCGTAAAGCATGCCCGAGAAAACCTCGCCGCAATGCACAAGGCACCTTGCGGCAGGCCGATTTCAAGGCTATTGCGTTGCCTCTCAACGCTCCCTTCGTCTAGCGGTTAGGACGCGGCCCTCTCAAGGCTGAAACAGGGGTTCGATTCCCCTAGGGAGCGCCAGCAGCTTCAGAAGCGCTGAGCTTTCAAAAACATCCACAAATCAAAAGCTTTGCTGTCCTTGACTGGTAGCAAATGATGGTAGCTTTTGATGCGCGCGATGCCTTATCTGATTAAGAATTCTGTGGGTGTCTGGTGCGTCGAACGGAAGGTGCCAGAGAAGCTTGAGGTCGCCGTAGCGCGCGTACTAGGCGGCAAGAAGGACCAGCCTATCTCAAGAAGTCTCTCGGAACGAAAGACCGGCGTGAGGCCAGTCGAAGGCTGTGCACCCTTGCAGATTTGGACCGTACGCTGCGAGAAGCTGAAGCGCTGATCAAGCGGACGCCAAAGCAACCGTTGGCTGCCGTTCCGCCCGAAAGGTCAGCCCTTTGCTGTAAGCGTAAGCCGGTTGGTCTGTTAAGCTATTGAACCTGTTGCATCAGGCCGAATGATGCACCGTGGGGCCTGCGCCACCCGTGCTACTCAGGCGCGTTCGAGGATGTTGGCGATAGATTGCGCGTACCACAGCCCCCCGCGTGCCGTAGGTATCCCTCGTGCATTGAGTGCATCAGCAATCTGCCGCAGCGTGCTCGCGCCAGCCTTCTGTGCCTCACGGATGATTGGCAGCACGTTAGCCGCGTATCTGTCAGCCTCAGCCTTCACAGTCTCCACAGCGGTCTTACGGGCCACTTGTAGCCTCGGGTTGCCCAGAGTTATCCCGCGAGCCTTAGCGGCCGATAGCGCCTGCCGGGTGCGTGTCGAGATCAGCGCGCGTTCCTTTTCAGCCAAGGCGGCGAACAGGTGTAGGACAAAGGGATTAACGTCCGGGCCAAGCTCGGCCACGAGGAACGGCACCTTGTGGGCCATGAGGCCTGAGATGAAGTGAACATCGCGGCTTAGACGGTCCAGCTTAGCTACAGCTACGTGGCATCTGAGTTTCCGTGCAGCGGCCAAGGCAGCCTTCAGTTGCGGTCGGCGGCCGAGTGCGTCCGCACCCTTGCCCGTCTCAACCTCCACGAACTCACGCACCACCGTGAACCCCTCAGCTTGGGCGAAGTGAGTGAGGGCCTGACGCTGCGCTTCTATGCCCAACCCTGAGCGCCCCTGTTGGGAGGTCGAGACCCGGATGTAGGTGATGAGGGTGCGTTCGGTCGTCACAGCGGCCTCCAAAGGTCATCTGTAAAGAATCTTATCGACCATTTAGAATTTATACAATCCTCAGAGGACCATCGGACCCATTTGTTGACCAGGCCCGGCTTCAAGCTCAGACTAGTTCCAGGCGACGTCGGCCAAGGAGATGTCGCTAGGGCAGTTCGGCGATGGAGCAAGAGCGGCCAGTTCGGGTTGGACGCAGGTTGGCGGCGATAGTGGCCGCCGACGTTGTGGGTTACTCGCGGCTCATGGGGCTCGACGAGGTCGGCACCGCCCGCGCACTCCGCGAACACCGCCAGATTACCGACGCTCTTGTGGCGAAACACGGTGGTCGCCTCGTGAAGACCACGGGCGACGGCGTGTTGCTTGAGTTTCCCTCAGTGGTCGATGCGGTTGAGTGTGCCGTGGCCATGCAGGCGGTAATGGCTGAGCGCAACCAATGCGTCCCCGAGGACCGCCGTATGCTGTACCGGATCGGGATCAATCTCGGCGACATCCTCATTGAGGGCGATGACATTCTTGGCGATGGCGTCAACGTCGCGGCCCGACTTGAGGGGATCGCTCAGCCGGGTGGTATCTGTGTCGCGTCATCAGCTTACGAACAGGTTCGTGGCAAGGTCCCTGTTGAGTTCGCTGATCTGGGTGAGCAGAGGCTGAAGAACATCGACCGCCCAGTGCGCGTCTACGCCGCAAAATCTGAGGACCTCGGGATGGTCGCGCCTGTGCTGCACTCCGAGCCCACGCTGCTTCCGCTCCCCGACAAGCCCTCCATCGCGGTTCTACCGTTCCAAAACATGTCCGGTGATCCTGAGCAGGAGTACTTCGCTGATGGCGTGGTCGAGGATATCATCACAGCGCTGTCGCGGTTCAAATCGTTGTTCGTTATCGCGCGCAACTCAAGTTTCGCCTACAAAGGCAAATCACCCGATATTAGGCAGGTTGGGCGCGACCTTGGCGTCAGATATGTCCTTGAAGGGAGTGTACGTAGGGTCGGAAACAGACTACGCATCACGGCGCAGTTGATAGATGCCCTGACCGGAGCTCACGTATGGGCGGATCGTTTTGAAGGCTCAGCGGAGGATATTTTTAGACTTCAAGACGATGTGGCCGAGAAGGTTATTATCGCTACCGCCCCACGGGTCGAGCGGGCCGAGATTGCTCGGGCGTGGCGTAGATCTTCGAGCAACCCCGATGCCTACGACTACTTTTGGAAGGCCCTCGCGTATCTCGCTCCGGCAACAGACAAAAACACAGATCAAGCGCTTGAGCTGCTCAGCAAGGCGACAACTCTCGATCCTGGCTTTGCATCCGCCTATGCGCAGGCGATGGTTTGCCACGCTAATCGCCTTAGCTTCGGGTCAATCAAGGACCTCGCACGAGAGCAAAGCGAAGTTGCCCGACTTTGGCGAATTGTTGCGCTAGTAGGAAACGACGATGGTAGAGCTTTGGCGGGGGCGGGTTGGGCAGTGGCGTACATGCTACGGGACCTTCCGTCCGGAAAGGAACTGATTGACCGTGCCGTCGAACTCAATCCCAATCTCGTTAACGCACAGGCATCCGGTGGTTGGATAAGCCTTTGGCTTGGGCATCCCGAAATCGCCGTTGAGCAACTCAGTCGCGCGCAGCGGCTGGACCCCGTTTCAACTAGCTTCCCAATTCCCATGGCGCACGCCTACTACTTTCTGGAACGCTATGAAGAAGCGCTTGATCAGGCGCAGCATTTTCTCCAGCGCCATCCGGATATGCATCCCGCTTTACGCATTGGAGCGGCGAGTGCCGCATTCGCGGGACGCGATGACGTGGCACATCAATTAGCGTGCCGTTTGCTGGAAGTTGATCCAGCGTTCAGTGTTTCTCGCATTGGTAAATATCTAGGGCCGTATCGGCGGCAGGAGTTCGTGGAAAAATACGCGGAAGGCTTGCGCCGAGCCGGGCTTCCCTAGGTATCATCCGCGGCGACCACTGCGCGGTCAGATTAGTTGGTTTCGGGGTAAATATGTCAGACCCTACAGTCAACCGACGCCTCGTCGCAGTCTTCGCTGCAGATGTCGAGGGCTACAGCCGCCTCATGGGTGATGACGAGGTCGGCACGCTCAAGGGGCTGACGGAACGGCGCGCAGTCCTCGACAGGCTCATCGGGGAGCACAGGGGCCGCATAGCGAACACGGCGGGCGACAGTGTACTTGCGGAGTTCGGAAGCGCTGTGGAGGCGGTGCAGTGCGCAGTAGAGGCGCAGACCGCCATGGCCGACGCGAACTCTGGTCTCGCACCTGATCGCCGCATCAACTTCCGCATCGGCGTGCACATCGGTGACGTGATGGTGCGCGCTGGGGATCTCTTCGGTGATGGTGTGAACATTGCCGCGCGGCTACAGACATTGGCGAGGCCAGGTGGCGTCTGCATCTCTGGGGCAACGTACGATCAGGTGCACAAGGTCATGCCGATCACCTTTGGGGATCTTGGTACTCAGCGGATGAAGAACATCCAAGAGCCAATCAAGGCTTATCAGGTGAATGCGCTGGCTGATCCGGGAGAGGCTTCCGCGAGCCTTGCTGAAATTGATAGCCCGCCGGCTCTGCCCGACAAGCCTTCCATTGCCGTGCTTCCGTTCCAGAACATGAGCGGTGATCCCGAGCAGGAATACTTTGCGGACGGGATGGTCGAGGAAATCATCACGGCGCTTTCGCGGTTCAAATCATTGTTTGTGATCGCGCGCAATTCAAGCTTCACATTCAAAGGCCGAGCCGTCGATGTAAAGGAAGTTGGGTACAGGCTGGGAGTGCGATACGTTCTTGAGGGCTCGGTACGTAAAGCATCGGACAGAGTTCGCATAACGGGACAGCTAATTGATGCGGTTTCTGGCGCACACATTTGGGCGGACAAGTTTGAGCGCGACTACAAGGACATTTTTTCTCTGCAAGACGAGGTGACGGCTGCAGTTGTCTCAGCGATCCATCCAAAATTGCTCCAAACAGAAATTGAGACATCGAGGCGGCGGCGACCGGATAACCTTACGGCCTACGAGTTCTTCCTGCGAATGATGCCGAACTACTATCTTTCTACTCGGGAAGGAATGGGAGAAACGATACGTCTTGCTCGTCGCGCTCTAGAACTAGATCCTCGATACGGGTTCGTTGCTGCTGTTGCAGGAGCCTGCCACGTTCTGTCAGTTATTTCTGGGTATTCGAGCGACCCCAAGTCGGACCGTGCGGAAGCGGTTCGGCTCGCAAGGTTGGCGCTGGCGATCGACGATGATGATGCGGAGAAATTAGCATTTGTCGCCGCAACGCTCGCATTGAATGGAGACTGTGACGATAGCGTCGAAATCGCTGACAGGTCGATTGCGCTCAACCCGAACTCGTTTCATGCTTGGCACGGCAGAGGCACCGTTTACAGGATTGCGGGATTTCCTGAGGAAGCTGTCCGAAGTCAGAACATCGCTATCCGCTTGAGCCCGGTAGACCCATTGTTGTTTCAATCGTTCAACGTTATGGGGCTCGCGTTGATCGAGCTTGGTCGGTACGACGAGGCAGTGCAGGCCGCGAAGAGGGCCCTTCGTCTAAACCCCTCCTTCTTACCGGCCCATTACTGTCTCACCTCCGCCCTCGCGAACCTTGGACAAGATGCTGAGGCGCAGGAGAGTGCCGGTCGCCTTCTCGAACTCGACCCAGGCTTTACAATAAGCGCGCGGGTCGCCGGCAGAGCACGTTCCAAGTGGATACTCGAAGGGCTTCGGAAAACGGGCCTGCCCGAGTGATCCCCGCGTAACTCCGGATCAACGGTCAAGAGAGAAGTCCACGCGACCCGGCCGCAATAGCTACGACCTGAACGGCTGCCTGTCCTCGGTTGCAGACCCCTGACAGAGCAAGTGAGTTACCGGGCCTCGGCCATCTTCGGTTCCGGTGACGGCACCTGCGCGTTGGTTGCCGAGGGCCGGTTCGGCGGCGAAGGCAAGGCGGCGTCGGCGTCGGGCGGCGTTCCCTGCGACGGTCGACGGGCAGCGGTTGCCGGAAGCACGATCACTTTCGCTCCGACTTTCACCCGCTCATAAAGGTCAATGATGTCCTCGTTGGTCAGCCGTATGCAGCCGGACGAAACCCGCTTCCCGATCGTATCGGGCTTGTTGGTGCCGTGAATTCTATATTCGGTCTCACCCAGATACATCGCTCGCGCGCCGAGCGGATTGCCGGGACCGCCCGCCATGAACCGCGGCAGATAGGGCTGGCGCGTGAGCATCTCTGCAGGCGGACGCCAATCCGGCCATTCTGTCTTACGAGCCACGGTCTGTTCACCGGACCACGTGAAGCCCTCGCGGCCAACACCGATGCCGTAGCGCATCGCCTGCGCGTCGTTCAGGACGAGATAGAGGAACGTGTTTCCGGTATCGATGACGACCGTGCCAGGCGTCTGGTGGCTGACGTAGTCAACCACCTGCCGAACAAGTTTTCCGGGAACGTCAGCAGCTTTTGGTGTTTCGACCCGAACCGCCGGGGCCGGGGCCGGAATCGGGGTTGGAGCTGACGCGACTGCGTGAGCTGGAGCCGGAGCTGGTACGTGCGCTGGAGTTGACGGTACCAGGACCTGGTGCGTGGACGGCGTCCGTATCGGCTGAACGCTCGCCGGGTGATACAGCAAACCGTACCCCAGTGCGGCAGCGGCCATGGCGCCAATTGCAACTCTTCCGATCACCGGTAGTGCGAGCGTCTCCGACTTCCCGCGTTTGGCCCGCTTACTCATATCTTTCTCCAGGTGCCCATGCCTGGAAGGGGTACTCGGCAAAATTCTAATAAACTTCGAAGCGACCCCGCTCAGGCTGGAGATCGTTGAACGTCGTTAACGCCGGCTCCTGCCAGGAATACAAAAAGTTCAGCGCACCGCTCGATATCCGGGAGCGACCTGGACAACGCACCTCTCACGGTGGAACTGCTCGGGATCTGAAGCGCCCCCGGGGTGCGCCACGTTCAGGCCAATGACGGTGACAGTGCACTCAGATGACAACGCCCTTCAGGACGCGAACGGCTGAGTGCGCCGGCACCGCAATGGCCTGATGGCGTGCGGCACAGCGCCAAGGCGACAACGAGCCTCACGCAGCCGCGAGCACGGCCTGCGCCGGCCGCCGGGCGATCATCAGTGACAGGACGGCCGCAACGATCCCGGTCAGGCCTGCGATCATGAAGGCCTGCAGATAATCGCCCTGGGCGGAGCGCATGAATCCGGCGAAGAACGCGGCACAGGCGGCGCCCAGCTGATGGCCGGCGACCACCCAGCCGAACACCAGCGGCGCGTTCTTGTCGCCGAACGCCTCGTTGGCGATGCGCACCGTCGGCGGCACGGTCGCGATCCAGTCGAGACCATAGAACGCCGCGAATACCGACAGGCTGACCAGCGAAAAATCCGAGTAGGGCAGGTAGATCAGCGACAGGCCACGCAGTCCGTAATACAGGAACAGCAGCTTGCGCGGATCGAAACGGTCGGTGAGCCAGCCTGACAATGTGGTGCCGAACAGGTCGAAGAACCCCATCAGCGCGAGCAGGCTCGCGGCCTGCACCTCGACGATGCCATGGTCGCCGCAGAACGCGATCAGGTGGGTGCCGACGAGACCGTTGGTGGTGAAGCCGCAAATGAAGAAGGTGGCGAACAGGAACCAGAACGCCCGCGTCGTCGCGGCGCGCGCGAGGTTGCTGAGCGCTGATGTGAACGGATTGCCCTCGGGCCTCAGTGCGGGATGATCGTCGTGCCGGCTGCCGAACGAGCGCAGGCCGACCGAAGCCGGCCGCTCCGGCACGAGGAAGTACACCAACGGGATCAGCGCCGCGCAGCATGCGGCCACCGTCAGCACCACCGGTCTCCAGCCGCCCCATTCCACCAGCGCCGCGAGGCCCGGCATGAAGATGAGCGTGCCGGTCGCGGTGCTCGCCGTCAGCAATCCCATGACGAGGCCGCGATTGGTGGTGAACCAGCGATTGACGATGGTGGCGCCGAGCACGTTGGCGACCGCGCCCGAGCCGATGCCGGAGAGCAATCCCCAGGTCAGGAACAATTGCCACGGCGCGGTCATGAAAAAGCTGGCGCCGGTCGAGGCCGACATCAGCGCGAGCGCGCCGAGTACCGTGCGGCGGATGCCGAAGCGCTGCATCACGGCCGCCGCGAACGGGCCGGCGAGGCCGTAGAGGAAGATGCCGATCGCGGCCGACGACGAGATCACGCCGACGTTCCATCCGAAGGCCTGCTGCAGCGGCAGCATCAGCACGCCCGGCGTGGCGCGCAGGCCTGCCGAGGCGAGCAGCGCGAGGAAGATCACGGCGACGACGACGAAGGCGTAATTCTGGCCGAACGGGCGTCTCGACACGGGGGCGGGTGGAACGGAGGCGGCTTGAAGCGGGCTGTTCGGCATGTTACTTACCGGTACGTGTTGCGATGTGCCATGTATACGTACCGGTAAGTAACATTGTCAAGCCCGCCGTGCGGGAGGATCCGGATAGCCGTCATGAAGAAGACCGTCGAACCAGTTGCGGAACGCCCGGTCCGCGCCGCCGACCGCATCCGCGCCTCCGCTCGCGATCTGTTCTATCGCGAGGGCATCCGCGCCGTCGGCGTCGACGAGGTGGTCGAGCAGGCCGGCGTCACCAAGCCGAGCCTCTATCGCAGCTTCGCGTCCAAGGACGACCTCGCCGCCGCCTATATGCGCGATTACGACCTGGCCTTCTGGGAGGAATTCGAGAAGCCCGACGGAAAATCATACAGCGATGCGCGCGAGCACGTGCTCGCCTATGTCAGAGGGCTCGCCTCGCGCGCCGTGCGCAAGGGCTATCGCGGCTGCGGGCTGAGCAATGCGACCGTGGAATATCCCGCGCGCGACAATCCCGCGCGGCAGGTCGCCGAAGCGCACAAGAAGGTCTTCCGCAAGCGCCTGCGCGAGCTCGCAGCCGGCATGGGCGCGCGTCAGCCCGCCGTGCTCGGCGACGCCCTGCTGCTGCTGATCGAAGGCATCTACGTCACCGGCCAGCAGTCGGAAGACGGCCCGGCGCAGTCGGCGCTCACGGCCGCGAAGCTGCTGATCGATGCGAGCGTGGCGAAGGGATGAGCTGCGCTTGACTTGGAGTATTTTGTAGCTTCAGCAGCTTGGTGTTTCACCACTTCTTTGCCGGACCATCCCATTCACGGTGCAACAGGTGATTGCTGGCCTTGCTATCGGTGGGTCCCGGCATAAGAACTTGGGCTTGGATACACCCATTTGACAAGGCTATCCGGATCAGCCTGCCATATTTCGACCCTCAGTGGATAACAGGCGGCGGCATCGCTCGAATGGCTCGCGCTGCAATCGCCACCGGGACACGTCGATAAGGCCCCCAAAAGATCGATCTCGGCGAAGAACTCGATGTAGTCGCCTGTCCTCACGGGGCTGGCCTTCATGAAATACTGGTGGGTATCCCGGGTAAACCCCGTGCACATGAAGACATTCAGCACATCATGCACATGATGCTCGGCCTCTTGCATCGATATGGCCTTGGCCGCCGAGAGCGCGCGTATCAGGTTCGAATGGCAGCAATGATGATAGTCGTCACCTTTCAGGAGCCGGTTCGTGTAGGGATCGCAACGTGTTCCAATGACGTCATGCACTCCAGCTCCGTCGTCATCCCAGCCGTACCAGCTCAAAGTATCGTAGGTAATGGTCGCCATCGGCCTCAGATAGGGCAGTGTGCTCCACAGCCGATCGCCGACGCTGACATGGGTTGCGTGAAGCGCGCGGGTCTTGCCGCTGAAGAAACGCTCGGACAGGTTTTCTGCGTTCCAGAGATTCAGGTCGCCGACCTGGGAGCCCTCCACGCTGACAATTCGAAAGAAATGCCCCCGGGGAACGGTGAAGCTGCGTGCGTCCCTGGGCGGAACGATGACCTCACTCACCTTTCTCAAAGTTTGTCTCGCGGCATTCAACACATCGAAATCCGCGGATGGCAGCGTCTCGACCGGATAAACCACGACTGCGCGCTTGCGGCGCCTTTCAGCGGCATCCGGAGGCGCGGGTACTGACAACAATTTCTGCACGATGACCTCCTGATCCAACCGATATGCACCTGGCGCCTGGTTGGCTACACGCTCAGCCAGGTCGGTTTTTCGCATTCGGCCTGTTCTGTTGCAACGTTGTGAGAATTGTTCGATTTATCGAATCTGTTTCTACTCCCTTCTGGTTTTTCAGAGGACAAGCGTCAACCATCGTTTGCATCGCGTTCATCCCGCCATGAGAGATGTCCAGGATGATCGCGCCGCGAACTGCACAAGAGTGAGGGGCAAACAGTATCACTCCATCCCCTCGGCAGCTTCCGCGCCTCATCCAACAATGCCCGTATCTGCCTTTGCTCGGCGATCGCAGCCTTGGTGAACCGGCCGTGCTGTGCGCGTTCCTGTTTGCCCTCGGCGCACCGGATCCCTGTGCGCCGCCGTGCATGCGGCAGTCGCGGGGTGCCGGGCGCATCGCATCGCCATCACATGAACCGAGACCATCTGCGCCACCAGCATGGCCTCGACGGAATCTCGTGGGCGAACGCTCTTCGCCCCGCGCGCGAGCGTACGCCACCGACTGTGCGCTACGGGCGGCAGTTTGTATTGCGGCATTGCAAGTTGATTGGCGGGCTTGTCCGGCGCTCCGTAGAACGGGCGGGCGTGGATTTAACGTTCAGTAAAACTAATTACTAAACATAGCTTTGCGGCTCCGCATTTTCGCGCCGCGTCCTTCGCGACGCTCAAATTGCACCAAGCATCTGGCGATTCACCGTGGAAAAGCGCCGGTACATGCACCCGCATCAATAATTCTCGTTGGTCTCGAAGAAAGCCACTTGACGGTCTTTCAAATTTAGTATTTTGTTTAGTGATGCTAAAAAGCTAAACATCGTTCGTCGAGTCGATGTTTGGGCAGGCTGTCCGGACCCATTTCCGGGGCGGCCTGTCCAGAAACCCAGGAGGAGACGACAATGCCCCACTGCTCCGAGAGTCTTGGATCTGGCAGAACCGCCCGATGCGCAGTTTGTGATGGCAAGTTTGGTCTCGTCCGGTACTACTCGTGGCAAACCCCCCTTTGTTCCAAGAAGTGCGTCGTTCGCTTCAGAACCCGCCGGGCAAGTGACTGCAATTGGCTGGACCGTTTCCAAATCGCCTTAAGCCGGGCGTCAGGCTTCACAATTTTGTCCCGTGGCCATTAGCCGACGCGTAGGGTTGCAGCCCCTTCGTTCGAGGGTGCTGGCTCCGCGACCGTATCGCCGTATTTCCCTCAGGAAAGGCGAATTGCGGTGACAGAGACGTTGCCGACGATTGCCTTGCCGCCGTCCCCAGCTGGTCTGCTACTTTGCAGGGATCAAGACAGGCTGAGCTCGCTCACGCCGCAACGTGGCCGCGGCCGCCAAAGCCGGACAGCAGCGAGGCGACCTCGCTGACGGGCACGGGACGGCTGTAGAAGAAGCCCTGCACCTCGGTGCAGCCTTCGTTGCGCATCTGGTCCAGCTGCTCCTGGGTCTCGACGCCTTCCGCGGTGGTCGTGACGCCCATGCTCTGCCCAAGGCCGGCGATGGCGCGAATGATCCCGATCGAATCAGGGTTGTTGATGAGGTCGCGCACGAAGCTCTGGTCGATCTTGATCTTGTCGAAGGGAAAGCTGCGAAGATAGCTCAGGGACGAATAGCCGGTTCCAAAGTCGTCCATGGAAATGCGAACGCCGAGCACCTGCAACTGGCGCAAGGTCGCCAGTGTCTCCTCATTGTCGTGCATCAGCACGGTTTCGGTGATTTCGAGCTCCAGACGATCGGGGATCAGTCCGGCGTTGGCGACCGCCGATGTCACGATAAGAGCCAAACCCTTGGCGCGGAACTGCACCGGCGAGACATTGACGGCGACGCGCAAGTCCGACGGCCACGTCTTGGCGTCGATACAGGCCTGCCGGATCACCCACTCTCCGATGGTCGTAATCAGCCCGGTCTCTTCTGCCACGGGGATGAATTCGCCGGGCGGGACCCTGCCGCGGGTGGGATGATTCCAGCGCAGGAGGGCCTCGAAGCCGGAGATCCTGTTGTCCGCGAGATTGACGATCGGCTGGTAGAACAACTCGAATTCTCGGGCGCCGATCGCCTTGCGGAGATCAAGCTCGAGCAGCCGGCGGTTCTGGGCCTTGACGTCCATCTCCGGCTCGAAGAAATGGAATCGACCGCGCCCCTCGCCCTTGGCGCGATACAGCGCCATATCCGCGTTCTTCAGGAGCTGGTCGGCATCGCCGCCGTCGTCCGGTGCCATTGCGATGCCCACGCTCGCTCCGATCACGACCGTATGATCGCCGATCTCGAACGGCGCACTCAAGGCTTCGATGATGCCGGGCGCGAGCGCGGCCGCAGCCTCCACCGCATGCTCGCTTGCCGTCTGAACGATGGCGAACTCGTCGCCGCCTGTCCGCGATACCAGGTCGCCCTCGCCGAGCAGGCCTTGCAGGCGTCCGGCGACCGCGCAAAGCAGGGCATCGCCGACCGAGTGCCCCAAGGTGTCGTTCACGGTCTTGAAGTTGTCGAGGTCGAGGCAAAGGATGGCCGCCCGGCCGGCTCGATCCACGTCCTTGACGGTCCTCTCGATATGCTCGCGCAGCTGGACACGATTTGCCAATGCCGTGAGCGCGTCGTGATGGGCGAGGAATGCGATCTTCCTCTCCGAGTTCCGCTTCTCGGTCACGTCCATGTGGATGGTGATGCTGCCGCCGGTGGTCAGGGGAGCCTTGATCAGGGAGATGATGCGGCCGTCCTGCAGTTGCTGCTCGAGCGCCAGGGTCGTGGCTTGCGCCGCCTCAGCGAGCTTCTCGGAGACGAAGTCCTCCGAGTCGACGGAGGCCGTGCCGTGCTTCGCCCGGTGTTCGATGATGGAGCGAATCGACGTGCCGGGCTTCGTGAGCTCGGCGGGAAGATCGTACATCTCCGCGTATCGTGCGTTGCAGACGATCAGTCGCAGCTTGTCGTCAACCAGGCTCAGGCCCTGTGGCATGCCCTCCAGCGCTGCCTGAAAGTGATCGTTTGAACGCCGCTTCATCGAGCCGATCATGCGATGCATGACCAGCAGCACAAGACCCGCCAGGGTGATGCTGGTGAGGATCGAGGCCACCAGCAGGAGGTCGGCCTTCACCGAAGATTCCTCGATGTCATCACGGCTCTTCAAACCGATATCGGAATTGCGCTGTCGCAGCCGCTCCATCTTCTTGCGGATCGCGGCGATGTGGTTCTCGATGTCGCCGGCGGGCGCGTCGCGAAGCTCGGAAAGCCTGACTCTGATGTCCTGTGCCCCGACCCTGGTCAGGGGAGAGCTGGCGCGTTCGATTGCGACATCCATATTGTCCAGCACGTCATCCAGCAGCTCGTTCGCCTTTGATGTCTCGACGGTATCCTCGGCGCGCATCCGCTCGTCGACATAGTGCTGGAACGCAATCTGTGCGAGATTGACGTAGTTGGTGGAGATGAAGGCGGTATCGTAGATGTTGACGGCGTGATCGATGATGGCGCGTTGCTGCTGGCGCGCAATCAGCCCGACTGCAAGATTGACCGCCAGAAGGACGGTGGTTAGCGCAAGGAAACGGCGGCGAAAGGAGATCGTGTAGCGATCGCCTGCCAGGGCGGTCGAAATGACGCCCCGAGCCGACTTGTTCATTGCTTCCGCACCAGTGTCAGCCGAACCCGCGCGATCCACTTCAGCCCCCAAGCCATAGACCAAGCCATAGACGATCCCGGGAGACGATAGGCGGCTTGTCTTAAGTTCAGGTATGAGGGCGGCGCGTCAGCGCGTGTCGCGCGGCGGGTAACCTTCTGCAGGTTCCAGGCGAGCGATCCCGACGAGCGCGTGTCTCGACGCAATGTCTTGCTCGCCGTGCGGAGTTCGCTTTGGGAAAATCAGAGGACGAGGCCCACGCGGTGCCCGGGAGCTCCGGGCACATCCGTACTTCAACGGAGGTGCATCCGTATTTCGACGAGCATGAAGGGGCCTCGCGAGGCCAGGAGCCAATTCTCGATCACAGGCATCGCTGCTCGTCGCGGATAAGTCGCGGGAGCCTCGCTTGACCGAATCTTAACCATAATCGGATGTCGTGTGCCATTGAACGAGCCGCGTCGGGGTCGAGATGCCGAAGGTCTTTCTTGGCCGGGGAAGCGGGGGCGCAGCGCTCGGATCAAGCAGTTCGTGGTCGCTGGTTGCCTGGTTCGCTGCGTTGCTCATCGCGCTCGCGAGCATTCATCCGGCGCAGGCGCTGCCGTCATTCGCCATCCAGACCGGACAGCCCTGCGCCGCATGCCACATCGGAGCGTTTGGACCTCAGCTCACGCCCTATGGCCGCGACTTCAAATTGCACGGTTATGTCGCAAGCGACGGCAAGGACCACGGACTGCCGCTCGCATTCACCGCGCAATCCTCCTTCACGCACACTGCGCAACCCCAGGAAGGAGGAGCGGCGCCGGGCTTCAAGTCGAACGACAATTTCGCCGTCGATCAACTGTCGCTCTACTATGCCGGAGCCGTGGCTTCCAACGCCGGGGCTTTCGTTGAGTTGAACTACGACGGCGTGGCTCAGCAGGCCAAGCTCAACAACATGGATGTTCGCTACGCCAAGGAAGGCGAACTGTTCGGGCAGGACGTGCTCTGGGGGATCACGGCGAACAACAGTCCGACCGTGCAGGATCCATGGAATTCCACGCCGGTGTGGGGATTTCCCTATAACAGCTCGGCGCTGGCGCCGACGCCGATGGCGGCGACCCTCGTCGACAACACGCTCGGTCAGCGCGTCCTCGGGGTCGGTGCCTACTCGGTCTGGAACAACCTCCTGTATCTGGAGGCCGATGTCTACAAGGGGCTCGACAGGGGGATGCTTCGGGCAACCGGTCAGGTGCCTGACGACAGCGACCAGACCTCGTCCTTTCTTCCCTACGCACGTGTCGCGCTGTTGAAGGACTGGGAGCAGCATCACGCCGAGGTCGGCGCCTATGTGTTGTCGGGAACCGTGATTCCAGGCGGTGGCCAGACCCTGGGCCTTCCGGTCCGCAAGACAGACCTCGCGCTGGATGCGACCTACCAATTCATCTCGGATGCGAGCAAGGTCACGAGCGACCGCTTGTCGGCGCACGCGACCTACATCCACGAGACCGCCACGATGGGCGACATGGATGCGATGGCACTCGGCGCACTGCCGAGCCATTGGCTCGACACCATGCGCGCCGACGTCTCCTACAGCATCGCGGCGACCGTCACGCCGTCGGTGCAGTATTTCCGTACGACCGGCACGGCCGATGGAAATTACTGGGGAACTCCCGACGGCAGCCCCAATTCCGATGGCATGATCTTCGAGGTTGCCTATGTGCCCTGGGGCAAACCGGATTCGCCCTTTCCGAACATGAACGTGCGGCTCGCCGTGCAATACGTGACGTATTTCAGGTTCGACGGTACGTCTGTTGGCGCCAGCAGGAACAACAACCTCTATTTCAGCCTATGGACCGCCGTGAAGTTTTAGCGAGTAGAGCGATGTCAGCTTCAGGAACCCCAATGTCAAATCGCCTTGCCATTGCACTTGCCGTCTTGCTGGGCTTCACGGTTGCCGTGCCGGCAGCAACCACGCTGAAGGTGATCCAGCATGGACTGGCGCTGAATCCGGACTCTGCCACCATCGCAAAGGGCGATCGGCTGGTCTTCACCAATGACGACGATGTCATTCACAACATCCATATTTTCGGACCTGGTGGAGAGGACGACAGCGTGGACCTCGGCCTGCAGAAGCCGGGCAAGACACTTACCTACAAGTTCGACAAGTCAGGCAGCTACAAGGTTCGCTGCAACATTCACCCGTCCGTCAGGATGTCTGTGCAGGTCAAATAGCCGGGTCAAATAAGCGGGTCGATCGACGTCCGGCTCGCTCGCACCCTCGGCGCATACGAAAACGGCGCTGTTGCCAGCGCCGTTCTGGTGCACCTGACGCGTGGATCGAGCCCACTTCGACTGGCACTGGCGGGAGCGACCCGCTCGGGCGCTGCTGGTGTGGGAGACCGGTCTCGATCCGTCGAACAGGCTATGCCGCATTCAGGTGGAGTCAATCGAAACTTGAGCCAGCCATTATGACCGATCTCCGCAAGTCGACGTCAGCTGCATCCTCCGCAACCGCCACCGCCGCCGCCGCAACCGCCACCACCGTCGCCACCACTGCCGCAGCCGCTACCGGTCCCGCTCATCGCCTGCGAGGCGGCATAGACCGGTGCGTAGGCGGTGCCCGACAGAACGACGGCGCCCGACAGTGCGACCGCAAGCAGCAATTCGTGATCGAGCGGCGCGCGCGAGGCTCGTGCATGTGAGACCTGATAGGTCCGCAACGCATCCTTGCCGGCGCGCGTTCGTGCGGGACGCGTCGCCAGCACGATTCCAGCGATCGCCGTGAGGATCAGGAAGACGATCAGAAACCCGACCGGGTGGTGCCGTTCCGCACCGATGAAGGCCTTGATCGTCCCGAACATCAGGAGCAGCCCGACGAAGGGCAGCAGGGACATTCGGAACGACGCCATTTGCTCGTCGGTCGGGGAATATCCCAGCTCCTGCAGACGCGTCTGAATCCGCTCGACCACAGGCTTGACCGCCGCCTGGAAGTGCTGTCGCGTCATGTTCGACCCGAACGACAGAATGGGCAGTCGGCTCATGAGTGTCGTCAGCGGCGCCTGGTCGGCGACGGTTATGTCGCGACCATTGGCGGCGATGGTCGCGCCGTTCCCCGCGAGCAGTCTCAGCAACATCGCATCGCCGAGACGACGCGCACCACCGGCAAGGTAAGCCAATTCCAGTACGCTCAATCGATCGGTCACCCGGGCGGCCGGTCCGATCGTCGCCCTGGCGTAGATGCCGAGCACGATGAGCGTGACGGCGAGGGCGACGTACAGGGTCAGGAAGGGACCGGCAGTCCAGTCGAACGGATTCCATGTCATCAGCTCACCTCCTCCATAGATGGCGGATCCATGCGATCGGTTTGGGCACGACAAGCCAGCGGCCGCGGTCGGTGACATGATAGCGCGGGCTTGCGAAGCGCAGATGTGTGGCCGGCCAAAGCTCCTGACGCGGCGGTCCGAAGAAGCGCTCGTGCAGCGCCAGGGTTTCGGCATATTGCCGACGATAGGTTGCCTGGGCCTCGGGGCCGCCGGGCGTGGGATCGTGGTGCAGCGGCGCCAGCAGCCTTTCTCCGCACCAGACCATCCAGTAGTCGCGTGAATAGATCAGATGCTGGTGCCACACCTCGTCGACGACCTCGCTCGGCGTGACCGGCGTCGGCGAAACGATGGCGAGAAAGCAGAAGCGGCGATAGGCCTCGACGGCCGCTCGGGCCTCCTCGAGGCCCCAGCCGTGGTCGCGTGCAAGCCGGCGGGTGAAGTTCAGCGGTGTGTCGGGCTCGAAATCATGCTGCTCGATGCGCCGCCACAGGTCCCGTCGGGCGGGCGTCCAGGCCGGCTCGCCCGACTGGAGGTCGATCTTGAGCTGTGCCCGTTGCAACAAAGGCTCCGAATGACCGTCTATGGGTGATTATAGCACAAGACGGCAAGACAACGCGCCGAAGAGGGGGTGGCGATCGCCGTAATCAGGAATCATCGTAAAAGATCAATAGCATAAGCCCGCAGCTTTTCCTGCAGGCGGTATTAATGCGCTGGACGCGGTTGCGGTGCCGACGTCGCAGGCTTTGCCGGCAGCGACGCTCGCGCGGCGCGCGGCTGCGGTACGACGGGGTTTGCGGCCGTCGTGGGGCCGCCGATCTGGCCCGCCGGCTTGCGCTGGCCGCTGATGCTGCTTTGCGCGGCGGCCGGCCCGATCGACGCCAGCAACGCGACAGTTGCGAAGACGACGTATGGCTTCATTGCAGGAACTCCTCTGCCTCATCTCTCCAGAGCCCGATATGCCGGCCTGTGGCCGATGCCAAGGCGTTGGCCTGCGGGCCGATCCCGGCAACCTTCCTAGAGGTCGACCGAGATTTTCAGTATCGCCTTTTCCAGGCGGCTCTTGATGGAGCTCATCTTGCCGGTCAGTTGCAGCAGCTCCTTCAGGTCGAAATCCGCATAGACGAATTCGTTCAACTCCCTGCGCTGCGAGGACAGGTTCGCCATCTGCTTGTATGCATGGTCGGTCAGCGACAGGTTGACGACGCGGGCATCCTCGGTCGAGCTTTTCCGGCGCAGCAGGTTCTTCTTTTCCAGCAGTTTCGACTGCGTCACCACGAACGACTGATCGACGCGCAGCGCTCGCGAAACCGCGCCGACGGGCAGGCCGACGGCGCGATCCTCGGCGTTCGCCAGGACCATCATGATCATCCATTGCGGACCCGTGATCCCGATCATCTTGGCCCAGATGCTGCGCAACTCGTCGAGCCGGACGCTGGTCGACACGATCTCCCAGGCCAATCGCTCAGCGGCGTCCTGCAGTTTGTCGGTCGACTTGCGCTCGTTCATGACGTTCCTTCGGCACACGTCATCTTCACAGATATCCGGTTCGTTTTGAAGCTGGGTCGGCGAAATTGTTCACACCCGGGCGTTGCATGAATGACACATGAGCGACAAAACAATAGAATGACTAACTAATATAAGTTGAACACGTGAATACCTAATGCATAGTCGGCGATGGCGGAGGGGGGCACCCACCGTCTCACGGTGGCCGACCCGACCACGAGCATCTTGAAGATCCGCTGCACGGCAGCGGCTTCGGGAGGGGATACGTTTGTCGCTTTGCCTGCAGCGCAAGGCATCACTTGGAGGATAGCATGAAGATGGTAAAGGGCCTTTTGTTGGGCTCGGCGGCAGCTCTCGCGGCGAGCAGCGGAGCGCTGGCGGCCGACCTTCCCGTCAAGGCGAAGGCGGTCGAGTATGTGAAGATCTGCTCCCTGTACGGTCCGGGGTTCTACTTCATCCCGGGCACCGACACCTGCATCAAGCTGGGCGGCTACCTGCGCGCCGACGTTCTGGCGAACACCAACTCGGACGCGTCCGGCAACATGGCGGGCGCCGGTGGCGCACAGAACCGCTTCACCAACGGCTACACCTGGCGGTCGCGCGAGGACTTGAACATCGATACCCGCACCGCGACCGAGTACGGCGTGGTTCGTACCTACGTCGACCTGACCTTCAGCTGGACGTCGGACACCTATGGCGCGGGCGCTGCGGCCGGCTCGACCGTCTACTCGCCGATCGGCACGACCGCCGCTCCCGGCAACGCCACCGGTGGCGGTGTCGCCGGCGGTGCGCTCGGTGTCTACTACGCCTTCATCCAGTTCGCCGGGTTCACGATGGGTAAGGCGGTCTCGCAGTTCTCGGCTCCGTGGACCAACTACCCCGGCAACAACTTCGATGGTCTCGTCGGCGGCGGCGGCACGGTCACCGGTGTGAACCAGTTCACCTACACCGCGCAGTTCGGCAACGGCGTGTCGCTGTCGCTGTCGGCTCAGGACCAGGCGGCCTACTATCAGGCCGGCGTGCAGAATCTCGGCGTGCTCGGCACCGGTGCTCTCGGCGCCTACGGCGCGAGCGACTACGCCGGCACGATCGCTCCGGATCTCGTCGCAGCGCTCCGCGTCGACCAGGCCTGGGGTCTGTTCCAGGCGTCGTTCGCGGCCCATGACAACCACGCGGCCTATTACGGCGCCACCGAGCTCACTGGTCATCCGGACGACAAGTGGGGCTGGGCTGCCCAGCTGGCCTTGTCGATCAAGAACATCCCGACCGGACCCGGCGACACCATCAACGTCCAGGGCGTCTATACGGACGGCGCGACCCGCTACAACATCCAGGATCTGTCGCAAGCCGGCAGCATGACCTACTTCAGCGGCACCAACGTGGCCGGCGCTTACCAGAGCATCGGCCTCGGCGTGGCTCCGGACAGCGTGTTCGTCTCCGGCGGTCAGCAACAGCTGATCCAGACCTGGGGCATGCGCGGTGCGTACACCCACAACTGGAATCCCTATTGGAACACCAGCATCTACGGTGCCTACGCACAGGTCATGTACAACAGCACGGCCAAGACCGCGATTTGCGGCCCGGCGGGCAACGGTGTGGGTGGCTCGTTCGGCGCCGTGTTCGGTACCGCCGGCCTGACCTCGTGCAATCCGGACTACAACATCGCGCAGATCGGCACGCAGACCCAGTGGACCCCGGTCAAGAACCTGACCTTCACGGCAGACCTGACCTGGCAGCGCCTCGATCAGAAGTACGCCGGCACGATCACCTATCCCGGCAGCGCCGCGATCGGCAAGCCGGCCGCCGTGTACGAGCTGAAGAACCAGGACGCGGTCACCCTGCTGCTCCGCGCCCAGCGCAACTGGTAATATCGGGCTGGCCCGATCTCGATCTCGAAAAACGACCCCGACGGGCGACACCCGTCGGGGTCTTGTGTTAAGCAAGTATCTGTTATGTGATTTACTAACATTATTAGCTTATGTATAAGGTCGCGTCGGCTTTTGCCGCCCACGTCAGTGAGGAGATTACGCAAGCCTTCATGAACTAACCTCCGAAACCTCCGGCAATGCCCTGCCGGAGGTTTTTCATTTTGGCTCGGTCTTTCGATCGTCGGCTGCAAGCTTCGGCAAGCCTGCCGATCCCGCGCGCACTGCGCTTTCGGCTTCAAACGTTTCCGTGACCGTTCGACCCGACGCACCTTGCGCAATCACAGTCGAGTGAGTGTCGATGCCTTTCGTCTCGCGACCTCGTGAGCAAGCCTGCGCCTATTCCAGGTTTGCAGGACGAGACACCGTCGAACGTTTGCGCGGAAGGTAATTGCGTAGGCAACAATCCGCGCGCAGGCATAAGCGCATCGCATTCCTGTGCCGCCATATCGACGATTGCGAGCAGAGAAGTTTGCTTCAATTATGTGACCGAGCATCCGTGCGGCGTTTTTCTGGGAGAGCCGGGTGCGTTTACGATTTCGGTTTTCTTGTTGCGGCTGCTTGCTGAGCGGCTTGCGGACACGAATTTGGCGCACTCGGATCGAAAACGCATACCGGCAAATGAACCTGGTCCGCCGCAGCTCGCAAGAGGAAGTCTGTTGCCGAACGATTCGCTCACACTGATCACGTCGGCGTTATCAACTCGTCGGAGCGATGCTGCTTATCTGAAGATGATTTCCGCGGGCCTGCGAAATGCTGAAGGGGGCCGCCCTTACGGCAACGGCATCAGCGCCCCTGCCGGAAAGCGAACGAGCTGACGACATGCATGGCCACCGCGGGGCGCGAGGCGCCTTCCTGAGCAGCGTCGAGTTTGATGACAAGGGCTGGCCGTGCTGGCCGGGTCGTGAGGACCTGTCGGCGGAGTTCATCAAGATCCTCGCTGCCGCGCAGGAGGGCGGCTCGACCGTTTCCGAATGCTGGTTGACGTTGAGCAGGATCGACCTCGCGTCGGAGGTCTCGTGGTCCGAGGAGTGGATCAGGACCGCGGAGCTGAACGAGAACAGGGCCGATCTTTCTTATCTGAACGGCAATCTGATCACGGCCCGTCGCAACTGGCTGCGCGCGATTACGTATTTCCATGCGGCCGCGAGGCCTGCCGGATATGCCAATGATCTGTTGCAATGTGCCGTCGACGGCATGCGGCGATGCGCAAGAAGCTATCTGAAGAGCCGCGTTCCGGCCGGCCAGGTGCTTTCGATTCCCTGGACCGAGGAGGTGTCCCTTCAAGCCTGCTATCTGCCATCGGCCTTTCGCGACAATGCGCCGGTCATCGTGTGCATCGGCGAGCCGGGTTCCTACAAGGAAGAATTGATCGCCAAATACGCAGCTCATGCCTATGAGCGGGGATTGGCGCTTCTGACGGTGGATCTCCTTGGGACCGAGATGGCCTTGCCGCCAGAGCGGCTCGAAGGCCAGAAGTTCGAGGCTGCCTTGAGCCACGTGCTGGACTATCTCTCCGAGAAGCCGGGTGTCGACAACACAAGGATCGCCATCGTGGCGGATGCGTGGAGCTCTTCTTTGGTCGCACGCGCGGCCGCAAGTGACACCCGGTTCGCCGCAGCCGTCTGCGACGCCGGCATTTGGGACACGCATGAGAGAAGTTTCTTCCACCGACATGCCGCTCCCCAGGAACAGACGCGATTGATTGACGAGCCCAACGCGATTTCACGCAGCATCGATTGTCCGCTCCTCGTCACCGCGGGCGAAGGCGGCTGGCTGCTTCCGGGCGCCTTGATCGAGTTCGGCGACCAGTTGAACAACATCCATCGCGACGCCAGGCTGATCCTGTTTCGCCGTGCCGAAACGGCCGCCATGCAGGGGCATATCGATAACCCTACCCTGGCCAACGAAGTGATCTTCGACTGGCTCGAAGACCGGCTGGGGCTGAGGAAGAGCCTGTCCTGAGGCAGCCTGGGCGAACCCCCGCCCGGTGACACGTCGCAGGCCGGACGACAGCCGTTCCGTCGAACTCCCGGTTCCGGCGCGTGAACGTTGCAGCGCGCGATCGGACGCGCGTGGCTGTACTCTGAAACCCGGCGCGGCTATCGTCACGGTCAAGGCGGCCTGTCCCGCCGAGCATGGCATTCAGGACTCGCACGGCTGCCCGCCCTGCGATTGGGACGATGTGATGAGCGAAACCATTGGCTTCCCCGATCCCGGCCTCGACCTGTCCGACGGCTTCAAGCCGCACACCTCGCATTGGGGCGTGTTCTCGGCGCGCCTGAAGGAGGATGGTCTGGAGGTCAGGCCGTATGCTGCTGATCCCGATCCGAACGGCATCATCGACAACTTCCCCACTGCGTTGCGTCACCAGGCGCGCATCGCGCAACCGGCGATCCGCCGCGGCTGGCTCGAGCGCGGTGCCGGTCCCGACGACCGGCGCGGCCGTGACGAGTTCGTCTCCGTCAGCTGGGAGACGGCGCTCGACCTGCTTGCCGGCGAGCTGGCGCGGGTCCGCGATACCATCGGTCCCGGCGCGGTGTTCGGCGGCTCCTACGGCTGGTCAAGCGCGGGCCGCTTCCATCATGCGCAGAGCCAGGTGCACCGTTTCCTCAACATCGCACTCGGCGGCTATGTGCGCTCGGTGAACACCTATTCCTCGGGTGCGTCCTCGGTGCTGCTGCCGCAGATCCTCTCGGGCTACGAAGACATCACCAAGCGCAACGTCACCTGGGAGCAGATCGCGGCCGAGACCGACATCGTGCTGGCGTTCGGGGGCATGGCGCTGAAGAACTCGATGGTGGCCGGCGGCTCGATCTCCAAGCATGTCGAGCGCGGCGCCATGGCGGCTGCGCGCCGGCGCGGCTGCGAGTTCGTCCTGGTCAGTCCGCTGCGCGACGACCTGCCGGCGGAGGCCGGCGCCGAGTGGATGACGGCGTTGCCCGGGACCGACACCGCGCTGATGATAGGCATCGTCCATTCGCTGGTCAGCGCCGGCCTGCACGACCAGGCCTTCCTCGATCGCTACACCGAGGGCTGGCCGGTGTTCCTGCGCTATCTCACCGGCGAGGCGGACGGCCGGCCGAAGGATGCGGAATGGGCCGCGGCGATCTGCGGAGTCAGTGCCGACGCGATCCGCGGGCTGGCTCGCCGCCTTGCCGGACGCAGGTCGCTGATCACCGTCTCCCACTCGCTGCAACGCGCCGAGCACGGCGAGCAGCCGGTGTGGATGGGCCTGGTGCTGGCGGCGGCCCTCGGCCAGATCGGCCTTCCCGGCGGCGGCTACGCCTATTCGCTGGGCGCGATCGGCTATTACGGCCGGCGCGTCAACGCGGTGCCGGGGCCGACGCTCGGCCAGGGCCGCAACGGTGTCGCCGACTTCATTCCGGTGGCGCGCATCGCCGACATGCTGCTCAAGCCCGGCACCCCCTATCGCTACAATGGCGAGACGCGGACCTATCCGGACATCCGCCTGGTCTACTGGGCCGGCGGCAATCCGTTCCACCATCACCAGGACCTCAACCGGCTGCGCAAGGCTTTCGCGAAACTCGACACGCTGGTCGTCCATGAACTCGCCTGGACCGCGACGGCGCGGCACGCCGACATCGTGCTGCCCTGCACGATGACGCTGGAGCGCGAGGACATCGGCTACTCCACCAACGATCCGCTGATGGTCGCCATGCACCGGATCGCCGAGCCGTTCGGCCTCGCGCGCGACGACTATGAGATCTTCGCCGATCTGGCCGAGCGTCTCGGCGCGCGCGAGCCCTTCACCGAGGGACGCACGGCGCGGCAATGGCTGATGCATCTCTACGAGCCGACCCGCAAGGCGCTCGCAGCCCAGGGTCTCGCTGCTCCGAGCTTCGAGGAGTTCTGGGCGAGCGGCAGCCTGGTCGTTCCGCAACATCTCGACGACGGCGGCTCGCTGCGCCGCTTTCGCGAGGAACCGATCGAGCGCCCGTTGCCGACCCCAAGCGGCCGCATCGAGATCTTCTCGAGCAAGATCGCCGGTCACGGCGATGCGGATTGTCCGGGACATCCGGTCTGGCTGCAGAAGACCGACGTGCCGTCGGCAAGCTCGCCGTTCTTCCTGATTGCCAATCAGCCGGTCACGCGGCTGCACAGCCAGCTCGACTTCGGCGGGCATTCGGCGGGCGCCAAGCATCGCGGCCGCGAGGTCGCGCGCATGAACCCGCGCGACGCCGGGGCTCGCGGCATCGCCGACGGCGACATCATCCGCCTGTTCAACGCCCGCGGATCCTGTCTCGCCGCTGTTCATGTCACCGACGGCATCGCGCAGGGCATCGTCCAGCTTCCGACCGGCGCCTGGTACGACCCTGTCGATCCCGAGGAGGAGAACCCGCTCTGCGTGCACGGCAATCCGAACGTGCTGACCCGCGACATCGGCACCTCATCCTTTGCGCAGGGCTGCACCGGCCAGATCACGACCGTCGAGGTGGAGCGCTTCAAGGGCAATCTGCCGCCGATCCGCGCCTTCGATCCGGTGTAGATCAAATCGATTGGCTATTTGACGGCGCCGCCGGTGATGCCGGAGATGAAGCGATCGAGAAAGAAGTTATAGGCGATCGCCACCGGGATGCTCGCGATCAATGCTCCGGCCATGATTTCGCCCCAGAAGAAGATGTCCCCGCGAACGAGGTCCGTCGCCACGCCGAGCGTGACCGGCTTTTGCGCGGATGAGGAAATGAAGGTCAGGGCGTAGACAAACTCCTGCAAGGTCAGGGTGAACGTGAAGATCACGGTCGTCAGAATCGCCGGCAGTGACAACGGGATGACCATCTTGATGAAGGCGCCGAACAGGCTGCAGCCGTCGACGATCGCCGCCTCCTCGATCTCGCGCGGAAAGGACTTGAAGAACCCCATCAACAGCCACGTGCAGAACGGAATCGTGAAGGTCGGGTACACCAGCACGAGCGACCACATCGAATTCTGCAGTCCGAGGCTGGCAACGATCCGCGAGAGCGGCAGGAACAACAGCGTCGGCGGCACCAGATAGGTCAGGAAAACGCCGATCCCCAGCGCTTCACCGCTGCGGCCGGTCATCCGCGCCAGGCTGTAGCCGGCGGGCAGCGCGGTGACGAGGGTGATCGCGACGACGCAGACGCCGATCACCAGCGAGTTCAGCAGCCAGCGCGCGAACAGAGTGTCCTCGAACAAATAGCGGAAATGCTCCAGCGTCGGCGCTTCGTTGAACCAGAAGGGAATGTTGGTGACGTTGTAGAGATCGGGGTTGGACTTCAGCGAGGTGATCAACATCCAGTAGAACGGGAACGCGGTCAGCACGACGAAAAAGGCGACCGCGCCGTAGAACGAGACCTCGCGCAGGGTGCTGGCGATGATGCGCTGCATGTCAGATCTCCCGCCGTCTGATGAAGCGCAACATGCCGACGACCATCAGGAGCAGCACCGGCAGCATGAACAGCGAGATGGCGGCGCCGTGCGACACGTCGCCGGAGAGAATGCCGACCTGGAAGCCCTGGAAGCCCAGCACCGAGGTCGCGTTGATCGGGCCGCCATTGGTCAGGAGAAAGACGATGGAAAGGTCGGTAAAGGTAAACACGATGCCGAAGATCAGACCGACGGCAACAATCGGGAAGATCATCGGCAGGATGATCTGATAGTTGCGGCGCCAGAAGCCGGCACCATCAACGGTCGCGGCGTCGATGATGTCCTGCGGTACCGAGGTGATGCCGGCAAGAAAGATGACGATCGCAAACGGAAAGAAACGCCATGCGTTGACGACGATCACGCACAGCATCGCCAGATGCGGGTTGCCGAGCCAGTTCGGCGCCTCCGAACGGTCGATGATGCCTAATGTGATCATCGTCCAGTTGATGACGCTGTAGAGGGAATCGAACATCCACTCCCAGGCGACGCTGGCGAGCGCGATCGGCACGGCCCAGGGCAATATGATCAACGCCCTGACGATCTTGCGTCCGGGGAACGGCCGCAACAGCAGCAGGGCGCCGAACTTTCCCAGGATGAGGCCGAGCAGCTGCGACGCAAAGGTGAAGAGAAAGGTGTTCTCGAGCGTTTCGAGAAAGACCGGGTTCTGCAGGATTTGCCTGAAATTCGTCAACCCGACGAAGCGCCACGACGGGTCGTAGATCGTATAGGCGCTGACCGAGTAGTAGACCGCGAGCAGGAACGGCACCCCGACCAGAAGCAGAACGTACAGGATCGCGGGCGCGACGAAGATCGAGCCCAGCACCTCACGCCGGTCGAGAATGAAGCGAAAGCGCGAGGCCGTCCTTGCGGCGGGTTCAGCAATCGTGGCCATGAGAGAACCGGTGTGTCTCAGTGTCGATCAGTCCGCTTGCCGTCCTGATCGAAATAGCGGAGGTCCTTGTTGCGCACCGCGAAAGGGTGCCACTCGCCGGGCCGGAGAGTTTGCTCCGCGCCATGCGCCGGCAACTTCGCAGTGATCGGCTGGCTCGAATCGAAACCTTCGATCGCGCCGTAAACGATCCGTTCCGAGCCGAGATATTCCGATCGATCGACGCGGAACGAGAATTCGGAGAAGTCACCACCCCTGATCATTTCCTTCGGCAGGAAGTTCTCGGGACGGAAGCCGAGATGCGCACCATTGTGTGTGAGCAGGTTCATCGGCGGCGTGCCGACAAAGGTCGCGACGAACCGGTCGGCGGGCTCGTCGTAGATCTCCGCCGGCGTACCGACTTGCCGTATCTTGCCGCGATCGATCACGGCGATGCGATCGCCCATGCCCATCGCCTCGACCTGGTCGTGGGTGACGTAGATCGTGGTGACGCCGACCCGCCGCTGGAACTGCTTGATGTCCTGGCGGGCCGAGGCGCGCAGCTTGGCGTCGAGGTTCGACAGCGGCTCGTCGAGCAGGAGCGCGGTCGGCTCGCGCACCAGCGCACGCGCCAGCGCGACCCGCTGGCGCTCGCCGCCGGACAGCTGGCGCGGCCTCCGGTCGAGCAGATGCTCGATGCCGAGGAGGCGAGATGCCCAGTCGACCTTGCTCTCGATCACGGCGCGGCCGACGCGCTGGGTCCGGAGCGGAAAGGCGATGTTGTTGCGCACAGTGTAGTGCGGATAGAGCCCGTAGCTCTGGAACATCATCGCGACGCCGCGGGCGCGGGGCGGAACGTCGTTGACGATATCGCCGGCAATAATGAGATTGCCGCTGGTCTGCCTCTCGAGCCCGCAGATGATGCGAAGAAAGGTCGTCTTGCCGCAGCCCGACGGCCCGAGCAGGACCACGAACTCGCCGTCCGGTACCGCCAGCGTAATGCCATTGACCGCGAGGACGTTCTCGAACCTCTTGACGATATTCTGTGCCAGTACCGCAGCCATTGAACATCCTCGAGATCAACATTGCCGCACGTCGCTCGCGCGGCAGCGCGTCATTTCCTTGCCCCTCGGTCTGCTACGGCATGCCGGCGCCCGGGCGCCGGGACTCAACCGTTACGCCTTGTGTTGCCACTTGTCGAAGATGGCCCGGCACTGTTGCGTGGCCCATTTGACCGACTCTTCTGCCGTCATCGCCCCGGTCGCCGCTTTTGCCATCATGTCGCAGATGATGAAATCGTTGTAGACCTCGTCGGTCGCGGGCGTTGCCGGGCCGGGATAGCCGGGGACTGCGGACCACTCGTCGGATGTCTGCAGGACCGCCAACTTGTCGTGCGGGGTCGATGTCGGATCATCGGACAGCAGCGGCATCGGCTTCGGCACCATGTTGGTGAAGATCGGGTTGTTGTAGCCGGAGCTTGCCTTGAAGGCGTCGAGCCAGTTGTCGGCGTAGTATTTGAGGAAATCGACCGCCGCCTCCCGGTTCTTGGCGAACTTCCAGACGCCGTAGAACTCCGCAGCACCGCCCATCAGCCGGCGCGCGGGGCCCTTGGGTGGCTTCATCACGAAGATGTCGTCGGCCACTTTCTTGTTGAGCTGCTGGGCGGTCCGATAGGCCGAGATCGGGTTGATGATCAGCGAGCTGACGCCGGAATCGATGTACTGGTTGTTGCTGGCGTCGCTCCACGACAGCACATTCGGCGTCATCGCCTCCTTGTAGAGTGCGGTGACGAACTTGACCGCTTCGACCGATCCCTTGCTGTCGAGTTCGACCGTCTTGCCGGTCTCGTCCTGCACGGCGCCGCCGTAGCTCCACAGCACGCCGCGCCAGGTCGTGTTCGGATCATTGGAGTGGCCGAGAGAAATCCCGACGGGATTGCCCTTCGCCTTGAGCTTGGCGCCACCGATCCGGATGTCGTCCCACGTGTCCGGCGTCATCCCGATCCCGTCCCACAGGCTCTTGCGGTACATGGCAGGGAAGTTGATGTAATAATCGGGAAACGCCGACCAGGTGTGGTCGTCCAGGTTGTAGCCGAGCTGTTTGCCGATGATGGTGGCCTTGCCGTATTTCTTCTCGACGGATTCGACGAGATCGGTCAGATCGACAAGGAATTTGCGGTAGAGATGCGCTCCGCCGGCGCCGTTCCACCCGAACAGATCGTGGCCCGATCCGGCCGATGCTTCGGCCGCGGCTCGTGCGGCGACGTCCTGCACGGGAATGTGGTCGACCGTGACCTCAATCTGATTCTTCTTTCCCCAATCCGCTGCGAATTTGTCAAACCACTTGTCGTAGGCCGGAACGAAGTGGCTCCATTGCACGATCGTCAGCGTCTTGGTGTCGGCCATGGCGCGCGACGCGAAGGGCGCGGAGAGCATCGGCGTCGCGCTGGCCGCTGCCAGCGCGAGGCTCGTGTCCCGCAAGAACCGGCGCCGGGTGATGGATGCAAGTCTGCTTTTGCTCATGTTGGGCTCCTCCCGATTGTTTGCCGAATCGCTTCGACAGCGGTTGGATGAGGCGTGCCCCGTACAAAAAGTCGGCCTCGTCGTTGCGCATCTACCAACTAACGAGAAGTTCCAACGGACGGTTCCATGAGACTTTCGGACCTGCCGTTCGACCTCGCTCCTCCGTCAGTGGTGGGCCCGTCGGCGGAGTGATGCGATCGGCATGAAGGGATTGTGGTAGCGCCTTTTCGAGGAACGCCGGGGCTATGCCGTCCTGCCCGGCAACAACCAGATTGACTCCGGCTCGCACAACACCCTAGATGATCCACGACGGTTCCCCTTCCCGGGGATCAAAAGGGAACGCGGTGCGGGATCACTCCCAATGCCGCGGCTGCCCCCGCAACTGTTAGCGGTGAGTCCTTCGTCATACGCCACTGGGAAATCTCGGTCCTGGGAAGGCGGCGAAGGGTGAGGACCCGTGAGCCAGGAGACCTGCCGTCAGCCGTGGTCACACGCGAAGATGTCGGTCGGGGAGTACAGACATTGTTTTCACCTGGCGCGCCGACCGACGCGTTCACGTGAGATCTCGTTCGCTGTGACGTGCCACTGACGTCATGCCGAGGTCTGCCCGTGTTCTCCATCATTTCCGTTGCCAGGCGGCATCATGCCGCCGCGCTCGCTCTTGGATATCTTCTTCCTCTTCCCCTGTTCGAGATAAGCTCCGCCAGGGCGCAGCAGGCCGATCCGTCCCGTGTGCTGCCGCCGGTCAGCGTCAGCCCGTCCGAGGCGCCTGCGGCGAAACCCGGTCGCGATGACAAGCGTTCGAGCGCGGCAGCGTCACGATCGCGGTCGAGACCGGCGGCGGCACCGGCGGTCGCGCCCGCGGTCGCGGCAACGCCAGGCGACGCCCAACCGTCGGCGCTCAATCTGAACCGGCAGAACAGCAGCGGCAGCCGGCTCGGCCTCACGCCGTTGCAGATGCCCGCGAGCGTCGAGACGATCACCTCGCAGACCATCGCCGAACGCGGCCAGCACAATGTCACCGACGCGATCACCCAGGATGCCGCCGGCTTCACCGCCCTGTCGGCGCCCGGCAATGGCGGCCTGTCGTTCAGCACGCGAGGCTTCGCCGGCAGCAACTCGGTGATGACGCTCTATGACGGCACGCGCCTCTATGTCGGATCCGGCACCTTGACGTTTCCGTTCGACACCTGGTCGGCCGATCGCATCGAGGTGCTGCGCGGGCCGGCGTCGGTGCTGTACGGCGAAGGCGCGATCGGCGGCGTCGTCAACGTGATCCCCAAGAAGCCGACCACGACGCCCATTAACGATGCGGAAGTGTCCGTGGACAGCAACATGACGCGCCGGCTTTCCGTCGACAGCGGCGGTCCGATCAACCCCAACGTCTCCTACCGCGTCAACGCCACCGGCAACATGTCGGACGGCTGGGTCGATCGCGACAGGACGTCGAATGTGGCAGTCTCCGCCGCAGTGCGGGTGCAGGCATCGGACGATCTCGCCTTCACGCTGTCCGAAGACTATGGCGACCGCAACCCGTCGCGCTATTTCGGCACGCCGCTGATCAACGGCACCATCGTCGATGCGCTGCGCTTCAAGAACTACAACGCGTCGGACAGCACGATCCGCTATCAGGACAACTGGACCCGGTTCAAGACCGAGTGGGACGTCGCCGACGGCATCAAGGTCAACAACACGGTGTATTACCTGACCAGCGAGCGGCACTGGCGCGACATCGAGAGCTACACCTGGAATCCGGCAACCCAGTCGATCAGCCGCGCCAACTATATCGAGATCTTCCACGACCAGAAGCAGGCCGGCGACCGGTGGGACACGACCTTCACCGGTCACATCTTCGGGCTCGAGAACCGGCTGGTGACCGGTTTCGACGTCAATCATATCGAGTTCTTCCACACCAACAATTCGCCCTATAGCGGCACCTCGTCGGTCAATCCTTACGTCTTCGATCCCGGATCGTTCTTCGCGACGACGGTCCCGACCACGCCGGGCTTCAATGCGATCGTCAACCAGTACGCCCTGTTTGCCGAGGACCGGCTCGCGCTCACCGATCAATTGTCGCTCGTCAGCGGCGTCAGATACGATCGTCCCGAGGTCGATCGCACCGATTACAAGGTTCCTTCGAACAGTTTCGACGTCTCGCTGTCGGGCACCAGCTGGCGCACCGGGCTGGTCTATGAGCCGATCAAGGATCTCGCCTTCTACGGCCAATATGCAGTCGGCACCGATCCGGTCACCAACCTGATCTCGCTTTCGGCCACGCAGAAGACGTTCCAGCTCGCCACCGGCAGGCAGACCGAAATCGGGGTCAAGCAGTCGTTCTGGGGCGGCCGCGGCGAGTGGACGCTGGCGGGCTACGAGATCGTCAAGAACGGGCTGTTGATTCCCGATCCGACCAATCCTGCCGGGCTTGCACTGCAGGTCGGTCAGCAATCGTCGCGTGGGGTCGAGGCATCGGTCGGGCTGGTGCTCAACGACGGCTGGCGCATCGACGCCAACACGGCGCTGTTGCGCGCGCGGTACGACAATTTCAGTCAGACGGTCGGCGGAACGATCGTCAGCTACGCCGGCAATGTCCCGATCAACGTTCCGCAGCAGGTCTCCAACGTCTGGCTCACCTGGGATTTCGCGCCCGGCTGGACGGTCTATGGTGGCGCGCAGATCGTAGGCCAGGCCTATTCCGACCTGGCCAACACCATCGCGATGCCGAGCTACACCGTGGTCAACACGGGTGTCAGGTGGAAGCCGGATGACCGCACGACGGTCGCGTTCCGGGTCTACAATCTGTTCGACAAGGTCTACGCCACGGTGTCGCCCTATGCCGGGCAGTGGATCCTGGGCATGCCGCGGACGGCAGAGCTCTCCGTCAACGTGAAGTTCTGACCATGCGGCGCGCATTGATCCGGCGAGGACGGCGATGGCTCTACGTCATCCATCGCTGGATCGGCATTGCGACCTGCCTGCTGTTCGCGATGTGGTTCGTCTCGGGCGTCGTCATGATGTATGTGGCGTTCCCGCAGCTCACCGGCAAGGAGCGACGGGCGGCGCTGCCGCCGATCGCATGGGATCGCGTTCACGTGGCGCCCGATCGCGCCATGGCGATCGCGGGCGTCACGAGCTACCCGCGCGACCTCAGCCTCGTGATGCTCGATGACATGCCGGTCTATCGGCTGTCGGACTGGAATGGCGCGCGCAAGACCATCTCGGCGACCGACGGTCACCTGATCGACGGCATCACGCCCGAACAGGCGGTGGCGATCGCGCGGCAACATCCCGATGCGGTGTATCCGCGAGTGATCGGCACCATCGAACGCGATCAATGGAGCGTCACGGCGCGCTACGATTCCTTGCGGCCGCTCTATCTGGTCTCGCTCGGAGACGAGGAGGGGAGCGAACTCTACATCTCGGCGCGGACCGGCGAGCTGGCACTCGACACCAACAGGCGCGAGCGGGTCTGGAATTGGCTCGGCTCGATCCCGCACTGGATCTACCCCACCGTGCTGCGCAAGGACGGCGCGACCTGGCGGCTGGTCGTGCTCTGGTTGTCCGGCATCTGCCTCGTGGCGGCGGTGACCGGATTCTGGATCGGCATCCTGCGGCTCCGTTTGCGGCGGCGTTATGCAGCCGACGCAATCACGCCGCATCGCGGCTGGATGGCCTGGCATCACATCGCAGGCCTGATCGGCGGCATCTTCGTCATGACCTGGATGTTCAGCGGCTGGCTGTCGCTCAATCCGGGGGGTTATTTCGCGGGCCGCGGCCAGACCCGTGAGATGGCGGAGCGCTATGCCGGGCATGACGCGCCGCGGATCGTGGCGACCTTCCGGTCGACACCGCCGAGCGGGGCGGTCGAAGCACGCTTCGTCTGGCTCGGCGGTCGAACGCTGATGCTGCTTGCCGATCGCGACGGCCACGAGATCGCCGCCGATCCCGCAACCGGCGCTGCAACGACGCTGTCGGACGACGAGATCTTTGCGGCTGCGGCTGCCCTGTTGCCGGATGCCAGGGTGGCCGAGCGCCTGCGCCTGAACGATTTCGATAGCTATTATTATCCGCATCACAACGAGCGCGCGCTGCCGGTGCTGCGCGTCGATTTCGATGATGCGGCGCGGAGCCGGTTCTACATCGACCCGCGCACCGGCGACATCGTCGGCCGCAGCGACGACAGCCGGCGAACCTATCGCTGGCTGTTCAATGCCCTGCACAGCCTCGACTTCGCGCTGCTGCTGCGCCATCGTCCGGCATGGGATACCGTAATGGTGCTGTTGTCACTGGTCGGGATCATTGTGTCGACCAGCGGCATTGTCATAGGGTGGCGGCGATTGCGACGGCCGGCAATTGCGCGAGGTCGGGCTTGAAGGGCGGGGTAAGCTGGAATTCCGAGATCGATTCGCTGATGTTCTCGGTCGAAGAGCACGCCGCGCTTTGCGCCGTGCACCGCCGCGCGTTCCGGACCCTGCTCGGGGCCGAGCCGATGCCGGCGGATTGTCTTGCGTATTTCGCCCGTCATGAACCTGCGTTCAGGGCGGCCGCGGGCGTCAAGATCGCACAAAAATCACTTCCAACAGGACGGAATTTTCACCTGACCAGTCGCGATGTCGCGCGGACCTTGCTAGAGTTGGAACAGAACAAGGAGAACGATCATGGCACATACTGAAGCCACCCATCTGCCGGTCACAGCCAGCCGGGTCTCGCGGCTGCCCCAGTCGCTGATGGCGATGATGCTTGGCCTGTTCATCGTCGGCTTCGTCGGCTTTTCCCACATCGACGTCGTCCACAACGCCGCTCACGACGTGCGGCATTCGAACGCCTTCCCCTGCCACTGACCGCGTCTCGATGAACACCTTTCGCGCCATCGTCTTCTCGTCGGTCATTGCGGGCTTCGTCGTCGGTGCGATCGTTACGGTGATCCAGCATTTCGGCACGGTGCCGCTGATCCTGAGAGCCGAACTCTATGAGAAGGCGGCGGCGCATCACGATCATGCAGCCACGCCCGACGCCCGGGATGGCGTTGCCGCCGCTCACAGCCATGAGGACCATGAGCACGCCGAGGCCTGGGAGCCAGGTGACGGCTTCGAGCGCAACGCCTATACGGCGGCGGCCAACGTGCTCACGGCGATCGGCTTCGCAATGCTGCTCGCCGCCATCTTCGCGATGCGCAGCGGCAACGCGGGTGGCCGCATCTCCTGGCATGAGGGCATGATTTGGGGACTGGCCGGCTTTGCGGTGTTCACGCTTGCCCCGGGACTGGGCCTGCCGCCGGAATTGCCGGGCGTGCCGGCGGCGCCCTTGCTGTCGCGGCAGATCTGGTGGGTCCTGGCCGCGGCGACGACGGCGGGAGGGCTCGGATTGATCTTCCTGCGCCGATCGCTGCCGGCCTCGATCGCAGGGTTGATCCTCATCGTGCTGCCGCATGTCATCGGTGCGCCCGAACTGGATCACGTCGAGACCAATGTGCCGGCAGCACTGTCGCACCAGTTCGTGGTTGCGGTCACGATGACCAGCCTGACGTTCTGGTTCATGCTGGGCGGCGTGACCAGCGCCGTGTTCGCGCGGTTTGATCGCGACAATCCCGAAACGCTTCCCGGCTAGGGGCTGCATGCGCCTTCGCCTGCGCAACAATAACCTCGCCGCCACGACGCGATGGGGCGCGATCAAGGTCGGCCTCTATTGCGCGGTCGAGCTGAAAGACGCCGTCGCGCCGGTCGGAGCCAACGCCAAGCCCGAGGTTTCGGAGCCGTTGACGCGGCCGTGATGGCATAGCGGTGCTGTACCTTGGTCCTGCTGGTCCGGCTGGCCGTCGCTTCGTAAGGTCAACCGCGACTGCAACGGTTCGGGAGGTCGTTGATGGCATCGCGTTTCAACGTCGTGGCGGCCTGCGTGGCCATCGCTGCGGCACCCGACGCGTTGCGAGCGCAACCGGATCAGCAGGAATTCCGACTGGTCACCCCGCCGCTCAGCATATCGAGGGAGCAGGTTCGTCCCCCGGCCGACGCCTTGCCGGTGCCGGACGGATTCAGCCGAGAGCAGATCGTTCACGGCGATCGCGTGTTCCACGGCGAAGCCGCGAACGGTCAGTGCAGCGTCTGTCACGGCATTGACGGCAAGGGGACCGCAAACGGCAACGACCTCACCGCCGGCATGTTCGTCTGGAGCGACGGCAGTGTCAGCCAGCTCAAGCGGACCATCCTGCACAACATGGCAGTGGCCCCCGGGATGGATGGCGATCTGAGGCCCGCCGATATCGATGC
Organism: Bradyrhizobium jicamae; assembly: GCF_018130215.1. Classification (GTDB taxonomy): domain Bacteria; phylum Pseudomonadota; class Alphaproteobacteria; order Rhizobiales; family Xanthobacteraceae; genus Bradyrhizobium; species Bradyrhizobium jicamae_A. The sequence continues at coordinate 178,909 of NZ_JAFCKQ010000003.1, forward strand.
CGTGGCGGCCTATGTCTGGGCCATCAGCCATCGATCGCCATAGCGCGGAACCGGGACGGCAAATCGCAATGAGCGGCGTCCGTTGCGCTTCGGCTTGTGCTCCGCTCCTCCGCGAGGCTACTCTGCCGGCAACCAAAAAGACTGCACGGAGGCCCCGCGATGAACCAACCCCTGCCCACGTCTCCGGCCCCCGCGTCGGCGCTGCCACGCCGCAGGCTCGGCCGAACCGGGCTCGACGTCTCCGTCCTCGGCTTCGGAACCGCGCCGCTCGGCGACCTGTTTGCCCATCTCGACGACGCCACTGCGATAGCCGCAGCCGAGCGGGCGTTTGCGCTCGGCGTCAATCTGCTGGATTCCTCGCCCCTCTACGGCCACGGCCTTGCCGAGCACCGCTCGGGAACCGCGCTCCGCCGCGTGCCGCGGGACCAAATCGTCGTCTGCACCAAGGTCGGGCGCTGGATCGACCCGTTCCACGACCGCGGTTCCGGTTCGAATTTCGTCGGCGGCGCGCCGCATCGCGCGGTGGTCGACTATTCCTATGACGGCACGATGCGTGCGGTGGAGCAGTCGCTGCTGCGGCTCGGCACCGACCGCATCGAGCTGCTGCTGATCCACGACGTCGACGTCTGGACCCATGGTGCCGACGCGATCGAGGACCGCTTTCGCGAGGCGATGGAGGGCGCCTATGTCGCGCTCGACAAGCTCCGCTCCGAGCGCGTCGTCAAGGGCATCGGCATCGGCGTCAACGAGGCCGACATGTGCGTGCGCTTCGCCAGGGCCGGCACCTTCGACACCATGCTGCTTGCCGGCCGCTATTCGCTGCTGGAGCAGCCGGCGCTGGCCGAGTTCCTGCCGCTCGCGCAAGCGCAAGGCATCGGCGTCATGCTCGGCGGCGTGTTCAACTCCGGCATCCTGGCGACCGGTGCGGTTGCCGGCGCCAAGTACAATTACAAGGACGCGCCATCGGACGTCATGCAGAAGGTGGCGCAGATCGAGCGCGTCTGCCGCGCCCACGGCGTGGCGCTGGCGACCGCCGCGCTGCATTTCGCGCTGGGTCACCCCGTCGTTGCGAGCCTCGTGCTCGGCGCGCAGGCGCCGCAGGAGGTCGAGCGCAACGTCGCGGCGCTGTCGAGCCCGGTGCCGTCGGCGCTGTGGCGCGACCTGAAGGCGGAGCGGCTGCTCGATGCCGACGCGCCGGTACCGGCGTGATGCGGATCGATGCCCATCACCACGTCTGGCAACTCGCCCGCGGTGATTACGGCTGGCTGACGCCCGATCTCGTCCCGCTCTATCGCGATTACGATCTGGCGGAGCTGCGGCCGCTGCTTGCGGCTGCCGGCATCGAGGGCACCATTCTGGTGCAGGCGGCGCCGACCGAGGCGGAGACCGCCTTCATGCTCGACATCGCCGGGCAGGCGGACCTCGTGCGCGGCGTGGTCGGCTGGATCGATTTCGATGCCACCGACGCCGTCGCAGGGATCGAGAAGGTCGCGGCGCATCAGCTGCTCGTCGGCTTGCGGCCGATGGTGCAGGATATCGCCGATGACGACTGGCTGCTGCGCCCCGCGCTGGCAGCGCAGTGTGATGCGATGGCGCGGCATCGCCTGGTGTTCGACGCGCTGGCCCTGCCGCGGCATCTGTCGCGGCTGGTGCAGGTGGTCGATCGCCATCCCGGTCTGCAATTCGTCCTCGACCATTTCGCCAAGCCGCATCTTGCGACCGGCGAGATCGCGGCCTGGAAGGACGACGTCTCGCGGCTCGCCGCGCGGCCCAACATCGTCTGCAAGCTGTCCGGTCTCGTCACCGAAGCCGCGGCAAACTGGCAGATCGGCGACCTCAGCGAGGCCGTCGATCATGTGCTAGAAGTGTTCGGGCCGCAGCGGATGCTGTTCGGCAGCGACTGGCCGGTGGTCAATCTCGCCGGTGGCTACGCCAGGTGGTTCGCGGCGAGCGAGGCCCTGCTGGCCCGCCTGTCGCCGGACGAAAAGGCCGCGATCTACGGCGGCAATGCGGCGCGGATCTATTTGTCAAGTCGCGGAAGGCACACGTCGGGGAAATAGCGTACCGGAGGCGCCGAAATTGATCCACAGCGCGCCTTGATGAATCATTCCGGGATGGTCCATAAGCGGCGTCCGCGCTGCTGACGTTCGGTGGTGCGCCGGTTTCAGAGAGACGAGCGTGGCAAAGATTCATCATCAGATTGCGCAGGAGCTGGGGGTTCGCGACGAGCAGGTCGAGGCGGCGGTGACGCTGCTCGACGGCGGTGCGACGGTGCCGTTCATCGCGCGTTACCGCAAGGAATTGACTGGCGCGCTCGACGACGCGCAGCTGCGCACGTTGGAGGAGCGACTGACCTATCTGCGCGAGCTCGAGGAACGCCGCACCGCGGTGCTCAATTCGATCCGCGAGCAGGGCAAGCTCGATGCCGCGCTCGAGGCCCAGATCATGGCGGCCGACAGCAAGGGCCGTCTGGAAGATATCTATCTGCCCTACAAGCCGAAGCGTCGCACCAAGGCGGAGATCGCCAGGGAGGCCGGGCTCGAGCCGCTTGCGGACATGCTGCTGACGCAGCCCATCAACGATCCCAAGCAGGCAGCAGCCCCGTTCGTCAACGCCGACAAGGAGGTTGCCGATGTCGCCGCCGCGCTCGAAGGCGCGCGCGCGATCCTGGTCGAGCGCTTCGCCGAGGATGCCGACCTGATCGGCGCGCTGCGCGAGGAGATGTGGTCGAACGGCGTGATGGTCTCCACCGTGCGCACCGGCAAGAAGACCGAGGGCGAGAAGTTCAAGGACTATTTTGATTACAGCGGGGCATTGCCGAAGCTGCCGTCGCACCGCATCCTTGCGCTGTTCCGCGGCGAGAAGGAGGAGATCCTCGATCTCCAGCTCAAGCCGGAGGCGCAGGACCCGGTGGCGGGCGTGCCCACCCGCTACGAGCTCAGGATCATGAACCGCTTCGCCGTCTCCGATCAGGGACGCAAGGGCGACAAATGGCTGATCGAGACCGTGCGCTGGGCCTGGCGCACCAAGATCCAGATCCATCTCAACATCGACCTGCGGATGCGGCTGTGGACCGCGGCCGAGACCGAAGCGGTGCGCGTATTCGCCTCCAATTTGCGCGACCTGCTGCTCGCGGCACCTGCCGGCGCGCGCGCCACCATGGGGCTCGATCCCGGCTACCGCACCGGCGTCAAGGTCGCGGTGGTCGATGCCACCGGCAAGGTGCTGGCGACGACGGCGGTGTTTCCGCACGAGCCGCAGCGGCGCTGGGACGAGGCGCTCGCGATGCTCGGCAAGCTCGCGATCGAGCACAAGGTCGAGCTGATCGCGATCGGCAACGGCACCGCTTCGCGCGAGACCGACAAGCTCGCCACCGAACTGGTGCAGCGGCTGCCCGACCTGAAGATGACCAAGATCGTCGTCTCCGAAGCCGGCGCGTCGGTGTATTCGGCCTCCGCCTTCGCCTCGAGCGAACTGCCCGAGCTCGACGTCACCATGCGCGGCGCGGTCTCGATCGCGCGCCGGCTGCAGGATCCGCTGGCGGAGCTCGTCAAGATCGACGCGAAGGCGATCGGCGTCGGCCAGTACCAGCACGATCTCGGCGAAGCCAAGCTGGCACGCTCGCTCGATGCGGTGGTGGAGGATTGCGTCAACGCGGTCGGCGTCGACGCCAACACCGCCTCGGTTCCGCTGCTGGCGCGGGTATCGGGCATCGGGCAGGGGCTGGCGCAGAGCATCGTGCAGCACCGCGACGCCAACGGCCCGTTCAAGTCACGCAAGGCGCTGAAGGACGTGCCGCGGTTGGGCCCGAAGGCGTTCGAGCAGTGCGCCGGCTTCCTGCGCATCAGCAATGGCGAGGATCCGCTCGACCAGTCCGGCGTGCATCCGGAAGCCTATCCGGTGGTGCGGCGTATCCTCGAGGCGACCAGGAGCGACATCAAGGCGCTGATCGGCAACGCCGAGGTGGTGCGCCAGCTCAGGCCGCAAAGCTTCGTCGACGACACCTTTGGCTTGCCGACCGTCACGGACATCCTGCGCGAACTGGAAAAGCCCGGCCGCGACCCGCGTCCGGCGTTCAAGGCCGCGGTGTTCAAGGAAGGCGTCGAGGAGGTCAAGGACCTCAAGAAGGGCATGATCCTCGAGGGCACGGTGACCAACGTCGCCGCGTTCGGCGCCTTCGTCGACATCGGCGTGCATCAGGACGGCCTGGTGCACATCTCGGCGATGTCGAAGACCTTCATCAAGGATCCGCGCGAGGTGGTGAAGCCCGGCGACATCGTCAAGGTGAAGGTGCTGGACGTCGAGGTCGCGCGCAAGCGCATCGCACTGACCCTGCGGCTCGACGACGAGGTCGGGTCGAAGAAGGATGCCGGGCCATCGCGCGATACGCCGCGCGGCCCGGCCAAGATGTCGTCGTCCGCGCCACGCAAGTCGCCGGACCAGGCGGGAGGCGCGCTCGCCGAGGCCCTGCGCCGCGCCGCCGAGAAGAGCGGGCGCGGCAAGCCGACCTAGAGCGACTGTTCGAGAACGCCCTGCGCGACGGTCAGACGAAGGCACTCTGGCCGGTGATATCCCGGCCGACGATCAGGGACTGGATCTCGGCGGTTCCTTCGTATGTGACGAGGCTTTCCATGTCGCACATGTGCCGTATCACGTGGAAGTCGAGCGTGATGCCGTTGCCGCCGAGGACGTCGCGTGCCATCCGGCACACGTCGCGCGCCTTGACGCTGCAGTAGTATTTGGCCAGCGCGGCCATCGTTTCCTCCAGCTTGCCGTCGTCGATCAGGCGGCCGAGGCGGATGCAATAGAGCTGCATCGCGGTGACGTCGCCAAGCATGGAGACGAGCATCGACTGCACCATCTGGGACTTGGCGATCGGCCTGCCGAACTGGGTCCGGCGCTGCGCGTAGGTCAGGGCGATGTCGTAGGCCGACACGGCATTTCCGAGCGATGCCCAGGCGACCGTGTTGCGGGTGCCCATCAGCACCCTGGCGCAGTCCTTGAACGAATTGCACTTCTGCAGCCGCGCGTCTTCCGATACCCGGCAATCGGTGAGGATGATGTCGGCATTCTGCACCATTCGCAGCGATACCTTGCCCCCGATCTTGGTCGCCTTGTAGCCGGGATTATTCTTCTCGACGACGAAAGCCTTGACCTGCTTGTCGGCGACGTCGCGGGCGTAGACGATGATGTAGTCGCACCACACGGCGTTGCCGGGCCAGCGCTTGCGCCCGTTGATCACCCACTCGTCGCCCTCGCGTTTCGCCGTGGCCTCGAGCGCAACCGAGTCCGATCCGTGGTCGGGTTCGGTCAGGGCGAACGCCCCGACCTTCTCGAATCTGGCCATCTGCGGCAGGTAACGCTCCCTCTGCGCTTCCGAGCCGAGCAGGTTGATCGACTGCATCGCCAATCCGAGATGAACCGCGAAGAAGGTGGCGACGCTGGAGTCGATCCGGCTCAGCTCCATCATCACCAGGCCCGCTCCGACCGCCGTCATCGGCCGGCATCCGGGCAGGCGCATGTTGTGATCGCCGACGATGTTGAGCGCGGCGATCCTGGGCACCAGCTCGAAGGGAAATTCGCCGCGTTCCCAGTATGAATTGGCGATCGGCAGGATTTCGCGTTCGCCGAATTCCCGCACCTCGCGCAGGATCCGGGCCTCTTCCGCCGTCAGCTGCTCCTTCATCAGGAAGTAGTCGGTGCCGCGCGCGCGTCCGATGTCGTCGCGTAGTTTGTCGGTGACGGGGTCGCTCATCGGTTTCCTCCTGGACGTTTCCCTCTGGCCGGCGCCTGTCGGATGCACCGCCGTTTCGACCTCGCAGCCCCTTCGTTCGCCGGCTTCCAGCGGGCCGCGCAAGCGCCCGAAAGCCCGGGATCAGGTGCGGGGAACCGTCTCCCTCACGACGCCTCGCGCTTCCTCTTCCGATTCATGGATGTGCGGCGCGACGCCTCTCTTCTTTAGTGCGTCACCGAGCTTGGCCCGCATGAAGGCGCTGGTCGCAAAGCGCGTGACGCCCAGGAAATAGCGATCGCCGATCTCCTTCAAGGCGTCGAGATAGGCATCCTCGATGTCGCGATCGAGGTCGAACCCGTCGTAGTTGACGACGGCATAGACCTTGTGGCCGAGGGGCTCGACGATCGATCGAATTCGCTCCCTGAATCTCTCGATGACGGCATGCCCCTTGACCGCCAGTTCGGAGAGATTGAGGAACAGGATGTTGTGGTCACGATCGTAGTTGAAACGCGCATCGAACGGCAGGCGCAGCATTTCCTCGCGGAGGCCCATCGGTTCGGCCCTGAAGATGCGGGAATCCATCTCGCGCGGATGACGCACGACCGGCTCGAAATCCATCCTGTCGAGGATGTCGCGCTTGATGTCGATGCCCGGAGCGATCTCGATCAGCTCGAGCCCGTGTCTGGTGAGCTGGAATACGCAGCGCTCGGTGATGTAGAGCACCTCCTTGTCGTTTTGCGTGGCATACGGGCCCGAGAACGTGCGGTGCTCGACCTGGTTGACGAACTTCCTGAACTTGCCGTCCCGCTCGATCAACAGCTTGCCGTCGACCACGGAGACGTCGAGGTCTCCGCAGGTGAACGTGCCGAGGAAATACAGCTTCTTCGCGTTCTGGCTGATGTTGATGAAGCCGCCGGCACCGGCGAGACGTGGTCCGAATTTCGACACGTTGAGGTTTCCCTCCCTGTCCGCTTCCGCCAGCCCGAGAAAGGCGGCGTCGAGACCGCCGCCATCGTAGAAATCGAACTGGTACGGCATGTCGATGACGGCCTGCGCATTGGTCGCGGCCCCGAAATTCGGGCCGCCCGCGGGAATCCCCCCGATGACGCCGGGCTCGGCCGTGAGCGTCATCAGGTCGGCGCATTTCTCTTCGGCGGCGACCGCGGCCACGCCCTCGGGAACGCCGACCCCGAGGTTGACGACGCTGTGCGGACGCAGCTCCATCGCCGCACGACGAGCGATGATCTTGCGATCATCCAGCGGCATCGCCTCCAGCGAGGTCAGCGGAACGCGAACCTCGGACGCGAACGCCGCATTGTAGGGCGTGGCAATGGTCTGCATGTGATGATCGGCAGCCGTCGCCACCACGATGCAGTCGACGAGCGCGCCGGGGATCTTCACCTGCCGCGGGTTCAGCGTTCCGACATCGGCGACGCGCTCGACCTGCGCGACGACGAGACCTCCCGAGTTGTGCGCCGCCATTGCGAGCGAGAGCGTATCCACCGTCAGCGCCTCACGCTCCATCGTGATATTGCCCTCGGGGTCGGCGGTGGTCCCGCGTATCAGCGCGACGTTGATCGGGAACGCCTTGTAGAACAGGTATTCCCTGCCGCCGACGGTCATCAGCTCGATCAGATCCTCGGTCGTCTTCTCGTTCAGCTTGCCGCCGCCGAAGCGCGGATCGGCAAAGGTGCCGAGCCCGACGCGCGACAGATGACCAGGCTTGCCGGCCGCGATGTCCCGGTAGAGATGAGACAGCGGCCCGAGGGGAATGTTGTAGCCCTCGACCTGATTGCCGGCCACGAGCTGATACAGGGCGGGCACCGCCGTCCAGTGCCCGCCGATCAGCCGCCTGACGAGGCCGGGCTGGGCGAGACGCTGGGCCCCGCGCTGCTGGCCGTCGCCGGGACTGACGCACCACACCAGCGTCAGATCGCGCGGCTTGCCGAACGACGCGGTTTCGGTATCGGTCTCGCCGTAGATCGCCGCCAACGCGTGGATGACTTCCATGGCAAGGCCGATGCCGAAGAAGCCGCCGATCGCGACCGTGTCACCGGTACGTATCAGCCGTGCGGCCTCGCGCGCCGCGACGATCTTTCCGGTCTTGTCCGAGCGGGCCGTTGGAACGATTGCGACGCTCATCGACGCCTCCCTTGCTCCGCCTGCACGGTCGGATCTCCGATGACGCGTCGGTCGCGGCTGACTGCGCTGCAAAATCAGCCTTGCCATCGAGCCACGCGCCCCTGGCCGTGCCGTCTCTTGTTGGTGCGTCCCGCACGATGATCATCCATGAGGCGGACAAACTCGAGCTCGACCCCACGCTGACATTGCAACTGCCGTACGGTCATACTGCGCCAACAGCAATTTGCTCGCAACCGGATTGAGGCCAGTCGAGTGGACCGACCTTGCTGAAGTAGCGGCCTGGATGCGCCCGGGCCTCGACGCACCGGAATCATTCCGCGACGCATCTTGATCCTGTGGCCGGGCTCGCGCGACCTGGAAGGCTGGATGAAGCGCGGCCACGGTGAATGACGGGCTGGCGCTCGATCCAGGTTGCACGGTCCGAATCGACTGCGCCGCGAGGTGAACAAACCGGATCGCGTTCGTTGCTGCGCGGGCATGCGCTTCGTTGCGATTGCATCTCTCGAAAAACTAACTTCGGCGTCAGAATCTGGCGCATTTGTAAGTTGAAGGAGGCTGTCGATCTGCGTCTGCTGATCCTCGTCTTGGTGCGGCGAAGGCGCTTCGCCGCGATTCAGTGACGGAGGATCTTTCGATGAAGAACAGGCTCTTCACAGGTCTGATGGCGGCGGCGGTTGCGGCCAGCGTTGCACTCGCGCCGGCGGCCTTCGCCAGAGGCGGCGGCGGCGGCGGCGGCGGTGGAGGCGGCGGTCACGGCGGTGGCGGCTTCGGAGGCGGTGCCCGTGGTGGCGGCTTCGGAGGCGGCGGCTTCGGAGGCGGCATGCATGGCGGAGGTTTCGGTGGAATGCATGCCGGAGGCTTCGGCGGCATGCATGGCGGAGGCGCGATGGCTTTCGCCGGGCCGGGCGGCGGCGCGCATTTCGGTGGCCAGCATTTCGGTGGCGCCCGCTTTGCGGGGACCCCGATGGCGCATGCCGTGTTCGCACCGCGGTTCGCCGGCGGCGGATTCCATCATCACGGCTTCTTCCATCATCGCTTCCATCGCTTCGTCGCTTTCGGCGGCGGGGCGTATTACGCCGACTATTACGACGGCTGCTGGCGCAGGGCATTGACGCCGTACGGATGGCAATGGGTCAACGCGTGCGGCGACTACTACGGGTACTAGTGCAACGAACCGTACCGTTGGCGCGGTCGTCACCAGGCGTTCCATCCAGCCCCGGAATGGAATAGTCTGGTGGCGATCGTCGCGGGGCGCTCGGAGAATTCAATGCAATGACCGGAGCTCACCGCCGTATTCTTGTCGTCGAGGACGACGCGGAAACCGCTGACCAGCTCGTCGATCAGCTCACGACCAGCGGTTACGACGTCGACCTGGCGGCAAACGGCCGCGAGGCGCTCGACCACGGCGCCGCGCGCGACTATGCCGTGATCACGATCGATCGCATGCTGCCCGATATCGACGGCATCGCCGTGATGCGCCAGATGCGCGACGACGGGATCAGGGTGCCGTTCCTGATCATCAGTGCGCTCGGGGAAGTCGACGACCGCGTGCGCGGCCTGCGCGCCGGCGGCGACGACTATCTGGTCAAGCCGTTCTCCTTCGTCGAATTGCTGGCGCGTCTGGAGGCGCTCGGCCGGCGCAGCGAGACCGTTGCCAAGGAGACCATCCTGCGGGTCGGCGATCTCGCGATCGATCTGATCGGGCGGAATGCGAGCCGCGGCGGCCGCAGGATTCCGCTGCTGCCGAAGGAATTCCAGCTGCTCGAATATCTCGTGCGCAACGAAGGCCGCGTGGTGTCGCGGGCGATGCTCCTGCAGCATGTGTGGGATCTGCATTTCGATCCCTCCACCAATATCATCGACGTCTATGTCGGGCGCGTCCGCCGCAAGGTCGACGACCAGCAAGCCTATCCGCTGATTCATACCATCCGCGGCATCGGGTACTGCCTCCGTGCTCCTGGCTAAGACCCTCAAATCGTCGACCTTCCGCCTGGCGCTGATCGCCATCGGCGCCTTCGGCCTGATCGTCTCCGCGATCTTCGCCTATGTCTACTGGTCGACCGCCTCCTATGTGCGCAACCGCGCCGACCGGGCTGTTGTCGCCGAGCAGGCCAGCCTGCGTGACACCTACACGCGGTCCGGGCGCGACGGGTTGATGGCGCTGATCGACCAGCGCACGGCCGACAAGAGCTTTGTCGATCACGTCTACCTGCTGGTCGGGCCGGGTTCGGCGGTCCTCGCCGGAAACCTCAAGCAGTGGCCGCCTGGTGCTGCGGAGCACGGATGGACCGAGTTTCGCGCGCCAGTGTCGTCATCAGCCTCGGTCGGCCCCCTGGTGCGGGGCATGACCGAGACGTTGGCGCGCGGCGATCGGCTGCTGGTCGGCCGCGACATCAGCGATCTCGACGGCTTCACGGCGCAGATCAGGGCAGCCGGCCTCGCCGTTATCGTGCTGATCTTCGTGCTGGCGGCGGTGGCCAGCATCGGGGTCACGCGGCGGACCGTCGGCCGGATCGAATCCATCAATGCGACCAGCCGCGCCATCATGCGGTCCGGCCTCGACCAGCGCATTCCGCTGCGCGGCAGTCATGACGAGTGGGACCGTGTTGCCGAGAACCTCAATTTGATGCTCGACCGCATCGAGACCCTGATGGGCGAGGTCAAGCAGGCCAGCGACAATGTCGCGCATGACCTGCGCACGCCGCTGACCCGCATGCGGGGCCGCCTCGAGAAGGCCTATCATGCTCCGCGCGGCAGCGAGACCGACGCGGCGCTGATCGGCGACACCATTGCCGATCTCGATGCGGTACTCGGGATGTTCGCGTCCATCACGCGGATTTCCGAGATCGAGAGCCGGGCCCGGAAGGGTGCGTTTCGCACCGTCAATCTGGTCGAGGTCGCCGGCGAGGTGGTCGAGCTCTATGACGCAGCAGCCGAGCAGGATGCCACCCGGCTTCGCCTTGCCGGCGAAGCCGATGTGCCAGTGACCGGCGATCGCGACCTTTTGTTCGATGCGATCGCCAATCTCGTCGACAATGCCATCAAGCACGGCCGCGCCGGCGGACGCGTGACCGTGACCTGCCACAACGTCGAGGGCGGCGCCGTGATGTCGGTCGCCGACGATGGTCCCGGCATTCCCGCCGAGCAGCATGACCGCGTCTTCAAGCGCTTCTATCGGCTGGAGCAAAGCCGTTACACGCCGGGCAACGGCCTCGGCCTCAGTCTGGTCGCGGCGGTCGCCCATCTGCACGGTGCCAGGATCGAGCTCGCCGACAACGCGCCGGGCCTGCTGTTCAGGCTGTCGTTTCCGGCGCCGGCGGTGGGAGCGCAGGGTGGATGAGCGGCCTCCCCGTCAGAACGCACTCCGGTATCGCGCGATCTCGCTGCGGGGACCATAAATCCACATCGGCTCGCCGCATTCGCTTGGGCCGTGATCCGTCATGCAGGCCGCACTCCAGGGCGGAGCCGCGATCTGGCGGCCCTCGATCGCGTTTGAATATGCTGGAGCTGAATGCGCAAGGGCCGACTGTGCAGGCGCGGAGACGTTCTTGACGCGTGGCCGCGCTGTCGCTGACGTGGCGAGCGACGACGCGAGCAACAGTGCCACCAGGGGAAATGACAAATTCATCGTCAGACTCCTCGATTGTGGAAAAGTAACGCACCCCGGAATGACGACAGCATCCGGATCAAGGTTTGGACGCGGGATGCCGATGCTGAACCTGTTCGCTGCCTGTGAGCAGCTGTTCATACAACCGGTCGATCTCGCGCGCCTGATCGGGCGTGACATCTTCCAGATGCAAGATTCTCAGCGCATCCATGGTTGGCTGATAGTTGCGACCGTTGTGAATCGGCCATGGTTCACTGTGAAGAAACGGCGCGCTCTCAACGTTGGCTGCAAGCACAGGGGGAGTACCGAGCGCAATGGTTCTCACCGCCAACAATGTATAGACGAGAATGGCACGTCGTGATCGATCCGCAATCATAGCGCGTCTCCCTGCCGGGGGCTATGGCGAACCATGGAGCGTTAGCGGCAGGTTCGCCTCTTCTTGCGAGATCGATCTGTTGCCGTCCTCATCCAACAATATTGTGTGATGAAATTTCCGCCGCGTGCGCCAGTGCGTGGGGGCGACAAGCCGGGCTCGCCGCCCCCACCGCGCTACAGCTCGCCGGCGGCAAACAGGGCGAGCGCCTCGGAAACGCCCTTGCCGTATGCCGGGTCGGCCTTGCTGCAGTTCGCGACGTGCCGTTCCTGGATGTGCCTTGCGGCCTGACCCACCTGGCGGGCGGTGTTGTCGAACAGCGTCTGCTTCTGCGCGGAAGTCATCTTCCGGAACAAATTGCCGGGTTGCTGCCAGTGGTCGTCGTCCACCCGGTGATCCCAATGCGCGGCCGCCCCTGAGATCACCAGCGGCGGCTCGTTCAGCTGCGGCCGGTCGGTCCACTCGCCGCGGCTGTTCGGCCAGTAGGTCGGCGTACGGCCGAGATTGCCGTCGGTCCGCATGGCGCCGTCGCGGTGATAGCTGTGGAACGGGCATTTCGGCGCGTTGACCGGAATGTGATGGTGGTTGACGCCGAGCCGGTAGCGCTGCGCGTCCCCATAGGAGAACAGGCGCGCCTGCAGCATCTTGTCCGGTGAATAGCCGATGCCCGGCACGATGTTGGCAGGCGAGAACGCGGCCTGCTCGACCTCGGCGAAGACGTTCTCCGGATTGCGGTTGAGCTCGAAATGCCCCACCTCGATCAACGGATGCTGAGCCTTCGGCCAGACCTTGGTGAGGTCGAACGGATTGAACGGAGATTTCGTCGCCTGTTCGTCCGTCATCACCTGGATGTGCAGCGTCCAGCGCGGAAACGCGCCGCGCTCGATGCTGCCGAAAAGGTCGCGCTGATGGCTTTCGCGATCCCGGCCGACCAGGGCGACAGCCTCGGCATCGGTCAGGTTCTGGATGCCCTGCCGGGTGCGGAAGTGGAATTTCACCCAGACGCGCTCATTGTTCGCGTTCAGCAGGCTGTAGGTGTGGCTGCCGAAGCCGTGCATGTGGCGGTAGCTCCTGGGGATGCCGCGCTCGCTCATGACGATGGTGACCTGGTGCAGCGCCTCGGGAAGCAGCGTCCAGAAATCCCAGTTGTTGTCGGCGCTTCGCATGCCGGTGTAGGGATCGCGCTTGATGGCGTGGTTCAGGTCGGGAAAGCGCAGGGGATCGCGAAAGAAGAACACCGGCGTGTTGTTGCCGACGACGTCCCAGTTGCCTTCTTCGGTATAGAACTTGAGCGCAAACCCGCGGATGTCGCGCTCTGCGTCCGCCGCGCCACGCTCGCCGGCGACCGTGGAGAACCGCGCGAACATCGGCGTCTGCTTGCCGATTTCAGAGAAGATCTTCGCCCTGGTGTAGCGGGTGATGTCGTGGGTGACCGTGAAGATGCCATGGGCGCCCGAGCCCTTGGCGTGCATGCGGCGCTCCGGGATCACCTCGCGGTCGAAATGCGCGAGCTTCTCGATCAGCCAGACGTCCTGCAGCAGCGCCGGTCCGCGCGGTCCGGCGGTCTGGATGTTGATGTTGTCGGTCACCGGTGCGCCGGAGGCGTGCGTCAGCAACGGCCGGTTGATCTCGTCAGTCATTGGATGCTCCAGGGTTGTTCGTGAAGGCAGCAGGTCGTGCTCGCGATGCGCGAGGCGCCGCCCTGATCGCTCTGACTTGGTGTTTGGTGGCCTCACGATTAGAAAACCCGGCGGATCGGCTCAACGACGGACATCCGGTGTTTCAGGCCAAATGTCCGTCGATCCCGGCCAGGATCACCGTGGCAGGTGACGCCGATGGGCCGGCGCCAGGGAGCAGGCGCCTGCGACAAGGCGACCCGACGGGCAAATCAGCTGGAAACCTGTCAAGAGCGCATTGTGAAAATATTTCGGTTTATCGTAATGGCAAATCAGTGTATGGATTGTCCGTCTCACCCGATCGAGGGGCGCTTCGCGGTCGTCACGAACGTGGTGGTGGGATGCGGTGGACGCCGAGGTGCGCGCGACGAATGCACCAGGGCGGACGGCGAAATCGTGCAGGCCTGACGCCCTGGTGGCAGGTGTCCTCTCGTGAAGTGTGCGCAAGCGTCTTTGCGAAAGCGGTGACAAGAAAGCCCAGTCTCGCCGGGGAGAGCACGTATAAGCCGTAACCCATCGCGCAGGGAAAGCCGGGTTGTTCCCGGTTACACCTGTGGTCCTACCCCCGTGCTTTCTACATTGCACGGGGCCCATGGGTGCGATCGGCACCCGGCTTTCCCTGCGCCCTCTCCTAGAAGAGGGTGGAACGAATGGCAAAACTCGGACGATTCATGTCGCGAGAATGCGGAAGCACGGCTCTCGCCGTTGCAGCATGCACCGGCGAGAGAGCGAGCTCCATCGTCTCAGTGCATGCCGTCACCTCACAAATTGATCACGCCACGCCTTGCCGCATGCGCCACCGCGTCGGTGCGGCCGGTGGCGTCGAGCTTGTCGAGCAGGGAGCCGACGTGAAATTTTGCGGTGTGGACGGAGATGCCGAGGCGCTTTGCGATCATCTTGTTGGAGGCGCCCTCGGCGAGCAGTGCCAGCACGTCGAGCTCGCGCGGCGTCAGCTCGAAATCGTTCGGCGAGGCCGCGACGTTGTGGTCGCGCGCGACGATGGCCACCGCCGCCGGCTCGCCCGGCGCAGCGAGGCGGAGGCCGGCGACACTGCCGAGCAGGGTCGCCAGCCGGTCGGCGAGCGCGGGGTCGTCGACCTCGATCGCTATCGCGATATCGGGCGAGATGCGTGGCGCGGGCTGGTCGCTCACGTCTCCGGCCTTTCGCCGATCGTCACCTTGAATTGCAGCGGCTCGCCGCCGCGGTGGACCGTGACGTCGACCACCGAGCCGACGCTCTGCGGCCCGAGGCTCCGCAGCAGCGCCCGCACGCCGGACAGCTTCTCGCCGTTGACGGCAACGATCACGTCGCCCTGCCTGATGCCGGCGGCAGCCGATGGGCCGTCCTTGTCGACATTCATCACCATCGCGCCGATGCCGTCGTCGAGGCGGATCGGTTGCAGGCCGACGCCGAGATAGCCGCGCGCGATGCGACCGCTTTTCTCGAGCTGACCGGCGACGCGGGCGATGGTGGCTGCGGGGATTGTCAGCACGCGGCGAGGCCCGAGCACGGCCATGCCGAACACCTCGCCCGAGGCATTCAGCGCGAGCCCGCCCTGCTGGCTGTGCCGCAGGCGGACGTCGAGCTCGATCCGGGCGTCGATCTCGCCGCCGCGCAGGCTGCGCCAGGCGGCACCGGACAGCGACACCATGCCGAGCCGCGCGGTCGGTGCGCCGCGGTCGGCCGCGACGACGGCCGCAAGCGATCCGAGCGCGGGGACTCCATTGGTCAGCGCGACCGGCTGGATGTTTCCGTCAAAGCGCAGCAGCGCGATGTCGGTGGTGTGGTCGCGTCCGACGACGGTCGCCTGCTTCCGGCTGCCATCGGCGAACTGGATCTCGATCTCGCCATCGTCGGCCAGCGCCTCGTCGGCGGTGACGATCAGGCCCGCCTTCCAGACGAAGCCTGAGGCGCGCAGGCGATGCGAATGCACCGAGACGACCGCGGGCGCGGCGCGCGCGATGGTCTCCGAGAGGGCGGAGGAGAGTGAGGCGAGGGTGGTCGGTTCGGTCATGGAAAGCTCCTGTCGGCTTTCCTCAATCTGGGTTCTCGGGAGCCGTCCCGAAACTGGCCGGATGGGCAGGGCGAGGCTGCGGGCAGCTTGGCCGGCGCCGAGCGCCGGAGCTAGACCCGGTTCCGCGTCATCCAGGCGAAGCCGCGCATATGCCCCATCGTGTGGCCCTGAAGATGATCGGGATCAGACAGGCGATGGGGATCAGGCCCGCCGGGACCATCGAGCGGAACTTCGACGTCCGATACAAGTCGGTTTTGCCGGGTTGGCCGGCCCGGAGTGGTGCAGTTTCGAGATGGCCGCCGAGCCGGACGCGAAATGATCGCGCCTGATGCACTGCAGCTTGGCGAGCCGTGGCATATATCTTCGATTGATCTTCGTGGTGATTTACATAGCAATAAAATAGCCGGCCGTGACGGCTCAGCCCGGGCGCCGCAAGGTCGCCTTCGGGGTCTCGCCGAACTTGGCCCGATAGGCGCTCGCCATCCGGCTGAGATGGGTGAAGCCGAGGTCGAAGGCGATGTCGACGATCCGCTCGCCCGGACGCGCCGTCTTCAGCCGAGCGTTGAGCTGCGCAAGTCGAATGTCGAGCAGCATGTCCGAGATCGTCGTGCCGAAATGGCGGCGGAAGCCGAGCTGCAGGGCGCGGATGCCGGTGCCGGCCACACCCGCGAGCTCGGCGAGATCGATCGGCTCGGTCGCCCGCGTCTCCAGATGTTCGCGCACCCGCTTCAGCGCGGCCGGCTGCGTTTCGCCGCGGCCGTTGAACGTGTCGATCGCGGCGCTCAGGCTGTGTCGTTGGCCGTTGAGCAGCGCATCAAGGAATGCTTCGCGCCAATCGGCAGCGGTCACCGCAGGCAGTTGCTTCCGTGGCCCGAGCCGTTCGGCGAGCGCGACCAGCTGTTCGATCCTGGCTGCGAGTGCCTGCCCGAGCGGACCATCCAGCCCGACGGCGGGATCGAACTCGACCGGCCTCACGGCGGTGCCTCCGAGCGCGGCGGCGCGATGCTCCACCAGCCTGCGATCGAGCAGCAGGATCAGCTGTGCGCAGTCCTCCCGCCACGTCATGTCGGTCGGAATGGTCGGCGACAGCAGCGAGGCGGTTCGCGCGGGTCCCGTTGTCACCTCGCCCGAAGCGGTCCGGACCGATGCCCAGCCGTGCAATGGGATCTGCAGCAGGAAGAAGCGATCGAGGCAGCCGGGATTGATCGACACTGCGCCGCCATAGGCGACGTAGTTGATGGAGAATCCGTCGAAGTCCGCGCAGTTGTGAAGCGCGAAGAAATCCCGCGCCGAATGTTCGACCGGCGTCAGATTGTGCGGGCAGAAGATGCGTCCGATCGCCTCGGCCGCGTCGTCCACGCGCATGGTGGAAACGCGCGCGAAACCGCTGAGCCTTGCCGAAACCTCGTTGCTGGTCGCAGTCACGCCCGGCCGTCCGGAGTTGTTTGAGGTCTAAAACATCGGCAGCCTAATGCATCTGGTCACAAAGGGGAACGCGGTTTCGTCGTGCAAATTGCCCGATCGGCGTGCAGCCGGATGCGGGCGGCTCGGGCATGCCGGGATGCCGGACCGCTCCCGCATTGCAGCAAAAGTCCGCCGGCCGCGGATTCGTTTAGCGGCTAGACAGTCCCCGAGGCCGGCGACAGGCTGGGCTTCGGTAACACGCAATCCAACCTGGAGGCTGACATGGGTTCGCTCGAAAAAGGCATCACGCGAGACGGCACCGGCTATAACGGCAAGACCTGGAATATCCTCGGCCAAGTCTACTATCCGAAGGCCGTCACCGACTCGACCTTCGCCTTCGAGACCAACAGCGATCCCGGCCAGTTCGTGCCGGTGCATGTCCACCCGACCCAGGACGAGTTCATCCTGGTGCAGGAAGGCGTGCTCGATCTCAAGCTCGACGGCGTCTGGGTGCAGGCCAAGGCCGGCGATCTCGTCCGCATGCCGCGCGGCATTCCGCACGGCTATTTCAACAAGTCGGACAAGCCAACGCGGGCGCTGTTCTGGGTCTCGCCGATGCAGAAGCTCGAGGCGCTGTTCGAGAAACTTCACAATCTGCAGGACCCGGTCGAGGTGGTGCGCATCTCCGCCGAGCACGAGGTCGATTTCCTGCCGCCGGAAGCCAACGAATAGGCCGCAGGCCAAAGCGAAACCACGCGCAAGATACAGGGATTCGCCGGAGCAGGCGCCGGCGATGACGGGGCGACGTGCGCCCGGAAAATGGACCAGTTCACTGATTGGAGCGGTTTCATGGTCAAGCAGAAGCATGTGTGCATCATCGGCGCCGGCGTGTCGGGGCTCGCGGCCGGAAAGGTGTTTTCGAGTCGCGGCCACAGGGTGACGATCATCGAGCGCAGCGGCGATCTCGGCGGGGTCTGGGAACCGGCGCGTTCCTATCCGGACGTGCAGACCCAGAGCCCGAAGGATCTCTATCGCTACACCGACAAGGCGATGCCGGAATCCTATCCGGAATGGCCGAAAGGCCCGCAGGTCTATGCTTATCTGCGCGACTACGCGCGCGACCACGGGCTCGACGGCGCGATGCGGTTCAACACCAAGGTGGAGGCGATGAAGCGCCGTGCCGACGGCAGGCCGGGCTGGACGCTCGAGTTGAGCTCGACCGACGGCGCCGCCGGCCATGAGGATTTCGACTTCGTCGCGGTCTGCACCGGCCAGTTCAACGAGCGGCAGACGCTAGCGTTGCCCGGCGAGGACGGCTTCAGGGCGCAGGGCGGCCAGATCCTGCACTCGTCGCAATATGGCGATCCCATGCTCGCCAAGGGACGCAAGGTCGTCGTGCTCGGTGGCTCGAAATCGGCGACCGACATTGCCGTCAACGCGGTCAATTCCGGCGCCAGCGAGGTCACCATCGTCTATCGCGAGCCGGTCTGGCGGATTCCCTATTTCATCGGCGGGCTCGTCAACTTCAAGCGCATCCTCTACATCCGCGCCCAGGAGGAGATGTTCAAGAGCTGGGGCATCGGGCCGATGTCGCGGCTCGCGCATGCGATCGCGAAGCCGTTCGTCTGGGCCAACTGGCGCGGGCTGGAGAGCATGCTGAAGATGCAGCTCAAGCTCAAGAAGTGCGACATGGTGCCGAAGGAGCGCATCGAGGACGGCGTCAACTGCTCGGTGCCGATCGCGACCCCGGGCTTCTACCCGATGGTCGCCGACGGCCGCATCAAGGCGGTGCGCGGCACATTCGATCACTACGACGGCAAGACCATCGTCATGAGCGGCGGCCAGCGCGTCGCGGCGGACGTTGCCGTGCTCGCGATCGGCTACAGGCTCGGCGTGCCGTTCCTGTCCGGAGAGCATCAGGCGAAGCTGGTCGAGCCCGACGGGCAGTACCGGCTGTATCGGTTGATCGCCAATCCCGATCTGCCCGACATGGGCTTCGTCGGCTTCAACTCCAGCTTCTGCACCGTGCTGTGCGCCGACATGGCGGCGAACTGGCTGGTGCGCTATGCCGACGGCCAGCTCAAGCGGCAGCCGAGCGCGGCCGAGATGCGCGACAACATCGACATGATGCTGAACTTCAAGCGCGTCGAGCGGCCGGCGGCCGGTGTCTATGGGGGACTGTGCGTCGCGCCCTATCATTTCAAGCATTTCGACGAGCTGCTCGCCGACATCGGCACGACAGCGCGCCGCCGCAGCCCGCTCGTCGAAAAGTTCACGCCGCCAGATGCGGGCGCCTATGCGCGCTTCCTCGCCACCGCCCCGGTCTACAAGGCGGTGGCATAGATC
The DNA here is from genome assembly GCF_018130215.1 of Bradyrhizobium jicamae. Classification (GTDB taxonomy): domain Bacteria; phylum Pseudomonadota; class Alphaproteobacteria; order Rhizobiales; family Xanthobacteraceae; genus Bradyrhizobium; species Bradyrhizobium jicamae_A. The sequence continues at coordinate 198,205 of NZ_JAFCKQ010000003.1, forward strand.
CGGGGCTTGTCTCAGTCGCGGCCGGCATCGAGGAAGGCTTGGGCCAGCCGCGCCGGATTGGAGAAGCATAGTTCGTGACTGCCCGGTACCTGGACCAGGCGGAACAGCCCGAGCTTCTGCGACAGCCGCGGATGCCAGGGCAGGACGTGTGGCAGCGCCGTATCCTCGGTGCAGTTGACGTAGGACTTCGCGATCGGCATGTCGGCAGGGTTGGTCTTGAGCGAGATCTTGTCCTGAAACGTCTTCAACGGGTGAGGGTTGAGCACATCATACGCGCGCTGCGCGGTTTCGAGATCGGCGTCATTGATGAAGGCCTCGCGCCAGATCGGGAACGGCAGCACGACCGAGCCGTCGCCGCGCTCGGCATGGACAGCGTCGAACAGCCCGACATAGGTCGGCGGCACCATGTCGTTGAGGCATTCGCCGTTGTTGGGCACGAAGGCATTCCAGTAGACCAGCCGGCGGATGCGATCGCCCGCGAGGTCGGCGACGCCGGTGATGACCATGCCGCCATAGCTGTGGCCGACCAGCACGATGTCCTTGAGATCGTGCTCGGCCAGATAGTCCACGATCGACCGGATAGCCTCGGCAAGGCCGGAGTCCTTCCGGTCGCCGGGCCGGTTGCCCTTGATGGTCGGCGTGTGGACGGTGTGACCGGCCTTGCGCATTGCCGCGGCAACCGGCTCAAGCTCGGCGCCGGTGTGCCAGGCGCCGTGGACGAGGACGTAGGTCGACATATTGTGCTTCTCCCGGGGGTTTGGTTAGATCGAGGCTCGCTTCCTTGAGGTGCGACCTTCGTGCAATTGCTTGTCGGATATTGCGGTAGCCGGGCCCGCCGCGCTTGGCTGAGGCCGCACTGGACTAGGCTCGGAGTGAACTGATGCAACAAATCGCGCGTCCGGACCGCTCGCGGAGCCTCGCCTGGAACACCGAGGATGTGCGGCCTGCCGAGCAGTTCGCCTATTACCGCGAGGCGATCTGTCAGGTGTTCATGAAGCTGACGCCCGAGCCGACCGACAAGTCCAGCTTTCCGGCACGAGTCGAACGGATCGGGCTCGGCACCGGCGCCATCAATCGGGTCACCTTTCCCGGTCACCTCGTGCTCCGCTCGGCCAGCGATATTGCCGCCTCGAGCAGCAGCTGCTTCTACCTCAATCTCAAGCTTGCCGGCCGCTGCCGTATCGAACAGGACGGTCGGAGCGTCGACCTGTCGCCGGGCCAGGTCGGCATCTTCGACAGTGAACGGCTGTTTGCGCTGCGTCACAGCCAGGGGCCGTCGCTTCAAGTCGCGTCGTTCTGGGTGCCGGCGCAGCTGCTTCGCGATCGCCTGCCGCCGTCGTTCGAGTTCAGGGCGGCCCGGGTGTCCGACGATCCGCTGGTCGGTCATCTGATCGTCGAGACGGCCCATGCGCTGAATTCGGCGGCGCCCCACACGTCGGACGAGGAGAACGCGCGGCTGTTCGGTGTGCTGCTCGATCTGGTGGCGTTGAGCCTGTCGCGCGACGGCAGGCGCGGCGCGGAGCCGATGAGCCTCGTGGAGGCGACCTGGATTGCGCTGCGCCGCGCCGTTCATCGCCGGCTGCGCGAGCCCGGCCTGACCGCGGCCGCGGCCGCAATGTCGGTCTCCATCAGCGAGCGCTACGTGCACAAGCTGTTCGAGCGGGCGGGAACCACCTTCGCCTGCTACGTGATGGACCACCGACTAGAGGGCGTGGCGCGAGAGCTCAGGGATCCCGGGATGATGGGGCGTGCGATCGGCGAGATCGCGTTCGACTGGGGCTTTGCCGACCTCTCGCATTTCGCGCGGCGATTCAAGCAGCGCTTCGGCTGCACGCCGCGTGACTGGCGCCGCGGCTGATCCACGGACCCGGAACGGGTCACACGCCGATGGCGTTGCGTGCGATCACGTCACGATAGAACGACGCGCTGAGCTTCGGCACGCGGGCCTGGGTCTCGAAATCCACGCGGTAGAGGCCGAAGCGTTTCTCGTAGCCGAAGATCCATTCGAAATTGTCCATCAGGCTCCACAGGAAATAGCCGTGGACCGGGACGCCTTCGGCGGTGGCGCGCTGGAGCTGGGCAAGATAGTTGCGCAGGTACATGATGCGGTCGAGATCGTAGATCTGCCCGTCGGGCTGCACCTTGTCCTCGCCCGATGTGCCGTTCTCGCTGATATAGATGCTCTTGATGTTCCAGATCTTCGCCGCGATCCGCGGCGCCCAGTAGATCACCTCCGGGGCGATCCGCAGCCATTCCGAGCTCATATGCGGGAACGAGCCGGGCATCGGCAGCGGCTTCCAGCCCGGCTTCTGGTCGCTCGCGACGATGTAGGTTTGCGGGGCGTAGATGTTCAGCCCGACGAAGTCGTTGGGCTGCGAGATGATCTTCAGCTCCTCGGCGGTGAATTTGGGCGCATCCGCGCCGGCATAGGCGAGGAAGCCGTCGGTATATTTGCCCTCGAGCAAGACGCCGAGGAAGCCGGAGTTGAACTCGCGCGTCGCGACCTCGGTGGCGTGGATGTTCTCCGGCGTGTTGATCGCAGGTACGCAAGTGGTGATGTTCTCGGCCGGGCCGACCCGCGTGCCGGCGCGCCCGTTGGCGCGGATGGCCTGGACTGCAAGGCCGTGCGCGAGCGCCACGTGATGGCGCGCCTGGTTCACCTCCGCCGGCGGCAGCGTCAGGCCGGGTGCGTCGATGCCCAGCGCGTAGCCGAACGGGAGGAAACGTCCGACCTCGTTCATCGTGAAGATGTTCTTCACGCGGTCCGTCAGCCGCGCCGCGACATAAGCGGCGTAATCGGCGAACGCCTTCGACGTGTCGCTGGATCGCCAGCCGCCGACGCGATCCTGCAACGCCTGCGGCAGGTCCCAGTGATAGAGCGTGGCGTAGGGCTCGATACCATTCACCAGCAGCTCGTCGAGCAGACGGTCGTAGAAGTCGAGGCCCTTCGGGTTCGGCGCGCCGGTGCCATCCGGAAACAGCCGTGGCCAGGCGATCGAAAACCGATATGCCTTGGCGCCGAGATCCTTGATGAGACCGACATCCTCCTTGTAGCGGTGATAGTGATCGTTGGCGCGGTCACCGTTGCTGCCGTCCTCGATCTTGCCCGGCGTGTGGCTGAAAGTGTCCCAGATCGAGCGGCCTCGGCCGTCCTCGTTGACGGCGCCCTCGATCTGGTACGACGAGGTCGCAGTGCCCCAGAGGAAGCCGGTGGGAAAGCTTGCGCCGTCCGGCCGTGGCGCGCTTTCCGCCGCTGCGGCAGGAGCCGACAGCCCGAGCGCCGACAGGCCTGCAAGCCCGGCAAACTGGCGGCGCGAAAACTTATCGGACATTGCTGGCTCCCGCGCAGGCCATGTCGATCTGGCAGGCGGAGATGCGGGTCGATCTCGATCTTGTCGTCATTCGGTCATCAACTGGGTCAGGCGAGAAAGGCGGAAGGCCTTCCAAATTAGCCTCTGATCCGGGCGTCGAGCAACAGCGGATGAAGACCGAAAGCGCGCGGTTGCCGGTTTCGTCGCGCGGCGTTCTCGCCTAGATTGGCCACCGCGTCATTCGATCCCGAAATGACATCGAAATCCCCTGGAAGCCTCGTTTGAGCCCAGCGCAATGATCCAGCCTGCAAGCCATGCCCGACGGGCGCCGCTGCGTTGCCTTGCCGCGATTGCGGCATTGTTGCTGTCCATGACTGCCGGCGCGCGGGCCGAGCAGGCGTTCTCCTTCGACGCAACACCCGGAAGGCTGCCGAAGACGGTGATCCCGGTGAACTACGCGATCGAGCTGAGGCCGGATCTTGCGAACCTCACTCTGCCCGGCGTCGAGACCGTCGACATCGAGGTAAAAGAGCCGACCACGCGGGTCACGGTGAACGCGGTCAACACGACGTTCGGCGACGTCATCGTCGGTGACGGAGTCCAGCGCGCCGATGTCACGACCGACGCTGCCGCGCAGACGGCGACATTCACCTTCGCCCAGCCGCTTGCGGCGGGCCGGCACAGGCTTCGCATCGCCTTCACCGCCGAGATCAACAGGTTCGGCACCGGCCTGTTCGTGGTCGACTATCCGACCAAGGCTGGAACCAAGCGGCTGATCTCGAGCAAGCTCGAACCTGCCGATGCGCGGCGGATCTTCCCATGCTGGGACGAGCCCGCGTTCAAGGCGACCTATGCGTTGTCAGTCATGATCCCGCGCAACCTCATGGCGGTTGGCAACATGCCGGTCGCCCATGAAGAGCCGGTCGCCGACAATCTCAAGATCGTCTCCTTTGCGCCGACGCCGAAGATGTCGAGCTATCTCTTCGTGCTGACCGTAGGCGAACTCGAACGCGTTACGGCGGATTCCGGTGGCGTGACGGTCGGCGTGGTGACGACGGAGGGCAAGAGTGGGCAGGGGCGGTTTGCGCTCGACAGCGCGGTGAAGCTGCTCGCCTATTACAACGACTATTTCGGCGTGAAGTATCCGCTGCCCAAGCTCGACCTGATCGCGGTCCCCGGCGGGTTCGGCGGCGCGATGGAGAACTGGGGCGGCATCACCTTCTTCGAGAGCCGGCTGCTGTTCGACTCCGCGACCAATGCCGAGTCGGCACAGCGCGGCATCTTCGGCATTCTCGCGCACGAAATGGCGCATATGTGGTTCGGCGATCTCGTCACCATGGCCTGGTGGGACAATCTCTGGCTCAACGAGGGCTTCGCCACCTGGATGTCGACCAAGGCATCCGAGCATTTCCATCCGGAGTGGCGGAACTGGCTGAACGGTTACGGCGCGAAGCAGTTTGCCATGACGCTCGATGCCCGCCGCACCTCGCATCCCATCCAGCAGCCGGTCGCCGATCACAGCGAGGCCGCCATCGCGTTCGACGCCATCACCTACAACAAGGGCCAGGCGCTGATCCGCATGCTGGAGAACTATCTCGGCGAGCAGGCATTCCGTGACGGCATCCGCAAATACATGGCGGATCACGCCTACAGCAACAGCACCACCGCCGATCTCTGGCAGGCGCTGGAGGGCGCCGCAGGCAAGACGATCACGGGTGTAGCTGCCTCGTTCACCGAGCAGGACGGCGTTCCGCTCATCGTGGCCGAGACCGTTTGCGACGGCGCTGCACAGCGCCTGACGCTGCGACAGGACCGGTTCGTGATTGCGCCGCTGGGCGCGGTCGACGCGGCGCCGCTGCCGGCACGCAATTGGCAGATTCCGGTGGCCGCGGGGCCGGTGGGTGGCAAGCCCTTTGGAGAGATCCTGCTGAACGGCAGGGCCGAGGTTCCGGCCGGGGCTTGCGGCGATGCGATCAAGGTCAATCTCGGCGACATCGGCTATTACAGGGTCGAGTATGGCCTCAAGAACCGCGCGGCGCTGCTGAGCGCCTTCGCGCAAATGGCGGTCGATGACCGCCTCAACATCGTCACCGACAGTTGGGCGCTGGTGCAGGCCGGCCGCGCCGACCCGCCGTCCCATCTTGCGCTGCTCGATGCCATCGATCCGGGTGATCAACGTGCGGTGTGGGACCAGGTGATCTCGTCATTCGCCACGCTCGACCGGCTCGCGCGTGGTCGCGACGAAAGGCCCGTGATCCGGGCCTATTCGCGCGCCAGGCTGCGCCCGGTGTTCGACCGGCTCGGCTGGGGCAATAGCGGTTCTGCCGACGACGACGCGACGCTGCTGCGTGCAAGCCTGATCTCGACGTTGGGCGATCTCGGCGACGAGGGCGTTATCGCCGAGGCGAAACGGCGATTTGCGGCGTTCCTCGAGGACCCGAACTCGCTTCCCAACGCGTTGCGCGACAGTGTCACCCATCTCGTCGGCATCACGGCCGACCGGGCGACCTATGACAGGCTGCTGGCGCTCGCGCGGGGCAGCACGGCCACCAACGAGCGGCTCCGTTACTATTATGCCGCCGCCGGCGCCCGCGACCCCGAACTGGCGCGCGCGACCCTGGCGCTGATGCTGTCCAACGAGTTGCCGGGGACCATCGTCTCCGGGATGATCGGCACGGTCGCGTCGCGCGGCGAGCAGCCGCAGCTCGCCTGGGATTTCATCCAGGCCAATTTCGACGCGCTGCTGGCGAAGCAGGGGCCGAACTTCCGCGACCAGTTCGTACCCGGCTTCATGACCAACTTCACCGACGCGGGCCATGCCGCCGAGCTAGCTGCCTTTACCCCGCCGCAATCGACCAGCGGCGGGCGGCTGATGGTGGCGCGAGCGCTGGAGACGATCGCGATCTCGGCCGGCCTGCAGGCGCGCGTGCTGCCGGTGATCGACGCCTGGATCAGGGCGCATAAGCCCTGACCGTGCGAGGGACTCCCCGGCGGCGCGCGATGCCGCTATGCTCCGTGGGCAATGTGCAGTCAATCGTGCGAGGCCGACATGGTCAAAGGTTCCGATTTGCTGGTGGCGGCCCTCGAGAATGAAGGCGTGGAGCGGGTGTTCGGCGTTCCCGGCGAGGAGAACCTCGACGTCGTCGAGAGCCTGCGCAAATCCTCGATCAAGCTGATCGTCACCCGTCATGAGCAGCCCGCCGCGTTCATGGCCGCGACCTATGGCCGGCTCACCGGAAAGCCCGGCGTGTGCATGACCACGCTCGGTCCCGGGGCGTTGAACCTCACGACCGGCGCCGCCTATGCGCTGCTCGGCGCGATGCCGATGGTCATGATAACAGGGCAGAAGGGCATCCTGAGCAGCCGGCAGGCCAAGTTCCAGATCGTCGATATCGTCTCGACCTTCCGTCCACTGACCAAGCAGTCGCTGCAGATCGTCGGCGCCGCCACCATCCCGACGCTGGTCCGCGATGCGTTCCGGATCGCGATGCAGGAGCGGCCCGGCCCGGTGCTGCTCGAACTGCCGGAGGACATCGCCGGCGAGGACGTGGAGCCGGTGGCGATGGTGCCGCCGCATCCGATCGAGATCCCGGTGGCGCATGCCGCGGCGCTCGACCGTGCCGCCGAGATGATCCTGAAGGCGCAGCGTCCACTGATCATGCTCGGCGCCGCGGCGTCGCGTCCGCGCAGCACGGCGGGGATCGGCGACTTCGTCCGCCGCACGCGGATCCCGTTCTTCACCACCCAGATGGGCAAGGGCACGGTATCCGGCGGGACCAATCTCTACATGGGCACCGCCGCGCTCAGCGAGCGCGACTATGTGCATGAGGCGATCGACCGCGCCGACCTGATCATCGCGATCGGTCATGACACGATCGAGAAGCCGCCCTTCATCATGGGCCCGAAGGGGCCGCAGGTGATCCATGTCAGCTACACGGCGGCGAATGTCGAGCAGGTCTACTTCCCGCAATGCGAGGTGATCGGCGATGTCGGCCCGAGCCTGGAGCTGCTGGCTGATCGCGTCGAGGGACGGCTGCCGCATGCCAGCGCGCTGTTCAGCCTGCGCGAAAGCATCCTGGCCAAGATCACCGATCGTGCCACCGAAGCACGCTGGCCACCGACGCCGCAGCGCATCGTGCATGACGTGCGGCAGGTGATCCCCGAGGACGGCGTCGTCGCACTCGACAACGGCATGTACAAGATCTGGTTCGCGCGCAACTACCGCACCCTGCTGGCGAACTCGCTGTTGCTCGACAATGCGCTCGCGACCATGGGCGCCGGCCTGCCGTCGGCGATGATGGCGGCGATGCTCTATCCGAAGAACCGGGTGCTCGCGATCTGCGGCGACGGCGGCTTCATGATGAACTCGCAGGAGCTGGAGACCGCCGTCCGCCTCAAGCTCAATCTCGTGATCCTGATTCTCGAGGATTCCGCCTACGGCATGATTCGCTGGAAGCAGGCGGTCGATGACTTCCCGGATTTCGGCCTCACCTTCGGCAATCCGGATTTCGTCAGGTATGCCGAAAGTTACGGTGCCAGGGGCTCGCGGATCGAAAGCACGGAGGCGATCGTCCCGACGCTGGAACGCGCCTTCGCCGGCGGCGGCGTGCATCTCGTCGTGATTCCGATCGACTATTCCGAGAACAAGCGCGTGCTGGTCGACGAGCTCCGCGAGAAGCTGACGCAGATCGACGTGTCGTAGCGAAGGGCTGCAGGCGATGAGGAACGAAATGCCGTCGGCTTGATTGGAAGCAAGCCATCCCGATAGCAGGCCGAGGTGTCACGCATTGTGCTGACGGTCGGCGATACCAGGCGAATCCTTCTTGAAATATAAGTGAGGTCACGTGTCTGCACCACATCCTGCCGCCGGCAAGCCCGTCGATCCCGCCTCGCTCACCAACGTGCCGCGCCTCGTGACGGCCTATTTCGCCGGCAAGCCCGACGCCGGCGATCCTGCACAGCGCGTTGCCTTCGGCACTTCGGGCCATCGCGGCTCGTCGCTGAAGAACTCCTTCAACGAGGACCACATCCTCGCGACCACGCAGGCGATCTGCGATTACCGGCGCGAGAAGGGGCTGACCGGGCCGCTGTTCATCGGCATCGACACCCATGCGCTGGCCGAGCCGGCGCTGGCGAGCGCGGTTGAGGTGTTCGCCGCCAACGGCGTCGAGATCATGATCGATGCGCAGGCCGGCTACACGCCGACGCCTGTCATTTCGCATGCGATCCTGAGCTACAACAAGGGCCGCAGCACCGGCCTTGCCGACGGCGTCGTCATCACGCCGTCGCACAATCCACCCGAGGACGGCGGCTACAAGTACAACCCGCCGCATGGCGGCCCGGCCGATACCGACGTCACCGCCGTGGTCGAGAAGAACGCCAACCGCTACATCGAAGCCGGTCTCAAGGGCGTCGTGCGGATACCGTATGAGCGGGCGCGGAAAGCGGCGACCACGCATCTGCACGATTTCATCACGCCCTTTGTCGCCGACCTCGGCAACACGGTCGATCTCGCATTGATCAAGTCCGCCGGTGTCAAGATCGGCATCGATCCGCTCGGCGGTGCCGCGGTGCATTACTGGCATCCGATCATCGCGCGCTACGGGATCAACGCCACCGTCGTCAACGAGGCGGTCGATCCGACATTCCGCTTCATGACCGCGGATTGGGACGGCAAGATCCGGATGGATTGCTCGTCGCCTTACGCGATGGCGAGCCTGATCCGGATGCGCGACCGGTTCGACGTCGCCTTCGCAAACGACACCGATGCCGACCGCCACGGCATCGTCACCCGCTCGAACGGGCTGATGAACCCGAACCATTTCCTCGCCACGGCGATCGCCTATCTGTTCGCGCACCGGCCGCAATGGAGCAAGGACGCCGCGATCGGCAAGACGATCGTGTCGAGCTCGATCATCGATCGTGTCGCCAGGAAGCTCGGCCGCAAGCTGGTCGAGACGCCGGTCGGCTTCAAATGGTTCGTCGAGGGGCTCGGCAGCGGCGGCTTCGGCTTCGCCGGCGAGGAGAGTGCAGGCGCGTCCTTCCTCAAGCGCGACGGCTCGGTGTGGACCACCGACAAGGACGGCATCATCCTCGGACTGCTGGCGGCAGAGATCATCGCAAAGACCGGCCGCGATCCGAGCGAGCTGTTCAACGAGCTGACGGCCGAGCTCGGCGTGCCCTATTACGAGCGCATCGATGTCGCGGCGACGCCGAAGCAAAAGAGCGCGCTGAAGGCGCTCGGACCAGATCGGCTCAACATGACCGATCTCGCCGGCGATCCCGTCCGTGCGGTGAGAACCAAGGCGCCGGGCAATGACCAGCCGTTCGGGGGCATCAAGGTCGAGAGCGAATCCGGCTGGTTCGCCGCGCGTCCGTCCGGCACGGAAGATGTCTACAAGATCTACGCCGAGAGCTTCCGCGGGCCGGGTCATCTGAAGCAGATCCAGAGCGACGCCCAGGCCGCGATCGCCAAGGTGTTTTGAGACCGGGCCGGGGCTGAAATCATGCGGGTGCTGTTGACCGGCTCGTCCGGCTGGCTCGGCCGTTTCCTCGCGCCGCGACTGATGCAGGCCGGCCATGGCGTGGTCGGTCTCGATGTGGTCCCGGGCGCGGCGACCGATATCGTCGGGTCGGTTGCCGAGCGATCCGTCGTGGATCGGGCCTTCGCCGACCATCGCATCGAGGCCGTGGTCCATGCCGCTGCCCTGCACAAGCCCGACATCGGGAGGTTCCCGCCGCAGGCCTTTGTCGACGTCAACGTGACAGGCACGCTCAATCTCCTGCAGGCGGCTGCAACCGCAGGCCATGATCGTTTCGTCTTCACCTCGACGACGTCGCTGATGATCTCGCAGGTGATCCGCGACGGCGAAGGCTCCGCCGCCGTATGGCTCGACGAGACCACCGGCCCGCTCGAGCCACGCAACATCTACGGTGTGACCAAGCTTGCCGCCGAGGGATTGTGCCGGCTGTTCAGCCGCGAGCATGGGCTGAACTGCGCGGTGCTGCGCACCAGCCGCTTCTTCCCCGAAGAGGACGACACGATCCGCGGCATCCATGGCGAGAACCTGAAGGCGACCGAGCTGCTGTACAGAAGGCTCACGGTCGAGGACGCCGCCCGGGCCCATGTGATGGCGCTGGAGAACGCCAGCGGTTTCGAGACCTTCGTCATCAGCGCCCCGACGCCCTTCGCGCACGGCGACGTCGTGGCGCTGAAATCCGACGCCACAGCCGTGATCGCGCGCTATTTCCCGGACGCGCCGGCGCTGTTTGCGCGACGCGGCTGGCAGCTGCCGGGCTCGATCGGCCGCATCTACGATCCCGGCAAGGCCGAACGCCTGCTCGGTTTCCGTGCGATAACCGACTTTGCAGCGGTGCTGCGCGCCTTGCGCGAGGCTGCGCCGCTTCCCTTCGCGCACGATCCCGACTATGTCTCGCCGTCCACGAGGCTCGCAAATGGCTGATTTCCACGGCGTCTTCCCGTATCTCGTTTCCCCGGTCGATCCCGCCGGCCATGTCCGCACCGAGGTGCTGGGACGGCTCTGCGACGATTTGATCAAGGCCGGCGTGCACGGGCTGACACCGCTGGGGTCGACCGGCGAATTCGCCTATCTCAACAACGCGCAGCGGGCGCAGGTGGTGCAGACCACGATCGAGGCCGCGCAGGGGCGCGTGCCTGTGGTCGCCGGTGTTGCCTCGACCTCGACGGCGGACGCCGTGGCGCAGGCCAGGGCCTATCAGAAGCGCGGTGCCGACGGCATCCTGGCGATTCTCGAGGCGTATTTCCCGCTCAGTGACGTCCAGGTCGAGGCCTATTTCCGCGCTATCGCCGATGCCGTCGACATTCCCGTCGTGATCTACACCAATCCGAATTTCCAGCGCTCCGATCTCACGCTCGATGTCGTCGCGCGTCTCGCCGCCCATCCGCGCATCGGCTACATCAAGGATGCCTCGACCAATACCGGGCGGCTGCTCTCGATCATGAACCGCTGCGGCGACGGCCTGAAGGTGTTTTCGGCCTCGGCCCATATTCCTGCGGCCGTGATGCTGATCGGCGGCCATGGCTGGATGGCCGGTCCGGCCTGCATCATCCCGAGGCAAAGCGTCGAGCTCTACAATCTCTGCCGCCGCACCCGCTGGGACGAGGCGATGGCGCTCCAGCGCAAGCTCTGGCGCATCAACGAGGCCTTCGCCCGCTTCAACCTCGCCGCCTGCATCAAGGCCGGGCTTTCGATCCAGGGCTATGACGTCGGCGACCCGGTGCCGCCGCAGGCACCGCTCACGATCGAGCAGCGCAAGCTGGTCGAGGCCGCGCTGCGTGACCTGGGTTGAGCCTTTATCGCAGACTTGAGCGGAGACGGGGGCGCGCCGGCGTGTTCTACACCGCCCTCAGGCCCTCCTGCGGAATTTCGCGGATCAGCCGTTGCAGGTCGCTCTGCTCGAGCGTTTCCTTCTCCAACAACTCCTTCGCGGCCCGGTCGAGGATCGTGCGGCGCGCGCTCAGGATGGTTTGAGCGCGTTGGAACGCGCGGTCGACGATCGCACGCACCTCGTGGTCGACGACCGCCGCCGTTTCGTCCGCATAGTCGCGTTCGCGCATGGGGTAGGGACGGTCGGCGCCGGCAAGGAAATTGCCGGGGTCGCGGTCATAGGCGACGCTGCCGAGCTTTTCCGACATGCCGTAGCGGCTGACCATGCTGCGTGCGATGTCGGTGACGCGGCGCAGGTCGTCGGCGGCGCCGGTGGAGAGATGATTGAACACGATCAGCTCGGCGGCGCGACCGCCGAGCAGCACGGTCATCTTGTTCTCGAGTTCCTCCTTCGTCATCAGGAAGCGGTCCTCGATCGGGCGCTGAATGGTGTAGCCGAGCGCGCCGACACCGCGTGGGATGATCGAGACCTTGTGCACGGGATCGACGCCGGGTAGCGACAGTGCGACCAGCGCGTGACCCATCTCGTGATTGGCGACGATCTCGCGCTCCTTGGGATTGAGCAGCCGATTGCGCTTCTCGAGCCCCGCTACCATGCGCAGGACCGCGTTGTTGAAATCGTGCATGCTGACCGCCGCTGCCTTGCGTCGGGTGGCGAGCAACGCCGCCTCGTTGACGAGATTGGCGAGATCGGCGCCGGTGAACCCTGGCGTCAGCGCGGCGACAGCTTCCGGATCGACGTCGGGCGCAAGCCGAACCTTCTTCATGTGCACGTCCAGGATCGCGATGCGCCCCTTCTTGTCGGGTCGGTCGACCAGCACCTGGCGGTCGAAGCGGCCGGCGCGCAGCAGTGCGGGGTCCAGGATTTCCGGCCGATTGGTCGCGGCCAGAATGACGAGGCCGGTGCGCGAGTCGAAGCCGTCGAGCTCGACCAGAAGCTGGTTCAACGTCTGCTCCTTCTCGTCGTGCCCGCCCGCAAACGGGCCGATACCGCGAGCCCGGCCGAGCGCGTCGAGTTCGTCGATGAAGATGATTGCGGGTGCCTTCTGGTGCGCCTGCTGGAACAGATCACGCACGCGCGCGGCACCGACGCCTACGAACATCTCGACGAACTCGGAGCCCGAGATCGAGAAGAACGGCACCTTCGCTTCGCCGGCCACCGCCTTCGCCAGCAGGGTCTTGCCCGTGCCGGGTGGGCCGACCAGCAGAACCCCCTTCGGCATGCGTCCGCCGAGGCGGCCGTAGTCGGTCGGGTTCTTCAGGAAATCGACGACTTCGTGCAGTTCGTCCTTGGCTTCGTCGACACCGGCGACATCGGCAAAGGTCACGCCGGTATTGGCCTGGACATAGATCTTGGCCTTGCTCTTGCCGATCGCCATCAACCCGCCGCCGAGGCCGCCGCCCCCGGCCGTGCGCCTGCCGATGTACCACCAGACGCCGAAGAACAGCAGCATCGGCATCGTCCACGACAAGAGGTCGCGAAAGAAAGTGTTTTCGATCTGCCCAGTGAAGCGGACGTGGTACTTCTCGAGCTCCTGCGCCACCTGCGGATCGACCCGCGTGGTGACGAACCGCTTTTGTCCGCTCGACAACGGTTCCTTCAGCGTGCCTTGCAACGTACGATCGGAAATGCCGACACTGTCGACCTTGCCCTGTTGCAAAAGCTGCTGATATTCGCTGTAGGGGATCACCGCGATCCTGTTCGCGGTCGCGACCGCGTACTGGATCAGGAAAACCACGACGATTGCAGCGACGGCGTAGCCGATGTTGAAACGGGTCTGCTTCGTCATGTCCGCGCTCCCGCCAGCACGCATGGCAGCCATCGGGCCTTGAAGGCGGTCCGGCGCTGCAATGCATCAGGGAACAACTAGCAGCGGATGGGTTGGTTTCAAGAAAGTCCCGCGTGGCAGATCGGCTAACCGGACGCAAGTCATTGGAGCACGCGCCGTGGCCGTTCCCCAGAAACCTTCGCGCACGGGCGGCGTTTGTTGCGCGGAGCTCATCGATGAAACGCCGCGCGACCCTCCTCCTTGCCATCGCCGCAGCCGTCCTGCTGGCCTATGCCGGCGGCAATCTGCTTCAGGCTCCCTGGATGAGCTCGAGCGCCCGCGCCGTCGCCACCCGCGGGGCGCTTCTGGACGCTGAGAAGGCCAATATTGAAATTTTCGAGAAGGTCTCGCCGTCGGTTGTGCAGGTCGTAGCACAATCCAGCGCCAATCCGTTCAGCGAGGAGCAGGAGGGCGGCGTCGCGTCCGGCACTGGCATAGTCTGGGACGGTGACGGCCACGTCGTCACCAACAACCACGTGGTGGAGAAGGCAAGCCGGCTCGCGGTGCGCTTTGCCTCCGGTGAGGTGGTGCGCGCGGAGATTGTCGGTACGGCGCCAAACTACGATCTTGCTGTGCTGCGGGTACAAAGCGCGCACGCATTGCCGCCGCCGGTCGCGGTCGGCAGCTCCGCGGACCTCAAGGTCGGCCAGTTCGCGTTCGCGATCGGCAATCCGTTCGGGCTCGATCAATCCATGTCCAGCGGCATCATCAGCGCACTCAAGCGAAAGCTGCCGACAAGCAGTGGGCGCGAGATCGCCAACGTGATCCAGACCGATACCGCGATCAATCCGGGCAACTCGGGTGGCCCGCTGCTCGATTCAGCCGGCCGCCTGATTGGCGTGACGAGCGCAATCCTCTCGCCCTCGGGGTCGAATGCCGGTATCGGCTTTGCCATCCCCGTCGATATCGTCAACCGCGTGGTCCCGGGACTGATTCGCGACGGCCGCGTGCCGACGCCGGGCGTCGGCGTCGTGACCGCAAACGAGGCGGTTGCCACGCGTCTGGGCGCCGAAGGATTGATCGTCGTGCGCACCACACCGGGGTCGCCGGCTGAACGCGCCGGAATCCACGGCGTCGATTTCTCCACCGGTCATCTTGGCGACGTGATCACTGCGGTCGACGGCAAGCCGGTTCACCGGCTCTCCGACCTTACCGATGAGGTCGAGCAGGTCGGGGTCGGCAAGACGGTGCGCCTGAGCGTCAAGCGCGACGGGTCGACGCGTGATGTCGAGGTCGCCGTCGTCGATATTGGTCGCACGCAATAATACTCTCGTCGGCAGCCCGGACGGTCACGAATCCGTGCTCGTCGCGCAATGCGGGGCCGGCGCATCCGTCCCCTGGCCGCAGTCGGTTGTCAGCCGGCAAAAATCCGCTAAAACCCCCGCGAAATTTCTGCAATCAAGGACCCTGCGATGAACATTCTTCCCGGCAATATGCGTTTTGGTGCGGGCCAGCCGGTCAAGCGTCTCGAAGATCAGCGGCTGCTCACCGGGAAGGGGCATTTCATCGACGACAAGCCGGAGGACGGCGCGCTCTGGCTGCATGTGCTGCGCTCGCCGCATGCCCACGCCAACATCAGGTCGATCGGCGCCAGGGCGGCGCTGGAGATGCCGGGCGTCGAGGCGGTTTATACCGGTGCCGATCTCGTCAGGGACGATATCGGCACGTTGCCGACGCTCGCGATCTTCAAGCGGCCGGACGGCAAGCCGATGACGGTGCCGCCGCGACGCCTGCTCGCGCATGAGGTGGTCCGTTACGCCGGTGAGGGTGTCGCGGCCGTCGTCGCCACCTCGCGCGTGCTGGCGCAGACCGCGGCCGAGGCGATCGAGATCGACTACGAGGTGCTGCCCTCGGTGGTCGATCCGGTCGAGGCGATCAAATCAGGCGCACCCGCGGTCTGGCCCGAGGCGCCCGACAACATCGTCGCCGCGATGAGCTATGGCGATGCCGCCAAGGTCGAGGAGGCCTTTGCCAGCGCCGCGCACCGGGTCTCGCTCGACCTGGTCAGCCAGCGCCTGGCGCCGTCGGCCATGGAGCCGCGCTCGACCATCGCCGAGATCGAGAAGAAGACCGGGCGGCTCTTGCTGCATGTGCAGTCGCAGACGCCGGGCTCGACCCGCGACCTGCTTGCGGAATCCATCCTGAAGCGGCCCAAGGACAGCGTGCGCGTGCTGGTCGGCGATATCGGCGGCGGCTTCGGTCAGAAGACGAGTCTATATCCCGAAGACGGCATCGTCGCCTATGCCGCGACCAAGCTGAACAAGAAGATTCGCTGGCGCGGCGATCGCACCGACGAGTTCGTCGGCGGCACCCATGGCCGCGATCTCACCTCGACCGGAGAGTTCGCGCTCGATGCCAGGGGGCGCGTGCTGGCCTATCGCGTGCGCTCGATCGGCGGCACCGGCGCCTATTCGTCGGGCACCGCCAACATCATCCCGCTGGTGCTCGGGCCGTTCGTGCAGACCGGCGTCTATGACCTGCCGCTGGTGCATTTCGAGGTCAAGTCGGTGATGACCCACACCGCGCCGGTCGGCGCCTATCGTGGCGCCGGCAGGCCCGAGGCCGTCTTCATCGTCGAACGGCTGTTCGATGCGGCGGCGCGCCAGATCGGCATGGATCCGCGGGCCATCCGCAAGGTCAACTACATCAAGCCGGCGCAGTTGCCTTACACCAACGCGGTCGGGCAGGTCTATGACAGCGGCGCCTTCGCGCACATGCTGGAGCGCGCGTCGGAGCTTGCCGACTGGAACGGCTTTGCCGCGCGAAAGAAGGCGGCGAAGAAGAGGGGCCTGCTCTACGGCCGCGGCCTGACCAGCTACATCGAATGGACCGGCGGCCGCGCGCACAACGAAAAGGTCTCGCTGCACGCCACCGCCGAAGGCCGCGTCATCCTGTGGTCCGGCACGATGGCGATGGGGCAGGGCCTGCAAACCACCTACACCCAGATGGTGTCGGATACGCTCGGCATTCCCATGGACAGGATCGACGTGGTCCAGGGCGACACCGATCTCGCCACCGGCTTCGGCAGCGTCGGCTCGCGCTCGCTGTTCGTCGGCGGCACGGCGGTCGCGGTGTCCTCCAACGACATGATCAACAAGGCGCGGGAGAAGGCCGCCAACATCCTGGAGGCGGGCGTCGAGGACATCGAGTATCGCGACGGCGTGCTCAGCGTTGTCGGCACCGACAGGCGCATCGGCCTGTTCGAGATCGCGAAGAAGGAAAAAGGTGCGCAGCTCTCGGTCGAGAGCGAAGGCGAGGTCGACGGGCCGAGCTGGCCGAACGGCACCCATATCTGCGAGGTCGAGATCGATCCCGAGACCGGCGTCAGCAAGGTGGTACGCTACACCACGGTCGATGACGTCGGCGTCGCCGTCAATCCGATGCTGGTGACCGGCCAGGTGCATGGCGGCGTTGCCCAGGGCATCGGCCAGGCCTTGTACGAAGGCGTGGCCTACAGCGAGGAAGGCCAGCTCCTGACCGCGAGCTATCAGGACTATTGCATCCCGCGCGCCGATGATATCCCGCCGATCTCGGTGACGCTGGACGACTCGGCGCCATGCAAGACCAATCCGCTCGGTGCCAAGGGCTGCGGCGAGTCGGGCGCGATCGGCGGCCCGCCCTGCATCACCAACGGCGTGATGGACGCGCTGAGCGAGCTCGGCATCACGCAGTTGAACACGCCGCTTACTCCGTCAAAGATCTGGCAGGCGATCCGCGACGCGAAGGCGCGGGCGGCTTGATTCCGTCGTTCCGGGGCGACGCGGAGCGTCGAACCCGGAACCTCGAGGTTGCTGGGCGAGATTCCGGGTCCATCGCCGCGCGATGCCCCGGAATGACGGCGTCTTACAACCCCAGCACCATCTTCGCGATGATGTCGCGCTGGATCTCCGACGAGCCGCCAAAGATCGTGTAGGCGCGCCCGTTGAGATATTCCGGCACCACGGGCAGCAGCTCCTCCGATACCGCCGGCTCGTGGTTGAGCCGGTAGAACGGCCGCGCCGGTTCGACCGCCAGTCCGTCATTGCCGATCACGTCGACGCCGAGCCGCGTCACCGCCTGGCGGATCTCGCTGACCCGCAGCTTGATCAGCGACGACACCGCGCCGGGGTTCTGCCCGGTCTGCAGCGCCGACAGCACCCGCAGCTCGGTCATCTCGAGCGCATCGATGTCGACCTCGACCTCCGACATCCGCAGCGCGATATCAGGATCGTCGATGGCGCGGCCGGTGACGTCGGACCCCGCGAGATCGGCGATCGTCTTCAGCGCATCGCGCAGCTTGGCCGAGGCGATGCCGGAGCCGCGCTCGAATTCGAGCAGATACTTGCCATAGGTCCAGCCCTTGCCCTCCTCGCCGACGCGGTTTGCGACGGGCACGCGAACGTCGTCGAAGAACACCTGGTTGACCTCGTGGTCGCCACCGATGGTCAGGATCGGGCGCGTGGTGATGCCCGGCGTCTTCATGTCGATCAGGATGAAGCTGATGCCGTCCTGCTGCCGTTCGCTCTCGTTGGTACGCACCAGCGCGAACATGCGGTTGGCGTGATGCGCATGCGTGGTCCAGATCTTGGTGCCGTTGATGATGTAGTCGTCACCGTCGCGCACCGCGCGCGTCTTCAGCGAGGAGAGGTCGGAGCCAGAGCCCGGCTCGGAATAGCCCTGGCACCAATAGTCCTCACCGGAAAGGATGCGCGGCAGGTAGAAATTCTTCTGCTCCGGCGATCCGAAGCCGATGATGACGGGCCCGACCATCTTCACGCCCATCACGTTGACATTGGGCACGCCGGCGCGGGCGCATTCGGCCTCGAAGATCCAGCGCTGCGCCGGCGTCCAGTCCGGCCCGCCATGGTCCACCGGCCAGCCCGGCGCGCCCCAGCCCTTCCGATGCAGCGCGCGCTGCCAGGCCATGCCGATGTCGGGATCGGAGAATACCGATGGCGTCAGCGCGGTGGCGCGCTTCAATTCCGGTGTCAGATTGGCGGCGAGGAAGTCGCGAACCTCCTGCTCGAAGGCGCGTTCCTGTGCGTTGAAGGTGAGATCCATCTTGCGCTCCGTCAGGCTTGCAGGCGACCGCTCAGGGCAGCATGGCGGCGATAGTGATGGGCGCTGCCGCCGAACAGCGTCTCGAAGGCGAGCAGGCGCTTGAAGTAGGAGCCGATGTCGAGCTCCTCGGTGACGCCCATTGCGCCGTGCAGCTGCACCGATTGCTCGGCGACGAAGCGGGCGCATTTGCCGATCTTTGCTTTCGCGCCGGACGCGGCGCGGCTGCGCGCTACCGGCTCGGCATCGGCCATCAGCGCCGCGCGCAGCGCCATCGAGCGGCCCTCGTCGACCTGCATCGCCATGTCGGCAAGCCGATGGCGGATCACCTGGTTGGCCGACAGCGGGCGGCCGAATTGCTTGCGGATCCTGGTGTATTCCAGCGTGGTGTCGAGCAGCGTCTGCATGATGCCGACCGCTTCGGCGCCGAGCGCGGCCATCGCGCGGTCGACCACGGCCTCGATTGCGGGCAGGGCGTCGCTGCCGTCACCGAGCAGCGCATCGGCCGGGAGCGCGACGTCATTGAGGTCGAGATTGCAGCCGCGTCCGCCGCCGAGCCGCGCATAGTCGCGCACCCGCAGGCCGGGCGCATCAGCCGGCACCAGGAACAGACAGAGCTTGCCGGAGGCGCCGTTCGCATTGACGATGCGGGCAGAGACGATGATCTGCTTTGCGGCGGCGCCGTCGAGCACCGCGGTCTTGTTGCCGTTCAGCCGCCATCCGTCGGCGCTCCTGGTCGCCGTCGTCTCGACATGGCCGAGATCGAACCGCGCGGCGCGCTCCGAATGCGCGAAAGCGAGCGTGAGCGCGCCTTCCGCGACGTCAGGCAGGATCGCCTGCTTCTGCGCCCCGGTGCCGCATGCGCCGACCAGCGCCGCGCCGATCACGACCGTGGAAAGGTAGGGTTCGGTCACCAGTCCGCGTCCGAACGCCTCCATCAATATCCCGATCTCGATCGCGCCGCCCCCGAGCCCTCCATGGGCCTCGCCGATCGGCAGCGCCAGCCAGCCGAGCCCGGCGAACTGCTTCCAGATCGCGGGCGAAAATCCGAGCGGCTCGTTGGCTGATCTCTTGCGGTGTTCGGCCGTGAACGTCTCGGTCACGAAGCGGTCGACACTTTCGCGCAGCAGGCGCTGCTCGTCGCTGAGGGTCAAGTCCATCTGATCTACTTCACGTTTGCGGATTGTCTGACGGAGGGATGAAGGCCCGCGGGGTCTACCACCATTCCAAATTCCTGAAGGTTGTGCGCGTGGCAGAGCTGATGCAGCGCGAACGCCTGATCGATCGCGGCCGGCTGTCCCATGATGTCGACCGAGCGGTTGACCGCTTCCTTGGAGAGTTTCAGCGCGAAGGCGGGTTTAGCCGCGATCCTCTTCGCCAGCGCCAGCGTGAAGGAGGAGAGATCACCGCGCGGCACCACGTGATTGACCATGCCGAGCCGATGCGCCTCGTCGGCGCTCCAGACATCCGCGGTGAACAGCATCTCCTTGGCCTTGCGCGCACCCAGTTCCCAGGGATGCACGAACCACTCGACGCCGCAGACGCCCATGGTCACCACGGGATCGCAGAACTCGGCATCTTGGCTTGCGACGATAAGATCGCAGGCCCAGGCCAGCATCAGCCCGCCGGCGATGCATTTGCCATGCACCTCCGCAATGGTCGGCTTGGCGAGATTGCGCCAGCGCCGCGTGATCTGCAGGTAGATCTCCTGCTCGCGCGCGAAGCGGCCGTGGGCATTCGGCTCGGCGAAGCCGCCCCAATTTCCGACCGGTGGAAAATCGGTGCCCGCCTGGTTCTTGCCGCTCGGCCGCAGGTCGTGACCTGCGGAGAAGTGCGGGCCGTTGCCGGCGAGGATGATGACCTTGACTGCGTCGTCCTGCACCGCCCGGTCGAAGGCCGTGTTGAGATCGTAGGTCATCTGCAGGTTCTGGGCGTTGCGAGCCTCGGGGCGGTTCATCACGATCCTGATGATCGCGGGCTCCGGCCGCTCGACGACAATCGTCTCGAAAGTGTCTGATGTCATGGATCCTCCCCGGATCGATTTTCCTTCATGATGAACGGCGCGGGGAGGGATAGGCAAGGGCCATCAGTGGCAAAAATGCAGCCGCATGCCGCCGCGTGGGATTACCCGGCGAAAACGATCTGATACGGTGACGGCGAAATTCCACCGGGAGAACTTTCATGCGCAAGCTTTGGACCGTGCTGGCAGCGCTGGCGACCTTGAGCCTGACCAATTGCGGCTACAACGCGATCCAGAACAACGACGAGCAGGTCAAGTCGAGCTGGTCGGAGGTGGTGAACCAGTACCAGCGGCGCGCCGATCTGGTGCCGAACCTCGTCAACTCGGTGAAGGGCTTTGCGCAGCAGGAGAAGGATGTCCTGCTCGGCGTCACCAACGCGCGCGCCAAGGTCGGCAGCATCCAGGCGACGCCAGAGGTGCTGAACGACCCGGCCGCTTTCCAGAAATTCACGCAGGCGCAGGGGGAACTCACAGGCGCGCTGTCTAAACTGCTCGTCGTCACCGAGAACTATCCGCAGCTGAAATCGGACGCGCTGTTCCGCGACCTGATGGCGCAGCTCGAAGGCACCGAGAATCGCATCACGGTGGCGCGCAACCGCTACATCAAGGCGGTGCAGGAATATAACATCGGCATCCGCACCTTCCCGAACAACCTCACCGCGATGGCGTTCGGCTACAAGGAGAAGCCCAACTTCACGGTCGACAACGAGAAGGAGATCTCGACCGCGCCGAAGGTCGATTTCAACCCGACGCCAGCGCCGTCGAAGTAGCGGTGGCGCGGCCGATCGCGATGAGCGCTGCTCGCGTCTTTCTGCTTGCCTTGCTGCTGGGCTTTATGTGTCCGGCGCTGGCCGAGGTCGCGGTGCCGCAGCTCACCGGCCGCGTGGTCGACCAGACCGGGACACTGTCGGCGAGCGACATCGCCTCGCTCAACGACAGGCTCAAGGACCTGGAGACGCGCAAGGGCGCGCAGATCGCGATCCTGATCGTGCCGACCACCGATGGGGAGCCGATCGAGCAGTTCTCGATCCGCGTTGCGGAAGCCTGGAAGATCGGGCGCAAGAAGATCGACGACGGCGCGCTGCTCGTCATCGCCAGGAACGACCGGCATCTGCGCATAGAGGTCGGCTACGGCCTCGAAGGCGTGCTGAGCGACGTCATCACCCATCGCATCATCGACGAGGAGATTACGCCGAAATTCAAGGCCGGCGATTTCGCCGGCGGCATCTCGGCCGGCGTTGACAGGATGATCCGACTGGTCGATGGCGAGCAATTGCCAGCGCCGGAGCCCGCGCATTGGCAGGCCCCCGATCTGATCGATTTCGCCAATCCGGTGCTGATCTTCGCCGTCATCATCGGCGCGGGCATCTTGCGCGCTGCGCTGGGACGGCTGCTCGGCTCGGTCGCGACGGGCGGCATCGTCGGCGTCTTCGCCTGGATGGTGGCCGGCTCGCTTGCCGCCGCCATCCTGGTCGGCCTGTTCGGCTTCGCCGCGGCGCTGATCTTCGGCGGGTTGAATTTCGGCGGTCCGGTGGTCGGCTCGGGGCCGTATCGACGCGGCGGCGGCTATCCCGGCGGATGGTCCGGCGGCGGGGGCTGGAGCAGCGGCTCGAGCTCGAGCGACAGTGGCGGCTTCAGCGGCGGGGGCGGCAGCTTCGGCGGCGGCGGCGCGTCAGGGAGCTGGTAGCGATGGGCATCAAACGCATCGGCAAGCATCTGCTCGAGCACCGTTGGCGGGTACGGCGCGATTTTCCGCCGCGCGTGCTCGACGCCATCGAGCGGGCGATCAAGGCCGGCGAGGCCACGCATTCCGGCCAGATCCGCTTCGTCGTCGAGGGCGCGCTGGACGGCGCACCGCTGTTCCACGACCAGCCGGCGCGGGAGCGGGCGCTCGACGTGTTCTCGCATCTGCGGATCTGGGACACCCATCACAACAACGGCGTGCTGATCTACCTCCTGCTGGCCGACCGTGACGTCGAGATCGTCGCCGACCGCGGCATCGACCTCAAGGTCGGCCGCGCGGGATGGGAAGCGATCTGCCGCGCGATGGAGGTCGATTTCAGGAGCGGCCGGTTCGAGCAGGGCGTGATCAGGGGAATCGAGGCGGTGTCGCGGGAGCTTGCGACGTACTTTCCGCCTGTGCCCGGTGGCCCGAACGAGTTGCCGGACAAGCCGGTGGTGATTTGAATGAGTTCTTTGCGTCATTGCGAGCAACGGGTCGCGCGAATGCGCGCCCGATGGCTCGCAATGACGGGTAGAAAGATTACGCCTTCGCCGATGGCCGCGCGCCGACGCGGTTGAACCAGGCCACGATGTTGGTGTTCGACTGGTCGAGCGGCTGGCCCACCTGGTTGCCGAACTCGAGCCAGCAAAACAGCAGGATGTCGGCGAGCGTGAAGCGCCTGCCGCAGATATATTCGCGGCCGTCGGACATCTGGCTGTCGAGCCATTTGATGCGATTGGCGGCGATCATCTTCAGGCCGGGCGAGGCGTCGGGCGCGACCGGGATGCGCTTCTCGAAGAACTTCAGCGCCTCGCCGAAGCGATAGCCATTGGCAAGCGGCTCGGCAATGTTGAGGTCGAGGCGGCGGGTCCACATCCGGCTCTCGGCGCGTTCCTCGGCCGTCGTACCGATCATCGCGGGCGAAGGATGCTTTTCCTCGAGATATTCGCAGATCGGGACGACCTCGGAGAGGTAGCTGCCGTTGTCGAGCTCGAGCGTCGGCATCTGGCCGTGCGGATTGCGCTTCAGATGCGCCTCCTGCCGGTTCTCGCCGCCGCGCAGGTCGACGGTCTGCTTGGGGATCTCGATGCCCTTCTCCGCCATGAACATGCGCACGATGCGCGGATTCGGTCCGATCGAGTCGTAAAGCTTCATGTCTCGCTCCCTGTTATCAGGCATTGTTGTTGGCGCTGTTGAACAGGCCGCGGAAGGTTTTGTCAAATGACTTGCGCCCGCGCGTGCTCACACGGAATTGAGCGGCGCGGGAAAGACGCGCGAGGTGCACGCGTTCGCTTGTGCGTCACTGCGCCGGTTGAGGTGCGATCTCGGGTACGGCAGGCCGCCCGCGATACATCGACAGGCCGACCAGGCCGACGGCCGCGGCGAACAGGATGTAATAGACGGGCGCTGTCTTGTCGCCCGTCGCCGCAACCAGCCAGGTGTTGATGAACGGCGCTAGTCCGCCGAACAGCATCACCGCCAGATTGTACATCAGTGAGGCTCCGGTCGAGCGAACGCCGACCGGGAAGATTTCGGTCATGAACGCCGGCATCGGCCCGGCCAACACGCCCAGGAAAACCGCGACGATCTGCAGCTGCCAGAGATTCGTGGTCGTGGGAGCGGCGACCAGCCGCTGCAGCATCAGGTAGAACAGCGCGGCATAGATGACCAGCGACGGAATGAGCACGGCACGGCGGCCGATCCGGTCCGACAGCGCCCCGGTGGCCACGGCAATCCCTGCATTGGCAAGGCTGATGAAGAGCAGGCCCATCTGCGCATTCAGCAGCGGCAGTTTCAGCTCGGCCACCGCATAGGTCGGAAGGAAGATCGCATTGACGTAATTGATCGCGGTGCCGGCAGCGATCAGGCAGAACGAGGCTATCAGTTCGACCGGATGATCGGAAAACAGCTGGCCGAGCGTGGTCCTCTTCGCCGGTTGCGCCGCCGCGGCTTTCTCGGCGAGATAGGCTTGGAAGTCGGGAGATTCGTCACACCGCTGGCGGAGGTACCACCCGGTCGGCCCGATCAGGATGCCGAGGATGAACGGCACGCGCCAACCCCAGCTCGCGAAGGCATCTGCCGACAGGCCGAGATTGAGGCCGATCGCCATGGTTGCACCGATGGCGAATGCCAGGTTTTGCGAAACCATCTGGAACGAGCCGAAAAGGCCGCGCCGGCCGGGCGGTGCGAATTCGATCAGCATCGCACTGGCGCTGCCGAATTCGCCGCCGGCGGAAAAGCCCTGGATCAGGCGCGCCAGCAGCAACAGCAGCGGCGCCGCGATCCCGATCGCGCCAAAGGTCGGCAGCAGGCCGAGCAGACCGGTGCCGACAGCCATCAGCGTGATCATGACGACCAGCGCCTTCTTGCGGCCGTGCTTGTCCGCGTAGAGGCCGAACACCAGGCCGCCCAATGGCCTCGCCGCAAACGCGATGCCGAACGTGGCGAAGGTGAGCAGCAGCGACGAGCTTGGATTGTCTGCGGGAAAGAACAGCTTGCTGATGATGCCTGCGAACAGGCCAAACACGGTGAAGTCGAACCATTCCAGCGCATTGCCGATGGTCGACGAAATCACCACCCGGCGGCGCATCTGCGCCATCGCGTCCTTGTCCATCCGTCCGTCTCCCCGTTGTCGGCGACGGCTTGTCCTGCCGCGCTCGTTGCGTTGTTCGGTCGATCCTAGTGCAAAGTGATGTCGGACCACAACGGGTGGCGCGGGCAGCGTCAGTCGTCGAGCTTGTTGAGGTCGCGCACCGACTGCATGATCGGCTCGAAATTGGAGCGCGCGTCGAGCGCGTCGAACAGTTGCGCAGTGTCGTCGAGCAGCGCATGCGAGCGCTGCAGCGCGATCCGCACGTCGTCGTGTGGCGTATCGGACAGCCGGCCGTGGCCTGACAGCAGGATTTTCGAACTCAGCCCTTTCAGCCGCTCCAGCGACTGGATGTAGTCGGCGATCGAGCCGGAGCCGAACACGCCCCCCATCACGCCACCCGGCATCAAGGTGTCGGCGGCGAACAACAGGCCCTTGTCCTGGTCGAACAGCGTGATGCAGGCCGAGGTATGGCCCGGCGTGTACATCACGTTGAGGCGGAAATTGCCGAGGTCGATCAGGTTGCCTTCCTCGAGCCAGAGGTCGATCTCGATCGGCACGTTCGGCTCGTTGAACATCTTGCGCAGCATCGAGAAGTCGTCGCGCAGCATGATCTTGTTGGCGGCGAGCCGGTGCGCGGCGATATAGGCGCGGCCGTGGAAATGATAGGCCGCGCCGATGTGATCGAGATGCTCGTGGCTCAGCACCACCATGTCGATCATGTCCGGCGTCACGCCGACATGCGCGAGGCAGGCGAGCAGATGCGGGAAATTGCTCGACAGCCCGACGTCGATCAGGATCGTCCGCCTGCTGCCGCGCACCAGATAGGCGTTGGCGGCGCGGTTCTTGAACCGGATCTGGTAGACGTCGTCGGCGGCCTGGATCAGCGTCGCGACGTCGCTGTCGAACAGGGTCTTGAACGGGCTCGGCCGGCGATCGCTCATGGGGCGGCCGCCGTCCGGTAGGTGACGTTGTTGGAGGCGCGCAGGCGCTTCGACAGCGCGTCCATCACCATCAGCGCGAAAGCCGGCTGCTGGCTGACGAGATAGACGAAGCGGGCGTGGTTGATGCGCATCACGCGTGTAGAGGGTGCGGCGGCGATGGCGGTCGCGGAGCGCGACGAGCCGTCGATGACAGCCATCTCGCCGAAGAACTCGCCCTTGCCGAGGGTCACGATGACGGTCTTGTGATCGCCGTTGATCTTTGCGATCTCGACCTGGCCGTCGAGCACGACGAAAAGTTCGCGCCCGCTCGAGCCCTCCTCGAAAATGACGTCACCGACATCAAATTCCTTGACGCATTTCTCGATCGTCATGACCGTCCCCGCCTTCTGGCTGGATTGACGCGCCATGTTAGTCGGGAAAGCAGCGGGCGCAAACGGAGCACGCACGGATTGCCGCAGGGCAGCATCGGCCCAAATCCGACCCGAAAATTCCCTAAAATTTCCGTAAGCCGGCGTTCAATCGTGGTTCCGGTAAGGATTTCGCAAGCAATAAAAGTTACCAAATTCTCAACCCAGTCTGGAGACTTTGAAGTGAGTGAGCAGCAGAGCGAGCCGGTCAGCGCTGAAACCGGTGCCGAAACGGCGGCGAAGCCCGAGCAGGTCGCGGCCGTGGCCCAGATCGAGGCTCCCAGACTGTCGCCCGATCAGGAAGCGACGTCGCCCGAGGCGGATGTGAAGCCAGATGCGCCCCGGATGGAGACGTCGAAGATCGAGCCGGTCAAGGTCGACCAGCCTGACATGGGCGTTCCCGAGCTCGGAACCGGCAAGCGCGACGAGCCGCGTTTCCCGGGTAAGCTCATGATCATGGCGCCCGCTGAGCGCGCCTGGGACCATGAGGAGACCGCCGCCAAGCCGACGGCCGAGCAACCCGCCAAATCGTCCGGCGGTCCCCGGTTCGCTGCGATGGCGGCCATCGTGGCGCTGGCCACGGTCGCAGGCGCCGTCGGCGGCGCGCTGGCGACCGCGGGTCTTGGCCATTTCACCACGTCAGCCGTCGCGTCCGCCAAGGATACGAAGGACACGACCAGGGACGCGGTCCAAACATCGATTGCCCGGATCGACGGCGAAATCCAGGCCCTGAAGTCCAGCATCGACCAGACCGCGAGGACTGGTGCAACCCAGCTCAACAAGACCAATGACCGTCTCGACAAGTTCGAGAAGGCGCAGGCCGAGCCGATGGCGAAGCTCACCAAGCTCAGCGAAGCCGTCGACAAGCTGCGCGCCGCACCGCCGGTGACTGCCGCTGCGGCTCCGACGCAAGTCGCTGCGCGGGAGACCACGGGCACCGTCACGTCGCCGGCGACGGCGGCCGCCGCACCCAAGGTCGAAGTCGGCCGCCTGCCGGTGGTCGAAGGCTGGGCCCTCCGGGACGTCGGCCATGGTGCCGCGCTGATCGAGGGCCGCCAGGGCATGTATGAGGTCTATGCCGGCGATCCCGTCCCCGGTCTCGGCCGCATCGACGCCATCCGCAAGCAGGATGGCCGCTGGGTCGTGGTCACCAGCAAGGGCCTGATCGTCGCGCGCTGATTGCCGAAAGGCGACGAAAGCGAGGCGCTTCACTGCGATGTGAAGCGCCTTTTTTCTTGAATAGGTTTCGCCGCGCGGTGTTACTGACGGCATGAACCGCGCGCTGAGATGTCTCCTGACCATGTCCGTCCTGCTCTGCGGCGCTTCGGTCGCGCATGCGGGCGACGAGCGCCCGCTCGAACGCGGAGTTGCGATCATCGACCCCGCCATCCTGCGCACGCTCGATCAGGGACGGTTCGGCCTCGGCCGCATGCTGTTGCCGGAGCGTTCCGCAGCTGCGCCGCTCGCCAACAGCGCGCTGTTCGGATTGCCGTCGATGCTTGGGGTGCGCGAGTCGCTCGAGCGCGAATTCGACCGCTATGTCGAGAACCACAAGGCCAGTTTGCCGAACGAGAGTATCGGCGTCGGCGACGGCTTTGCGTTCCAGCTGTTCGACCGCAGCCTGTTCGCATCGCCCGACGTCCGCTTCGTGCTGTCAGGCATCGTCAACCGCATGGACCGCGCCTATGTGGCGCCGGCGAGCTGCGGCGAGATCAGGCTGATCTACCGCCTGACCCGCACCGATGCGCCGCTGATCGGCGAAAACGCAGTATCGCAGCGGCTGCCGATGACGCTGAACCTGGTGCTGAAGGCGAAGGGCGACGCCAACGACGCGTCGATCAGCTGTCGCGAGATCGCGCGGCGCTGGCTCGCCACGGCTGCGACTTCGCCGACGATGGACAGGCTGTTCGGCAAGGACGGACCGCTCGACCTGGTCGATGCCGGGAATATCGAACGGATCGAGACCAATCTGCAGATCGCCCACGCGCCGAAATCGACGGTGCGCGACTTCCGCACCGACTATCTCCTGAAGGTGTTCGACTATGACCGCCAGACCAGGCGCTTCGTCGAATCGCCGTTGGAAAACCAGATCGATCGCGATCGCATCCTGGCCGATGAAGGCTTGCGGCGCGAGTTCAAGGCGTGGCTGCTCGACCCCAGGCATTTCGCCGAGTTCGATCGCGGCACGCTCGTGATCCCCGACAAGTTCCTCGCGACCGGTGCCGTCGCGCCGACCCCGGTCGGGTTCGACGCCAGTGATCTCGAGCCCGAATTCGGGCTGGTGCAGGGCGAGGGCGTCAATGGCAAGGCGGTGTTCTCGGAGGACGACGTGGTCGGCGCGTTGCAGAAGGCCGCGACCGATGGCACGCACTTGCAGAACATCCGCTCGGTCGCGGGCTTCGAGCGGCGTCTCAACGACGTCACCTGCGCCGGTTGCCACCAGACCCGCGGCATCGGCGGCTTTCACTTTCCGGGCGTCGACTGGATGGCCGCGAAACCGTCGAATTCGACCGTGGTGCCGGCGTCGCCGCATTTCTTCGGTGACCAGGTTCGCCGCCGCGATATCCTCGCGAGCATGAGCGACGGCAAGGCGCCGGACTATTCGCGCGGCTTCTCCAGCCGACCGCAGATGCGCGGCAGCACCGAGCTCGCCGGGACCGAATACAGCGACGGCTGGGGTGCGCATTGTTATCTTCCCGGCGCGAAACCAGCCGAGGCCGATCGCAGTTTCCGCGGCTGGACCTGCGCCGAAGGGCTCGCGTGCCAGGTCGCCGGCCAGACCACGCGCATGGGCATGTGCTTCGTGAAGGGACGGTAGCGGATTGCATGCCGCCTCGTCCGTCCCGGCGGAACGGATCCGACCCGCCAGGCGTCATTATCTGATGCTACACTGAACGCAGCGACCAGGACCTGAACAGCCCTCGAGCGGAGACCGGCCGATGAGTGCGCCCGACCAGGACAAGCAGCGCGACCGCGAGATCGCGGCGAACGAGGCGGAGCGTCAGGCGGCCAGCGCCGTCCGTGTCAGCAGCTGGGCGATCGGGCTCGCGGTCGTTATCGGCGTCGTCGTGGTCGCGATCGTCTGGGCCTGGCTGAAGCGCTGAACCATTTCCTCTCCCCGCGAGAGCGGCGCGAGGGCGAACCAGCAGCCGGCCCTCAAGCCACTGCGCCGGAGGCACGCAGCTTCCGGATCGCGGCTTCGTCATAGCCGGCCTGCCGCAGGATCTCGTCGGAGTGCTCGCCGACCCCGGGCGGCTTGCGCGGCTGCACCTTCTTGGCGCCGTCGATGAAGATCGGGCTGTTGACGGTGAGCATGGTGTCGTTCTCGAACCGCACCAGGACCTCGTTCTCGATCATCTGCCTGTCGTTCGGAATGTCGTCGAGGATGCCGACGACTCCGAACACGAGGCCATTGCCGTCGAGCACCTTGCGCCATTCGGCGAGGTCGCGTGTCGCAAACGTCTCGTCGAAGATCCTGATCAGCTCCACCGAACGCGAATGGCGGTCCGCCTTGGTGGCAAAGCGCGGATCGTCGACGAGATCCTCGCGGCCGAGGCAGCGCGCCAGCGTCGGCCATTGCCGCTCCTCGTTGAGCAGCGACAGGATGATCCAGCGGCCGTCCCTGCACTTGTAGTGGTTGGTGACGGCGTTCAGCGCCTCCTCGCGCGGCTTGCGCTTCTTGAACTTGGCGCCGACGAGCTTGGCCTGCGCCAGTACGCCATTGGCCCAGATGCCGTTGGCCATCAGATTGGTCGAGACATGCGAGCCCTTGCCGGTCTTCTCGCGCTGGAACAGCGCGGTGACGATCGCGCCGTAGAACGCCATCGCGCAAGGGTGATCGCCCATGCCGGCGACCGAGCGGGCCGGCGTGGTGTCCTCGTCGGCACGCACCAGATCCATCAGGCCGGATCGCGCCCAATAGGCGTTGGAGTCGAAGCCCGGCTTGTTGGCTTCGTCGCCCTTCTCGCCATAGCCGGTGAAGGAGGCGTAGATCAGCCGGTCGTTGAGATGGGCGAGGTGGTCATGGGTGATGCCGAGCTTCTGGCGCACCTGCGGCGGCATGTTGGTGATGAAGACGTCGGCCTCGGTGACGAGCTTGTAGAGCACCTCGCGCGCCTCGGGCTTGGTGAGGTCGAGCGCCAGGCTCTTCTTGTTGCGGGCTTCCAGCATCCACGCGAAATTGTGCTCGCTATGGGGATAGCCGGGCAGGTTCGGCAGGTTCCGGTAGGGATCGCCGGCGCCCGGCGGCTCGATCTTGATGACGTCGGCGCCGAAGTCGGCCAGCACGGTGGCGGCTGCAGGCGCCGCGATGAAGCTTGCGCAATCCAGGACCTTGAGCCCGTCAAAAATGCCTTTTTCCATCGTGCCGTCGCTCCCGTGGCGCTTGTTGGTCTTTTTCCGGTGGCTGGAATATCGCGTGCGATGATCCCGAATGAGGGCGCCATTTGACCCATGTCGGGGGCGTGTTGCAACGGCGCTTTTTGCGGACGTCATTGCGCGTAGCGAAGCGACGAAGCAATCCATCCAACCCGGGGCCGAGGTATGGATCGCTTCGCTCATCGCAATGACGGCGGCGCTACTCCACGCCTGCCATCAGGGCCGCATTGCCGCCCGCGGCGGCGGTGTTGATCGTCACCGTCTGCTCGGTGGCGAAGCGTGCGAGGTAGTGCGGGCCGCCGGCCTTGGGGCCGGTGCCGGAAAGGCCGCTGCCGCCGAATGGCTGCACGCCGACCACGGCACCGATCATGTTGCGGTTGACATAGATGTTGCCGACCGCGAGGCGATCGATCACGTCATCGACGGTGTCTTCGATGCGCGAATGGATGCCGAGCGTCAACCCGAAGCCGGTTGCCTCGATCGCCGCCAGCACGTCGGCGAGCCGTTCGGCGCGGTAGCGCACCACATGCAGGATCGGACCGAACACCTCCTCGGTGAGCTGGCCGGCATGCGACAGTTCGAAAATATGCGGCGCGACGAAATTGCCGGCGGGCGCTCGACCTTCGAAATGAACCCGCGCATTCCGTTTCATCAGCGCGATATGTGCGTCGAGGCGTTGTTTCGCCTCCGCATCGATCACCGGCCCGACATGCGTGGACAAATCGGACGGATCGCCGATCTTCAATTCGCGCGCCGCACCCGCGATCATTTCGATCATGCGGTCGGCGACGTCATCCTGCACGAACAGGAGCCGCAATGCGGAGCAGCGCTGGCCCGCGGAGCGGAACGCCGAGGTCACGACGTCGTCGGCGACCTGCTCGGGCAGTGCGGTGGCGTCGACGATCATGGCGTTGATGCCGCCGGTCTCCGCGATCAGCGGCACGATCGGGCCGTCCTTGGCGGCGAGCGTCCGGTTGATCGACCGCGCGACATCGGTCGAGCCGGTGAAGACGACGCCGGCGATGTCAGGATGCGCGACCAGCGCGGCACCGACCGCGCCGTCACCCGGGACGAGATGCAGCGCGGATGCCGGCACGCCGGCCTCATGCAGCAGCCGGATCGCTTCGGTTGCGATGCGCGGCGTCTGCTCGGCAGGCTTCGCCACCACCGCATTGCCCGCCATCAGCGCCGCCGTCACCTGGCCGAGGAAGATCGCCAGCGGAAAATTCCACGGCGAGATCGCGACGAAGGTGCCGCGGCCGCGCAATGCGAGCACGTTGCTTTCGCCGGTCGGCCCCGGCATCGTCTCGCTGCCGCCGAACAGCTTGCGCCCGAGCGCTGCGTAGTAGCGGCAGAAGTCGGTCGCCTCGCGCACCTCGGAAAGCGCGTCGTCGAGGGTCTTGCCTCCCTCGCCCTGCAACAGCGCGATCAAGTGCGCGCGGCGCTGCTCCAGCATATCGGCGGCCTTGTCCAGGATCTCGGCGCGCCGCCCCGCCGGCGTCGCGTTCCAGGCCTTGAAGCCGCGCCGCGCGGCAGCGACGGCTGCGTTGGCCTCGTCTGTCGTGGACGAGGCGACCGCGTCCGGCTCCGCCTGGCGCTGGGCTGTGATCGCGGCGGTGAGCCTGTCGAGCGCTGCGCGTTCGCCGAATTCGATGCCATGCGAATTCTCGCGCTGTGGCCGATAGAGATCGGCCGGCAGCGGAATGTCGGGATGGCCGGCACTGTTGGCCGACCCGATGATCCCGGCCGGGCGGCGCAACAGGTCTGCAATAGGCACGCGATTGTCCGCCGCCAGCGCGACAAAGGAGGAGTTGGCGCCGTTCTCGAGCAGGCGCCGCACCAGATAGGCGAGCAGGTCGCGATGGCTGCCGACCGGCGCGTAGGTGCGATGCGCGATTTCCGGCCTGTCATCGCCGAGCTGCGCATAGAGCGCCTCGCCCATGCCGTGGAGGCGCTGGAATTCGAAGCTGGTCGGATCATCTGATAATTCGAGGATGGTCGCGACCGTCAGCGCGTTGTGGGTCGCGAATTGCGGGAACAGCCGCGGCCGCAACGCGAGCAGCTTGCGCGCGCAGGCCACATAGTTGAGGTCGGTCATCGCCTTGCGGGTGAACACGGGATAGCCGTCGAGCCCGCGCTCCTGCGCGCGCTTGATCTCGGTGTCCCAATAGGCGCCCTTGACGAGGCGCACCATCATCTTGCGCTCCAGCCGGCGCGCCAGCGCATCGACATAGTCGATCACGTCGCCGGCCCGCTTCTGATAGGCCTGGATCGCAAGCCCGAAGCCGTTCCAGCCTGCCAGCGTCGGTTCGGCAAAGGCGGCGGCGATCACGTCGAGCGACAGCTCCAGCCGGTCGGCCTCCTCGGCGTCGACGGTGAAGTTGAGATCGAACGCCTTGGCGCGGCGCGCGAGATCGATCAGAGGCGGCACCAGTTCGGTCATCACGCGCGCGTGGCTCACCGCCTCGAAGCGCGGATGCAGCGCGGACAGTTTCACGGAGATGCCGGGCCGGTCGGGCAGGGGACGGCTGCCGGCGGCCTTGCCGATCGCGTCGATCGCGCGGGCGTAGGATTCGAAATAACGATGCGCATCGTCGGCGGTGCGCGCGCCCTCGCCGAGCATGTCGAAGGAATAGCGCGGGGCACGGTCGGAACGCGATTGCGCGCGTGCCAGCGCCGCTTCGATGGTCTCGCCGAGCACGAAATGGCTGCCCATCAGCCGCATCGCCTGCCGCGTCGCTGCGCGCACGGCAGGCGCGCCGAGTCGCTTCGTCAACCGCCCGATCGTGCCCTGCGGCGTCTCGCCGGGCTGGATCACCCGCGCCGACATTCCGAGCGCCCAGGCCGAGGCGTTGACCAGGAACGCGCTCGACTTGGTCTCGTGATGGACGAAGTCGCCCTGGCCGAGCTTGTCCTCGATGAACTGGTCGGCGGTGCGCGCATCCGGCACCCGCAGCAGCGCTTCCGCCAGCACCATCAGCGCCAGCCCTTCCTTGGTCGAGAGCGCGAACTCCCGCAGCATGTCCTCGACCCCGCCGAGCGGATCGTCATTGGCCCTGACCGCCTCGATCAAACGTGTCGCGGTGCGATCGATTCGTCCCTCCCGATCGGCGCCGAATCTCGCGTCCTGCAACAGGCGGGCGGCGATGATTGCGTCATCGGGTGCATAGGGTGCGCTGAACGGGGCAGGGGCGACTTCTGGCATCGGCGGTTCCTTCCGGGGATCACGGGAACACCTACGCGCTCACGAACCGTAGTTCGATAGACAAATTAGCAGATTTGCCGTAGAAACTAAGGAGAATCTTTCAATTGACCGGATATATGGCAGATATCGACAAAATTGACCGCAAAATCCTCTCGATTTTGCAGGGGGACGGCCGAATCGCCAATGTCGAGCTGGCCGAGCGGATCGGGCTGTCTCCCACCTCGGTCGGCGAACGGCTGAAACGGTTGCAACGCGACGGCTTTGTCGAAGGCTATGGCGCAAGGCTCAATCCGCACCGGCTCGGGCTGGGTTTGCTGGTGTTCGTCGAGGTGCTTCTCGACAAGACCACGCCCGACGTTTTCGAGCGGTTTGCCAAGGCGGTCCAGACCGCGCCCGAGGTGCTGGAGTGTCACATGGTGGCCGGAGGCTTCGATTATCTGGTCAAGGCACGCGTTGCCAACATGACTGCCTATCGCCGGTTCCTCGGCGAAACCCTGCTGGCGTTGCCTGGCGTGCGCGAGACGAGAACCTACGCCGTGATGGAAGAGGTCAAGCGCGATGCGCCGCTGCCGGTCGGCTGAGATCGGCTTGATGTGATCCACAGCCATGCGCCCGGCGTCTTGGCTTCGTCTCCAGGTCGCGATAATCCTGCCTCCAGTGGGGGGCAGGAATATGAGAGACGCCGATCAGCCGGCAGCAGCGAGGCGGTCCGGATTAGCCGGCGCATTGGCCGCCATTGTCCTGGCGTTGCCATCGGCCGCTCCGGCCGCCGAGCTCAGCTCGGGTCAGTCGCAGCTCTATACCTCAGTGTCGATCTATCCGCCGACGGCGACGCAGATGACGGTGTGTTACGGCTTCGTCTGCCGGCGCCGTGAAATGCTCGATTTCACCGCGGCCGATCGGGCTGCGCTGACGAAGATCATGGCCGCGGGCCGCGCCAACGCCGCCGCAGAGCGTGCGGCCGTCCAGAAGGCGGTGATCTGGCTCGACCGCCATATGGGACCGATCCTTGGCACCAACAGGCGGGTGGCGAAAGCGGATTTCCGCGCCAACGACGACAGCCACAATTTCGATTGCTGGGACACAACCCGAAACACCACGAGCCTGATGCTGGTGATGCAGGACTGGAACCTGTTCAAATTTCACGACGTCGGCGATCCCCATTACCGCGGCTTCCAGTTTGCGCAGACGCCGCACAACACCGCCGTGCTGGTCGAACGCGCGACCAAGGTCGAATGGGCCGTCGACCTCTGGCCGCGCGGTTACCTTCAGCCGCCTGACGTCATGACCGTCGCCAAATGGGTGACGGAAGATTGACGGCCGAACGCGGCGGCCGTGCAGCCGCCGTCGTGGCGTTTCACCCGCATTGATTGTAGGGATACCGAAACGGAATCGCTCAATGCCGGGCCACGACATGCGTTTGCGCTCGACTGCAACTGCCGCTCCGCGCGGCATTCGTTTCCATCTTGGACTGGCTGCGGCGCTGCTGCTGCTGTCCATGGCCGCCGGTCCGGCATGGGCGGGCGATCTCGAGGATTGCAACGGACAGGCCCCGGACAAGACCGAGGCTGCCTGTGCGGCCGTCATCAACGATGCCGCGCGATCGGCCGACGATCGCGTCAAGGCCTATGCGGGCCGCGCGCGGTTCTACAACAATCACGGCAAGTTTGATCAGGCCGTGACTGACACCGAAGCGGCGCTGCAATTGAACCCGCAGTCGGTCGCTGCCCTGATCTCGCGCGGCTATGCGCGGCAGCGGCAGGGCAAGACCGATCAGGCGAAGGCCGATCTCGATCACGCGATCGAGCTCGAGCCGAAGAATGCATTTACCTACCTCGCGCGCGGCAATCTGCGCAACGATCTGCGCAACTGGACCGATGCGCTCGCCGACTACGACCAGGCGATCGCATTGCGCTCCGATCTGGTGGCGGCCTATGTCGGGCGGGCCCGCGCGCGGGTCGAAACCGCGCAGTTCGATGGTGCGCTGAGCGACCTCAACACCGCGCTCGCGATCAATCCGAATGCGCAGGGTGCGTTCTACTGGCGCGGCCAGGCCTATCGCCGCAAGGGCGACATGGATCATGCGATCGAGGATTTTTCGCGCGCGATCGCCCAGGCGCCGCAGACCGAGCGCGGCGCCTATTTCGCCCGCGGCCAGCTTTACAGCGCCAAGGGCGACTACACGCGAGCCGTTGCGGATTTCGACAAGCTGCTGTCGTTCATGCCCGACAACAAGGAGGTCCAGCAGCAGCGCCAGCAGGCGGTGGCCATGCAGGCCGAGCTGGCCAAGGCCGGGACAGGCGCGGTCACCATGCCGCCGCCTGCAGCGCGCGCCCCGGCGGCACCAGGCGCCCCGCCCGCGCCGGTCACCGCGTCGACCAACCAGCAGATCGACCAGGCAAGGCAGTTCGTTGCGCAGCGCAATTACGCCGCTGCCCTCCTTCCGCTTAACCAGGTGCTGGCCGGCGATCCCCGCAACGAGCCGGCGCTGAGACTGCGGATGATCGCCTTTTCGGGACTCGCGCGGTTTGCGGAATCGCGCAACGACGTCAACGACCTGCTCAAGCTGAAGCCGAACGATGCGCCGCTGATCGCGTTCCGTGCGATCAACTC
Source organism: Bradyrhizobium jicamae (assembly GCF_018130215.1). Classification (GTDB taxonomy): domain Bacteria; phylum Pseudomonadota; class Alphaproteobacteria; order Rhizobiales; family Xanthobacteraceae; genus Bradyrhizobium; species Bradyrhizobium jicamae_A. The sequence continues at coordinate 234,690 of NZ_JAFCKQ010000003.1, forward strand.
GGCGGGACTTCGGCAGTTCAATGATGCAATGGCCGACGCGGAGCGCGCGATCGCGATCGATCCGAACAATGCGATGGCCTATCTCGGTCGAGGCATCGCCAAGGCCGGCACCGGCAAGGCGCAGGATGCGCTCGCCGATTATGATCGTTCGATCACGCTCAATGCCAGGGACACGCTCGCCTTTACCGAGCGTGGGCTCGCCCATGTCAGCCTCCACCAGATCGACAAGGCATTGCTGGATTTCGACCAGGCGCTGGCCCTATCGCCGACCAACCTGCTCGCGAAATCCTGGCGCGGGCTGGCGCTGATGCTGAAGGGCCGCACCGACGAGGGGCTGGTCGACATCAATGGAGTGCTGGAGCGCAATCCCGCCGATCCGACAGCGCAGCTCGGTCGCGGGCTCGCGATGCTGACCTCGGCGCAGTTCGATCGTGCCGTCGCAGCGTTCGGCCAGATCATCGACAAGGTGCCGAACGATCCCTTCCCGCACGTGCTGCGGGCGCGGGCCTATCTCGGCCTGAAGAAAACCGACGATGCGATGAAGGATCTCAATTTCGTGCTGGCGAGCCGGCCGGACTATCACGATGCCTTGACCTTGCGCGGCATCGCCTTCTCGGCGCAGCGCGACTACGCCAAGGCGGTCGAGGATCTCGATCGTGCCATCGCGCAGAAGGAGACGGTGGAGAGCCTGTTTGCCCGCGCCAAGGCGCACGAGGCACTCAACCATCCGGACAAGGCGACCGATGATTTCCGGAAAGCGACGCAACTCGCGCCATCGAGCGTATTCGATGTGCTGGCGCAGGCAGAGTCGAAGCGCAAGATCCAGGAATTGACGAAGAAGGTGCCGTGCGGCTCCGGCCAAGTTGGTACCTGCCTGTAGCGCAGCGAGCCGTGGCGTGCGGCAGCACGCAACAATCCAATATCGCCGCGCGCGGGCGTCGTGTCCGCCGTGCCGAGCGTTGCCTTGTCTGGCTGATGTGTCGGGCCCCACTCCCGGATGACGTCCGAGAGTGCGCCGTGTCGTCTGGCGCTGTTACGCTAGACCTTGAGGTTCTCGGCCGAAGTCTTGCCGCGATTTGCGATCTCTTCGTACTCGACCGACTGACCTTCATTGAGCGTCTGAAGACCAGCCTTCTGAACTGCTGAAATATGCACGAAAATGTCTTTTCCGCCCGTCGCGGGCTGGATGAATCCATAACCCTTGGTCGGGTTGAACCACTTCACTGTACCTTTGGGCATTCCAGTCGTCTCCGCGGAATCAATCAAAAACAGACCCTCCGGTCCCCGCACAAACCGGCTTGTCCGCGCTGCGCAGGATAGCAGTTTGCAAAAGGCTGGATAGATCAAAGGAGAGGGTGTTTTCGGCAGCAAACAACCGGTTTTGCGGCGCTTTGGTATCGATCTGCCTGTTTCGTGGTCAATTGATGCAGTGCAAAATCACATGATTCCAGTTTCATGCACGCGGGAGTCACTCCCGCGCGCAGGGGCCGGCGAAGCCCGGTTCAATACGTCGCGGCGAGATAGTCGACGATCTTGCCGACGTCGGCATTGTCGATCGGCGCGCCATAGACCTTGATCATCTTGGTCACCTCGGCCTGCCAGAAGTCCTTCTTGGACTTCTCGTTCTGCGGCTGGGTCCTGATGTAGTCGGCCGAGTGGCAGCCGCTGCAATTGTTCTGCACCACTTCCAGGTTGGGACCGGGCTTGAACGCCGCGGTCTCCTCGGGGAGCGTGTAGTTGACGGGCGCGGCGATGGCCACGGTGATCGACAGGGTTGCGATCGCGGCAAGCGCCGACAGCAGCGTGCGGTTCATGATGGCTCTCCTCACGCTGCGGTGACGCGCACGGTTTCGACGACGTTGCGCAGATAGCCGGCCGGATTCCACAGGGGGTCCATCGGCTGGGTGTCGCCGGCATTGTTGGTGGCGCGCACCTTCAGATCGTGGGGGCCGGCGGCCAGTGCGACCCTCAGCTTCCATTCGCGGAAGGCATATTTGCCGAGATCCTTGCCGAGCTTCGCCGGCGTCCAGGTCTGGCCGCCGTCGCTCGAGACCACAACCTCCTTGATGCCCTTGCCGCTGTCGAAGGCGATGCCGCGCAGCATGATGTGGCCGGCCTTGAGCTTCGCGCCATCGGCGACACTGGTGATGAACGAGCGCACCGTGAAGCGGTTGATCGGGATGGTCGCCTTCGGCGCGGTGCCAGGCTCGATCGCGTTGTTGGGCGTATCAGGGATGCGATAGGCGGATTTCATCCAGAAGCCGTCGAACACGCTGTCGATCACCGTGATCTCGTTGAGGTGCTTGACCCAGTAGGTGCCGTAATAGCCGGGCACCACGAGGCGCAGCGGGAAGCCGTTGAGGAACGGCAGGTCCTCGCCGTTCATCCCATAGGCCAGCATCACCTCGCCGTCGCGCGCGTGGTCGATGTCGAGCGCCTTCACGAAATCCGGCGTCGTGTCCATCACCGGGGCATCCATGCCGTTGAAGGTGACCTGCCTGGCGCCGGCCTGGACGCCGGCCATGTCGAGCAGGGTCTTCAGCGGCACGCCGTGCCAGCGCGCGCAGCCCATGGCGCCGTTGCCGAGCTGCCCGCCGGCGACCCGCGGATCGAAGAAGCCGCGGCTGTTGCCGGAGCACTGGTTGACGGCGACGATCTCGGTCGCCTTCATCTTCCTGATGTCCTTCAGCGACAATTTCAGCGGCTTGTCGACCTTGCCCTTGATCTCGAGCGTGAACTTGTCGGGGTCGAGATCGTAGGGGATGCCGGCGAGGTGGTAGCGGACGAAGAACGCGTTGTTCGGCGTGAGCGGGCCGTCGTTGAAGACCGCAAATGGTGTCTCCAGCTGCGGCGGGCGGCTGGTCTGGCCGATCATCGGGCGCTTCTGCGGGTAGCGCACCAGCGGCCGTTCGCCGTTGCCGAAAGGCAATGTCACGGTGTCGGGCGGTGCGGTGTCGAGAGCACGTGCGCCCTTCGTTCCCAGCCCCGCAATCAAAGCGGCCATACCGGCGCGCTTCATCAAGTCTCGTCGATCGAGCATTCCGCTTCCTCCGAAGCTGTTCTGTCTGAGCCGGTCATCACCGGACTCAATTGGCTTGCGCGCATTCAAATGCCCGCAGGCGACAAATGTCGCACCCGGGAACCCCAAGTCAATTGATGCTTTCGCAGCGTTCGTCGACGTTTGCGTCGCAACAACGAAAAGCCCCGGTCGCCGAAGCAACCGGGGCGTTTCGATCGCGAGGACGAAGCGATCAGTCGCAGACGTTCACGGTGCGATAGCGATAGCCGTAGGGCGTCAGCACCAGGCGAGTGACGTAGCAGCCGGAGTCGACGTAGCCGACGCCGATGCCATAGCCGTGGCCCCAGTGATGATGCCAGCCACCGCCCCAACCGCCGCCCCAGCCGAACGGCTTGGCGGATGCGGCGGTCGGGGCCAGCGCGGCGGCGCCGACGGTGGCAATGGTGGCGAGAGCGAGAGTGACTTTGCGAAGCATGGTGGTCTCCTTCGAAATGCGCGTTGAACTCTGTCGCGGCGCGGGTTGCAATGTTCCCCATCGCCCGTCAGTCGCACACTGCGCGAGGCCGGTTCGAGCTCCAGCTCACAGAAGGACCAGGAATCTGCTGAACGTCCGTTCAGACGTGAGCCAGGTCACGCAGGCGGAGACGCGTTGAACCTTTCAGGCCGCAACCGCATGCTCGTCGTTGACCAGCGCCGACAGTACGCGCGTCGCTTCGACCGTGCGCACGATCATCGGCTCGTTGCGGCCGCGGATCGCGACCTCCTGTGCGGGCAGCGCATCGTCGGCGAGGCCGGCAGTGGCGCGCACCTCGTCGGAGATCACGGCTTCGCAGGCCAGGCTCTTGGTCATGTCCTGCAGCCGCGCCGCGACGTTCACGGCGTCGCCGAGCGCAGTGAACACCATGTGGTCGCGATAGCCGATGTCGCCCACGATCACCTCGCCGCCATGGATGCCGATGCCGAAGCGGATCGGCTCGTGCAGATCGTGGCTGAGGAACTGGTTCAGCTCGTCGACATTGGCCGCGATCATCGCCGCGGCGCGCAGCGCCTGGCGGCAGGCCTCGTGCCGGTTGGTCGCAAGCCCGAACAGCGCCAGCATGCCGTCGCCGACGAACTGGTTCGGCCGGCCGCCGCACTCCAGCACCGCCTGCGATACCGCGCCGAGGAAACGATTGACGATGAACACGGTGTCGAACGGCAACCGCCTCTCGGCGAGCCGGGTCGAGCCGCGCATGTCGACGAACATGCTAACCAGATAGCGCTCCTGGCCGATCCGCGCCGGGCTGCCGGCGTGTCCGGTCGCCGACATCGTGTGCGGCAGGAACAACTGGAAGAAGGACAGGTCGGCGTTGGGCCGCAGCTGGCAGGCGAGGCGGATCGACGGATCCGCGCTGCCGACCCGGTGCAGCACGAAGGCCTCGCGCGGCGAGGGCTCGGGCAGCGAGGCGGTGTCGCCAATGATGCGGATGCGGCAGGTCGAGCAGCGGGCGCGGCCGCCGCAGACGCTGGCGTGGGGCACGTTGTTGCGCAGGCTCGCTTCCAGCACGCTCAATCCCTTCGGTACCCGGACGGTGCGGCCGTTGCCGTAGCTCAGCGCGATCATGCCGCCACGACGCTCGAGCAACGTGCGGGCGACGCGCGCGACGACGACGAGCCCGAGCAGGCCGAGATAGCCGATGGTGATGCCGGAGGCGACACGTTCGAGCGTGGTCTGCTGCGCTACCGTCCCGAGCTTCTCGGCGGACAGCGCTTCGTGCCGCCAGTCGGCGTCCTCATAGTCCGACATCGTGGTGCGGCCGCCCTGGTAGACGCCGAGCATCGCCAGCGTCGGGATCAGGACCGCAACGGCGAGCAGGAACGGCGCTGCGCGCTTGAAGAAGCTGCGCATCCGCAGCCAGAAATAGAGGCCGATGCAACCGTGCACCCAGGCGATCACCAGCACCGCGAGCATCGTCCATATGCGGTGCGGCGAGGCGATGAAGAACAGGTAGAGTTCCTGCGGATAGAGCTTCTCATGCCCGTACAGCGCCTGGCCGAGGCGAATGCCGACGACGTGGGTGACGATCAGCAGGGGGATGCTGAGGCCCAGCACGAGCTGCAGCGGCTCGATCGCCTTCCAGCTGAACTGCCGGCGCTGGTACAGCGCCCAGATGCCGAGCACCGTGTGCACCAGGCAGGCGCCGTAGAACACGATCGCGACCGGCAGGAACCGCCAGAACGCGGTGTGGTAGTAGACGCCGGTCGCCAGCGCCTCCATCGAGATGTTGCCGAGCGCATGGTTGACGAAATGGCTGAGCAGGTAGGCGAACAGGATCGAGCCGCTGACCAGCCGGACCTGCCGCAGGCCGACGCCGCGGACCATCTCCTGCAAATGCTCGCGCGACGGGGAGGTCAAGGGAAAGGTCATGTGATTCATGATGGGCAAGTCTAGTGGTTTATTCCAGCGGTGAACACCGCTGCCGGCCGGCGCGGAGGGGAACGGGCACCGCAATACGTTGACACCCCCTTCAGAGTCGAACAAAAAGCGCGCCGTGACGATAGCCCCCGCCGATAACATCAACGTCAAGACGGACCGCGCGCGCGTCCCGCGCCGGGGCGGTGTCATCGCCGTGATCGCGGCCATGACCGTCATGCGGCTGGTCTATGCATACGTGCTCGATCTGCGCACCGACGAGGCCTATTACTGGACCTGGTCGAAGGAGAACGTGCTGTCGTTCCTCGACCATCCGCCCATGATCGCCTGGTTCATCCGCTTCGGTACCGCGATCTTCGGCGACACCACTCTCGGCGTCCGCTTCAGCGGCATCGTGGCGATGCTGGTCACGCAGCTTTTGCTGGCCGATATCGTTCGCCGCACGACCCGCAACAATGTCCGCGCGGTGATGCTGGGGCTGCTGCTGCCGGAGGCCGCGTTGTATTACGGGCTGTTGATGGCCAAGGTGGCGCCCGACACCGCGATGATCCCGTTCATGGTCGCGATGCTGTGGTCGCTGGTGCGGCTCGCCGAGAGCGATGACGGCCGCTGGTGGCTCGCCGCCGGCCTGTTCGCCGGGCTGGCGCTGCTGTCGAAATTCACCACGGTGATGCTGGCGCCGGCGGTCGTGGCGTTTGCGCTGGTGCCGGACTGGCGTTGGCGCTGGTTGCGCAGCCCGTACCCTTATCTTGCAGCGCTGCTCGTGGTCGCCGTGTTCTCGCCGGCGCTGATCTGGAATTGGCAGCATGACTGGGCCTCGTTCCGCTTCCAGGCGGTGCGGGCGACGACGGAGGGCGCGCTCACGCTGCGCACCCTCGGCGAGTTCATCGGCATGCAGTTCGGCCTGGTCGGCTTCGTGCTGTTGCCGGTGACGCTGTTCGGCACCGCGCTGACGGCCTGGCGCGGCTATCGCGGCCGCGAGCCGGTCGCGATCCTGCTGTCGACGGCAGTGATCGTGCCGTTCGGCTACTTCCTCTGGAAGTCGCTGACGTTGCGGGTCGGCGACACCTGGCCGATGTTCCTCTGGCCGGCCGGCCTTGCCGCGGTTGCGATCAACGTCACGCGGATGCCGCTGGAGGGCTGGTCGCCCCGCTTGATCAAGTCGACCTTGTTCTGGGCGCGGACCGCGGTCTCGTCCGGCATCGTCTTCGTCGTCTGCGTCTTCCTCTATTACACGGTGGCGCCATGGAATCTGATCGGCCGCAACGATCCGATCGGCACCGAGGCCGGCTATGATCAGCTCGCCGCGCGCGCCGAGGCGCAATTGCGCGCGACCGGCGCGACCTGGGTCGCGACCACGGATTATCGCACCTATGCGATGCTGCGCTGGTTCCTGCGCGGCCGCGTGCCCGTCGTCGAGATCAACGAGCGCGGCCGCTTCCAGGGCTTCGCCGATCCCGGCATGAACCTGATCCGGGATCATGCCGGTCTCTATGTCGGCCGCGAGCCCGAGAATAATCTGCCGCTGTGGCGCGAGACGAGCGCGACAAGGCAGCCGCTCGAGCGCGTCGAGCGGCGCTGGCGCGGCATGGTGATGGACACCTATTCGCTGGAAAAGATCACCGGCTGGACGCCGGATCTGTCGCCGCCGCCGGACACGACGTTCTTCCGCTGGCGGGTGCTGGCGACGCTGATGGGCAATCCGGTCGCGCATTCGTAGATGGGCTATTCCTCATCCTCGCGTTTGCGCAGGAGGTCTTTCGCCAAGTCAGCCAGCGCGGGGCGCGGCAAAGCGGTGAAGGGGAGCGGGCGGGTGACGTCGATTGCGGCGAGGCCGAGCCGCGCGGTCAGCAGTCCGTTGAGCACGCCTTCGCCGAGCCTCTGCGAAAGCTTGGCCGCGATGCCGTGGCCGAGCATCTGCTGAATCAGGCTGTCGCTCGCCGCGATGCCGCCGGTGATCGCGAGATGCGCGATCACGTGCCGCATCAGGCGGATCATGCCGAGCGCGCCGGGCCGGCCGCCATAGAGCCGCGCCAGTTGCCGGATCATCCGCAAGGACGCCACGAATACGAACAGCACGTCGATCATCGCGCGCGGGCTGACCGCGGTGACGACGGAGACGCGCTGCGCCGCCGATGACACCAGCCGCCGTGCTTCCTCATCCAGCGGTGCCATCAATTCGCGCTCGGCGAGGCGGATCATGTCGGCACCGTCGATGATGTCCTCGGTGTGACTTTGCAGTGCGCTGCGGGCGCGGGCGAGCTGCGGGGTCTGGTGCGCGAGCTTGATGAGATCGGCGACGACGGTTCGGCTCGCGGCGCGGTCGTCGCTGATCAGCACCTCGGCCGCGCGCAGATGCAGTTTTTCGATGGTGGCAAGCCGCGCCAGTCCAGCGAACTCGCGCGCAGTCACGACCAGAAGCGCAAACGCTGCGATGACGGCGAGGCCGAGCCCGAGGATGCCGAGACCCTCGTTGCGCGCGAACAGGTCTTCGACCAGGTTGATGACGCCAAGTCCGGTGCCGAGCACGACGAGGCCCGCGACCGCGGTCCAGAACAGCGTGCCCCAGCGGAAGCCGCGGCGCGCCGGTACCAGCGGCGGATCGACGGGCACCGGGAGCTGCGCCGGCTCGACCTCGGGCATGATCTGCACCGTGCCGCGCGCGAGGTGGCCGATGTCGTCGGCATCCATCACGACCACGCCGGGATCGTCGAGCTTGAACGTCGCCGGCCGCCGCTGCGGCGTTGTCTCGTTCATTGCAGTCTGTCTCCGATCAGGAACTGGAGAGCGCGGTCAAGGCGGATGTGAGGCAGCGTCGGCTCGGCGTCGCCGTTCCGCTCCAGCTTCGGCGGGCGGAAGCGCAGGAAGCGGTAGTCGGCGGTATCCGCGCCGGCGCTGGAGAGGCCACGGAACTCGCCCCTGAACAGCGCCTCGGGATTGTCGGGCAGGTCGCCCGGAAAGGTCGCGACTTCCGTCTCGCCGTCGAACGTATCGCCATTGGCGATCTCGCCCGCGGCCGGCGTGCCGAGGATCGAAGGCAGCCGGTCGCGGCCGCGCTGAACCTGCGCCTCGCGGGTGGCGCGCACCGCGGCGAGCGCCACGACGTCAATCGCGGCACCGGCATATTCGGCGCGCTCGGCTGCCTTGGCCACGATCCGCCGCAGCACCGCTTCCAGCCGGTCGTGGCTCTGATGGTGCAGATGATCGGCTTTGGTCGCCGCGAACAGGATGCGGTCGATGCGCGGCCGGAACAGCGCGCTCAGGATCGTGCTGCGGCCGATCCGGAAGCAGTCGAGGATGCCGGCGAGCGCGGCCTCCAGGTCGTGCAGTGCCTCAGGGCCGGCGTTGAAAGCGGCGAGCGCATCGGCGAGCACGATCTGGCGGTCGAGCCGCGCGAAATGATCGCGGAAGAACGGGCGGACCACGACGTCCTTGTAGGCCTCGTAGCGCCGCCGCATCATCGCCCACAGCGAGCCATCCGGCGCGCCGCCGTCGATGGGCACGTCGAGCGGCGCGAAGGTCAGCGCCGGCGTGTTGGCGAGATTGCCTGGCATCAGGAAGCGGCCGGGCGGCAGCAGGCTCATCGCAAAGCGGTCGTCGCGGCAGGCGCGCAGATAGTCGGTGAACAGTCTCGCTTCCGCAAGCGCGGCCTGCTCGTCCTCGCGACCCTCCGGCGTCAGCGTCGCCAGATGCGCATGCCAGGGCGCGGCAAGCTTTGCGCGCAGCGCTTCGCGCGACAATGCAAGGCTCTCGCCCGACCACTGCTCGTAGTTCTTGTTGAGCAGCGGCAGGTCGAGCAGCCATTCGCCGGGATAGTCGACGATATCGAGCGTCAGCATGCGGTCAGCGCCATTTTGCCGCTGATAGTCGATCACCAGCCGAAGCTCGGAGATGTCGGTGGTCGAGCTCGGCCAGCGCCGTTCCTCGATCAGGGTGCGGACATGGTTCTCATAGGCGAAGCGAGGCACCGCATCGTCGGGCTGCGGCGCCAGATAGGCGCGCGCGATCCGTCCCGAGGCATAGGCCTCGAACACCGGAAAGCGGCCGCCCCGCGTCAGCCCATGTACCAGCGCCGTGATGAACACGGTCTTGCCGGCGCGCGACAGCCCGGTAACACCGAGCCGCACCGTCGGGTTGAAGAAGCCCTCGCCATAGTCGAGCAGCGCCCGCGCCGAGAGCCGCGCTTCCTCGACGATATCGGAAAAGCTGGGGGACATGAAGTCGAGGGAAAATCCGGCGGAATGGGCCAAAAACGGGCGATCGATCACCCGCAAGGTGGCGATTGCCGGGCCAAAATCAAGCTTCACATTTCCGGCGCCTTTGCAGGCGAGGGAATTGAACGCACAGTCAGCCCTGCGATACCCATATTCAATGGACCCAGAGGAGAGCCTGTCGGCATGACGATCTTCCGCCTGAAGCAACTCGCCTCGACCTCGATCCACGCGGCCGGTGCCGTGCTCTGGAACTACGACCGTGCCGAGCTGATCGCCGACGGCATCGTGCACATCACCGGCATCTGCTTCGGGCTGGTTGCGGCCACCGCGTTGATCGTGCTGACCGCGGTCTATGCCAGCGGGCTCGACGTTGCCGTGGTGTCGGTCTATGTCGCGGGCCTGCTCGCGATGCTGGTGCTGTCGGCGACCTATAATCTCTGGCCGGTGTCGCGCGCCAAATGGGTGCTGCGCCGTTTCGACCATTCGGCGATCTATCTGTTGATCGCCGCGACCTATACGCCCTTCATCGTGGAATTGAAGGACAGCTATTTCGCGATTGCGCTGCTCGTCGGGGTGTGGTGTGTCGCAATCGTCGGCATCTGGCTCAAGCTGCGCTATCCCGGCCGGTTCGACCGGCTCTCGGTCGGGCTCTATCTCGCGATGGGCTGGAGCGGCATGATGCTCTATAACGCCGTGGTCAAGGCGCTGCCGGCCGTGGCGCTCGGCTTCGTGCTGGCCGGCGGCATCCTGTACAGCCTCGGCGTGATCTTTCACGCCTGGCGGCGGCTCCGCTTCCAGAACGCGATCTGGCATGGCTTCGTGCTGCTCGGGGCCGCCTGCCACTATACCGCCGTGTTCAACGTGGTGCTGGCGAGCTGAGCTCTCGCTATCAGCAGCGAATGGGTTCATATTCCCGATGACATCAGGAATCCGGGAGGGTGGCCATGCAGGTGGCAGGTAAGGTTGTCGTGGTCACCGGCGGTGGCAATGGTATTGGCAAGGCGCTGTGCGAGGCGTTCCATGCTGCCGGCGCGTCCAGGGTCGTCGTCGTCGACCTCGATCATGCGGCGGCCGAGAAGGTCGCAGGGTCCGTGGGCGGCGCCGCGTTCAAATGCGACGTCGGACAGGAGAAGAACATCCTGCATGTGATCGAGGAAACCGAGCGCATGTTCGGGCCGATCGCGCTGTTCTGCTCCAATGCCGGCATCGGCGGTGGCTTCGACCCGCTGTCGAAGAATGCCGGCGGCACTTCGGACGAGCCGTGGTCGCGCAGCTGGGCGATCCACGTCATGGCCCATGTCTATGCGGCGCGGCATCTGGTGCCGCGGATGAAGGCGCGCGGCGGCGGCTATTTCCTGAACACGATCTCGGCGGCTGGCCTGCTGTCGCAGGTCGGCAGCCCGGCCTATTCGACCACCAAGCACGCTGCGGTCGGCTTTGCGGAGAATCTCGCGATCTCGCACCGCGCCGACAACATCAAGGTCTCGATCCTCTGCCCGCAGGGCGTCGACACCAACATGTTGCGCTCGATCCCGAAGGGTCCGCAGTCCGGCGATGGCGACCTTTCGGCCGGGCAGGTCGCGCAGGACGTGCTGAAGGGCCTCGACCAGGAGACCTTCCTGATCCTGCCGCATCCGCAGGTGCTCGGCTACATGCGCAAGAAGACCGAGAATTACGACCGCTGGATCGGCGGCATGGCCAAGATCCAGGCCAAGATGCGCGAGACGTACGGGAAGTGACACCCGTAGCCCGGATTGCGCTTCGCTCCATCCGGGCTACATGCTCTCCGCCTCACGCCTTCTGCGCGTAGAGCAGCGGCACCGCCGAATCCACCACCACCTCGATCAGGCTCGCACCGTCGTGCGTGAGCCCGCGCTTGTAGGCGCCGACAAGTTCGGCCGACGTGGTCACCCGCACCGCGTCGCAGCCCATGCCTTGCGCGAGCCTGACGAAATCGATGCCGGGCAGGTCGAGGCCGGGCACGTTGCGTACCTGCATCACCTGGCTGAACGAGCGCATCGCGCCATAGCCGGAATTGTTCAGCACCACGACGGTGAGCGGCAGCTTGCGCCGTGCGGCGGTCCACAGCGCCTGGATCGAATACATTGCAGATCCGTCGCCGATCAGGCAAACGGTGCGGCCTTCGCGGCGCCCGAGCGCCATGCCGACCGCGGCCGGCAGGCTATAGCCGAGGCCACCGCTCGCCATGGTGTAGAAGCTGTCCTGCCCACGCATCGGCATGAATTTCTGCATTGCGGGCCGGTGTGACGGGGCTTCCTCCACCAGCACATCCTGCGGCCCCATTGCGGTCGAAAGCGCGTGCAGGACGTATTCCACCGGAAGCGGATCGGCCGCGGCCGGCGCCGGCGGCAGCGTGCGGCCGGTGGGGGCCGTGCGCTTCGTCTCCGGCAGCATCTCGAGCAGAACAGACAATGCCGGCTTCATGGTCGCGACGATGCTGTGGCCCGAAGGCGTCACGGCGGCCGCGGTCGGATCATCGGTGATCTGGTAGAGCGCTGTCGCACCGTCGAAGATCGGCGCATGGCCCTCGACATGGAAAGTGAACACCGGCGCGCCGATCACGACGACGACATCATGCTCGCGCAGCGCATCCGAAAGCTGGCCCGGCGAGGCATGCAGGAAGCCGGCGAATTGCGGATGGCGCTCGGGAAATGAGCATCGCGCCGAGAATGGACTGACCCAGACGGCCGCCTTGGCCTTCTCCGCAACCTTGACCATGAGATCGACCGCACAGGCGCGATCGACGCCCGGGCCGACGACGAGCGCGGGATGTTTGGCGGCGGCGAGCGCTGCGACCAGCGCCTGCATCGCTGACGGATCGGGCCCGAGCTCGCGGCTGACCTGGCGCGCTTCGACCGGCTGCGCCGCATGGGTCCAGTCGTCGATCGGCACCGAGACGAAGGTCGGTCCGCAGGGTGGCTGCATCGCGACGTGATAGGCGCGCGCGATCGCGGCGGGCACGTCTTCGGCGCGCGCCGGCTCGACGCTGTATTTCACATAGGGCCGCGGAAACTCCGACGCGCGCTCGGCATAAAGGAACGCCTGCAGCGGCAGGATCGAGCGCGCCTGCTGTCCGGCCGTGATGACCAGCGGCGTCTGGTTGCGATGCGCGGTGTAGATATTTCCGAGTGCGTTGCCGACACCCGCCCCCGAATGCAGATTGACGAAACCGGCATTGCGGGTGGCCTGCGCATAGCCGTCGGCCATGCCGACGACCGAGGCCTCCTGCAAGCCGAGCACATAGTCGATGTCGTCGGGCCAGTCGCTGAGGAATGGCAGCTCGGTCGATCCGGGATTGCCGAACACCTTCTTGATGCCGAACGCGCGCAGCAGGCCGAACGTGGCCTCCTTGACGGTGACGGCTTTGCTTTTCGCAGCGGCGGGCTTGCGGGATGACATCGGGCGGCTCCCAGTTCGTATTTTTGTTCCGTCATTGCGGGGAGCAAGAACGGCAAGCAATCCACCTGTCGATGGATTGCAGCACGAAGTCAAGTTGGGAGCGGACGCGATCGGAGGTGGTTACTTCGACGTCACCGCCGATGGCGCTCAGCTTGCGTATTGGGCAATGCCGTTGCCGAATGACCAGTTTTCCTTGGCAACCTCGACCAGGTTGATGACGATGTCGTCAGGACGTCCCTGCAACCGGCTCTGATAATCATCGGCGATCCGCTTGTAGAACGCCTTCTTCATCTCGGTCGAGCGGCCGGCATTCAGCGTGATCTGAATGAAGACCACATCGCTGCTGTAGCGATTGCCGAGATAGCTCTCGGCATGGTTCAGATCGCCGGGATCATGCTCGGTGATGACCTGGAATTTGTCATCCTCCGGCACGTTGATCAGGTCGCGCATCGCCTTGTAGACGATCTCGCCCAATGTCTTGCGGTACTCGGCGGACTTGCCGCGCCTCAGATCGATACGAACGAATGGCATGATGGCCTCTTTTTGCGCGGACCGAGCCGGATCGGTCCGCGTGATCGAGATGCTGCGACGACGCGACGTCCCTCGGGGTGTCGTCCGTGCGCACCGGCGCGTCAAATTCAACGGCTTGCCTTGAAGGCCTCCCATCGCGCGTCGCGCTCCCGCTGGTATTTGGGAGCGCGCTCGGCCGCCAATTCGTTGCGATGTATCGGTTCGCCGCAGGACTCACAGACGGGGCCGAGCCCGGCCGCTTTGCCGCAGGTTAGATGGGTGTAGTTGACGGCGCGGCCTTCCTTCCGCGACTTGCACCAGGCTTCGCCCCAGGCGCGCAGCGCCAGCAGCACCGGAAAGAAGGCCTCGCCCTTTTCCGTCAGATGATATTCGTGGCGCAGCGGGTGCTTGTTGTAGACGCGCCGCTCCACAAGTCCGTCTTCTTCCAGCTTCTTCAGACGCGCCGTGACCATTTGCGGCGTGGCGCCGGTCTGTGCCTGGATCTCCTCGAAGCGATGGCTGCGCGCGAACAGTTCACGAAGAACGAGTACCGTCCAGCGGTCGCCCACCTCTGTCTCCGCGCGGGCGACCGGACAGAGTGTTTGGTCAGTCGTGTTGTCCTTCATTTTCGTCATCACGATTTCTTAACCGGGCTTGTCACTATGAATTTCATAGTAATATGGCCCATCATCATCGCAAACGCAACAGGCCACCTTCGGCCGGTTGATCACCATGGAGGGAGCGAGCCGTGACCACCGAAAGCAAGGCCCCCAGGCCGGGCCAAGTCGATCTGAAGCTCGAGGTTGTCGTCATTCCCGTCTCCGACGTCGACCGCGCCAAGAAATTCTATCAAAACCTGGGCTGGCGGCTCGATGCCGACTTCGTCAGGCCCGACGGGTCGCGGGCCCTTCAGTTGACGCCTCCGGGCTCACCGACATCGATCCATCTCGGCAGCGGACCCGCATTGCCGCGCTTCCTGATCGTCAACGACATCGAGGCGGCGCGTGCCGAGCTGATAGCGCGAGGCGCCGACGTCAGCGAGGTGTTTCACCGCGGGCCGCAGGGCCGCGTCGCGGGGCCGGATCCGGAACGGCCGAGCTACGGCGCACTCGCCACGTTCAATGATCCGGACGGCAACGTCTGGCTCCTGCAGCAAGTCACGCAGCGGCTACCCGGACGCGTCAGCGCAGACAGCACGGCATTCACCTCGTCGACCGATCTCGCCGCGGCGCTGCGGCGCGCAGCCACCGCGCATGGCGAGCACGAGAAGCGCACCGGCAAGCACGACGACAGCTGGCCCGACTGGTACGCCGACTACATCGTCCGCGAGCAGACCGGCAAGCCACTGCCCGAGTGAAGCAACGTCATCGCAGCCAATCCAACCGGCCGCGAGCCGATAGAGGGAGACAATCGATGTCCGAGACCAGCTATCCCCGCGAGAGAACTGCCCTGCTTCTCGTCGATCCCTACAACGATTTCCTGTCCGAGGGCGGCAAGGTCTTTCCACGGATCAAGCCGATCGCCGATCAGGTCGGCCTGCTCGACAATTTGCGCCGGCTCGACGGCGCGGTCCGCGCCGCCGATATCCAGGTCGTGATCGTCCCGCATCGACGCTGGGAGCCCGGCGACTATGAGAACTGGGATCATCCCAATCCAACCCAGCGCGCGATCATGGACCGCCACAGCTTTGCGCGCGGCGAATGGGGCGGGGAATGGCACCCCGACTTCGCGCCGAAACCCGGCGACCTCGTCGCCCAGGAGCATTGGGGCCAGAGCGGTTTCGCCAACACAAATCTCGATTTCCTGCTGAAGCAGAAGGGGATCACGCATGTCATCGTGGTCGGCCTGCTCGCCAACACCTGCATCGAGTCGACGGCCCGCTTCGCCATGGAGCTCGGTTACCACGTCACGCTGGTGCGCGACGGCACCGCCGCCTTCACCCACGAAATGATGCACGCCGCTCACGAGCTGAACGGCCCGACCTACGCTCATTCCATCCTGACAACCGCAGAGGTGATCGCGGCCCTGCCGGAGGCACCTCAATCAAAGGAGACGGTCAAATGACCATCCGCTCGAAGAAGCCGGTCGCGGTCGCCGCGGCAGAACCGAACGAGGAAGCGATCGATCACGACAGGCGCAGGCTGCTCGCCGGCGCCGCGATGGGATTGGCCGTCGCCGGTGCCGCAAGCCTGTTTCCGCCGCACCGGGCGTCGGCTGCAACCAGCGATGCGATACGCCCGTTCCACATCAACATCGCCGAGGAAGATCTCGTTGATCTTCGCCGGCGTCTCGCGGCCACCCGCTGGTCCGACAAGGAAACCGTCGACGACGATACCCAGGGCGTGCCGCAGGCCATGCTGCGCGACCTCGTGCGCTACTGGCAGACCGACTATGACTGGCGGAAGCTCGAGGCGAAGCTCAACGCGCTGCCGCAATTCATCACAGAGATCGACGGGGTGGATATTCATTTCATTCACGTTCGCTCGAAGCATGACAAAGCGCTGCCCCTCATCGTCACCCATGGTTGGCCGGGTTCGGTGATCGAGCAGCTGAAGATCATCGATCCCCTGACCAATCCTACGGAGCATGGCGGCAGCGCCGACGATGCATTCCATCTCGTGATTCCGTCGATGCCCGGCTACGGGTTCTCCGGTAAGCCGACCACGACCGGCTGGGATCCCCGGCGCATCGCAGGTGCCTGGGTCGGGCTGATGAAGCGGCTCGGCTATCGCAAGTTCGTCGCACAGGGCGGCGACTGGGGCTCGCCGGTCTCCAATGAAATGGCCAAGCTGGGCGCGCCGGAATTGCTCGGCATCCACGTCAACCTGCCCGGCGTCGTGCCGCCCGATGTCTTCAAGGCGATCGCCTCAAGCGGTCCCGCACCGGAAGGTCTGTCGGCCGAGGAGATGCACGCCTTCGACCAGATCAAGCTCCAGTTCACCAAACGCCGCGCTTATGCGCAGATCATGGGCACACGCCCGCAGTCGCTCGCCGCGTTTGCCGACTCGCCGGCCGGCCTTGCCGCATGGCTGCTCGATCACGGCGATGGCTATGCGCAGCCGGCCTCGGCGATGACCTCGGCGGTACAGGGACGTGCGGTCAATGGACATTCCGCGGGCGCGCTCACGCGCGATGACGTGCTCGACAACATCACGCTGTATTGGCTCACCAATTCCGCGATCTCCTCGGCGCGTCTCTACTGGGAAAACAAGAACAACCTCTATCTGCCCGCCGGTGTCACGATCCCGGCCGCGGTGACGGCGTTTCCCGGCGAGAGCTTTGTCGCGCCGCGCAGCTGGGCGGAGAAGGCCTATCACCACCTGATCTACTTCCATCAGGCCGAGGCCGGCGGCCACTTCGCGGCGTGGGAGCAGCCCGCCATCTTCAGCCGGGAGGTTCGCGACGCCTTCCGGCCGCTGCGTAATGCGTGAGACTGAAGGCCTCATAACCCAAAGGAGAATTCGTCATGTCCAAGCTCGCAATCTTCGCCACCGTCGAGGTCGCCGCCTAGAAGCGGGATCAGCTGCTGCCGCTCCTGGCGGCGCATGGTGCCCGTTCGCTCAAGGACGAGCCCGGCACGTTGAAGTTCGACATCCTGGTGCCTCGCGAGGACGCCTCGAAGCTGCTGATCCATGAGGTCTATCAGGACGACGCCGCACTCGCGGCGCATCGCAATGCGCCATCGATCGCGCAGTTTCGTGCGGAGTCAGCGGCGCTCGGCGCGGTGAAGATTACCGCGACATGGTGCACGCCTGCCGAATAGGCGCGGCCGCCGCGTCATGTCTCGTTGAGGGCCGCGCGGCGCGCCTTACCAGCTCGCCGTGCCCTTCATGGTCGGCTGCCCCTCCGCATTCGCGGTCCACAGCTCCATTCCGCCGTCGGTGTCGTTGGCGTTGATGGAGAACTCGCTGCCCTCGAACAGCGGTTGCACGCCGCGGTAGGACAGCTTCTTCGGCGGCTTCCCGCCGCGCAGCCTGGCGGCGAGTTCGACGATGAAGGCAGCCTGCAGCGGGCCGTGGAAGATCAGGCCCGGATAGCCCTCGACCTTGGTCACGTAATCGCGATCGTAGTGGATGCGGTGGCCGTTGAAGGTCAGTGCCGAGTAACGGAACAGCAGCACCGGGTCGGAGACGTGGCTCTCGCGGTGCTTTGCGACCGGCGGCGGAGGAGGGGCCTTGGCCGGCGCAGCCGATGCCGTGGTGATCTCGCGATAGACGATATCCTGCCGCTCGCGGATCGCGAGCCCGCGCGACGTCGTCACCTCGTGATTGACCGAGACGAAGCACAGCGTGCCGGTCGAGCCTGATTTCACGGTGACGTCCGATATGCGCGAGGTGCGCGTCGGCGTATCGCCGACGCGCAGGGCATCGAGGAATTCCAGCTCGCCGCCGGCCCACATCCGGCGCGGCAGCGGCACCGGCGGCAGGAAGCCGCCACGGGTCGGGTGGCCGTCCGGGCCAAGCTGCGACATCGGAAACACAGGTTGGCCCAGGCACCAATGCGTGGTCCACGGCGCGGCATCGCCTACCTTCGGCTCGCCGATCTCCTGGAACAGCGTCGCACGCAGGCCCATCACGAGATGCGCGGTAACGACGTCGGATGCCTCCGTGCTGCGGCCGATCCACTGGCGAAGATGATCGAGATCGAGCTTGTCGGTCATGGTTTCCTGCTCCGAGCGGGCGATGTCCTATGAGCGCCTGGTGCGCTCGCCGATCGCGGGCACTGCGCCGTAGTGCCTGTCCTCGCCGACGACGATCGCCGCGGGTGCCGGATAGGCGACACGGCCGTTCGGCGTGTCGACCTCGATGCGGCGCAAGTGAGGATGCGTGGCGAGGTCGGCCATGCTGTTGACCTCGGCAAACGCGATGTCGGCTCCGGCGAGCTTCGCCAATAGCTCCTCGCGCGTCAGCCGGCCAAAGGCGTCACCGACGATCTGATCGGTCTGCGTGCGGTTGTGCACGCGCTCGACCATGTTGGCAAAGCGCGGATCGTCGGGCAGGGCTGGCTGGCCGAGCACGTCGGCGCACAGCTTCTTCCACTCGCGCTCGCTCTGGATCGAGATCAGGATCTCCTTGCCGTCCCTGGAGCGGAACACGCCGTAGGGCGCGATCGAGGGATGGGCGAGGCCGATGCGCTGCGGCGGCTTGCCGTTCTCGGCATTGAGCAGCGGCACGGTGAGCCAGTCCGCCATCACGTCGAACATCGAGATGCGGATGTCGGCGCCTTGGCCGGTGCGGCCGCGACCGATCAGCGCCTCGAGGATCGCGGCATGCGCGGTGGCGCCGGTGGCGACGTCGACGATCGACATGCCGACACGCGAGGCGCCTTCCGGCCCGCCGGTGATCGAGGCGAGGCCGCTCTCGGCCTGGATCAGCAGGTCATAGGCCTTGCGGTCGGCATAGGGACCGGTGTCGCCGTAGCCTGTGATCGTGCACATGATCAGCTTCGGATAATCCTTGCGCAGCCGCTCGCGCGAGAAGCCGAGCTTGTCCATCGAGCCCGGCTTGAGGTTCTGCAGCAGCACGTCGGCGCCTGCGATCAATTCCTCCAGCGTGGCGCGGCCTTCCTTGGTGGCGAGATCGATCACCGCGGAATCCTTGCCGCGATTGAGCCAGACGAAATAGCTGCTCTGGCCTTTCGCGGCGGCGTCATAGCCGCGGGCGAAATCGCCTTCCGGCCGCTCCACCTTGATGACGTGGGCGCCGGCATCGGCCAGGCGTGACGAGCAGAACGGCGCGGCGACCGCCTGTTCGACGGCGATGACGGTCAATCCCTCAAGCGGCAACATGGTGCGAACTCAGTAGGAACGGGGCATGCCGAGCACGTGCTCGGCGACGAAGGACAGGATCAGATTGGTCGAGATCGGCGCCACCTGATAAAGCCGCGTCTCGCGGAACTTGCGCTCGACGTCATACTCTTCCGCGAAGCCGAAGCCGCCATGGGTCTGCACGCAGGCATTGGCGGCTTCCCACGAGGCGTCCGCCGCCAGCATCTTGGCCATGTTGGCCTCGGCGCCGCAATCGAGCCCGGCTTCATACTTGCGGGTGGCTTCCTTCACCATCAGCTCGGCGGCGCGCATCGAGGCGTAGGCTTTCGCGATCGGGAACTGGATGCCCTGGTTCTGGCCGATCGGCCGGCCGAACACGCTGCGCTCCTTGGCATAGTTGGTCGCCTTGGCAATGAACCACTTGGCATCGCCGATGCATTCGGCGGCGATCAGGATGCGCTCGGCGTTCATGCCCGAGAGGATGTAGCGAAAGCCCTTGCCTTCGTCGCCGATCAGATTCCCGGCCGGCACCTTCATGTCGGTGAAGAACACTTCGGTCGTCGCGTGGTTCATCATCGTCCGGATCGGACGAATCTCCAGTCCCTTGCCCTTGACCTCGCGCATGTCGACGATGAACACCGACAGCCCGTCGGTGCGCTTCCTCGCGTGCTCCTTCGGCGTGGTGCGCGCGAGCAGGATCATCAGGTCGGAATGCTCGGCGCGGCTGGTCCAGATCTTCTGGCCGTTGACGACGTAATGGTCGCCGTCGCGGCGCGCCGTGGTCTTCAGCGACGAGGTGTCGGTGCCGCTGGTCGGCTCGGTCACGCCGAACGCCTGCAGCCGCAACTCGCCGGTCGCGACCTTCGGCAGGTACCTTGCCTTCTGGGCGTCGTTGCCGTGCCGCAGCACCGTGCCCATCGTGTACATCTGGGCGTGGCATCCGCCGCCGTTGCAGCCCGCCCGCTGGATCTCCTCCAGGATCGCCGCCGCCGCCGAGAGCTTCAGCCCGGCGCCGCCATATTCCTCGGGGATCAGTACCGAGAGATAGCCGGCTTCCGTCAGCGCATCGACGAACTCCTTCGGATAGGCCATCTGGCGATCGAGCTTGCGCCAGTATTCGCCGGGAAACTGCGCGCAGAGTTTTGCGACGGCGTCGCGGATGTCGGAATGGTCGTCCTGCTGGGTGTCGTGTGCGGTCATTGTTCTGTCTTGCTTAGTTGCACGGATGAGGGGCAAAGCGCCCGCTGTTGTGGGGCCCCGGTAAACTCCCTATGCTGTTTTGTTATAGCGTATGAACCTGCCTTCCAGGATTGGCAAGTATGGATTTCCGCCAGCTTAGGACCTTTGCGTGCGTAGCGGAACTCGGGAGTCTGAGCAAAGCCTCCGATACCTTGCGGGTCGCGCAGCCGGCGCTGAGCCGGCAGATCAAGCTTCTCGAGCACGAGCTGCGCACCGAATTGTTCACGCGCAACGGCCGAGGCATGGTGCTGACGGATGCCGGCCGGCTCCTGCTCGCCCGCACCGGCGGTATCGTGCGGCAGATCGACCAGATCCGCGACGACATCCAGTCCGCCGGCGGCGCGCCGTCCGGGCGCGTGGTGCTTGGCCTCGTGCCGACCGTGAGCTGCGTGATATCGGCGCGGCTGGCGCGGCGCACGGTGGAGCGTTATCCCGGCATCGCGCTCTGCATCGTCGAGAGCTACAGCGGCCATTTGATCGAGTGGCTGCATCGCGGCGAGATGGATCTCGCCGTGATCTACGGCCCGTCGGTCGATCTGCATCTGGCGGTGCAGAGCCTCGGCCGTGACTCGATCGTCGCGGTTGGGCCGCGCGGCAGCGGGCTGAAGCAGAAGAAGCAGGTCGAGATCGGCTGGCTGATGCGCCAGCGGCTGGTGCTTCCAAGTCATTCGCACGGCCTCCGCGCGCTGATCGAGCATGCCGCGGCAAGGAAGAAGATCGACCTCGACGTCAAGCTGGAGGCGGATTCGTTCCGCGTGCTCACCAGCCTGGTGGAGGAGGGGCTCGGATATACGCTGCTGCCGCCATCCTCGGTGCGCGGCGAGGTGGCGGAGGGCCGGCTGGAGACCGCGCCTATCGCACGGCCCGCGCCGCGGCGCGAGCTGACCCTGGCGTCGCCGGTCGAGCACCCCGGCTCGAACGCGATCACGCTGATTGCGAAACTGCTGCGCGACGAGGTCGCCGCGTGCCGCGCCGAGGGGCTCTGGGACATCCAGCTCGCCTGAGCGCGTCTTTCGCATCACTTCACCGCAAAGCCGAGATGGCTGCGGAAACGGTTCTTCAGAAAGGTGCCGTCGCGCGGCGGCAGCGCGCGCTCGACCTCGCCGGCCGAAATGCGGATCCGCGCCAGCCGCGGGCCGCCGCGCAAATCCTGCAGGCTCGCGCGCAAGCGCTCGATGCCGGCCATGTCGGCGATGTCGCTGACCGAGGGAATGCCTGCGCCGCTCGCGATCACCTCGAGCTTGGCGCCCAGGCCGGAATGGCTGAGCTGCATCCCGGTCTCGCCGAAATGGCCGTTGTCGAGCACCGCGATCGAGAGATTGCCGGGCTGCCTGGTCGCGATCGTGAGCAGGCTGCCGATCCCCATCAGCTGCTCGCCGTCGCCGGTGATCACGAGCACCGGTCGCTTCGGCTGCGCCAGCGCCAGCCCGAGGCCGACCATCGCGGCACCGCCCATCGCGCCCCAGAGATAGAAGTTGCCGGGATGCTCGCCGGCGTCGAACACATCATAGGACGAGGAGCCGAGCCCGGAGATCACGAGCAGTTCGCCGCGTTCGGCGAGCAGCGCCTTGACGACCGCGCGGCGATCGAGCGTGCCTGTTGCTGACGACATCAGTGCGTCTCCCTGGTCCACTTCTTGCGGCCGATCATGCGCTGCGAGATCAGCACCGCGACCTGCTGGTCGCCGTCATAGGCGAGCGAGGCGGCGGCCGAGATCACCTCATCGGCCTCATCGGGATCGTCGAGCCGCAACACCGTCGTGCCCATGATCTCGAACGCCTGCGGCGTCGCCTTGCCCATCGGGATCTGCCAGGGATTGAACTCGGCCCATTCGCCGCGCATCGTCACCAGCGTGAGCAGCGGAAAGCGGCAACTCGCCATCAGCGAGAGCATGTTGACGCAATTGCCGACGCCGCTCGACTGCATCAAGAGCACGGCGCGGTCGCCGCCGAGCCAGGCGCCGGCGGCGAGCGCCACGCCTTCCTCCTCGGTGGTCAGCACCGTGGTCTTGATGTCGGCATCCGCGTGCGAAAGCCTGATCAGCTTCGAATGCCCCGCATCGGGGACGTAGCACAGCTGCGCGACGCCGAAATCCTTCAGCGTGCGGTAGATCGCAACCGGCCAGTCGCGGCTGGTCGCGTTGTCCTGGTGAACGGCAATCTGGTCCATGAGGGCCTCGGCTAGGGTGCGCAAGGGCGCGTCGTCCGTACCGAGGGCTTAGGCCAGATCGCGATATTATTCCCTTCGCATCTGGCTCGCGCAGCTATGCCGGAATTTTATAGGGGCCGGAATGGAACCTCACAGGAACATTGCTTTGCCGGTTTTGTTGTCGAACGTCCGCAACCGCGCAAAGCACGTTGAATGCCCTGCAATCGATCGCTTGCCTTCGTGAGCTTTCCGTTCCTGCTTCTTCTCGGCGGCTGCGGCGACAAGCTCGATTGCGATTCGATCGAAACGCGCAATGCCGTGCTCCAGGCCGTTGCGGACGACCACCGCAACGCGCTGGTCAACTATGCCGCCAAGCAGTCAACGGCAAAGGCCGATCCGGAGAACGCCAAGCCGATCTATGTGCTCGGCCAGAAGATCGTCACGACCTCGGCAGGTGGCGACAAGCGAACGCTGCAATGTAGCGGCGGGATTTCCGTGCTGTTCGGCAACATAAAGGCGACCAAGAGGATCGATTTCACGGTCCAGCAATCGTCCGATGGCAAGATGTCGGTATCGGTTGTGCCATTCGAGTTTTGAGTCTTCGAGCTCAACGCTCGCGAACCACATCCGGGCCGACATTGACACCACCTGCGGTCTCACCCATATTGCCGGCCATGAGACAGCACCTCGCCATCAACAGCACCGCCACCACCATCGCTTTGCGGTGGCCGGTCGTCTGATGCGCTGAAGAAAACGCGTTCTCGACCACAACCCCGCCGGATCAGCGCGGGGTTTTTTTATTCCTGATGCTGTCCGGCTTCATGCAAGGACAGCACCATGGAACAAGACGATCACCGGATCCTGGCCCGCCGCCTCGACCTCTTCCACCTCGAAGAGGACGCGCCGGGCATGGTCTACTGGCACCCCGCGGGCTGGCGACTCTACCGTCAGCTCGAGGAATTCATCCGCAGCCTGATGCGGCAGTCCGGCTATGAAGAGGTGCAGTCGCCGCAGCTCCTGCCGCGGAGCCTGTGGGAGCGGTCAGGGCATTGGCAGAAGTTCGGCGACAACATGTTCGTCGTACCGCGCGAAAACGGACGCGACATGGCGCTCAAGCCGATGAGTTGCCCCTGCCACCTGCAGATCTTCAACGCGGGCTTGCGCTCCTGGCGCGATCTGCCGATGCGGCTGTCCGAGTTCGGCGCGTGTCACCGCGATGAACCGTCGGGCTCGATGCATGGCCTGATGCGGACGCGCGGCTTTGTCCAGGACGATGCGCATGTCATCTGCATGCCGGAACAGGTCGAGGCCGAAGTGGCCCGCTTCGTCGCGATGCTGTCGTCGGTCTATGCCCGGCTCGGCTTCGACGATTTTGGCGTCGCGCTCTCGCTGCGCCCGGAGCGGCGGGCCGGATCGGATGCGGATTGGGATCGATCGGAAGCGCAATTGCTGACTGCAGCGCGGGCAGCTGGTCTCGCGCCTGTGCTGCAACCCGGCGAAGGCGCATTCTATGGCCCGAAGCTGGAGTTCTCCCTGCGCGACCGGCAGGGGCGCTCATGGCAATGCGGCACCATCCAGCTCGATTTCGTTCTGCCCGCGCGGCTCGACGCCTCCTACATCGACGCCGGCGGAAACCGCGCGGTGCCGGTGATGCTGCACCATGCCGTGTTCGGTTCGATGGGGCGCCTGATCGGAATCCTGCTCGAGCATTACCACGGACGACTGCCGTTCTGGCTCGCGCCCGTGCAGGTCGCCGTCATGCCGGTCGCCGAGCAGCAGCACGATGTCGCGCGGGATTTCCTGCGCCGCCTCGTCGCGGCCGGGCTTCGGCCCGAACTCTTCGACCAGGCCGAAACGCTCTCGCGGCGCATCGTCGACAGCCACGACCTGCTGGTGCCGGTCGTCGCGGTTCTCGGCAAACGGGAAGCGCAGGATGGCTTCGTCACCCTCAGGTCGAAGCACGGGCAATGGGCCATCGACCGCGACGAAGCGGTGGCGCGGCTGTCCAGAATTTCTGCCGAACATGGCATCGAGCTTCGATGACCATGCGCAACAACGACCAGCGGCGGCCACGCTGGGGACGGTTGCGACCGCTCCCGGCAACGCCGCTCGCTCGATAGATTTTGTCAGTACTGATATCCGTTCTGATACTGACCCGGACACACGTAGTTCCCGGACGCGTCGTAGTAACAGCTGTTGTTGTAGTAATTGTTGTAGTAGCCGTACGCGCCTGCCGCCGCGGCGGCCCCTACAGCGGCGGCGCCATAGCCGTAGCCGCGATAGTAGCGGCCACCATAACCCGGGTAGCCGGCAACTGGACGGCCCGGCCGGCCTGCGACCGGGTAGCCCGGACGTCCGGGACGGCCCGCGATCGGATGACCAGGGCGCGGACGACCGGCATAACCGCGGCCGCCATGAATGCGTCCGGCATGAACCGCACCGCCCCGATAGCCACCCGCGTGAAAACCACCGCCACGCATGCCGCCGCCATGAAACCCGCCGCCACCGCCACGAAAACCGCCACCACCCCCGCCGCGGCGGGCGAGGGCATCATCTGGAGCCAGACTGGCAGCGACGAGAATGGCTGCCGCGAGACCGATCAAACCGAAGCGAACCATGAAGCCCTCCTGATAGTGAGGTGCCTGCGATCCTGCGGCTTCCAGAAGTGTTGCCTGTGCGCCGCGGGCCCGGCCCTTCCAGGGATGTTTGACTTTGTCTTGAAGGTCCCATGCTCCCGCGGGCCTATCCTGCAATGCTTGATCCAAATCAATGCCATTGGAACCCTGACCCGGAAGATCGGCAACAGCGGACCGGCCCTCGGTTGCCTGCGACGGCGAACAACACCATGACCCTTCTGCTCAAGGAAATCCGGCACCAACCGCTGCTGTGGATGCTGGTCTTCGTGCCCATCGTGCTGGTGGTCGAACAGACGGCCCCGTCCGCCCACACAGCCCTGTTTGTACTTGCTGTGCTGGCCATCGTGCCATTGGCCGCCCTGCTTAGTCACGCGACAGAGAGCGTCGCGGAGAAAACCGGCGATGCGATCGGCGGTCTGCTCAACGCGACGCTCGGAAACCTCACTGAGCTGATCATCGCGATCGCAGCACTTCATGCCGGAGAATACATGCTGGTCAAGGCATCGATCGCCGGCGCCATCGTGACCAACTCGCTCTTCATGCTCGGCGCATCGTTCCTGCTCGGCGGGCTCCGGCACCACGTCCAGGAGTACAATCGCGCCGGAGGAAGGTTGTACGCGGCGCTGCTCTTGATGGCGACGATTGCGCTTCTCGCACCGGCAGCAGTCGCCGACCTCGATCTGGCGCGAGGCGAGGTGATGGCGCAGAAGCTCAGCACCGGTCTCGCCGTGTTGCTCATCTGTGCCTACGGTCTGGGATTGCTGTTCTCGCTCAAGACCCACAAGGAGTTGTTTGCAAGCGAGGACCATGGCGAAGCGGGCGGCGCCGGTTGGCCGATCAACTTGGCGGTCGGGACACTCATCGTGGTCACAGTGCTGGTTGCCGTGGTGAGCGAGATATTCGTGAGCTCGGTGCAGAAGGCCGGGGAGGCCATGGGGTTGAGCCCGGCGTTCGTCGGCTTCATCATCGTCGCGCTGGTCGGCGCGGCGGCTGAAATGACCGTTGCGTTTTCTGCTGCGCGCAAGAACCGCCTCGACATGAGCGTGAGCATCGCGCTCGGAAGCGCCTCCCAGATCGCCTTGTTCGTTGCGCCGGTGCTGGTGCTTCTGAGTTACTTTGTTGGTCCCAAACCAATGGACCTGCAGTTCTGGCCGGGCGCGGTAACGATGGTCATGATCGCCACGGTGACATCGTGCTTCATCACCAACAGCGGACGGTCGGCGTGGTTCATCGGCGCCTTGCTCGTGTTCATCTACGTGATCTTCGCAATGGTGCTGTACATGGTGCCGCCGGGATCGCATGCGTCAGCCTGATGGATCTGCCGCCAGGTCCGTCATCGGCTCCCACCATTCGATGAACATTCGATCATCGTGCCGCCGGCGGTTATCCGACGATTGATCCTGCTCAACGCTACTGACCGCAGCAGCACTCCCGTCCCGCAAGATGGACAGACTGACCAACAAGACCCAGAGCGAGAACACAAGCCGTCTCCGCTCACCGCCGATCTGGTCGGCAACAAGTCGTTCACCGTGGGTTGGACGTCAGGATGAAGCGCCGGTCACGGTTTTGCACTGGACGGGCGTTCATCGGGTAGAGTTTGGCGAAGCGTTTGATGTCAGCCTCTGCGGCCTCGACCGGGTGAGCGAGCACGAGCCAATCGACCGTCTGGCTGCACGGCGGCGTCGTTAGCGATCCCTCGTAGTGATAATAGCGGCGTTGGGCCGGCAACAGTCGGCCGGGATCGATACCCGGGTCTGCCGGAACGGGCGCTCCTTCCTCTTCCGGCATGGTCGAGACGATCTTGTTGAACACCGCGTTGGTCTTCCCCGGCGCGATGAACACGCCGACAACCGCGAGCCCGGCCTCTCCTGCCGCGTGGACAAAGTGTACTTCCATCGCGTAGCGCTTGCCATCGACGACGTGTTCGCTTGGATGATGGAAGTGGAACTGGGTCAGCCCGAAGCTGCGATCTCCCACCTCCAACGTGTCACCTTGCGCGAAGTTGAGCTGGATGGTGTGCCCGTTGTTGACGATCGTGTCGGGCCGCTTGCTCCAATTCAGCCTGAGCGAGGGCTGGCGGGTCGTGACGGTGCCGGTGATGTCGATGGGAGATTGCTGGTTGCCAGTTGAGCATACCGCGTTTGATGCATCGAGGTCGCCCCACTTGTCGGGACCGGTCGCTCCCTCGTAACTCCAATGGTGGTTTTCGCTGGCAAGACCGGCGGACACGCACAGCGGACATAGCGCAGCCCCCGCAAAAGCCTTCAATATCTGGCGACGATGCATGATTGCCTCCGGCGAGCCAGTTTGTCCTGGACCAGCGTCGCTCGCCCGAGAGGCGCTATCTTGATCTTGATCAATGGGGAGGCGTTTGGCCTTTGGGGCTCCGGGTTGTAAGCCAGCGAAATAGTCGATCGAGAGCCATGGCGCGTCCGACCAGGTTCTGACCGACGACAACTCTGCTTTGCTCCGGCGGGACCGAGCCAGGAACCCGGATCACGTCCCTCTCTGCGAACCCACGAAGCTCACCGGCGTGCCGCGCTTGACGCTCGCAGCGAGCGTATTCGCGTCCCAATTGGTCAATCGCACGCAGCCATGCGAAGCTGCCTTGCTGACCTTGCCGGGATTGGCGGTGCCGTGAATGCCATAGCCTTCGGCCGAGAGATTGATCCAGATCGAGCCGACCGGATTGTTCGGACCGGGCCTGATCGTGAAGGGCTTCTTCGATTTGACGCCCCTGAACCTGTATTTGGGATTGTAGTGGTAGGTCGGATCCTTTTGGATCGCGGTCACTTTCAGTGTTCCGCTTGGCGTCGGCTTCTCCGTGCTGCCGACCGTTGCGGGATAGAACGCGAGCAGCTTGTCCGCTGTGTCGTACGTCATGACCGTCTGTCGCGTCTTGTCGACCTCGACGCGCGCAGCCGGTGCCGGATTTCCTGACACGAGCACGTTTGCAACCGCGATCGTTTCGCCTGCCTTGTCGAATTTCTGCCCGGGATTGATGGCCTGAAGCAACGCCTCGCTCATGTGGAATTTCTCGGCCAGTGCTTCGCGCGGACTGGTGTAGCCCAGGGCCGGCAAGCTCTTCATGGCCTCCATTTTCGCCGGCAGCTTCTTCAGGAACGGTCCTTTCACGTCTGCCTCGGCGATCTCGTAGTTGACGATTGCCGCGCCATCGCTGCTGGCGGACAGCTTGTTCCAGAGATCAGTCGTCACGACCTTGTCGAAGGACAATCCATTCGAATCGGCGAAGGCCACAAGCGCCTTCTGCGCATTCTCGCCGAGCTTGCCGTCGATCTCGCCGGGTGAAAAGTGCGCGCGATCGAGCAGGATCTCGAGCCTGGCGATGGATGCGCTGGTCTGGTCATGGCGCGATGGTTTTGCGGACGGCGCCGCCGCGTCATTGATGGAGGCCGCATCGAGTTGTGCTGCAGCCGCTGGCCCGGCCGAGATGACCAGGAGGACAATGACAAGGGCTCGAAACATCGTGCATCCGCTGCGTGGGTCATTCCGTAAAGCTACGGGGAGCATCGAAAGTTCCAATGCGATAGCCGCGTCGCGATCAGGTGGAACCGCGGAGATCGCAGCTTCGCCGCAATCGACCTGTTAAAGAATGGTTACCGGACGTGCGCCTGCACGTCGCTCACACCACAGTCCAGGTCCCCCCAAGCAAATGCGATTTGTCATCGCGGCGTTTGCCGCGCTTCTCGTTTTGATGCTCGATTTCGATTGTTCGTCAAGTCCGGTCCCGAGCAACGTCTCAACAACGCAAATCTCCCCTGTTTCAAAGGACTCAGAGGACGCCGTGTCCTTCGCGGCCCGCTTCGTCGGAAGCGCAGTCGCCGGCGAGGGATCCAGTGCGATGGTCGATGTCGGAACGCCGGCACCGGCAGGCCAGGCCGACAACAGCGTCGCCGAGCCCCCGGCACCCGGAATCGATGCGTTCTGCCAGGCCTTGAAAGAAGCCGCCGAGGCCAGCGAAATCCCCGTCGCGTTCTTTGCGCGGCTGATCTGGCAGGAGAGCCGCTTTCGCCTGGACGAAATCAGTCGGGCGGGCGCGCAGGGCGTTGCGCAGTTCATGCCGGAGACGGCCGCGGATGTCGGTCTCGACGATCCCTTCGATCCGTTCAAGGCGCTGCCGGCTTCGGCCAGGCTCCTGCGCAAGTTGCGTGACGATTTCGGCAATCTCGGACTCGCGGCTGCCGCCTACAATGCCGGCAGCGGCCGCATTCTGAAGTGGCTTGCGAGGCAGGGCGAATTGCCGCGCGAGACCCGCGACTATGTCCGGATCATCACCGGCACCAGGGCGGAGGACTGGATCGAGGACGCCCACAGGCTCGCGATCCGCATCGATCTGCCGCCCGAGGCACCCTGCGAAGGCGTCGGCGGCCTGTCCAGGTCGAAGGATGTCGCCATCGTGCCGGCGTCGCCCACGCCCATCATGGCCATGATCATTCGCAAGGCCGAGGCCACACGACTGGCGGAAAGCGCTCTCGCCGGCCGCCTGCGCAAGCGGGTCGCGATCCTGCTCAGGCCGGGTGATGCCCGGTCCGGCAAGCTCCCGCGGGCCTTCGCCCATGTCAGGACAAAGCTTGTGCGAGGCCATGCCGTCCGCCTGGCCTCGCGCGAGTCGTCCGGCTGATCTATCGCACGGCCGGTCCGACGAACAAAATCCCGGAGAGCGCTTTCGGCTCGAGCCAAGGACGTGGACTCACTGGCGCCGAGCTTCGGCTCGCTGCGATTGCTTTTCGGTGGAATCCACGCAACGCGACAAAGCCTTCTGTACCGGCGCGCACTTCCGGTCACGCGAGGCACGTTGCTGCACACTCAAAGCCCGGAGCGCGAGGATAGGGATCCGGGCTAACGGCCGCCAGGTCCAAAATCGCTGGAATGATCCGCCCCACCGGCCTCCTTGATGAAGGCGAGCAGCAGCGTGCCGAGCCGAACCGGCTGCTCCTGTTGGGGCCAGTGACCGGCGCCGTCAATCAGCTCGATGTCACGCATCCTCGTCGCCACCTTCGTCTTCATGAGATCGACCGCGCCTGGCGTCTGATAGGTGCCCCAATCGCTCTTCCCGTTGATGAAGAGCGAAGGGACATCGATCGTCTTGCCCGAAAACAGGCGCAACTCAGCGGTTAGGTCCGGATCGGAAAAGACGCGGTAAGCCATCAGGCCGCCTTGAAACCCGGTGCGGCCATACTCCGCCGTATACACTTCAAGTTCCGGTTCGGTGAGCCATTTGCTGGCCAGGACCTCGGCAGCGGAAGGTTGGAATGGAGCGACGGTCTGGGGCATCGTCTTGCCGAGATCCATGACGTAATAGGTGGGCAGTTGTTCAAGTTCTTTGGCGGATCGCGCCTTCAATGGATGCGGCTTATTTCCCGGCCAGTCAGCGCTCTTGACTTGGAAGTATGTGCGCAGAAACGTGTGTAAGCCTTGAGGGGGGCGCCGCATCTCATCGTTCGCCTCCCGTGTGCTGAAATATTGCTGATAATATTGTCTGGGCGGATCGAGCGCCGCCAGCGCGGCCGCTAGATCCTGATTTCCAGTGTTCGGTTGAGCCGACGATGTCTCGCTTTGTGCGGTATCGAACGGAAGCGCCGGCGGACCGGGGAACGGTGCGCTCATTAGCGCCACCGAGGGAAAGACGTCAGGGCGGGCTAGCGCACAATAGGCCGCCACGGGCGAACCGGTATCGTGACCGACGAGCATCGCCGTCCTCCGATATCCCAATGCCGAAACCAATCCGAGGGCGTCGCGCGTCATATTCAGGAGGCTGAAGGGCTCCAGTCGGGCGTCATAGTCGTTCACCCAGCCGGTGGTGCGGCCAAAGCCCCGCTGGTCGGGCGCAACGACATGATATCCTGCGTCTGCCAGAATCGGGATCAGGTGTCGCCAGCCGTAAGCCAAATCCGGAAAGCCGTGCAGAAGCAGCGCGAGTGGCCGGCCGAGGCTTTCGTAACCCGCCTCGAGAATATGGACATCGAGGCCGTTGACCCCGTGGATCATGC
Source organism: Bradyrhizobium jicamae (assembly GCF_018130215.1). Taxonomy (GTDB): domain Bacteria; phylum Pseudomonadota; class Alphaproteobacteria; order Rhizobiales; family Xanthobacteraceae; genus Bradyrhizobium; species Bradyrhizobium jicamae_A. The sequence continues at coordinate 266,067 of NZ_JAFCKQ010000003.1, forward strand.
GCGAGCGGACCCCCTTGGGAAGCGTTCCCTCGCCGTATGGTGACGTGGCCAAATCAGTTCCTCCTGTCGGGTTTGCGCGGAGCGGTCGACCTAAAGCCGCGACCAGGGTGGCCGCGCCCATCGCCAAGACGGCTCGTCGGGACGCATCTTGGCTTAGGACATGGTATAGGGGCACCGCCAGCCTTTATATATGTCGATCGCCATAGTATGGCGATCGCCATAGAGGCGTCAAGCGAAACGTGCTAGGTCACGGCATGCCACGTAAGACTGACGCCCGCGCGCGCGCGATTGCCACGGCCGAACGACTGTTTCGCATCCAGGGCTACACTGCGACTGGGTTGATCCAGATCCTTGAAGAAAGCGGTGCGCCTAAAGGATCGTTCTACTTTCACTTTCCACGCGGCAAGGCACAGCTCGCAGAAGAAGCAATCGATCATTACGTCGCGAGTAGAATTGCCTTATTGCGAAATATCTCGGCGAATACGACGGGTGATGCCCTGAATTTTGTTCAGCAGATTTTCGGCACATTCGCGGCCGAGATGGTCGCCTCCGATTTCCAGTATGGATGTTTAATGCAGAATCTGGCGAATGAGCTGCCCGCGCTCGACGCCGAACTGACCAAACGGGTAGCGCGCGGATTTGTTGATTCGACCGAGATTGTTGCGGAGCATTTTAGGGGGTGCGGTTTCGCGCCCGCCCGCGCATCCTCCACCGCAGCCGCATTGGTAGCCGCCCTCGAAGGCGCGCGAACGATCGCCCGCCTGGAACGCACGCCGGCTATATTCAAGGCGCTGGCAGATGTTAGTTGCCAAAGGTGCCTATCACCACAATGACGGGGAGGTTCGCCGTCGCGATAAGCTCGTGTCGGCTCCTGGGCCCGTCTGCGATGTCCGCTCTTGGTCCGCTGTCGGACGTTGACCGGACATCGGCCCGCCACGTCATGAGTACACGTTCTAGGCGCGGGCGGGCACCGGGATCAACAGATCGCGCTGCCGCGCCGAGAACAGGGCGGCCAGTGCAAAGAATATTGCCGAGCTGATCCCTATGACGTCGGTCGCCAGCACGACATGCGTCAGCGGTGCGGAAACGCCCTGTGCCGCGAGCACGTCGACCGCGCGGCCAGCCGCCAGGTTTCCAAGCGCGATAGCGAAGACATTGATGCTCAGCATCGTGAACCCGGCGACCGTCGAGCGCGTCTGCGACGGCACCATGCTCATGATCCCGGCATTTGCCGACCCGTAACAGGCCAGTGGCAGGAAGAATCCGGCGCACATGCCGACATAGAAAGCCCATGAGCCCGGGGCCGCGAAGCGATAGGCGACCATGGGGCCGGCACACATGGCAATGAACAGCACGATGACGGCCGCGTGTCCGCCGGGAAGTCGACGCGCCAGGCGATCGCCGACGACACCACCGATCACAGACCCCACGGCGCCAAACAGCAACTGCAATGTGCCGATGCGAGACGCGATGGAAGATGCGTCCATGCCCCTTTCCTTCACCATCCACAGCTGAGTGAACGACAGTCCGGCGAACAGGATATGAAGCATGACGAAGCCGATGATCAGGAACAACAGCGCCGGACGGCTGCGCATCAAGCCCAGCACCGTACGGACTTGCTGAACGAACGGCGCTCCGCGCTCGTGGGCCGTCGTCCTGCCGCGATCCTCCTTCAGGAAGGCCAGCAGCGCGGCGATGACAATCCCCGCCGCTCCCAGCGCATAGAACGTCGTGCGCCAGCCATGCGACGCACCGAATGTGCCGGCCAGCAGGAAGCTGCAGCCGATCCCCATGGGAATGCCGGTGAAGAAGATACCCATGACCGTGCTGCGCTTCTGCTCCGAGAACAGTTCCGTCAGAATTGAAACGGCTGCGGGCACCAGGGCAGCCTCACCGCTGGCGACGAAGAAGCGCGCCAGCGCCATTTGCTCGAAGCTCTCTGCATGACCGGAAGCCCATGTGCAGAGGCTCCAGATGAACACGCCGGCTGCGATGATGCGCGTGCGGCTGAACCGGTCGGCGAGCGACCCGAGAAAGACCGCCATGAAGCCGAAGCTCAGGACCCAGACCACTCCCACGAGGAAGCCGTATTGGGCGTTGCTGATCTTGAGGTCTGCAACGATCTGCGGCGAGAAGCCCAACAGCATGTTGCGGTCGATGTGAGCCAGCACGTGAATGACCAGCAGGCTGGCCAGTACCGCGGCGGGACTTTTCTTCCAGAACATTGATGCCTCCAGTGGCGGGATTGGTTTTCGCTTCGAGCGGAAGGTCTCAGGCGACTCCGAAACGCTGTGCGTCGTCGACGATCAGCGTCGAACCGGTGATGAAGGCGCTGGCTGGCGACGCCAGCAGCAAGACCGCACCGTCCAGCGCGTCCGGGGTGCCCACGCGCTTGCGTGGCAGGCGCTCGATCATCATTTTTCCGGCTGAAGTCTGCAGCATGGCACGGTTGATGTCCGTCTCGATGAACCCCGGATTGATGGCATTCACGTTGATGCCAAGAGCCGCCCATTCGTGGGCCATGGTGCGCGTCAGGTGCTCGAGAGCCGCCTTGCTGGCCCCGTAGATTCCGAGACCCGCGGGGTGCGACTGCGCGGCGAGCGAACAGATGTTGACGATGCGCCCGGGGCTGCGCGCTGCGGTGAGGCGCCGTGCGAAGGCGGTTGCCACGAACAGTGCCGCCTTGGTGTTCAGGCCCAGGATACGGTCAACAGCAGCTGCGCTGACCTCGGCAAGTGGACTGCGTCCCCCTGTGCCGGCATTGTTGATCAGGGCCCACAGCGGAGCCATGTCCTGCTGAATCCGATCCAGCACCGCGTCCAGTGCCGTCTGGTCGGTCACATCAACCGGAAAGCAGCGTGCGTGCCCACCTGCGCCGAGGATCTCGGCTTCGGTCTCTTTCAATTGCTGCTCGCGGCGCCCGAGCAGCGCCACCTCGGCGCCAGCGGCGGCGAGGGTCTTTGCCGCCTGCCGGCCGAGGCCCGATCCGGCGCCCGTGACGATGGCCGTACGACCCGTCAGGCCGAAGCATTGCGTGAGGAAGTTCGTGTCGATGCGGTCAGTCATTGATGCCTTCATTGATCAGGATGTTGTTGTTCGATCGCGAGGTGCGCCTAGCTTGCCGCTAGGCTCGCATTCGAGATCTGCCTGGCGACACCGAATGGCTTGTCGCCGCAGATCGTGACCCGGTGCCCGTAGCGCCGATGCGGCCAGTAATCGAAAATGGCCTGGTGCTGGGCGGAGCGATTGTCCCAGAAGGCGATCGAGTTCTTCTGCCATTTGAACCGGCACGACAGCTTGGGCGTCTCGATGTGCTGGAACAGGAACGAGAGCAGCGCGTCACTCTCGGCCCGGCGGAGCTGTACGATTTTCGTGGTGAAGCCGCGATCGACGAACAGCAGCTTGCGGCCTGTCACCGGGTGGACGCGCACCACGGGATGCTCGAAGCGCGGGAACTGCATGTCGCTGCCCTCGCCGGGCTTGCGGTCCGAATGCGCCTTCCAGGAATCGTGGATCGCAGTCAGCCCGTCGAGCATCGTGCGCAGCGGCTCCGACAGGCTCTCATAGGCCTCATACATGTTGGCGAACATCGTGTCGCCGCCACCGTCCGGCGGGATCTCCTGGATATAGAGGATCGAGCCCATCGGCGGCTCCTCACCGCAGGAGACGTCGGAATGCCAGGATTCGCCGGCGACGCGCTTGCTGTTCTCGTCGGCCTTGATGACGAGGATCTCAGGGTGATCCGGCAGCTCCTTCGCCGCGTTCGGGTGGACATGCAGCTTGCCGAACCGGGCGCCGAAAGCCTTTTGCTGCTCGACGGTCAGGTGCTGGTCGCGAAAGAAGATGACGAGATTTTCCATCAGCGCCCGATGGATTTCGTCGAATTGCCGGTTGCTCATTGGCTGCGAGAGATCGATGCCGAAGATCTCGGCGCCGATCGTCGGAGTGGTCTTGCGTACTTCGATAGTTTCGTAAGCCATATCCGGCTCCAATCTGGTTAGGTGGTGAGGTGGTTCTGGGAACGATGGCGGTGACGTGCGGGACGGAAACGAACCCGTCAGGATGGGAACCACGGCGGCTCGCCGAAGCGGTCGGTCAATCCGTGCCTTTCCTGAGCCGCACCGATTGCGCGCATGGTTTTTCCGCCGTTTCCGCCCTGTGATGCCGCCGGTTTCCGGCCGCTTCCTTGATTGTTCAGTACGTCAGGCTGCGACATCGCGTTTGACGGTTCGCGACACCGACTTTACACTTCGCGACAGGGAGGATTTTGCGATGGTCGACCTGATCCGCGCCGCCTGCCTGACCCATTATGCGGAGACCGCGCGCAGCGTCGGGCTTGATCCGGCGAGGATGTTGAAAAGCGTGGGCCTGCCGCCTTGCCTGACCGATCCCGACATCCGGATCCCGGGCGGCGGCGTGCGCCGCCTGCTCGAGGCATCCGCGACGGCCGCAGAAATCGACGATTTCGGGCTTCGGCTGGCCGAGCGTGGCGGGTTTTCCAATCTCGGGCCGGTCGCACTCATCGCGCGCGACCAGCCGACCGTCGGAGCGGCGATGGAGGCGATCGGCCAGTACATGCACATTCACAACGAGTCGCTGCGTCAGCGCATCGAGCGGCACGGCGACAGCGTGGCGATCATACCCGAGCTGCTGCTTGGTCGTCCCGTGCCGGCACGGCAGGCGGTAGAGCTGGCGGTAGGGGTCACCTATCGCATTCTGAGCGCCTTCCTGGGACCGGAGTGGCGGCCACTGGACGTGCACTTCACCTATCCGGTGCCGCGCAATCGCCAGACATACCGGCGCTTCTTCAAGTGCAACGTGTCGTTCGGAGCGGAGTTCGACGGGATCATCTGTGCCGACATCGACATGGATCGCCCGATGGCTGCAGCAGACCCATCGATCGCGAGATATGCGCAGAGGTATATCGAGACGGTTGCCGCGCGCTCGCCGACATTCGACGGCAAGGTGCGGGAATTGATCGCGACATTGCTGCCGAAGGGGCACTGCTCGGTGGAGCGCGTCGCCCAGCATCTGGGCTGCGACGCTCGCACCGTGCAACGCAGGCTCGCCGACAGCGGCAAGAGCTTTTCCGGGATTGTCGATGACCAGCGGGCCGAACTGGTGGTTCGCCTCATCGAGGAAAAGGATCGTTCGCTCAGCGCTGTCGCCGAACTACTCGGCTTCTCCGCGCAGAGCGCGCTAGCACGCTGGTTCCGGGACCGGTTCGACTGCAGCATTACGGAATGGCGCAGCAATCCCCGGCGACGGGCGATGGATCGAATAACGCGTTGAACCCGCTGCCGCGGACCTTTCGCCGTTGGCAGACTGGCGCAATTGCCATCGATGGCGATGCTAGCCTTTTATCCCGGAATCCGCACCGGCAGGTTCTCGATCCCGCGCACGAAGCTGGAATAGACCCGCTTCGGCTCGCCGACCACCTCGATCCGGTCGAACCGCTTCAGCATCTCCTGCCAGACGATCTTGAGCTGCAGCTCGGCGAGCCGCATGCCGACGCAGCGGTGGATGCCGAAGCCGAACGACAGATGGATACGCGGCCGGGCGCGGTCGATGATGAACTCGTCGGGCCGCTCGATCACCTCGTCGTCACGGTTGCCGGAGACGTACCACATCACGACACGGTCGCCCTTGCGGATCTTCTTGCCGCCGAGCTCGGTATCGACGAGCGCGGTGCGCCGCATGTGCGCGAGCGGTGTCTGCCAGCGGATCACTTCCGGCACCATGGTGTCGATCAGACCGGGGTTCTCCTTCAGCTTCCTGAACTGGTCGGGATGCTCGTGCAGCGCCAGCACCGAGCCGCTCATGGTGTTGCGCGTGGTGTCGTTGCCGCCGACGATGAGCAGGATGATGTTGCCCATCAGGTTGTCGGGGTCCATGTGCCGCGTCGCGTCGCTGTGCGCCATCATCGACAGCAGATCGTTCTGCGGCGGCGCGTTGACGCGCTCGTTCCACAGCTTCGAGAAATAGGCGTAGCACTCGTCCATTTCCTGCCGCCGCTGCTCCGGCGTCTCCACGACGCCGCTCTTCGGCAGCGCGGTCGAGACGTCGGACCAGCGCGTCAGCTTGCGCCGCTCCTCCCAGGGGAAGTCGAACAGCGTCGCCAGCATCTGGGTGGTCAATTCGATCGACACCCGCTCGACGAAATTGAAGGTCTCGTTGCGTGGCAGATTGTCGAGCACGCTCTGCGAGCGCTGGCGGATCAGCTTTGCCAGCTCGTCCAGATGGGTCGGGGTGAACATCGGCGAGACGGTCTTGCGCTGATGGGCGTGCTTCGGCTGGTCCATCGCGATGAAGCTCGGGTAGTCGTAGCCGGGCGGCACGTCGCGGATCGAGATGCCGCCGAGCGTGGAATCCGAGGAGAAGATGCCGTGGCTGGTGTCGACATGCATGATGTCGTTGTACTTCACGACCGACCAATAGGGCTCGATCGGCGCGTTGGTGCAGTAATGCACCGGCTCTTCCTTGCGCAGCCGTTCGAAGAACGGCCACAGCGTGTCGTTCTGGAACAGTCTGGGCGCGCCGGGATGGAAGTCCTTCAGCGGCGTTGAATAGGCTTCCTCGCGCGCCTGGCGCAGCAGCTCGGCCCTGTCGGCGCGGATCTGGGTCTGGACGTTCATGGCACTTGATCCTGCTTGGCTCGCGATGCGTCAGGCGGCGATGCGCACCGGCAGCGTCTCGTAGCCCTTGATGAAGCTCGAATACACAAGCTGCGGCTCCTCGACCACCTCGATCGTGTCGAAGCGCTTGAGAATCTCCTCCCAGATGATCTTGAGCTGCAGCTCTGCGAGCCGCATGCCGACGCAGCGATGGATGCCGAAGCCGAACGAGATGTGGGTGCGCGGCCGCGCGCGTTCGATGTCGAACTCGTAGGGCCGCTCGATTGCGGTCTCGTCGCGGTTGCCGGAGACGTACCACATCACGACCTTGTCGCCCTTCTTGATCTGGCGGCCGCGGAACTCGAAGTCCTGCAATGCGGTACGCCGCATATGGGCGAGCGGGGTCTGCCAACGGATCACCTCCGGCACGAAACTGTCGATCAGCGCCGGGTTGGCCTTCAGCTTGCGATACTGGTCGGGATGCTTGTTGAGCGCGTAGATGCTGCCCGACATCGTGTTGCGCGTGGTGTCGTTGCCGCCGACGATCAGCAGGATCAGATTGCCGAGGAAGTTCTTCGGATCCATGTTCCGCGTGGCGTCGCTGTGCGCCATCATCGAGAGCAGGTCGGTCTTCGGCGGCTGGTTGCTGCGCTCCTTCCACAGGCGCGCGAAATAGCCGGCACATTCCATCAACTCGGCCTGCCGCTCATCCTCGGTGGCGACAAGCCCGCCGGCGCCGGGCAGGGTGGTCGCGACGTCGGACCAGCGGGTCAGCTTGCGGCGGTCCTCCCAGGGGAAATCGAACAGCACCGCGAGCATCTGCGTGGTCAGTTCGATCGAGACCTTGTCGACAAAGTCGAACACCTCGCCGCGCGGCAGATTGTCGAGGCATTCGGTCGAGCGCTTGCGGATGTTGATGGCGAGCTCGTCGAGACTGGCCGGCGTGAACATCGGCGCCACGGTCTTGCGCTGCGCCGAATGGCGCGGCTGGTCCATCGCGATGAAGCTCTCGCGACGCAGGTCCGGCGGCACGTCGCGGATCGTGATGCCGCCGAGCGAGGCGGCGGACGAGAACACCGAGTGATTGGTGTCGATGTCCATGATGTCGTTGTACCGGGTCACCGACCAGTACGGCCCGAATATCGAGTCCTTGCAGTAGTGCACCGGGTCGTCGCGGCGCAGCCGGTCGAAATACGGCCAGAACGAATCGGTCTTGAACAATTCGGGGTCGCCGGGATCATAGTCGGCGAGCGGAAGCGCGTTGGCGCGCTCGCGCGCGGCGTCCAGATTCGTGTCGTTGACGAGATCGGCGGTCCCGTGCATGAGCGGCTCCTCGTTGGTCCCTTGAATGGTTTCTTGAATGGTTGCTTGAATGGTTCCCTGGCCGGGGGCATCGCCGGCGCGGATGTTTTACCGAATTACATTCTCATTCCGCGATTTTCGCAAGACCCCTTCGCGCGCTTTTGGCCGAATCCTACCGGTCCAAAACGGCCAATTCCGGACCGGTTGCGGCAGCAACGGGCCGGAGGCGAGGGCGGAGTCTGTTTGAAACAGCGTTCCAATTCGCTTCGATGCGCGCATCCGTCAGTCGGCGGGGGGCCCGGGTTCGACAGTGTCGCAATCCCGGCAACGCCCCGTTAATGCAAAGCTTTCGCCGCAACGCCGGAATCGTGTGGCGCGCTCGACCCCGTGTGAAACCTGGATCACACTCGCGGCGACCAATCCGTGGTCTTGATACGCAGGGATTGCCGCCTTCGGAGTTGATCCGTGAATGACATGAGCTGGACCCCGCCGGGGCCGCCACTACCGCCGCCGCCCGCGCCCGTTCCGCCGCCGATGCCGGTCTCGTTCTCCGGGAGCCGGAAGGAGTTCTTCCGCCTGATCGTGCGCGGCGCCGGGCTCGAGCTGATCACCGCCGGCTTCTACCGGTTCTGGCTCGCCACCGACATGCGCCGCCATTTGTGGTCGAACACGCTGGTCGACGGCGACGCCGCCGAATATACCGGCCGCGGCAAGGAGCTCCTGATCGGCTTCCTGGTCGCGCTCGCGATCCTGGTGCCGGTCTATCTGGCCTATTTCCTGGCCGGTCTCGAGGCGGAGCAGGCCAAGGCCTTCGCCTCGCTGCCGCTGGTCGCCTTCTTCTATGTGTTCGGGCAGTTCGCGATCTATCGCGCGCGGCGCTATCGGCTGACACGCACGGTGTGGCGCGGGGTGCGGTTCTGGATGAGCGGCTCGGGCTGGCTCTACGCGTTGCAGGCCTCGCTGTGGGCGATCGCGGTTGGGCTCACGCTCGGCCTTGCGTTGCCCTGGCGCGAGGCGGCGCTCGAACGCTACAAGATGCGGCACTCCTATTATGGCGATCTGCAGGGCCGCTTCGAGGGTACCGGGTGGGAATTCTTCAAGCGCGGCTGGTGGTTGTGGCTGCTGGCGCCGTTCGCGCTGTATCTCATGATATTCGCGCCGTTCGTCTATGGCGCCTACAAGGCGATCGAATGGCGCTGGTGGCTGTCGGGTATCCGCTTCGGCGAGGTCAGGCTGGAGTCCACCATGCGGCGCAGCGCGCTGATCGGGCTGTACTGGAAGGTTATCGGCTGGATCATGCTTCTCGGCGTCGCGTTCGCAGCCTATCTCCTGCTCTGCACTTTTCTGGTCGCGAGCATGGACGGCAGCTCGCTCGCAACCTTGTTCAAGACCGAGGCCTTCGCCAGGAGCATTCCGCTCCTGGTGCTGGCCGGCATCGGCTATCTGGTGTTCGCGCTGGCACTGAACGTCGTGATGCGGGTCTACCTGATGCGCGACCTCTGGGTCCGGGTGCTGTCGTCGACCATCGTGCACAACATCCAGGCCGCCGCCAACGTCACCGCGCGTGGCGAGCTCGCCAATGCGCTCGGCGAAGGCTTTGCCGACGGCCTCGACGTCGCGGGCTTCTGAGCCATGGAGAACGGTTTCACCGGCCATGATCCGATGCCGCCGGCTGCTGACGGTGTCTATTTCGACGGCGCGTCGAACAAGCGTCGCGTCGTCGCGCTGGGTCTGTCGGACGCGCTCGAGATCAGCCAGGACGGGCAAGTGCTGGCGCGCTGGGCCTATGCCGACATCCGTCGCGCCGACAGTCCGACCGGCGTCCTGCGCGTGAGCTGCCTCGCCGCACCATCGCTGGCGCGGCTCGAGATCCGCGACGCACGGCTTGCGTCCGATCTGGTCGCGCGCTGCGGCCGGCTCGACGAGAACCTGCCGAACCGCCGCGGCGTCGCCACCATCATCGGCTGGTCGCTGGCGGCCGCGGTGTCGATCGTGCTGGTGGTGCTGTTCGGCGTGCCGCTCGCCGCCGAGCGGCTGACGCCGCTGGTGCCCGATGCCTTCGAGCGGCGGGTCGGCGACGTCGCCGAGGCGCAGGTCAAGGTGATCTTCGACGCCAGGCGCTGCGACAATGCGGCCGGCCAGGCCGCATTCGAGAAACTGGTGGGGGCGCTCAGGCAATCCGCCGGTCTCGATGCGTCGGTGCAGTCGGCAGTGCTCGCCACCGCGGTTCCCAATGCCTTTGCGCTGCCGGGTGGCAAGGTCTATCTGTTCGACGGGCTGCTGGCGAAGGCCGAGAATCCCGACGAGATCGCCGGCGTCCTGGCGCATGAGCTCGGCCATGTCAGGCATCGCGACAGCATGCGCGAATTGATCCACAACGGCGGCACATCGTTCCTGATCGGGCTGTTGTTCGGCGACATCACCGGTTCCGGCGCACTGATCTTCGCCTCGCGCACGCTGGTGACCTCATCCTATTCGCGCGATGCCGAGACCAATGCCGACAGCTTCGCGATCGAGACCATGCACCGGCTCGGCCGGCCGGCGAAGCCGATGGGCGAATTGATATTCCGCATCACCGGCAAGGAGGGCGGCAAGGGGCTCACGCTGGTCGCCAGCCATCCGCTGACCGAGGACCGGCTTGCGCGCATGGGCAAGGCCGACGTCGGCAGCACGCTTACCGGCACGCCGCTGCTGTCGCCGGTGGAATGGCAGGCGCTGAAGGAAATCTGCGGGGCAGGGAAGGTCTGAGGCACTCGTTGTCCGAGGCACTCATCGGAGAAATGCCATGCAGCAAGACACCAGATACTGGTTTCCCGCCAAGCGCTACGGCTGGGGCTGGGGGCTGCCGCTCACCTGGCAAGGCTGGGTGGTGTTCGCCGGCTTCCTGGTGCTCGTTGGCGTCGGCGCCGCGGTGATCCCGCGGCACTCTCCGCTCGGCTTCATCGCCTATGTGATAGGCGTGTGCATTCTCCTCACCGGCGTGTGCTGGTGGAAAGGCGAGCCGCCGCGCTGGCGCTGGGGCGGTGATTAGCCTTCTTGCAAGGCGCTACTTCACCAGGCGGAACTTGCCTTTCTCCACCTTGATCAGGAAGGCCGAGCGCTCGTCATAGCCATTGTGGTCGGTCGCGCTCATCGTCGAGAGACCGTTGTTCAGGTAGACGTCCTTGCCGCGCTCCAACTCGTCACGCAGCGCGGCGCGGAATTCGCCGGTGCCGGGTTTCGCGACCTTCAACGCGTCAGGCACCGCCCGCTTGAACAGCGCGATCGCATCCCAGAGATGCGCGCCGAAGATGTTCGGCCTCGAGCCGTTGACCTTCTCATAGGCCGCGACGAACTCGTCGCGCGCCTGCCGGAACGGATCGTTCGCCGGCAGGTCATCGGCGATGGTGAAGGCCTCGCCGGTGAAAATGGCGCCCTCGACGTTGGCGCCGCCGAGCTTGATGAATTCCTCGGACGCGACACCGTGGGTCTGGAAGATCTTGCCGGCATAGCCGCGTTCGCGCAGCGCCTCCTGCGGCAGCACGGCCGGCGTGCCGGCGGAGGCGATGAACACCGCGTCCGGGTTGGTGCCAAGCACCTTGAGCGCCTGGCCGGTGGCGCTGGTGTCGGCGCGCGCATAGACCTCGTGCGTCGTCACCGTCAGGCCCAGGGTCGGTGCCAGCCGCGAGACCTCCTTGTAGTAGCCCTCGCCGTAGCCGTCCGACACCCCGATATAGCCGAGCGTCTTGACGCCGGATTTGGCGATGTACTTCAGGATCGCCGCCGCCATCAGATCGTCGTTGGGCACCACCTTGAACGCCCAGCGGCGGCGCTCGTCGATCGGCCGCACGATCGCGGTCGCCGCCGCGAGCGAGATGATCGGCGTCTTCGATTCGAAGGCGACGTCGAGCATCGGCATGGTCACCGGCGTCAGCGAGGAACCGATCAGGATGTCGACGCCGTCCTGGATCACGAGGCGCCGGGCATTCTGCGTCCCCTTGGTCGGATCCGACTCGTCGTCGAGCGGGATATAGACGATCTTCTCGCCGGCGATTTCCTTCGGCAGCGCCGCGATCGTCCGCATCTGGGGCTGCCCCAGCGCCGAGCCCGGTCCGGACGCCGATACCACGATCCCGACCTTGATGTCGGCCGCCGCAGGCGAAGCCACCAGCAGCACGCCCGCAACGATCCAAAGTCCGGCCAACGCCAGCTTCATCGCAAATCCTCCCCCGAATTGATCTTCTTGTGCAGCCGAAAATAGCCGGTATGGCCCCCTTCGCATAATCGATTTCGAGGCGCGCGTCTGTCCCCCTGATTGGGGACAGTGTGTGGCCGCAGCACAGCGGCTCGTGCAGCCCGGCCCGGGGCAACCCGGGCCATACCGATTGCGGCGTCCGGTCTTGTGATAGACTGCCGTGATTGCGCTCCAGCCACCGAGGCTACGACACATGTTGACGGCATCTCTCTGCGTCGAAGTGAGCTGAACGGGAGATACCGGCAACATGGTGGATGACATGAACGTTCGGACCGGCCAGTGCCATTGCGGCACGGTGCGCTTCGAGGTGACGCTCAGCGACGGCTTCAATTCGATCCGCCGCTGCACGTGCTCCTACTGCCGAATGCGGGGCGCCGTCGTGGTCATGGCGGAAATGGGCGGGATCAAGGTCCTGCAGGGCGAAGATGCGTTGACAAGCTACCGCTTTCATACCGGATCAGCGCAGCACTTCTTCTGCTCTCGCTGCGGCATATACACACATCACCAACGGCGATCCGACCAGACTCTGTATGCCGTGAACGTTGCTTGCCTCGACGGGGCAAGCCCGTTCGATTTCCCCGAGGTGCCTGTGATGGATGGTGTCAATCACACCAACGACACCGGCAGGCCGACGCGTCGAGCAGGCACGCTGCGCTTCATCCCGGCCGACTAGAGCATTTTTCCGAAGCTCAGGATTCTCGTTCTGACGCGCTTTCTTCCACGCCAACCGGTGTCCACTTCGCTCGAAGCGTTTCAGCCATCGCTGTCGGCCGACGAACGCCCGGACAGAGCTCTTGTCATCGGATAACCCGAACTCGTTCCGAACCCGCCTGCCGGCGCGCCGGTTTCAGTGTAGCCGTTGGACAGGTAGAACCGGCGAGCGGTCTCGGTGCTGGTCAGGTTGCACCGGTGATTGCCTCGTTCGGCGGCTCGCAGTTCCAGCGCCCGCAGCAGGGCGCGGCTGATCCCTCGAAACCGTGCATCGGGCGATACGTAGTTGAGGCCGATCGTCCCCGCGTCGGTCACTGATCCGACCGCCAGGATGTCGTGATTCTCGACAGCCACGAGCACCGAATTGTCAGGTTGCTCGATCCAGGCGCGGAAATTTGCGTGGGTCTTGTTGCCCAACCATCGTGCCAGGATGGAAGGGTCGTTTCGATGGTCGGCTTCGCAAAGCTCCGCTATCGACCGCTTCAAAACGATGCAGGCAGCGGGGGCGTCCTCCGGCAGGGCATCTCGTATTTGCATTCGGCAACTTTGGCACTGCAGCAACGCCCGACGCAACAGGCGTCCGGCAAAGCCGCCTTGTGCTCTGAACCCGATGTTTACCATTCCTCTAAAGGCCGTGAGAACCAGTTTTCCTAATCGCCCGGCAATGACCTCCTGCTATTGAAGGACAAGAAGAGGGAGACCGGCCGTGTTCAAGACCGTTCGGATTCCGGCCTTGATCGCCTGTGCGTATGCAGGATCTGCCGTTGCGGAAATGCACGGCTCCCGGTCGTCACAAATCGTCCACGCCCGAGTCCTGTTCGCCCAAGTCCTGTTCGCCCAAGTCCTGTTCGCCCAAGTCCTGTTTGCCGCCCAAGTCCTGTACGCCCATGACTGAGCATCATCCGATCGCACCCGAGCACGCGCGAGCCATCTGCGAGGAGATTGGCGAGAGGCTGCGCTATGTACTGCGGGGCGAGTACGACGATCTGCCGCCAAGGCTGCGACAACTCATGGACCAACTCGCTCAGCTGGATCGTGATGGTCCATCGCTGGTGCCCGAGATGGAGGACATGACGAGGCCGCTGGTAGAGGCAGCCTAGCAACCTCAGCATTGCGGCATCGGGCTCTACACGTGCTTCGCCACCTTTCCCGTCCGCGCCGGCCCGGCGCCGGCGACGAGCGGCTTGATGTTCCACACCGTCCGCACGGCGGCGAACGCATTGGCGATCGCGCTCTCCTGACGGCGAGCAGCAAGACAGGCGAAGCTGAGATCGCAGGTGATTTTCACCCGGTCGGCGACCACGAAATTGTGCGGGCGCGCCAGCCGCGGCGCGAGCACGACGTCGCGCGCGAGGCTGAGGCAGACGCCTGACTCGACGAAGTCGATCATCGCCTCTTCCTGGTCGGTGAAGGCGACGCGCTTCGGCAACGGCCCGAGCGGACGGAAGATGTCGTCGAGAAGTCGCCGGTGCCCCGAATGTGCCGGGGTCGCGAGCCAGGGCAGGTGGGCGAGCTCCGCCCAGCCCTTGCCCATCACCCGGTCGCTCCAGTCGATCGGCGCGATCACCCGGTAGTCGTAGCAGAGCAGGGGCGCGAGCTGGTAGCGGCCGTCGTCGATCGTGCGCTCGGCGAAGCTTTGATGGATCAGCGAGGCGGGCGGCGTCGCGTCGACATAATAGCCGACGTCGAGCTCGCCCCGGCCGATCTGCGCCAGCACGTCGTCGCTCACGCCATGGCGCAAAAACACTTCGGTTCGCTGCGCCGAGGTGGCGAGATTGCGCACGAACGGTCCGAGCCGGGTGAATTCGGGATCCAGTATGGTGCCGACGCGCAGCGTGCCGCGCTCGGCCTCCTTCATCGCGTCCGCCGTCGCCTTGAAATCGGTGGCGGCGGCCACCGCCTTGTGCGCCAGCGGCAGCAGCGCAGCCCCGGCTTCGGTGAGCGTGAAGCCGCTGGGGGTGCGGTTGAACAGTTGCAGCCCGGTGTTCTCTTCCAGGGCCTTCAGTTGCAGGCTGACCGCCGGCTGGGTCAACCCCAGCACGGTTGCGGCGCGCGACACGGTTCCTTCGCGGGCGACCGTGATGAAGCAGCGCAGGGCCTGGGTACGGGGAAGCTCGTGCATCGGGAACGGCTTATAGCACACTTCCGTCGGAATTTCCGACCGGAACCGTGCGTTGAGGTCACAGCCTGCCGCGACCAAAACCTGGAGTTGTCGCTACTGAGCCGAGTTGCCGCCGCGAAGGAGGTGCGCTCCCTCTCCCGCTTGCGGTGGCGGTGCCGCCAGTCTGCCGCGAGACCGGTTCAACCTAACTTCGCCGTGCGAGCGACGCCACCATGCCCTCGGTGCGGGCGCGGACCTCGGGCGGGGCGAGGCAGGTCGCGACGGCTTCGTAGCCGGGGGCACCAGGAACGGGCGTCACTGATGTCGGGACGCTGTGATTGGCGGGGCAGAGGATCACAGCCTCGTCGCTGCCGACCGCATCGAGATCCAGGATCGCGCTGGAGCGCGTCAGGAAGAACAGCGGCCGCGCCCGCGGCCCGCGGCAGCGCAGCTGCGCGATCAGCGCCTCCTGGGTGGCGCCATCAAGCCCCTGTTCCAGCATGTCGATCACGAGGATCGCGGGGCCGTCTGCGTGCAGCGTTGCCAGCAGAACGATGAGGGCGGGCGATTCCGCGGCTCCGCCGGCAATCAGTGTGGCGAGGCTGTCGTCGACCCGCGCCTTCAGCGCCGGATCGGCCTCGAGCTGCGCACAAACCGCCGCGCCGCCATCCGTCGCGCGATCGAGGCCGACGAAGGCGGCATCGGGGAGTTGCTCCGCGAGCCGTTGTGCCAGCCGCGTCTTGCCGCTGCCGAGAGGTCCGACGATGTAGTTCAGAAGCCTGATCTCGCGCAGCTCGAAGCGCTCGCCGCCCCACGGCCAGGGTAGATCGAACGCCACGCCGACGGAAGGCCGCTCGCTCACCGCGCCGATCACCTCGCGCGTCGCCGGCAGCTTGCCGCTGCCAAGGTCGGCGCGCAGGCGGCGCACTCTGGCGATGCTGTCGCCGGATTGTCGGATGCGTTCCTCGAGCGCGGCCTCGTGCGCAGCCAGCACGCGCGCCAGAATGGCGGCGTCGCCGCGCAGGATCCGCGCCACCTCACCGATGCTGAGGCCGAGCATGCGCAGGGCGACGATCTCCGTGCATCTTGCCATCTCCGCCACGCCATAGGCGCGCCATCCTGCCGGCGTCCGGGCCGGCGTGACCAGGCCACGTTCCTCGTAGAGGCGCAGCGCTTTTGCTGAAATGCCGAGCCGGCGCGCAGCTTCGGACGGCGACAAATATCGTGCGGCAGCAGTCATCGAATCACCTCGCGTTCCCACCGCTCTCTCTATGGGGGCGGCCGCAGGGGCCAGGTCAAGCGGGGAGGGAGTTCGTCCCCAAGCGGACGCAGGGCTCGCCCGCATGGGCTGATGGCGAGGTGAGCACGTGGCTCAATGCGGGGGTCCCGCCAGGGGGCACCCTCCCAATCCCACTGTGCGCCCCCTCGCGCCCCAAGCACTGATTTGCCCGACGGCGCAAGCCCCCATTGCAGAAATATTTCGGTTTATCAGTAGGCCAAATCAGTGTATAGATTTTCCGTCTCACTCGCTCGAGGGGCGCTCGCGATCGTCACGAACGTGGTGGTGGGATGCGGTGGACGTTGCATGCGTGACTGACGAGAGCGCATGAGGCGGACGGCGAAATCGTGCAGGCCTGACGCCCTGGTGGCAGGTGTCTCCCGCGAGATGCGAAAGCATCTTCGCGAGACGGTGACAAAAAAGCCCAGTCTCGCCGGGGAGAACACGTATAAGCCGTAACCCATCGCGCAGGGAAAGCCGGGTTGCTCCGGTTACACCTGTGGTCCTACCCCCGTGCTTTCTACACTGCACGGGGCCCATGGGTGCGATCGGCACCCGGCTTTCCCTGCGCCCTCT
>NZ_JAFCKQ010000030.1 GCF_018130215.1 Bradyrhizobium jicamae
TCACGCATGCGGCGTCCACCGCATCCCACCGCAACGTTCGTGACGATCGCGAGCGCCCCTCGATCGGGTGAGACGGGATGAGCTATACACTGATTTGTCGTTACGATAAACCGAAATATTTCTTAAATGGGGGCTTGCGCCGTCGGGCAAATCAGTGATTGGCGCGAGGGACGCAGGATGGGCAATGGAACAGTCGTTCAGGTAGATGAACGTGCGCGCAGCTGAACGTGAGGTTTGATCCAAGTCAACAACGCGAAACTCCGGCGCGCGAGCCTTTGGACGGTCGCGGTCAATCGCGATGGGCAGGTGTGTCCGCGGCTTTCACTCTGGAAAAGGAGAGTACGCCGATGTTGCGTAAGATACTCATCGCTTCGGCAGCCGCAGCCATGGTGTTGGTCACCCTCACGCCCAATGACGCGAACGCGCGTGCCGGCGCGCGTGCTGGCGGAGGTTACAGGGGCGGCGCAGTCGCGGTTCGCGGTGGATACAGGGGTGGCGCTGTCGCGGTTCGCGGCGGGCGATACGGCTATCGGGGTGGCGCCGTCGCTGTGCGCGGTGGGCGCTACGGCTATGGGGGGGCATATCGCGGCTACGGCTACGGAGCAGCAGCAGTGGGCGCGGCTGCAGTCGGTGCGGCAGCGGCGGGGGCCTACTACCGCGGCGGCTGCGGTTACGACGCCTACGGCAACTATGTTTGCCCGGGCGGATATTATCCATACTGAACGCGCGACGCCACTGGCCCATGGTGCGCGAAGCTCATGACGAGGTCATCGGCATTGCGCACCATGCCTCACCGGCAACCACAACCGCGAGTTTTCTCGCGGCGGATATTCTGAGCAAGTGCGGTCGCGCGTACCGCACTTTTCGTGCGCGCCCGGAGGACCAGGACGGCTGCGCGGACAGTCGCCCATCCTGCGATCACACCACCGGCTTGACGCCGGGCAGCGCGTTGACGAGGTCGCGGAAGGCGGCGCCGCGGATCTCGAAATTGCGGTACTGGTCGAACGAGGCGCAGGCCGGCGACAGCAGCACGACCGCCTCGCCGAGCCCGGACGCTTCGGCATCGCGCGCGGCGCTGGTCACCGCGACGTCGAGCGTGCCGGACATCTCGTGCGGCACGTGTTCGCCGAGCGTGCCGGAAAACTCGGCCGCCGCCTCGCCGATCAGGTAAGCCTTGCGAATGCGCGGGAAGTAGCCCGACAGGCCGGTGATGCCGCCGGCCTTGGGCTTGCCGCCGGCGATCCAGAAGATGTCGGCAAAGGATGACAGCGCATGCGCGGCGGCATCCGCATTGGTGCCCTTGGAATCGTTGACGAACAACACGTGGCCGCGGCGGCCGACCTGCTCCATCCGATGGGCGAGCCCCGGGAAGCTGCGCAATCCGTTCTGCAGCACGTCGGTGGAGATCCCCATCGCGAGCGCGCAGGCCGAAGCGCAGGCCGCGTTCTGGGCATTGTGCAGGCCACGCAGCGAGCCGATGCCGCCCAGCCGCGCCACCTCGCTGCGCGCCGCGCCGGACGCCCGCACGATGGTCTCGTGCTCCACATAGAGACCATCGGGAAGCGGGTTCCTCACGGAGATACGCACCACGCGTTTTCCCGCACGATCGAGCCGGTCGGCGATGTCGCGACACCAGCCGTCGTCGACGCCGACGATTGCGGTGCCACCACCCTGCACGCCGGCGACCAGACGCTCCTTCACCGCGGCGTAGTTCGCCAGCGTGCCGTGGCGGTCGATATGGTCCTCGGTGACATTGATCAGGATCCCGACGGAAGGATCGAGCGAGGGCGTGAGGTCGATCTGGTAGGACGACATCTCGATCACATGGACGCGGCCGATCCGCGGCGGCTCCAGCGACAGGATCGCGGTGCCGATATTGCCGCCCATCTGGGTGTCGTAGCCCGCAACCTTGATCAGATGCGCGATCAGTGCGGTCGTGGTCGACTTGCCGTTGGTGCCGGTGATCGCGACGAACGGTGCGTTCGGCGCTTGCCGCCGCCGCTCACGGCAGAACAGCTCGATGTCGCCGATCACCTCGACGCCGGCCTCGCGTGCCTTCAGCACGCTCCAGTGCGGCGCCGGATGGGTGAGCGGCGCGCCGGGGGTCAGGATCAGGGCCGCGATGTCAGCCCACGACACCGTGCGGAGATCGGCGGTGACGAAGCCGGCCTGGGCGGCCTTGGCGACATTGTCGGCATTGTCGTCGGCCGCGATCACCTCCGCGCCGCCGGCCTTCAGCGCGTGGCAACTCGCCAGCCCGGAACCGCCGAGACCGAACACCGCGACCGTCTTGCCTGCGAAGGAGGTGACGGGGATCACGATTCACCACCTTGTCATTCCGGGGCAGCCCGACAGGGCTGACCCCGGACTCTCGAGATTGCGGGTTCTCGCTGCGCGAGCCCCGGAATGACGATGGTTGGGTTGAAGGTTCATCACCGCAACTTCAGCGTGGAGAGGCCGGCGAGCGCCAGCATCACCGAGATGATCCAGAAGCGGATCACGATCTGCGGCTCGGTCCAGCCCTTCTGCTCGAAATGGTGATGCAGCGGTGCCATCCGGAACACGCGCTTGCCGGTGAGCTTGAAGGAGGCGACCTGCACGATGACGGAGACCGCCTCCAGCACGAACAGGCCGCCGATCACGGCGAGCACGATCTCGTGCTTCACCGCAACCGCGGTGGCGCCCAGCATGCCGCCGAGCGCAAGCGAGCCGGTGTCTCCCATGAAGATCGAGGCCGGCGGCGCGTTGAACCAGAGGAAGCCGAGACCCGCCCCTAGCACCGCGCCGCAGAGCACCGCCAGTTCGCCGGTGCCCGCGACGTAGTTGATCTGCAGATAATCGGAGAACACCGCGTTGCCGGTGAGATAGGAGATCATGCCGAAGCTGGCGGCCGCGATCATCACCGGCACGATGGCAAGGCCGTCGAGGCCGTCGGTCAGGTTCACCGCGTTGCCGGCGCCGACCATTACGAAGGCGCCGAAGATCAGGAAGAACCAGCCGAAATTGATCACGACATCCTTCAGGAACGGAATCACAAGCGAGGTCGAGGAAACGTCGCGCCCGAGCCGGACCAGCGCGTAGGTGGCGGCGAGCGCGATCACCGCCTCGATCAGGAGGCGCAGCTTGCCGGCAAAGCCGCCGTGCGACTGCTTTGTGACCTTGAGGTAGTCGTCATAGAAGCCGACGAAGCCGAAGCCGAGCGTCACCGCCAGCACGATCCAGACATAGGGGTTGATCGGGTTGGCCCACAGCAGCGTCGACACCACCAGGCCCGACAGGATCATCAGGCCGCCCATGGTCGGCGTGCCCTTCTTCGAGATCAGGTGCGACTGCGGACCATCGGTGCGGATCGGCTGCCCCTTGCCCTGCCGCAGCCTCAGGTGGTCGATGATCCAGGGTCCGAACAGAAATACGAACAGCGCGCCGGTCACCATCGCGCCGCCGGTGCGGAACGTGATGTAGCGGAACACGTTGAGAGCGCTGCGGAACATCCCGAACCCCGGGACGGTATTGGACAGCTCGATCAACCAGTAGAACATTCAAAAAGCCCTATACCGCTTCTTCGTGCGCGGCTTTGCCGGGAAAGCGTCTTTCCAGTGCGCTGACAATGACCTTCATCTTCGAACCCAGCGATCCCTTCACCATGATCGCGTCACCGGCGCGGATCGCGGCGACCGCCTGCGCTTCCAGCGCCGCCGAGCTCTCCGCATAGCCTCCCCGCTTGCCGGAGGAAAGGGCATCCCACAAATTCCGCATCAATGGACCACAACAATATACGAGGTCGATGCGATTGGCGGTGACGGCCTCGGCCAGACCGCGATGCAGCGCCGGCCCGGTCGGGCCGAGCTCGAGCATGTCGCCGAGAACCGCGATGCGGCGGCCGTGCGGGCCGATCCGGGCCTGGCCGAGCACGTTGAGCGCGGCTCCCATCGAGGCCGGATTGGCGTTGTAGCTTTCGTCGATCAGCGTGGCCTCGCCGAGGCCGAGATCGAGCGCGCGGCGCACGCCGCGTCCCGAGGGCGCCTCGAGCTGCGACAGCGACAGCGCTGCACGCGCGATGTCCGCGCCCAGCAGCGAGGCCCCTGCCAGCACCGCGAGCGAGTTCATCGCCATGTGACGGCCGGGCGTGCCGATCTTGTAGGTGATGTCGTGATCGAGGATGTCGGCATGCACCGCCGAGCAGGTCGCATGCAGCGACAGATCGATCAGCCGCGCATCCGACCCCTTGTTGGTGCCGAACGAGACGATCCGGGAGATGCCCGCCTTCCTGGCGTGCTTCTGCAATCTCGTGAATTGCGCATTGTCGCGGTTGAGCACGACTGCGCCGCCGGGCTCGACGCCGGAGAAGATCTCGGCCTTGGCATCGGCGATCGCCTCGATGCCGGAGAAGAATTCCAGATGCACCGGTTCGACCGTGGTGATGATTGCGACATGCGGCCGAACCATCTTCACGAGCGGCGTGATCTCGCCGGCATGGTTCATGCCGATCTCGAACACCGCGAAGCGCGCGGTCGCAGGACAGCGCGCCAGCGACAGCGGCACGCCCCAGTGATTGTTGAACGAGGCCGTCGAGGCATGGGTCTCGCCCTGCGCCGCCAGTACGCGCCGCAGCGCCTCCTTGGTCGAGGTCTTGCCGACCGAGCCCGTCACCGCGACGATCTGCGCGCCAAGCCGCGCGCGCGAGGCATGCGCAAGCTCGACGAGCCCGGCAAGCACGTCGTCGACCACGAGCAATGGCGCATCGGATGGAAACCTGTCGCGCTGCGCCGCCGCCACGACCGCGAGCGCTGCACCCGCCTTCAGCGCCGCCTCGACGAAGCTGTGGCCGTCATGGACCTCGCCCTTGATCGCGAAATAGGCTTCGCCGCGCCCGATGGTGCGGCTGTCGATCGAGAGGCCGGTGACGCCCTCGGGCAGCACGCCCTGCGTTGCGGCACGCATCGCCTTCGCCATCGCATCCGACGTCCACAATATCGTGCTCATTTGCTCCTCGCTGCCAGAGCCGACGCCACCGCTTCATGATCGCTGAACGGTAACGTCCTGTCGCCGATGATCTGCCCGATTTCATGACCCTTGCCCGCCACCAGCAGGGCATCGCCCGGCTGCAGGCCCGCAATGCCGGCGCGGATCGCCGCGGCGCGGTCGCCGATCTCGCGCGCGCCCGTCGCGGCGGCGAGGATCGCGGCACGGATCGCCTCCGGCTTCTCGCTGCGCGGGTTGTCGTCGGTGACGATAACGTGATCGGCATTCTCGGCGGCGATCGCGCCCATGATCGGACGCTTGCCTGCATCGCGATCGCCGCCGGCGCCGAAGATCACGACGAGCCTGCGGCTGGCATAGGGCCTGAGCGCCTGCAGCGCCTTGGCGAGCGCATCGGGCTTGTGCGCATAGTCGACGAAGATCGGCGCGCCATTATGCTCGCCGACGAATTCGAGCCGCCCCCTGGCGCCCTCGAGCTGCGCGAGGCTGTCGAACACGGCGTCCGCGGCGCTGCCGGTACCGATGGCAAGCCCTGCGGCCACCAGCGCGTTCTCGATCTGGAACTCTCCGACCAGCGGCAGGGTGACGGCATGGTTGCGGCCGCGATGCTCGATCACGAGCTTCTGCGCAAAGCCCTCGATCGCGGCGTCGACGAGCCGGATGCCCTCGCCCGCATCGGCGTTGCGTCCGACCGCGATGACCCGCAAGCCCCGCCCGCGCGCCGCGGCGATCACCTCCGCCGAGCAATCATGGTCCGCCGCGACGACGGCTGCGCCGCCGTTCGCGACGAGATCGCGGAACAGCCTGAGCTTGGCGTTGAGGTAGTGCGCGACGTCAGGATGATAATCCATGTGATCGCGCGACAGGTTGGTGAAGCCGCCGGCGGCGATGCGCACGCCGTCGAGGCGATACTGGTCGAGGCCGTGCGAGGAGGCCTCGAACGCCAGATGCGTGACGCCGTCGGCCGCGATCTCGTCGAGCTGCCGGTGCAGCGCGATCGGATCCGGCGTGGTCAGCGAGCCGTAGACGGTGCGCCTGTCCGACACCAGACCGATGGTGCCGATGCTCGCGGATGAATGGCCGAGCCGCTGCCAGATCTGGCGGGTGAAGGCCGCGACCGAGGTCTTGCCGCTGGTCCCGGTCACCGCCGCGATCACCGCCGGCTGGCGCGGATAGAATCTTGCGGCGGCGAGCGCCAGCGCGCGGCGCGGATTGCCCGTCACGATGAAGGGAACGCGCAGCGCGCCGTGCGGCGGATGGTCGCCTGCGACGGCCACCGCGCCGGCCGCGATCGCCGCGTCGATGAAGCGCGCGCCATCGGTCTTCTGGCCGGCCAGCGCGAAGAACAGGTCACCCGGCTTCACCGCGCGGCTGTCGACCGCAAGTCCGCCGACCACAATCGTGTCGGCCCTTGGATCGATCGTCGTGTCATCGCTGAAGAGGTCGCGAAGTCTCATGATCTTCCAGCTGGCTGGCGCGGCCCCGCGCGCCCGTGAATGTACGCCTTACTGGGTTGTTCTGGATGCCGCAAGAATAAGGCGGTCGGACGGCGGCAGGTCGAATCGCGGTTCGATACCCAAAATCGGCGCAATTCGGGCGATGACGGCGCCGCCGGTCGGCACCGCATTCCAGCCCGAGGTGATGAAGCCGTAGGTTTCCTTCAGCGCCTGCGGTTCGTCGAGCATGATCAGGAGCTGATATTTCGGATTGTCGGCCGGCAGGATCGCGGTAAAGGCCGTGAGAACCTTCTTCTTGGCATAGCGGCCGTTGACGACCTTCTCGGCCGTGCCGGTCTTGCCGCCGATGTAATAGCCCTTGACGTCGGCTTTTCGCGCGGTGCCGATCTCGGCGTTGAGCCGCATCAGGAAGCGCATCTTCTCGCTGGTCTCGGGCTTGATGACCCGTTTGGCGATCGCCATCGCTTCCTGCTCGGTGCGCTTCAGGAACGTCGGCGGAATCAGATAGCCGCCATTGGCCAGCGCGTCGATACCCATCACCGCCTGCAGCGGAGCCACCGCGATGCCGTGACCGAACGAGATGGTGATGGTGTTCAGGTCGCCCCAACGCTTCGGCACGATCGGCGAAGCGCTCTCCGGCAATTCGGTGCGCAGGCGCTCGAGCTGGCCCATCTTGCGCAGGAACGCCTTGTGTGCCTCGACGCCCTGCGACAGCGCAATGCGCGCCGCACCGACGTTGGAGGAGAAGGTGAAGACCTCCTTCATGCTGAGGAAGCGGCCCTTCGGCTCGTCGTCGTGGATCGCGAACTTGCCGTAGTGCAGCGGGCCGCGCGCATCCCACATCGAGTTGAGATCGTACTTCCCGGAGTCGAGCGCCATCGCCAGCGTGAAGGCCTTGAAAGTCGAGCCCATCTCGTAGACGCCGGTGGTCAGGCGGTTGATGCGATCGGGATCGTGCGCCTCCTTCGGATTGTTCGGGTCGAAATCGGGCAGCGACACCATCGCCACGATCTCGCCGGTACGCACGTTGGAGACGAGGCCCGAGGCGGCCTTGGTGTGGAACTTCTCCTTGGCCTTGATCAGCTCGTCGCGCAGCGCGTGCTCGACGCGCAGGTCGATCGACAGCTCGACCGGCTTCTGCAGCCGGTCGGTGGCGAAGCCCGCGCGATGCAGATCGGCCAGACCGTTGCTGTCCAGCCACTTCTCCATGCCGGCGATGCCCTGGTTGTCGATGTTGACCAGGCCGATCAGGTGGGCGACCTCGTTGCCGGTCGGATAGACCCGCTTGTTCTCGCGCAGGAAGCCGATGCCGGGAATTCCGAGGCGGTGGATCTCGAGCTGCTGCTTCGGCGTGATCTCGCGCTTCAGCCAGACGAACCCCTTGCGCGACGACAGGCGGTCGCGCACCTCGCCGGTGTCGAGATCGGGCAAGGTCGCGGTCAGGAGCTCGATCGCCTCGTCCTTGTCGATGATGCGGCGCGGCTCGCCGAACAGGCTCGGCGCCTTGACGTCGGTGGCCAGGATCTCGCCGTTGCGGTCGATGATGTCGGGTCGCGCGGTCGCGATCGCGTCCTGCGAGGCTGTGTGTCGCGCGCCATGGCTGTCGGCACCGACCGCAAACAGCACGAGGCGTCCGGCGAGCACGGCGTAGACGGCGGCGAAGGCGAGGATCGCGAAGCCGACGCGGGCGCGCGCCTTCGCGGCACGGTCGACATTGCGCCCGTACAGCAGGGTGCGGATCAGCCGCTGGCTCCAGGGTTCGGTGGGCCTCGCGGCCGGCTTGTTGGCTTGCGCCGGATCGGTCATTGCTGATCTCCCTGCGCCTGGTCTGGATCTGGCTCTGGAGCCGCCTGGTCGGGAGCGGGCTGGTCGGAAACCGACTTGTCCGTCGCCGGCGCGGCGATCGAGCCGGTCGTGCTGTCGGGCGCGGCGGCCGCCTCGATCGTATCGATCATCGAGCCGATCGGATCGCGCGCGCCGGGCCGGGTGAAGTTCGGCGGCCGCTCGGGCAGGTTCTTCAGGGAGTCATACTGGTTGGCGTTGATCGGCTTCAGCGGCAGATGCCGCTCGACCAGGCCCTGCAGCCGGAGCGGCGCATCGAGCTTGGCCCATTGGGCGCGTAGCGAGGCGATCGCATCGCGCTGTGCGCGGATCTCCGCATTCAGTTGCAGCACACGCTCGACGCGCGCGGTCGATTCCATCTTGATGCGATAGACATAGGATGCGGCGAAGATCAGCATGCCGATGACGAGGAGATGGAGGATGCGCATGTCAGCCTCCCCGCATCACGTCTGCCAGACGCGGCCATGACGGCAACGCATCGGCCTTGTGCAACGGTGCAGCGGTGCGTTCGGCCGCGCGCAGCTTGGCGGAGCGCGAGCGCGGATTGGCCGCGACCTCGGCCTCGCCTGCCGTCACCGGGCGCCTGGTCAGGATCTGGAAGCTCGGCGCTGCCTGCGCGACCTCCGGCAAGTGCCGCGATCCGGCTGCGGCCTTGCCGCGCTCGGCGAAGAAGGTCTTCACGATGCGATCTTCCAGCGAGTGGAAGGACACCACGACCAGCCGGCCGCCAGGCCTCAGCATCCGTTCGGATGCGGCGAGCGCCTGATGCAGCTCGTCGAGCTCTTCGTTGACGAAGATGCGCAGCGCCTGGAACGTCCGCGTTGCGGGATGGATCTCGTTCGGCTTGGCGCGCACGACCTTCGCGACGATGTCGGCGAGCGCCTGCGTCGTCGTGATCGCCGCCTCCTTGCGCGCTGCGACGATGGCGCGCGCGACGCCGCGCGAGTGGCGCTCCTCGCCGAAGATGTAGATGATGCTGGCGAGGTCGCTCTCGGAGGCCTTCGCGACCACGTCGGCGGCAGTGGGGCCGCTCTGCCCCATCCGCATGTCGAGCGGGCCGCCGAGGCGGAACGAGAAGCCGCGCTCGGCCTGGTCGAGCTGCATCGAGGAGACGCCGACATCCATCACGATGCCGTCGACCGCTTCTAGCCCCTGCGCGGCGCAAACCTCCGCAAGGTTGGAGAAGCGGTCCTCGACCAGCGTCAGCCGGCCGTCGGAACCATCGACAAGATCGAAGCCGCCCAGGATCGCGGTGCGGTCGCGGTCGATACCGATGACGCGGGTTTCGGCCACGCCGAGGATCACCCGGCTGTAGCCGCCGGCGCCGAAGGTGGCATCGACATAAGCACCGCCGGCGTGCGGCGCCAGAAACGCCACGGCCTCGCGGCCCAGCACGGAAATGTGACGGGAGTCACGCGCGCTCATCCGCGGCCCCCTGACGGAGCCGCGCCGCTCGAATCGAAAATGGACGTGCGCCGGCTCATTGCGCCTCGAATCTCTGCGCCTTGCCAGGCCGTTCCGGTCAGAAAGCCCCCGCGAGAGGCCTGCGCGGGTTCCCATCCCCGGCGGCAAATCCTGACATCCGACCGGAATTTGCTGGGCTTCCATGGGATTTCGCGCAAAAAAGCGGACCTCGGCCGTCCCCAACCGGTTCGGCTCCTCACCCCTCAGTAACGGCACTTAGCGTTAAGAAAACGTTGATGTTCCGTTAGCGCTATCAGCAGCATTTGATTAGCATTTTGGGTGATGCTTGTGGTGCCCCTCACCGCACGCCAGATGTGCCCCTCGGGAAGGCCTGATGATTGCGCGGACCGCAGGGTAAAGGAATAGTAAACGAGTGTTCGTTTATCCATGTGTGATGTGCCGTTCTGCCGCCTGACTCGAGTGATTTGATGACTTCTGGTTCGTCCTCGTCCGCCGATGCTGATTCGAAGCGCCAACGTGTCCTCCCGGCTCCCAGGGGAGCGGCCGACATGACGACATTCACGCCCGATTCCTCGATCGCCTCCGACGTGATCGCGTCGGCGAATTACGGTGAGCGCGCCGATGGCAGGCAGCCCGACATGATCGTGCTGCACTATACCGGGATGCCCGACGTCGAGGGCGCGATCGCGCAGCTTTGCACGCCCGGCACCGAGGTCTCGGCGCACTACGTCGTGCTCGAGGACGGCCGCATCGTGCAGTGCGTGCCGGAGAGCAAGCGTGCCTGGCACGCCGGCGTCTCCTGCTGGGCCGGCGAGGAAGACATCAACTCATGCTCGATCGGCGTCGAGATCATCAACCGCGGCCACGACTGGGGCTATCCGGACTTCCCGCTGCGACAGATCGCTGCCGTGATCGCGCTGTGCCGCGGCATCATGCTCCGCCGCAAGGTGCCTTCGCATCGCGTGCTCGGCCATTCCGACGTCGCGCCGGCGCGCAAGAAGGATCCCGGCGAGAAGTTTCCGTGGCATTCGCTGGCCAATTCCGGTGTCGGCCACTGGGTGCAGCCGGCGCCGATCGTGCGCAGCGATGCGCTGAAGCTCGGTGCGATCAGCGACAATGTCGCAAGGATGCAGGCGGCGTTTCGGCACTATGGCTACAACATCCCGACTCACGGCAAGTTCGACGGCCCGACCATGGACGTGGTCACCGCCTTCCAGCGCCACTTCCGCCCCGAGCGGGTCGACGGCATCGCCGACCAGTCCACCATGGCGACGCTCCATGCGCTGCTGGACAGCCTGCCGGAAGGCGCGCTGGCGCCTGATGTGACCGACGCGAAATAGCCGCTTCTCCGACGATCTGCCTATCGGTGACGCAGGAACCTTTTGCCTGCACGCCGCTTCCTGTTCGGGGCGGTTTGCGTGGAGACCAGTCCATGTTCAAGGCACTCATTGCGGGAGCCGTCGCCGTCGGCCTCGTCGTTGCTCCAACAGCGGCAAGCGCCATGACGACCCACAAGGTCCATCACGTGCAGAAGCACAAGATGGCACCCGGCACCACGACCGGCATGTCGAAGGAAACGACGACCGATAAGATGACGACCGGTAGCACGACGAAGTCGACGACCGGTACGACAACCGGCAATGCGGCCAAGTCGACGACCGGTACGACATCCGGTACAGCGACGAAAAAGAACTACTGAGCGCGTCGAACGTCGCGGCATGGGAGTTGATCCCCTCGTGAGCCGCACGCGCAGGTGACGTCACCCCAGCTCCGCGATGCGCCGCGCATAGAGCCGGCGCAGCGGCTCGAGTTGCGTGGCCGCGGTTGCCGCGAGATACGCCTGCCGCGCCTCGTCCTTGCGGCCGAGCCGGCGCAACAGCTCGGCGCGCGCGGCGGGCAGTTGGTCATATCCCTTCAGCCCGCCGCGCGCCTCCAGCGCGTCGATCAGGTCGAGCGCGCGCGCCGGACCGTCGAC
Source organism: Bradyrhizobium jicamae (assembly GCF_018130215.1). Lineage (GTDB taxonomy): Bacteria > Pseudomonadota > Alphaproteobacteria > Rhizobiales > Xanthobacteraceae > Bradyrhizobium > Bradyrhizobium jicamae_A. The sequence goes on from NZ_JAFCKQ010000030.1 coordinate 11,680, forward strand.
CATCGATACCGCGGCGGCGTGATTGAGCTCGATCACCGGCGACGGGCTGATGCGCAGCAGCACCTCGTAGAGGCCGGCGATCTGCGGCCAGTCGGTGTCGTCGTAACTCGGCGCCCGCGCATGCAGCGCGGCAATCGCGGCCTGCACCGCGTAGGATTGCGGCCGCCCCGGCATCAGCAGCGCCTCCTCGACCAGCCGCAAGCCTTCGGCGATCTGCTGAAAATCCCACAGCGCGCGGTCCTGCTCCTCGAGCAGCACGATATCGCCGCCTTTGGTCTGGCGGCCGGCGCGGCGCGCGTCATGCAGCAGCATCAGCGCCAGCAGGCCCTTGATTTCGCCGCGCGCCGGCATCAGCCGATCGATGAGCCGCGCCAGCCGGATCGCCTCGCACGCGAGATCCGGGCGCATCAGGTCCTCGCCGGAGGTCGCCGCGTAGCCCTCGGTGAACACGAGATAGATCACCGCGAGCACGCCGTGCAGCCGCGGCTCCAGCGCGTCGCGCTCCGGCACCTCGTAGGGAATGCCGGCGAGCCTGATCTTCTGCTTGGCGCGCAGCAGCCGCTGCGCCATTGCATCCTCGCTCACCAGGAAGCCGCGCGCGACCTGCGCCGTGGTGAGGCCGCACACCGTGCGCAAGGTCAGCGCCACCTGGACCTCCGCGGCAAAGGACGGATGGCAGCAGGTGAAGATCAGCCGCAGCATGTCGTCGTCGAGCGTCGCATCCGCCGGCTCGACGGACGGCTCCGCATCGAGCAGCAATTGATGCGTCAGCTGCTGCTGCTTGCCGCGAAAGCTGACGGCGCGCCGCACCCGGTCGATCGCCTTGTTGCGGCCGACATTGACCAGCCATGCGCGCGGATTGGCGGGCAGATCGCCGATCGGCCAGCGCTCCAGCGCCACCGCGAAAGCATCCTGAAGGGAATCCTCGGCGAGATCGAAATCGCCGACGAGGCGGATCAGCGTGGCCAGCGCCCGCCCCGCCTCGTCGCGGAAGATCTTTTCGATTTCGCTCGGGGTCATCTGATCCAACATGTCGCTCCGGGGCGCACGTACCCTTGCACGCGCGAACCCGGAACCTCGAGATTCCGGGTTCGTCCTTCGAAGCTCCGGAATGACGACACTTCTATCAGTTGTCGTAGACCATCACCGGCCTGACCTCGACCGAGCCGGTCCTGGCCCCGGGAATCCGCGCGGCGAGGCCGAGCGCGGTGTCGAGATCCTTGGCATCGACCAGATAATAGCCGGCGAGCTGCTCGCGGGTCTCCGCGAACGGGCCGTCGGTTGTCAGGATCTTGCCGTCGCGAACCCGCACCGTGGTTGCGGTCGTCGTCGGCTGCAGCCCGTCACCCGCCTTGAAGTGGCCGCTCTGAATGATGGACTGGGTGTAGGCGCCGTACTCTCCGGTCATCTTCTTGCGATCATCGGCGGTCATGTGGCCCAATTCCGCTTCATTCCGATAGATCAGCAGCAAATAGTGCATGTCTCATCTCCTTGTCATCGGCTGGATCGCCGACACTCAGTCGAACGGACGACGTGCAGGACGACATCGTCGTCATTATTTTTTTGCCGGGCTCATCGTCCGCGGCCTCATGACCCGGAACCGGCCTGGCCCGACTGCGCCAGCCGCCGCCTCAATGCCCTGATTTCCTCGAACCGCCGGCTCACGTCGCGCATCACGGCCACGGTCCCGGCCACGCGCTGCGCCGGGTCCCGCAGCATCACGATCGTAAACTCGACCGAGATCCGGCGGCCATCCCTGGTCAGGCCGGGCACCGACAACAGATCGCCGTGCCCGTAGCGGCTGACGCCGGTCTCCATGACTTCGCGAAAGCCCGCCCAGTGGCGCGCGCGCAGGTTTTCCGGAATGATCAGGTCGAGCGACTGGCCCACGGCGTCCTCGGCCGTGAAGCCGAACACCCGCTCCGCGCCGGGATTCCAGAATGTGATGCGGCCTTCCCGATCGGTCGCAACAATCGCGTCGGACGCGCTGCCAAGCAGCGCCTCGCCCAGGTTGGTCTGGAATTCCATCGGACTCTCCACTCCTTCACCCCTCGCCCCGATCTGGACCCGCGGACCCGGTTTGACAAGCGCGGACCGGATTAACCAACGCAACCGCTTGACGCGGCGGAGCAAAGCCCGCATGCCTACGCCGTCAGTCGGCCGGACGGCCGCTCCCGCTGGCGCCGAAAGGCCGCGGGGGAGGAAAGTCCGGGCTCCATCGACATGCGGTGCCGGATAACATCCGGCGGGGGCAACCCCAGGGAAAGTGCCACAGAGACCGAACCGCCCCGCTTCGCCCTCGGGCTTCGCGGGGTAAGGGTGAAAAGGTGCGGTAAGAGCGCACCGCGTTTCCGGCAACGGAGACGGCATGGCAAACCACACCGGGAGCAAAACCGAATAGGGACGGCACCGCGGTTAGTTCGCGCTTTCAGCGATAACACCGCAGGGCGATGTCAGGCCCGCTGTCCGGGTAGGTTGCTCGAGGCAAGGTGCGAACCTTGTCCCAGAGGAATGGCCGTCACGTACCGTTCGCGAGAATGGTGCCCTACAGAACCCGGCTTACAGGCCGGCTGATGCTCTACCATGAGGGGCTCGGCGTAATACGCCGGGCCCCTCGCCATTTTGCGGTACCACTCAGCAAGCGCAGTGACGCCGCGAGCCTTTCGAGTAGAATGCCGGAACCGGCACTGCTCAATGAGGACAAGAGGCATGACCTATTTTGATCTCGGGCCGTACAGCCGCAAAGTCACCACATCATCGCCTGACGCACAGCTCTGGTTCGATCGAGGGCTCAACTGGCTGTTCGGGTTCAACCATACCGAGGCGATCAAGTGCTTCCGCAAAGCGCTCGCGCACGACGGCGAATGTGCGATGGCGCATTGGGGCATCAGCTACGCCTCGGGACCCAACTACAATCTGCCCTGGGTGCGCTATGACCCGCAGGGGCGGCAGATGGCACTGTCGGCCTCATACGACGCCATGCAGGACGCGCTCGCGCATGCGGCCAAGGCAAGTGCGGTCGAGCGGGCGATGATCGAAGCCCTGCCCGCGCGCTATCCGCAGCGCGAGGCGATCGAGGACATGGCGCCATGGGACAAGGCCTACACCAGGGAGATGCGCAAGATCTTCACGGCCTTTCCGGACGATCTCGAAGTCCGATGCGTGTTCGCCGAATCGATCATGAACGAGACCCCCTGGCAGATGTGGGATCTGCCGTCCGGCAAGCCGGCTGAAGGAGCAAGCACCGAGGAATGTCGCGCGGTGCTCGAACAGGCTTTCGAACGAGTGCCGGCCGCGTGGGACCATCCGGGCCTGCTGCATCTCTATGTCCACCTGATGGAGATGTCGCCGTTCCCGCAGCGCGCGCTGCGCGCCGGCGACCGGTTGCGCGCGATCGTCCCCGACAGCGGTCACCTGATCCATATGCCGACGCATCTCGACGTGCTGTGCGGACAGTACAACGACGTGCTGCTCTACAATCAGAAGGCGCTCAAGACCGACCGCAGCTTCCTCGCCTTTTCGGACGATCCGGGCGTCTACCTCGTCTACGTCATCCACAACTTCCACTTCGCAATCTACGGCGCGATGTTCCTCGGCCAGTACTTGCCGGCGATCGCGGCGGCCGAGGAGCTGATCGCCACGGTCCCGGAGCCGGTGCTGCGCATCCCTTCGCCCCCGATGGCCGATTTCCTCGAAGGCTATCTGACCATGAAGCAGCACGTGCTGGTGCGCTTCGGCAAATGGCGCGAGATCATCGCACAGAAGCTGCCCGAGGATCGCGACCTCTACTGTTCGGTGACGGCAATGATCCACTACGCCAAGGCGGTGGCGCACTCGGCGCTCGGCCATGTCGCCGAGGCCGAGGCCGAGAAGGCATCGTTCACGGCAGCGAAGGCCCGCGTGCCGGAGAGCCGGCTTGTGCACAACAACAAGGTCGCGAACCTGCTCAATGTCGCCGAGGCGATGCTGAACGGCGAGCTGGAATACCGCAAGGGCAACCATGACACCGCATTTGCGCAGCTGCGCAAATCGGTCGAGCTCTCCGACGCGCTGCCCTATGACGAGCCGTGGGGCTGGATGCAGCCGCCGCGTCATGCGCTCGGCGCGCTGCTGCTCGAGCAGGGACGCCTCGATGAAGCCGAGGCGGTCTACCGTTCCGATCTCGGCCTCGACGGCAAGCTGAGCCGGGCCTGCCAGCATCCCGACAATCTGTGGTCGCTGCATGGTTTGCACGAGTGCCTGGTGCGCCGTGGCGAGATGGTCGAGAGCGCGCTGATCAAGCAACGGCTCGATCTCGCACAGGCGCGCGCGGAGATTCCGATCAAGGCCTCCTGCTTCTGCCGCAGGACCGCGATGGCAGCGTAGAACATGATGCAGTCAGGTTGAACCGGTTTCGAAACAGAGGGGAGGCACGTCATGGAAATCCAGGCATTCGGCTATCTCGGCGTCGGCACCGCGAAACTGGACGACTGGACGACATTGGCGACGAAGGGCCTCGGTATGGAGGCTGTCGATCGCGGCGGCGGCATGCGTGCTTTCCGCATGGATGACCGGAAGCAGCGCCTGGTGCTCGATGGCGCCATGCCCGGCGGTACGAACTATTTTGGCTGGGAAGTCGCGGACGCCGCAGCGCTGGAGGCTCTTGCTGCAAGGTTGGAGCAGGCCGGCATTGCCGTGCGGCGCGAGCCGGCTGCGCTTGCGGACCAGCGCTTCGTGTCCGGCCTGATCTCGTTTCGCGATCCGGCCGGCAATCGTCTGGAGGCGTTCCATGGCGCCGCGCTAGCCGATACGCCGTTTCGCCCCAGCCGCCTGATTTCGGGATTTCGTGCCGGCCCGCTCGGGATGGGACATGTTCTGATCGCGGTGCAGGACATCAAGGCCGCATTGACGTTCTACCGCGACCTGCTCGGCTTTCGCATCAGCGATTATTCCCTCGCGCCGATCGCGGCGTATTTCCTGCACGTCAATCCGCGGCATCACAGCATCGCCCTCGTCGAGGCGCCGGTGAATGTCCTCAACCACCTGATGGTCGAACTCTATTCGCTCGACGACGTCGGCCAGGGTTATGACCTGGCCCTGACGGATCGTGAGAAGATCGTCGCCACGCTTGGTCGTCACAGCAACGATTTCATGACGTCCTTCTACATGCGTACGCCGTCGGAGTTTTTTGTCGAGTATGGCTGGGGTGGCCGCGACGTCGACGACGCGACGTGGCAGCCGCACGAGGTGGACACGCTGGCGAGCTTCTGGGGCCACGATGGACTGTTCCGCGCCGTTGGCGGCGAGGATCCGCCTCCCGACGTGCGGCATGATGCACAAAACCGGCAGAGAGGAGCGCCGGTTCAGGTGATCGACGGCAATTACGCGCGCGTCAAAGGCGTCTGCCCGTGGTGGGATGCCGTGGTGGCGCAGGGCCGGCAATGACGATCAGCGCCGCTTCGGCGAGCTAGCCCAAGCGGGTAGCGCCGATGTCGCCTATTGGACAATCGCCGACCGCCCACCATCCGCGACGTCGTTCGTCGGCGTGGATCGGATATTGAACGGGGACGCTGCCTGTGCGGCGTCCCCGCTGATGGATGTCACTTCACGGGCGGAAGAGCGGCCACGGCGGCATCGGATGGATTGTTCAGACACTTCGGATGGCCAAACCCGCTCGCGCTCTTCCCGACCCCGCCCGAGCCGGCGGGAGACTGGCCCGTGCCACCCGTACCATCGGGATTTGTCGTGATGTCGAAGATGATGTTGTCCGGGTGAGTTGCATCCGCCACCCCTTTGACGCCCTGGAATTGATCGAGTCCCAGGGCATTTCGAACGCGCCATGCGACCATGTGGTCGGTGCACGACGTGTCACCGCTGACGCCGACGCCACCGACCTTGAACCCGTTCGCGTAGAGCGCAAGTCCGCCCCCGAATACATTCACGCCGCCAATTCGCTGGCCGACCATGGGATCGCTCGGCGTACCGAACGAAGCCCCCGCGGCGGGACCCGAGGTGAAACTGGCCTGGCTCACGCCGGGAGTACCGGCGGGCGGACGGTTGCCATAGGCGGCGGCCGTGTCGACCGGATTGCTGTGCTGCAGGCCATAGAGGCTGCCGCCCGGTTGCACGGCGGTGAACAGGTTGGCAGTCGACAACGCCAATCCCGTCGGGAACAGGCTGCCGGCCGGTGTGGCGTTGTGGCCGAGACTGAAATCATTCGCGGTGTTCGCCTTCTGTGCGGAGATCACGCGACTGCCCAACCATTCGGAGGTACCTTGGCTGCCCGAAAACGCGACAGCGCAGACGGTGCCGTCATTGGCGACCAGCGTCGCCCACATGTTGAAGCCCAGGCCGCCATTTGCCCCGGACGCGGGCGTCAACGCGCCGACGAGCGCAGAACGCAGTTGCGAAAAACTCGGCAAAGCAGAGCAATCTGCGAAGGCCGGACCGGCGACCATGGTAAGAGCACAAATTGAAAACGGAAGTATCCGCAGTCGGACGCTCATTGTCTCGCTCCTCTGGTACGGTGGATGACGGGACGACAGAAATACGACGCGGGGCCCGTCGAGCCCGCGATCTCGATAAATTGCAATTGCTCCGTTCGGCGATCTGATTGTGCCCGAGAGAAATATCCGGGCAGGAAATTTCGATTACGAGAAGAAAAAGCCCTGCAATAACATTCGGCTGCCGCTCACCCTTGGAGTTTGATACCTCCGTTGGCAGATCGTTGGTTGCAGCTTACATCACCGCGCGGCGCGATGAAATCACGTTTCTCTTCCAGGTGAAGTGCTCGGTGAGCTCGCGGACTGAACGGCAGTGACGTTGACGCTTCGTATCAACGCGTGCGGCAGGTCCGACGGGCACGGCTCGCATGAGCACATGCCCGGATTCTCATCGCGCTCCAGTCGTTCGCCAATCAGCCGACGACCTCTTCCAGCAGCGCCATCAACGCCTCCGGCGCGGTGACGTTCGGCGAATGGCTGGCGTCGATCTCGAAATAGCGCCAGCCGGCTTCGTTCTTCGCGCGCTTCGCAAACCGGCCGAACGTATCGGCCGGCGTGATCCGGGTGGCGTAGATGTAGCTGCGCGGGATCGATGGCTCGCCGTGCTGCAACTTCAGCTTCTGCTCGAAGCATTTGATCGGCATGTCGACGCGGCGGGCGGTCAGCCATTCGACGTCGGCGGGGTGCGTGTCCGGCGGCGTCGGCATCGGCGGGATCCGCCAGCCGTCGCCGTCGTGCGCAGCTTCCCGCATCTTCTCGATCGCGACCTCGTTGAGGTCGAACAGCGACTGGCCGTCGCGCGGCACGAAGGCGTCGAGATAGATCAGTTGAGTGACGCGCTCGCGTGCGCGGTCGGCGACGCCGGTTGCGACCATGCCGCCATAGGAATGGCCGAGCAGCACGATATCGCCGAGATCCTCATACTGGATGACGCTGAGCACATCCTTGATGTGGGCTTCCAGATCGATCGCCGGATTGGCCAGGTGGGCGCGCTCGCCGAGCCCGGTGTAGCTCGGAGTGATCAGCCGGTGGCCTCTGACCTGCATCAGGGGACGCATCTTCTTCCACGCCCATCCCGCCGACCAGGCTCCGTGACAGACCAGAAAGGTTTTGGACGAGCTTGCAGACGGGCTTGCAGACATGGGGACGCTTCCGGTTCGATTGTCGTTGAAGGGCTGCGATTTCGAAGTGTACCTGCCGCCGGCGTCGTGTAAACGTCACGGCAATGACCAAGAACACGAGACAGCGATGACGCCGGCGACCTACGTGATCCTGTTCGCCGGCGCGCTGGCCGGCGGCTTCGTCTCCGGGCTTGCCGGCTTCGGCACCGCGCTGATGGCGCTCGGGATCTGGCTCTATGTGCTGCCGCCGACGCTTGCGGTGCCGCTGGTGCTGGTCTGCTCGGTCATCGCGCAGGTCTCGACGCTGCCGTCGATCTGGAAAACGATCGATTTCCGCCTGATCTGGCCCTTCATCATCGGCGGTCTTGCGGGCGTGCCGATCGGCATCCTCCTGATCGCGCAGGCCGACCCTGCCGTGTTCAAGCTGACCGTCGGTGTCTTCCTGCTGGTGTTTCCGACCCTGCTGTTTCTGCAGCGCAAGCCGATGTCGATCGCCTTTGGCGGCAAATGGGCCGACACGGCCGTCGGATTTGCCGGCGGCATCCTCGGCGGCCTTGCAGGGCTATCCGGCCCGCTCCCGATCCTGTGGGCGAGCGTGCGCGGCTGGGGCAAGGAGCAGCGCCGCGGCGTGTTCCAGACCTTCAACTTCACGATCCTCGCAGTCGCGCTCTGCGTCCAGATCGGAAGCGGGCTGGTGAAGCCCGCGATCGTCTGGCTGGTGATCTGCGCTTTCCCCGGAACGCTGCTCGGCGCCTGGCTCGGCGCGCGCGTCTATCATGCGCTGAACGACCGGAATTTTTCCAGCATCGTGCTCGCCTTGCTGTTCCTGTCCGGGGTTGGCCTGGTGTGGAGCGGAATTGCTCCGAGATAGCGTGCGCATAGCCGCCATGTGCTCCGAGCGCGCCGGCTTGTCGACGGTACCGTCAAGCCGCTAATCACATGCATCATGACTTCCTCCTCGCACCAACGTCTCGGCCTGCTGCTCGGCTTCGTCGGCATGGCAATCTTCGGCGGCACGCTGCCGGGGACGCGTCTTGCGGTCTCGGTCATTGATCCGATTGCACTGACGGCGATGCGGGCCGCGATCGCGGGCGTTTGCTCTGCGGCACTGCTGGTCGCGTTGCGGCGTCCGATACCGGCGCCGGCGCTCTGGCCACAACTGATCCTGACGACGCTCTGCGTCACCGTGCTGTTTCCCCTGCTGATGGCGAAGGGCACGCAAAGCGTCGATGCCTCGCATGGCGGCGTGGTGTTCGGCGTCATGCCGATCGGAACGGCGCTGGTAGCGGTCGCCGTGACGCATGAGCGGCCGCAGCCATTGTTCTGGATCGCTTCGCTGGTGGGCGCGGCGCTGGTGGTTGCCTTTGCGCTACGGCAGGGCGGCGGCAGATTGTCGACCGGCGACCTCTATCTGTTCGCAGCAGTCGCGGTCGCGGCGATCGGCTATGCCTTCTCCGGCAAGCTGACGGCAAGCATGCCCGGCTGGGAGGTCATCAGCTGGGTGCTGGTGATCGCGCTGCCGCTCTCGCTGCCCGCGGCCTGGCTGACGATGCCGCCCGACCTCCTTCACATCCCGCTCGGGCCGCTGCTCGGCCTGCTCTATGTCGCGCTGTTCTCGCAATGGATCGGGTTCTTCGCCTGGAACGCCGGCATGGCGATGGGCGGCATCGCGCGGGTGTCGCAGGTGCAGCTGCTGCAACCCTTCGTCACCTTCGCGCTCGCCGCACAGTTCAACGGCGAAACCATCACGCGGCAGATCGTGCTGTTCGCCACCGCCGTCGTGGCGACGGTGGCGATCTCTACACGGACGCGCCAGCAGAAGGCGCCACTTCCGGCTCAGCTGGTTCCGGAGTGATCGCGCGCGCCGATGGCGCAAGGCGCTTCCCGAACTCGCGGCGCAGCAGCCACAGGCTCAGGGCGGCCTGCAACGTCGTCGTCGCGATCGACAGGTACCAGACGTACTCGATCCGGAAGCCTGGCCGCGTCGAGAGCCAGATCACCGGCACCGCATAGGTGACCAGGCGAGTGGCCGAACTCAACAGCACCGGCCTGGTGTTGCCGAGACCCTGGAACATGCTGTTGCAGGTGAAGACCAATCCCTGCGCCACGAGATTCAGCGAGACGAACTGCAGGAACATCGCGGCGACGCCCATGGTCTCCCGATCGCTCGAGAAGTTGCCGAGCAACCATTCGGGCTTGCATTGCGCCAGGACCGTGAACGCCCCCATCACGATCGTCACGATCGCTACCGCCTTGATGAAAGTCTCCCGCACCCTCCCGGCATTACCCGCGCCGAAATTCTGCCCGGCGATCGGGCCCGCGGCGAGCGCGACCGCGAGCGCCGGCATCTGGATCAAACCGAGCACCCGCGTTCCGATGCCGAACCCGGCCTGCGCACCCGGACCGAAATCGCGCAGCACGTAATAGATCACGCCCATCCAGGCGAAGATGATCGCGAACTCGCCGCCGGCCGGCAGGCCGACATTGAGGATGCGCTTCCACTGATCAAGCCGTGGCCGCCATTGCCTGGGATCGAAGCCGACATAGCGCTCCAGTCTCCGGAAATACACAAACAGCATCAGAACGGCCATCAAAACGGCGATCGAGCTGGCAAGGCCGGCGCCGGCGACGCCGAGCGCGTGGCCAGTGCCCCAGCCCGCGATCAGGACCGGCGCCAGCGCGATGTTGATGATCACGGCAAGCGCCTGCACCAGCATGGTCGGCCGCACGACGCCGGTGGCGCGCAACGCCGAACCCATCACCTGCGTGATGAATTGCATGGCCAGCGCCGGCATGAACCACAGGAGATATGTGGTGCCCGCCTCGATCGTGTCCGCGTCGGCGGCGATTGCGCGCACGTAATGGCGCGACAGCAGAGCGCCCGCTACCAGCGTCACCAGTCCGAACAACACCGACAAGACGATTCCCTGGTTGAACACCGAATTGGCGTCGCTGCGATCCTTGCGTCCGACCGCCTGGGCGATCAGCGAGACCGTGCCGACACCGAGCACCTGCATCAGCCCGTTGATCAGGAATCCGGCATTGCCCGCCGCAGCCACGCCCGCGACCGCGGCCTCGCCGAGGCCGCCGACGAAATACAGATCGACGAGCTGGCAGATCATGATCGTGATCATGCCGACGACGATCGGCGGCGCCATGGTCAGGATGTGGCTCACGATGGAGCCGCGTGTCAGGTCTTTCATCGCCAATTCCCCCGGGGCGCGGCTGCCGGACTTTCACCCGTCAGCCGCGCGCCATTTCACTCCGCCGCCGCGATCTGGCCGAACTCGGTCGCCTGCCGCTCGAACAGCGAGCGGTAGATGCCGCCCGGCCGCGCGGCGAGCGCCTCATGCGTGCCCTGCTCGACGATCTCGCCGCGGTCGAACACCAGGATCCGGTCCATGCTGCGCACCGTCGACAGGCGATGCGCGATCACGATCGAGGTGCGGCCCTTCATCAGCCGCTCCATCGCCTGCTGGATCAGCGCCTCCGATTCCGAATCGAGGCTCGATGTCGCCTCGTCCAGGATCAGCACCGGCACATCGGCCAGGAAGGCGCGCGCCAGCGCCACGCGCTGCCGCTCGCCGCCCGACAGCTTGACGCCGCGCTCGCCCACCAGCGTGCCGTAGCCCTTCGGCAGCCGCATGATGAAGTCATGCGCATTGGCAAGCCGCGCCGCCTGCTCGATCGCCGTCATGCTCGCGCCCGGACGGCCATAGGCGACGTTCTCCGCCAGCGAGCGGTGGAACAGGATCGGCTCCTGCTGCACGATCGCGATCTGGCTGCGCAGCGACTGCTGCGTCGCGCGCGCGATATCCTGACCGTCGATCAGGATCGTGCCGGCCGACACATCGTAGAGCCGCTGCACCAGCTTGACGAAGGTCGTCTTGCCGGAGCCCGAGCGCCCGACCAGGCCGACGCGCTCGCCCGCACGGATGTCGATCGACAGGCCGTCATAGAGCGGCCGGCGATGGCCGCCGTAGTGGAACGTCACGTCGTCGAACACGATCCGGCCACCCTGAACGTCGATCGGGCGCGCGTCCGCAAGATCGACGATGCCGAGCGGCTCGCCATGGATCTGCACCAGTTCCTCCATGTCGTTCACGGAGCGCTGCAGATTGTTGATGTGCATCCCGACATCGCGCAGATAGGCGTGGATGATGTAGTAGCTGGTCAGCACATAGGTGACATCGCCCGGCGTGGCGCGGCCCGCCGCCCACAGCAGGATCGCACCGCCGATCACCGAGCCGCGGAAGCACAGCAGCACCGTCAGCTGCGCGGCAGCCGTGTAGTTGTAGCGCAACCAGGTCCGCTGCACCCGCCGGCCCCACCGGCCGATGACGCCGGCAAGCCGCCCGTCCTCGCGCGTCTCTGCGCCGAACGACTTCACCACCGCGTTGCAGGTCAACGCATCCGCCAGCGTGCCGCCGACCTTGGTGTCCCATGCATTGGAGACCCGCGCGGCCGGCGCGACATAGCCGACTGACAACGTCACCGTCATCGTGACATAGATCACCGAACCGATCGCGATCACCGCTCCCAATGACGGCCAATGCAGTCCGAGCAGGATCATCGAGCCGATCAGGACCACGAACGACGGCAGCAACGCCATCAGGATGGTGTCGTTCAACAAATCGAGCGCCCACATGCCGCGCGTGACCTTGCGCACGGTCGAGCCGGCGAACGAATTGGCGTGCCAATCGGTCGAGAAGCGCTGCACGCGCATGAAGGCCTGTTGTGCCACGTCGGACATTATCTTCAGCGTGAACGGCACGATCGCCTGCAGGCCGAGCATGCGCAGGATCACCGAGGAGAAGCCGAGCGCGACGATGGCGCCGAACGCGATCATCGCCGCGCGACGCGCAGCGGCGTCCGAGGCGCCGAGCGTCAGCGCATCGATCAGGCGGCCGGAATAGACCGGCATCAGCAGGTCGGCGACCGTCGCGCCGAGGAATCCCGCGATCATGGCGCCGCCGCGGAGCGGCTGCTGCAGCCAGTGGCGGAAGACGAACGGAAGCACGATCCGGATCGCGGCCGGCCGTCTGGTGGTCTGGCGGGTCATGGCTCATTCCGGCCGCGCATTTGCCGCGCCGGCCGGCTCCATCTGGGACGACGTGCGGACGGAATCCGGCCGCTGCTGTCGTTGAAAACAATCGATAACGTGTTGGGAAGTTTGGGTGATCGGGGATCAGGCCCGATCAGAGCTGACGCTCAATGCGCGAGGGCGTCCAGCGACATCGAACGCGGGCGCGCGATCAGCATAAAAGACGAAATCATGCGCATCTCCCCGGTTCGAGCGACAATATGAAACTTATAAATGCATCACGCGAAATTTGCAAGATGACAAGGTCGTGAGCGCGTCAAACCGCGCGACTGTGGCCGTTCGGACTCAGTGGGTCGCCGCGCGGTGCGAGCTACCACTGCAGCTAATGCGCGTCGCCGCCGCCTCCGGCAGTCATCGACGGCGGCTTGTTGACCAGCAGCACCAGGAGGCTGAGGCCGACATAGAACAGCGAGAGCATGAAGAAGGCGTCGCCATAGCTCATCACCAGGGCCTGGCGGTGCACGATCTGGGAGAGCTGCTTCATCGCCATCATCGCGGCATCGCCCATGCCCTGCATGCGCTGGGTGAGCATGTTGAGCGTCTCGACCGCGGTGGTGTTGGCCCAGGTCACGCGATCCTGCAGCCGCACGATATGCAAGTCGGTGCGATCGTTGAGCACCTCGTTGATGATGGCAAGCCCGACCGCGCCGCCGAGATTGCGCATCAGGTTGAACAGGCCCGAGGCGTTCTTGACGCGATCCTGCGGCAGCGTGGCGAGCGCGATGTTGTTGGTCGGCACCATCGCGCACATCATGCCGATGCCGCGCAGGACCTGCGGCAGCAACAGCTCGTAGAAATCATAGTCGCGCGTGATCCAGGTCATCTGCCAGGAGCCGAGCGCGAAGGTGACCAGGCCGAAGGCGATGATGTAGCGCAGGTCGACCTTCGTCATCAGCCGCCCGACCACCGGCGCCATGAAGAACATCGTCGCGCCGGAGACGAACATGGTCTCGCCGATCATCAGCGCGCTGTAGCCGCGCACCTCGGCGAGATAGCGCGGATAGACGTAGGTGAGGCCGTACAGCCCGATGCCGATGCAGAACTGCAGCACGCAGCCGACCGCGAAGTTGCGGTTGACGAAGGCGTAGAGGTCGACGATCGGCTCCTCCGCCGTCAGCACGCGCCAGAAGAACGCGATCGCCGAGAGGAAGCAGATGACGGCGCAGATCGCCACCGACGTGTCCTGCAACCATTCATATTGCGGGCCTTCCTCCAGCACATATTCGAGCGAGCCGAGGAAGCCGCCCATGAAGATCAGGCCCCACCAGTCGAAACGGTCGAGCAGCGCGAAATTCGGCTGGTCGAAATCGATCAGCGCCAGCACGCCGATGGTGATGCCGATGCCCGGCACGATGTTGATGAAGAACAGCCAGTGCCACGACATCAGGTCCGTGATGTAGCCGCCGACCGTCGGACCGATCGTCGGCGCCAGCGTGGCGACGAGGCCGATGATGGGCGCCACGATGTGGAACTTGGAGCGCGGGAAGATCGTGTAGGCGGAGGCGAACACGGTCGGGATCATTCCCGCGCCGAGAAAGCCCTGCAGCGCGCGCCACAGGATCATCTGCGCGATCGACGAGGCGAAGCCGCACAACAGGCTCGAGACCGTGAAGCCGAACGCCGAGATCGCAAACAACAGCCGCGTGCCGAGCGCACGCGACAGGAAGCCGGACAGCGGGATCGCGATCACCTCGGCGATCAGGTAGGCGGTCTGCACCCAGGAGACTTCGGTCGAGCTCGCCGAGAGGCCGGCCTGGATGTCGGTGAGCGAGGCCGAGACGACCTGGATGTCCAGGATCGACATGAACATCCCGAACACCATGATGATGAATGCGAACACCCGCTTCGGCTGGAGGCGCTCGGCCGCCGGCGGTGCAGCGCTCATCATCGAGGGGGAAGCGGTGGTCGTATCAGCCATGGGCTCATGCGGCTCCGGACCGTGGACCTGAGGCCCGAAGCCTCAAGGCATCACTGCGGATGGATCATCAGCGGCGAATCGAGATCGGCGTCGCTGTCGGCATCGGCGGCGCCCTCGCGGGTGTCGACGGTGGTGTAGACCGACATGCCGGCCCGCAACAGGCCCTGCCTGGCGACGCCGCGCGGCACGCGGATACGCACCGGCAGGCGCTGCACGATCTTGGTGAAGTTGCCGGTCGCATTGTCGGGCGGCAGCAGCGTGAACACCGAGCCAGCCGCCGGCGAGATGCTGTCGACGACGCCGGAGAATTTGCGGAAGCCGTAGGCGTCCACCTTGATCGTCACACTCTGACCGGGGCGGATGCGCTTGAGCTGGGTTTCCTTGTAATTGGCGTCGATGAAGACGTCGTCGAGCGGCACCACGTTGCCGAGCCGCTGGCCGAGCGTGACGTAGTCGCCGACATTGACGAGACGGTTGGAGAACGTGCCTTCGACCGGCGCGCGCACCTGGGTGAAGTCGAGATCGCGCTCGGCCTTGGCGAGCTGGGTCTTCAATTCGGCGAGCTGGGCGCGGGCCTCGGCCTGCTGCGCCTTGATCACCTCGACATTGTCCTTGGCCGAACCATAGGCCGCCTGCGACGAGCGCACCGCGGCAGCACCCTGGTCGCGGCCGGCCTCGGAGACCTCGAAGGTTGCGCGCGAGGCAAAGCCCTTGTTGCTCAGCGCCTGCTGGCGGTCGAAGTCGAGGTCAGCCCGCTTCAGGCCAGCTTCGGCGGAGACGAGTTGCGCCTGCGCCTGTTCGACCGCGCTCACCGCGGCCGCGACCTGGCGGCCGATGCGCTCGATCGTCGCTTCCTGGGTCGCGATCCTGGTGCGGGCGGCATCGACGGCGATCCTGTAGTCGCCGTCGTCGATACGGAAGACCACATCGCCGGCATGCACCAGCGCGTTGTCGCCGGGCATGATCGCGGCGATATGGCCTGCGACGCGGGCACCGAGCATGGTGTTGTTGGCGCGGACATAGGCGTCATCGGTCGAGACGTAGAACCGGCCGACCAGCATGTAGTAGGCGGCGTAGCTCGCGGCGGCGAGCGCCAGCGCGCCGATCACGCCCATCATGACGAATTTACGCTTGCCGGATTTCGGCGCAGCTGCGGTTGCAGCGGGTAGAGCTGCCGGCTTGTCCTCGGTCGCAGGCGCAGCCGGCACCTCGCCGGGACGGCGCCTGGCTTCATCGGAAGTGTGAGCCCTGGCCTGCTCGCCCGGATACGCGGCGGCGCGCGCTTCCTCGTCGGCGACCGTCCCCGGTTCGGACCGAACGATGCGCGCGGCCTGGTCTCTCGCTGCGGCCATAATTGGCCTCCCCACAAAAAAATCCCGCTGTCCCGCGCGCCCAACATAGGGCAAGCGGGTCATCCGGGTCCAAACGTATCATTGACCGAACCGTTCGGTCAATCTATATTCCCGTCCCACGGATTGTAATGCGTCGATACTTAACCCCCTGTTTTGAGTTGAATTCTTTCTTAAGAAGCTAAATCAATGGTTGCAGCATCCGCCAATCCCGTCCGCCTTGCCGAGGAGGACTCCTCGAAGCGCCGCCAGATCCTGGACGGCGCGCGCAAGGTGTTCATGGACCTGGGCTTTGACGGTGCCAGCATGGGCGAGATCGCCCGCGCCGCCGGGGTCTCCAAGGGCACGCTCTACGTCTATTTCGCTGACAAGGGCCGGCTGTTCGCGGCGATCGTCGAGGAAGAGAAGCTCGAGCAAGGCAAGATCGCCTTCAACTTCGATCCGGCGCGTGACGTCGACACCACCCTCCCCGAATTCGGCCGCGCCTACATCGCCGTGCTGTGCCGGCCCGGTGGCGGCTCGGCGATCCGCACCGTGATGGCGATCGCCGAACGGATGCCGGAGCTCGGCAGCGAGTTTTACACCCATGTGATCGCCCACACCGTCGATCGCTTCGCGGCCTATCTCGAGGCGCGCGGTGCACTCGGCGAGCTCGAGATCGAGAACTACCAGCTTGCAGCGTGGCAGTTCATGCAGATGTGCCAGGCCACGCTGTTCCAGGCGTTCATCTTCCAGGCCAAGCCCTCGCCCTCGCCCGAGCAGATCGCCACCGTGGTCGACAGCGCCACGCGCGTGTTCTTCGCGGCGTACCGGCCGAAGCAAGCGGGCTGAGATCCCACTCCGGACATCGGCTTGCGGATGCCATTGCCGCAGATCGAAGTTGCGCCCATATTCATCGAGCCGTCGCAGCCAACGCGGGCCCGGCGAAAGGGCAATCGGATGAGCGATGAACCGGACAAGGAGCGTTCCGAAGCGGACGCCGAACTTGAACGCGAAATCCGTCGAGGGCGAAAGTTCACCGCAAAAGAGGCGATAGCGCGGATGATCGGTCCGGGCGCGATGAAAGGCGGTTCCGCGGTCTCCAGAGTGCAACAAGCCGAGACGGAGATCGGGACGTGGCTAAGAAGCAACCTCACGGATTCGACGGGAGCATTGCAGGCGCTCCTCCACCGTCAGCTCAAGGGAAGCGAGTTGCTGCTCAACAACCTTGATCAGCCGCTCCTGGCCTTGGCGGCCTACTGCCGACAGGTTCTCGCCTCGGATCATCACCTCGAAGAACTCGTCCGCGAAGCCGACGTCGAATGGGGACGAAGGATGGATGAGCGGCCCCATTTCAACAAGGCAGGTTCTCCACCGCACCCGGACGACCCCTATACGAACGATTCCGTTCGCATGGCATTGGGCAAAATCCTGACCCAGATTTCCCAGGCGACAGGCCGATAGGTTGATCAGGCCGCTTAACGCCCGTGCCCGGTATCGCCCTCGTGTCTTCCGACAACGAGCGCCGGCGCGGTATTATGGCGCAAACGCCACAAGCTTTCTCCACGGGGGTGGATTGATCCAAATCAATAATGAGCACTCACCCACAAAGGCTAATGCCTGGCGGCGGTAAGCTTCGCAAGATGGGGAGGTTTCCATGGGCCGTTGTCTAATTGTCGTTGCAGCGATCAGCATGCTTGGCACATCAGCCCACGCGATGACTATGGCGGAGTGCAGGGAACAGTACAGAGCCGATCACGCCAAAGGAACCCTTGGGGTCAAGTCATGGCACGAATACCAGCCAAAGCGCTGCGGTATCCACCATGAGCCTAAGGCACCGAAACACGCGCCCAGCAAACAGCACTGAATTCACACCACCCGATTTACGATTAGCGCTCTCGCCAGGCCTGAGATCGCCGATCTAAATCCCTACCTTCGGCTCTACAGAAAGAGAAACGCAGCGAGCGCGACCGCGCCCGCCAAGATTGAGGCGTATCCGACAATCATGATCCAGTCGATAGGTCTGCTCGTCATGTTGGGACGGTTGTCCCAAATCTCAGCACGACGTTGACTTAGGTCAAATCTCCTCCAAAACCACCTGTTCAAGCTCTGGCGCGGCAACGCAGGCAAGAAAGAAGATCGCCGTGAACGATCCCCGCTTCAGCTTCATAGGAGCGGGCTGAAGAGCCGAGCCAAATGCTCCGCGAGCTTGGATCGGAACGGCCGCTTCCGCCATTGCTGCAGCTCGAGCGAACGACAATTCCGGATGTAGCGTTGCTGCTCCGACTTGAGGCGACCCGTCATGTCCAGGTCATGAATCACGAGGATATGCTCGGCATTGAGCGCAAACGAGCGGATGTCCATGTTGCTCGTGCCGACCAGGCCAATGGTATCGTCGATGGTCAGAAACTTGGCATGGAGGAAATTCTTTCGGTACAGGTGGACCCTGGCTCCCGCCTCAAGAAGCTCCTCATAGTACGATCGCTGGGCGTACGAAACGACGGGTTGATACCCTATCTCGGAAAAAACGAGGTGAACGTCCACGCCACGAAGTACAGCCGTTTCCAACGCCTGGAGCACAGGCTCGTCGGGAATAAAATACGGTGTGGTGATCTTGATCTGTTTGCGCGCGGCGTAGATCAGAGCAACGATCAGACGTTGGTTGTTCTGAGTTGGAAAATCCGGTCCGCTCGGCACGACCTGGATGGGGACCGATCCTGTGATTTCTGCATCTGGAAAAATGTCCTCGCTCTCAAGCACCTCGTCGGTTTCCAGGAACCAGTCCGCGGCGAAAATGTACTGCAGCTCCAGAACGGCAGGACCCGTCAGGCGCAGCACGAGTTCCTCGTAGGTGACCCCTGCCACGAAATCGGAGGCGACCAGGTTTTGCGAACCGGTGAACGCAGCCCGGCCGTCCACAATCGCGATCTTTCGATGGTTGCGCAGGTCCAGCCGTGCTCGTTTGTGGCCGAAGAGACTGACGGGCAGCATCTCCCTGACATTGACGCCCAACGCGGTCAGTTTCGGTATCAAGATGGGCAACGCGGCGCGAGAGCCCACGGAATCGACGAGCACCCGGCACGCCACACCACGCTCGACTGCTCGGCCCAGTGCAGCAATCACGGGGGCTGTTGCGGTATCGGCGGCAAACAAGAAATACAGCAAATGGACGTGGTTCTTGGCGTGGTCGATCTCAGCCGCCAGGCGAGCAAGGATGGCGTTGTAGTCTATCAGGATCTCCGCGTCGTTTCCCCCGAGCGATGGCATATAGCCAAGCCTTTCCGCCAGGTAACCAGTCCACTCAAGTCCGGGCATCACCTCGGGGCGGAAAACGTTTGGATGATTGAGAACGCGCTCGCGAACCTTGGCCATGGCCTGAGGCAGCCTGGCCATCTGTTGAACCCGCCAGCGAGACATTGTCGGCCGGCCAATCAGGACGTAAAGCAACAGGCCGATCCACGGTTCGAAAAAGATCAGCAGCAACCAACCTTTTGCTGCCGCCGGACTGCGCCTGAATGGCACGACCGCAAGCATGACCAACCGGATCGTCCATTCGCTGAGAAAGAAGACCCAGGCAAACCAATGCAGGACGATCTGGACGAAACCCATGACATCCTCAGGTCAGGCGACTGCCGCACTGCGACACACTGTCCGTCGCCTTCTACCACCGAGACAAGCGTAAGAGTATAGAGCGCGACGCGACGGAGCAGCGCGTGCGAAAGGACCCGGTCGTGAACTGGGCCAGTACCCGTATTTCAAGAATGGCCACGCAACTCGCGATGACGGGGACCGATTGGCGCGCTAGTCTGCCTCAGCCGACGCCAATTCGAGGTGATCATCTCCGTCATGAGCGACCTCACCATCCGACACATGCGGCCGGACGAGATTCCGCTCGCGCTGGACTGGGCCGCGGCCGAGGGCTGGAATCCCGGTCTCGCAGATGCCACCTGCTTTGGCGCCGAAGATCCGGCGGGATTCTTCATCGGCGAGTTCGACGGGCAGCCGGCCGCGGTCATCTCCTGCATCAATTATGGCGCACGTTTCGCCTTCCTGGGCTTCTACATCGTGCGTCCGGATCTGCGCGGCCGCGGCCATGGCCTGCGCATCTGGAACACCGCGATCGCGCATTCGCGTCCACGCGTGATCGGGCTCGATGGCGTGGTGGCGCAGCAGGCGAACTATCGGAAGTCCGGTTTTGAGCTCGCCTACGCCAATGTGCGCTACGGTGGCACGGTCGCCGCGCCGCCAGCGCCGAACGGCGACGTCATCGCGCTGACCGACGTGCCCGCAGCGACCCTCGCCGCCGATGATGCGACGGTGTTTCCGGCACCGCGCGCGGCATTCCTGCGTGCCTGGATCCAGGCACCCATGCATCTCGGCCGCGCGCTCATGCGCGATGGCAGACTGGCCGGCTGGGGCGTGATCCGCCCGTGCCGCAGCGGCCGCAAGATCGGTCCGCTTGTCGCCGACGACCGCGCAACTGCCGAAATCGTTCTGGCGGCATTGCTCGCCGGCACGGGCGGCGGCGAGATCTTCTTCGATGTTCCCGCCATCAACCGTGACGCGATCGCGCTCGCTCACGACCTCGGACTCTCGCCGGTGTTCGAGACCGCGCGCATGTACACCGGCGCGATCCCGCAATTGCAACTGCAGCGGATATTCGGTGTCACGACATTCGAACTGGGCTAGTCGGCGATGGGAAATTGAAGCCCTGCTGCCTGCGCGCAATCGCCGCATGCGACAACGCCGGTTCCGTCCGACCGGCTGTGAAGCGGCTCACATTGCGATCATGTGGTTCAGACTTATACCTCAGGTTGAACGACGGGAACGCCGGTTCGGCAGCACGTCGTTCGTCACGCACTGCGGCCACCCACGACACCGGAGGTATCACATGGCATTCCTGTTCGCTCACACCCGCAGCATGGGCCTCAGCGACGCACTCGCCAATATCGGCGAGCTCAAGGGCGTCATTGCCAACACGCTGAAGCAAAGCGGCTTCAGCGACGTCATCAACAATCAGGCCGAAGTTGCCGGAAACAAGAACGGCGTGCGCCTCTCGATCCTGCATTTGCACATCGCGGATCGGCAGTTCTGGCAGGTGTTCATGGCCGGTGGCGACACCGCCGCCACCCAGCAGATGCTCAACGATGTCGTGAACAAGGTCGAGCACCTCGCCTTCCTTTGAGGGCAGTACCGGCCGGAGAAAGCGGGTCGCGCGACGGCGCCGCACCTCACAGCGGCATGCCGCCGTCATTGCGCGTTCCTCGCAATGACGGCCGCCGCCTCAGTCCGCCGCCACGTTGATCTTCGGCGCGCTGCGCTCGCCTTGCTCCAGTTCCTCAGGCAACCCGGCGAAGCGTCGCAGCGCGCGCGCCATCCTGGCGCGGCCGCTGACGCCGGTGATGATGACGTCGACCATCGTGAAGGACGAGTGGAATTGGCCGTGCGCCTTGAACTGCTCGACCGGAACGCCGGCCTTCGCCAGCGCCTCGCCATAGGCCACGCCCTCGTCGCGAAGCGGATCGAATTCGCAGGTCGTGATGAAGGCCGGCGGCAGGCCTTCGAGCTTGCCGCGCAGCGGCGAGACCCGCGGATCGGTGCGGTCGGCGGGCGAGCAATAGATGTCCCAGAACCAGTACATCAGCCCGCGCGTCAGGAAGTAGCCGGTCGCGTTGTCGACATAGGAGGGACGATCGAAGCTGCAGTCGGTGACCGGGCACACCAGCAATTGCCCGGCGATGTCCACTCCGCCGCGATCGCGCGCGAGCTGGCAGGTGACGGCCGCGATGTTGCCGCCGGCGCTCCAGCCTGCGACGAGCACCGGCCCCGCCCTGCCACCGAGCTCGGCAGTATGCGCGGCGATCCAGCGCGCCGCGGCGTAGCCGTCCTCGGCGGCCGCCGGGAAGCGATGCTCGGGCGCATGGCGATAGCCGACGCTGACGATGATCATGCCGGTGCGCCGGCACATGTCGCGACAGAATGGATCGTCGGATTCCTCGTCGCCCAGCACCCAGCCGCCGCCGTGGAAATAGACCACGATCGGATGCGGCCCCGGCGTCGCCGGACGGTAGAGCTTGTACGGCAACGGCCCGTCGGCACCCTGCAACATGCCGGTGCCGACCTCGCCGACCGGACGTCCCGCGGGACGGCCCTTGTTGAACTCGTTGAGGAAGTCGCGCGCGCCCTGCGCGCCCATCGTCTCGATCGGCGGCAGGTTCATCTCGGCGAGCATGCCGAGCACGAGGCGCACATCGGGCTGCAACCGCACCACCTCGCCGTCATTGCATTGCTCGGCAACGTCGGGTCCCGTGAGCTTGAAGCCGAGCATGCCGCGGCTGACGACCTCGTTGCAGATGCTGCGATACGGGCCGACGCCGCCGGTATAGGGCATCACGCCCTGTGGCTTGCCCGGCACGTTGGCGCCGGTGTACCAGGTGTTGGCGAGCCGGTGCAGCGTCAGCGTCGCGCAATCGGCCATGTGCCGCTCCCAGCCGGCCTGTGCCGTCCCGGTCGCTTCCATCGTGGTGAAGCCGGCCTCACGCAGCTGCATCAGGCGATCCACCACCCAATCGACATGCTGCTCGATCGAGACAGCCATGTTCGACAGCACCGACGGACTGCCGGGCCCGGTGACCATGAAGAGGTTGGGGAAACCCGCGACCGTGAGCCCGAGATAGGTCTGCGGCCCGTGCGCCCAGACATCAGACAGCGACTTGCCGCCGCGCCCGGTGATCGGATGCACCGCCATGATCGCGCCGGTCATCGCGTCGAAGCCGGTCGCGAACACGATGACGTCGACATCGAAGCTGCGCTTGTCGGTCGTGATGCCACTTGCCGTGATCGTCTTGATCGGCTCCTGCCGCAGATTGACCAGCGTCACGTTGGGACGGTTGTAGGTCGCATAGTAGTTGGTATCGAGGCAGGGACGCTTGGCGCCGAACGGATGATCGTGCGGCGTCAGCGCCGCGGCAATCTCCGGATCCTTGACGACACCCTTGATCTTCTCGCGGATCAGGTCGGCAACCACGGTGTTGCCGTCGACATCGACGCCCTGATCGGCCCAGAGCTGCGTCAGGATGTGCACGAGATCGCCGGCGGCCCATGCGGTCTCGAAGCGCTCTCGGCGTTCGGCGTCGCTGAGCTGCCAGCTCACCACCGTCTGCTGCGGATACGGCACGCCGGCCATCGACCAGCGCGCCTGCTCGCGATAGGCGGCGCGGTCGGTCTCGAAGTAGGTCTTGCGATCCTCCGGTGACGGGCCGTTGCCCGCGGGTAGCGCGAAGTTCGGCGTGCGCTGGAACACGGTGAGCTGGGCGGCCTGCTCGGCGATCAGCGGGATCGACTGGATGCCCGAGGAGCCCGTGCCGATCACCGCGACGCGCTTGCCCTTGAGGTCGACACCGTCATGCGGCCAGCGGCCGGTGAA
Organism: Bradyrhizobium jicamae; assembly: GCF_018130215.1. Taxonomy (GTDB): domain Bacteria; phylum Pseudomonadota; class Alphaproteobacteria; order Rhizobiales; family Xanthobacteraceae; genus Bradyrhizobium; species Bradyrhizobium jicamae_A. The sequence goes on from NZ_JAFCKQ010000030.1 coordinate 35,059, forward strand.
ATAGATCTTGCCCTTGAAATCCTTGACGCCGTCGATCTCCGGCGGCTTCGGCGCCGACAGGCAGCCGGTCGCCATGATGTAGTTGCGGCACGACACGGACGCGCCCTTGTCGGTCGCGATCAGCCAGCGCTCGCTGGCATCATCCCAGGTCGCCTGCGTGACGCGGGTGCCGAAGCGAATGTCGCGGCGCAGATCGTAGCGATCGGCGACGAAGCCGAAGTAACGGAGGATTTCCGGCTGGGTCGCGTATTTCTCCGACCAGGTCCAGGCGGTGTCGAGTTCCGGATCGAACGTGTAGCCGTAGTCGATGGTCTGGATGTCGCAGCGCGCGCCGGGATAGCGGTTCCAGTACCAGGTGCCGCCGACGTCGCCGCCCTCCTCGATCACGACGGCGGAGAAGCCGGCCTTGCGCAGCCGATGCAGGAGATAGAGACCGGCGAAGCCCGCGCCGACGACCGCGACGTCGACCTGCTGTACGGTTCCGCCGCGTGTCTCGTTCGAAGCGCGTGCTGCAAATGCTGCGTCTGGCATGCCATTCCTCCCACAGGTTTGATTTTGGAGGAAGGCTAGTCCTGACCCCTCAGTTTGTCATCACGACAAATGCAATCTGAGGCAGCGTGTAGACGCAACTTGTCTGGCCGCCGTGCTTGCGGAACTGCTTGGTCGCTTCAGCGAGAAATTGCTTTGCAATCTTGTCGCGAGCTCCTCGCGATGCGACGTTGCAGTGTCAACGTTGCAGTGTCTCAAACCGACCGCATCAATCCGCCATCGACGCGGATGTTCTGACCAGTGATGTAGGCGGCGCCGTCGGAGGCGAGGAAGGCGATCGTCGCGGCGATCTCCTCGGCCTTGCCATAACGCTGCATCGGCACGCTCTGGCGGCGCTCCTCGTTCGCCGGCAGGCTGTCGATCCAGCCCGGCAGCACGTTGTTCATGCGGACATTGTCGGCGGCGTAGCTGTCGGTGAACAATTTCGTGAATGCGGCGAGACCGGCGCGGAATACGGCCGAGGTCGGGAACATCGCGCTCGGCTCGAACGCCCAGGCGCTCGAGATGTTGATGATCGCGCCTGATTTCTGCGCCTGCATGATCGGTGCGACCAGGCGCGCCGGGCGGATCACGTTCAGGAGATAGACATCGAGGCCGGTATGCCATTGCTCGTCGGTCAATTCCAGCACCGGCGCGCGCGGGCCATGGCCGGCGCTGTTGACCAGTGCATCGATGCGGCCCCAGCGCGCCATCACGCCGTCGACGGCGCGCTTCAGGTCGTCGTTCGAGCGGTTGGAGCCGGTGAAGCCGAGGCCGCCGAGTTCGTTCGCGAGCGTCTCGCCCTTGCCCGATGACGACATGATCGCGACCTGAAATCCGTCCGCCGCAAGCCGGCGTGCCGCCGCTGCGCCCATGCCGCTGCCGCCCGCAGTGACGAGCGCGACCTTCGTTGCTGCCATGATCGATTATCCCGTGATGTTGAGCCGGACGCCGGCTATGCCTTCGCAGCGTCCTTGAGCAGTTTCGTCACCTCCGCGACCAGCTCGTCGGGCGAGAACGGCTTTTGCAGCAGCACGCTATCAGGCACGCCCTTGGTCGGCCACTCGTCGCCACCGCCGCCCGTAATGTAGAGCACCGGAAAGGCCGGATCGACCTCGCGGGCACCACGCGCCACGCGCCAGCCGTCGAGCCGGCCGAGCAGGCGAATATCGGTGACCAGGGCGCTGTATTTGGTGCGGAATGCCTTCAGCAAGGTCAGCGCTTCCTCGCCCGAGCCTGCTATCGCCGGTTCGAAGCCGCCATCCTTCAAGGCGTCCTCAACCAGTGATTGAAGGTCACGATCGTCTTCGATGACGAGAATGATCGGCGCGTCTGGCAAAGCTTCCCCCTGAAAATCGCCGGGCGCGCCCGGCTCCGCGAGGATATGCAGTAAAAAATGGCTACCGTTTGCACGGTACCGGGCAAAATGATGGGCGTGGACAGCTTTATTCGTCTGTCGCGTCGTCCTCGTCGTCCCCGGACTTGCCCCGCGGAACGGACGGCTTGCGCCCGCCCAGCGATCCTGTCGCATATGGATCGCGCGCTGCATAGGGGCCATGGCCGCCGGCACGTGCAGCAACCTCCTCGCCGGAGCGGGCGGCCGGCTCGCAGATGAAACGACGGCTGGCGCGCCGCATCAGGTCCACGTGGATGTGGTCATAGTGATAGACATTGGATCCTGGCGCAAGCACGGTCGTGAACTGCTGGCAGGCCGCGGCCTGGACGTCGCGCAGAAAACCTTGCTCCTCCGGCAGGCCCTTCCAGCCATCCTTCACCGAGATGCGGCGGCCGTCGGACAGCGTGAAGGCGGCGATGTCGAGCGCGTTGCCGAAGGCGTGCTCGGAAATATGAGCGTGCGGATTGCCGTTCATGCCGCGGCAGGAATAGGCGGAGATCTGCTTGATCTCGACCACGCGCGCACCGAACCAGCGCTGCGCCGCAGGTTGCACCGAATCGGCCAGCCAGCGCTCGAGCACCGAGACGATCGGGCACGCCAATGTCGCCGCCGGCTTCACCGCAACCGGGCCAACCGCCATCACCTGATTACCGTTCGACGGTCCGAGCCGCGGCGGCGAAGCCGTGCCGGGCTGCTGATATTCGGGCTGGTGGGCATACGGCGCTGGCGAATAGAGCGGGGCTGCGCTGTCGCGCTGCGGATTGGCCGGCAACCCCGGATAATAGGGCTTGCGACCTCGCGGCTCGGGCGAGCCTTCGGGAGGCAGGTCGATCTCGTCCTGTTGCGGCTCGACGCCAGGTGCGGTGAGCGAGATCGGGCCGCCCGGTTGCGCACCGTAACCCGGTTGCGCACCGTAACCCGGTTGCGCGCCGTAATTCGGCTGGCTGACGACCTGGTCGGAGTAAGGGGCCTGCGCCGGCCGCTGGTTGATCGGCCAGCGCGGCTGATTGCCGATCGGCGCCGGCGGACGCAGATCGTCGACATATCCGTAGGCCGAGTTGCCCTCGCCGATTGCAGAGACCTTGAGCGGAAACTCCGCGCCGCAGGCGCCGGGACCGGAAATCGGGTCGATGCGAACGAGGTCGGGACCTTCCTTGACCGCGCCTGATTTCAGGCATGCGGCCTCGGCCTCGGCTCGCCACGGTTCGCGCTCGGCAGTCTGAAACAGACCGCGCCCGCAACCAGCCAGCGAGACAAGGACCAGGGAGCCGACGAGATACAAACGAACTCCACGCGTCATGCGCGCAGGTTCGGCGAATTTATTTAAAGACTCTTCAACGCATTGATTTCACGTGTTTTTAACCATGCGCGGGAACCCGCCTGAAGCATCGCGGATGCCGATCGACAGCGGAACTGACTTTTTTGGCCGGGAACGCCTTGCTAGCTTGATGGTTAATGCGGGCAGCGTTGTGAACCAATGGAGCTTCCAATGCACTCCGCGAGTCCTCTGCTGAGCAAGCTGAGCATTGTGGCCGCGTACCTCGCGTTAGCCTTCGTCGGCGCAATCATCCTCGGCGTGTTCTAGGCCATCTGATCAAGGCAGAATTTCGCGCCCGGCGGCCCGTGCCCCGCCGGGCGTTTTGATTTGGGGCTGATGCACGGGGCTTCATCCGCCGCCGCTGCGAGCGCTGGCGCAGCAAGCCATCGCGCCACAGGCATCGCGTATCACATCAAAAATTCGAGCAGTCCGAGCCGGTGATGCCGCCGATCTTGAAGTCATGGCAGATCAGGCCGGGATTGTCGGGATCGGGATAGCCGTCGTCGGGTTTCGCACGTTCGCGGATCGTGCGGCTGAAGCGCCAGCCGCGGGCGCGCATGCAGCTCTTGTATTGCCGTGACGTCGGCGTGCCGTTCTGCGGCGCGCCGAACTGCGCATCGCAGAACGCGGCGTCGACATGCAGCGCGTCGTCGCCGCGCTTCTGCTTCAGCATGTTGTTGTAGATATCGTTGTCGGCATGGGCGGCGGCGACGCTGCCGACGAGCAGCAGCGCGACCAGGCTCAGGCGCTTCATGGTTGCCTCCATCGCTTGCAGGATAGCTTGACCCCTGTCGGTCGCGCGCGATGGAGCCGAGGGTTCGACGTCAGTCGATTACAAATTGGACACGTGGAGATGATCCGTTATCAGGAGTGTGGCTCGACCTGCTGCCGCTGCGTGATCATGTGCTGCGGCGGGCGCGAGGCCCGGATCCAGTCGGTGCCAGTGCAATAGAACCGGCCGAGCGCGCAGGCCTCGACCCGCAGCGTGCCGATGCCCTTCAGCTCGATCGTGCCGTAATAGATGTTGCCGCTGTCGTGGCTGTAGACGCTGCCGCTCCATTGCGCATCCTGCTTTCGCTTCATGTTGATCAGCACGGATTCGCCGAGATCGCGCGTGGCCCTGTCGAGCGTGTAACCGCACAGCGCGCGGCCGCACAGGCGGATGCGCACGAGGTTGCCGGTTTCGGTCTCCCAGTCACCGACCGGCCCCTCGGCCGGTTCGTCGCCGGTCTCGTGCGACACACGCACGACGTGCGGTGCCGGGCGCGCAGGCTCGGGCGGCATCACGGCCGGCGGAGGCGGTGCAGGCGGAGCCACCACAACGGGCTGCGGAGCCGGCGCGCTGAACACGCGTGGTGGGGGCGGAGGTGACGCCGGTGGGGCAACGACGGGTGGCGTCGCGACCGGCGCGGGCTTGGTAGACTCAGGCGGACGAGTGGCAATCGGTGCTTCGGGAATCGCGCCCGTCATTGCAGGCGCCGGCGGAGGGCTCTTCGCGCTGCCATGACAATCTCCGCCGTCATCCCGCCGGGACTGGCCGGAGACCGAGAGACAGGAGAACGAGCGGCATCGCACGGAATTGACGTGAATGCGATGGCCGGCGATCGAAAACGAGATGCCGTTGCCGGCATAAGCCGACGAACTGAGCAGCATTAGCGCGATGAGCAGGGAGGAGCGCTTCATCGAGGCCTCCGGGGTATCGCGCACGAGGCTAGCTTCACTGCACTCACGGTGATGTGAGGTGAGTCACGCGCCGGCTCGCCGTGCGGCCTGTGACGCATGTCACGGAAGACGGCGGCGAGGCCGGCTAGCTTCCACGCCAGATCGACGCACGGCGCATCCGCCGTTCAACGCTCAAGGAGGCTCTGATGAGGAAGCTCGTTGCGATCGCCGCGCTGTTGATGGCCACCACCTCCGCCCATGCCGGCGGCTCCGGCATCACCATCCAGATCGACGGCCAGCGCATCCGTGTCGAGGCGCCGCGCAATTGCAATGCTTTGTCCTGCATCCGCATCGCCGCGCCGGGCTACAACGGCACGCTCAGCGGCATCAATCTGAAGGGCCTCGGCTCGAAGGCCGACGATGACGACGACGTCGCGTCGACGACATCGGCACCGTCTGCGCCCGACTATGCGCCCGCTCCGGTCCAGGCCACGGCACCGCGGCCACAGCCCCCAGCGCCCGTTGCAACATCAGTCGCGCCGCCTGCGCCGCCCTCGACGGTAGCGACCGCAGACCCCGCACCTGATAATGCCGCGCCCGCTCCCGTCGCCGCGCAGCCCGCGCCGCAGCTGCAACCTGCTCCGGTCTCTGCCGCGCCGACACCTGCTCCGACCGGGCCGATCGGCATCTGGGCCACCGAGGAGAACAAGGGCAACGTCCGCGTCGAGGCTTGCGGCGACAATCTCTGCGGCTATTCGGTCAAGAGCAACGAAAGAATCCTGATCAACATGAAGCCCGACGGAAATAAATGGAGCGGCCGCATCCACGATCCCGACTCCGGCCGCAACTATGACTCGACGATCGCGATGAAGGGCCCGAACGCGATGCGCGTGCAGGGCTGTGCCTTCGGCGGCATGTTCTGCGGCGGTCAGACCTGGAAGCGGGTCAGCTAATTCGGAGTGATTTCAATGCCCGCTTCCGCCCGGCCACCGGCGGCAAGCGGGCATTCGCAATTAAAAGTGTGCCGAACCGCCGCTTCATGGAGATCATCCGGCACGGTATAACAGGGCCATCGTTGATTTGAGAATCCGCGGAGGCGGCTGACGATGGCGTTGACGGCTCTTGATCTCGGCCTCCGCGGAGCGGTGGTCGGGCTGTTCCTGGTGGTTTGCGCAGTGCTGCTGCTGCGTTACACGACGGTGCACCGCGCCGCGAGCCTCGGTGCCGCCATGGGCGTCGCCGGCGCGGCCTACGCGATTTCGACCGCGCCTTTCTTTCCGACCTGGTCGTTCGGCTGGAGCACGCCCTTCGTCGCGCTCGGCATGAGCTGCCCCGTCATCCTGTGGCTGTGGGCGCGCATGCTTTTCGACGAACAGTTTGTCCTGCGGCCCCGACATGCCGCGATCTGGGTGCTGATGGCCGGCCTTGGCGTCGTGGCCTGCAACGGCTGGACCAGCTGGCCCGGCCTCGCAGCGACATGCGGACGCGTGCTGGCGTCAGCGTCGATCGCCTTCGCCGTTCTGGCGCTCGCTCAATCGGCGAAAGGTTGGCGGAAGGCCATGACGATAGCGCGCGGCCGGCTGCTCGTCGCGCTGCTGATCGGCATCAGCAGCCAGACCGTGCTCAGCGCCTCCGCCGGGCTCGCCGGAATTCCTAACCGGTCCACCAGCCTCACAGCCGCCTGCGCGCTCGGCGCCTTCGCGGTGATCTCGATCTGGATGATGCTGTTCATCCCCCCGGAGAGCCAGCCGGTCGTTGCCGGCGCGAACGACGATGGCGGCCGGGCCTCCGGATCGCTCGTGCGCGCCAACCCCTCGGCACCCGATCGCGCCGCGCTCCGTCGCCTGGAACATCTGATGACGACCGAGCGGACCTACCGTCGGGAGGGGCTGACCATTGGCCTCTTGGCAGCCCGGCTCGGAATGCCGGAATACCGGCTGCGAACGCTGATCAATGACGGGCTCGGTCACCGGAACTTCAACGCCTTCCTCAACCGCTACCGGATCGACGAGGCCAAGGCCGCACTCGCCGATCTCGGCCAGGCCGACGTGCCGGTGCTGACCATCGCGCTCGACGCCGGGTTCCAGTCGCTCGCGCCTTTCAACCGCGCCTTCAAGGCCGACACCGGACTGACGCCGACCGAATTTCGCAGGCGAGCGGCGGCCGGGAAGCGGAGCCGGGATGTCGAGGCAGAAATCGCCCATTCGAGCTGACAAATCGCTCCTCGATTTCAAAATTCGATAGGCCCAAAGCCCCGCAATCCCGTTAGTTTTGCCGCGACGGTATCGCTTCGGGACCTCGCAGGTGAACAAGGTTGCACTTTTGGCCACCGCGTTGCTGGGCCTGCTGGCCCGGCCCTGCACCGCGGCCGCAGTGACGTGGGAATGCCCCGCGGGCTATCAGGTCCATGAAGGGCTCAACGTCGGCTTTCCCCACAAGGGATTGCAGCGATCGTTCTGGGTCTATCCGCCGGCCGACAACACCAGGCCTGCCCCGGTCTGGGTGCCGCTGACCGGCACCGTGGAATCGACCAACGGCAACCTCACCGCGCCCCGCAGCGGCGCCAATGCGCTGATGGCCCAGCAGGGTTTCCTGGTGATCGGGCCAGTGCGCCAATGCGCCGACGGCGATCCGGCCTATACCGGGGCGCGCTGCAACGGCCCCGGCGCGGACGGCTGGATCTGGCGGCCCTGGAACGAGGGCCGCGCCGCAAGCCCAGGCGGCGATCGCTGGAAGCAGGACGCCGGTCCCGATGCGAGCTTCTTCCAGGCGGCAATCAAATGCGTCGGCACCCGATGGAAGCTCGATCCCAATAGTCTCTATATCGGCGGCATCTCCTCCGGCGGCACCATGACCAACCGGGCGCTGTTGTTCGACTCCGATTTCTGGGCTGGCGGCATGGCGATCTCGGGCGAATGGTACGTCACGCGCGACGATGGAACGGGCCTTGCCTTCAACGACGCACGCAGCTTCGTTGCCGCCAATCCCGACAAGATCGTTCAGGGCCGGGCCGGACCCTATCCGCTGCCGGCGCGGCTTGGGCCGATGATCGTCATCACGGTCTGGGGCGGCGACAAGGACCTCTGGGATTGCGGCCCGCCGATCGGCCCCTGCGCGGACTACCGGCCGGCGACGCAGGCAAGCTCCAACTTCTTTGCCGCCCAGCCCGACGTGGTGCATATCGCATGCAGCTCGAGCCATGGACACATGTGGCCGCAGATCAACACCCAGGCCTTCAACACCTGGGCCCTGAAGACGATGGCCTCGCATCCGAAAGGCACAAGCGCCAAGGACTTCGTGCTCGTACCGCCACCGGACGGCTATCAATGCCGCATCGGTCGCTTCACCGATCACTATCCGGAGCGGAGGTGATCGCATGGGCATCGCACGCGTCGGTACATGGTTGCTGTTGGCAATGACGCTGCCTCTGGCTGCGTCCGCGACCGATGATCCCGCGCCGGCAATTGCGAACGGCAAGATGCTGTACGAAGCACGCTGCGCCGGCTGCCACGATCGCGCCAGCGACCGCACGCCGTCACGCGACATCCTGGCGCATAATCCACCTGCCTTCATCCTCAATGCGATGCGTGGAGTGATGGCGCCGATGGCCGCCGGCCTGTCCGACGACGAGATGAAGGCGGTCGCCCTCTATCTCGGCGCCGCGGCGGCGCCGCAGCCCGGCGATCCCAATCCGAACGCGATCTGGGGCCCCTCGTCCGCGCAGATGCCGCTGGACGGCCCGAGATGCGAGGGACCACCGCCGCCGATCGATCTGTCCGCGGCACAGTGGAACGGCTGGAGTCTTCGGCCGGACAACGCGCGCTATCAGCCGAACCCCGGATTCGCCGCAGCCGACGTGCCGCGGCTCAAGGTCAAATGGGCCTTCCACTATCCCGGTTCGAAGAACGGCCAGGCCACCGTCATCGGCAATCGGCTCTATGTGACGAGCATGTCGGGCGCGGTCTATGCGCTCGATGCGCGCTCTGGCTGCGTGTACTGGCGATTTGATTCACTCGCGGCGACACGCTCCAGCGTCTCGATCGGTCCGATCGCGAACCGGCCGGGCCATCGCTACGCGCTCTATTTCTCGGACTGGACCAAGAGCGCGGTCGCGATCGACGCCGAAACCGGCGAGCCGCTGTGGCGCACCAAGGTCGATGACAGCTCGGGGCTCCAGATGACGGGGTCGCCGACACTCTATCACGGTGTGCTGCTGGTGCCGATCTCGACCGGCAACGAGGCGTATGCACGCAACGACGACTATGTCTGCTGCAAGTTCATCGGCTCGCTGGTCGCGCTCGATGCCAATAGCGGCGAGATCCTCTGGAAGACCTACACGACCGACAAGAAGCCCGAGCCCTATCGGCTGAACGCCAAGGGCAGGCAGATGTGGGGGCCCTCCGGCGGTTCGATCTGGAGCGCACCGACGATCGACCCGGCACGCGGCCTGATCTATGTCGCCACCTCCAACTCGCACACCGACGCCTTCCATGACGGCGCCGATTCCGTGATCGCGATGGATTTCAAGACCGGCGCCATCAGATGGAAGAACCAGCTGCTGAAGGACGACAATTACATCAATGGCTGCCCGGCCGCCGCCAACTGCCCGCAACCGGTCGGACCTGATTTCGCGCTCGGTGACTCCGTCATCCTGCATACTCTGAAGGACGGCAGGCAGATGCTGATCGCCGGCCAGAAGTCGGGCGACGTCTACGCGCTCGATCCCGACGCCGACGGCAAGATCGTCTGGCGCCATCGCCTGAGCAGCGGCAGTGCGCTCGGCGGCGTGGAGTTCGGCTCGGCGGCAGATGACGACAATGTCTATGTCGGCATCTCCGACGTGGTGAATTTCCGCGATCCAAAACCCGGGCTGACCGCGATCCGGATCGCCGACGGCGCCATCCTGTGGAATACGCCGGCGCCGGGTACGCCCTGCCGCTGGAGCAACATCTTCTGCTCCGGCGCGATCTCGATGGCCGTCACCGCGATATCGGGCGTGGCTTTCGCGGCCTCGATGGACGGGCATTTCCGCGCCTATGCGACAGCTGACGGCAGCATCGTCTGGGACTTCAACACGTCGGCCGACCCGATCACCGACGTGCTCGGCAAGCCGGCCTATGGCGGCGTGATGGATGGAGCCGGGCCGACGATCGTGAACGGCATGGTCTATGTCCATTCCGGCTATGCCGGACGATCGACCGCGAACATCCGCGACCTCAAGGGCAGAGAAGGCAATCTGCTGATCGCCTTCTCGGTCGACGGCAGATAACCCAGGGCATCAATCGGCGCAGCGCGCTGCGCAACAAGAGAAGCGGAGTTCAACGGGCGATGAAGGATTTTCTCAATGCGGCCAAGCTGCTGCTGCTCGACCTGGCGTCGACCCTCGTCTTTCTCGTCCTGTTCCTGCTGACGCACAACACGTTGCTCTCGGTCGGACTCGGCATCGCGTTCGGCGTCGCGCAGATTGGTATCCGGCTGGTCCGCGGCAGGCAGATCGGCGCCATGGAATGGCTGAGCCTGTTCCTGGTCGTCGCCGCGGGCACCGCGACACTGCTCACCCATGACCCGCGATTCGTGCTGATCAAGCCGAGCGTGATGTACGCGATCGTCGGCGTCGTGATGCTCAAGCCCGGCTGGCTCAACCGCTATCTGCCCGAGATCGCCAAGGCGGTCATCCCGGACGTCGCGCTCGTGGTCGGCTACGTGTGGGCGGGGCTGATGTTCGTCTCGGCCATGGTGAACGCATTCGTCGCACTGACCTGCGACGTGGCCACGTGGGCCATGGTGATGCCGGTCTACGGCATGGTCAGCAAGATCGTCGTGTTCCTCGGCGGATTTGCCGCGATGCGCCTCATCGGCCGCCGCCGCATCCTCGCGATGCCAGAAGCCCAGCGCAATGCCGTGCTGGCGCTCGATGGTCGCGCGGCGACGGCGTCACCGTAACGGAAGCGTCCGCACGGCCTCTCGACGAAACCATTTCGCCGCTGCGATGAAGCATTGCGGAAACGAAGCGTCCCTAGTGGTGGCAGCGGACACGCACCGCTCCGGTGCGGTGAACAAGGGGGACATCATGGCTTTCACCGCTTCTGCGCGCCGTCACGGCAAGCTCTTCGCCGCCAGCGTCTTCGCGCTGGGCCTGCTGACGTCGGCTTCCCATGCCTACACGCAGGAGCAGCAGCAGATGTGCACCGGCGATGCGATGCGGCTGTGCGGCGCGGAAATTCCCGACGTCGATCGCGTGACCGCCTGCATGATCCGCCAGCGCGCGCTGCTCAGCGACGCCTGCAAGGCCGTATTCCAGTATGTGCCGCCAACGTCGGCGGCGCAGCCTGCGAGCTATTCCCCCGCAACCAGGCCGGGCAAGCCGCTGACCATCGCCCCGAATAAGCGCGGCTGAGGATTCCCCGGACGCAAGACAGGCACCGCTCCTCCCTGACGTGGTGCGGTGCTTGATCGTCACGGCGTGCCATGACAACAAGTGCGGACCGTTCATTCGGCATTCAGCCTGACACGGCTCAATTGCCGGTCCGTCAAATGCTTCCCGGGAATTGATGGTGATGCGGCGCCCGCTCCTTTTCGCGCTTCTGCTTGCCGGTGTCATGACGGGCAGGCCCGCGCAGGTCGTGGCGGCGCCGGAGTTGATTCAATATGCACAGGCGCAGCCGGCACAGACGCCGGCCCCGGCGCCCGGTGCTGCACCGGCAACGCCGGCGACACCGGCGCCGGCGGCAAACACGCAGGCCACTGCCCCGGAGCCGATCGGCAACGTCGCGACCTTGACCGGCACGGCGACCGTGAAGCGCAACAACACCACGACGCCGCTGCAGATCCGCGACGATATTTTCCCCAACGACGAGATCGCCACCGCGCCGACCTCTTCACTTGGCATCACCTTCACCGACGGCACCACGTTCGACCTGCGGGCCAACGCCAGGATCGTCATCGACAACTATGTCTATCAGGACGGCGGACAGCAGAACAACGCGCTGTTCGATGTCGCCAAGGGAACGGCAGCCTTCGTCGCCGCCGCGGTCGCCAAGACAGGCAACATGAAGATCTCGACGCCGACCGCGACCCTCGGCATTCGCGGCACCACCGGCCTTGTCGAGGTGCCGGAAGGCGCGACCGCGGCCAGCAACAACGTCGGGATCAAGCTCTATCCCGACGCCGACGGGCATGTCGGCCGCATCGAGGTTGCCGATCGCAGCGGTGCCTCGCTCGGCGTGCTGACGCAGGGCGCCAGCGGCTTTGCGATTCGTCCCGGTGCAGGCGGCGCGCGCTTCGCCGCGGTGCCGCTGACGATCTCGCCGCAGCAGATCGCGCGCGACCAGGGTTTTGTGCGCCAGGTGCACGCCGCGCAGACGCTCGGCCGCCAGGTCGTCAGCGAGCAGCGCGACTTCCGCCGCGCCAATCCCGACTTCCGCCGCAACAATCCGGCCGCGCCCTATCCGAACCGCGGTCAGCCGGTGCAGCCGTCCCAGCCGCGGCCGAACGGATTGCCGGGTCAGAACCGCAACGCGCCGCAGCAGCAGCCGGGTCAGCCGAACCGTCCGGGCCAGCCGCCGCCGCAGAACCGTCCCGGCCAGCCGCAGCAACCCGGCGTGCCGGGCCGGCAGGGCTCGCAGCAACCCGGCACGCAGCAGCAGGGCGCCGCGCAGCACAGCCTGCCCGGCCAGCCGGGCGGTGCAGCGCTGCCGCGCGCGCCGGGCGCGCCGACCCCGGCCGGGCAACAGCCGGCAGGACAGCAGCCTGCCCGCCAGGGCGCCGCGCCACAGCCGGGCAGCCAACCGGTCAACCGCCAGGGCGGCGTGCAGCCGCTGGGTCCGCGCATGCCCTCAGGCACCCAGCCGCCGGGCGGCGTACGACCGCCGGGCACGCCGCAGCAAAACGGTGCGCTGCCGCCTGCGCTCCGCCCGCAGGGTCAGCCGCACCTGCCGGGATTCCAGCAGGCCCTGCCCGGTCTGCTACGGCCCGGCCTGCCACCACGGCCCGGTTTGCCGCGGCCCGGCCTCCTGCAACGGCACCCGCCTGCGCTGAAGCCTGCGAAGCCGCCGCCAAAGGACATCCGCAACTGAACCGCGGACCGTCGGCCTGTCGTGGACGTACCTTGTGTTGGCCGGCCTACTGCACGCGACGATCGGCTCGGGCGGGCATGGCGGACGCGACAATCCAGCCTCTGTCCCAACGGACAAAGCGGTCCGGGCCGCAATGAAGACGAGCGACCTGTTGCATTCGCCCGACACGATGATCCCGTGCAACCGGCCCTTCCGTCCTGGTGAACACGGGCGAGGACCAGCTTGCAACCATGAGCCCGATCAGCGCACTTCGAACGATCAGCCGGGAGCAGCCGGTGCGGACATTGCCGTCCCTTGCCCGCGGATCGACGAACCTGCGCAGCCCGAAGCGGCTGACCTGCCGCGCGCGATTTGCAAGCATGCTCGCCACCGTCTGATTGACGATCCGGTGGAAGCGCAAAAGAAGAATGGAAAAATATCCGAGCAATGAACCTATTGCTGGCTCCTTGAATAAAGGCGACATCAGCGTTTCCTTGATTGAAGCATGGCGCACCGGGTCATCGTGAACCGCGATGCGCCATCATGACGCCTCGCACGCGTCATTCAGCGGCAACTGGCGACTCCGCGGGATCGATGCGCACCACGACTGTGGTCGCGACCTTGTAGAATTCCTCGCCGGGCATGCCGACGCGGCGCGCATGCTCGCGGATCGACTCGGCGTCCTTCGCCTCGTAGATGCAGAATGTGCCGATGCGACCATCTGCCTCATGCACCACATAACTGCGAATCCACCGGACGCAGTCCGGCATCTGTTCATCGCCAATTCGGGCCGACGTCGCACCGGCGAGCTCCAGCTCGCGCATGTCTGCCCACGCGCTCGGACGGCGAATGACGTACAGTTCCATCGGAATCTCCTCGGTTGCGGCCGTTGCACGGCTGGCTGCGACAATCGCGGGCCATGATGGAGCTATAGCCGTCGCCGATGCGGATCGTCCTTACCGCGGGCTGATCATTGTCTGATCTTTGCCTGAACCTTTTCCGGCAACGCCGGACTCATCGACATGGCTTTCGTATTTGGACCGTTCGAGCTTGATGAAGCTCGCCGCGTTGTGTTGTGCGCGCGGCAAGAGGTCGCAATGCAGCCACGCGTCTTCGATCTGCTGGTCTACCTCGTTCGCCATCACGATCGCGTCATCTCCAAGGATGAACTTCTGGACGCCGTGTGGTCTGAAGTCACGGTAACCGACAATTCGCTCCAGCGCGCCGTGAGTTCGTTGCGAGCGGTGCTTCGCCAGGGCGGCATGGCGAGCGTGATCCGAAACGTGCCGGGCAAGGGATATCGCTTCTGCTTCGACGGCGAGACCACCCGGCCAGTCGAATCCGGTGAAAGGGACGTCGACCGGATTTCCGGTGCGACAGGCCTTGCCCGACGCGCGGCTTCTTCGCAATTGTGGCTCCAGGCTGCAACGCTGTTCGAAAGCGCGGATGAAGGCGGCCTGCTCACCGGCGAGGACTTGCGCAGCTGGGCGCTTGCCCTGCAATGTCTCGGCAAACCCACAGCTGCCATTCCGTTGCTGGTTCGCGCAGTCAGTACCCGCACCAGGGCGGGTGATGCAGTCGGGGCCGCCATCGACGCGATCACGCTCTCGGGCCTGCACTTCGAGAGCGGTCAGGCTGCGATTGGGCAGGGTTGGCTCGCGCGCGCCGAGGACTGGGCGTCCGGGCTCGACGATCCTGCGACGACCGCCCTGATCCTGTGGATGAAGTCGAAGCTGGCCGCATTCGATGGAGAGCTGGAACAGGCGCTCTCGCTGGCGGAGATCGCTTACGCAACCGTGCAAAACAAGGGCGCGGCCAACGTTGAGGCCCTCAGCCTTGCCTATCGAGGCTTCTATCGGCTGTGCCTCGGTGACACGCGCCGCGGACTGGCCGATCAGGACCACGCGGCTGCGCTTGCATTGTCCAGCAGCAATCTCGATCCGATCCTGGGCGGCATACTCTATTGCAATGTCCTGTGGGCCGCCCGGATGTTCGGAGACTGGGCGCGAGCCGACCAGTGGACCCTGAGTTACCAGAATTTCTGCTCGGGCAGCGGCATGGAATTGACCGGATCGTGCCAGCTCCACCGTTCCGAGGTCCTTGGCATCAGGGGCTCGCTGCACGAAGCATTGTCCCGCATTCAGGATTCGCTCGCCCGCCTGTCAAGCGATGCGCCTTGGTCGACCGGCGACGCCAATCGGGTGCTGGGCGATATCCAGGCCGCCATCGGCAACGATGACGCGGCATTGGAAGCCTATGACAGGGCCTATTCGTTCGGATGGTGCCCGGAGCCGGGCCACGCGATGCTGTTGCTGACGAGAGGCGAAGCGGAAGCAGCCCATGCCAGCCTCGAACGGAGCCTGATCGGCAAGACCTGGTGGACCTTGCAGCGGCGGGGAATTCTGCTCGCCCACCTGGCGCTGGTTGCTGCGCATACGCACCGGAACGACCAGGCGGAGGCGTTGATCGGAGAACTTTCCGGAAGCCCCGATCGCTGGCCGATGCCGTCGATTCGCGCTCTCACGAACGAGGCGCAGGCGATCCTCGCTCTCGCCCGGGGGGATCACGAAACAGCCATGCAGCACCTGCACCTTGCCCGGCAACTCTGGTCGAGCGTCGGCGGGCGAGTCCATGCGGTACGGCTGCGGCTCCAGATCTCCAGGCTTCAGTTCGAACGCGACGACATTCGTGGCGCCATGGCCGAAGTTCACGCGGCCCGGCTCATCGCCAGCGAATTGGGCGCCCGCAAGCTCGAGGCTGAATGCATCGCCTTGCAGCGCGACATCGATGGCCGCGCAAACGGCTCCGCGCTGGTCGCCTAAAATTTTTCCCATTCCGAAAGCGAATGCGTGGTGCTCAGGCCGCGCGGCGCAGCCAGTCCCGCACCCACTGGATCAGATTCTTGCGCACGGCCTGCTCTGGCTCGGTGGCGACCGGTTCGACATCGGGGGCGAACGACGGCGGCTCGACCGGCGCAGTTTCGTGCACGATTTGCTCCGTCTCGAGCACATCAGGCGCAGCCATGACGGATTCCTGCGCGAAGGACGGCAACGCGGCCTGCTCGTCCGTCCCGGCTTGCACGACGACCGGTGTGTCCACGACCGTCGGCGTCTCGGCGAGCACCGGCGTTTCGGCAATTGACGCCTCGGTGACCGCGGGCGGGTCCGTCACGACCGGAAGCTCTGCAGCCAGGCGGCGGCGCTTCTCCGCGGCGACCGCGCGCGCGCGGGCACGCCGCGTGCGCTCGGCAAGCGCTGCCGCCTGTAGCGCGATCGGACCGACATTCTCGAGAAACGCGCGCTCATAGCCGCGTGACAGCCGCTCGAGCGCCTCATCGAGCGGCAGCCAGTCGACCGCCCTGACATCATTCATCAGCCCGCGCACCGGCTTGTCGCCGGCATCCATGCGCCAGTAATGCACGACCTTGGAACGGCCGCCCGATTCATAGACCAGCGTACCCAGGAACTCATGCACGTCGACGGCGTGACCGGTTTCCTCCAGCACCTCGCGCTCGGCGGCGGCGCGCGGCGTCTCGCCGTCATCGAGCTTGCCCTTGGGGAGCACCCATTCATTGCGCTTGCGCAGGCGCACGACGGCGAAGCGCGGCGGCGTCTCCCGCCGCAGCACAATGCCTCCCGCCGCCATGACAGGCGTCCGCGCCATCTCGTATCCTAAAGGGTTGCGATTTATGATCGTCGCACGACGATCGCAGCCACTCTAAAGCATGATCCGGAAAAGTGGAAACCGGTTTTTCCTCGCGGCAAACGCGTTGGCAGCGTTTGCGCGGAGATCATGCTCAAACAATGACGCGCAGACGAAAACGAGATCAATCTGCAGGCTTTCGCAGCAACGGCTCGCCGCATTTGATCCGCGTTCCCTCCGCGACATTATCGCAGAACTCGAAATTGCCGGGCGCCAGCACGATGATGGTCGAGCCATGCTCGAACCAGCCGAGTTCATCGCCCTTCTTCACCTGCGTGTCGCAGGCAAAATCGACCGGGCCTCGCGACTGCGCATTCAGCGTGACGTCGAGGAAGTGCAGGCGGATGCTGGCGACGAGAATGGCTGCGACCGGAACGAGCGTCAGCGCCTCTCCGCTCGCAAGTTTCGCGCGCAGCACCGCGCGCTCGTTCTTGCAGAACAGCCGCTCGACCCGCTTCAGCGCGATCGGATTGACGTTCCAGACGTCGCCGTGGATGAAAGTCACCCCGTCAATCACGAGATCCGCGGGCGCATGGAAGCGGTGATACATGCTCGAGGTCAGTCGCAGTGTCACGAAGCGGCCGTTCCGGTGCCGTTCGACGAGATCGGAATCGCCGAGCAGGTCGAGCAGCGAATAGGGCGCGCCCTTGACCTGGAACAATTGCCCGTCCTCGATCCGACCGTGCGCGCCTATGATCGCGTCGGACGGGCTTGCGATGATCGCGGGATCGGTCACCGCCGGGCGCAGGCCGGGCTTCAGCTCGCGGGTGAAGCAGTCGTGCAGACTCCTGAACTCTGTCTTCTTGGCCTCCGACAGGTCGAGGTCGGAGAACAGCTTCCAGCATGCGATCGAGGCGTCGCGCACCAGCGGGTTCTCGATCTTGGAGAACCAGCCCATGAACCGGGTGATTGCGGCGCGCGGAATCCGGTTGGTCAGCAGGAAATTGAGGTCCTCCTGCTGGGTGAATGCCGAGATCAGGCCCTTGACTGTCATGAATCTGTTAGGCTGTGACGCTAGCGCTTCTGTCATGGATTCATCCCTTCCGATTCTCTCGCTGTCCGCCGCCGCGCTTGCCGGCGCCGCCGCAGCCTTCCCCAAGGTGCAGGCCCGCATTGCCCTGTCGCGTGCGAAGCACCGCTCGCTGACCGGGCACTCCAAGATGTCCAAGATGGTGGCGCGGCTGGTTCCGCACTACGAATTCGACATCAACGAATTCTTCCGCTCCGACGGCGCGCCCCCCGCGGTCGCGACACAGCGCCAGGACGGCTTCTTCCGCCTCGCCGGCATCTACAACGACCGCTACCCCAAGGGCCGCGCGCTCACCGCCGAGGTCTCTGACCGCATTTCCGACCTGCAATTCACCGAAACCTACCGCGTGCCGTTCCAGTACAGCCGCCTGGTGCGCGAGCACCTCAACACCTCGGCGTTCATGGAGACCTCGAAGGGCGTCACCGTCACCGACGTCGACGGCAACGTGCTCTACGACCTGACCGGCTCCTACGGCGTCAACATCTTCGGCAACGACTTCTACAAGGAGTGCATCGCCGAGGGCGGGAGGCGCGCGCATGCACTCGGCCCGGTGCTCGGCCCCTACCACCCCGTTATCGCCGACAACGTCAAGCGCCTTTGCGAGATCTCCGGCCTCGACGAGGTCTCGTTCCACATGTCCGGCACCGAAGCCGTGATGCAGGCGGTGCGCCTCGCGCGCTACCACACCAGGCGGAAGCGTCTCGTCCGTTTTGCCGGCGCCTATCACGGCTGGTGGGGCGACGTGCAGCCGGGAGTCGGCAATCCGGTCTCGCCGCACGAGACCTTCACGCTCGCCGACATGTCGGAGAAGGCGCTGCACGTCCTGCGTACCCGCAAGGACATCGCCTGCGTGCTGGTCAATCCGCTGCAGGCGCTGCACCCGAACAGCAACGCGCCCGGCGATTCCGCCTTGGTCGACTCCTCGCGTTCCTCCAGATACGACCGCGCCGCCTACACCGAGTGGCTGAAGAAGCTGCGCGAGGTCTGCACCGAGCGCGGAATCGTGCTGATCTTCGACGAGGTGTTCGTCGGCTTCCGCCTCGCTGCCGGCGGCGCCCAGGAATATTTCGGCGTCAAGGCCGACATGGTGACCTATGGCAAGAGCCTCGCGGGCGGCCTTCCGGTCGGCGTGGTCTGCGGCCGCAAGAACCTGATGCGGCGCTTCCGCGACGATCGCCCCGCGGATGTCTGCTTTGCCCGCGGCACGTTCAACTCGCATCCTTACGTCATGACGTCGATGGACGAGTTCTTGAGCCGGCTCGCCAGCCCGAACTTCCGCTCGATCTACAACGGGCTCGAGGAGACCTGGAACGGCCGCGCCAAGGCGCTCAACGACCGCCTCACCGCACAGGGTCTGCCGGTTCGCGTCGGCAACATCTCGTCGATCTGGACCGTCTATTACACCGAGCCGTCCCGCTACAACTGGATGCTGCAGTACTATCTGCGTGCCGAGGGTCTGGCCTTGAGCTGGGTCGGCACCGGCCGCCTGATCTTCACTCTGAACTATACCGACGCCGACTTCGCCGAGGTCACCGAGCGCTTCGTCGCAGCGTGCGGGAAGATGAAGCGCGACGGCTGGTGGTGGCACAAGGAAGGCCTCACCAACAAGACCATCAAGCGACAGATCCTGAAGGAGATGGTCGCGGTGAAGTTCGGGCGCTGAGGCGCGGCACGCTCCCTCCACTCCCTCGCCCCGCCCTTGCGGGGAGAGGGTAGTGGTGAGGGGCTCTCTCCACGACATCGGTGACAAACGGACTCGCGGTGAGCCCCCCTCACCCGGATCGCATCTGACGATGCGATCCGACCTCTCGCCGCAAGCGGGGCGAGGTGAAGCGAGAGCGCGGACGAAGTTATTCACTGTCGTAGTCCCAAGACGTAGATGCCCGGGACAAGCCCGGGCATGACGCGATTCGAAGACGTTGAGGTCGAACGATCAGGCGTGCTTGACGTGCTTCTCGAGGCCCGGATCGATCAGCTCGCCCTTCATCAGGAACAGCGGCGCCTTGTGGTAGAGCTTCAAGTCGTTGAAGGGGTCGGTGATGATCTTGGTCATCCAGACGAGGCCGGTCTCGATGTCGCGGATGAAGAACAGGTGGACGGTGCGGAACAGCAGGCCGCCGATGCCGACCACGAGCCAGATCTTGGCCACCTGGCGGGCGAAATCGGCGAACGACACCCACGGCTTGAACAGACCGAACAGGGTCGGGTCGAAGTACAGCACCATCGGCGAGGCGGCCCAGATCGCCATCAGCACGACCTTGCGCTGCAGATTGTAGCCGACCTTGATGTCTTCCTTGTGCTCATGGGTCGCCTGGTTGACGTGGTCGTAGCCCTTCGGCTCGAAGAAGAAGTGACCGGCCTGTCGCGAGGTCATCGAGACCAGCCAGCCGACCAGCGCCGACACCACGGGATCGAAGAACAGCATCACATAGGCGAACAGGAAGCTCAGCGCGCTGACAAAGTGCAGGCTCTGGTTGATCCGGCTGTGATGATAGTAGCGATGGTCGTCCCAGCGCTGGGTACGCAGCTCTTGCAGGAAATTCTTGATCATTGGTTCCCCCAACATCTTTCGGAACAGGGTTTACAGGGATTCGATGTAGCGCGTGTGACATCATCATAATGACATATAACGATGCGGAGCGGTGGGCTTGACGCAACCTGCGGCTGCTGCCGTGTCACCAGTGACCCGACAGGCGCCTGAAGGATGGGCCGAGGATCGTCACCTCATGGGCGAGGCCGGCGCGGTGCACCGCCTCGCACGAGGATCGGCGGCCCGGGCCGCCCTGATGCCGCCTCCTAGGCCGCCTCCTAGGCCGCCTTGGCCACGTCAGTCTTGCGGAGACGGACCAGCGAGAAGTGACCGAGCGGCGGGATCAGGCGGCGTTCGGCGAGCTCCATGCCCTTCGCGCCGGCCAGCCACCTGGTGTAGCGCGACCAGGCGAATTCGGCGGTCCGGAATCCGAGCGGACGCACCACCGGCTGCAGCGTCTGCTCGATGAAGCGGCGGACACCGGCATCGGCGCTGACGCGGGTCAGGATGATCAGTTCGCCGCCCGGGCGCACCACGCGGGCAAACTCGTCCATCGCGGCTTCCGGGTTCGGCACCGCTGACAGCACATACTGCGCCATCACGACGTCGAATGCATTATCGGGGAATTCGAGCTTCTCGGCGTCCATCACCGCGAGCCCCTCGACATTCTTGAGCCGCTGCTCCGCGACGCGCTTCCTGGCCTTCTCCAGCATCGCTTCCGAGATGTCGGTGCCGAAGATGCGGACGTTCGGGCCATAGAGCGGCAGCGAAATGCCGGTGCCGACGCCGACCTCGAGCACGCGGCCGCCGATCTTGTTGGTGGCCTGGATCGCCGCCTGCCGGCCCTTGCTGAACACGCCGCCGAACACGAGGTCGTAGATCGGCGCCCAGCGGTCATAGGCCTGCTCGACCGTCTCGCGGTCGAAGTCCAGGGAACGGTTGGCGTCCAGCTTGTAGATATCTGCCATTGATGGTCTCTCGTCTCTCGTTCGATTGAGCTGCTAATTCGGAACGGCAGTCCGGCCGGCGACGCGGCGGGCGGGCCGCGGCGCGCGGCTCGGCTGCAACGTGGCCAGATTGCCAATGAACTGACGCGCACTGTTCTCCCAGGAACGCTCGAGCGCGAAGTTGCGGCACGTCGTGCGCGACATCGTCAGCGCACGCAGGCAGGCGCTGCACAAATCATTGTCGATCGCCCCGATCGGATGGTCCGCGATCACGTCCTTCGGGCCGGTGACCGGGAAAGCCGCAACCGGCGTGCCGCAGGCCAGCGCCTCGAGCTGCACGACGCCGAAAGTGTCGGTCAGACTCGGGAACACGAAGACATCGGCGGCAGCGAGATGCGAGGTCAGGTCCTGGCCCTTCTTCTCACCGAGGAAAACCGCACCGGGATATTTCTGTTGCAGCGCCGCCTTCTGCGGACCGTCGCCGACCACGACCTTCGATCCCGGCAGGTCGAGCGACAGGAACGCGTCGAGATTCTTCTCCACGGCGACGCGGCCCATTGTCATGAAGATCGGCCGCGGCAGATCGAGGCTCGCCGGCTGGTCCGGATTGAACAGCCGGGTGTCGACGCCACGGGTCCAGAAGCCGAGCTTGCGGAAGCCGCGCTCGGAAAGCTCCTGGCGCAGCGAGTCGGTCGCCACCATCGTCATCGACGCCGCGGCATGGAAACGGCGCAGCACGGCATAGCCGACGCTGTCCGGAATTCCCGTTCGCACCGAGACATATTCAGGAAAGCGCGTCGTGTAGGATGTCGTGAAGGCGAGCTTGTTGCGGCGGCAATAGCCGCGCACCGCCCAGCCGATCGGCCCTTCGGTCGCGATATGGATCGCGTCGGGTGCGGCCTGCTCGATCCGGCGCGCGATCTCGCGGCGGTTCGGCAGTGCCATGCGCAGGCCCGGATAGGTCGGCACGCCGATCGACGGAAAGCCGTCGGGCGTGAGGAATTCGATGTCGGCGCCGAGTTCGGCCGAGCTGCGCGCCAGCGAGGTCAGCGTCCTCACCACGCCGTTGACTTGCGGATGCCAGGCATCGGTCGCAACGAGTATGCGCATCGCAGGAGATCCAAATCGTTAATCTTGATTCTGCTCCCGCGACGTTCTGACATGGATGTTTCAACCGTATGACGTCATCGAAATGTAAGGTTCTTTTTCATCACCGGGCGCCGCTTTTTCGTGTAACGTGACAGTAAGATGTCAGAGCAGAGCGAAATCCCCGGTGCAGCGCGCCGCAGGCTCAGGCGAAGAAACTCGTCGCTGCTGATCCTGGCGCTGGGCATCTTCGTGTTCGGCATTGCCGCCAGCACGCTCTACTACGCGCTGAGCCCGGTGACGTTGCGGATCGCCGTCGGCCCGACGGGCAGCGACGACGTCAAGGTGGTGCAGGCCTACGCGCAGGCCTTTGTGCGCGACGGCAGCCACGTCCGGCTGCGGACGATCACCACCCAGGGCGCCGCCGAGAGCATCGCGCTGTTCACGGCCGGCAAGGCCGACCTCGCGGTCGCGCGCGCCGATCTCAATGTACCGACGAGCGCCGAGGCGGTGGCGATCCTGCGCAAGAACGTCGTCGTGCTGTGGGCCCCGTCGGGCGCGCCGGCGAAGGGCGTGAAGCGCTCGGCGATGTCGAAGGTCAAGAGCATCGACGATCTCCCCGGCCACAAGGTCGGCGTGGTCGGCCGCACCGAGGCCAACGTCACGCTGCTGCGCGTGATCCTGACCGAGTCCGGCGTCAACCCAGACAAGGTCGCGGTCAGCCAGTTCGCGGTCAACCAGATCGCCGACCTGGTGCGCGATCCCTCGCTCGACGCCTACATGACGGTCGGCCCGCTCGACTCCAAACTCACGGCGGACGCGATCGCGGCAACGGCGGCCGCGCGCGGCGAGCCGAAATTCCTGCCGATCGACGTCTCGGAGGCGATCGCACAGAAGCATCCGCTCTACGAATCCGAGGAGATCACCGGCAGCATCTTCTCGTCGTCGCCGGCGCGGCCCGAGGACAAGGTCGAGACCGTCGGCGTCAATCATCTGATCGTCGCGCAGCATGCGGTTCACGAGGCGATCGTCGGCGCACTGGTCCGACAATTGTTCACGATGCGCCCGCAAGTCGCCCATGACGTGCCGGCCGCCGGCAAGATCGAAAAGCCCGACACCGACAAGGATGCGACGCTGCCGGCGCACCGGGGCGCCGCCGCCTATATCGACGGCACCGAGCGCACCTTCATGGAGAAATATTCCGACTACATCTGGGCCGGGATCCTGCTGCTGTCGGGCGTCGGATCGGCGGGTGCCTGGCTGCGTCATTACCTCAGGCGCAACGAGCGCGAGGAGTACATCGACCATCGCGACAACCTCCTCGCGCTGATCTCCAAGGTGCGCGAGGCCGAGAGCGCAGAGGAACTGGCGACGATGCAGGCGATGGCCGACAGCCTGCTGCGCGAGGCGCTCGACTGCTACGACGACGGCGCGATCGAGGACGGCGACCTCTCGGTCATCGGCCTGACGCTCGAGCAATTCCACCACGCGGTCGCCGACCGCCGTGCCGTGATCGGCATGGCCGCCCCACCGGTTGCCGCGGATGCGGACGAACCGCTCCGGCCGCACGTCACGCCGATCGCGCCGAGAGCGATGTAGCTGTTGCGCCGCCGCCGGCGAAGCTGCGTCGACAAGGGCCGCCCGGGAATTCCATCCTGAGCCGGGACACTCCGCGGCAAGATTGCCTTAACCGTCCGACGAAACACGCACGAAACAATTCCCTAACGCCACGAAACCATTTTGGCGATTTCGTGCAAACGTCCTGAAACGCCTCCCCTGTACTTGTTCCCTCAACGACGCGCCGAAAACGAGCGCGCAAGGGCGCAAACAACAGGGGTCGACAATGTTCAATTCCATCAAGCTGAACTCGCGTCTTGCTGCCGCCGCCTTCGGTGCGCTGGCGATCGGTACCGCTGCCTTGTCCACCTCGGCCACGGCCGCTCCGCTGCCGATCTTCCCGTTCATCCTGCCGCTGCCGACCGAGTCGGCCCCGCCGCCGGTGCAGTCGGCGCCCCAGGTGCAGGAGGAGGAGCGCGGCGCCGAGTTGCCCGCCCGCCTGAAGCGCCAGATCGTCACCTATCCGACCCGCGAAGCGCCGGGCACCATCATCATCGACACCCCGCACACCTATCTCTATTACGTGCTCGGCGGCGGCCAGGCGATCCGCTACGGCATCGGCGTCGGTCGCGAAGGCTTCACCTGGTCGGGCACCCAGACCATCACCAAGAAGGCGGAGTGGCCGGACTGGACCCCGCCGCCGGAAATGATCGCCCGCCAGCCCTATCTGCCGCGCCACATGGCCGGCGGCCCCGGCAACCCGCTCGGCGCCCGCGCGATGTATCTCGGCGGCACCGTCTACCGCATACATGGCACCAACGCGCCGGAGACGATCGGCACGCACGTGTCCTCGGGCTGCCTGCGCCTGACCAATGAGGACGTCACCGACCTCTATTCCCGGGTCAATGTCGGCACCAAGGTGATCGTCCTGCCGATGACCCGGGCTGACCTCGGCTCGACCGTCCGCTAGCTTCGACACATCCAGAAACCAGTGACGGCCCCGGCACCGCGCCGGGGCCGTCATTGCGTCTGGTCTCGTTAACCTTCATCGCCGCAATCGCCCTCGCCGCCAACTTCTGCCCCCGAAGAAGCCCGATC
The DNA here is from genome assembly GCF_018130215.1 of Bradyrhizobium jicamae. Classification (GTDB taxonomy): domain Bacteria; phylum Pseudomonadota; class Alphaproteobacteria; order Rhizobiales; family Xanthobacteraceae; genus Bradyrhizobium; species Bradyrhizobium jicamae_A. Next base: position 59,967 of record NZ_JAFCKQ010000030.1, read on the forward strand.
CGGCCACACTGGCGCCGCCGTCGGCGGGCCTGTACAAGCCGTCTATTCATTTCATCCGGGGTGATGATGCGTCTACCGATGCGTCCAAGGACGATCCTGATCGCCGTTGCCGTCGTCGCGCTGTCCTTCCTGGTCAGCCTGAAGGCCATGGACTGGCTGGGGCCGCGCCAGAACGTGCCGCAGCCGCAGCTCGCGCAATTGCCGCCGCTGCCGCCCGCGCCGCGCTCGTCGACGATCGTCGCGCGGGTCGCGGTCGCGCTGTCGGCGATCCGCGATGCCGCCGAACGCGGCGCGCCGAAGACCTTCAGCGGCAAGGCCAACAATCCGGTGTCGCAGATCCTGCAGAACGCCGATATCGGCTGGACTGCATCGCGCGGGCCGATCACGGCAACCGGCGCCCAGGACCTGCTGACGCTCGCAGCCCCGATCAACGGAACGCTCAACGTCACGGGCACGCTGTCGGCCAAGGCGACCGGCGCCGTCACCGACGCGCTCGGCAGCCTGCTCGGCGGCAACGTCGCCAAGCACATCGGCAGCGTCAACATCAAGCAGCTCAACGCCAGCGCCGAGATCAACGGCAACGTCACCATCACCTCGCGGCCGAAGCTCGGCGCGTCGTGGCGGCTCGAACCCAATCTGCAGGCGCAGGTCAATCTCGGCGACACCAGCCTGAGCGCGGCGGGTGTCAAGGTCAGCGTGCCGGCCCAGGTCAAGCCTGTCATCGACAAGACGGTCGCCGACCAGATGGCGGCGCTGCAGGCCAGGGTGCACAACGACCCGACCTTCGAGAACAACGCCCGCGCGCAGTGGGCCAAGGCGTGCCGCTCGATCCCGCTGCAGGGCACCGGCGGTACCTCGTCGATGCCACCGATGTGGCTGGAGCTGCGGCCGATCCGCGCCATCGCGGCGCAGCCGAAGGTCGACGCCTCGTCGATGATCGTGACGATGGGAATAGAGGCAGAGACCCGGATCACCGAAACGCAGACCAATCCGACCTGTCCATTCCCTGAGAAACTGTCGATCGTGCCGCCGATGCCGGGCCAGGTCGCGATCGGCCTGCCGGTCGACATGTCCTTCACCACGCTGAGCCAGCTCGTCGAGGCCCAGCTCAAGGGCAAGACCTTCCCCGAGGACGGCTCCGGCCCGGTCGACATCACCGTCAAGCAGGCGAGCATCGCCGCGTCCGGCGACCGGCTGCTGATCTCGCTGCTGGTGCGGGCCAAGGAGAAGAAGAGCTGGTTCGGCCTCGGCGCCGAGGCGACCGTGCATATCTGGGGCCGGCCGCGGCTCGACGAGCAGGCGCAGACGCTGCGGCTGACGGACGTCACGCTTGCGGTCGAATCCGAGGCCGCTTTCGGCCTGCTTGGAGCCGCGGCGCGCGAGGCGATCCCCCACGTGCAGCAGGCGCTGGCCGACAAGATGATCGTCGACCTCAAGCCGTTCGCGAGCAACGCGCAACGCAAGATCGCCGCCGTTATCGCCGACCTGCAACGGAACGAGGAAGGCATCCGCGTCGATGCGGAGATCAACAGCATCCGCCTGGCCGACATCGCGTTCGATTCGAAGATGCTGCGCGTGATCGTCGAGACCGACGGCACCATCGACGCCGCCGTGAGCACGTTGCCGACACTGTGAGCCGCCAGTCGGCGGTCCGTCCATACCGCCTTGCCCAAAAAGTCGACTTTGCGGGCGCTTGCCACACCGGATAGAAGGGGCGCGTGGTTCAAGCCCCTCAACAAGAAGACAGGGAGACGAAACGATGAAATTGCTCGTGGCCGCAGCAGCGGCCAGCCTCGCGCTTGCCGGTTCCGGCACTGCGGCCAACGCCCAGATCTCCGACGACGTCGTCAAGATCGGCGTGCTCACCGACATGTCGAGCCTCTATTCGGACGCCACCGGCAAGGGCTCGGTGGCCGCCGTCGAGATGGCGGTGGCCGATTACGGCGCCAAGGTGAAGGGCAAGCCGGTCGAGGTGGTGGTGGCCGACCACCAGAACAAGCCGGACGTCGGCGTCAGCATCGCGCGCAACTGGTACGACAACGAGAAGGTCGATGCGATCTTCGACGTCCCGACCTCGTCGGTCGCGCTGCCGGTCTCGGCGCTGACGCGCGAGAAGAACAAGATCAACATCAATTCCGGCGGCGGCTCCTCCGATATCACCGGCCCGGCCTGCTCACCCAACACGGTGCACTGGACCTACGACACCTACGCGCTGTCGAACGTCGCCGGCAAGGCGATGGTCAAGCGCGGCGAGGACACCTGGTTCTTCGTCACCGCCGACTATGCCTTCGGCCAGGCGCTGGAGCGCGACGCCGCCAACGTCGTCAAGGAGAGCGGCGGCAAGGTTCTGGGTGACGTGCGTGCCCCCCTGAACTCGTCGGACTTCTCGTCATTCCTGCTGCAGGCGCAGGCGTCCAAGGCCAAGGTCGTGGCGCTGGCGAACGCCGGCGGCGACACCACCAACGCGCTGAAGCAGGCCTCCGAGTTCGGCCTGACCCAGGGCGGCCAGAAGATGATCGCGCTGCTGATGGAGATCACCGACACCCATTCGCTGGGCCTGAAGGCAACCCAGGGGCTGATCGTGACCGACGCCTTCTACTGGGACATGAACGACGAGACCCGCGCCTTCTCGAAGCGCTTCAACGAGAAGGTCGGCCACATGCCGACCATGATCCAGGCCGGGCTCTATTCGGCCACCATGCATTACCTGAAGGCGATCGAGGCCATCGGCACCGACGAGGCGCCGAAGGTGATGGAGCAGATGCGCAAGACGCCGATCAACGACTTCTTCGCCAAGAACGGCCATATCCGGATCGACGGCCGCATGGTGCACGACATGTACCTGTTCGAGACCAAGAAGCCCGAGGAGTCCAAGGGCGAGTGGGACCTCTACAAGCTGATCGCCACCGTGCCCGGTGACGAGGCGTTCCGCCCGCTCGACAAGGGCGGCTGCCCGCTGGTGAAGTCGAACTGATCCGACTGACCGCAGAACAGGGACGCGCCCGGCACTGCCGGGCGCGTTTCTTGTTTCAGGAGGTCATTCCGCAGCCTGCGAATGCGGCGCGGGTGCCTTGAGATGCCGCCGCGCCCAGAGCGCGACCTCGGCCATCGTGCTTTCGGTTTCAGGCAGGAACGGAAAGATCGTGTAGACGTGGACGGAATCCTCGACCAGCCGCAGCGTCACGTCGACGCCGGCCCGTTCCGCGCGCTCGGCAAGACGCACGGAGTCGCTCAGCAACACCTCGCCCTGCGTCGCGGTGACGAACAGCGGCGGCAGGCCGGCGAGATCGCCGAACAACGGCGACACCAGCGGATCCGCCGGCTCGTGGCCCTGGAAGTAGGATGCCCCCATGAAGGCCAGCAGGTCGCGGTTGGCCGCGGGATCATCGCCGTTGAACGCGCGGACGCTGTCGCCCGAAAGCGTCAGATCGGTGAAGGGCGCAACTGCCAGGATGGCAGCAGGCAAGGGATCACCGGCCATGCGCAGGGCAAGCGCTGTCGCAACCGCAAGGCCGCCGCCGGCGGATTCGCCTGACAGCAGGATCGAGCTCGCGGGGATCCCTCTGCGCAGCAGCGCGCGATAGCTGGCGACGGCATCGTCGAGCGCGGCCGGATAGGGATGCTCCGGCGCAAGCCGGTAATCGACGGTGTAGCAGGCCCCGTCGACGGCGGTAGCCAGCCGGCTGGCGTATTCCAGCGATCCCCTGGCCGAACCGATCAGATAGCCGCCGCCGTGAAAGTGCAGCACCACATTGCCCGATCGCGCCTCCTTGCGCGCAACACGAAACGCCCCGACGTCGCCGAGCTCGCCTTCGATGGCCTCGAAGTCCGCGGGCAACGGGAAACTCGTGGTCAGGAATCGATCATAGGCCTCGCGGAGCCCATCATGGCCGCGCGCAACATCCTCGGGGCGGAATGCGTATTTCCAGAGCTCGAAGGCACGCTGGCTCTCGGGACGCTTCAGACGCTTGCCTTCACGCAGGCCGGTGACGTTGACGACGTCACCGGGCGCCTCCTCGGTTGCCTTGACGACGTTGTAGTCCCAAGCCAGCCCCCAGCTGGTTTCCGCCAGCGGATCGATGCGGGCGAGCCCCTTCCAGCGCGCATTGCGGTTGCGCAACCGGCCGGCCTCGGTCTCGTGCATCAGCTTCACGACGGCACGGGCCCCGGCCTGGATGCGCGTGGTACGCGGCAGCCGGCGCCGCTCGTACTCGAGAAGCGCGCCCGGGACGTCGTCCTGCCGTCGGGCCAGCACGCGCGCGAACGTCCAGGCGTCCTCGATGCTCTGACCGGCGCCCGCCGCCAGGAACGGCACCATCGGGTGCGCCGCATCGCCAAGCAGCGTGACGCGGCCCGAGCTCCAGCTGTCGATCGGATCGCGATAGTACATGCCGGTGATGAAGGCCGTCTTGATCTGCTCGAGCATGGCCCGCGCCCGCGGCTCGGCGTCCTCGAAGGAACGCAGCAACTCGGCGATGTCTCCGCTCTCGGTCCAGGATTCGCGACGCACCTCGTCGGCCGGGACCGACGCCAGGATGCTGTACAGGTTTTGCGGCCGCACCCAATAGGTGATCAGCGTGCGGCCGGGTCCGAACCAGTAATTGCCGCGTTCGGGAAGATCGATACCGGCAAGCTGCTCGGCAGGAATCAGCGAACGCCACATCAGGATATTGGCGAACTGCTTCTGTTCCGGTCCCCGCAGATGCTGACGCACCACCGAGTGGATGCCGTCGCAGCCGATCAGCGCGTCGGCCTGCAGCGTCTCACCGGTCGCGAGCCGCACCTCGACCGCATCGTCGGTCTGCGAGATCGCCGTGCAGCGCGCCCCGAGCCGCTTCGCTTCTGCAGGCACCGCGTCGAACAGCAACTGAACCAGATCGGCGCGGTGCACATTGTACATCGGCGCCCCGTAGCGGCGCGCGGCTTCGTCACCGAGCGGCGCCTGATAGAGCATGCGGCCGGTGTGCAGATCCCGGTAGTCGTACGACTGGGGCTTGACGCCGACGGCTTGCATGGCGGCCTCGAGCCCGAGCTCGCGAAGCACGATCGCGGCATTGCTGGCGATCTGGATGCCGGCGCCGATCTCGCTCAACACCTCGGCCTGCTCGAGCACCAGGGCGTCGATCCCGTGATGTCGCAACGCGATTGCAGTCGTCAGTCCACCGATTCCACCACCCGCTATGAGTACGCGCATCGTTCGTCTCCGGCTCTGGACAATTTAAGCGATTTCACTTAATTTAGGATCAGGGAGATTCGAATGTCAAGCAGAATGCGGACGACGCCTCGCGCCGGCTCGGAAGAGACGCGGAACCAGATCAAGGCCGCGGCGCAAATGTTGTTTGCCCGCAATGGCATCGACGCGGTGACGGTGCAGCAGATCGTCGATGCCGCAGGCCAGCGCAACAATGCGGCGCTGCACTATCACTTCCGGACCAAGGAGGAATTGATCCGGCAAATGGTCGTCGACGGCGCCACCGTGCTCGACGCGCGACGGCGCGGGATGCTCGACGAGATGGATCGACGCGGAGGTCCGACCAGCATTCGCGAGGTGATGCTGATCCTGATCATGCCGGTCATCGAGCTCGGCGAAGACGAGCGGTGGCGCGGCTACATCCGCTTCACCTCACAGCTCCAGGCGACCAACCCCAAGGCGTTGCGCGAGGCGCTGAGCGACCGGTGGAACGCCGGCTATGTCGAGTGCTTCAATCACCTGAAGCGCATGCTGCCGCTGCCTCCGGCGATCGTCGAACAGCGGCTCTCGATCATGGCGATCTATGCCAACGCCGTGCTCTCGGCCCACGAAGCGGCACGGGAATCCCGCAACACCAAGGGCAGCCGCCTGTGGGGGCAACCCTTCACGGTCGAGAACATCCTCGACATGCTGGAAGCCGCGATCACCTGCCCGCCCTCCGAGGTCACGCTCGCGAAACTGCCGTAGGTGCGCCGATCACTCCTGGAAGATTCGCAGCGTTGCGATCTGGAACGGGCGGAGCGACAGGCGGCAGGTCCGGCCCTGCGTCGGCAATGCGTGGATGCGGTCTTCCAGAGTATTGCTCATCCACACCGACGCGACGTCGACGCCGAAGTCGAGCAACGCGCCGGCGCGAATGCCCGCGCTTTCATAGAGCCGCACCACCCAGCCCTCGCCGTCTTCGGCCGGCTTGAGCGTATCGACGACGACGTTGGACGGAGATGCCGTCAGCAGCGACCGCTTCAACGGATCGCGCGGGCGTCCCTTGACCCAGAGCAGCGGCCGCGAAAAGCGCAGCGCCCGGCCGACGCTGTCGGCGGAGCGCCAATCGCCCGCATGCGGATAGATCGCATAGCGCATCCGGTGACGCCCGAGATCCGCCTTCGGATCGGGCGACTCGGGCCCGCGCAGCAGCGTCAGCGCGAGCTGGCTGCCGAACGTCGAATAGCCATGCCTGACGTCGCTGAACAGCGACACGCCGAAATCCGGCTCTGACAGATCCGACCAGCGATGGCCGGGGACCTCGTATTTCGCGGCATCCGCATCGGTGTTGGCATGCGTCGGCCGTTCGGTCGCACCGAACATCGTCTCATAGGTCGCATGAGGCGCGCGGCAGGCGACGGGGAACATCACCTTCAGCGCCGTCTTGCGCTCCTGCCAGTCGATTTCAGTCTCGAATTCGAGGTGATGCGCGCCCGCATCGAGGCGGATCACCTGGGAGAGCCGGCTCGCCTTGCCGAGCGCGCGCTCGAAGCGCAGCGCGCCGCGCAGTCCGGCATCCGACACCACCTCGCAGCTCACCTCGCCGGTAACGTCGCGCGCGGTTTCCAGCGCGAACGGATCGATGTCCCAGGCTTCGAATTGCAGCGGCCTGTCGTCGAGCAGCACGAAGCGGGCACCCGGAGAAGCGAGGGTTTCGCGGCCGGTCGGCAGATGGATCAGCGACTGCACCAGGCCGTTGCGGTCAATGCGCGCCTCGAGCTGCGCGTTCGACAGCACGAAGCCGCCGGGGCCGGACGATATCGACACACGCTCGTCCGTCGCAGTCGTCGTTCCCGCCGCGAGCGGCGCAGCGACGACGCAGTGGAGCCCGCCGTCCGGATCGGCCGCGATCTCGGCGCGCGAACTGCCGAGCGTATTGATCGGCGTCCAGTCGGTTCCGGGGTCGCAGAGTACGGCCAGCAGGGCTTGCGTGCGGCGTCTGGCCTCTTCCTCGACGGCGGCGAGCTCGACCTCTGCCCGCTCATAGACCTCGCGGATGCTGCTGCCCGGGATGATGTCGTGAAACTGATTGGTCAGGAGCGTGCGCCAGAGCGATTCGATCTCCCCGGCCGACGGCGCCTCCTGCCGCCACGCGCGCGCCAGCGTGGTGACGAATTCGAGCGCCTGGAGGCCGGCCTCGCAGGCGCGGTTGAGGCGCTTGATCTCGCCTTGCGTGGTGTAGGTGCCGCGATGATATTCGAGATAGAGCTCGCCCTCGATCGTCGCCAGATCCGCAGCCGACATCGCAAGGCGGTCGAAGAACTCGTCGACGTTGCGAATCCCGATCCTCGGCAATCCCTGCAGATCCTGCGCGCGCGCGAGCGTCTCGAGCATCGTCTCGTCGGCGCCGCCGCCGCCGTCGCCGTATCCGAACAGGTAAAGCGCGTCGGGCGACCGGTCGGCATCCTTGTAGTTGGCCGCGTGGTAGCGCAGTTCCGCGACCTGCGCCGAGCCGTTGTAGGTGTCCGCCGGCGGGAAATGCGCCAGCACGGTGCTGCCGTCGTGGCCACGCCAATGGAAGCTGTGATGCGGCGGCGACGTGAACCTGTTCCACGACAGTTTCTGGGTCAGGAAGCGCGACATCCCGGCCGACCGCATCAGCTGCGGCAACTGGCCGTCATAGCCGAACACGTCAGGATTCCAGAACACGGTGGAGCGCTGGCCGAAGGTCCGCTCGAAATAGCGCTGGCCATAGAGAAACTGCCGGCAGATCGACTCGCCCCAGGGCAGGTTGCAGTCCGGCTCGATCCAGCTGCCGCCGACGGGGATCCATTGCCCGGCGGCGACCTTGGCGCGGATGCGCGCGAACAAATCGGGGTCGTGCTGCTCGATGACGGCGTATTGATAGGCCTGCGAGCAGGCGAACTTGAATGCAGGATAGCGGTCCATCAGCGCGACCGCGGTGGAGAAGGAGCGCTGCGCCTTGCGCCTCGTCTCGTCCAGCGGCCACAACCACGCAGTGTCGAGATGGGCGTGGCCGATCGCCGACATCTCGTGCGCGATCGTGCCGTTACGCGCCGCGAGCAAGCTGCTCAGAATGGCGCGCGCTGCCGGCCATGTCGCGCGATCGTCGGGATCGGCGATGTTGCAGACGCGGTTGAGGTCGTGCAGCAATCGACCCGCCCAGGTGCGATCCAGCGCCGGCTGCACCGTTTCGCCGACGGCGCCGTAGGACCTGCTCTTCGTCGCGGGATCCCGGTCGGCCTCGAGCTGGCGCAGCACGTCAAAATCGAAATAGAACGCCAATGCGTCGGGATCGAAGCGGCGCAGCTCGCACGCCGCGAGAGCATAGCCCTGCGGATCGCCGTTGAATGCGCCGAACAAACCGTTGCAGGCCACTTCCACGTGGAAGGTCAGCGTCTCGCCGCCGCGCGCCGACTGGATCAGCGGCGCGATGTGGCGGCCGGGATTGAGGCCCTGCTGTGAGCGTCCATCGAGCCACAGCAGGGCTTCCGAACGGCTGTCCCAGCACAATTCCACGCGCGAGCCGGCCCAGGCCGCCGGTACCTCGGCCACCACCCTGACCCAATACGTCGCCCACAGCGGCCCCAGCGTCTCCCCCAGCGAAACCGGCCGATAATCCAGCTCGAGCGCCTCGGAGAGGCTGATCCGCCCGGTCGGTCCGGCAAGCGCGAGCGAGGTGACCGGAACGCGATCGGGATGGATCCTGTCCTGCAGCCGTTGCGCGAAGGCCTCCAGCCGGCCGCGCGTGTATCGGGGGTAGCGTCCACGAATCCGGCCGACCGCGGGATTGTCGTCTCGATCCGTTTCGTCCATCGCCGGCCCCAATTCGCTGCGGCCGGACTATAGCGGCAATTCAGATGCCGGAATCGATGGTCTCGACGCGCGTGGTTAACGGTTTCGGACGCGGGCATCGTCGGCGCCGGCAAAGCTGTGCGAACGAGCCGTTGCGGGCTGTCCTTGGACCGATCGATCGCCTAGTGAGAGATTGCGGTTGAGCCTCACGACTGCGCCGGACCCGCAGTCCCTGATGTGACGATGTTTGGCTCACCAAGTCGTCCCGGCGAACCGCGCCGCCCCGCATGCACAGAGCCTGATATACAGATCTTGCGCATCCCGGCGTTTTTGCCTCCCCTGCCCTCCGGCGGTCATCTGCCTGTCAAAAAACCGGGGCTAGAAGACTGCAGCGGCGGCCTTGTTCGGCTCGGCCCTGCGGCATTCGACGCGATGCTGCGCAAAAGATGTTACCCCGAAAGCTGGAGGCTTGGTCATGAAGCACGGTCGTTTGCGACGGAAACCACATGTTGGAGCGATCCTGCTCGGCGCTGCGGCCCTGACGCTCGCCTTGGCATTGCTTCCGTCATCGATGGCGTCGGCGCAAACAGCCACGGCTCCGGCCGGCGCAAAGCCGTTCCTGACCCTCGATGGAAAGGCGCCGTTGGTGATCGGGCATCGCGGCGTGCCGGGACTGATGCCTGAAGAGACCGAGGCATCGTACGAGCTGGCCGCTGCGCTTGGCACCGACTCGTTTGAAGAGGACCTCCATTTGACCAAGGATTGCGTCCTGGTCGCACGTCACAATCCCTGGCTCAGCGACAACACCAACGTTGCCGCGGTGGCGAAGACCAATGCCGAGGTTGCGGCCCGCAAGCGCACGGTGCCCGGAATCATGATCAAGGCCCCCAGGTCTGCGGCCGGCGGACCCGCTGAATACCCCACCGACCTGACCGATCCGGCCAACCCCAAATCGGTGCTGAAATCGCTGATCGTCGACGGCGAAGACCATACCAATGACTGGTCGATCACCGATTTCACCATGGCCGAACTCAAGAACTGGATCGCCGGCACCACCTATGATGCAGCCAACGAGCGGCCGAAGGTATTCAACGGCAAATTCCCGATCCTCAGCTTCCAGGAGATCGTCGATATCGCCAAGGCCAAGAGCAAGGAGACGGGACGCACCATCACCGTCTATCCGGAAACCAAGAACCCGACCTGGAACAATGCCCAGGCCATAGCAAATGGCTGCGGCGCGCCCGGCAGTCGCCCGCTCGAGGATGCCCTGATCAAGCTCATCAACGACAACGGCCTCAATTCGAAGGAAGCTCCGATCTTTGTTCAGAGCTTCGAGCCCGGCAGCCTGAAATATATGCGCAGCCACGGCCTCCAGACGCGGGTGGTCCAGCTCATCGATGGCAACGGCGTCGACTTCAAGGCCGGCAAGGTCCTGCTCAATAACATCACCAATTCCCGGCCGTTCGACTGGACGGTTGCGGGTGACGCGCGCCTGTATGATGCGATGGTGACGCCCGAGGGCCTTGCGGAGATCAAGACCTATGCCGACGGCATCGGTCCGTGGAAGCTCTACATCGTGCCGGCCAGGATCTCACCGTGGAAGGACAGCAACGCCGATGGCTCCCCCTACAAGGCATCTATGCCGGACGCCACGACGCAGGACGCCACCAGCCTCGTTGCCGACGCACACAGGCTCGGCCTGTTCGTGCATCCCTTCACGTTCCGGAACGAGAAGAAATATCTGGCCGGCGACTATCACGCCGATCCGAGCCAGGAGTATCTGAAGTTCTTCCGTCTCGGCGTGGATGGCGTCTTCACCGACTTCACCAACACCGGCGTCGCCGCCCGCGCCGCCTACCTGCGTGAACTCGGCTGGTAGGCACCGGCAACCGGCCCGACCTGACTTCATCGAGCCTCGGTTCTGGTTGAAGCAGAACCGAGGCCTTTTCATTTTCGACTTCAGACTGGTATCTCCGCCTCACTTGTCCTTGAGCATCAGCGCGCTGGTCAGGTCGCCGAGCGGCTTCTGGTCGTGGGCGGCGATCGCGGCGTCGCGAACGGTGATGCCGTGCAGGGTCGGCAGCTCGAAGCGGCGCGTGATGAAGCGCAGGATCGAGGTCGTGTCCATCGGCGTGTGGTCGACATAGCCGTGGCGCGCATAGGGCGAGATGATGATCGCCGGGATGCGGGAGCCCGGGCCCCAGCGGTCACCCTTCGGCGGCGCCACGTGATCCCAAAGGCCGCCGTTCTCGTCATAGGTGACAACAACGAGCATATGCGGCCATTGCGGGCTCTTCTCGAGATGCGCAACCACATCGGCGATATGGGCGTCGCCGGCCTGGATGTCGGCATAGCCCGAATGCTCGTTGAGATCGCCCTGCGGTTTGTAGAATGAGACCTGCGGCAGCTTGCCGGCGTCGATCGCCTTGATGAACTCGCTGCCGGCCAGGCCTCCGTCGAGCAGATGTTCGGCACGCGCGGCGGTGCCGGGCGCGAAGCTGGCGTAATAGTTGAAAGCCTGGTGGTGAAACTGGAAGTTCGGGACCGGCGACTTGTAGCCGTGGTCGAGCACGTCCTGCCAGGCCCCGCTGTACCAGGCCCAGGTGATGTGCTTGAGGCTGAGCAGATCGCCGATGGTCGGCTCGATCTGCGGCGGCAGCGTCGTCGGCTTCGTCGGATCCGCATAGGCCTTGTCGCCATCCTTCGCCGGCTCGTTGCCGCTCGGCTGATAGGGCGGCTGCATGGTGTTCACGGCGTAGAAGTCGGGGGTGATATTGCCGTCGCTGACATATTTCGGAATGCCGTCCATCGCCGATTTCGGCGAATTGGCGGCTTCCTTCAACGTCACGCCGTCCGCCTCGACAGCCGCGATCGACGGCTTCGCCGGATTGGTGTCGGCCTTGGGATAATAGGGCACGCAGGCGCAGACCAGCCATTGATGGTTGAGGAAGGAGCCGCCGAATGCGCCCATGAAGAAATTGTCGGCCAGCGTATATTTCTCGGCCACCTTCCACATCGCCTGCTTCGATCCGTCCCACAGGCTCATCACCAAGGCTCCGGAATCGGCGTGGGCGACGAACTTGTCGTTGCGCCCGCCGTCGATCTGCATCTGGTTCTGGTAGAAGCGGTGCCAAAGGTCGTGTGTGATCGTGCCGTAGCTGAGCTTGAAGCCCTTCGGATCGTCCAGATAAAACGGGCGATTGGGCAGGTGCTCGGTCTGCGCCTGCGTCACCGGCGGCGTCACACCCTTGGCGGTCAGGCCGTCCCAGACCGGCGGCAGTTCACGGAACGGCTTGCCGTTGCGGTCGCGCTGGATCCGCGCCGAGGCAGCCGCCTTCGAGACGCCGTTGGCGCCGGGGAAACTGCCATAGAGATTGTCGAAAGAGCGGTTCTCCGCGTAGACCACCACCACCGTGTCGATCAGCGACAGATCGGCGGCGGCGCCCTTCCTGGCCCCCGCACTGTTCTCCGCTGCCAGCGCCGGACCGCATGCACCGATCAAGACACTCGACGCGCAAAGGATAACCGCCGATTTCGTTCGCATTCAAAGCCCCCAGCAATCACCTGATTGTTGCTATCTTTCCATTCGTCATAACCCGGACGCGCACCGAAGGCACGTTCGATCGCCATACAATTTCCAGCCATAGGCCCGGTTTGCAACATGCGGATTAAGCATTGGGTCTTCAGGTTCGCAATGATCCTCAACGCCTTGGCCATCGATCCCGGCCAGGCCGGGGCGGAGATGTCACGCACCGAGGCGCGCCGGCAGGCCGAACGGCTCGGCGCCCTCGGTCAGGCGCTGTTCTTCGATCCGTCGCTCTCGCCGTCGGGCAAGCTTGCCTGTTCGTCCTGCCACGATCCCGCCCACGGTTTCGGCCCGGCCAATGCGCTTTCGGTCCAAATGGGGGGTGGCGACATGCAGCAGCCGGGGACGCGAGCCGTCCCCTCCCTGAAATACCTGCAGGCGGTGCCGCCCTTCAGCGAGCATTTCCATGATTCCGAGGACGAGGCCGACGAGAGCATCGACAACGGCCCGACCGGAGGCCTCACCTGGGATGGACGGGTCGACCGTGGCGCCGACCAGGCCCGGATTCCGCTCCTCTCCAGTTTCGAGATGGGCAATCGCGACGAGGCCGAGGTGGCCCGCCGGGTGCTGGCTGCGGGCCACGGCAAGGAGATCGCGGCGATTGCCGGGCTGAAGGCGACCAGCAAGGCAGCCGCCGAGCCTGCCACTGTCTACAAGACGGCCCTCAAGGCGCTCGAGGTCTACCAGCAGGACTACCGGACCTTTTATCCCTATTCGAGCAAATATGACGCGGTGCTGGCCGGCAAGGCTGAACTCGCGCCAGCGGAAGCGCGGGGGCTCGAGCTGTTCAACGCGCCGAACAAGGGCAATTGCGCCTCCTGCCATATCAGCAAGCGGGGCAACGACGGCACCCCGCCCCAGTTCACCGATTACGGGCTGATCGCGCTCGGCGTGCCGCGCAATCGCGACATTCCCGCCAACAAGGACCCGGCCTATTTCGACCTCGGGCTGTGCGGACCCCTGCGCACGGATTTCCTGAAGCGCGAGGACTATTGCGGCCTGTTCCGGACGCCGACGCTCCGCAATGTCGCGCTCCGCCAGACCTTCTTTCACAACGGCGCCGTGCATTCCCTGCGTGACGCGGTGCGGTTCTATGTTGAGCGGGAGACCAAGCCCGAGCTTTGGTACCCGCGCAAGGCCGACGGCGGCATCGACAAATACGACGACCTGCCCGAAACGGCCAAATCCAATATCAAGGCCAATCTCAACATGGATCCGCCGTTTGACCGCAGGCGTGGCGATGCACCGGCCCTGACGACGGCCGAGATCGACGACGTCGTCGCCTTTCTCGGTACGCTGACCGACGGATATCAGCCGGCGAAGTGAGGGTTCAGACCCGCGACCTCAGGCAGATTTGCCGGGCAGGCCGAGCAGACTTGCGACCGCCTCGGCGCCCTTGCCGGAGGCGGAGATTTCCCCATTGTCCCTGACTTCCACGACCGCGCCGTTGGAGAAACTGAGCGACCAGCCATCATCCGTGCCGTTCCGGCGCCGGTCGGTCAGTTCGATACCGGCTGCGGAAATCACTGCTGCGGCCTTGTCGACATCCATGGTCGTCACCTCTTGTAAGGCGTCGGAATATTTTCCTCTGCCTGTGGTTCGCGAAATCCAGCCTACTCTAGGCGAAGCGATTAGCGGCAATATGAACGCGGCGGAGGTTTGCGCAATGGCGACCGCCGCGTATCCCCGAACGACAAAGCGCGCCCGGCATCGCCGGGCGCGCTCTGCATCTGCGCCACGCGGGAAAAGTCACTCGGTCGAATATTTGAACTGCGGCATCGCCTTCAACTCGTCCTTGCTCGCATTGAACACGGCATGATCGGGATACCAGGGATTCGGCTTCGACGCCGATGTGTTGGCGGCACCCGTCGTAGTCGTCGACGACTTGTTGGTGCTGCCGGTGTTCGACGCGCTGCTGCCGGTATAGGCGACCGCTTCGGTCGAGAATTTCACCTTGTCGAGCGGCACGGCGACCAGATGCTCGCCGACGCCGAGGAAGCCGCCGACACCGATCACCACCGCCTTGATGGCACCGCCCTTGTCCATCAGCAGGTCGTTGATCGTACCGACGCTCTCCTTGTTGTCATTGTAGACGCGCAGGCCGACGACCTTCGAGGCGCGCCAGTCGCCTTGATACGAGGTCGACGATGCGGCCGTCGTCGCCGCGGTCTTGTCACTCTTGTCGGTCGGTGTTTGCGCGAAGGCAACGCTCGCAAGCAGCGCAGAGCCGGCCACGCCGGCGACGATAGATTTGACTAACATCGTGGGCTCTCCTCATTTCGCGAAATCGCTGGAGGGAAAACCCGGAATGTCAGCGAGCGTTCCTACGGGAACTCGCGCTCAAAAGCCGCCCCAATACGGCGGAACGCCATAGAACCGATGCAACTCGACTTCCTGCGAGCGATCGCCCCAGTCGAAATCCTTGTCGGCGCGGAATGACGGCGCGCGCTTCAATTCATCATCCTCGATGTCGAGCTCATAGGCCTCGAACTTCGGATTGTAGTGCAGCCGTCCCCAGGGAAGCGGAATGAGGTTGGTGCCGATGCCGAGGAAACCACCGAAGCTGAGCACCGCGTAGGACACTTTCCCGGAAATCTTGTCGATCATCAGCCGTTCAACGTGTCCGATCATGTCGCCATTGGGCCGCCGCACCGCCGTGCCCTCGACGCGATCACTCGCAATGAGTTGATGCGGCGTTGTCACCGCGTCGACTGCCATCTCACCCTCCATGCCTTGACCCTGAAATTAACGCACTGCTCGGCGACCGGGTTCCCCGGGAGATGCGACAGCCGGCCTTTCCTTTCGGAAGATCGGGATAGCGATGCCGTCGCGAGACGGGCCCATGGCCCAGACGAGGGTGACAGGCAGGGCGATGTATCTCAACCGGGAAGAATGGCTCGCATGGTGAAATCCAAACCCGCCCCGACAAGTTGCGGATGCGCCGCGGCGCATCCGCAAGGCCCGCGGCCCATCATCTTCGAGGTGCGGCAGGGTCCGAAAAATCCTGTCGATATTTCAGGTAATTAGCGTTGATGACAGAACAATAACTTTTCAGCGCGGCGACGACCTGTTAGCTCTGTTTGCCGGGCAAGATTTCAGAAACATGCTGAAACAAAAAATCCTGAGCCGTTTCCCCGAATCACGGACAAAACGTCGCTATGACCCAGGCTTCGCCCAACATCCTAGTCGTCGAGGACGACCGCGAGACGCGGGCCCTCATCGCCAAATATCTCCGTACCAATTCCTGCAACGTCACCACCGCATCCGACGGCCGCGAGATGGCCCGGGCGATGGCCGATCATCGCGTGGACCTGCTGATCCTCGACGTCATGCTGCCGGGCGAGGACGGGCTCAGCCTGTGCCGCAAGGTGCGCGCGGAATCGCAGACGCCGATCATCATGCTGACCGCGCGCGGCGAGGACGTCGACCGCATCCTCGGCCTCGAGATGGGCGCCGACGATTATCTGGCCAAGCCGTTCAACCCGCGCGAGCTGCTGGCGCGGATCAACGCGGTGCTGCGGCGGCAGGCCGCCGCGCGCAACGCCAGCGCCATCGAGGGTGCGACCACGCTGTCGTTCCTCGGCTGGCGCATCGACATCCGTCTGCGCGAGCTGCGCAACCCCGAGGGCGCCCGCGTCGCCATGACCAGCGCCGAGTTCGACCTGCTCAGGACCTTCTGCGAGCGTCCCGGCCGCGTGCTGTCCCGCGACAGTCTGCTCGACCTGACGCAGGGCCGCAGCGCCGGATCGTTCGAGCGCTCGATCGACGTGCTGGTCAGCCGCATCCGCCGCAAGATCGAGCCCGATCCGCAGGAAGCCACCATGATCAAGACGGTACGCTCCGGCGGCTACATGTTCACCCCGAGGGTGGAGGCCGTTGCCGCCACGAGCAACTGACATGAAGCTGCTGCGCGTCTTGAGTCTGCGGGGGATCGGCGCACAGATCGCGGCACTGATGGTCGTGTCGATCGTCGCGCTGCATTTCATCATCACCATCAGCTTCCTGATCCACCGGCCCGACAGGCCCGAGCCGCCGGACCGCTGGCACACCCAGCTCGCTGCCGCCGCGCAGCTCCTCGGGCATGCGCCCGCATCGGAGCGGCCGCGGCTGATGGCCGACGTCGCCCGCGCCTTCCCGCAGCTTGCGATCGGCGACCTCGCCGCGGACACCACCCTTCCGGCGGAATCCGACGTCTCAACCATGCACGCGCTGCGCCGGCTTGGTGCGACCTATCACATCTTCCTGCTGCCCGACCCCGTCGGCACCAGGGGGGATGACGGCGAGATCCGCCGTGTCGGCATCCGCCTGCCCGACGGCGCGATGATCGCGGCGAACCTGATGCCGGACCAGCACATGCGCCCGTTCTGGGGCGGGCCGTGGATGATAACGGTGCTGTTCGCGGTGATCAGCGTCACCCTGCTCGGCCTGTGGGCGGCCTGGGCGCTGACCGCGCCGCTGTCGTCCTTCGTCAAGGCGGCAGAGACCTTCAGCCTCAACGGCGCCGCCGCGCCGTTGCCCGAACGGGGCCCGGAGGAAATCCGTTCGCTGGCGAAAGCGCTGAACCGGATGCGCGAGCGCATCACTGCCCTGATCGACGACCGCACCAAGATGCTCGCCGCGATCAGCCACGACCTGCGTACGCCGATCACGCGGATGCGGCTGCGCGCCGAATTCATCGAGGACGAAACCCATCGCCACCGCATGCTGCGCGACCTCGACCAGATGCGCTCGATGCTTGAATCGGTGCTGTCTTTCCTGCGCAACGACCGCAAGCTCGAGGAGATGACGCTGGTCGACATCGCCAGCACCCTGCATCTCGTCACCGACCAGTTCGCCGACATGGGCCACAAGGTCACCTACGAGGGCCCGCAGCACGCGATGGCAACCGCGCGGCCCGGCGATCTGCATCGCAGCATCACCAATCTGGTGGAGAACGCGGTGCGCTTCGGCGGGCAGGTCGCGGTCCGCCTCGCCGTCACGCCAGACGAACTCACCATCGATGTCGAGGATGACGGTCCCGGCATTTCGGACGCGCACAAGGCGAGCGTGCTGGAGCCTTTCGTGCGCGGCGACGACGCGCGCAACATGGACGAAGCCGAGGGCTTCGGCCTCGGCCTGTCGATCGCCAACGCCATCGTGCTCGCACATGGCGGCACGCTGTCGCTGCACGACCGGCAGCCGCACGGGCTCGTGGTCCGCATCCGGTTGCCGGCGCGTCAGCAGCAGCCGCTCGACCGGGCGCCGCGGAAATCGGCGGCCTGATCGAGAGCTGGCGCTTCGGTTCTGATTGAATCGAAAACGCTCTACGCGGCGAGCGGTGTCAGCTGCTCGTGGTCGTAGATCGCGATGGCCTCGAAGCGGTAATTGCAGGCGCGGCAATTCCACAGATAGGTCGTGCGGCCCTCGTCATGCTCGACCCAGTCCGGACGCGGGATCGGCTTGCCGCATTGTGCGCAGGGATTTTGTCGTGGCGAATAGCCCATATCCTGACGAATCATGGCGCACCTCCCTGAATCGTTTCTCGCGTGCCGCTGAATGGACAGACGTTGAATGGACAGATGATGAATGGACAGACGTATTGTCTCAAGCGCCGCACGCTGTTGGGCAGCGTTATAAACCTCTGCTGAGTCGTTTGCACGACAATCAGCAAGAAATCGCGTTCAGAAAAAATCCATGCCGACAACTTGAATCATCTTGCGCGAATTCCACTCCCGGCCCGGCTGTGGACAACTGCCGACGGCCAGTCCGCGGCGGCTTTGCCACATTCCTGCCCGCTCGCCGTTCCAATCAGGATGCGGAACCCGCCATCTCGTGAACAGTTCGAGCGATAGGAAAATGAAGAAGCTGCAAATCCCTGGCCTGCTTGCCGCAATTGCCGTGCTGGCGTTGTGCGCACCCGCGAGGGCGCAGTCGCGTGCCCAGTACGAGACGACGGTGGCGGCCCACGCCAGGGCAAATCTGGTGCCGGAAGAGCTGGTGCATCGCGTCATCGTGCGCGAGAGCAAATATCAGCCGAGGCTGATCGGGCGCGGCGGCGCGATCGGCATGATGCAGATCAAGCTCGCGACCGCCCGCAGCCTCGGCTACACGGGGACTGCCGAAGGCCTGCGTGACGCCGAGACCAACCTGACATATGGCGTCAAATACCTCGCCGGCGCCTATCGCGCTGCCCAAGGCGATTTCGATCGAGCCGTGCGTTATTTCGCGGGCGGGTATTACTACGTCGCAAAGCACCAGCGCATCGAGCACCTGCAAGAAGCGAAACATGCCGGCGAAGGCGCGCCGCCCAAGGAACTCGCAAAGCAGGATCAACTGACCACCGACACCGCCGAAGCCGACCCGGAACAGGCTGCAAGATAAGCCCGATCGCGCGTTTCGCTGATCGGCCCGCGGCGCGATCGGCCTGTTCCCGCTCCGCAATTCCTGCAGAATCATTCGGCAGTGCACCCGTCGCGCACCACGGCACGATGCACGTTCTGGCATACAAGTTGACACATCCGTCCATCGGCCTACATTAGAGCCGTTCCGAGGGGTGCTCCGATGAGGAGCTGAGATACCGCAAGCTTGGACCCGCCAGCGATGGCGATCAGTCCGGGACCGCGGTGACCCTTTGAACCTGATCCGGGTCATGCCGGCGAAGGGACAGGGATGTACCAGACGAGCAAGCTGCGGGGGGAATCCCCCGTCACCATCATCGGCGCAGGCATAGCCGGCGCCTGGCATGCGCTGTTGTTCGCGCAGGCGGGGCACGCGGTGACCTTGCACGAGCGCAGTGACGCCGCGATGACGGAATCCACCAGCCACTTCGCCGGCGGCATGCTGGCGCCGTGGTGCGAGGCGGAAGCTTCCGAGCCGGTGATCGGCCGGCTCGGCATCCGTTCGCTCAGCCTGTGGCGCGATCATTTCCCGCAGACGCCGTTCAACGGCTCGCTGGTGGTGGCGCATCCGCGCGACCGCGCCGATTTCGAACGCTTCGCCCGGCTCACGTCAGGCCATCGCCGGCTCGATGCGCAGGGGGTCGGCGACCTCGAACCGTCGCTGCAGGGCCGTTTTCGCGACGCGCTGTTCTATCCCGACGAGGGCCATGTCGAGCCGCGCCGCGTGCTGCCGCAGCTCCATGCCGCAATCGCGAAGGCAGGCGCCACCATCAGCTTCAGCAGCGACGCCGCGGCCGATGATCCCGACGGTCTCGTGATCGATTGCCGGGGTCTCTGCGCTCGCGATCGCGAGCCGGGCCTGCGCGGCGTCAAGGGCGAGATGATCATCATCGAGACACCGGAGGTCGAACTGTCGCGTCCGGTGCGTCTCATTCATCCGCGCTGGCCGCTCTACGTGATCCCGCGCGGCGACGGCCGTTTCATGCTGGGCGCGACCTCGATCGAGGCCGAGGATCGAGGGGTCAGCGTCCGCTCGGCGCTGGAGTTGCTGGGCGCGGCCTATGTCGTGCATCCGGCCTTCGGCGAAGCGCGCATCGTCGAATTCGGCGCCGGCCTGCGCCCGGCCTATCCGGACAATCTGCCGAAAATCAGGATCGAGCAGGAACGCATCACGGTAAACGGACTCTACCGTCATGGCTTCCTGCTCGCGCCGGCGCTTGCGGAGCTGACGCTCGGCTTCGTGACGCGCGGCGAAATCGACAACGAGGTGATGCAATGCGCGTGATCGTCAATGGCGAGCAGCGCGAGATCGCGGCCGCAAGCGTCGGCGCGCTGTTGAGCGAGCTCGACTACGAAGGCACGCATTTCGCGATCGCGGTGAACTACGACGTGGTGCCGAAGAGCCGCTGGGCCGAGACCGAGCTGAAGGCCGGCGACGAGATCGAGATCATCACGCCGCGGCAGGGAGGGTGATGGTGATTGGCACATTCCCGCCGCGCGACGCTCTTCACCTCGCCCCGCTTCCAGGGCGAGGTCGATCGCCCCTCACCCCAACCCTCTCCCCGCAAGATCGGGGCGAGGGAGCAGACCGCACCATGCGGAGACATTGATGGTCAACTTCTACGGCAAATCCTTCCCCTCCCGCCTCTTGATCGGAACGGCGCTCTATCCCTCGCCCGCGATCATGCAGGCTGCCATCCGCGCTTCCGGTGCCAGCATCGTCACGGTGTCGCTGCGGCGCGAGGCCGCCGGCGGCAAGACGGGCGACGCGTTCTGGTCGCTGATCCGCGAGCTCGGCGTCACCGTGCTGCCGAACACCGCCGGCTGCCGCAGCGTGAAGGAGGCGGTGACCACCGCAAAGCTGGCGCGCGAACTGTTCGGCACGCCCTGGATCAAGCTGGAGGTGATCGCCGACAACGACACGCTGCAGCCCGACGTGGTCGGCCTGGTCGAAGCCGCCGCGATCCTCATCAAGGACGGCTTCGAGGTGTTCCCCTACTGCACCGAGGACCTCTCGGTCGCCTCCCGCCTGGTCGATGCGGGCTGCAAGGTGGTGATGCCGTGGGCAGCGCCGATCGGCAGCGCAAGAGGCATCATCAACCGCGACGCCTTGCGGCTGCTGCGCGATCGCCTGCCCGACATCACTCTCGTGGTCGACGCCGGACTAGGCGCGCCGTCGCATGCCGCCGAGGCGCTCGAACTCGGCTATGACGCCGTCCTGCTCAACACCGCGGTCGCCAAGGCCGCCGATCCGGTGGCGATGGCCAACGCCTTCCGCCTCGGCGTCGAGGCCGGCCGCATTGCCTATGAAGCCGGGCTGATGGGCGCCCGCGACTTCGCCTCCCCGTCCACCCCTGTCGTTGGGACCCCGTTCTGGCATGCCGTATCCTGACAAGTTCTATCCTGTCGTCGACAGCATCAAGTGGGTCGAGCGCCTGACCAAACTCGGCGTCGGCACCATCCAGCTGCGCGCCAAGGAGCTCGACGACGGCGCGGCGCTGCAGATCGTCAGCGACGCGCTCGCGGTGACCAAAGGCACGGGCACGAAGCTCGTCGTCAACGACTACTGGCGCGCGGCGATCGTCGCGGGCGCCGAGCATCTGCATCTCGGCCAGGAAGACCTCGTCGACGCCGATCTCGGCGAAATCCGGAAAGCCAGGCTGACGCTCGGCGTCTCCACCCATGATGACGCGGAGCTCGCCACCGCGCTCGCGGCAGAGCCCGATTACATCGCGCTCGGCCCGATCTTCTTCACGACGCTGAAGTCGATGCGGTTCGCGCCGCAGGGCATTCCGAAGCTCACCGAGTGGAAGAAGCGCATCGGTTCGATCCCCCTTGTCGCGATCGGCGGCATCAAGTTCGAGCACGCGGCCGAGATCTTCGCCGCCGGCGCCGACTCGATCGCCGTCGTCTCCGACGTCACCCAGAACGCCGACCCCGACGCGCGGGTCAGACAATGGCTCGGCCTCAATGCGGAGGCCGCGTGATGCAGACATTTCCACCAGCGTCATTCCGGGGCACGCGAAGCGTGAACCCGGAATCTCGCACCACAACCTCGAGGTTCCGGATCGGTCCGCTTCGCGGCCCGTCCGGAACGACGCCATAACAAGGAGGATCCTCATGAACATCCGCTCCAACCCCGACACCACGCTTCCCGCCGTCACCACCGGCCCGCTGCCGTCTTCGCGCAAGATCTTCGCTGCGCCGGAGGCCGCGCCCGATCTCCGCGTGCCGCTGCGCGAGATCATCCTCTCGGAAGGTGCCGGCGAGCCGAACCTGCCGGTCTATGACACCTCGGGCCCCTACACCGATCCCAACGTCACGATCGACGTCAATTCCGGCCTGCCGCGCAATCGCCTCGCCTGGGTCAGGGAGCGCGGCGGCGTCGAGGAATATCAAGGCCGCGAGATCAAGCCGGAAGACAACGGCAATGTCGGCGCCTCGCATGCCGCAAAAGCCTTCACCGCGCATCACAAGCCCTTGCGCGGCCTCGACGGCCACAAGATCACGCAACTCGAATTCGCGCGCGCCGGCATCATCACCAGGGAGATGATCTACGTCGCCGAGCGGGAGAATCTCGGCCGCAAGCAGCAGTTGGAACGCGCAGAAGCCGCGCTGGCCGACGGTGAAAGCTTCGGCGCCGAGGTGCCGGCCTTCATCACGCCGGAATTCGTGCGGTCGGAGATCGCACGGGGACGGGCCATCATTCCCTCCAACATCAACCATGCCGAGCTCGAGCCGATGATCATCGGCCGCAACTTCCTGACCAAGATCAACGCCAATATCGGCAATTCGGCGGTGACCTCGTCGGTGGAGGAAGAGGTCGACAAGATGGTGTGGGCGATCCGCTGGGGCGCCGACACCGTGATGGACCTCTCGACCGGGCGCAACATCCACACCACCCGCGAATGGATCCTGCGCAACTCCCCGGTGCCGATCGGCACCGTGCCGATCTACCAGGCGCTGGAGAAGTGCGACGGCGATCCCGTCAAGCTGACCTGGGAGCTCTACAAGGACACGCTGATCGAGCAGTGCGAGCAGGGCGTTGACTATTTCACCATCCACGCCGGCGTCCGCCTGCCCTACATCCACCTCACCGCCAACCGCGTCACCGGCATCGTCTCGCGCGGCGGCTCGATCATGGCGAAGTGGTGCCTGGCGCATCACAAGGAGAGCTTCCTCTACACCCATTTCGACGAGATCTGCGACCTCATGCGCAAGTATGACGTCTCGTTCTCGCTCGGCGACGGCCTGCGTCCGGGCTCGATCGCCGATGCCAACGACCGCGCGCAATTCGCCGAGCTCGAAACGCTCGGCGAATTGACCAAGATTGCGTGGGACAAGGGCTGCCAGGTCATGATCGAGGGCCCCGGCCACGTGCCGATGCACAAGATCAAGATCAACATGGACAAGCAGCTCAAGGAATGTGGCGAGGCGCCGTTCTATACGTTGGGCCCGCTGACCACCGACATCGCGCCGGGCTACGACCACATCACCTCGGGCATCGGTGCCGCGATGATCGGCTGGTTCGGCTGCGCCATGCTCTGCTACGTCACGCCGAAGGAGCATCTGGGTCTGCCCGACCGCAACGACGTCAAGACCGGCGTCATCACCTACAAGATCGCAGCGCACGCTGCCGATCTCGCCAAGGGCCACCCGGCAGCGCAGCTCCGCGACGACGCACTGAGCCGCGCCCGCTTCGACTTCCGCTGGCAGGACCAGTTCAACCTCGGCCTCGACCCTGATACGGCGTGCAAATTCCACGACGAGACGCTGCCGAAGGAAGCCCACAAGGTCGCGCATTTCTGCTCGATGTGCGGCCCGAAATTCTGCTCGATGAAGATCACCCAGGACGTGCGGGATTACGCAGCCACGCTCAACGACAAGGAGCAGGGCATGGCGAAGATGAGCGCCAAGTTCAAGGAGATGGGCGAGAGCGTGTATCTGGATGCGGACGTGGTGAAGGAGAGCAATCGGGTGTTGTGAGGCCTCGGGGCTCGTCTTGCCCGCCCGAGCATCCATCAAATGTGAAGAGGCCGGGCGAGAGCCCGGCTTTTTCTTGCAGCAAACGTAGCCGGATGAGCGAAGTGACGTCCGGGCTCACAGCGTTCCGCATATCGCTTCGCTCATGCGAACTGCGAGCCTGCGCAATGTGAGGCGGGCACATCGGAAGGGCTCTCCCCCCTTGCGGGGGAGAGTTGGAGAGAGGGGTATCACAAGCGCCACCCCTCTCCCTAACCCTCCCCCGCAAGGAGGGAGGGAACCCATCCACTGACGCGGCCCTCACGAACAAACACATCTGCAATACCGTCGCCGCAAAAGACCGCGACGCCATCTCGCTATGCGCCACGCATCCCACAAATTGCGGCGCTCACCTCGTTACAATCTATGCCGACGCGCGCACCGCTGTCTTGACATCGCCATCCGCACCCGCCCCGAACTCGATCTCCTGATACCCCTCCGCCGCCACCTCGTTGATGATCCCGAGAAACTTCGGCGTGCCGCCATTGTAGACGAAGTACCGCACCGTCCCCTCTTCGTGCCCCGCCACGTTGGAGTTGTATCCCGTGAACCAACTCTTGGCTTTGCGCATCAGCATGATCTCGTACATCTTGACGACATGCGCGGTCCAGCGCTCCTGCGCCTCGAGCGTGGCATCGGCGCGGGTCAGGCCGCGGTCCCACATGTATTGCAGCAGGTGGGTGCACCAGTTGACGCCATTCTCGATGCCGCGCGGGAAATTCGTCGACGCGGAGGCGCTTTGCGGACCGGTCGGCATCAACAGGTTCGGGAAGCCGTGGACGAGCATGCCGAGGAAGGTCGACGGCGCAGTCTTCCACTTGTCGGCCAGCTTCTCGCCGCCGATGCCGGTGATGTCGATCATGTCGTAGGCGCCGGTGATGGCGTCGAAGCCGGTGGCGTAGACGATGATGTCGAACGCGTAGTCGCGCGCCGTGGTGCGCAGGCCGGTCTCGGTGATGCGGACGAGCGGCGTCTCGCTGAGATCGACGAGATGCACGTTGTCGCGGTTGTAGGCCTCGAAATAGTTCGTCTCCAGCGGCAGGCGCTGCACGCCGAAGCCGTGATCCCTGGGGATCAGCTTTTCGGCGACCTTGGGATCGTTCACACGCTGGCGGATGCGGCCGGCGATGTAAGCCGAGAGTTCGGCGTTGGCGGCCTCGTCCATGAAGATCTCGCGGAAATTCGCCAGCCAGATGCCGAAGCCGGGCTCGCCATAGAGCCTGTCCCACGTCGCAAGCCGCTCCTCGCGCGTCACCTCGTAGAAGCCGCGCTTGTCCGGCCCGTGCACGAAGCTGCCCGGCGTCAGCGCGCAGGCGGCGAAGATCTCGTCATAGCGCGCCCGGATGTCGGCCATTTCCTGTTCCGAGATCGCGCTGTTGTTGAGCGGCGCGCTCCAGTTCGGCCGGCGCTGGAACACGGTGAGCTCGGCGACCTTGTCCGCGATCTCGCCGATCAGCTGGATGCCGGTGGCGCCGGTGCCGATCACGGCGACCTTCTTGCCGGCGAGATCGACCGGTTCGTGCGGCCAGTAATAGGTATGGAACGAGCGGCCCTTGAAGTCGTCGATGCCCTCCACGCGCGGCATGGTCGGCGCGGAGAGCAGCCCGATCGCGAGCACCACGAAGCGGCAGGTCAATTCGCGGCCGTCGCTGATCCTCAGTTGCCAGAGGTCGCGCGTCTCGTCGAAGCGCATCGCCTCGACCTTGCAGTTGAACTGCATGTGCCTGCGCAGATCGAACTTGTCGGTGACATAATTCAGGTAGCGCAGGTTCTCGGGCTGGCCGGAGAAGCGCTCCTTCCAGTGCCACTCGTCGAGCAGTTCGCGCGAGAACGAGAAACCATAGGTGTAGCTCTCGGAATCGAAGCGGCAGCCGGGGTAGCGGTTCCAGTACCAGGTGCCGCCGAGATCGGGCGCGCCTTCGAGCACGGTCGCGTCGATGCCGAGATCGACCAGCCGCTTGATCTGATAGATGCCCGCGACGCCGGCGCCGACGACGATCACCTCGTAATGGGTCTTTGCCGCTTCCGACATTTCCTGCTCCGGAATATTGTTCTTGCTTCTGCTTGGATCGATTACAGACCCTTTTGCCCGAGCAGGCAACCGCAGGATCTGTCATGCAACTTGCGTTGAGGCGCTGCCTGGGTCACATCGATTGTTGCAACGCTGGACGCCGGGCTCGCGGCACCCTCCCGCTCGCGGAGGAGGTCGTCGCGCGAAGTTGCGTAGCCCGGATGAAGCGCAGCGTAGTCCGGGACAAGTCCATCGCGGATGCCCCGCTCCCGGATTTCGCTGCGCTCCATCCGGGCTAGATGTATGATGCCTCGGCTGATGCCCAACACCACTCTCCATCGCCTCCCCGACCAGCTCCGCGCCGACCTTCGCCTGGTCTTCGTCGGCACCGCTGCGAGCACGCGCTCAGCCGCGGTCGGGCACTACTACGCCCATCCCGGCAACCGCTTCTGGCGCGCGCTGCATGAGGCCGGCATCACGGCGCGGCGCTATCGGCCGGGTGAGTTTGCAAGCTTGCTCGCACTCGGCATCGGCTTCACCGATCTTTCCAAGACCGGCGCCGGGATGGATCATGAGATCGCGAGGCAGTCGTTCGACGTGGTCGGGTTCCGGGCAAAGATCGAAACGTATCGGCCGAAGACCATCGCATTTACCAGCAAGACAGCGGCGAGCCTGTTCTACAACACGCCGAGCAGCGCGATCGCGCTTGGCCGGCAGCCACAGGCCGGCGGCTTTCCGGCAATATTCGTGCTATGTTCGCCATCGGGCGCGGCCTCCGGACACTGGACGCTGCAGCCGTGGCGCGATCTGGCCGCGTGGATCAAGGTGGACTAGCGTAGCCCGGATGGAGCGAAGCGAAATCCGGGGTTTTCGCCGCGGGATGGATCGTCCCGGATTGCGCTTCGCTCCATCCGGGCTACGGCACTGCCGGTTGCACAACGGGACCACCGCCATGCACAACTTCACTCCCCTCTCCGGCTTCCTCGGCGGCGCTCTGATCGGGCTCGCGGCGGCGATGCTGATGCTGCTGACCGGGCGGATCGCCGGCGTCAGCGGCGTGGTCGGCGGTTTGCTTCAGGCCGGCGCCGCCGATCGCGGCTGGCGGATCGCGTTCGTCGCGGGGCTGGTCGCGGCGCCGCTGATCGCCGCGCTGTTCGGCGCGCCGCTGCCGCGGCCGGCGATGGATGCGAGTCTCGCGGTGATCGCGCTGGCGGGCCTGCTGGTCGGATTCGGCACCCGCATGGGCAATGGCTGCACCTCCGGGCATGGCGTCTGCGGCTTCGCGCGGCTGTCGGTGCGCTCGATCGCGGCGACCTTGATCTTCATGCTGGTGGCGTTCGCAACCGTCGCACTCGTCAGACACGGATTGGGAGGCTAGCGATGCCCGCGATCGTTGCGAGTTTCATTTGCGGCCTGATCTTCGGCGCGGGCCTTTTGATCTCTGGCATGACCGACCCGCAGAAGGTGCTCGGCTTCCTCGACATCTTCGGCGCCTGGGACGCGACGCTCGCCTTCGTGATGGGTGGCGCGGTGGCCGTGTCCGCTGTTGGATTTGCGATCGCGCGGCAGCGCAGCGCGCCGGCGCTGGCGGCGCAGTTTCGCTGGCCTGATCGCAGCGACATCGATGCGCCGCTGGTTACCGGCGCCGTGCTGTTCGGCATCGGTTGGGGCCTGGCGGGCATCTGCCCCGGGCCTGCGCTGGTCAATTTCGCCGGCCTCTCGACCCCGATCGTCGTATTCGTCGTCGCGATGATCCTCGGGATGATCGGTTACGAACTCTGGCGCCGGCGCGCGACCGCGCCCGATACGATCGACACGGCCCTTCCATCACGTGCAGACGGGTGACCCATGACAGAAATCAAGCACTTTCCGCCACCGCCCGGCCTCAAGGCGCCGCCGCTCTCGTTCGGCACCCGCGTCGGCGACCTGCTGTTCATCTCGGGCATTCCCGGCTTCGACACCAATGGCGGCCTGCCCGACGGATTCGACGCGCAGTTCGCCAATGTCGTGACCAACTTCAAACGCGTGCTGTCCGAGGCCGGGGCCACGATGCGCGACCTCGTCAAGGTCAACGTGCTGCTGACGCGCGCGTCCGACGTCGCCACGATGAACGCGCTCTATGCCGGCGCGTTCGGGCCGCCGCCCTATCCGGCGCGCACCACCTGCGTGGTGGTGGCGCTGCCCAATCCGCAGATGCTGATCGAGATCGAGGGCGTGGCCGCCGTGAAGGGGTGACGTGGAATCGCAGGGTTGGTTAGCCACCCTGCGCGCTGCGCGTTACTGCTTGAGCGTGATAGCAAGGCCGGAGAGGTCGAGATTGGCCATCAGGCCGAGCTGCTTGCCGCCCAATTCCAGGATCGCGCCGTTCTGGTTGGTCAGCACGATGCCGCGGACGCCGGCGCCGAGCGCAACGCCCATGCCGGCCGCGGCATAGACGCCCGCGATGTCCTCGGCCCGCTTGATGTTGCGCACCCGCCCTTGCAGCGTGGTCTGGGAACCGCCGAACACGAGGCCATAGTCGAGCCCGCCGGCCGAAAGCCCGTAGGTCTGGCCGTGGAAGGTCATGACGCCTTTGCCGATGGAACCGCCGAACACCCAGCCGCCCTTGAAGATGACGAGCGTCACGGCCGCCTCGTCGGCCCGGGCGGCGGACGACCCAGTGAGCAGCGCCAGCAGGAACAGCATGGCGTGGGCGGCGGATGGCAGTCTCATGGTGTGTTCCCCCGACGATGTGGCAGATCGAATCGTACCAATTTATCCGATGGGTGGCCGTGTCGATATGTCCGCCGGGCAACAGGTTTGAGCTTGTCGCGGGCCGTTCATCACATTGCGCTGAGCGGTTGACGAGCCCGGGATTGCGAGCGGAATCGCAGGGGTGGGCAAAGGTTGCGTCAGCGCCTGCCCGCCATTCGCGGCGTTCCCGTGATGGTGGGCACGCCTGTGCTGTGCCTACCCTACGCACGGACTGCGTCGCTCCGCATGCAAGCGCAATCCGCAACGCTCCCCTGCGACACAACAACCCGACGGGCAAACCATCAAAACCTGTCAAGCGCGTCAGGCAAAAATATTTCGGTTTATCGTAACGTCAAATCAGTATATAGATTTTCCCGTCTCACCCGCTCGAGGGGCGTTTCGCGATCGTCACGAACGTTGTGGTGGGATGCGGTGGACGCCGCGTGCGTGACTGACGAGCGCGCATGAAGCGGACGGCGAAATCGTGCAGGCCTGACGCCCTAGTGGCAGGTGTCTCGTCAGCGAGGGCGATGTCTCTTGCTGATGACGGTGACAAAAGAGCCCAGTCTCGCCGGGGAGAGCACGTATAAGCCGTAACCCATCGCGCGGGGAAAGCCGGGTTGTTCCCGGTTACACCTGTGGTCCTACCCCCGTGCTTTCTACACTGCACGGGGCCCATGGGTGC
>NZ_JAFCKQ010000031.1 GCF_018130215.1 Bradyrhizobium jicamae
CCTGGGAAGGCCGCCTGTCGGTGACGATGCGCCAGTCGCATACGGCCGGCGACAAGCTGTTCGTCGACTATGCCGGCCATCGGAATCCGCACACATGAGCGAGCAGCTGCTGGTCGATCTCAATCCTAACCAGCGGTTCGACCGGGCGGGCGACCGCATCGTCGTCGTGGAGACCGGCGGCCGGACGATTCCACCGGTCAAGGCGGACAGGATCGAGGTCGACAAGAGCCGGCAGACCTCGCGGATCGGCCGTTAGGAGAAAGGGGCAAATCGGCTTCGGCGCTGCCGAGATGCTTGCTCTCACCAGTCGGTTCGTAGGGAATATCGACGCTTTAGCCGGCTCGTGGTGCTTTTGACCGCCTGCTGGATATAGTCGCGATCTGCTCCATCACGGCTGATGACCTGGATCGTCCAGTCAGCCTCGGGCGACCCTGATCCAGGACATTCGACTTCAACGTAGGCGACGTGTTGGCCGAATCGCGGAAATGAATTTTGCCCCCTTAAAAAAGGGAGCGGGAAGGCCGCATAGCAGGTAAGGACGCAGCAAATCTCGCCTCCGCTCAATGCCATTCAGCGCTTTCGTCTTACCAGCCGAACGCCAACTCCACCGCCGTTCTCTGGGATGAACTCAACGCCGGCTTCTTTGAGAGCAGCTACTAGAGCTTCTCCAGTTTCGGCTCGACCGCCAATGTGTCCGTCGGCGGCCTCGAGCCTCTTGACCGTCGGCGCTGATACCCCGGAGCGCTTGGCGAGGTCATGCTGTGACCAACCGAGGAGAGCCCTGGCGGCTTTGACTTGGCGAATTGATACTTTTGGTATTGACATGTGCTCCGCCCCATAGGATACTTTTGGTATCAATCGGAAGGTTAAACGACAAGTAAAGTCCACAAAACCACTATCACGGTCGTTGGGGGAGCTTGGCCTTGCGACAGCGACCACAACGAGATTTTAGAATGACCAACGCCACCGAGAATCCAAAGCCGAGCACTTGCGTCTCCTCAGTTGAGGAGGCACGGGCTTTCGTGCGGAAGTGCGCAGAAACATATCCGGCTGGAGGACACGTAAGAGTGGCAATCCTCCGCTCGTTGCGCCGGCTCGGGTTACCCTTCAATCGAGCCGTACGGCGCCCTGACGCGGAAGAAATGGACAGGCTCCGAGAGGGAACCGCGCAAGCGGAGTTCACCCGCGCCATAGCCGGGATCGAAGCCCTCAGAAACGAGATGCTTGCTTTTGGCTCCGAGGACGCCCGTCACGTTGTCACTAAGCTGGATTCCGCCTTACGCGCGCTGGGTCGCAACGCCTGCGGCGCGAAGGGCCAGAACAGCTGATCCAGCCTGGTCCTAGGTCTCTTGTTTCACGATATTCCTCGTTCTCTAAAAGGGGCAGCGGGGATGGCCGTTTACAGAAAACCCGCCTAATTGGCGGGTTTTGAGCACTCAATGGAGCGGTGCCGCGATGACTTTATCAGTCCGTTTTTATCTTTTTGCCGACGATACGGTTTACCGGATCAGCCAGCGGCTGATGCAACGACTTATCGATGGCCGGGATGCAATGCCGCAACATGCCGGGACCAAACAGAAAGTCACGGATGTTATCCTCGAACTCAACAATGGGAAGCCAGCCCGCATTGTAAGAGCGGAAGGAAACTTCCTCACCTTTGACGAGAAGGGGCGCGTGCACAAGGACGTAGTCGCTTCTGCCTTCGCCGCAATGGAGACTTATGAGGCACTCGAACGTGCGGCGGAGAAGCCGGCGGACAAGGTCGTCGATATCACAGCCAAGCTGAACCGTGAGAAGTGGGAGCGGGAAAATTGGTGGACGCTTTCCAAAGAGAACCTAGACCTTATTGCCGACGACGTTTGGAAGCGCAGGCGGATCGCGGAAGCTAAGGTTCAACCAGCGCAGGGTGTCGAACCAAAACCGCCAACCATAACCCACGAAGCCAAAGAGGCGATCAGGTTGATTCAGGATGAGGTTATGCGGATCAATTTCAAGATTGAGCCGCAGACTGAGGCGACGCTCAAGGGGATAGCTTTCGAGGCGCGCAGGCGGTCAAGAGAAGATTTTGACAATCCAGTTTGGCGCGGCGTCGCGGAGTCGGCGGATCAACGCAGGGAGATACTCGCTCGTTATCGGACGGGATCCGGCATTTGGTATGCATACGTGGAACTGACACGTTGGGATCTCGCTCGCCATGAGGGCGAATCGTTTGGGATGTTCCACGAGCGTTGCAATTCAAAGAAGGAAGCCGAGGAAGCGGCTCGGCGGCTTCTCACCGAACACGCAAAAGATTTTAGCGTCGAAGTTGGTGTGGAAGCCCGGGTCGTTAGCGAACTTGAATGGGAAGGTGATCGCTAGCCTACCACCCCTTAGGAATCTGGCCGATGAAGCAGATCCCGGCGCTCCGGCGGGCGTTAGTAGGCTCGGATCAGAACGGCGGCGCGGCGGCCGGGCAGATGCCCGAGATAGAGCGCATCGCCCGAGACAAGACATCCGAGGTATTTCCGACGGATCGCCTTCGCGCATCAGGAGCATCTCATGACCGGCAGGACAGCCCTTGATCTTTTCGCCCTCAATCTCGCGCACCGCACCTTCAAACAGCTCCAAAAGCTGTGGCGACGGAAACTAGCCGACGATCCCATTTTTCTGATCAACCTCAGCGCGCCGCCCGCTCAAAGGTTCCGAATGGGCCGCAGAACAGCCTGCGGCGGGTGGTGGAAGGCCGATCCGGCTGGCCGCTGTCGACACCACGGCGACATCGCGCCACGCGCCCGGTGAGGCTGGCGCGCTTGTTGACGGCGCTGGTCGCGGCGTTCAACGGAGGCCTGGCAGCTTCAGCAGAGCTTTCAATCGGGCGCCAAGATTGCCCGCGGCCTCCTTGTCAAACATCAAATGTGACTCGCCGCTGGACGAGTTTGGTCCGTGTGCGTCGACCTGCACCATGATCTCGATCCTGCCTTTCAACTATGCGCGGGTCGCCGACTGAGGTGACCTCGAACTTCCAGTTTGCCAGCCATTTTCGCTTCTCCAGCGCAGTGGTCTAGTTTTCTTGGTGACAGACAGCATTTTCCGGACTGGCCGTGTCTTTTCGCGCCTTGCAGATAGGCCAAATTGGCCTAGTCTTTGCCTGACTCGCGAAAAACCAGCGGCCCGCAAGGGTTGCACCTTGAGCGAGCCGCTGGAGGGGGCACTCCTGCCAGTCGGAGGACGGGGCCGGTCGTTTTTGCAAGGACGGGCCGGCCTCGCCTCCAACGCAGTGCTGCGCTCGGAATCGCAGCGACCGAGTTGCCGACACCGATTAAACCGAGTCCGTAACGAGTGCGTCCAAGGATCGAATCAGCGACGGCACGCTAGGTCCATTGGAAACCCGACCGACTCCTTTCCGCAATGCACGGCGCGCGCAGCCCCTGCCTTATTAACATGCAGGAAGCGTAACATTTCATCATTTTTCGGTTGAAATGGCGCGTTTTTGGCCTTTGTAACCCTCTCGACACATCCGGGGTTTACCCAGGGCACCGGATAGGTGAACCGCTCCAGCACGCGCGACCTGCATCGCTTGAGGTTTCGAGCTAGGGTGTCTCCTCTACAACGGGTGAGGAACACATGGATGCCATTGAGGCTGAGCGGCTGCGCTATCGGCCGGAGCGGATCACGACGTTGTTTGTAGGGGAGTCAGCGCCGCATTCGGGCGACTTCTTCTACTTCGGCAACACAAACATGACCCGCTATCGGCGCATTGCCCTGCCCATGGGAGATCTAGAGACTTGCGATAAGCGCGTGGGTTACGTCCCTCGTCGGCATCTGCGAGATGGATGAGTTGCCACACCTGATCCCTGATCTTCTGGAAACTCCTGCAGAAGCGGTCGAAGATATCCCGAGCCTCTGGAGCTGCGGCCTCATAGATGTGCCGCTTGCCCTCAGTGTTAGGCCGTCGGATGGGCGTCTCATCGTAGACCCTCGTCTTGCCCATCACTTCACCTACGCTGGCCGATAGAGGCGCTGCTTAGGTGTTTTCAGGTCGCCGGTCACCGTGTCGATGACGCTGCCGGCTTGGAACCCCCGGAGCATTCCGAAAACCACGGCCGGCGTGAGGAACAGACGGCCGTTATGCTGGCGGTTTTCCTCGATCTGCTCCTCGGTGAATCCGAGATCGCGCATAACATCGCGGAAGTATTCCTGCGTCGGCTCAATGTTGAGCGAGATGGTTTCGACTTGCTCGGTCATCACACCGCCTCCGCGCGCTGCTTGTCGGCAATCTTAGCCATGCGGTGCATCTCTGAAACGTAGAGCGGGTCAAGCCCCTGTTGTCCCCGCGCGGCCAACCGTGTGGCCAACATGACGAGCCCGCCCCATGTCGGGATGTTGTAACGTTCCATGATGTAGCTCTCGTGCTTTGCGACGTATGCGTCAGCGGCCCGCGCGATCTTCAACAGGCGCTGGATCGCTTGCTCTTGCACCATTCGATCTTCGCTTTCGTAAAGCCGCAGATAGGTGCCAAGCGCGGCTTCGTGGGTCGTGGAGGTATCCATACTTTCTCTCCTGAACGCCGGGAGACCGTCCGGCTAGGTGTGGTTAGGTGTGATCCTGCTCTCGATCGCGGCGAGCCTAGGCATTCATCTTGGTCTGTCGGGTGGCCTTGAGAACGCTGGCCAGCATTTTGCGCTGCCAAGCGTCTCGTCTCCATGGGGGAACGCCGGGCACGTCAAACTCCGGAGGGGAAGCTTCACCCCAATTCGCTAACGTGGTGCAGGTGAACGCGTTCACGCACCGAACGATCGAGGCGGGCGGGATCACGCCAAAATATACGTACCAGCTCTCGAAACTGTCGGCGGTCTGATGCAGCAATGAGATCGTTTCAGTTGTTACATGCCGCGAGGCCCAGTCGGTCCATTTGACGAGCAAGGGCGAGTGATCTGGCACTCGGACGGATAGCCTGTATTGCTCCTTGGGATGGCTTGAGCCCGCCAACCCGTAGCCGTCCGGCTCCTGCGATGTGGTGAGCCAGACGCCGATGCGCCCTTTCCAGCGGTCTATATCCGTAGGCACGTCGCCAACGGTCAGGCCGTACCGCGATATGCCTCGGAGGAACGGCCCGGCGGTGAAGTGATAGAATATCACTGCGCCTCCGCCTGCCGCTGCTCTCGATCGCGGCGAGCCTTCATCGCCTCGATCAGCAGGAACGCGGCGTGCTGGTTCATGGATCGCAGGCAGACGGCGGCGTCGGCCTTCAGAGCATCGCGCAGCTCGGTAGGGACTCGTCGGAACAGAGTTTCCATCGTGATCTCCAGTCGGCAGCCACAAGCTCGCCGCTGGAAAATGATAGCGCGGCGACTGCAGCGTGCAGCGTCAGCACGGCATCACGAAAAGGCGAGCAAATTACATGATGTTTATGCGCCATGAAAAAGGCACGCGGGTGAGGGCGGGCCTGTATCGCTGATGGCGGTGAAGGTCTAGGCGGCGACCTCTTCTTGATGTCCCTCAGCACCGCTTGCGCGCAGGCGGCGTAGGTCTGTCGCCTGACGGTCTGGCCGACATTTTCAAGATCTTCGGCTAGGAGATTGAACCGATAGTTCGGCATGATGTCAGTGCAGTGGAACACCATGATCATCACTGCCGTGAGCTACGCGGCGGCGAACTCCCGCACCAGCCGATTGAAGCCGGCAACACGCCTCGCGTCAGGTCGCGGGCCGTCGACATGGCGTCGTGCGAATAGCCGATGCACGCGCGCAGGATCGATGCCGAATCGTTCAGCCTCATGGCCGAGCATGAGCGCGACCAACAGCCAGTCGTCATCGTCAAGATCGGTCTGCTCGATCACCTTGAACTTCGCATCGAGGCCAAGGAACGATCAGCCGCGCCAGGAGTCGACCTCGTGCTCTCGGTTCGGCCCCCCAGCCTCGCCAAGAGCGAGCCCAACCGGCTCGCGATCCTCGGCGCACGCAGTCCCCAAACTTAGCGCCGGGGGTCGTCCCGTAACCCGCAAGTCAGCCGGCTTGGCCCAGCGACCACACCCCTACCACGAAGATCGTGAAGGCTGCTGCGATCGCGATCCCCATGATCGCCAGACGGAAGTAGAGCTGATTCTGGTCCATGGCGCGGGATCGTACGCATCGGCGGCGACGCTGGCCTTACCGTAGGTTAACCGGGTGGGGCTTACCAGAACTCGGTGGACGTTTTCCACGGCTGTCACCTTCCTAGAACGGCACCTCGTCGTCGTCGAAGTTGTCGTCGCCATTGGTGGCGGTGATGATCTGGCCGAGCCGCTTGTGTGTCTGCCCGTAGTGTGCGGCATCCCGACACTGATTAACTTAACTGAACTTTGCTGGGCACTGAGGTTTCTGAATGGCCGCAGTTGAGGCATTCAAAAAGGCACCATTCGCGCCCCTGGTCGTCAGAGTTGCGCTCAATCGTGGCCATGCCCTTCCAACAAACCGGACACGGCGGCCAGTTCGGGGCACCTCGGATTTTGAACTTGCCCATCGGACTGGCCAGCCGGTTTTCAGTACGCGCGCATCTACTTATTCTGATTCTGGTGCACGGGGCGAGATGGGACATGAAAATGGACATCGCCGGGACATGCGGGACATCGCTACCCGGAATCATCGGAAAATCCGTAGGACTCCGCACATGTCACAGCGTGTCCCATGGGACGCGTGCTCTAATTGGGCTTCTGTCTCAACCACGTCGAGGAAGCGTTCGGCATCGCTCCATGTCCGCCAGCCGCATCACGATCAAAATCATTCGGTAGTCCCTTTTTCAACACGGATTATTTTCAGTTCGCCGCTCTCGATGCGCGCGATCACGTCCTCGGCTTTGGCCCTCCATCCGCCGGTGGTCACGCCGTGATAGCCCTCGCGCAGAAACCGCAGCGCGCGGAGCACGGTTCGCATTTCATCGTCGCACTCGGCTATAGCCCATGTCCTTTCGATCAAAATAACACGTCAGCGGCCACCGTCGCCATCTGCGTGAGCGTAGAGGGCTTCGACAAACTGGTTCATCTTGTCGACATACTTCAACGCTCGCTCATCGCATCAATGGCCCCAGACAAGACATTCGCTGATCCGCTTTTTGGATCGCTTGTGATTTTGGGCCAATTTGTTGGGAAGTCGAGCCCGCTGGGGCGCGTCCTGGTCGTGGCCGGCAGGGTGTGGAGGCGATCTCCGGTCTATCTGGGAAACTCCAACGCGCCGCCCCCTACAGGTCGATCGGCAGTCTGAGGTGTGTCGGAGGCGCCAGAGCGCCGGGCATCCGGGCTGTGGGACATGCCCACGCGAAGACGCGTGACAGCGCGTGCTCGCCGCGCGCGCCGTTTCGGCACGTCCCACGGATCACGTTCTGAGTATGTGGATTCAGGGTCATCGAGAGCGCGAGCCTCACGCGAGCGCGCTGCTCACTATGCTCTCACTGTGGCTCAATCCAATCGAGAGTGCAGGCATAGCTTCGCCATCCGCTGGCAAAGCCATGCCGTGAGGCATATCCGGATTGACGCAACCTGCAATTTGATCTGGAGGTAAGCCGGGGTCAGGCTGTCGGCTTTTATGCGCGCTTGTCTGGCGCTCGATATCGCCTTGCCAATCCGACGGCTCGGCGACTGACGTGCAGGTCGCAATTTACAGCGTTGCCTGCTCCTGCGGAGGCCGGCACGCAACCGGGTGATCCGCTTGTTCAGAGATGCTGCCTAACCGTTTCACGGGGATTTCGGCACTCGATGGACGAGTTGAGCTATGGCTTACGATTTCCAGATAACGCAAATCGCGTCGACGACAAGAGGCGGTGCTTGCAATTGGTCAACCGGGAATCTATCTACGGGGTGTTCAGATGGTGCGAGGCTGTAGCCGCAACTGCAGTCTCAAGGCTTACGAATCATCCAACGTCGTGAGACGTCGGCAGAAACGGAACAAACGGCCCTACAGTGATCCTGTGGGGCCTTTTGTCATTGTCCGGCACGAAGCCGAGTTGCAGCGCCAGCTGGAGCCGTACCTCTGGCGAGTATCCGTCGTTCCCGATGGCCGCGTTGCCACAGATTGCCTCAGCGTTCGCACGGTCGCCGCATTCAGCGCTGAACGTGTCGAGACAGTTCCAATCGGGATTCTTGTGACCCCGAGTTCAGAGGATCACACGGTACCCGTTGAGCGTGCCGTGGATGGTATCCAGTATGATGGTGCGGATGCGGCGGGTGTCGCTCATGGCTTGGCCCCCATCAGCAACGCGGCAATCAGCAGACGGAACTCCTTCGGCATCGGCTTGTCGGAGCGTAGAAGGTCCGCCAGCGGCAGCGCATGGCGCCGCGTGCGGCCACAAGGCCAAGCGGAGTTGATGGCGGCGAGCTATTCTTCCTCAAGTGCGTACTCCTCGGCCCAGCTCCTCTTGCGCGGCTCGGCGAGGCGGTCGGCGGGTGCGCGATTGGTCATGTGGTTTTCCCTTTGGTCTAGGGACCGCACCTCAATCCGATCAATGCCTTTGCGTTAACAGCTCCTTAACGCCGCCAATCCAAGATCGGCAGGCGTGGGCGAGGGCGCTTCGCGCTGGGCGAGTTGAGGTCTGACAAGACGTTTCGAGATGGCGCGAACGGCTGCCGCTGGAACATGGTCGCTAGGCCGCGCATGGGCGCGGGCCGCGGCCCTGTGCGCGGGTCTCGCCATCGCCGTCCTGACGGGACCGACCAGCGCGCGCGCGGATGATCCGCCGCCGGCCCCGGTGCCGGGTGAGGCGACATTCACCTCTGCGAACGGCTTTGCGCGGCTGGTTCTGAAGCTGAAGGAGGACGTCGAGTCAGAGGTGACGACGGCGGGCTCGATCATCGTGATCCGCTTCAAGCGTCCCGTCGATATCCCTGTCGACGCCATTTCCGACGCGGTGCCCGACTATGTCGGCTCGGCGCGCCGCGATCCGGATGGCTCGGCGATCCGCCTGTCGCTCGCACGCCGCGTCACCATCAACACCATGAGCGCCGGCGAGCGCACCTTCGTCGATTTCCTGCCCGACGGCTGGACCGGTCCGCCGCCGTCGCTGCCGCAGGACGTGATCCGCGAGCTCGCCGAGCGCGCCCGCACCGCCGAGCGGCTGCTGCGTCAGCAGCGCGCGGCCGAAGCCGCGAAGAAGCGGCCGCCGGTGCGCGTCCGCGCGCTGCTGCAACCGACCTTCGTGCGCTTCGTGTTCGAGGTCCCGAACGGCGTCAGTGTCTCCTCGGTGCTGAACGAGCAGAAGCTGACGCTGTCCTTCAACACGGTGCTGGCGTTCGACCTCGCGGACGCCAAGGTCGCAGCCCCCCCGAACGTCGCCTCGATCACCGCGCGGTCCGACACCGATACGTCGGCCGTCGACATGACCCTGATCGGCGATGTCGACGTGCATTCGTTCCGCGAGGAGAAGAACTACATCGTCGACGTCGCCTATCAGCATGGCGACCAGCAGGCGCCGGCCGCGCCCGGGCTGACGTCGCTGATGCCCACGGTTCGCGAAAAGCCGAAAGCGGCGAGCGCGCAGCAGCCGGCGGCGATGGCTCCCGTGACGTCGGAGGGCATTGCGCGCGAGGCCAAGTTCGAGATCAAGCCCGAGCAGCCGAAATCCGAGCCGCCCTCGTCCGAACCGGTCAAGTCGGAGCAGGTCGGTTCCGAATCATCTGAACCCGAACCTGCCAAATCCGGGCCCGCCAAAGCTGGCGCGGCGTCAGCGGAGAAGCCGGCTGTCGCGGAGCCGCCGCCCGCCGCGCCGCATGACGGCCGCGCGGAAGCCGTGACGGAAGC
This sequence comes from Bradyrhizobium jicamae, assembly GCF_018130215.1. Taxonomy (GTDB): domain Bacteria; phylum Pseudomonadota; class Alphaproteobacteria; order Rhizobiales; family Xanthobacteraceae; genus Bradyrhizobium; species Bradyrhizobium jicamae_A. The sequence continues at coordinate 9,747 of NZ_JAFCKQ010000031.1, forward strand.
AAGGCCGGCGGCGCTTGCTGAGGCGCTGAAGCCTCAGCCCGCGCCTGATGCGCCGGCGATGGAGTCGCCCAAGGAGCCGCCTAAGGCCGGCCCGGCCGCATCGCGCGCGAACGGCAAGCTGCCCGCGGTCGACGCGCAGCGTGACAGCGACGGGCTGCGTGTGACCTTCACATTCGGATCAGCGACGCCTGCCGCGCTGTTCCGCCGCGCCGATGCGGTGTGGATCGTGTTCGATACATCAGATGCCATCGATCTCGATCCGGTTCGCGCCAAGGCCGGCGCCATCATCGCCGACGTCACCCGCATCCCGCTGGAAAAGGGCCAGGCGATCCGCTTCCGCCTCAACCGTCCGCAGATGCCCTCGCTCGAGAGCGACGAGCGTTCGCGCGGCACGAGCTGGATGGTGACCTTCGCCGACCGCGTGCAGAAGGCACCGCTGCCGCTGATGGTGGTGCGCAATATCACCGATCCCGTGCTTGCCAATGTCAGCGTGCCGCTGGCCAATCCCGGCCAGTTCCACAAGCTGGTCGATCCCGATGCCGGCGACACGCTCTGGGTGGTGACCGCGCCGCCGCCGACCCGCGGCGTCATCAAGCGGCAGGATTTCGTGGAGCTGTCGCTGCTGGAATCGATCCACGGCCTCGTGGTTCATCCGAACGCGGATGACGTGAAGGCGGAGGTCGGCGCCGACAAGGTGATGCTGGGCCGTCCCGGGGGCCTCACCCTATCGTCGGCCGACGTCGCCGCCGAGCGCGCCACCGCCGCGGTCAAGCCGCTGTTCGACACCGATGAATGGCGGAAGAACCAGTCGGAGAATTTCCTCGATCGCCTCGACAGCCTGATCGCGGCAGTCTCGACGGCCAATCCGGAGCAGGTACAGCAGGCCCGGCTCGATCTCGCCGATTTCTACATGGCGCGCGGCATGTATCCCGAGGCCCATGCGGTGACCAATCTGATCCTCTCCGAAACCAAGCGCGGCAGCGAGGACCCTGCGGTGGTGATGGTGCACGCGGTCGCCAGCATCCTGCTCGGTCACGCGGCGCAGGGGCTGAAGGATCTCGCCAATCCCATCATAGGCAACGGCTACGATTCCCAACTGTGGAAGGCGCTCGCGCTTGCGCGCGAGAGCAAATGGACGGATGCGCGGGAGAAGTTCAAGAACGCGGAATTCGCGGTGGCGACCCTGCCGCCCGATCTGCAGCGCATCGTCACGATGGATGCGATGAAGGCGTCGCTCGAGGTGAAGGACTATTCCGGCGCGGCGCGACGCAAAAGCGATCTCGACGTCATCGGCGTCCCCGCCGACGCCAGGCCCGCGGTGGCCGTGCTGAAGGGGCGCCTTGCCGAAGCGCTCGGCCAGGAGAAGGATGCGCTCGACGCCTATCGCTTCGCCGTCGATTCTGCCGACCGGCAGGCCGCCGCCGAAGCCAAGCTGCTGGAAACGCTGTTGCGGCAGAAGCGCGGCGAGATCAAGCAGGACGAGGTGCTGAAGGAGCTGGAGCTGCTGTCGATCATGTGGCGCGGCGACGCGATCGAGCTGAAGACGCTGTACATGCTCTCCAAGATCTACGCCGACACCGGACGCTATGCCGAGGCCTTCGCGGTGACCCGTACTGCGACACGGCTGCAACCGAACTCGCCGGAGTCGCGGCAGGCGCAGGATGCGGCATCGGCGCTGTTCACCCAGCTCTTCCTCGGCCCCAAGGGTGACGAGATGCCGCCGATCGACGCGCTCGGCACCTTCTACGAATACCGCGAGCTGACCCCGATCGGCCGCCGCGGCGACGAGATGATCCGCCGGCTCGCCGATCGCCTCGTCGGCGTCGACCTGCTCGACCAGGCCGCCGACCTGCTGCAATACCAGGTCGACAAGCGGCTCGACGGGGCCGCGCGCGCCCAGGTCGCCGCCCGCCTCGCCATGGTTTACCTGACCAACCGCAAGCCCGACCGCGCCATCGCCGCGCTGCGCTCGACCCGCATTGCCGACCTCTCCGGCGAACTGCGCCAGCAGCGGCTGCTGCTCGAGGCACGCGCGCAGAGCGACGTCGGCCGCCACGACCTGGCGCTCGACATCATCTCCAACATCACCGGCCGCGAGGCGATCCGGCTGCGCGCGGACATCTACTGGGCGTCCCGGCGCTGGCGCGAGGCGTCCGAGCAGATCGAGCTCTATTACGGCGATCGCTGGCGCGACTTCACCCCGCTCAATCCGGGCGAGAAGGCCGATGTGATCCGCGCCGTGGTCGGCTATGCGCTCGCCGAGGACACGATCGGCCTGTCGCGGTTCCGCGAGAAATACGCGCCGCTGATGTCGGGCGAGGCGGACAAGGCGGCGTTCGACGCCGCCAGCAAGCCGGTCGCGACCTCCAGCGCGGAATTCGCCGACATCGCCAGGATGGCCGCGAGCGTCGACACGCTGGATGGATTCATCCGCGAGATGAAGATCCGTTTCCCCGACGCCACCGCCCACGCGCCGCTGCCGGACCCGGTCTCGACGGGGACGCTGCAGGACACGGCAAAGGACAGGGAAAAGGCCGCGACGCTGCGCACGCTGCCGCAGATCAAGGGTGAGCAGCGCGTGAGCGCTGCGCAGTAACGCCTCTCGACAGACGCCCGCCAAATTGGCAACCATGCAACGGCAAATCGCCAGCCGGGAGAGCGTCGTCACCATGAGCAAGCCGATCAAGACCGAAGCCGAACTGATCTCGATGGCGCGTGACGAGTTGAAGGTGCACGCCGATTGCCCCGACGGCATCGATATCTCGATTCTGCGTGACGGAGACAGCTGGGAATTCCGCGCCGGCGCCGACGCGGTCACGGCGGCAAAGCCCGGCTACCCTGAATGCGTCGCGATGCTGGTGCAGATCGGCGACCATCTCAGCAAGCAATATGACGTGAAGGGGTAGGGAGCCCGTCAATGGTCGGCCAGTAGCCTTCCCCGGCGCGGCCTACCTGGCATCCCGCACGATGTCGTAGATTGATCCCAAGAGGTCATGGAGCTTGTCCGCCTCTGCCGCCGGCTGCGAGTTGGTCTGGAGCGTGATCATCAGGTTTTCCTGTTCGAACCACACATAGAGCGTCCGGTAGCCGAGCGTCTCGCCCTGATAGAACCAGTGCGCGCCAATCGATCCGAGGATGGCCCTGCCGAGGCCGAGCGAGAAGCCGCGCGGATCGTCGGCCGCGACGTCCGCGATCGGCTGGCCGGTCTTGATCGACACCAGCGCCATCCACTCCGCCTGCTGCTTCGGCGGCACCACGTGTCCTTGAATACGGCGCGCATCCAGCGATCCACGTCGCGCGCGTCGGCGATCGCACCGCCCGCCGCCTGGGCCCATGACGTGCTCATCCCGCTGACGTCACGACCGATCAGCGCGAGATTCCAGGGCTTGATACATTTGGGTTGATAGTCGGAGCAGGCGGGATTGTCGAAATAGCCGTGTGCCAGACGATCGGTCACCGCGACCGGATATGCACCGCTTTCGTAGAACGTGCTGTCCAGCCCGACCGCTTCTATGATCATCCGGTGCACGAGGTCACGATAGGACTGGCCGGCAACTTTCGCTGCGATCATCCCGGCGAGGATGTAGTTGGTGTTGGAATAGTGATAGCCGCCGCTCGTGGGCAGGTCGCCGCTTCCGGCAGGATAGGCGAGCGCGATCAGATCTTCGGTGGTCAGATCGCGCGTGGGGTCGCCGATCCAGATGCGCGACATCGCTTCGGTCTCGGAGTAGTTCGGGATGCCACTCGTCATGTTGAGGAGGCGCTGGATGGTCACATCCTTCCACGCCGGATATTGCGGGAGCCATTTGCCGAGCGTGTCGCCGATGCTGAGCTTGCCCGCAGCTTCGAGTTTCAGGATCAACGCCGCCGCGAACGACTTCGACGTGCTGCCCATCTGGAACAGCGTGCCCTGCCGGATCGGTGGATCCTGTGGACTGCTGCCGACCTTTCCGGCGAACGCTTCGATGGCAGGACCGGTGTCCCCGAAGCTGACATAGGCAGCGACACCGGTCACTTTTTCGGCCGAGCTGCGGCTAGACAGCCATGTTTCCAGGGCAGCCTGGATCCTGGCGGTCCGGGATGAATCCGCGTGTGCGCCCGAAGCCACAAGGATCATCGCGGTGACCACGAGCGCCACGCATTTGCCGACCATCATGGTGCCTCCCTCGGCATGCCCTGGCGCAATCTATCGTCACGCCGATCCCGCGACAACGCCACGAGCGCCTGACGGCGTCGATGCCGGTTTGTTGCCATTTGGCCGGAGCGCTCGTAACCTTTGCGCGATCATTTCCTCAAACGAGAAAAGCATGGACCGCATCGACGCCATGAAGGTCTTCGTTGCGACGGTCGACGAAGGCAGCCTGGCCGGCGCGGGCCGGCTGCTGCGGCGGTCGCCGGCCGCGGTCAGCCGTGCGATCGCGTTTCTCGAGCATCATGTCGGTGCCGAGCTGCTCCATCGCACCACGCGATCGCTGAAGCTGAGCGAGGCCGGCCAGCGTTACGCAGCGGCCTGCCGCCGCGTGCTGTCCGAGCTCGAGGAAGCCGACGTTCTCGCCGGCGGCGAACGTGCCGCGCCGCGCGGTTCGCTGACGCTGACCGCGCCCGTCATTACCGGCGAGGACGTGCTGCGGCCGGTGCTCGACGCCTTCATGAACGAATATCCCGCGGTCACAGGCCGGCTGTTCCTGCTCGATCGCACGGTCAATCTGATCGACGAAGGAATCGATGTCGCGCTGCGCATCGCGCATCTGGCGGATTCCAACTTCGTCGCCATCCGGCTCGGTGAGGTACGCCGGGTGGTGGCGGCATCGCCCGGTTATCTCGCACAGCATCCCGATATCAGGGAGCCCGCCGATCTCGTCAAGCACCGGATCATCGCGATGACGCATTTCGGGCTCGACTCCTGGAGCTTTCCGCCGGCCAGGAAATCGAAGGTGGCGCGGGCGGTCCAGTTCACGCCGAGACTGGTCGTCAACACCGTGCGCGCGGCGGTGGCATCGGCCGCGGAAGGTCACGGCGTCACGCGGGTGTTCTCATATCATATCGGCGACGAGATCCGGGACGGCCGGTTGCAGATCCTGCTGGCGAAGGACGAGCACCCGCCATTGCCGGCGCATCTTCTCGTGCCGCAGGGACGCCTCGCAGTGCCGAAGGTGCGCGCTTTCGTCGATTTCGCGGTGCCGCGGCTCAAGCGCTATTTCGACCGGCTGACGCGCGAGGCCAGCCGCAACACCGGCGCCATTCGTTCGCCGCGCGGAAGAGTGTCTGCCGAATAGCGGGCATTCGCGCGGAACGCGGATGTTTCTAGGTTCTTCTCCATCGAAGCGGTGCTGATGCCGCTTCACCAACGGATGGAGAGAGATCATGGGTGCAGAGCAGAAGGTCGCCATCATCACCGGTGCGTCGCAGGGTATCGGCGAGGCGCTCGTCAGGGGCTACCGCGATCGCAACTACCGGGTGGTGGCCAACTCCCGCAACATCAGGCCGTCGTCGGACCCGGACGTGCTGGCGGTGGCCGGCGACATCGGTGATCCCGCAACCGCCGAGCGCATCGTGGCGCAGGCGCTCGATCGCTTTGGCCGCATCGACACGCTGGTCAACAATGCCGGCGTGTTCCTCGCCAAGCCGTTCACCGACTACACCGATCAGGACTACGCCCAGGTCCTGGCGATCAACCTCAACGGCTTTTTCTACATCACTCGCCGCGCGGCAAGGGAGATGGTGAAGCAGGGCTCGGGTCATATCGTTCAGATCACGACGACGCTCGCAGATCAGGCCAACAGCAAGGTGCCCTCGGTATTGGCATCCCTGACCAAGGGCGGGTTGAATGCGGCGACCAGATCGCTGGCGATCGAATATGCTGCCAAGGGCATCCGCGTGAACGCGGTGTCGCCGGGCGTGATCAAGACGCCGATGCACGCTCCGGCCACGCATGACTTCCTTGCCGGGATGCATCCGCTCGGCCGGATGGGCGAGGTGAAGGACATCGTCGACGCGGTGCTGTTCCTCGAGAATGCGGGCTTCGTCACCGGAGAGATCCTGCATGTCGACGGCGGCCAGAGCGCCGGTCGCTAGAGCGCGATGCCTGGCAAGGAAGTGTGTCATGCCGATCGTCACCATCCAGGTCACGCGTGAGGGGACTGCGCCGGGTGCGTCGTCCACCACACGGGAACAGAAGGCCGCCCTGATCAAGGGCGCCAGCGAGTTGCTGCGCGATGTGCTCGGCAAACCCATGGAATCGACCTTCGTCGTCATCGAGGAAGTCGACACCGAGAATTGGGGCTGGGGCGGACTGCCGGTGCGCGACTATCGCAAGAAGCTTGCCGCGGCGCGAAGCGGCTGAGACCTCCGATCTTGCACGGAAGCGTCGGCGCTCGGACGGATCGCATCCAACGATGCGACCGGTGTGCCGTGATCGCCGCGAACGATCGCAGCGATCGGAACTAATCATTTTTCACGAACCTCCGAAAGGCCTAACGCCATGACCATGTCTGCCAATGTCGATCATCATCGTCGGCACCACCCCACGGCGCCGCATCGTGATGCGGGCGGACCGGTGTGGCTGTCGGCGGCGGCCGGGCTATGCGCCTCGCTGGTTGGGCTCGGGCTGGCGCGCTTTGCCTACACGCCGCTGATTCCGGCGTTGATTGCCGCCCACTGGTTCACGCCGGCGGAGGCGGTCTATCTCGGCGCGGCGAATCTTGCCGGCTATCTCGGCGGCGCGCTGATCGCCCGCGATCTCGGGACGCGGCTTGGATCGGCGCGCGCGCTGCGCGGCATGATGGCGCTGGCTGCGGTCTCCTGTTTTGCCTGCGCCGTGCCGATCTCGTTCACCTGGTTCTTCGGCTTCCGCTTCCTCGCCGGCGTCACCGGCGGCGTGATCATGGTGCTGGCCGCATCCACCGTCCTGCCGCATGTCGCACCCGGCAAGCGCGGGCTGGTCGGCGGCGTGATCTTCGCCGGCGTCGGGCTCGGTGTCGCAGCATCGGGCACGCTGGTGCCGCTGTTGCTGCAACAGGGCGTGCGGCAGGCCTGGATTGGTCTCGGCGTGCTGTCGGCGCTGCTGACCTTGATCAGCTGGAAGGCGTGGCCGGCCGAGACGTCGACCGCACATGTCGGCGAAAAGCATCATGCCGCTGTTCACGGCACGCGGTCGCCGCTGGTGCTGATGCTGAGCCTGGAATACGGCCTCAACGCGCTGGCGCTGGTGCCGCACATGGTGTTCCTGGTGGATTTCGTCGCGCGCGGGCTCGGGCAGGGTATCTCGGCTGGATCCTATTACTGGGTGCTGTATGGTCTCGGCGCCGTGATCGGCCCGCTGCTGTCAGGGCATCTCGCCGATCGCGCGGGATTCGCCGCCGCGCTCCGCGCCGCGTTCCTGATCGAGGCGGTTGCGGTTGCAATCCCCGCGCTGACGACGTCGTCCGCTGCGCTGATCGTATCGAGCGTGATCGTTGGCGGCTTCACGCCCGGCATTGTTCCGCTCGTGATCGGCCGCATCCACGAGCTGATCCCGCATTCCGCGGCAAGTCAGCGCACCGCCTGGGCGCAGGCCACCACGACGTTTGCGCTGTTCCAGGCCGCGGGCGCCTATGGCCTGTCCTATCTGTTCGCGCAAACCGGCGGCGACTATTCGCTGCTGTTCGTGATCGGCGCGTCCGCGGTGACCGTGGCGCTGGGGCTCGAGCTGATCAGCGCCACTGTGCTCGTGCGGCGGAGTCCCGATCGCTAGCGCGGTGCGGTGGCGGGGGCCGTCGCCTGCGCGTCGGCTGCCAGCAGGCCGGTGTCGCGGTTCTGCTCCACCGCGGCATAGAGGAGAAGGCCCGCGAGGATCGACCCGTAGAGCGAAAACGAGACGATCGTCCAGTTGTTGGCGACCCGGCGGTCGCCGCTTTCGAGCTCTTCGATGTATTTCTGCATGTACTCCACCATCGACTTCCGCCGGGAGCACAGCACGCGGCACGCCGCGTCAGTTGTGAAGCACGTCACATCTGGCGCGCGCATGCGGAGAAGAATGGTCGTCGTCGTGAACGAATGATTGATCCGGCAACGAAGTGATGTCGGTCTTTACGTGCCATCAACCATGACGAAGCGCTTCCCTCAGCGCCGCAATGAGGCGGTCGGCGTCGGCTTCGTCGTTGAAGACGTGCGGGGAGATGCGCATCCGGCCGAGACGCAGCGCGACGTGGATGTTTTGTGCGGCAAGCCGGCCGATCAGCTCCTTCGGCACGCCGCCGGCGACGCCGAGGCTCAATAGATGCGGTGCGCGCAGCCGGGGCTCCAGCACGCTGACACGGAGATCGCCGACACCATCGGCAATGCGCCGGGTCAGCATCGCGAGCCGTTCGCTGACCTGGGCCGCCCCCCAATCGCCCATCATCTCCATGCCGATCGACGCCATCTCCAGCGAGATGAAATGATCGCGCTCGCCCATGTCGTAGCGGCGGGCGTTGTCGACATAGGCGAGATCGCCGAAATAGACCGGATTCTCGGAGTTGACGTTGCGGCGCCCGGCCGAGGTCTGCTCCAGCGGCACGCCGTTCTGATGGCGCCTGGCGATGTAGAGGAAGGCGCGGCCGTAAGGGCCGATCAGCCATTTATAGGTCGGAAACAGCACCGCGTCGGGGTCGAGCCGCGTGACGTCCATCGCGACGACGCCGGCGCTTTGCGTCGCGTCGATCACGAACATCGCGCCGTGCCGCCGCAGCGCCGCCTGCACCTTGTCGACGTCGATCATGCCGCCGTCGGACCAGTGCACCGACGAGATCGAGGCGAGCCCGACCGGCGGCGCGCCGGAGCGGTCGATCGCCGCAAGCACCGCCGAGGTCCAGTCGCCGTCGGAGGGCTGGCGGATGGTCTCGACGACGAAGCCCTGCGCCTCGGCGCGGGCGTGCCATTCCAGCACCGGCGAGGCGTGGTCGTTCTCCAGCACGATGACGCGCCTGCCGCGCGCAATGGTCAGTACCTTTGCAACCGTTGCGACGCCGTAGCTGATCGCCGGGATCAGCGCGACGTCGCTCGCGTCGGCGTTGATCAGGCGCGCGGCGGCGGCGCGGGCGCGTTCGTGCTGCCGGCCGGCGAAGCCGGCGTCCAGCGTCCAGGGCTGGCCCTTGCGGCCGACCGCGGCGCGGCCGGCCTCGAGCGTACGCCGCGGCAGCGGGCTGTATGACGCCGAGTTGAGGTAGCAGACGTCGCGGGGGATCTCGAACAGGTCGCGCTGGGATGGAAGCATGTCGGCTCGTTGCTGGAACTTGCTGATGACCCGATGTCGTCAGTCATACTGGTCCGGCCCCATCGCCCACTGCGCCTGGTCGTGGCCGTGAGCGAAGGTGCGGTTGGTCTGCGTCGGGTTGCGGTTGATCAGTGGCCGCAGATACATCGGATGCGTGGCGCTGCGCACCTCATGCTCAACCGTGAACAGGCGCCTGCCATCGGCGGGATCGACGATGTCGCAGAAGCGGTACTGGTACTGATTGTCCTCGCGCGAGACCAGATTGCGCTCACGCAGCCGCCGATAGGGTCCGGAGAAATCGGTGATGTAGATCTGGATGTGATGGCCGTCGAATTCCGGCTGCGGCCGCTCGCTCTCCCGGAATTGCAGATACTGGTCCTTGCCGACCTTGACCCGGGCAACCGTGCCGTCGCCATTGGCGAGGCTGGCGGGAATGCCCATGATGTCAGGATAGAACCGGGTGATCGCCTCAGCGGTGCCATGCGGCACCTCGAACTCGACATAGGGCATGCCGAGCGCGATGCGCCCGAAGCGGCTGGCGTCCGGCTCGTAGCAGCGCAAGCGGTTGCCCCAGGGACATGTGGCCTCGACATGATCGTTGTGGGCGCGATAGGCGAAGGCAGTGCCCTCGAGCTTCGGCGCAACCGAGGCCAGCCGGTCGAGCAGCGCCTGGCGACCCGCGATCACCAGCGCCGTATGGCCGCGCAGCACCTGCGGGCGGCCGCTCGGCAGATGAAACTGGCTGCGGCCGACATTCACCCACATGTTGCTGTCGGACACCATCAAATAGGGATCGCGGGTCAGGCCCAGCCCTGCGACGTAGAACAGCGTGGCGAGGCGCTGGTCGGGCACCTGCACGTTGACATGCTCGAGATGGATGGCGTTGCCGAGATCTTCTGCGGCACGGTCGAACTGCTGTTGCATGGACGCGGCTCTCCGGGGGCGGTTCCGCGCATGATAGTGGAATGCCGCTGATGATCCAGCGAGGCGGCCATGAATGTTTCGCGGGGCTACCCCCCGTAACTCTGCACCAGGCTGCCGGCGACCAGCGACCAGCCGTCGACCAGCACGAAGAAGATCAGCTTGAACGGCAGCGACACCGTGACCGGCGGCAGCATCATCATGCCCATCGACATCAGGACCGAGGCGACCACGAGGTCGATGATCAGGAACGGCAGGAACAGGAGGAAGCCGATCTCGAAGGCGCGCTTCAGCTCCGATATCATGAAGGCCGGCACCAGGATGCGCAGCGACATCTCCTCCGGCGTCGCGGGCGGCGGCTCGCCGGACAGGTCCATGAACAGCTTCAGATCCTTCTCGCGCACGTTCTTCTGCATGAAGATCCGCAACGGGCCGGAGGCGCGCTGCAAGGCCTCCTCGACGCCGATCTGGTTGGCGACCAGCGGCTTGATGCCCTCGTCGTAGGATTTCTGCAGCACCGGCCCCATCACGAAGGCGGTGAGGAACATCGCGAGCGCGATCATCACCGAGTTCGGCGGCGCGGTCGCGGTACCGAGCGCGGTGCGCAGCAGCGACAGCACGACCACGATGCGCGTGAACGACGTCATCATGATCAGGATCGACGGCGCGATCGACAGCACCGTGAGCAGCGCGATCAGCTGGATCGCGCGCTCGGTGACGCCGCCATTGGCGCCGCCGACATTGATGCTGATGTCCTGCGCCATCGCAGGGTTGGCGAACAACCCGGCGGCAATCAGGACAGCGATGAAAAATACTCTACGCGGAAATGCCCCTGATCTCACGAAGGCGTCTTCGGGCGGCCGAGCAGGGAGGCCATCTCGTCTTCGAGATTTTCGAACCCGGTCTTCTGCGGCCCTGCGGCTGGCGGGGGCGGCTCGCTGCGGGCGGGACGGACCGGCGGAGCCTCAGGCGCGACCGGCGGCGCAACGGCCTCGGGGCCAGCGGCCGGACGGCGCAGCGCCGCCTCGAGCCGCTGCGCCATCTCGGCGAGATTGGCGTCGGCATTCGATGGGGCCGGCGGCGCCGGAGGAGGTGCGGGCGTTGCGGCCGGCGGGGGAGCAGGCGGTGGCGGCGGCACCACGGCCCGCTCGGGGGTACGCAGCGGCGGCGGCGCCTTCGGCGGCTCTGCGGCACGCGGCGGACGCGGGATGGCGGGTTCGGTGCGGGGCAGCCGCGGCGGCATCGGATCCGGGCGCGGACCGATCGGCTCCGGCGCGAAGCCCGCCATCGGATCGCTGCGGCGTTCGGCGGCGGCCGGCGCGGACCGGCGGACCTCGTCGGCGAAGGCAGGGCGCGCCGGACGAAGCGGCGGCTCGGTCAGTTGCGGCTCGGGATGATCGAAGATGTCGGTGCGGGCGCCTTCGCCCTCGTTGAAGGCCGCATCGGGCAGCGGGGCAACACGCGGCGGTGCCGCGTCGGGAGCGATCGCAGGCCGCGTCGACATCTGATCGCGGCCCGGCATCGCGCGCACGATGTTGGGCTCGACCACGATGTCGCTGGGCCCACCGATCATCAAGAGATGCTCGACATTGTCGCGGCGGACCAGCACCAGGCGGCGGCGGCCATCGACCGCAGCGGCGTCGATCACCGCCAGCCGCGGCATCCGTCCGCGATTGGCGTTCGCGCCGAGGCGATTGCCGGCGAACCGGCGCACCAGCCACGCGGCGGCGATGATCAGCACCAGCACGACCGCGAAGGCCAAGACGAATGTAAGTGCCTGCATACTCGAGTCCCCGGCCATCGTGGCCTTCCTCAACTTCCGCCTTCAGCGAGCGCCGACTGATAGTGCGGATTGCACAGCGAATCGCGCCCGAAATTCGCCATATTGCTTAATACCCCACGGCTTGCAGCCGAGAGTTCTATTAATAAACCAAGAATCGCTTGTCCCAAAACGACTTCTCAGCGCTCCGCGCCGTCCCGGCCGGTGCTGGTTAACGCAGCTTTCGTGGCGAAAATGCGCTCGCAAGCCGCGATTGCGGTGTTCTCCACGGGCAGTTTCCGCATCTTAACCAGCCGTTAACCATACACCGGGCAAATTCTGCCTACCTCCGAAGACCCAAAGTGTCGTCCAGGAGGTTAACGGAGCCGCGCCAATGGCCATCAACGATATGCCGATCCTGTCGGCGCTGCGTACCAAGATGCAGTGGCATCAGGAGCGTCAGCGCGTGCTCTCCGAGAACATCGCCAACTCCGACACGCCGAACTTCCGTCCGCGCGACCTGGTCGAGCCGAAATTCGACAAGACCGGCGTTGTGGCCGGCACCGTCGGCACGCTGCCGATGATGCAGACCAGCACCACCCATATGACGGCGTCCGGCGCGCCCGACACGTTCGAGAACGATCGCGGCAAGAGCGGCTTCGAGACCCGCCCGGCGGGCAATGCGGTCAATCTCGAGGACCAGATGATGAAAGTGTCGGACAATCAGATGGATTATGCGGCCGTCAGCGCGCTCTACAGCAAGAGCCTGCATCTGCTGAAGACCGCGATCGGCAAGGGCTAGGCCGCCTGACGGCGGCGGGAGGACATCATGGCAGATGAGATCAGCGATTTCGCCCGCTCGATGAGCATCGCGACATCCGGCCTGCGCGCCCAGGCGGGCCGGATCCGGGTGATCTCGGAAAACATCGCGAATGCCGATTCGACCGCGCAGACCGCAGGCGGCGATCCCTACCGTCGCAAGGTGCCGACCTTCTCCTCGGCGCTCGACCGCACGCTCGACGCCCAGGTGGTGACGCTCGGCAGGGTCCGCCCCGACCAGTCGTCCTTCCGCGTCAAGCACGAGCCGGGCAATCCGGCTGCGGACGCCTCCGGCAACGTCAAATATCCCAACGTCAATTCGATGGTCGAAATGACCGACATGCGGGACGCCCAGCGTTCCTACGAGGCGAACCTCAACGTCGTCAGCGCGACGCGGCGGATGATCCAGCGCACGCTCGACATCCTCAAGTCCTGACAGAACGGAACAAGGCACAGGGATAGATCATGGCCACACCAACAGTCGCCGCCAACGCATATGCCAACCTCGCCAGGATGATGGAGCGTGGCGGAGCCGAGAAGGCCGGCCAGGCCGCGGCCGGCGGTCCGTCCTTCAGCGCGCTCGTCAAGGAGGCGGTCGGCAGCGTGATGGAGACCGGCCGGAAGTCGGACGCGCAGACGGTCGCGATGGCCTCGGGCAAGGCCAACGTGATGGACGTGGTGACCGCGGTCGCGGAAACCGACGTCGCGGTGTCGAGTTTGGTCTCTATCCGCGACAAGGTGATCCAGGCCTACGAAGACATCATGAAGATGTCGATCTGAGAGAGGGCGAATAGCGAACACGAAATGGCGAACAAGGAGCGCTTCGCCTCGCCTTGATCCATTCGCCACACGCTATTCGCCATTCGCCAACCCCTCATGACCAGCAACGAACAGCGAGTACCTGATATGACCGGCCCTGAAACTCTCGACGTGGCGCGCGATGCGATCTGGACCATGGTGGTGGTGTCGTCGCCGATGATGGCGGTCGGCCTCGTGGTCGGCATCGTGGTGTCGCTGTTCCAGGCACTCACGCAGATCCAGGAGCAGACCCTGGTCGCCGTGCCGAAGATCCTGGCGATCTTCGTCACATTGCTCTTGGCGCTGCCGTTCATGGCGGATCAGCTCAGTGCCCACATGATGCGGATTTCGTCGCGAATCATCGGCGGTTGAGGCACTAATGCCCGGGTCATGCGCATCGACATTTCCCTGCTGCCGGCGCTGGCCGCAATCTTCGTGCTGGTGTTCGCGCGCGTGGGCGCGATGGTGATGCTGCTGCCCGGTTTCGGCGAGACCAACATCCCGACCCGGGTCAAGCTCTCGATCGCGCTCCTGCTGACGTTCATCATCCTGCCGCTGCATCGCAACGCCTATCACGTCGACGTGACGTCGCTCTCCTCCCTCGGAGTGCTGATGGTGCATGAACTCATCATCGGCATCGTGCTCGGCGCGACCGCGCGCGTGACGCTGTCGGCGCTCAACGTCGCTGGCTCCGTCATTGCGCAGCAACTCGGCCTCGGCTTCGTCACGTCGATCGATCCGACCCAGGGGCAGCAGGGCCAGATCCTCGGCAACTTCCTCACCATTCTCGGCCTCACATTGCTGTTCACCACCGACAGCCATTATCTGGTCATCGCGGCGCTGAGCGAGAGCTACCGCATCTTCTCGCCGGGCGAACTGATGCCGACCGGCGATGTTGCCTCGCTCGCGACCAGCGCGTTCGCCGCCGCCTTCAAGATCGGCCTGCAATTGTCGGCGCCGTTCCTGGTGTTCGGCCTGGTGTTCAACATCGGGCTCGGCGTGCTGGCGCGGCTGATGCCGCAGATGCAGGTCTATTTCGTCGGCGTGCCGCTTGCGATCATCGTCGGCTTCCTGATCTTCGGCCTCGTGCTCGCGGCGATGATGAACACCTACCTTGACTACATCCTCGGCGTCCTGCGCCAGCTTGCCCCGATGAACTAGGGCAGGGCGATGGCCGAGGACACCGACGACAAAACAGAAGACCCTACGCAAAAACGTCTCGACGAGGCGCATGACAAGGGCGACGTCGCCAAGAGCCAGGAGGTCAACACCTGGTTCGTGCTCGCGGGCGCCACCCTGGTGCTGTCGACGTTTTCCGGCTCGATCGGCAGCGGCATCATGATGCCGCTGCGGAACCTGATCGCCAACTCGTGGATGATCCGGACCGACGGTCCCGGTCTGCTCACACTGGCCCAGTCGCTCGGCTATGCCCTGATCGCGGCGATCGGGGTTCCGTTCCTGATGCTGGCGCTGGCCGCGGCCGCCGGCAACATGATCCAGCACCGCCTGGTGTGGTCGGCCGAGAATCTCATTCCGAAACTGTCGAAGATCTCGCCCGCGGCCGGCCTCAAGCGCCTGTTCGGCAAGCAGGCGGCAGCGAACTTCCTGAAGGGCCTGTTCAAGCTGATCGCGCTCGGCGTCGTCATCGTCGCGGTGCTGTGGCCGGACCGTTTCCGCATGGAAGCGTTCATGCGCGTCGATCCGTCCGAATTGCTGCCCTCCATCACCAGCATGACGCTCCATCTGCTGGCCGCGGTGGTCGCGGTCCTCGCGTTGGTCGCGATTGCCGACTATTTCTTCCAGTACCGGACCTGGTACGAGCGCCACAAGATGTCGCTGCAGGAGGTCAAGGAGGAGTTCAAGCAGTCGGAAGGCGACCCGCATATCAAGGGCAAGATCAAGCAGATGCGGGCGCAGCGCGCGCGCAAGCGCATGATGGCCCAGGTTCCCAAGGCTTCGGTGATCATCACCAACCCGACCCACTATTCGGTGGCGCTGGCCTATGAGCGCGGCATGACGGCGCCGGTCTGCGTCGCCAAGGGCGCCGACAACCTCGCGTTCAGGATCAGGGAAATCGCGGCGGAGCACGACATTCCGCTCGTCGAAAACGTACCCTTGGCCCGCGCGCTCTATGCAACCGTCGAAATCGACCAGGAAATCCCGGTCGAGCACTATCATGCGGTTGCCGAAATCATCGGCTACGTCATGCGGCTGAAACGCGGGCTGTCCGGCCGGCGCTCCTGACGGGAATTGCGGATATCCGCTTGAAATAAGTGTAACTTGCGAATTTGCGTCCTGATGGACTTGCGTTTTCGGGTCCGATTCAGGCACTCAGGGGCGGGCGGCCAGACCGGGCGCCCCGATGACGCCGACGAGCCATGTCCCTCCAGATGACCGCCGAAACCAACGATCATCCCGCGACCGAGCCGTTCGTGGCCCATGGACCGGCGCGGCGGGGCGGCAGCATCGTGCTGGTGGTGCTGGTCGCGCTGGGGATCGTGGCGGTCGCGGTCTGGCTGATGACCATCGGCCGCACCCAGGCGCAGCCCTATATCCTCGGCGTGCTGGCGCTGCTCGCCACCGTCGGCCTGTTCTGCCTGTTCGCCTTCGCCGCCGGCATCATCCGCTTTTCCGACCGCGCCTCCGACGATCCGGTGATGGGGCGGATCGCCGACCATGCCCATGACGGGCTCGCGGTGACCGATTCGCGCGGTCATGTGGTGTATTCCAACGCTGCCTACCTCACCCTGACCGGTGCCGCCTCGCCGCAGGAGGTCCGTCCCGTCGAGCGCGTCTTCATCGGCAACCCTGACGTCTCCGAGGCCGTGTTCCGCCTGCTGAAGGCCGCCCGCGAAGGCAAGCGGCAACAGGAGGAGGTGCGCATCGCCGGCCGCGATGGCGGTCACGGCCGCTGGCTGCGCTTGCGCGTGCGTCCGCTCGGCCAGGCCAAGCGGGAGTCGAAATATGCGGTGTGGTCGATCGCCGACATCACCCGCGACCGCGAGCGCCAGGAGGACGTGTTCCAGGAGCTGCGGCACGCGATCGAATATCTCGACCATGCGCCCTGCGGCTTCTTCTCGGTCAGTCCGGCCGGCGAGATCGCCTATGTCAACGCGACCCTGGCCAACTGGCTGGACTACGACCTCGCCGAGATCGGCTCGGGCGGGCTGAAGCTGACCGACATCGTCTCCGGCGACGGCGCAGCGCTCCTGACCTCGATCGTGCCGGTGCCGGGCGAGGTCAAGACCGAAGTGTTCGACATCGATCTGCGCATGCGCGGCGGCAAGACGGTGCCGGTGCGGCTCTATCACAAGCTCGCCTTCGGCGCCGACGGTGCGGCCGGCGCCTCGCGCACGCTGGTGATCAGCCGCGCCCGCGACGAGCGCTCCGATCCGGAGCGCGCCGCCGAGGTGCGCTTCATGCGCTTCTTCGACCACACGCCGATGGCGATCGCGACGGTGGATCGCGGCGGCAACGTGGTCGGCGCCAATGCCCGCTTCGCAAAGCTGGCGCAGGGGCTGAACGGCGAGGGAGCTGCCGCGAAATCGATCTTCCGCGCGGTCAATCCGCGCGACCGGGGCCTGTTGATCGCGGCGATCAACCAGGCCGCCGAGGGACAGGGCGACATCGCGCCGGTCGAGGTGATGCTCGACGGGCCGAAGGAGCGTTTCGCGCAGTTCTTCGTCACCACCGTCGAGAAGGACGAGCGCGACGCCGAGACCGCGATCGTCTACATGCTGGAGACCACCGAGCGGCGTGCGCTGGAAAACCAGATCAACCAGTCGCAGAAGATGGAGATGGTCGGCCAGCTCGCCGGCGGCATCGCGCACGACTTCAACAACGTGCTTTCGGCCATCATGATGGCCAACGACTTCCTCCTGAACGCACACAAGCCGACCGACCCGTCGTTCCAGGACATCATGCAGATCAAGCAGAACGCGACCCGCGCGGCGACGCTGGTGCGGCAGCTGCTCGCGTTCTCGCGCCGCCAGACGCTGCGGCCGCAGGTGCTCGATCTCGGCGACGCGCTCTCTGATCTCACCATGCTGCTGCGCCGGCTGATCGGCGAGAAGGTCAAGCTAGACCTCGTGCATGGCCGCGACCTGTGGCCGGTCAAGGTCGACGTCTCCCAGTTCGAGCAGGTGATCGTCAATCTCGCGGTCAACGCGCGCGACGCGATGCCGGACGGCGGCAAGCTGATCATCCGGACCGCGAATGTGACGACCGAACAGGCCGCGCAACTCGCCAACAAGGGCATGCCGGCGGCCGACTACGTGAAGATCGAGATTTCCGACACCGGAACCGGCATTCCGGCCGAGATCGTCGACAAGATCTTCGAGCCGTTCTTCTCGACCAAGGAGGTCGGCAAGGGCACCGGGCTCGGGCTTTCGACGGTCTACGGAATCGTCAAGCAGACCGGCGGCTTCGTCTATGTCGATTCCACGCCGGGCGAGGGCACCACGTTCCGCATCTACCTGCCGCGGCACCGTCCGGAGCAGGAGGTGGCGACGGAGGCACCGGCTGGCAACGGCGCCGCGAAGGAAAGCGTTGCCGCGACAGATGCCCCGAAGCCGAAGCCCGATCTCACCGGACAGGGCACCATCCTGCTCGTCGAGGACGAGGACGGCCTGCGCTCGCTCAACGCCCGCGGCCTGCGCTCACGCGGCTACAGCGTGATCGAGGCCGGCAACGGCGTCGAGGCGATCGAGGCGCTGGAAGAAAAGCAGGGCGCCGTCGATCTCGTCGTGTCCGACGTGGTGATGCCGGAGATGGACGGCCCGACGATGCTCAAGGAAATGCGCAGCCGCAATCCGAGCCTGAAGATCATCTTCGTCTCCGGCTATGCCGAGGATGCCTTCGAGAAGAGCCTGCCCGAGAACCAGCAATTCGCGTTCCTGCCAAAGCCGTTCACGCTCACGCAATTGGTGGCCGCGGTGAAGGAAACGATGACCGCCAGCTAGAGCGTTTTCGAGCGAAGTGGATACCGGTTCGCGTGAAGAAAGCGCGTCAAGCAAGAATCGAAGCGCCGCCGCCGGCGTCAAATCGATGCGGCTGGCGCACCGCAGCCCCGGCATGTCCTACGTCGGTTCGAGCCGCGAGAACCGAAAATTGCAGTGGCTCGCGCCCCCGGCCAGCGTTTGGGTCCGTTCCAGACGAATGCCACGTGTTGCATAAGCCTCGAAGTCGAGCCCACAAATGTGCGGCAGGATTTCCTGGTCTCCGTGACGAGCCGCGAATTTGCAGAAGCCGCAGGCCTTGTAGTTGATGCCGAAATCAAATTTGTCGCCGGTCCCGGACTCGACAAACTCGTAGACGAAGTCTTCCGGATATTCTTCCGCACGGCTCTTCGCCGCCTGCTCGCGCAGCAAGGCCTGGTTCTCCCGAGACATGAACTGGCGCCCCGAGGCTAATCGTTCGGTCTCTGGCACCATAAGCAATTGCGCTTTGAAGCTCTCTCGCTCGATTTCACCGATCACTTCCAGCGACACCCCGTGTCGCCGGAGCACGCGGCCGATGGCCATGAAACCGATCAGCCGCATGAAGAAATCGCTCATGCGGCTGGCTGAGCCGCCGACATAAGGCATCTGGCCGAGCACGATCTCGAACTCGTCCATCACCTCCTGCTTGATCCCGTCTGGATCGGGGAGGTTCGCGCGCTCGCGCAGCATCGGCTCGGCCAGATCGAGGCGCTGGCGCATGGCGGCCTCCATCGCGGCGCGGTGCGCGTCGTAAAAGGGATGAATTGCGGCCATGGGATACCCTCGACGGCGCGTCAGGCTATTGCAGGCTGGCCCTTCATTCCATTGCCAATTGTGCCGCGTGAGGGCATAGGTCGCGCCTTCACGTCCACAAGGTCGATGTGGCCACAACGCCGCGACGGAGGGCCGCAGCCGCGGTTCCCTTTTACCGCTTCACTTTTGTCCGGCCCTGCCCATCTTAAGGGCGGTTCCCCTGCCGGGGATTTTCTCTAAGGAAACCAACATGAGTTTCTCGCAACGCACGCGTGGATTTGTTCGGGCGGTCGCCGTCGTGATGGCGCTGGCGCTGCCCGTTGTGATGACCGCTTCGATGGCCGACGCACGTGTCGGCGGTGGCGGCTCACGCGGCTCGCGTACCTTTTCCGCGCCGCCGAGCACCAGCACCGCGCCTGGATCGGTCGCGCCTTTGAACCGCACCTTCAGCCAGCCCGGCACCAACATGGGTTCGCCGGCGACGTCTGGTGGCCTGTTCGGTCGCCCCGGCATGGGCCGCAGCCTGCTCGGTGGCCTGGCCGCGGGCTTCCTCGGCGCCGGCCTGTTCGGCATGCTGTTCGGTGGCGGCCTGTTCTCGGGCCTGGGCGGCCTGTCGTCGATCCTTGGCCTGCTGCTGCAGATCGGCCTGATCGTGCTGGTGGTGCGGTTCGCGATGTCGTGGTGGCAGCGCCGCAACACGCCGGCCGCCGCCTATGCCGGCGGTCCCGGCGCCGGCCCGCAGCCGACCTACCGCTCCGGGTTCGGCTTCGGCCTCGGTGGCGGGTCGGACGCGCCGGTCGAGATCAAGCCCGCCGACTATGAGGCGTTCGAGCGGCTGCTCGGCGAGATCCAGGCTGCGTGGTCGAACGAGGACATCGCGAAGCTGCACACGCTCGCGACGCCGGAGATGGTGTCGTACTTCTCGCAGGACCTGGAGCAGAACAAGGCGCGCAACGTCACCAACAAGGTGACGGGAACGAAGTTGCTGCAGGGCGACCTCGCGGAGGCCTGGCGCGAAGGCGACAGCGAATACGCCACCGTCGCGATGCGCTTCTCGCTGGTCGACACCATGCTCGACCGGGCGACCCACCGCGTGGTGGGCGGCAGCGAGCAGCCGCAGGAGGTGACGGAAGTCTGGACCTTCCTGCGCCAGCGCGGCGGCAACTGGGAGCTCTCGGCAATCCAGGAGACCAACTGACCGGTTGCAGACGATCAGCATGCAAGGCGCCGCGGCTCATCCCGCGGCGCTTTTATTTTGCCGCCTTCACGGTGCCGTCCCCACGGCGAACCGATGCCGGACTGGTGCGTTGACGCCGCAAACATGTCTCTCCAGATTGCGGAGCCACATCGGAGTCGAACCCCTGGGGGAGTGCGGATGCGCTATCAGCTTTACTACTGGCCGACGATCCAGGGCCGCGGCGAATATGTCCTGCTCGCGCTGGAGGAGGCCGGTGCCGATTACACCGACGTAGCGCGCGGCAAGGGTGGCATGGGCGCGATGATGAAGATGATGGACGTGCACAAGGGCACGCCGCCGTTCGCACCGCCCTTCCTCGAGGCCGGCAAGCTCGTAATCGGTCAGACCGCCAACATCCTGCTCTATCTCGGCGCGCGCCATGGCCTGGCGCCGAAGCCGGATGCCGGCAAGCTCTGGGTTCACCAGTTGCAGCTCACCATCACCGACTTCGTGATGGAGATCCATGACACCCATCATCCGCTCGGCCCCTCGCTCTATTATGAGGACCAGAAGGCACCGGCGAAAAAGCGCACCGAGGAATTCTGGAAATCACGCGTGCCGAAATATCTCGGTTATTTCGAGGATCTGGTAGCGGCCAATGGCGGTGCCTTCGTCACCGGCCGCCGCGCCACCTATGTCGACCTCTCGCTGTTCCAGATCGTGGAAGGCCTGCGCTACGCGTTTCCCAATCGGATGCGGGGCTTCGAGAAGAAGGTGCCGCGGCTGCTCGAACTGCACGACCGGATCGCCGAGCGGCCGAACATCAAGGCGTATCTGGCGAGCGAGCGGCGGATCCCGTTCAACGAGGACGGCATTTTCCGGCGCTACAAGGCGCTGGATTTGTGACGCAGTCACCGGCTCCTTCCGTCCACCGGCGTCAGCGTGAGCTTCGACAGCTCGATGCCGTCGATGCAGCTGACATTCAGCGCCACCACATCGCTGCCGTCGGGCTTCTTGCCGCGCGCGAACACGTCGACGCCGCAATCGATGCAGAGCTGATGGTGGATCGCGTGGCGGTTGAAGAGATATTCCTTCAGATTCTCGGCGCCTGCGCGCAGCTGAAAGCTCGACGGGTCCAGGAACACGAAA
This sequence comes from Bradyrhizobium jicamae, assembly GCF_018130215.1. Taxonomy (GTDB): domain Bacteria; phylum Pseudomonadota; class Alphaproteobacteria; order Rhizobiales; family Xanthobacteraceae; genus Bradyrhizobium; species Bradyrhizobium jicamae_A. Next base: position 31,334 of record NZ_JAFCKQ010000031.1, read on the forward strand.
TGCAGCCCCTTCTTGGTGCAGATCGAGCAGTTGCAGGCGGTGACCATGGCCATGTCGGTGGTGCATTCGAAGCGGACCTGGCCGCAATGGCAGCCGCCCGTGTAGGTCTTGCTGTCAGGCATGACGATCCTCACCAGAGCCCGGGGATCAGACGATAGCGCACCCGCGCAGCGTAGTCAGCATAGCCCGCGAGCCCCGCCCGCAGCGTGCGCTCCTCGATGCCGGTGCGGAACGCGAACAGCGCGAAGAACAGCGGCACGAAGGCAAGTCCCCACCACGAGCCGAGCTGCACCGGCACACCGATGAAGAACAGCATGACGCTCGCATAAATCGGATGGCGGACCAGCGCGTAGGGCCCGCTCGAGATCACCTGATGGTGGCGCTCGGCCTGCACCTTCACCACCGGGGATGCAAAGGAGTTGGTGCGAAACACCCACATGATCAGGACCGTCGAGAGCACGTACATCGCAAGCCCGAGGACGATCGGCACGATGCCGGCATCGCCACCGCCATGGCGGCGATCGAGGCCCATCACGACGGACCACAGGAAGGCCACCACCCCGAACACCAGCATGAACCATTTGTCGCTCGAAGGCTGGCCCTCGCGCGCGGTGAAGCGCATCCGCTCTGCTAGCAGCCCGGGATCGACCCTGGCGAGCCACAGCCCGCTGGCAGGGCCGATGACGGCCGAGGCGATCAGGAACGCCCATGCACCTGGCCAGTGCAGCGTGCCTGCGGACACGAACAGCACCGCGGCCATGGCGACGAGGAAGGCGGTGTTCTGCAGCAGGAGCTTTGCGATCATGGGAAGACGCCCGCGAACGATTCCAGCAGTAGGTGTGCGCTTGTTTTCCGGCAAACCTGCGACCGCGGCGATCAACTTTCGGAGCAGCCGCGCTGCCGCCGTATTGACATTTATATAAGCAATGGCTTATATATTGACATGACCGCAGCCATGCAGCTCACCAGCGTGTTGAAGACCCTCGCCGATCCCACGCGCCGTGCGGTGTTCGAGCGCATCGCGCGGGAAGGAGAGGTTGCCGCGACAGGGCTGGTGCACGGCTCGAAGGTGTCGCAGCCCGCGGTGTCGCAGCATCTGCGGGCGCTGCGCGATGCCGGCCTCGTCATCGAGCGGCGCGAGGGCCGGCACATCCATTACCGCGTCGCGCCCAAGGGGCTTGGCCCGCTGGTCGACTGGCTCGGCCATTACCAGACGTTCTGGGCCGAGCGGTTCGAGAATCTCGAAAGGCTTTTGAAGGAAACCGAGTCATGAGTGAGACCCATGCGATCACCGTCGAGAAGGTGCTGCCGTATCCGGCCGAACGAATCTGGCGGACGCTGACGACGAGCGGGGAGATCGCGAAATGGCTGATGCCGAACGATTTCACCGCGGAAGTCGGCCGGCGCTTCACCTTCCGCACCGCGCCGATGGGCGACTGGGACGGCGTCGTGCATTGCGAGGTGCTGGATTGCGATCCACCGCGCCTGTTACGCTATTCCTGGACCGGTGGCTCCGACAGCAATCCCGCCTACGGCTCGAAGCTCCACTCGATGGTCACCTGGACGCTGACGCCGGTCGAGGGCGGCACGCATCTGCGTTTCGTGCACGACGGCTTCGTCTTCCCCGGCAACCGGTTCGCCTTTGATGCGATGGGCCCGGGCTGGGGCCGGGCGCACGACAGCATTGCGCGTGTCACCGCGGAGCGTGTGGCGTGATCACTCGTTCGCGCTGCGCCTGACGGTGATCGAGGCTTCGGTCCTGGTGCGCGTGCATTCGAGGTTGAGACGCTTGTAGCGCATCGTGATCTTGTCGCCGCGCAACAGCCCCATGCGCTTCAGGCAGCGCGTTGTGCCAGTCATGACATCGTCCTTCGGCAGGGTGAAGATCAGTGCCGTGGCCGAGCCGACCAGGTTGAGGAACTCGGGTTTGATCTTGCGATCGGTCTTGGCATAGAGCTCGGTCGAATAGTCCTTGCCGCGGCAGCCGAGCGACAATTCCCTGGCCGCCGGATGGGTCAGATAGGTGATGTTGGCGGCAGTGAAGTTGACCTTCAGCCCGTCGATCTGGCCGGCGAGCTGTTTTGCGATGTCCTCGCAAGGGTCGGCATGAGCGGGCGCCGAGATCAGCGCCGCGCCCAGCGCGAGCATCGCGACAGGCAGGATGGAGCCGATGTTGAACGGCAAGCGCGATCGTCCGATCATGAATACCCCCGCGGCATGAAATGCGCGAAGGTTCATGCAGGCTCCCGCGGAGCGCGTCAATATGTGCGGTGACCGCGGGAGCGGTCACACAAGCCCGTCTAGAAGGCAGTTGGCCTGCACTTGCCGTTGTGGGCCTTGGAAACGCCGGCGGCCTCGCGTTCGCAATCGTTGCTGAAGGTCTTGCCGTCACAGCCACAGACCGGCCGGAAGATCCGCGGGCAGAAGCGCGGCTTGCGCACGCAGGTGCCGAACTGGTCGAAGCGGCCGCACGTGCCGGGCCGGAACTGACAGAATTCGTCGGGCCCGCATGCGAACCCGGCAAAGCCGCCGCACCTCTGGCCGGCGGCAGTGGCGCCTGTCGGAGCCGCGATCAGCAATGCCAGCGCAAGCGAGACGAAAAGCCCTGACTTCATGATTGCCTCCTTGGGCGGTTCGGTGCGGGTGTTCATCGATACACAACTTTAGATTACATGTATGTGATAAATCCCACATTGATTGCCGCGGCGCGCATGGCTGGGGGGCGGCCGGCATCCCTTTCCTTTGTCCGCAAAAGGCTTAGAACGGCTCTATCTTGCCGGTCGCCCCTCGGGCCACCGGCCATTCGACCGACGCGCAAGCCCAAACGAGCAGCCCAAAGAGCAGAACATGAACGCCCCCAGTGCCTTTCCCGACCAGCAGAAGCCCGTTCCGCCCTACAAGCACACGCCGCTGTTCCCGCTCGGCGCGGATAGCACCCCCTACAAGAAGGTGACGAGCGAGGGCGTCCGGGTCGAGAAGGTTCTCGGCAAGGACATGCTGGTGGTGTCGCGCGAGGCGCTGCGGGCACTCTCCGAGGCCGCGTTCGGCGAGATCAACCATTACCTGCGGCCGGGCCACCTGAAGCAGCTCCGCTCGATCCTCGAGGACAAGGAAGCCAGCGACAATGACAAGTTCGTCGCCTTCGACTTCCTGAAGAACGCCAACATCGCGGCCGGCGGCGTGCTGCCGATGTGCCAGGACACCGGCACCGCGATCATCATGGGCAAGAAGGGCTGCAACGTCATCACCGATGGCGAGGACGAGGCCGCGCTCTCCGAAGGCGCGCGCGACGCCTATCTGCGCCGCAATCTGCGCTACTCGCAGGTCGCTCCCTTGTCGATGTATGAGGAGAAGAACACCGCCAACAACATGCCGGCGCAGTGCGAGATCTACGCTGAGGGTGACGACGCCTACAAGTTCATGTTCATGGCCAAGGGCGGCGGCTCGGCCAACAAGAGTTTCCTGTTCCAGGCGACGCCCTCGGTGCTGACCAAAGACCGGCTGCTTGCCTTCCTGAAGGAGAAGGTCCTCACCCTCGGCACTGCGGCGTGTCCGCCGTATCACCTCGCGATCGTGATCGGCGGCACCTCGGCCGAGCTCTGCATGAAGACGGTGAAGCTTGCCTCCGCGCGCTACCTCGACGCGCTGCCGACCCACGGCTCGGCCGACGGCAACGCGTTCCGCGATCTCGAGATGGAGCAGGAGATCCTCAAGATGACGCAAAGCCTGGGGGTGGGCGCGCAGTTCGGCGGCAAATATTTCTGCCATGACGTGCGCGTTATCCGCATGCCGCGCCACGGTGCCTCGCTGCCGATCGGGCTCGGCGTCTCCTGCTCGGCCGACCGCCAGGTGCTCGGCAAGATCACCAGGGACGGCGTCTATCTCGAGGAGCTCGAGCACAATCCGGCGCAATACCTGCCCGCGGTCGAGCAGTCGCTCGGCGGCGAGGTGGTCAAGATCGACCTCAACCGGCCGATGCAGGACATTCTGGCGACGCTGTCGCAGCACCCGATCAAGACCCGCGTGTCGATGACCGGCACCATGATCGTCGCCCGCGACTCCGCGCATGCCAAGCTGCGCGAGCGGCTGGAGAAGGGCGAGCCGCTGCCGGATTATTTCAAGAACCATCCGGTCTATTACGCGGGTCCCGCCAAGACGCCTGACGGTTACGCCTCCGGCGCGTTCGGCCCGACCACGGCCGGCCGCATGGATTCCTTCGTCGACCAGTTCCAGGCCGCCGGCGGGTCGATGGTGATGGTCGCCAAGGGCAACCGCGCGGTCGCGGTGCGCGAGGCCTGCAAGAAGCACGGCGGCTTCTATCTCGGCTCGATCGGCGGTGCGGCGGCGAATCTCGCCGAGCACTGCATCAAGAAGGTCGAGGTGGTCGAGTATCCCGAACTCGGCATGGAAGCGATCTGGCGCATCGAGGTCGTCGACTTCACGGCCTTCATCATCATCGATGACAAGGGCAACGACTTCTTCAAGGAATTGAATCTCGGTTGAGGGTCAGAGGCCTCGACGGATTTTCCAGAGGCTGGGTCGCCGTCACTGTTGACGTCGACCGGCGAACGATCTCCTTCCACACCGGCATTGCGGAGGCGCTGGCGCCTCCGTTCGACCGCGCCGGCATCGACATCCCGATCGGCATGACGGAAGACGGGGCGCGCGAGTGCGATCTGCTGGCGCGCGCGAGATTGCGGCCGCACATCTCGCGCGTCTTCACCGGCGCGCGGCGCTGGCTGTGGCAGGATTTTTCCGATCCCGACGAGGCGAATGCGGAAGCGCTGCGCCGCGGCGAGACGCGCGTATCGCGTCAGCTCTGGCACATCGGCAGGAAGATCATGGAGGTCGATGCGTTCGTCAGCGCGAATCCGGCTCGCGACATCCGCGAGGTGCATCCCGAGCTGGTGTTCCTGCGGCTCAACCGTGGCGAGCCATTGCCGAGTAAGAAGTCGCGGGAGGGCGATGCGCTGCGTTGTCGGTTGCTCAGGCGCGAAGGCTTTCGCGAGATCGATCGCTGGCTGACCGAGGTGCGGATCGGCACGGGTGCGAAACGCGACGACGTGCTGGATGCCTGCGCGGTGGCTGTCGCTGCATGGAATCCGCAAGGCAGCGTCCCCGAAGGGACGCCGCCGCGCGATGCGTGCAATCTGCCGATGCAGATCTGGTTCTAGACCCAGCGCTTACGCGCGCGTCCCGGTGAAGGGGAAGCTGCCCATCGGGCCGATGCCCATTTCGCCGGAGATGCTGTCGCCGGCGACCTTGCCGCTGAAGTCCAGCGTCAGCGGCATCGGATTGGTGATGGAAACCTTCCAGGCGACGTCGTCGCCGTTCACGGTGCCGTCGAAGATCTCGGCCGAATTGCCCTCGGCACCCTGCGTCCCCGTGAGCGTGCCGCCCGAGCTCGCCAGCGACAGCGTCGCCGTGCGGTCACCCATCGGCGTGCTCATGGTGATATTCCAGTTTCCGTCCACCGCCATTATTGTCTCCCCTCGAGATGAAAAAGCGAGCGCGGCGGTATAACCCATCCTGCGGCGCCCGCATAGTTTGGAGCTGCGGCGATCAGGCGCGGGCGGCGGCGGCGCGCAGCCGGCTCATCACCAGGATGCGGAAGGCGAGGTACTGGATCGCAAAGGCGGCGATCTTGGCGCCGCCCGCGACCACGGTCACGTAAGTCGCCCACAGCTTCATGTCGCCGGTCGACGCAATCGCGATCGTGCCGGCGCCGAGGGCGAACATCAGGGCAGCCCAGGCGAAGCCCGCAGCCGTGACATATTCCGGGATCACCTCGGCGACGCGTGGCGGCATGTAGCGCAGCATCCAGCCGCGCCTGAGCATGATGGCGCCGATCGCGAAATGCGCGATGGCAGGCTTGGCCAGCACGAAGCGGGGATCGTTGGTGAGCAGCGTCGCGGTGCCGAGCACGATGACCAGCGCAAGGCTGGCCCAGGTCATGAAGCCGAGCGCTTCGCCCTTGATCCGGGCACGGATCACCTGCGCGATAGCGCCCGCGATCGCGACGCCGGTGGCGAGCACCACGTTGTCGGTGGCGAAATAGACCGCCAGGAACACGATGGTGGAGAGAAAGTCGCTCGCAAGCCTGGCCAGTACGCTCTTCATCGTCGTGCCTTCCGTTTCCTCGATTGTTGCTGGTCGCGTCAGGGCCTTTAGGGAGACGGCAGCGCGTTGGCCGGCGGCGTCCCGTATTTGGCCCGGCGATAATCCGGATACCATCTGGTGAAGTAGACCGCGCTGTTGCGGGCCGCGAAGGCGACCAGCAGGCCGGTCCATAGCGGCAAGCCAGGCACGTACAGCAGCGTGACGTTGCCGAGCAGCATCAACAGTGAAGCACCGATCCAGGCCCAGGCGATCAGGTAGTTGACGTGATTGAAGCTCGGCAGGCGGGCGGTCTCGGCGTCGACCATCTCGATCGCATATTGCCGGGTGAAGGGATGGCGAAGCAGGATCGAGAGCAGCGACACCAGCAGGATGCCGCTGTCGACGGTCACCCTGATCGCCATCGTGCTCAGCGTCGGGTCGACGAAGGTGAGATAGAGGCCAACCGCGGTGAACACCACCGCTGAGCCGATGCCGAGGATCTTGATCGTGCGGCCACGGGCGATGTCGACTGCGATCACGCCGAGGCAGATGATGGTGGCGCAGAGCAGACTCACGGTGGCGGAGGTCAACAGCAGCAGGGCGGCCAGCACACCGTAGGGGGCGAGGATCAGAAAGATCGTCATCGAAAGCCTCATCGGCCCATCTTTACATCGTAAAGATACCCTAAAGGCGTACAGGGGTGATCGTCAAGCGAAATCTTGACAGTGTCAAAATCGTGAAGTGAGAGCGAAACAGGAACTATTTCAACGCGCTGCTTGCGCCCGCGATGGTCCGGGACAGCGTCGTGATCGCGCAGGTGATGAGCAGGCTTATGGTGATGAAGATGCCGCCGGCCCGGCCGATCCAGAACAGCAGCGTGCCCGGCCGTGCATACATGCCGAGTGGATGGATCAGCCGCGAGAGCAGCAGCGCGCCCATCAGGACGTGAATCCGCGTCGCCGGCGTTCCCGACATTTCCAGGAAGGCGACCATCAGCGTGATGATCGGGACGTACTCGATGAAACTGCCGTGGGCGCGGATCGCGTTGCGCAGCGCGACGTTTCCGCCGTCGCTGAACGGTGCGAGATTGCTCTGGCGCAGGCGGATCACCAGCAGCGCAAGGGCGGCGTAGAGCAGGGCGAGAATGGCGAGATAGCCTGCAGTGACTGATGGCACGTGCATGCGGGCCTCCTCGATGCGCTGTCGGTGCGTCCGCAATGCCGTCATTCCGGGGCGCGCGTCGGCGCGAACCCGGAATCTCGAAATGACTAATTCCGGATTCCGGGTTCATCGCTGCGCGATGCCCCGGAATGACGGAGGGCGGATGTTACTCGGCGCCGACCCAGTTGCCGTGGAATCCGTCCGGCACGCGATGGCCGAGATGCACCAGTGCGGTGGGGCCGGCTTCGACGTCGGTGGCGTTGAAGACGGCGAGGTCGCTGCGGTTCTCGCGGGCGCGCCAGACCACCGCGAGCAGCCAGCCGTCGCCCTCGGCAGCGTCACGGCCACGTTCGACGAACACGGGCTCGGAAATCGTGTCGCCGGCGGGCAGCAGATAATGGCCGAGCCGCTTGCCCTTGCCGTCGACATGCACGATGCCCGACAGCGCGCCGAACATCGGCAGATCGGGATTGGCGCAGGCGTACCAGCCGTGATTGCTGCTCATTCCGGCGCGGCGATCGTCGACGCGGGGGAATTCCCCGGTGAGATCGTCGAGATAGGTTTGCGTGAAGCGGTCGGTGTTTCCTGCAAGATCGAAGGTCCAGCGACAATAGCGCGCGCGGTTCTTCTTCGGATCGGTCGGCGAACCGTCGGGATGGTTGAACAGCGGGGCTTCCTCGAACTGCATGACGTCGGCAATGATGCGATTGCCTTCCTCCCAGGCGTTCATGACGTGGAAGACGTAGCAGCTCTCGGCGCGGAACCAGACGATGTCCTTCGACGAGCCGCGGCGCTTCATTACGCCGACATAGGCGCCTTTCTCCGGCTCCCAGGCGTAGGGCGCTTGTCCCCTCATCGCGCGCTGCATGCTGCCTGTGATCGGCAGGATCGGAAACAGCAAATGGTTTTCGGTGACGATGAAGTCGTGGACCATGCTGGCATAGGGCGCCTCAAGGCGCTCGAACCGTGTCACGACGCCGGATGCATCGATCGCGCCGTATGACAGGGCCGGCGTCAGCGGGCCCGCGGCGTTGTAGCCGAAGAACACCAGCTCGCCGGTGACGGGATCGATCTTCGGGTGAGCGGTGAAGGGACCGGAAATCGCGCCCTTGTAGTCGCAATAGCCAAGCCGGTTCAGCGTGCCGGGTTCGATCTCGGTGGGCAAATGGCTCTCGACGAGCGCGAGCAGCTTGCCGCCATGGAAGATGATGTTGGTGTTGGCGACGCAGCCATCGGTCACCGTCGTCTCAGGAGCGTCGGGCAGCTTGCGGCCAAATCCGCCGAACAGCGCGCGGCCGGCGTCGTGCTCGGCCTGCCATTTCGGGGTGCGGACCCAGCGGTTGCGATAGCTGGCGCGGCCATTCTCGAGATGGAAGGCGTGCAGCATGCCGTCGCCGACGAACCAGTGTGCGCCCGGGACGTCGAATTGCGGGTTGGGGCCGTTGCGATAGAGCGTGCCGTTCAGCTCGCGCGGCAATTCGCCCGTGATCTTGAGAAACGGGGCATCGGCTTCAAAGGGGATCGGCGCCAGATTGGTTCGCGCCGCAGTTGACGTCACCTGGTCGAGCATCGCGCACCTCCTCCGCTGATCTTTACATCGTAAAGATAGCATTAGAGATGCGCTCGTCGATCGTCAAGCAAAATCTTTACAGTGTAAAAATTGCGTCATATAACGGGCCGCATGGCGAGATTATCGAGAGAAAACAAGGCTACTCGGCCGGCCGCGATGCGGACGCGCCGGGCCGCGCGTGCAGCGCCCGACCGTGCGGCATCGAAACGGCGCGCCAACGATGCGCCCTATCATCATGGCGACCTGCACGAGGCGCTGCTGAAGGCCGCCGAGCGCGTGCTCGAGCGCGACGGGCTGCCGGGGCTCACTTTGCGCGCGGTGGCGCGCGAGGCCGGCGTGTCGCACGCCGCGCCGACGCATCATTTCGGCGATCTCACCGGGCTCGTCAGCGACCTCGCCGCGATCGGCTTCCGTCAGTTCAACGACGCCATGATCGCGGCCGGTGCCTCCGCCTCGACGCCGGGCGAGAAGGGGCTGGCGCGCGCCAAGGCCTACATCGCCTACGCGCAGGCACATCCGGGCATGTACGGGCTGATGTTCCGCACCGAGCGGCTCGACATGAAGCGGCCGTCGCTGCACGAGGCGGCGAACGCCTCCTTCGCGGGACTTGCCGGCTCGATCGGAGAAACCCGCCACGAGCAGATCCACGAAAGGGCGCTGTCGCTCGACCAGGCCGCCGCGATCGTGCGCGCCTGGTCGCTGGTGCACGGTTTCACGATGCTGCTGCTCGATGACCGGCTGCGAGATGTCCTGAGCCGGATGCCGCCGGGCAGCACCGTCGACATGCTGCTGGAGGCGATGCTACGAGGCCCGGTCGGAAAGCCGGCGTCTCCATGCTAGCGCCCCGCCAGCGGTGTGGTACGGCGGCTGCTGATCAAGACTCGTTCGGCGACGCCGATGCGTGGCGGCTGACGATCGTTTTGGCGTCAGCCTGACCATGCATGTGCCGGCGAGGACCGCCACGGCCGTTGCAAATGTGACGCATTTCATCGGGAAAGCTTGCGATCCGGACTATCTTGCGGTCTGAGACGCGCAATCTGGGGAAGGTTCGACAGACACGCGGGAAACACCTGACAGGCGCGCGGAATCGTCCTAGAAGGGCGGCTTCGCAAGTTTCCGTCGTATGCACCTCGCGTGCCGTAGCCTCGATCGTCATGCCCACGATATCATCCAGCAAACCCTATCGCGTCGGACGTTCCCGTACCGGACTTGGTCTCTTCGCCACCAAGCCGATCAAGAAAGGTACCAAGATCATCCGTTATTTCGGGCCGATCCTGGACTCCAAGAAGAAGGAAGAGGACGAGATCGAGAACAAGTATCTGTTCGAGCTCAACAACCGCTGGACCATCGACGGCTCGATCCGCGAGAACATCGCCCGCTATATCAACCACGCCTGCAGGCCAAACGCCGAATCCGACGTTCGCCCACGCAAGCGCAAGGTGTTCATCCGCGCCATCAAGAACATCGAGCCGGGCGAGGAGATCAACTACGACTACGGCACCGACTATTTCAAAGCCTATCTGAAGCCGATCGGCTGCAAATGCGACGCCTGCGAGAAGAAGCGCAAGAAGAAGCGCGCGGAGGCGCGGGCCGAGCGGCTGCGGTTGAAGGAAAAGGCCGAGCGGAAGGCGAAGCGCAAGTCCGAGAAGCTCGCCAGGGAGAAAGCCAAGGCGAAGGTGAAGAAGGCTGGAGCCAACGGCATTGGCAAGCTGAACGGCAAACACCTCAACGGGCACAGCGTGACCAAAGTCCCGGGAACCGTTGCCCCGTCAAAGCGCGCCCCGGCACGGACCCTGCAGGCCTGAGCTTCGGACCTCGATCCGGGCCAATCCGCGTCACGACGCCTTTGCAGGATGGCGCGCGGGACGCGGCGAGTAAGCGCATTCGGCGAGCGTGGTTCCATCCAGTTCGCGCATGAACGCCTCGCGTGCCGCCGCAAGTCTTGATTTCAGCCGGCAGCGCGGCAGCAGCACGCAATCTCCACCGTCGTCCCTGAAACACTCGACCAGCGCGCCGCCGCCTTCCAGCGCACGGACGACCTCGCCGAGCGTGATCATCTGCGGCGGCCGCGCCAGCGAGAAGCCGCCGCCGACACCGCGCTGGGTCGTGATGAAGCCGGCCTCGGCCAGATCGCGCACCACCTTGGCGAGGTGATTGCGCGAAATGCCGAATTCGGCCGCGATCTCGCCGGTCGCGAACGACCGGTCCGGCTCGCCGGCCAGCCGCATCAGCGCGCGCAAGGCAAAATCCGTGAACGATGTCAGGCGCATGGGAGCCCCTTGAAAACAGAGCTTGGCGGATCCGATATAGCAGCCTAAATATGTATTTCAAATACCTATTTAGGGACGTTGACCAATGACAGGGGCAGAGCGCCGAGAGCAGATCACCGCCGGCATCGTCGAGCGGACCGGGATCACCGAGGCCATGATCGAGCGGCTGGTGCACGGCTTCTACGCAAAGGTCCGCAAGGACCCGATGATCGGGCCGGTGTTCGAGGCCCGCATCAACGATTGGGAGCCGCATCTCGCGCAGATGTGCGCGTTCTGGTCCTCAGTCGCGCTGATGACCGGGCGCTACCACGGCACCCCGATGGTCAAGCATATGCCGCTGCCGATCGACGCCGCGCATTTCGATCGCTGGCTCGAACTGTTCGAGGCGACCGCATCCGAGCTGTGCCCGCCCGCCGCGGCAGACCATTTCATCGAGCGCGCCCGGCGCATCGCGGCGAGCCTCGAGATGGGTGTCGCGGGCGGGCAGGGCGTCATGCTCGGCATCGGCGAGCGTTACAGGCGCGCGCAGGCGGGGGCGCGACAGCATCGCGCTTGATCCCCGCGATCCCCGGCGGCCGTCAAGCCGCCATCACCGCTTCACTGCGGCGCAGGCCGACATATTGCAGCTCGGCGAGCACGCCGGTGGCGACCGCCTGTGCCACGACCACGATCGTCCCGAGCAGGTTCGGCGCCACCGCGCCGGAGAACAGCAGCGCGATGCTCGCGAGCGTCCAGGTGGCGTTGCCCGCGACCACGATCATCACCAGCGGCTTCGGCACCGACATCCGCGTGCCGAGCCAGCCGACCAGCGCCGTATAGGCGATCAGGAACAGGCCGGTCTCGCGCAGCAACGCCTCCGGCAGGTTCAGCAATGATGCCAGCGCAGGCGCATCCAGCGTCATTCCGACCGCGGATACGCCGCTGAATACGGCGTCGGCGAGCAGTGCGCGGCGCAGCAGTTGGGACGAAGTGATCATGGCGGGGTCTCCTCTCTTTTGGGGTTCAGGCTCGTCAGCGGAACCAGGATTGCAGCTGCTGGCCGAGTGCCTTTCCGACCCTCATCTCCGCCGCATAGACCTGCGCGGCCACGAACACAGAGGTCGCGTGAACGATCGGCTGCGGCATGTTGAGCGACCGTGCGACCAGCCAGGTGGCCAGATGGATCAGCCACGGGATCACGACGGTGAAGGCGCGGATAAGGGACAGCATCAGCATTGGTCATCTCCTGTGCCGTGGAAGATGATCCGCCCTGCGCGCCAATTCGATTACCTCGGGCGTAATGGAACGGGCGAAATTCGCATGGTAGGTTTTGCACCATGAACGCACATGCATCCACCGCGCGGGCCGAGCCCGCCAGAGCCATCCATATCGGCGAGCACCTGCGCGAATGGCGGCAGCGCCGCCATCTCAGCCAGCTCGACCTTGCCGTCGACGCCGATATCTCGGCGCGGCATTTGAGCTTCGTCGAGACCGGCCGCTCGGCGCCGTCGCGCGACATGGTCCTCAAACTGGCGGAGCGCCTCGACGTGCCCCTACGCGAACGCAACGTTCTTCTCGTCGCCGCGGGTTTCGCGCCCGCATTCCCGCAACGCTCGCTCGACGATCCTGCGCTGAAATCGGCGCGCGAGGCGATCAATCTGGTGCTGAGAGCGCATGAGCCCAACCCGGCGCTGGCCTATGACCGGCACTGGAATCTGGTCTCCGCCAACCGCATGGTGGCGCCGCTGCTGGAGGGCGTGCCGCAGCGGCTGCTCGGCCAGCCCTTCAACATCCTGCGCCTTGCCTTCCATCCCGAAGGCCTCGCGCCGCGCACAGTGAACCTGCCGGAATGGGCCGCGCATCTTCTGGAGCGGCTGCACCGGCAATGCGAGGCTACGGCCGATCCGGAGCTGATCAGGCTGTATCAGGACCTCAAGTCCTATCCGATCCCGGCCCGCTCGGCGCCGATCGCGCCCGACAACAATGTCGCGATCCCCTTCAAGCTGCGTCACAACGGCGAGGTGCTGAGCTTCATCTCGACCACCATGGTGTTCGGCACGCCTGTCGACATCACCCTGCAGGAACTGGCGCTGGAGACCTTCTTCCCGGCTGACGACCTCACCGCGCAGCGAATGCGGCAGATGGCAGCCAGTATGAAATAGCGGCTTGTCTCGCGGCACTTTCGGCCTACCTTTGGGGTTCCGTCCCGCGAGGAACCTGCCATGAGCGACCTGAAACCGCTTCGCCTCGACATCGTCTCCGACGTCGTCTGCCCCTGGTGCTACATCGGCAAGCACCGGATCGAGGATGCGCTGAAGCTGGTCCCGGACGTGCCGGTCGAGGTGCATTGGCGGCCGTTCTTCCTCAACAACTGGATCCCGCGCGAAGGCATCGCGCGCGAGGAATATCTCACCGCCAAGTTCGGCTCGGTCGACGCCTACAAGGGCATCGCCGGTCGCGTCGTCGCCGCCGCCGGCGAGGAAGGGCTGAGCTATCGTCCCGAGCTGGTTAAGCGCCAGCCCAACACGATCGATTGCCACCGGCTGATCCACTGGGCCGGGGCCATCGGCAAGGCGGCCGAGATGAAGCAGCGGCTGATGGAATTGTACTTCCGCGACGGCGGCGATCTCACTGATGTCGATGTACTCGTGCAGGCGGCCGCCGATGTCGGGCTCGACGCTGATGACGTGCGCCGGCGCCTTGCCACGGACGAGGATGTCGCGGTGGTCTCGGGGCAGGCCCAGGAGGCCTCCGAGAAGGGCATCTCCGGCGTGCCGACCTTCGTGTTCGCCCAGAAATACGCCGTTTCCGGCGCGCAGCCGGCGGAGCAGCTCGCCCGCGCGATCCGCCAGGTCTCGGCCGAGATCAACGCAGAGGCGGCGGAGTAGCCCGCGATCCCTTGACGAGCCCGGCTCCCCGCCGGGCTTTTTCTTTGTCGACAGCAGATCAGCAAAAATCAGGAGACGACCATGATCTATGAGCTGCGGACCTATACGGTCAAGCCGGGCACCGTCGGCGAGATGGTGAAGGCGGCGAGCACGATTTCGCGCGACATCCGCGGCGACAATTTCGGCAAGCTCGAAGGCTACTGGATCACCGAGATCGGTCCGCTCAACCAGGTCATGCATATGTGGAGCTATGCCGACCTGAACGAACGCACCCGGCTGCGCGCAGAGCTCGCGAAGAATGCGCGCTGGACCGGCGAATACATTCCGGCGATCCGGCCGTTTCTCGTGCACCAGCAGGTCCGCCTGCTCAACGCGGTGATCCCGCCGGTGGCGCCGGCTGCGACCGGCAATGTCTACGAATTCCGCAACTACCGCGCCAGGCCGCTCGGCGCGGCGAAGCAGTGGCTCGAGCTGTTCACCGCTGTGCTGCCCGAGCGCGAGAAATACTCCAGGATCGTCGGTCTCTGGCAGACTGAGACGGGACAACCGAACGAGGTCTGCCATATCTGGGCCTATCCGAGCCTCAATGCGCGCACCGAGGCGCGCGGCAATGCGATGAAGGATCCGGCCTGGCAGGAATTTCTCGGCAAGGCCCCCCAGCTGCTCGAGGAAATGCATTCGACCATCATGCTGCCGGCGCCGCATTCGCCGTTGCGGTGAGGCTGCTGCGGCTGGTCGTCAGCTGGACTTACGGCGGCGATTTCGGATGGCATGAACGGTGCCGCGCGCGGCGTCGTACGCGAGCCGATGCATGATCACCGCGGCGTGGATCGCCGCGAACAGCGGATCGCGGCGGCGCAGCGGGATCAGCACGTCGCCGATCGCAAAGCGGCCGCGCCAGATCGGGTCGATCATGGGATGGCCCGGCGTCGCGGTGGAGTCGACGGAGGCGATCGCGGGATCGGCGCACAGGTGCCGGGTCAGATCCAGCGTCAGTTGCGCGCCGGGCGAGAATTTTGCAAAGCGCTCGTCGATGCCGATCTTGAAGAAGAAGGCGCGGTCCTGGTGGCGCACGACGATGCCGCCGGCGAGCGGTGTTTCGCCGGCATGGAGCGTCACGATCTCGCAGCTTCCGGTCTCGGCCAGCGCCGACGTCGCGCGGCGGATGAAGGCGGCATCGCCTGCGTGCTGGCCGAGCGCGGTGCCGCGCCTGCCTTTCCAGCCGCCGGCCTCGAGCGCGAGGAAGGTCTCGAGTGCGGATGCGACTTCGCGCGGCGTGCGCGCGACGGCGAAGCGCACCGCGCCGTGATCGGCGAGGCGGTAGCGCTGCCGGCGCAGCTCCTTGAGCTTCTTTGCGCCCAGCGCCTCGCGCAGCAGATCGTCGGCGTCGCGCGTCGCATCGAGCGTGGCGCGCTGCCAGGCGTGTAGTACACGGGGACGAAGGCCATCGCGCGCCAGCGCGGCCTCGATCGCGGTCATCGCGGGGCCCTCGAGCGACATCGTGCGCACAATCAGCGCATGAGCGCCCGATATGCGCGCCTGTCGCAGCAGTCCCGTCGCGGCATCTTCCGCCGCATCGCGATCGAGCAGCGGCGTGCACAGCGTGCCATAGGGCTCTGCGGCGACCAAAGCGGGCAGGGGAATTCTGTAGACGCGCTGCATCGGCACGACCGGCAGCAGGCCGATCAGCTGGCCGGAGTCATTGACGGCGCCGAGCGCTGCGGCACCGGTGCGGCCCCGCGCCGACGCATTGACCGCCAATTCCCATTCGGGCTGGTAATAGCCGTTGGCCTCGATCGCACGCTTGGCCAGCGCGCGCCACTGGCCGGCCGCAACGTCGGACAGCGCCGGCAGCGCATGCGGATCCGTGGCATCGCTGCGCGATGCACGGCGGATCACTGCCTGGTCAGCCAGCTCGGCCACGTTCCGGTCTCCTGCCGCGCAAGGCGTCCCCAGTCGGCCGACACGCGTCATGGGCAACGCTAGCGCAAAGAGATGGACAATGAAGTTGGGGGCGTCGGGCAATTTGAGCGGTAATGTTAACGGGGCGTTCAGCACGTTGCGGGCGGTGTGCAAAGCCATCCGGAAAGACCTCCGCGCAAGGGCTGTCGCCAGGACGACACCGAAAATGTACGACCCTTGGATCACGAACCTTGGATCACGACTTCGCATTCTCGCGACATGACTTGCCCGAGCTTGGCATCTCGTTTCACCCTCTCTCGAGCAGAGGGCGCAGGGAAAGCCGGGTGCCGATCGCACCCATGGGCCCCGTGCGAAGTAGAAAGCACGGGGGTAGGACCACAGGTGTAACCGGAAACACTCCGGCTTTCCCTGCGCGATGGGTTACGGCTTATACGTGCTCGCCCCGGCGAGACTGGGCTTTTTTGTCACCGTCTCGCGAAGATGCTTTCGCATCTCGCGGGAGACACCTGCCACTAGGGCGTCAGGCCTGCACGATTTCGCCGTCCGCCTTGCGTGTCCTCGTCAGTCGCACGCTCGGCGTCCACCGCATCCCACACCACGTTCGTGACGATCGCGAGCGCCCCTCATTCGGGTGAGACGGGAAACTCTATATACTGATTTGTCGTTACGATAAACCGAAATATTTTCGGAGCGGCGGCTTGACAGGTTTGGTTGATTTGCCCGTCGGGTCGATGTGTCGCATCCGGACGAGGGAGATCGCTGTTGCTAGTCAACGCCATCAGTTGCGTCCGCCGGCCGTCAGCGTTTCGGTCGAAGGTGGGCGCCGTGACTGTGTCCGGGGTGATCACCTTCGACCGGCATCATGACGACGTGTCCATGGCGCACGCCGCGCTCGGCGATGACGTGATCGGCGAACGCCTTTACCTCGCTGGCGTGGCCTTTCAGCACCGTCACTTCAAGGCATGAATCGTGGTCGATATGCACGTGCAACGTGGCCTGCGCGAGATCATGGTGCTCGTGGAAATCCTTCGTCAGCCGTTTCGGCAATTCGCGCGCGGCGTGATCGTACACGTAACTCAGGGTCGCGATGCACGGATGGTTGCCCGCGGTCGCGCCGCCCGACTGCGCGAGCCCCCCTCGCAAGAGATCGCGAAAAGCCTCGGATCGGTTGGCATATCCGCGTTGCGCGATGAAGTGGTCGATCTCGGCCACGAGGTCGTCGTCGATCGTGATCGTGAGGCGTTGCATGCTGTCCTCCGGCCGACTTCCGGTATGATGATTTTCGGTTGACTTCATACTGATGTGAACCTAGCGTTTCTAGCATCCTGCAAAGGGGCGAGCCACGCATGGCCTGATCCGCGCGGCGGACAGGCGCCGGACAATCGTGCCCCAACGTAGCGCTGGGTGCCGCTGTGGGACGACGGTTCGGAGTTTGGGTCGGTGGCGTTCTTGCGAGCTCGACATTTGGGCTCGGGTCGGCGCTGGCGCAATCGGCGACAGACAGCGCGGCGCCCCGTTCCGCTCCGGAAGTGCTGCCGCCGGTGACCGTGCAGGCGCCGCAGACACCGGCAAAGCCGGCGGCAAGGCGCGAAGCGCGCAGGAGTTTTCCCTCTGTCGCGCGCGCTCCAGCGGCGAAGCCCGCAACGCCGGTCGCGACTGCAGGCTCCGGCGCACCGAATGTCGGATCGGGTCCGTCGGGCCCACCTGAAATGGCGAGCCAGACGTCCGTAACCGGTGATGCGCTCAATGCGCGTCCGGTAGCGCGCCCCGGCGAGTTGCTCGAGGCCGTGCCCGGACTGATCGTGACGCAGCATTCCGGCGAAGGCAAAGCCAACCAGTATTTCCTGCGCGGCTACAACCTGGACCATGGCACCGACATGGCGATCTGGGTCGACGACGTGCCGGTGAACATGCGCACCCATGCCCACGGCCAGGGCTATGCCGACCTCAACTGGCTGATGCCGGAGACGGTGAACAGGCTCGATATCCGCAAAGGCCCGTACTATGCCGATGAGGGCGATTTCGCCTCGGCCGGCGATCTGCACATCGGACTGATCGACAGCGTCCCCAAGGCAATGGCGTCGATCACGGCAGGCAGCTTCGGCTATCTGCGTTTCTTCGGCATGGATTCGAGGAAGGTCGACGACGGCAATCTGCTGATCGCCGTCGAACGCGGCACCTATGATGGTCCGTGGATCACCTCCGATGACATGCAGAAGGTCAACAGCCTGATCCGCTACACAAGGGGTACGGCGACCGACGGCCTGTCCATCACCGGCATGGCCTATGCCAATCAATGGACGTCGACCGACCAGGTGCCGCAGCGCGCGATCGACAGCGGCGAGATCGATCGCTTCGGCTCCGTAGACCCGACCGACGGCGGCAAGACCAATCGCTTCGCGCTGTCGGCACGGATTGCCGGAACCGATGATACAGGATCGTGGAAGGCCAATGCCTATGCGGTGAAGAGCCAGCTCGACCTGTTCAACAACTTCACCTATTTCCTCACCAATCCCGTGCTCGGCGATCAATTCCATCAGCATGACGACAGGGTGATGCTCGGCGGCAGCGCCTCCCGCACCCTGACCGGCTCCTTCGCCGGCCTCCCGATGGAGACGACGTTCGGCGTGCAGACGCGCTACGACGACATTGCGCTGGCCTTGACCGACACCTGGCAGCGCAGCTTCCTTGCCAATGTCCGCAGCGACAAGGTCGGCGAGGGCTCGGTCGGGGTCTATGCGCAGAACACGGTGCGCTGGACCGATTGGCTGCGCACCACCGTCGGCATGCGCGGCGACTTCTACCAGGCCAACGTGTTCTCGATCTATAACAGTGCCAATTCCGGCAATGTCAGTGCCGGGATCGGCAGCCCGAAATTCACGATGACGCTCGGCCCCTTCAGCAAGACCGAGTTCTTCGTCGGTGCCGGCTACGGAATGCACAGCAACGATGCGCGTGGTGCAACGACGACCGAGGATCCGGGCGATCCGTCGACCAGGCTCGCCTCTTCACCGCTGCTGGTCCGCACCAAGGGGGTCGAGACCGGCGTGCGTACCAGGGTCGTTCCCGGTCTCGACTCCTCGCTCAGCGTGTTTCTGCTCGACCAGGATTCCGAGATCGTCTTCAGCGGCGACGCCGGCGATACGGAAGCGAGCCTGCCGAGCCGGCGCTATGGCTTCGAGCTCACCAATCATTACCGTCCGCTGTCGTGGATCGATATCGATGCCGATCTTGCGATGACGCATGCCCGCTTTGTCGGCTATGACAGCGCGCAGGCGGCAATCTACGCCTCGCTAGCCGGCTATCCGCAAGCCCAGATCGGCAACGCGCCCGGCAGCTACATTCCGAACGCGCCGGCGATGATCGCCTCCGCCGGCATCACGCTCGGCGAAAAGACCGGATGGTTCGGCACCTTGCGCTGGCGCTATCTGGGATCGACGCCGCTGACGGAAGACAATGCCTTTCGCTCGATCGCGTCCAGCATCTTCAACGGCCGCATCGGCTATCGCACCGCGGATGGCTGGCGGATCCAGCTCGATGTGCTGAATCTGTTCAACGCCCAGGCCAACCAGATCTCCTACGCCTACGGCTCGCTGATCAAGACCGACAGTCTCTACAATCTCTGCTATCCCGTGCAGACCGCCCCCGCTGCGGTCTGCCAGACCGGCGTGATGGACACCGTTCTGCATCCGATCGAGCCGCTGACCTTCAGGGTGACCGTGGCCGGAACGTTCTAGGCGCATACCCGCAAGTTTGGTGCGCGGGGACGTGAGCAGTCGAGTCTCGAAGACCCTCACTCAGGCTTGATGTTCGCTGCCCGGATGACCCTGGCCCATTTTTCGACTTCGATTTCCACCTGCCTGCTGAACTCGGTCGGCGCGCTCCCGACCGGTTCGAACCCGAGCGTCAGCAAGCGCGCCCTTACGTCGGGAAGCATCATGCTTTTGACGATTTCGCGGTGGAGCACCGCAATGATGTCCTCATGGGTCCCGGCGGGGACAAAAACGCCGAACCAGTTATCAAACTCGATGTCCGGATAACCGGCTTCTGCCGTCGTTGGCACGTCAGCGAGTGCCTGCAACCGTCTGCTGTAAGCCACCGCCAGCGCGCGCAGGTTGCCGTCCTTGACCTGCGGCACAATTGGCGCTGGCGCGGCAAGGCAGATCGTCGTATGGCCCGCGACCGTCGAGCCGATCGCCAGACCGGCGCTGTTGTAGGGTATGTGCACAAGGTCGAGGCTCAGCGACTGGCGCAGCATTTCGCCCACGATATGTCCGGGCGATCCCACTCCTGCCGTGGCGTAGTTGTATTTGCCGGCATTGTTCCTGATGAGGGCAACCAGTTCCCCGAGCGTCTGCGCCGGCACAGAGGGATGGACCGCGAGCACGACAGTCGTGCTGACCGCGAGAGTGACCGCATCGAAGGAGGTGCGGGCATCATAGGGGACTCTATCGTACAGCGCGGGATTGATCACGAAGCTGGGTGGAGAAACGAGAACGGTATATCCGTCGGGCGCCGCCTGAGCCGCCCGGCCAACCCCAATGTTGCCGCCGGCGCCACTGACGTTCTCGACGTAGAACTGCTCTCCAAACTCCTCGGATAGTTTCTGAGCGATGATTCGGCCGAAAACGTCGGCGTTCCCTCCTGGTCCGAATGGAACGATGATCCGCACCGGCCGCGCCGGATAGGCTTGCGCCCGCACGATGCCCGGCGTGGAAAGCAATGCGACTGTGCCCGCGATGAAGGTGCGTCGTTTCATTCGATTGCGCTGCCCGAACCGGATTCGGTGCACCGGCGGAGTTCGCAGGGAATTCCACGGACGAATTCCCTCCAGCGACTATGCCTTGAACTGGGCCGTCGGCGTGGAGCGGGAAATTCTGAGCTCTTCCTCGTCCATGTCGACAGGGACATCGGCGAACAGCGGTGTGCTCAGATAGCGTTCGCCGGTGTCGGGCAGCATGCAAAGGATATTTGCGCCCTTTTCTGCCTGTGCTGCGACCTTCAGCGCACCTGCCAATGTTGCGCCGGACGTGATGCCGACGAATATGCCTTCCTTGGTGGCAAGCTCCTTGCTGCACTTGATGGCTTCGGGACCGGGGATCGGCAGAAGCCGGTCGATCACCTTCATCGCGACCGCGTCGCCGGTGAGCTTCGGGATGAAATCGGGCGTCCAGCCCTGCATCGGATGCGGCTTGAAATTCGGATGGGGGGCCGCGGGCGTGTCATCCGGGTTGCGCTTTTGCTCGACGCCGCTGCCCAGCAGTTGCGCATCTTCGGGCTCGCACACGATGATCTTCGTTTCGGGGCGCTCCTTGGCGAGCACCCGCGCAACACCCTTCAATGTGCCGCCGGTCCCATAGCCCGTGACCCAATAATCCAGCCGCTCTCCGGCGAAATCATCCAGGATCTCGCGCGCAGTGGTTCGCGAGTGGTAGTCGGGGTTGGCTTCGTTCTCGAATTGCCGCGTCATGAACCAGCCGTGCGTCTTGGCAAGCTCGATCGTCTTGTTGATCATTCCGACTGCCCGGTCCGCCGCAGGCGTCACGACAACCTTCGCGCCCAGGAACCGCATGAGCCTTCGCCGCTCGACGCTGAAGGTCTCCGCCATCGTCACCACCAGCGGGTACCCCTTGGCGGCGCAAACCATCGCCAGTCCAATTCCCGTGTTGCCGCTCGTCGCCTCGATCACGGTTTGACCCGGCTTGAGCTCCCCGGTCTTTTCCGCGGCTTCGATGACGCCGAGAGCCAGCCGGTCCTTGACCGATCCCAGTGGATTGAAGGCCTCGACCTTCACGAACAGATTCACGCCTGCGGGCGCAAGACGGTTGATCCGCACGACGGGCGTATGGCCGACGGTTTCGAGGATGTTTTGATATCGATGGCCCATGGTACCTCCATTGGAGTATCTATCGTTCGGAAAATCGAAATCCGAAAATGCGGCCGGCTGACCGGCGGAGCATACCTCAACTGAACCTTCCGGCAATCGGCCAGTCCCGGAGCATGTCGCCACATTTTCCGGCAATGCGAGTGGCGGAGGGTGGCAGTCCGTGCTTTCATAGGCTGACCTGCCCGGGAGGACTCCTTGTCCGAGCGCGTGGAGCGGAGATTGGCGGCCGTGCTGGCGGCGGACATCGCCGGCTACAGCCGATTGATGGGCCGCGATGAAGAGCGCACGCTGGCCGAACTGAAGGTACTTCGCAAGACGCTGTTCGATACCTCGATTGCCACGCATCGCGGCCGGATCGTCAAAACCACCGGCGACGGCGTGCTGGCCGAATTTGTCAGCGTCGTCGATGCCACGCGCTGCGCGGTGGACGTTCAGCGGGCAATGGTCGAGCACAATGTCGATGTGGCGCAGGAGCAGCGGATCGAGTTCCGCATCGGGATTCACGTTGGCGACATCATCATCGACGACAACGACATTTTCGGAGATGGCGTCAACATCGCGGCGCGACTTGAAGGCATCGCGATGCCGGGAGGCGTCTGCATTTCCGACGATGCGTACCGGCAGGTTCGCGGAAAACTGGATATCGCATTCGATGACATGGGCGTGCAGACGCTCAGGAACATCGCCGAGCCGATGCGCACATGGCATTTGCGGCTCTCAGGCGATGCCGCGCCACCGGACCGGACGGGAAGGGCACCGATCCAGGCCAGGGGACCTGCGCTCCCCGACAAGCCTTCCATTGTCGTCCTCCCATTCGACAACATGTCGGCGGAGGACGGGCAGGACTACCTCGCCGATGGCATCGTCGAGGCGATTACGGCGGCGCTGTCGTGCATTCGCTCCTTCTTCGTCATCGCACGCAGCTCCGCCTTTACCTACAAGGGCCGCAAGACCGATGCCCGGGAGATCGGCCGCGAGCTGGGCGTTGCCTATCTCCTCGAAGGCAGCGTGCAGAAGATCGGCAACCGTCTGAGGATCATCGTGCAGCTGATCGAGACTGAGGCGGGCGCACATGTCTGGAGCTCGCGCTATGACGGCACGCTGGACGAGTTCTTCGACCTGCAGGATCGAATAACACAGCAGGTCGCCGGCGCCTTGCAGCCCTCGATCCGTCTGGCCGAGATCAAACGTTCCGAGCGCAGAAGGCCGCAGGACCTCAGTGCCTACGACTATACGATCAGGGCGATGCCGCACGCGTGGGCGCTGGAAAAGGCGGAAAGCGGCAGGGCCCTCGAATTGCTCGAAACCGCTTTGGCGATCGACCCCAGATATCCCCTGGCTCTCGCGCTTGCGGGCTGGTGCCACGCTCAGCGCGCGGTCTACAACTGGGCGGACGATATCGCAGGCAGCCAGGCCAAGGCGCGCTCGCTCGCCGAGCAGGCCGTCAATCTCAACGGCGACGATCCTCTCGTCCTGGCTGTGCTCGGGACCGTCTATACGTTCGTGCGCAATTACGGGACCGCGCGGGTTCTGCTGGAACGGGCTCTGGCGCTCGACCCGAATTGCGCCTGGGCCTGGACCCGACTTGGCTGGATCGATAATTATTCGGATCGTCCGCAGAATGCGCGCCAGCATTTTGAACAGGCGCTCCGCCTCAGTCCGATCGACCCGATGAATTTCAACAACTACGCCGGCATTGGCTCCTCCCATGAAGTGGAGCAGGACTACGACAAGGCCGTGGAGTTCTACCGGCGCGCCCTTCAGGAGCGCCCGCACGCCACCTGGATCTATCGCAATCTGGCATCATCGCTGGCAGGCGCCGGTCGAATCGACGAAGCGAACGCGGCATTCTCCGAAATGATGCAAAACTATCCCGGGATGACGGCCTCAAAGTTCAAGGAAGCCATGGTGTTTTCAGGTCCGACCCTGGATCGCATGGCCCGATGTCTCCAAAGCCTGGGTTTGCCGGAATAGCGGAGCGCCTTCGACTCCTCGATCTCACCGTGCGGCTGTCGTGCCGGTCGGAGCTGATATCTCGACCGGCTCGTAATTCTCCGCCACGCAATTGTCGTCGGTGTCGACGTGCCGGCGATCGTAGATCGTGCTGTTGTCGATGAAGATGCGATAGGTCTGGGTGCCGAGCGGCTTGCCGATCACCGAGTTGAGCTCGGCGCGCACGCAGGCGGTCCAGCCGGTGCCGCGGGGATCGTGCAGCGGCGTCGAGACCCGCACATGGCTCGGCTGCGAGCCCGCGGTGAAAACCGATTCCAGCTTCGCGCCGACCAGTTGCTTGACATCGGGAGGCGCTTCGAGCGGTGCCGGATCCGAGGCCTTGACCTTCAGCAGATCCGGCCACACCGCGTGGCTGTCCGCCAGCCCGCAGCCACTCAACATGAAGGCGGCGCCGAACAGCAGCGCCGCCACGTCCACACGTCCCTGTCCCATGGAATTTATTTAATGTGCGGCCGCCAAGATTGCGCCCCCCTGGTGGCATTGAATCCGCTTCGCGCCGGCGTTTTGTCGATCAACAAATGCTGATAGACAAGTCATCTTCGACGTCCGGGTGTTGCCGGATATTTCTGTGCCTGCGGGGAGAGGTGACATGAAGAGGCTTACGATTGCGGCCGTCATTCTGGCCGTCGTTGCGACCCCCGTGCTGGCCCAGGGCCGGCGGGGAGGACCGAAGGACGACAAGGCAGCGACGGACAAGAAGCCGAAGGTCGACGAGAAAGCCTACAAGGCCGCGCTTGATCGCATCCCCGAGCCGAAAGAGAAGTACGATCCCTGGGGCGTGACCAAAAAGGACACTGATCCGGCGAAGAAGCCGAAATAGGTCCGCGACAATCGCTCCTGAATTGATCGTCGGGAGGCCGCGATGGCGGAGATCGTTTCCGCGGGGGTGGATACCGAGACGCCGATGGCGTAAATCGTTGGCTCGCAAGGTGCGGCAGATCCCGGAATGATCGCATCGGCCGGAGGAAGCGATGCGATCTCTGTATCGACTGCTTGCTGTATTGCTGCTGTGCGCGTCATCGGCCATGGCGTCGGAGCACTCGGCCTGGGAGTTCTGGGGCGGTGATCGCGGTGGACAGCGCTTTTCCGAACTGACGCAGATCACGCCTGACAATGTCGGCAACCTCGTACGCGCCTGGACGTTCCACACCGGCGATCTCGCGGCGCGCGCCCCCGAGGTGATGAAGCGCACCAAGTTCGAGACCACCCCGCTGTTGGTCGAGGACAGCCTGATCTTCTGCAGCCCGTTCAACGAGGTGATTGCGCTCGATCCCGGCAGCGGCGCGCAGAAATGGCGCTACGATCCGAAGATCAGCACTGCACAGCGGCCGGCCAACCGCTTCGTCTGTCGCGGCGTCGCCTATTGGGTCGATGATCGCGCTGCGGAAGGCACCGCCTGCCGGTCGCGGATCTTCACCGGCACGAATGACGCGCGCCTGATCGCGCTCGATGCGAAGACCGGAAAACCCTGCGCGGATTTCGGCAGCGGCGGCGAGGTCAGGATCGATCCCGGCACGAGGCTCGAATGGCCCGGCGAATTCCAGATCACGTCGGCGCCGGTGACCGGGCATGGCGTCGTGGTGGTGGGCTCGTCGATCTCGGACAACCGCCGCGTCGATGCGCCGGGCGGGGCGGTGCGTGCCTATGACGCGCGGACCGGGCAGCCGCGCTGGAGTTTTGATCCGCTCGTGCGTGACGGGGTCGCCGCCGGAGGCGGCAATGTGTGGGCGCCGATGTCGGTCGACGAGGCAAGAGGCCTGGTGTTCCTGCCGACGACGTCGCCGAGCCCGGACTTCTGGGGCGGCAAGCGGCCGGGCAACAATGAGCACGCCAACTCCGTTGTGGCGCTGCGGATCGAGACCGGCGAACTGGCCTGGGCCTTCCAGACCGTGCATCACGACGTCTGGGATTACGACCTGCCGGCGCAGCCGACACTGGCGCGGATCGACACCGGCGATGGCATGCGCGACGTCGTGATCCAGCCGACCAAGCAGGCCTTCGTGTTCGTGCTCGACCGCGACACCGGCAAGCCGGTCTGGCCGGTCGAGGAGCGCGCGGTGCCGCAGGATGGCGCGGAGGGCGAAGTTCTGTCGCCGACGCAGCCGTTCCCGACCCACGTGCCGCCGCTGATGCCGCAGCGGATCACGGCCGACGACGTGGTAGGTGGCCTCGACCGTTCGGCCTGCGAGAAACTGCTTGGCGCCTCGCGCAATGAAGGCCTCTTCACGCCGCCCTCGACGCAAGGCACGGTGATCTACCCGATGACCGGCGGCGGCGTGAACTGGGGCAGCGCGGCGTTCGATCCCGTCAACCAGATCCTCTACGCCAACACCAGCCACGCCATCCACATCGTCAAGCTGATCCCGCGCGAGGAGGCCAGGGGATTCAGTTCGCCGCCCGGCCATGATTTCGGCCCGCAGGCGGGGACGCCGTTTGCGATGTCGCGCTGGCTTGCGACGTCGCCGCTCGGCATGCTCTGCCACAAGCCGCCCTGGGGCGAGATGGTCGCGGTCGACCTGAAGGCCGGCAGGATCCTCTGGCATTCGTCGGTCGGCACCACCGAGGATCTGGCGCCGCTCGGCATTGCGCTCCATACCGGCACGCCGCTGGTCAACGGCGTCGCGATCACCGCGGGCGGGCTGGTGTTCACCGGCGCGGTGGATGCCTATCTGCGCGCCTTCGATGCGAAGTCGGGACGCGAGCTGTGGCAGGGCCGGCTGCCGGTGCCGGGCGTCGCCAATCCGATGACCTATCTCTGGAAGGGCGAGCAGTATGTCGCGATCGGCGCCGGCGGGCATTCCGAAGCCGGCACCTCGATCGGAGACAGCGTGGTGGCGTTCCGCCTGGCGCGCCCGGGCGAGGGGCCGTCGCTGTGGTCGCGCACGATCGATCGTCCCGGCGGACGGTTCTTGGTCAAGGCGGTCGAGGCGGGTCTTGCGCTCGTCGCGCTTGTTGCACTCGTCGCGGTGCTGTGGCGTCGGCGGCGGGCGCGCCGCAACGTCGCTGCATCGTCATGAACGAGAGCGGCGCGTTGTCAAACCGAGCGGCCTTGTCTTTTCGAGCCCCGTGGCGAGAATTGATGATCAGGAGTTATGGGGCGACGGCTGTGCGCATCCACAACATCTTTGCCGACGAAAACGGAGACACGCATTTTCGTGACATCGACATCGACATGATCGAACACGGCCCTGATGGCTCAACTTCGGGACGGCTTCCTGCCACCGGGATCTATTTCCGCACGACCCCGGCCGATTGGTTCTTTGACTGGCACCCGGCTACTCGGCGGCAATACGTGATTAATCTCGACGCGCCCAACAAGATAACGGCCAGCGACGGAGAGACCCGCATCATCGGCGTCGGCGAAATTATCTTGATTGAGGACTTGCACGGAAAGGGACATCTTTCTCAGGCGGTAGGGCAGATGAGGCGATCCGTGATGATCCCCATTGACTGACCGCGAGGGAAGCTGACGTCACCGAGGAACGTGCGTGTCCGCTTAGGGTCAAAGCCGTCAATAGCGACGGAGCTGGGGGACTTCCGGTTCACGTCGGGAAGCCGACGTTCCCGATCGTCATACAGATCGTCGGCTAAGGGCCAAATCGGAAATGGCCACCCTGGCTCTACTTATCGGCTCGTCGCCCGGCAGGCCTTCCCGCTCGAGCCGTCAACGCGCAGCGTTGTAGACATCCCGCAGGACGTGCGTCTCAAGCTCCAGATCCTCCAGCCGATGCTTGACTATGTCGCCAATGCTGACGATACCGACGAGCTTGCCATCGCGCAGCACCGGCACGTGGCGCACGCGATGATGCGTCATCAGCTTCATCACGCGATCGACACTCTCCTCTGGAGACACGCTGGTCACACCGTACTGCATGATTTCCTTCACAAGCGTCGACCCAGCTTCCTCGCCATAGCGAGAAAATGCGTGAACGATTTCGCGTTCGGTAATGAGACCAAGAACTGAGTTCTCACTTGTCACCACGAGGGCACCAATATTCTTTGCGCGCAGCCAGTCTGCCGCCCTCTTGATGGTGACGTCCGCAGATATTGTTGTGACGTCGGTACCCTTCCGCTTCAGAATGTTTTCGATGGTCATGCTCTCCTCCCATCGTATGGGTCAGCCGCCTGTCTCGCGAATGCGACTGGAAACATGTAGACGCAAACCTTACCACTTTTGCGGACGGGCGGAAGAATTGAAGCCTCTGAACGAACGTCAATTGTGCGTCACCGCAAACTTGATGAAGTCCGCGATGGGTCATTCTCGACGGATTTCAACGGGCTTCGCAATGTCCGCTTCTGCGGAAACGGACATTGGACCGCTGGCGTTTATGAGTACACGCCCTGGATCGGTGCACGGCATTGCCCCCTTGGGTTGGGGCTGTGCGGCCATCGGGTAGCGCTGTGGGTCACGTTCGGCGCCCGTAAGTCCCCACTGTAAGTCTACTATCCGCCGGCAACATCGGCCCGCGCATTCTGACAAATAGAAATCGCTATATGGTCTTATTGGGGAAGCATCGCGAACGCGCTGGACACCATCGCCACCGGCTTGTTGTCGGTGGCGGAGGAAAGCGTGACGCGGCCGAAGCTCATGGTGCGGCCGAGCCGCACCACGCGCGCATCCGCCAGCACGTCGGACGACATCACCGCGCGCATGAAATGCGTGGTCTGGTCGACCGTGGTCATGGGACGATAACCCTTGTTGGCGGCGAGATTGGCCAGCACCATGGCGGTGTCGGCAAACGCCATCAGCGCCTGGCCGCACACGATGCCGCCGTTGCGGCAGAGGCGTTCGGAGAACGGCATGCGCAGCACGGCGCCGGGCTGCCAGTCGGCCGCGTTGCCGGGCGGCGGCGTGAAGTCGAACTGCTCGACCGACAGGTTGAGGTCCAGCACCCATGGCGCAAACACCTCGCCGAGCACGCGTCGCGCGTCCTCGATCCCGAATTCATTGGCCTGCTGCATGACGTCCCGTTCCCCCTGCTGATAGGTTGTTTGTTCTAGAGCATGATCCGGAAAAGTGTGTAGCGGTTTTCCGAAAAGATCATGCTCAAACAAAGAGCTAAAGCGCGATGACGATTCAGCCTTATCTCATCGCGCTTTAGCCCTGCGTCACATGCACGCCCGGCTTTTCGCCGCCGTTCCACTTGCCGCCGATCGCGCGCTCGATCTGCGCGGCCAGCTGCAGCAACAGCCCGTCATTGGCCTGTTTCGCGATCGCCTGGATACCGAGCGGCAGGCCGTGCTCGTTGGTCGCGAGCGGCAGCGAGATCGCGGGGATGCCGCAGAGATTGGCGAGCGGCGTAAAGGCGAAATTGCGCCAGAGATTGCCGAACCAGTCCAGCACCGACGGATTGTCGCTGGTGGTCAGGTATTCCGTGGTGCCGACCTTCGGCGTAGGCAGCGCCGTGATCGGCGTCAGGATGATGTCCCAATCCTCGAAGAATGCGCCGAAGCCGCGCGAGGTGGTGTTGAAGACGGCCTGCATGCGCGCACGATCGGCGAATGAGGTGTGCCGGCCATGCTCCCAGATCCGGATATTGATCGGCTCGATCAGCTCGGCTGGTGGCCGATCCAGTCCGCGCGCCGCGAGCATGTTGCTGATCACGACGGCGAAATTACTGATGTAGCAGGTGGTCTGCGCCGCGAACGCTTCGCGATAGTCGATTGCGGGCAGGGCAAGGTCGACCCGATGGCCGAGGCCAACGAGGAAGCGGCCGACCCGCTCGAGCTCGGAGGCAATGTGCGGTGTCGCGCGATAGTCGCCCCATTGATGCGACAGCGCGATTTTCAGCGGCGCCGGATCGCGCGCGATGGTCGCCGTGTACGGCTCGGACGGGGTCCAGAACGGCATGAATTCGCCGGGCGCGCCGCCGCGGCAGGCGTCGACAAAGGCCGCGGTGTCGCGCACCGAGCGCGACTGGCAGCCCTGGATCGAGACCAGCCCCGAGAGATCGGACAGGTGTGGCGCCAGCGAGAACACGCCGCGCGAGACTTTCAACCCGATATTGCCGTTGACGCCGGCGGGGATGCGGATCGAGCCGCCGCCGTCGGTCGCGTGTGCGATCGGCACCACGCCGGCTGCGACCATCGCCGCGCTGCCGGCCGACGAGCCGCAGGTGGTGTAGTCGGTATTCCAGGGGTTGCGCGTGATGTAGACGGCCGGGTTCTCGGCCGAGCTGCACACCCCGAATTCCGGCGTCGTGGTGCGGCCGATCAGATTGAGCCCGGCCTTGCGCAGCTTGGTGGTGAGGAAGGTGTCCGCCGCGGCGCGGTTGCCGCGCATCATCAGCGAGCCCATTTCCTGCAGGCGCCCCTTCATCGTGGGGCCGAGATCCTTCATCAGGAAGGGCAGGCCGGCGAAAGGCCCGTCAAGATCGGCGCCATCGCGCGAAGGGTCAGCGATCACGTCGTCGAACAGCTCGACCACGCCGGAGAGCGCACCATCGACCTTGGCGACACCGGCCTCGGCCTGTGCCGCCAGCTCCCGAGGGCTGATCTCGCCCCGCCGGACGCGCGCGGCGAGTGCCATCCCGTCATGCTGCGCCCACTCGTCCCAGCTCATCGCCAAAGTCATGTCGATTCCTTTTCTGCTTTGTTTCGTACTGTAATTTGCTGCCGCCGCGGGTCAAATCACCGCAGGATGTGACGGCGCAGGGCCGCTCCCTGAGGTGTCCGGTGGCTTGAAAATGCCCCAGTTTTGAGGCCGTATGGCGCCTCGTCAGGGGATGGGGACATCCATGTTTCGCAGGTTGATAATGCTGGGCAGCGTGATTGCGGTCGGATTCGCGCTCAATGGCTGCACCAAGTGCGGTCCGATCTGGGATGACTGGGTGCAGTCGCCGAAGACCTGCAAATCAGACAACCTGTAGAGCGCGCGCGAGGCGCGTCGGGCGGTGGTTTATTGCGGTGATCAACCGCGTTGGAAATACAAACGGAGCGTCCCAATGAGAATTCTGAGCGCGGTTGTGGTCGCGGTGCTGTTCACGGCGCCGGCCCTTGCGCAGATGCCGCATATCAACATGCTTCCCGAGGACAAGTACAAGACCGACGATGAGAGGGAGCAGGACAAGGCCAACCAGAAGGCCTACAAGGACTCGCTGAGCAAGATTCCGGATGCCAAGGGCTCGTCAGATCCCTGGGGCGCGGTGCGCAGCGACGCGCCGAAGGCGGCGGCCCATCCCGCCAAGCCGAAGACCAAGACCGGAAGCGCCGCGAAGGCCGGCCAGTAAGGCTCCTCCGCACCGCGGCGG
The DNA here is from genome assembly GCF_018130215.1 of Bradyrhizobium jicamae. Classification (GTDB taxonomy): domain Bacteria; phylum Pseudomonadota; class Alphaproteobacteria; order Rhizobiales; family Xanthobacteraceae; genus Bradyrhizobium; species Bradyrhizobium jicamae_A. Next base: position 62,374 of record NZ_JAFCKQ010000031.1, read on the forward strand.
AGGCTGCGCGCGGACTCGGATTCGGCAGGCGCGCGCCCTATATTGGGGGCGTCGTCAGTTGGTTCGGAGTTGCGACAATGGTGTTTCGTCCGCGCGATCTCGCCAGCCGCATGGCAGGGCGGCGAAAGCCGGATGACGGCTTTCTGCGCGAGACCTTCACCTTGCCGCGCGATCAGGCGCGCTCCCGCGCCCGCGACTTCCTCGCGCGCTACCCGAAGGCCGCCTATATGAGTTCGGTGGAGAGCTGGCGCGAACTCCCCGGCGGCGACATCGAGTTCACGATGCGGCGTCTCGCCAGCGCCGACTAACTTTTCAGCCCGGATTCTTGTTTTGACGCGCTTTCTTCACGCGTACCGGTGTCCCATCGCATCGAAAGCGCTTTCTAATCCTTGTCGTTCTCGCGTGCCTGTTGCTGCTGGATCTTTTTCAGCTCACGGTCGATCCGCAACTCGACGCGGCGGATCGCCAGCAAATTGAGTTTGGCCTCGGTCCTTCCGGTGAAGGCGCGGTCTCCGATCTGGAAGCGCCAGGCCCAGATGCCGATCGCAACCTGGGTGACGCTGAACTCGACGCCCCTGTGAATCATGGATGACGGCTCCGCGGGACCAAAAGGCGGGCGTTGGGATATTAAACTGTAAGTTGTGACAATTAATAACGCTCGTCAAATGATAGGTGAGGAGCGACGTCGCTTCGCATGTCCGCATTGCCATGAACCGCCGGAACTGGTGCGCCGGCAACGTCGCCGGCATGGCGGGGAGGTGCTTGCAGTTTGAGAACCGGCTGGACCGACAATTATTCCTCGTCGGAAATCCGCTGTAACGAACACCAATGGAACCCGGCTGTCCACCGAAGGCTACGCACTTTTTTCAAGCCCCAGGACAATACCAAAGTAGTAGGTAGGGACAGTCGCCAGAGCTCGATCAAACCGCCGCGCGGCACCGACACCTCTCGGTAGCCTGTTGATCTTCAAGTAGAAACGGCACTGGAACTTTGTTCTGCCCCGGAGAACTACGGATACCTGCCTGCGATTGGCGTGTTGTGCGATAATGCGGCGGATCGGAGCAGGCACCGCCGGATGGAACCCTATCATTCGCGGGAGAAAGCCAGGATCACTGCCGGCGCGGTTGCGGCCGTCGTGACGACGGCGATGCTGTTCGTGATTTTGTTCGCAGTTCTGATCACCCCATAGGCACGTCAGTTCGGTAACGGGTCGTCACCTGCGAAGGCCGCGAGGATGAATGGTTTTCGGCTCCGGTCGGAAGGCACGACGGAACAAATCAGGACGCTATCCGAAATGGCTAATCCGGATCGGTTCTCGTTTTGCCGCACTTTCGCGAGTAGAAATGGATTCGCGCTCTGATGAGCGTTGGAAGGGGACGGCTCCGGCGTTTCACCTGCCAGCCCCAGGCGCCGGGGCCGTTCCGCGCAAGTCGCTCACAGCACAACGCCGCCCGCTTGAATACCTGCGGACGGCGTCGGCTCTAGCCCCAGGAAGGTCGCGGCAAAATCCTGGCTTGTGTGAGTACGAACGACACCCGAAAAAGGTTCAGAGGCTGGAGTCCGTATGATTGCGGTCCTCCAGCAGGACCATGGGAAGCGTCCGGGTGACTGACATCCTTCGGCCCCGCGAAGCCCTCTTCGCCGGGGCCGCCTTTTTTGGCGACGCTCGCTGCAGGGAGACCGTCTTCGCGAGTGCTGCGACCGTGTCATCCGGCATGCTCACCGCCAGCGTGGATTGGCTTTTGCCGAGGTGATCATTTGGAACAACGGGGCCCGCGCCGAGTCGATTCCCTGCTCCCGGTCTTAGCCCCCCAAAAAGCCCCAACCGGGAGTAAAACCCCACTTGGGTTGACGATCCTCGGTGCAACCTACCCCCCGCGCCGGGGATCGTTTGGCCGCAAAATTTTACGCTGCCGTTCTCTTCATGCGAGCCCGGATCCATTGCGCTCGAAAACGCACTGCCTGGGACACGGCGCTATTCGTCGTCGCTCTCCGCATTCTGTCGCGTCTTTGATCCGGAGCGACCACTGAAGCTTCGAGAGGTCCCGGCTGCGTTGGTCGCGAACTTGTTCTCGTTCTCGCGCAACGCCTTCCTTATGCTCCTGGCGGTCTGCATTGCGCGCTTGATGTTGGGGTTGGGCGAATCGTTATCGAAGAAAAGCACGATCTCGCAGCTCGGGCACTGCCGCGAATAGCCGTTCCGCAGCCGCCTGGCGCGATCACGGAAGACGTTCTTGCAGCGCGCGCAGCGGATCTGGACGGTGTCTTCCAAGGCGGCCCCTAGCTGAAGGATAGTGGCACTGGAGAGGATCGACTCCCGGGCTTCCCGCGAATTCGCTCGTCATCCGGAATGGCGCGCCGGTCGCTCCTTCCTGGAGGCCAACCGGACGAGGCTCTTGCATTTCGGACAATGCAACAGCAGCACCTCGTATTCGCCATTGAGCGGCTCGATGCCGATCGTGCGTCTCGGCACGCGCAGGTCTCGCAAACCTGTTCAGTGGAAATAACCATGGATCAAATCGACTCATTAATATGAGCATGATCATGCCATATATGCACGTTTCCGTGCAAATGCACTCAACTGGGTGGCCGGGCGGCGGAGAGGCCGCCAACCGACGCGGTTCTATTCTTTGGGCGCCTGGAAGACGAAGCCGTTTCGAATGCGGCGCGCTTCGGTCATGGCCTTCCGCACTGCGGGGTCCATGGATTCGTTGGTGAAGTTGATGAAGCACCCGCAGTTTGGGCATTGGCCCTGGTAGCCATCGCGCAGCCGTCCGACCTTCTCGCGAAAGCGGGTGCGGCACCTGGTGCACGTCACGGCGATCTTGTCCGTAGCCATGCAGCTTTTGTGCAGGACAATGGATTAAGAAATCGTAGAACAGCCTCCCTGAGCGGGATCATGTTCTAGGAAAATAGTCCGGAGCGCGGAAATGCGAAACGCCGCCCGCCCGAAACCTTTGCGGGCGGCGTGGATGCAACTCCAGGAGGGGATGCGAATCCCGGCGTCGGTTGGTCTGCACAGCCTGTGCCATCGCAGTTTCACTCACGGCGGAACACGCGACATCACAATGCAGGAACGCAGTTCAGCTCTGAGGAATCTAGTCCTTGTCGCGCAGGCTCTGACCGGTACCGTGCAGATGCGGTCCATTCGCGTGGTGCCGCTTGGGGTGCTGTCACGGTACCCGACAACCACAGTCAGACTTCGGCCTCAGCACACTTTTCCCCGCGCTGGGGCCGCTTCTTTTGGAAGCATGAAACCAATGCGGCCAGCACACCGTAACTGCTGCGCCGGTCCGCTTCTTCCTTTGGTTCTCTTCGGCCGGCCGGGGCCGCCCGGCCTTTCCCAGTCACGAGCGGCCCCACTTTCCCACATCTGCGGAAACCGCGCAGGGACCGGTCCTGGACACGCGGTGAAACAAACCGGGACACCGTGCGTTACAAGCGCTTACGCTGCTCCGAAGAGAGGCCTCGGCGCTCAAGCCCCGTCGGGGCCTTTCGCTGTCTGGGACCATGAGGTCCTGACCGATGTCACGCATTCACATCGATGCCGCGCCCGCCCAGTTCGCCGATCTCGAGGGAGAGGGCGACTACGATCGCACCGTGACGACCAGGCGCGGCGAGGCAGTGCCCCAAGGGGATGCCCTGAATCGGTGGTTCCGCGCTGGAAACACCGTGCTCTTCCGGAATCCACAAAGGCTGTGGAAAACGCTAACTTAGCTTTTGCCGGGGCTAGCATTTCATACCGAGCAAATTTTCAGACTAAACCGGTAGGGGGTCGCGCGTGATGCGGCCCCTTTTTGATCCAGCGGGTCGTTTGGGCTCCACTCTCCGAACTGCGGTCGCGCACGAACCGGGACGCCGCCGGGCGTCGAGACAGGGTCGTGCCAGGCCTCACAGCCTGGAAAGGGCCAAGGCAAAGCAGGAAATAAGCGTCGCGGTACTGAGTATGATGACGACGAGCGCTTGCTCGGTGCGGGCCTGCAAGATTTTCCGGCTCATCGCGATATGGCCTGCTGCTTTTGGTCCGCCAACAGGACGGCGATCTCTCCGCACTTTTCGCAGCGCGCCGTCAGAAAGCGCGTGCCGGTCCGGGTGTCGGCATAGGGCCGGAAGTTCGTTATCTCGTGCCCGCACTCGCAACGGGCGATGGCGTCCTCGGTCTGGAACATCGCATGATCTCCACTGTGAAAATCATGCTTCTCCAACCAACATGAGTTAGGTCCGTTCCGGGCTGTTATGAATTTCTGTTCATCCACCGGGAAAAACGGAAGGAACGAATTTATCGCCCCAAAACAGGAGGTCGCCAACGAGGCGGCCTCACGCGAACAGCACATAGGCCAGTCCGGCGGCGACTATCGCCACCCAGACCAGCGAGAGACGGAGATACAGCAGCTCGCGATTCATGCGGCTAGCGTACAACGCGAGCCTGACACCGGCCTTTCACTAAGTTAAGCGACCCTATTCGGCGAGCAGGGCGGCAACCAGCATGGCGCGACAACGAGCAGCAAGTTCTCCCGGTTCCCTGCCGAGAACCGGCCTTACTCTTCGTGGTCAGCGGTTTCCTTCACCTTCTTCTGTTTCAGCCGGTCCAGCACCTTGGCGGATCGTTCCAGGATGCGGGCGCTCTCGGCGAGCACATGGTAGCTGTCCGCAAGTGCGCGAAGTTGATAGCGATCGTTAGCTTTGGCATCTTTTGCTCGCCGCCAGTAATGATCGGCGAGCCGCAGATATTCCTCGGGCTGCATGGTTCGGCGCGCTCACTGCGCCACCATTTCGGAAACAGGCGGCTTCATATCACGCTGCCATTGTTCGGCGCGCAGGGCGAGTTGGTCATACTCCTGAGCCACCTTGAGAAGCTTTTCCCGTTGATGTTCGCTGATCATCAAGCCTTCGGCCTTGGCGCGCGTTTCTTCCGCCCGCATTCGCCAATAGGCTGGTTCGAGCATGGGATTGTCCGTCATGGTCACGGTCTCCAGGGTCGTCCCCGCGAGACGTCAACCGTTTGGCGCCGTCCCTGGTTTCTGGAACCAGGTTCACGTGCTGCGGAGAACCACGTCCTCAACTCTCCTGCGAGCGTCGCGGTTTAACCAATTCAGGCCGCTGCCATTTTCAAACCAGGCCACTTGAGGTCGAAACAGGCCGGCACTCTGCTGATCAGGACATTCGTCGGAAAAAATTACGACACCCACGCTGACACGCATATGCAAATGCGGCGGCGCCTGGCGGGGCGCAAGCTCGAACGATGCTGAAGCTGGATCGGCATATGGATCGTGTAGAGTACGCCTTCGTGACCTGCGCGGGAGCGTCTTTCATCGTATTCCTCGTGAGCATGAGTTGGCTCCTGCTCAGATGAAGCGGCGGCGATTTCCGGCGGCCCCGGTTCGCTTCCCCGAACTGGGGCCGGTTCTTTCGGGGCGCTCGCGCGCTGACAATTATTCCTGCCCACGACATCGAGAGCGACGAATCCTTGAAAGCCTCGGCTCGCATGGACAGGAGGCGACAAAGCCGCGAAAGGCCGCCGAGCAGGGCTTTGATCCCTAGAGCGCGATGAGGATTCACCCTGATCTCATCGCGCTCTAGCTTCTTGTTTGAGCATGATCCTTCCGGAAAACCGCTTCACACTTTTCCGGATCATGCTCTGGAAGGACCGCCTGATTTGAGCCGCCATGCGCTCGACGGCGTCGGTGTATCGGCCCTGATCGAACTGCTGGTCGGCAAGATAAAGACCCACAATAACGACTATCGCTATCATTAATCCCTTCACCGAAATCCTCCTCGAATCCTCCGGCAAAAAACCGGCGGAAGGTCCGCGCGTTCCGGAGACCGCCAACCGAGGCAGCCTTACTCCGTCAGCTTCTTCTCGATGTAGGCATTGACGATCTCGGCGAAACTCCGCCGGTCGCCAATCACGGCGTCACGCTGGATCAGCACGTCTTGTTGGATAACGCGCAGGCCGCTCTTTCTGGCCGTGGCTGGCGTCACTTCCAGGTATTCGTTGATGGCGCGTTCGGCGTAGGAGGCACCGTTTACGTCGCCCTTGGCGATCAAGTGGCGCAAAATCTCAAGGCAATTTTTGAGATGCGGCATGGGGCCAATATTTCCCAGATTCGCGCGCTTGCAAGTCTGAAACTTTTGTTGGTCCCGGAGAATCCAGTGGGAACGGGCAGATCCATGCTGTCCCAATTAAGACACACATCCGAACGAATTAGGACACCGATTGCCTAAGTCATTTCTGGAACCGGAAACTGACCCTATACTTCGAGCACTGGGCAGGAAGGTTTCTTGATTTCCTATTTGTTTTCGAGGACCCAGCAGGCCGCTGTTTTTGAAATGTCCAGCGACCATTGATCAGCGCGGAAGACTCGACCCCAGCTTGGATCATTCCTCGCTGGGGTCGTTTCTTTCGACCTTTCCCGCGACGGACGAATCCGAGCCCGTATGACTCCGGTGCTCCGTTAGGGACAACGAAAAGCGGCCAGGCAAGATCTACGATCGAGGACGACCAACCTTGCCTTCGGCCCCGCGCGTGTCCCCAGCGTACGGGGCCACTTCTTTGGGACTGCCGATTTGATCGAGCAATGAAAGGGGCGGCCAACGGAGGCGGCGACGACGTCTCCATGCTTTCGTCTCGATCGGTTCAGCAAACAGTAGGCGCTCATATCGGCCCCGGCGATCATCATGCACGGCAGCGACGTGGGGCATGTTCAATTGGTCATCCCACGTCGCGCGCTTGTCACCTCCTAGAACGAACGCATGATCTGGGTCGCCATGCGCTGGACGGCACTGGTGTATCGGCCATCAGCGAATTGCTGGTCCGCGATGTACAGGATCACGATAACGCCCAGGGCTATCACCCATCCCTTCATCGAATTCCTCAACGGGTCAGGATATAGGCCACGCCGATCATAAGGATCGCGACCCAGAGCAGCGAGAGCCTGAAATAGAGATTGTCGCGTTTCATCGTGAAACCCGCAGATGGGGCCGTCCGTAACTTGGAGAAAACCGGACGGCCCCTGCTGGCCACTTCCAATTGCCCTGCCACAAACAGAAGCCATGGCCGGCGTACCAGTTACGGGACGCCGGCCGTGTGGGTTTCAGGCGGCTATGCAGTTTGTGCCAAGAACAAATTGGGCGCCATCAAAATCTATGTGGCACAAAGTGCATAGTGGTGGGAAATTTGACCAAAAGCAGAACGTCCCGGCGTTAAGCCTGTGAAGTCCCTTGGGGAACAAACCTTGTTACCCCATAAGACTCTGTGGGGGATCGAATTCAGTATTCTTACTGAGAAAGCGGCCATAACCAATTCAGGCCACTGCCATTTTCAGGCCAGGCCACTGCGGTCGGAAACAGGCCAGCACCCCCGGGTTCAAAAGAACATATTGCGAACATAGAACAAACGTGGTACGCGTGTTCCCAATCAACAAAGCAGTCGATCTGACCTCAACACCCGTTTGTCCCGCTAGCGAATCCCCGCCATAAGGAGCACATCCCAAATGTCCGCTACTGCCCTGCGTATCGTCGAAGGATCCTCCATGGACAAGTCCAAGGCCCTCTCAGCCGCGCTCTCCCAGATCGAGCGCCAGTTCGGCAAGGGCTCGGTGATGAAGCTGGGCAAGAACGACCGCTCGATGGATGTCGAGACGGTGTCGTCGGGATCGCTCGGCCTCGACATCGCGCTCGGCGTCGGCGGCCTGCCGAAGGGCCGCATCGTCGAGATCTACGGGCCGGAATCCTCGGGAAAAACTACGCTGGCGCTGCACACGGTGGCGGAAGGCCAGAAGAAGGGCGGCATCTGCGCCTTCATCGATGCCGAGCACGCGCTCGATCCGGTCTATGCGCGCAAGCTCGGTGTCAACATCGACGAGCTGTTGATCTCGCAGCCCGACACCGGCGAGCAGGCGCTGGAGATCTGCGACACGCTGGTGCGCTCCGGTGCGGTCGACGTGCTGGTGGTCGATTCGGTCGCAGCCCTGGTGCCGAAGGCCGAACTCGAGGGCGAGATGGGCGATGCGCTGCCGGGCCTGCAGGCCCGCCTGATGAGCCAGGCGCTGCGCAAGCTCACCGCCTCGATCAACAAGTCCAACACCATGGTGATCTTCATCAACCAGATCCGCATGAAGATCGGTGTGATGTACGGCTCGCCGGAAACCACCACCGGCGGCAACGCGCTGAAGTTCTACGCCTCCGTCCGCCTCGACATCCGTCGCATCGGCGCAATCAAGGAGCGCGACGAAGTCGTCGGCAATACCACCCGCGTCAAGGTGGTGAAGAACAAGCTGGCGCCGCCGTTCAAGCAGGTCGAGTTCGACATCATGTACGGCGAGGGCGTCTCCAAGATGGGCGAGATCCTCGACCTCGGTGTCAAGGCCGGCCTCGTCGAGAAGTCGGGTGCCTGGTTCTCCTATGACAGCCAGCGGCTCGGCCAGGGCCGCGAGAATGCCAAGGCGTTCCTGCGCGCCAACCCCGACATCACCACCAAGATCGAAGCCGCGATCCGGCAGAATTCCGGTCTGATCTCCGAGCAGATCCTCGCCGGCACGCCCGAGCGCGATGCCGACGGCGAGGAGCCGGCGGCCGACGAGTAAGCTCCGGTCATATCAGTTCGCCGCAAGCGGGCGCCGAGGACGTTGAGTTGCCGACGTCCTTGGCGCCCGTTTCGTTTTCGATGTGGCGTTGAGTGAGCCGGCCGATGAAGCGTTTGATCCTCACCAGTTCGTCCGGTTCCAGCCTGGCGCGTTCGGGTCTGGCCGATGCCGTCGTTCAATTTACGTTTCGGTTCGTCTGGGGCCGCTGCCGTCACTGGAATCCGACGCTGGCAAAGCCGTAGCGTTCGGCGCGCCGCCGCTTACGCTTGCGCCAGCGCCTTCTCCCGGCTCGCAATCATCTCCCGCAACTCCTCCGTCACCGCGACCGATTGATGGGTCTTCTGGTCGGTCGCGACCCACACGATCTCGCCGGTCGCGCGCAGGTCCTCCGAGCCTTTCGCGAAGATCGCCAGCGCAAGCACGATCGAGGAACGGCCGATCCGCGCGACCCGGACGCAGACGTCGATGTCCTCGTCGAAGCGGATCGGCGCCTTGTACTCGACGACCGATCGCACGGTGTGGAAATCGATGCCGGTCCGCGCGACCTCGCCGAGATAGTCGTAGCCGAGTGCGCGAAAATATTCGGTGATCGCCGTATCGAAGTAGGTCAAATAGTGCGCGTTGAACACCACGGACTGCGCGTCCACCTCGGAATAGCGGACGCGAAACGGGAAGTGGAACCAGAATTCCTGGCGCATGATGCCTCCTGCCGCGGTGTTGTTCGCCGCGCATCAGCCGGATCGAATATGATGTCCGGACCATAGGGACGGGTTCGCTGCGCTCCACCCATCCCACGCTAGCTACGACAGCGGCGCCTTACTCCGCCGCCTGCGCGTAATCCTCGATCGGCGGGCACGAGCAGACCAGATTGCGATCGCCATAGACGTTGTCGACGCGGCCGACCGGGCTCCAGTATTTATCCTGGCGCGAGACGCCGGCGGGGAAGCAGCCCTCGGTGCGGCTGTAGGCGCGGCTCCAGGCATCGTCGACGATGTCGTGCACGGTGTGCGGCGCGTGGCGCAGCGGCGAGGCCTCGATTGTCCAGTGGCCCTTCTCGACCTCGGCGATCTCGTTGCGGATAGCGATCATGGCGTCGCAGAAGCGGTCGATCTCGATCTTCGATTCCGATTCCGTCGGCTCGATCATCAGCGTGCCCGCCACCGGGAAGCTCATGGTCGGCGCATGGAAGCCGTAATCGATCAGCCGTTTTGCAATGTCGTCGACGGTCACGCCGCAGGTCGTCTTCAGCGGCCGCGGGTCGATGATGCACTCGTGCGCGACGCGGCCGCGGCCGTTGCGATACAGCACCGGGAAGTGCGGCTCGAGCCTGGCTGCGATGTAGTTCGCGTTGAGGATCGCGATCTCGGTCGCCCGTGTCAGGCCTTCGCCGCCCATCATCAGGATATAGATGTAGGAGATGGTCAGGATCGACGCCGAGCCGAACGGCGCGGCCGACACCGGGCCGACCAGGTGAGTGACGCTGCCGTCGGTTGCGGGATGGCCGGGCAGATAGGGCGCGAGATGCGCCTTGACGCCGATCGGGCCCATGCCGGGACCACCGCCGCCATGCGGGATGCAGAAGGTCTTATGCAGGTTGAGATGGCTGACGTCGGCACCATAATCGCCTGGCCGCGACAGGCCGACCTGCGCATTCATGTTGGCGCCGTCGAGATAGACCTGGCCGCCATGCGCATGCACGATGTCGCAGATCTCGCTGATATGCTCCTCGAACACGCCATGGGTCGACGGATAGGTGATCATCACAGCGGCGAGATTCGCCGAATGCTTCTCCGCCTTGGCGCGGAGATCGTTGACGTCGACGTCGCCGCGCGCATCGCAGGCGACCACCACGACATCCATGCCGACCATCGCCGCCGACGCCGGATTGGTGCCGTGTGCGGAAGAGGGGATCAGGCAGACCTTGCGGTGCGGCTCGCCGCGCGCGAGGTGATAGCCGCGGATGGCAAGAAGCCCGGCATATTCGCCCTGCGCGCCGGAGTTCGGCTGCAGCGAGACGGCGTCATAGCCGGTGATGTCGCACAGCCACTGCTCGAGCCGCCTGAACAGCGCATGGTAGCCCTTGGCCTGGTCCGCAGGCGCAAACGGGTGCAGATTGCCGAACGCCGGCCAGGTCAGCGGGATCATTTCCGATGTGGCGTTCAGCTTCATCGTGCAGGATCCGAGCGGGATCATCGCGCGGTCGAGCGCCAGGTCGCGATCACTGAGCTTGCGCATGTAGCGCAGCAGCTCGGTCTCGGACCGGTGGGTGTTGAACACGGGATGGGTCAGGAAGGCGCCGGCGCGCTTCAGCTCCTTCGGCAGCGCGTCGCGCGCGGTGGCCTCGATCTCGGCATAGGCGAGCTTGCCGCCGAAGATGCGCCACACCGCCTCGATGGTCTCGGGTGTCGTGGTCTCGTCGACCGCGATGCCCAGCGTGGCCGGACCGACGCGCAGATTGATCTTCTCGGCAAACGCACGGGTGACGAACTCGTGCTGCTTCGCGCCGACATCGACGGTCACGGTGTCGAAGAACGCCTCGCTGGCAGGCGCGACGCCGAGCTTGCGCAGGCCCGCGGCCAGCACGGCGGCGCGGCGATGCACGCTGCGGCCGATATGCGTCAGGCCTTCGGGGCCGTGATAGACCGCATACATCGAGGCGATCACGGCGAGGAGCACCTGCGCGGTGCAGATGTTGGAGGTCGCCTTCTCGCGGCGGATATGCTGCTCGCGGGTCTGCAGCGCAAGCCGATAGGCCGGCGCCCCGCGAGAATCCACCGACAGGCCGACGATGCGGCCGGGCAGCGAACGCTTCAGCGAGTCACGCACCGCCATGTAGGCGGCGTGTGGGCCGCCATAGCCCATCGGTACGCCAAAGCGCTGCGCCGAGCCGACCGCGATGTCGGCTCCGAGTTCGCCCGGCGAGGCGAGCAGGGTCAGCGCCAGCAGGTCGGCCGCGACGATTGCGAGCGCGCCCTTCGCGCGTAGCCCGGCGATTGCTGGGCGCAGGTCGCGCACCGCGCCCGTCGTGCCAGGATATTGCAGCAGCGCGCCGATCACGTCGGCCTTGTCGAGCTCGGTCATGGGATCGCCGACGATCAGGGCCCAGCCCAGCGGCGCGGCGCGGGTGCGCATCACCGCGAGCGTCTGTGGATGCACCTCCCTGTCGACGAAGAACGCCTTCGACTTCACCTGCGAATGACGCTCGGCGAGCGCCATTGCCTCCGCAGCCGCGGTCGCCTCGTCGAGCAGCGAGGCGTTGGCGACATCGAGCCCGGTGAGATCGCAGATCATGGTCTGGAAGTTGAACAGTGCCTCAAGCCGGCCCTGGCTGATCTCCGGCTGATAGGGCGTATACGCCGTGTACCAGGCCGGATTCTCCAGGATGTTGCGCTGGATCACCGCGGGCAGGATCGTGCCGGAATAGCCCTGGCCGATCAGCGAGGTGAAGGTCTGGTTCTGCGCGGCAAGCCCGGCCATATGCGCCAGCGCCTCGGTCTCGCTCAGCGCCCGCCCGAGATCGAGCGGCTCCTTCTGCCGGATCGACGCCGGCAGCGTCTCGCTCATCAGCGCTTGCAGGCTCACGGCACCGACGGTCGTCAACATCGCGTCGATGTCGCGCGGCGAGGGGCCGATGTGGCGGCGGACGAAATCGGTGGCGGCTTCGTTGCTCGGTTTGAAGGGCGCGTTCATGGCGTAATCCTCAGGCGGTGTGCGCGGCGTAGGCGGCCTCGTCCATCAGGCCGCCGAGTTCGCTCTTGTCGGCTATCTTCAGCTTGAAGAACCAGGCCTTGCCTCCGGCGTCCGAATTGACCAGCGCAGGCTCGGCGGCGAGCGCCTCGTTGACCTCGACGACTTCACCCGTGATCGGCGCATAGACGTCGGAAGCGGCCTTGACCGATTCGACGACGGCGGCGGCCTCGGCCTTCTTCAGGCTGCGGCCGACCTTGGGCAGTTCGACGAACACGACGTCGCCGAGCTGCGATTGCGCGTAGTCGGTGATGCCGATGGTGGCGACATCGCCCTCGATGCGGAGCCATTCGTGGTCGGACGTGTAGAGCGTCGTCATTGGTGTCCTCTAGCGTTTGTAGGTGTTGGCAACGAAAGGCATGGCGACGACCTTGAGCGGCAGCCGCTGGCCGCGCACTTCGGCGAAGACCGTGGTGCCGATGGCTGCAAGGGAGGTGGGCAGGTAGCCCATCGCAACGGGAGCGTTGAGGCTCGGACCGAAGCCGCCCGATGTCACCTTGCCGATCGGCTCTGCCGCCGTCGCGTCGGCGAACAGCACGGCGCCCTCGCGCACCGGTGCGCGGCCGTCGGGCCGCAGGCCGGCGCGGCGGCGCGATGCGCCCTGGGTCAACTGTGCGAGGATCTTGTCCGCACCCTGGAAACCGCCGGCGCGGGCGCCGCCGTTGCGGCGGACCTTCTGCACCGACCATTCCAGCGCGCCCTCGACCGGCGTGGTCGTGGTGTCGATGTCATGGCCATAAAGGCAGAGCCCGGCCTCGAGCCGCAGGCTGTCGCGGGCGCCGAGCCCGATCGGCAGCACGTCGGGATTGTCGAGCAGTGCAGTGGCCAGCGCCTCGGCCTTGTCTGAAGGCACGGAGATCTCGAAGCCGTCCTCACCGGTGTATCCTGAGCGCGAGACGAAGCAATCGACACCGTCGACGCGGCGCGGACCGGCGTCCATGAATTTCATCGCTACGGCATCTGCACAAAGCTTCGCCAGCGCAGACTCGGCTTTTGGTCCCTGCAGCGCGATCAGCGCGCGATCAGCCAGCGATACGATCTCGCAGGCATCGGAGAGATGCGCGCGCAGATGCGCCTCGTCCTCATCCTTGCAGGCCGCATTGACCACGACGAACAGGTGATCGCCGAAATTCGCGACCATGAGGTCGTCGAGCAGGCCGCCGTCCTGATTGGTGAACTGCGCATAGCGCTGGCGTCCCGGCGCGATGCCGAGAATGTCCTGCGGCACCAGCTTTTCCAGTGCCAGCGCCGCATCCGCGACCTTGCCGGATCTGGGCCTCAAGGCGAGCTGGCCCATGTGGGAGACGTCGAACAGGCCGGCATGGGAGCGGGTGTGCAGATGCTCCTTCAACACGCCGGCCGTGTACTGCACCGGCATGTCATAGCCGGCGAACGGCACCATCCTGGCGCCGCGTGCCAGATGCAGCGCGTGCAGCGGGGTCTGTTTGAGCGGAGAATTGTCTGACGCAAGCATCACAGGGCCCTCGCGGTTCCCGCCGGGGACCGATTCCCCCGGGAAACCTGCAGAAAGCCCCATCTGTCGCTGTGCCTGAGAGTATTATCCCGTCGGCGGACGCCGTGGAGCGAAAGCTCCTGGCGCCTCTTTCCAGATATCAGACGTCACGCGGTCCTTTTGCCTGAGAGTTTCCGGGGCGGTTGCTCCTTCGGCGCCGGCGATAAGGCCGGTCTCTCCCGACGTGACGTAACAACTGGTAGGACAGAACCACGGCGCTGCCAAGCCTGTCAACGCGGCTCGCCCGGTTCTCAACGGGCTTTGTGCTGTTGCGGCAAGCCCATGATCTGGCTGCACAGTTTCTGGACACCGCGGCCCGCAATGTCTAAAAGCGTTCGGCCGGAAAAGAACGCTGTTAAGCCTGATCCGGCCCCTTTCCCGATTGGATGAACATGAGCAGCGTCAACGACATCAGGTCGACATTTCTGAACTTCTTCAAGGAGAACGGGCACGAGATCGTGGCCTCGTCGCCGCTGGTTCCGCGCAACGACCCGACACTGATGTTCACCAATGCCGGCATGGTGCAGTTCAAGAACGTCTTCACCGGCGTGGAGAAGCGGCCCTATCAGCGTGCCACCACCTCGCAGAAATGCGTGCGCGCCGGCGGCAAGCACAACGACCTCGACAATGTCGGCTACACGGCGCGCCATCTCACCTTCTTCGAGATGCTCGGCAACTTCTCCTTCGGCGACTACTTCAAGGAGCGTGCGATCGAGCTCGCCTGGAACCTGATCACCAAGGATTTCGGGCTGAAGAAGGACAATCTGCTCGTCACGATCTATCACGACGATGACGAGGCGGCGGGCCACTGGAAGAAGATCGCCGGCTTCTCCGACGACCGCATCATCCGCATCGCGACCTCGGACAATTTCTGGGCGATGGGCGATACCGGACCGTGCGGACCGTGTTCGGAGATCTTCATCGACCGCGGCGAGCACATCTGGGGCGGGCCTCCCGGCAGCCCGGAGGAGGACGGCGATCGTTTCCTCGAATTCTGGAATCTCGTGTTCATGCAGTTCGACCAGGTGACGAAGGAGGAGCGCGTGCCGCTGCCGCGTCCCTCGATCGATACCGGAATGGGGCTGGAGCGCATGGCTGCGATCCTCCAGGGCGTCGACAGCGTGTTCGAGACCGACCTGTTCCGTAACCTGATCGAGGCCACGTCGTCCGCGCTCGGGCACGGACCGAACGAGAAGACCGTGGCGTCGTACCGGGTGATCGCGGACCATCTGCGTTCGTCGGCTTTCCTGGTCGCCGACGGCGTGCTGCCGTCGAACGAAGGTCGCGGCTACGTGCTGCGCCGGATCATGCGCCGCGCGATGCGCCATGCGCAGCTCCTGGGCGCGCAGGAGCCGCTGATGCATCGCCTGGTCTGGGCGCTGGTGCGCGAGATGGGGCAGGCCTATCCCGATCTGGTGCGCGCCGAGAACCTGATTGAAGAGACGCTGCGGCTGGAAGAGACGCGCTTCCGCAAGACGTTGGCGCGCGGTCTTTCGATCCTGGATGAGAAGAGCGCAGGCCTCAAGAAAGGCGACATGTTCGACGGCGACACCGCCTTCACGCTGTACGACACCTATGGCTTCCCGCTCGACCTGACGCAGGATGCACTGAAGTCGCGCGGCATCAGCGTCGACCAGGCGGCGTTCACCGATGCGATGAACCGGCAGCGCGAGAAGGCGCGGGCGTCCTGGGCCGGATCGGGCGAGGCGGCGACAGAGAGTATCTGGTTCCCGCTGCGCGAGAAGCTCGGCGCCACCGAATTCCTCGGCTATGAGACCGAGAGCGCGGAAGGCGTGGTGGCGGCCCTGGTCAAGGACGGCGCCGAGGTCGGCAGCCTGAAGGCCGGCGAGGCCGGCGCGATCGTGCTGAACCAGACCCCGTTCTACGGCGAGTCCGGCGGCCAGGTCGGTGACACCGGCGTGCTGACGGGCGAGGGCGTCACATTCCGCGTCACCGACACCCAGAAGAAGGCCGGTGATCTCTTCGTGCATCTCGGCCAGGTGGAGCAGGGCACGCTGAAGCCCGGCACTGCGCTCCAGCTCGAGGTCGACCACGCGCGCCGCGCGTCGATCCGCGCCCACCATTCGGCGACGCATCTGCTGCACGAGGCGCTGCGCCAGGTGCTCGGCGACCACATCGCGCAGCGCGGCTCGCTGGTCGCGCCCGACCGGCTGCGCTTCGACTTCGTGCATCCGAAGCCGATCACGGCCGAGGAACTCGCCCGCGTCGAGGACATCGCCAACGACGTCGTGCTGGAGAATGACGAGGTCACCACCCGCATCATGGCGGTCGACGATGCGCGTGAGGCCGGCGCGCGGGCACTGTTCGGCGAGAAATACGGCGACGAGGTGCGCGTCGTCTCGATGGGCAAGTCCGCCCGCGAGCACGGCCAGAACGCGCTCGGCTGGTCGGTCGAATTGTGCGGCGGCACCCATGTCCGCCGCACCGGCGACATCGGCCTGATCTCGGTGACCAGCGAAAGCGCGGTCGCCTCCGGCGTGCGCCGCATCGAGGCCCTGACCGGCCGCCATGCCCGCAAGCACGCCAACGACACCATGGCGCTGGCCAGGACCGCGGCGCATGAGCTGCGCACCTCGGTCGAGGACGTGCCGGCGCGCATCGCCGCCCTGATGGAGGAGCGCAAGAAGCTCGAGCGCGACCTGTCTGATGCAAGGAAGAAGCTCGCAATGGGCGGCGGCAGCGCGTCGAACGGCGCGGCGTCAGGCGTACGCGAGGTCGGCAACGTCAAGCTGCTGGCCCGCGCGGTCGAGGGCGTCGAAACCAAGGACCTGAAGAGCCTGGTCGACGACGGCAAGAAGCAGATCGGCTCCGGTGTGGTCGCGATCGTCGGTGTCACGGAGGACGGCAAGGCCGGCATCGTGGTCGGCGTCACCGCCGATCTCACCTCGCGCTTCAACGCGGTCGAACTGGTGCGCAAGGGCTCGGAAGCCCTCGGCGGCAAGGGCGGCGGCGGCCGCCCCGACATGGCGCAGGCCGGCGGTCCCGACGGCGCCAAGGCCAATGCAGCGCTGTCCGCGATCGAGCAGGCCTTGGCGGGAGCCTGACGGAGAGGCTGGCCGTGACGACGGTTCCGGGCAAGCGCGCAGTCAGCGATCCGGACCTGCGGGATCGCCTCTACGAGCTGCTCGAGCACGATCATCTGCCGTACTCGGTCGGCTCGCGTTTCGTCCGGCTGATCATCACGATCATCGTCGTCGACGTGCTGGCGGCGATCCTGGCGTCGGTGCCGGAGATATCGGCGCGGTTTGGCCGGTTGCTGACGGTGATCGAGGTCGCGGCGGTGATAGCCTTCGCGCTGGAATATGCCGCGCGGATCTGGAGCATCGTCGGTCATTCGCTGCGCGACATGACGCCGCTCAGGGCGCGGCTCGAATACGTCTTCTCGGCTCTCGGCCTGATCGATCTGCTCGCCTTCCTGCCCTCGGCGGTGGCGCTCGTCGTCGGCGACCGGATCGGGGTGATCCTGTTCGGCATGCTGCCGTTCCTCAAGCTGGTGCGCTATTCGCCGGCGATGCGCTCGTTGCTCGCGGCACTGCATGCCGAGCGGCGCACGCTGTTCGGTTGCATCGTGATCCTGACCGGCGCCGTGCTGCTGTTCGCGTCGCTGCTCTATGCGCTCGAGCACGACGTGCAGCCCGACAAGTTCGGCACCATCCCGCATGCGATGTGGTGGGCGATCGTGACGCTCGGCACCGTCGGTTATGGCGACGTCATTCCGGTGACGCCGCTTGGCAAGATGGTCACGGTGGCGGCGATCGTGTTCGGTTTCGCGATGATCGCGCTGCCGGTTGCGATCATCTCGACTGCGTTCGCGGACGAGGTGCGGCGCCGCGATTTCGTGGTGACCTGGGGCATGCTGGCGCGGGTGCCGCTGTTCTCGCATCTCGGCGCCAGCGAGATCGCCGACATCATGCGCCTGCTGCGATCGCAGACGATCGAGGCCGGCGAGGTGCTGGTGCGGCGCGGCGATGCCGCCTCATCGATGTATTTCATCACGGCCGGGGAGGTCGAGATCGATCTGCCGAGCCAGCGCGTGCGGCTGTCCGACGGGACCTTCTTCGGCGAGATAGCGCTGCTCAGGCGCACCAAGCGGTCCGGAACGGTGACGGCGCGGCGCAAGACCAAGCTGCTGGTGCTCGATGCGCAGGATTTCCACGCCCTGATCGAGCGCGTGCCGGCACTGGCGGCCCATGTGAAGGAAACCGCCGATGCGCGGCTCGCCGAGACCGCCAGCGCCGGCGATGTTGCCGAGGGTGAAATCGCACAGGCGATGCCGAGCGGAACCCGCGGCGGCGATCGCGACTAGAGCATTTCGGTTCTGATTGGATCACTTCGCTCGAAAACGCTCTCTAGCCCTTGTGCAGGAAGACGTAATCGGCCGAATAGGCCGCGCTCTTCAGCCTGCCGGCCTTGTCGCAGGCGCCGTCGACCTTGCCGCCGGACGTATTGATCCGCTGCACGGTGGTGACGGCCGAGAGCACGCCCTTGCCGCGGTGGGAGATCACCTCGAGCCTCAGCCAGGGAATATCGGAGGGCGAGGCCCCCGGGGCGTCGCCGGTGGTGCGGGCGGTCACGCCGCTGCCGTCGACATGCTCCCAGTTCGGGCCGGCATAATGCCGGCCGATCGTCCTGCCGTTGGCGCTCAGGGTGGCGATCGGCTCGCGGAACGACCAGACGAGCTTGCCGTCGGCGACGGCCTTGCATTCATAGACCTGCGCGCCCTCGGCATGGACGGTGAGGACCGCGGTCTCGCCCGCGGCCGCGATGGCGCTGGGCAGCGGATCGGCCGCGAGGGCCGCCGACCCGGTCAACAGCAGTGATGCGAGCGCAACGCTCTTGAGAAAGGGCATGGCCAGCTCGCAGCTGTGGTCGGCAACAGCGGCCTTCAGGCCGCCATCGCCTTCACGAGGTTGTCGGCGACCTTGTCGAGGAAGCCGGTGGTGGAGAGCCAGCGCTGGTCGGCGCCGACCAGGAGCGCGAGGTCCTTGGTCATGTAGCCCTCCTCGACGGTCGAGACGCAGACCTTCTCCAGCGTGGTCGCGAACTTCGCCAGCTCCGGATTGTTGTCGAGCTTGGCGCGATGGGACAAGCCGCGGGTCCAGGCGAAGATCGATGCGATCGAGTTGGTCGAGGTCTCCTTGCCCTTCTGATGCTCGCGATAGTGGCGGGTCACGGTGCCGTGGGCGGCTTCGGCCTCGACGGTCTTGCCGTCGGGGGTCAGCAGCACCGAGGTCATCAGGCCGAGCGAGCCGTAGCCCTGCGCAACGGTGTCGGACTGCACGTCGCCGTCATAGTTCTTGCAGGCCCAGACATAGCCGCCGGACCATTTCAGCGCCGAGGCCACCATGTCGTCGATCAGCCGGTGCTCGTAGGTCAGGCCCTTGGCGTCGAATTCCTTTTTGAACTCGCGGTCGAAAACGTCCTGGAAGATGTCCTTGAAGCGGCCGTCATAGACCTTGAGGATGGTGTTCTTGGTGGAGAGATAGACCGGGTAGTTGCGCATCAGGCCGTAATTGAACGAGGCGCGGGCGAAGTCGACGATCGAGTCGTCGAGATTGTACATCTCCATTGCGACGCCGGGGCCGGGCGTCTTGAAGACTTCCTTCTCGATCACGGTGCCGTCCTCGCCGACGAATTTCAGCGTCAGGACGCCCTTGCCGGGGAACTTGATGTCGGTGGCGCGGTACTGGTCGCCGAAGGCGTGGCGGCCGATGATGATCGGCTTGCTCCAGCCGGGAACCAGCCGCGGCACGTTCTTGCAGATGATCGGCTCGCGGAAGATGCAGCCGCCGAGGATGTTGCGGATGGTGCCGTTCGGCGACTTCCACATCTCCTTCAGGTTGAATTCCTTCACCCGGGCCTCATCCGGGGTGATGGTGGCGCATTTGACGCCGACGCCGACCTTCTTGATGGCGTTGGCGGCGTCGATGGTCACCTGGTCATTGGTGGCGTCGCGGTATTCCATCCCGAGGTCGAAATAGAGCAGCTCCATATCCAGGAACGGGTTGATCAGCTTGTCCTTGATGTACTGCCAGATGATCCGGGTCATCTCGTCGCCATCGAGTTCGACGACGGGGTTGGACACCTTGATTTTTGCCATGACGGAGAGGCCTCTTGGGAAACAGCGCGCTTTTGACGGGCTAAAGTGGAATACGCCTGCGCCTATAGCACCGCCCGGGGGCGGGCGGAAGCGGAGCGGTTATGCACTTTACGCCCATCTTTTCACCTAGAACGCCGCCTGCGTCGCCGTCCCGGCAACGACGTACCAGGTCACGAACAGTCCCGCGATCAGGGCGCCCGGCAGGCTCGATCCGGTCCGCCGCCAGGTGAAGGTCGCGATCACCGCAACGATGGCGAGCAGCGGCACGAACTGGATCGCGACGATGGTCGACAGCGGCACGAAGCCGGAGTCCGGGATCGGGTTGAACAGTTTTCCCGTCAGCCACAGCGTGCCGTATTGCAGCACCAGCAGCACGATAAAGCCGAGCGTCAGCGCGAGGATATTGGTGAGGTAGAGCGCCCCGCGCGGCGCGTCCATGGTCGAGAAATTCCGGTGCAGCACGTGCAGCGCGACGACGAAAAACACCGTGAACGGAATCAGATAGATCAGGAAGATGAGGAATTGCTTCGCGCTCATCAACTTCAGCGCGACGATCCAGAACCTGAAGTCGATCTTGAAGGCGAGGTCGGCGAGCCAGAGCGCGGCATAGCCGACCACAATCGAGGCCACCGCGATCACGATGGATTGACCGATCAGGCCGCCCCGGCTGGCGCGCTTCGGGGCGAACCGCATCAGTGCCAGCGTGATCAAGCCGTTGATGATGGCCCAGACCAGGATCTGGTTGGTGATGCCCTGCGGCAGGAATGCCGACGGCGTCACAAAGGTGCCGCCTAGCGCGAACGCCGGGTAATAGGTCAGCGCCGGGATGAAGGCCGACAGGATGAAGGCTGCGGTCCAGCGCCGGCCGGCGGCGGCCGCATGCGGCGGCATGGTGCCGTCGGCAACCGCGGGCAGCCGCAGACGGGAGAACATCGGCGCCTCCAGGAGCCCGTCGAAGGTGCCGATCACCAGCATGACGAAGCCGATCAGCGCGATCAGGGTGCCGATCTCCTTGCGGAACCAGATCTGGTCATCCACCGGGCGCGGCGTGCCGCCCTTCAGCGTCCGGGCGAACCAGTCGAGGCCGTAGCCGATCGCCTCATGCGAGATGTGCTCGGCCGGATGGGTCATCGCCGGGGTGTAGAGCACCCGCGCGGTGCCGGCGGCCGGATCGCCATAGACCTTCCCGGGCTCGATCGCGGCGTTGGCGCCGAACAGCCCCCAGAGCTTCTGGCTCTGGGTGACGTCGCGGGCGAGATCGACGCCCCACATCAGGGCGGAGAACTCCTCGTACTGGGCGAACACCAGCGCCGCGTTGCGCGGCCACGTCGTGGTGCCCTCGGCGGCAAAGGGCTTGCCGGTGGAAGAGCCCTCCAGCACCATCGACTTGTAGTCGTTGGGCATTGCGGCTGCCGCGGCGAGCACGGTCCAGCCACCCATCGAATGGCCCTCGAGCCCGATATTGTCCTTGTCGACGAAATCGAGGCTGCGGAGATAGGCCAATCCATCGGGGCCGCCGAAGCCGTTGGCGAAGGAGGGCGGATCGCTATAGCCGTGGCCGGTCTGGTCGAGCGCGAGCACGACATAGCCGCGGCGGGCAAACTCGATGGCAAACCCGTCCTGGGTCTCGCGCGAATTGATGTAGCCGTGGACGGCGAGGATGCCCGGGGCCGGAAGCTGCGGCGTCGCGTTCGCCGGGATGTAGAGCAGGGCACTCATGGTGTTGCCCTTGGCGCCCTTGAACCTGACATCCTCGATCCGGATGCCGCCGGCGGTTTGGGTGACGTAGGCGAGAAGCCCACCCGCCACGACCAGGACGATCCCGAGTATCGCCAGTGTCCATCTGCCTCGCATTGTCGTTCCCCCTTGCGCCCCGCCGTTAAACCGGCGTCTCAAAGCGTGCCTTTACAGCTTCGCTTTGGTTGTGGTTGATACCCTATCCGAAGGCGAAGCGCGTGCAAGGCACGGCCCCGGGCCAACGCCACGAGATTCCGATTGAGGATTCGCAAGCGGCGCTAACCCTGTTATCTCCTTGGAGAAATTGCCTGTGGGTAAAGCCGGTCCCTAACCGGCACCCGGCCGTCACATGAGATCTTGAGTCAGCGTCCTCTGAAGCTGATTCAAATTCTTCAGACGTTGAATCAGAAAGTGAAGTGAGATGTCCGGCACCGACAAGACCAAGGCAGGGCACGACCTTGCCGGTCCCGTCGTCATCCTGGTCGAGCCGCAGCTCGGCGAGAACATCGGCATGGCCGCGCGCGCGATGGGCAACTTCGCGCTGACCTGCCTGCGCCTCGTCAACCCGCGCGACGGCTGGCCGAACGTTGCCGCGCAACGCGCCGCAGCCGGCGCCGATCACATCATCGGCTCGGTCGAGCTGTTCGACACCGTCGAGCAGGCGATCGCCGACCTCACGCTCGTTTTTGCAACGACAGCCCGTGCCCACGACCAGGCCAAGCCGGTGGTCGGGCCGGAAGCCGCGGCGGGCGAGATCGTCGGCCATGTCGCAGGCGGCGGCGGAGCCGGCATCCTGTTCGGGCGGGAACGCTCGGGGCTGACCAATGAGGAGGTCGCGCTCGCCAACCGCATCATCACCTTCCCGGTTAATCCGGGCTTCGCCTCGCTCAACCTGGCGCAGGCGGTGCTCCTGATGGGCTATGAGTGGTTCAAGCTCTCGACCACGGGCGCGCTGCCCTTCGCGATGCCCGAACGGTCCGAGCCGGCCTCCCAGCACCAGATGCAGGCCTTCTTTGACAACCTCGTCGCCGAGCTCGACAAGGTCGAGTTCCTGCGCCCGGCCGAGAAGCGCGACACCATGCTGGTCAACCTGCGCAACATCTTCACCCGGATGGACCCGACCAAGCAGGACATGCACACGCTCCACGGAGTGGTGATGGCGATCGCCGAGGGGCGGAAGGGCCCGGCCAAGGGCGGCGTGCTCGACGGCGCGCAGGCGACAAGGCTGCGTGCGCTGCTCGCCGAGCAGGGACAGGGCGGTGCCACCGCCGACAACAGCAGCACGGTGCGCGGGCTCGCCCGGCTGCTCCGCCGCAATCCGACCGACGCCGAGCGGATCCTGTGGCAGGCGCTGACCAGGGACCGCCGCTTCGCCGGCCTGTTCAAGCGCCAGACCCCGGTCGGCCGCCACATCCCCGACTTCGTCTCCTTCGGCCACCGGACTGCGATCGAGCTCGTCAACCCGGGTGAGAGCGAGGCCATTGCCGCCGACCGCGCCAAGCGCCGCGGCTGGCTCGAGGCACGGGAGTATCGGGTGGTCGACATGCTGGTGGCTGATGTCGAGCGCGACCTCGAGGGCGAGCTGGCACGGCTCGAGGCGGGGCTGAAACAGGGCCGGTGAGAGCGCGGTCCCTGCCACGGTGTCATTCCGAGGAGCTCGCGACAAGATTGCAAGGGCAATTGAAGCGACGAAGCAATCCGTTGGTCCGCAGATGCGGAGCGATGGATTGCTTCGCTCCGCTCGCAGTGACGGAGACACACATCCGCCTTCTCGCGACATGAATTGCCCGAGGTTTGCCTGTCGTTCCGCCCTCTCGATCAGAGGGCGCAGGGAAAGCCGGGTGCCGATCGCACCCATGGGCCCCGTGCAAGGTAGAAAGCACGGGGGTAGGACCA
>NZ_JAFCKQ010000032.1 GCF_018130215.1 Bradyrhizobium jicamae
TCGCGAAGATGCTTTCGCATCTCGCGGGAGACACCTGCCACTAGGGCGTCAGGCCTGCACGATTTCGCCGTCCGCTATCCGCCGCGACCGTCAATCGCGACATCAGCGTCCACCGCATCCCACCACAACGTTCGTGACGATCGCGAAGCGCCCCTCGAGCGGGTGAGACGGGAAACTCTATACGTTGATTCGCTATTATGATAAACCGAAATATTTTCGCGCGGGAGGATTGACAGGTTTTGCTGATTTGCCCGTCGGATCGTCGTGAGGTCGTCACACAGCCTTTTGTGACGTGACAACGGAAGGAGAAGCGAAATACCGTGTCGCGGCTCGCTCCCGGGGGTGGCAGCCATGTCGCTTTCACGCCGAACATTGCTTCAGGGCTCGCTGCTATCGGCTGCGGGTCTGATCCACGCGCGTTCGCCCGCCCTTGCCGCGGAGCCCGAAGCGCTGCCGACGTCGGTCCAGCGCAGGCAGATGGCCGCCCTGGCGGCCGATTTCATGGGCGACTACGACGTTCCCGGCCTCTCGATCGCCCTCGCGATCAAGGGAAAGCCCGTCTATGTCGAGGCATTCGGCGTTGCGGACCGGGAGACCGGCGAGGCACTCACGCCGCAACACCGCTTCCGGATCGCCAGCATCTCCAAGCCGGTGACCTCGACAGGGATATTCACGCTGGTCGAAGCCGGCAAGTTGCGGCTCGGTGACTACGTGTTCGGGCCGAACTCCATTCTCGCGGCGGATTACCCGACGACACCGACCCTGCAAAGCCTGATGACCGGAGGCGTGTCTCGCTCGAACGTCGAGCAGATCACGATCGAGCATCTCCTGACTCACACCACCGGTGCCTGGGGAAACCAGGTTCGCGATCCGATGTTCATGAACCAGGACATGTCGCACCGCGAGCTGATCAAGTGGACGCTCGAGCACATGCCGCTCACTAGTCCCCCGGGCGAGTCCTATTCCTATTCGAACTTCGGCTATTGCATCCTCGGGCGCGTCATCGAGAAGCTGACCGGCCAGACCTACGAGCGGTACATCAGGGATACCGTCCTGAAGCGATCCGGCATCGCCGACATGCAGATCGCCGGCAATACGCTGAGCGAGCGGGCGACGAGCGAGGTCAAATATTATTGCCAGACCGGCGATCCGTATCGGATGAACGTCGCACGCATGGATTCCCATGGTGGCTGGATTGCGACGCCGGGCGATTTGACGGCACTGTTCATCCATATCGACGGCTTCAAGGACACCGGGCAACTGCTCACCGACGACAGCCTCCGCGCCATGAGCACCCCAAGCGCCGTCAACCCTCGCTACGCCAAGGGGTCGTTCATCACCGCGAACAACAATTGGTGGCACAGTGGCCTGTTGGACGGAACGACGACGATCTCGGTGCGCACCAACAGCGATTTCTGCTGGTCGGCGTTCACCAATACCAGGTCGCGAGATGGCATGACCCGCGCCCTCGATCTGCTCGTGTGGCGCATGATCAAGATGGTGCCCGACTGGCATCCGGAGACGCGGTCGTAGGCTCAAGGTAAGGTAAGGCGCGCTACATCCGAGTCGTCGCGCCCTCAAAACGGCAGCGCCACGCCGGTCTTGATTTCCTTCAGGATCACGTTGGTGCGGACGTGGCGGATGCCGGGGATGCGGAACATGAAATCGTCGAGGAATCTGTTGTAGGCGTCCATGTCGCGTACCACGACGCGCAGATGGTAGTCGGCGTCGCCGGTGGTCGCGAAGCACTCCAGCACCTCGCGGCGCTTCAAGACGCTGGCGACGAACTCGTCGACGAATTTGACGTCGTGCCGCTCCAGCGAGACGTGCAGGATCGCCGAGGTGGCAAAGCCCGCCTGCTCGCGGGCGACCAGCGCCGCATAGCCTGATATCACGCCGGACTCCTCCAGCGCGCGCACGCGGCGCCAGCACGCCGAGGTCGACATGCCCACGGTCTCCGCCAGCTGCTGGTTGGTGGCGCGGCCGTCCTTCTGCAATTCGCCAAGGATCTTTTCGTCCTGCTCTTCGACCATGAACAAGCTCCATTTTGGTAAATTCTACCAAAAAGGCGCCATGGCCACAACATTCCACCGATATCGCGCCTCAGAAAGAACAGATAGGTAGGACCTACCAGGCATCAGGGCGTAGCGTTGTCTTCCGAGATCACCAGCGATTCCTCCGAGGGGTCAGTCATGGGCCAGATGCCGCTGCTCGACGCCTACCAGCTCTCCGACCGCTACACCCGCCAGCATGGCCGGGTTTTCCTCACCGGCACACAGGCGATCGTCCGCATCGCGCTCGACCAGGCCAAACGCGACCGCACCGCCGGGCTCAACACCGCCGGATTCATCTCGGGCTATCGCGGCTCGCCGCTCGGCGGCGTGGATCTCGAGCTCTGGAAGATCAAGGATCAACTGAAGACGAGCCGCATCGAATTCCTGCCCGCGGTCAACGAAGACCTCGCGGCGACCGCCGTGCTCGGCTCGCAGCAGGTGGAGACGCAACGCGATCGCGAGGTCGATGGCGTGTTCGGGCTCTGGTACGGCAAGGGCCCCGGCATCGACCGTTCCGGCGATGCGCTGAAGCACGGCAATGCCTATGGTTCCTCGCCGCATGGCGGCGTGCTTGTCGTCGCCGGCGACGATCATGGCTGCGTGTCGTCCTCGATGCCGCACCAGTCCGATGTCGCCTTCATGACCTGGTTCATGCCGACGCTGCATCCGGCCGATGTCGGCGAGTATCTCGCCTTCGGCGAATATGGCTACGCGCTGAGCCGCTTCTCCGGCATGTGGGTCGGCTTCAAGGCGATCTCGGAGATCGTGGAATCGGGCGCGTCGGTCGAGCTGCGCGCACCGCGCGTGTTTGCACGGCCGGATTTCACCCCGCCGCCCGGCGGCCTGCACTATCGCTGGCCGGATCTGCCGGGGCCGCAGATCGAGGAGCGGCTGGAGGCGAAGAAGCACGCGGTCTACGCCTTCGCGAAGGCCAACCCGATCGACCGCCGCATCTACGACGTCGAGGAGGCGACCTACGGCATCGTCACCACGGGCAAGGCGCATCTCGATTTGATGGAGGCGCTGCGGCTGGTCGGACTCGATGAAGCCGCTTGCCGCCGCCTCGGCATCGACATCTACAAGGTCGGCATGGTGTGGCCGCTCGCGCTGCACGACGCGATGGAGTTCGTGAAGGGCAAGCGCGAGATCCTGGTGGTCGAGGAGAAGCGCGGCATCATCGAAAGCCAGTTCAAGGAATATTTCTACGACTATCCCGGATCGAAGCCGGAGCGGATGGTCGGCAAGCATGACGAGACCGGCGCGCGGCTGATCTCCTGGATCGGCGAATTGTCGCCGCGGATGCTGGCGGACGTGCTGGCGCGGCGGCTCGATCCGATGTTTCCCGAATTGCAGATCGCCCGCCGCGTCGCTGCGCTCGCGCCCGAGCGGGATCGCACGATCGCCGTGCCCGGCGCGACGCGCACGCCCTATTTCTGCTCGGGCTGCCCGCACAACACGTCGACAAAGGTGCCCGATGGCTCGAAGGCACTGGCCGGTATCGGCTGCCATTTCATGGCGAGCTGGATGGACCGCGAGACCTCGTCGCTGATCCAGATGGGCGGCGAAGGCGTCAACTGGGCGGCCTCTTCGAAATTCACCGGCAATACGCATGTGTTCCAGAATCTCGGCGAAGGCACCTACTATCATTCCGGCTCGATGGCGATCCGGCAGGCGATCGCGGCGAAGGCCAACATCACCTACAAGATCCTGTTCAACGACGCAGTGGCGATGACCGGCGGCCAGCCGGTCGACGGCCCGGTCAGCGTGCAGGCAATCGCCCACAGCGTCCGCGCAGAAGGCGTGTCGCGCATTGCGCTGGTCTCCGACGATCCCTCCCATTTCTCGCCGGCGGATCTGCCCGGCGGCGTCACCATCCATCCGCGCGAGGAGATGGACGCCGTCCAGCGCGAGCTGCGCGAGATCAAGGGCGTCACCGTGCTGATCTACCAGCAGAGCTGCGCCACCGAGAAGCGCCGTCGGCGCAAGCGCGGCACGCTTCCCGACCCGGCGCGCTTCGCCTACATCAACGACCTCGTCTGCGAGGGCTGCGGCGATTGCTCGGTGGAATCGAACTGCCTCAGCGTCGAGCCGAAGGAGACGCCGTTCGGCCGCAAGCGCAAGATCAACCTCTCGACCTGCAACAAGGATTTCTCCTGCCTCAACGGCTTCTGCCCGAGCTTCGTCACCATCGAGGGCGGCAAGCGGCGGGCGAAGGCGGCGAGCCAGGTCGATCCGCTGGCGCGCGCTGCGACGCTGGCGGCGCCGGAGTTCTCCGCGCTGGAGCGGCCCTATGATCTGCTCGTCACCGGCGTCGGCGGCACCGGCGTGATCACGGTCGGTGCGCTGATCGCGATGGCCGCGCATCTCGAGGGACGCGGCGTCTCGGTGCTCGACTTCACCGGCTTCGCGCAGAAATTCGGCCCCGTCCTGAGCTTCCTGCGGCTGGCGGCGGCGCCCGATGCACTGCATCAGGTGCGGATCGACCAGGGCGCGGCGGATGCGCTGATCGGCTGCGACCTCGTGGTGTCTTCGTCGGCAAAGGCCTCCGGCACCTACCGCAAGGGCATGCGCGCCGCGATCAACATGGCGGAGATGCCGACCGGCGACGTGGTGCGTTTCCGCGACGCCGACCTCGCCTCCCCGGTGCGCTTGCGCGCGATCGAGCGGGTGATCGGATCGGGCAATCTCACCGCGATCGACGCCAATGCGCTGGCCGAGCGGCTGCTCGGCGACAGTGTCTATGCCAATATCATGATGCTCGGCTTTGCCTGGCAGCAGGGGCTGGTGCCGGTGTCGCTCGAAGCCTTGTCGCGCGCGATCGAGCTCAACGGCGTCACCGTCGAGCGCAACCGGCAGGCTCTGGCCTGGGGCCGGATCGCCTTCGCCGATCCGGATTTCCTGCCGAAGACCGGGGACACCGGCGCTGCGACGCCGGAGGCGCTCGATCAGGTCATCGCGCGGCGCGCCGACTTCCTGAGGGATTATCAGGACGAGGCTTATGCCGCGCGCTACAAGGCGGCAGTCGATCGCGTGCGCCGCGCCGAGGCGGCGCTCGGCGGCGAGAACCTCACTGACGCGGTAGCCCGGTCGCTGTTCAAGCTGATGGCCTACAAGGACGAATATGAGGTGGCGCGTTTGCATATGCAGACCGGCTTCCTCGACCAGATCGATCGCGAATTCGATGGCGACTACCGGGTGCAGTACCATCTGGCGCCGCCATTGCTGCCGGCGCGACGCGACGCGCGCGGCCGGCCGCGCAAGCGCGCGTTCGGTCCGTGGATCCAGACGCCGCTGCGGCTGCTGGCGCGGATGAAGGGGCTGCGCGGCACGCCGTTCGACCTGTTCGGCTACACTGCGGAGCGCCGCGCCGAGCGCGAACTGATCAGCTGGTACGAGGCGCTGATCGAGACCATGCTCGGCAAGCTCGATGCGGCACGCCTGCCCGACCTCATCGCGATCGCGAAGGCGCCGATGGAGATCCGCGGCTACGGTCCGGTGAAGGATGCGGCCATCGAGAAGACCAAGGCGGAGGTGGCGCGGCTGACCGCGCAACCCACCTCCGCCCCGTCTGACGCAGGTGGCGGCTCAGGCCGCCGCGCCGCGCTTGGCGGGTGACATCCAGCCGACCACGATGGTCGCGAGCACGGCGACCACGATGTTGAGCAGCAGCGCGCCGAGGCCGACATAGAAGGTGTAGCTGGCCTCTCCAAGCGTGATGCTGGCGAGCGGCTTCAGCCCGTTGCTCCACGCCGTGTACGAGCCCCAGCCGATCCCGACTGCCCAGCCGAGCAACAGGCCCTCGGCGCGGAACCAGGCGGTGAACAGGCCGAACACCAGTGCCGGCAGCGTCTGCACGATCCAGAGGCCGCCGAGCAGTTGCAGGTCGAGCGCGTATTGGGTCGGCAGGAACAGGATGAAGGCAAGCGCGCCGACCTTCACCACCAGCGAGGTGATTTTCGCCACCGATGCCTCGCCGGCATGGCTGATGTCCGGATTGACGTAGGACTTCCAGACATTGCGGGTGAACAGGTTGGCGGCGCCGATGCTCATCACCGCCGCCGGCACCAGCGCGCCGATCGCGATCGCCGCGAACGCAAAGCCCGCGAACCATTCGGGGAACAGCGTCTTGAACAGCGTCGGCACCACGTCGTTCGGCGAGGTCACCTTGACGCCCGCGGCATAGGCCATGTAGCCGAGCAGCGCGATCAGGCCGAGCAGCAGCGTATAGGCCGGCAGCAGGATCGCGTTCTTGCGGATCGTATCCGCCGACCTCGAGGCGAAGATGCCGGTCAGCGTGTGGGGATACATGAACGCGGCGAGCGCCGAGCCGAGCGCCAGCGTCGCATAGGGCAGATATTGCGCCGGCTTCAGGGTCAGGCCGGTGGCGCCGCCCTTCGCGGTGAATGCGTCGTTCGCCGCCGAGAACACCGCGCCATAACCGCCGAGCTTGGCGGGCACCACGACCACTGCGACCAGCACCACGATGTAGATCATGATGTCCTTGACGAAGGCGATCAGCGCTGGCGCACGCAAGCCCGAGCTGTAGGTATAGAGCGCGAGGATCACGAAGGCGGCGACGATCGGCAATTCGCCCGACAGCCCCATCGCCTTGATCACGACCTCCATGCCGATCAGCTGCAGCGCGATGTAGGGCATGGTCGCGACCATGCCGGTCAGCGCCACCGCAAGCTCGAGCGCGCGCGAGCCATAGGCGGCATGGACGACGTCGGCGGCGGTGACGTGTCCCGCAGCATGCGCCTTCTTCCACAGCACCGGCATCACCGCGAACACGAACGGATAGACGATGATGGTGTAGGGCAGCGCGAAGAAGCCGTAGGCGCCGACCGCATAGACCAGCGCCGGCACCGCGATCACCGTGTAGGCGGTGTAGAAATCGCCGCCGACCAGGAACCAGGTGATCCAGGTGCCGAACTGCCGGCCGCCGAGGCCCCATTCGTCGAGATGCTCACCAACCGGGCCCGATTTCCAGCGCGCGGCGAAGAAGCCCATCACGGTGACGAGCGCGAAGAAGAAGATGAAGACGCAGAGTGCGACCCACTCGATATGATCGGTCATGTCGGTCCCCTCACCGCGTCTCGTCAGGCGTGCTGCTGCGATAGACCAGCCAGATCAAGAGCGAGGAGATCGGCACCCAGGCAAGCTGGTACCAGTAGAAGAAGGGGAAGCCGAACAGCGACGGCTCGACTAAATTGTAGAACGGCACCCATAGCAGGCCGACAAACGGCAGCAGCAACAGAATCCACATGGCTTCCTCCCCCATCTCGCATCGGTGTTTCGCCCGACGACCCGACACCGGTTCGCGGCGTCTGGAATCCGCGTCACGGCAGCGCGACATCAGATGAATCGCCCGCCGGAATCGCGATCTTACCCTGCTTTGATGCCGCGTCGTCAATCACCTCGCGCAGCGCGCTTTGCATTCCGACCTTCGCATTCCGACTCGCGGCGACGTGTTCGCAGATGCGAAGAGCAGCAGCGCATCGTCACGAATACGGATTGATCAGCTTCTGCTGCTCGGTGGCGTGGCGGACCAGAAGATCGATGAAGGTGCGCACCTTGGCCGAGAGGTGATGGCGATGCGGATAGACCGCGTTCATCGTCAGCTCGACCGGCCGGTATTCGGGCAGCAGGCGGACCAGCCTGCCGGCCTCCAGATCGTCGCGGACGAGGAATCCCGCCGCCATCCAGATGCCGACGCCGGCGAGCCCGGCCAGCCGCAGCGTCTCGCCGCTGTTCGAGATCAGATTGCCCGACACCCGCACCGACGCCGCCGCGCCCTTTCGATCGACGAAGCGCCACTCGTCCTTGAAGGGATAATTGACGTGCTGGATGCAGTTGCGTGTCGCCAGATCCGCGAGCAGCGTTGGCTTGCCGTGCTGCTCGATGTAGCCGTGCGAGCAGCACAGCACGTGCCGCCAGGTCGCGATGCTGCGCACGATCAGGCTGGAATCCCGCGGCGGGATCATGCGCACCGCAAGATCGTAGTTCTCGTCGAGCAGGTCGACGTCGCGCTCGCCGATGGTGAGGTCGACCTTGACCTCCGGATAGGTCGCGAGGAACTCGGCGACCGCGGGTGAGAGGAACTGCACGACATGGGTGTTGGTGTAGATGCGCAGCGTTCCGCGCGGCACCGATTGCAGCGCGCCGGCGATGTCGTCGGCCTGCTCGATGTCGGCGAGGATCTGGATGCAGCGGTCGTAATAGGCCTGGCCGACCTCGGTCAGGCCGACCTTGCGCGTGGTGCGGTTGAGCAGACGCACGCCGAGCCGATCCTCCAGCGACTGGACGTGGTTGCTCACCATCGTGGTGGACATGTTGAGCTTGCGGCCGGCGGCGGAGAAGCCGCCGGAATCCACGACCCTGACGAAGGCAGTCAGGCTGGTCAGGCGATCCATTTGGAAGACCTCGGATTGTCTAGCCTGGCTTGATAATGCTTCCAGCTTTATCGGGATTATCACAGCGGGGAGGATATTGCATCTAGGGGTCGTACCCGGCGTCCTCCTCGACGAGGCGCCAAAGCCGGTTCGGAGGATGCCATGTCGACCACCACCTATGTCTCTGATGATGCTCCGAAAATCAGCCTGCGCCCGTCGCGGCGCGCGATCAAGGGGGCAGCCCTCGCGCTGGTCGCCGCGCTCGGCGTCGCCGCGGCGGGAGACTTCGGCTACGGCTACCTCACCACCGGCCGCTACCTCGAGTCGACCGACGATGCCTATGTAAAAGCTGACTCCACCATCATCGCGCCGCGCGTGTCCGGGTACATCGCGAAAGTGCTGGTGAACGACAACCAGCCGGTGAAGGCCGGGCAATTGCTGGCGCAGATCGACGACCGCGACTACCGCGCCGCGCTCGGCCAGGCGAGGGCCGACGTCGATGCGGCCGATGCGTCGGTGCGCAACCTCGATGCGCAGCTCGCCTTGCAACAGCCGATCATCGCGCAGGGCAAGGCCGATGTCGACGCGGCCGAGGCCAACCTGAAATTCGCGCAGGAAGAGCAGGCCCGCTACGACGGGCTGATGAAGACCGGCTCCGGGACCGTGCAGCGCGCGCAGCAGACCGACGCCGCGCTACGCTCAAGCGACGCGCAGCTGCAGCATTCGCAATCCGGCCTGCTCGCCGCCCAGCGCAAGGTCGACGTGCTGACCACGCAGCGCGCGCAGGCCGTGGCGCAGGCTGATCACGCCCGCGCGGTCGAACAGCAGGCCGAGCTGAATCTGTCATACACGCAGATCACCGCGCCGGTGGACGGCACCGTCGGCGCCCGCACGCTGCGCGTCGGCCAGTACGTGCAGGCCGGCACCCAGCTGATGGCGGTGGTGCCGCTCGGTGCGGTCTATGTGGTCGCCAACTTCAAGGAGACCCAGCTCACCCATGTGCGCAACGGCCAGCCTGTCGAGCTCACAGTCGACGGCTTCCGCGATACCACGCTGAAAGGCCATGTCGACAGCCTGTCGCCGGCCAGCGGCCTCGAATTCGCGCTGCTGCCGCCCGACAACGCCACCGGCAACTTCACAAAAATCGTGCAGCGCGTTCCGGTGAAGATCGTGCTCGACGACGGCAGGCTGACCGGACTGCTCCGTCCCGGCATGTCGGCGATCCCGACCGTCGACACCAAGGCGACGGTCATCGCCGAGCGCGCGGCGAAGCGGCATCTGGCCTCGGCGGCGGGCGCCAACGGCGGGTAAGGCGACGCAAGCTTTCGAATAACCGCGATCAACCTCTCTCCTTCCGCGCCGCAGATTCCGGTCGAAGGGTTCCCTCCCCCCCTTTGCGGGGGAGGGTTAGGGAGAGGGGTGCCGCTCGCTCTGACGTTCGACGGAGCGCGAGAAGCAATCCGTACGGCGCCAGCAAGATTGAGGCGGCTCGCACATCTTCACGCCAGCGCCCGGGGCCTACCCCTCTCCCCCCCTTCCCCGCAAGGGGGAGGGAGTGTGACGGGTCTGTTCACCTCACGATCGATCTCGCCAGCGAGCCACTGATCGCAGCGTCATTATCAAGCAGGGAGAGACAATGCTTCCATTCTTTCCCTGATTATCGAAACCAACCGCCTAATGCATGGTGCCTGCATCAATGCAAGGGACGACCCCGATGACCGCGCTCCGGCCCACACTCAACGCCGCTGCCTCTGCTGACCTCTCCAAGCCCGCTGCACCCGCGGCGCCGACCGTCTCGGCGCGGACCTGGATCGCGGTGATCGGCGCCAACCTCGGCGCGTTCATGGCGGTGCTGAACATCCAGATCGTCAATGCCTCGCTCGCCGACGTGCAGGGCGCAATCGGCGCCGGCATCGACGACGGCGGCTGGATCTCGACCTCCTATCTGATCGCAGAGATCATCGTGATCCCGCTGAGCGGCTGGCTCGCCCAGGTGTTCTCGGTGCGCAAATATCTACTCGTCAATGCGTTCCTGTTCCTGGTGTTCTCGGCGGCCTGCGCGCTGGCGCAGGACCTGCCGCAGATGATCGTGCTGCGCGCGGTTCAGGGCTTTTCCGGCGGCGTGCTGATTCCGCTGGCCTTCACGCTGATCATCACGCTGCTGCCGCGGGCCAAGCAGCCGATCGGGCTCGCGCTGTTCGCGATCTCGGCGACGTTTGCGCCTGCGATCGGCCCGACCATCGGTGGCTACCTGACCGAGAACTGGGGCTGGCAATACATCTTCTATGTCAATCTGGTGCCCGGCGCGATCATGATCGGCATGCTGTATTTCTCGCTCGACTCCAGCCCGATGAAGCTGTCGCTGCTGCGCCAAGGCGACTGGCTCGGCATCATCACGATGTCGATCGGGCTCGCCGCGCTGCAGACCGTGCTGGAAGAGGGCAACAAGGACGACTGGTTCGGTTCGGACTTCATCGTTCGCCTCTCTGTCATCGCCGCTGTCGCGCTGACGGCCTTCCTGGTCATCGAGTTCACGGTCGAGAAGCCTCTGCTCAATCTGCGCCTGCTCGTCCGACGCAATTTCGGCTTCGGCATGCTGGCGAACTTCCTGCTCGGCGTCGCGCTGTACGGCTCGGTGTTCATCCTGCCCCAGTACCTGTCGCGCGTTCAGGGCTACAACTCCGAGCAGATCGGCATGGTGTTGGCCTGGACCGGCCTGCCGCAACTCGTCCTGATCCCGCTGGTGCCCCGGCTGATGCAGCGCCTCGACCCGCGCATCATGATCGGCGTCGGCTTTGCGCTGTTTGCCGGCTCCAACTTCATGAACATCTTCATGACCAACGATTACGGCACCGACCAGCTGTTCTGGCCCAACGTGGTGCGCGCCGTCGGCCAGGCGCTGGTGATGGCGCCGCTGTCGGCGGTCGCGACCGCGGGGATCGAGGCAGAGAATGCCGGCTCAGCATCCGGCCTGTTCAACATGATGCGGAACCTCGGCGGCGCCGTCGGCATTGCCATCCTGCAGACGGTGCTGACCAAGCGCGAGCAGTACCACTCCAACGTGCTCAGCTCCTCCGTCTCGATGCTGGAGCAGGCCACCCGCACGCGGATCGATCAGTTGACCCAGTATTTCATGAGCCACGGCGTGGCCAACCAGGCCGATGCGACCAGCCGCGCTTTGGTCGCCATCGGCAAGATCGTGCAGAAACAGGCTTTCATCCTCGCCTTCAGCGACACCTTCTACCTGCTCGGTGTCGCCCTGATTGTCGCGCTTGCCGCGGGACTGTTCCTGAAGAAGCCCGGCCATCTTGCCGGTGGCGGCGGCGCGCATTGAACTTCATCACCGCAAGCAAAGGAGAACCACCATGAAACCCCGCATGAACTTCTTCCAGGCCGCCCCCGAGACCATCAAGGCACTGGTCGCCGTGGAGAACCAGATCACCGCCAGCGGTCTCGAGCAATCGCTGATCGAACTGGTCAAGACCCGGGCGTCGCAGATCAACGGCTGTGCCTATTGCATCCACATGCACACCGAGGATGCCCGCAAGCACGGCGAGACCGAGCAGCGGCTCTATCTGCTCAACGCCTGGCGCGAGTCGCCGCTCTACTCCGACCGCGAGCGCGCCGCTCTGGCCTGGACAGAAGCGCTGACGCATATTGCGGAAACCCACGCGCCCGACGCCGATTACGAGGCTGTGCGCGCGCATTTCTCGGATGCCGAACTGGTCAACCTCACCACATTGATCGGGGCCATCAACGCCTGGAACCGGATCGCAATCGGTTTCCGCGCGGTGCATCCGGTGAAGGCGAAGGCGGCGGCGTAGACGTCACCTCATACTCAGCTGTCATGCCCCGCTTCATGCGGGGCATCCAGTACGCAGCGGCCTCCCGGCTGACATTCAACAGGCGACGCGACCGCGCTAAACCGCCGTCGCCTTGGCGAAGTCGACATAGATCTCGCGCA
Source organism: Bradyrhizobium jicamae (assembly GCF_018130215.1). Taxonomy (GTDB): domain Bacteria; phylum Pseudomonadota; class Alphaproteobacteria; order Rhizobiales; family Xanthobacteraceae; genus Bradyrhizobium; species Bradyrhizobium jicamae_A. Next base: position 12,411 of record NZ_JAFCKQ010000032.1, read on the forward strand.
GGCGGTCGGTCATCGGACCGACCTTGCCGTTGCCGATCGCCTTGCCGTCGACAGCGACCACGCCCTGCACGAACACCGAGGCGCTGGTGATGAAGGCTTCCTTGGCGGCGAGTGCTTCCTCGACCGTGAAGGCGCGTTCCTCGATGCGCAGCTGGCGTTCCTCGGCGAGCTTGACCACCGCCTTGCGGGTGCAGCCAGGCAGGATCTCGTTGCCGTTCTGCCGCGTCACGATGACGTCGTCCCGGGTGACGATGAAGGCGGACGACGAGCCGCCCTCGGTGACCTTGCCGTCCTCGATCATCCAGGCCTCGCCGGCGCCGGCCTCGGCCGCGGCCTGCTTGGCCAGCACCTGCGCCAGCAGCGCCACGCTCTTGATGTCGCGGCGGGTCCAGCGGATGTCGGGCACGGTGATGACGTTGATGCCGGTCCTGGCCGACGGTGCGTTGATGATGTCCTTCTCCGAGGTGAACATCACCAGCGTCGACTTGACGTCCGCCTTCGGGAACGCGAAGTCTCGCCCCTTGTCGGCACCGCGGGTGACCTCGAGATAGACCATGCCGTTGACGAGGTCGTTGCGCCTGACCAGTTCCTTCTGGATCTCCTCGATCCGCGCCACGCTCTCGGGCAGCTTGAGCTTGATCTCGCCGACCGAACGCTCCAGCCGCGCCAGATGCGAGGCACTGTCGATCAGCTTGCCGTCGAGGACTGCTGCGACCTCATAGATGCCGTCGGCGAACAGGAATCCGCGGTCGAAGACCGAGACCTTGGCCTCGGAGTGCGGCACGAACGAGCCGTTGACGTAAGCGATCTTTTCCAAGCGGATTCTCCTGCGGACGAAGGGCGGGTTTCAGGCCTTCGTATACGCAAATTGCGGGCCGGGATAAACCCTCCAGCCGCGCCGTCACTCCGGGGCGCCTCGGAGAGGCGAACCCGGAATCTCGAGATTCCGGTTTCGATGCTGCGCATCGCCCGGGAATGACGATGTGGAAGGCCCGTGCCCCCCAGCCTCAGTGCTGCAAGATCTTCGACAAGAACTTCTGCGCGCGATCACTGCGGGGCTGGCCGAAGAAGTCGGTCTTTTTGGCATCCTCGACGATCTCGCCACGGTCCATGAAGATCACGCGGTCGGCGACCTTGTTGGCAAAGCCCATCTCGTGGGTCACGACCATCATGGTCATGCCCTCGCGGGCGAGGTCGACCATCACGTCGAGCACCTCGCTGATCATCTCGGGATCGAGCGCCGAGGTCGGCTCGTCGAACAGCATCGCGATCGGGTCCATGGCGAGCGCGCGGGCGATCGCGACGCGCTGCTGCTGGCCGCCCGAGAGTTCGGCCGGGAATTTCTTGGCATGATCCTTCAGGCCGACGCGATCGAGCAGCTTCATGCCCTTGGCCACGGCGTCGTCATGCCTGCGGCCGAGCACCTTCTCCTGCGCCAGGCAGAGATTCTCGACGATCCGCAGATGCGGAAACAGCTCGAAATGCTGGAACACCATGCCGACCCGCGAGCGCAGCTTCGGCAGGTCCGTCCTGGGGTCGTTGACCTTGACGCCGTCGAGGGTGATGTCGCCGCCCTGGATCGGCTCCAGCGCGTTGACGCATTTGATCAGGGTCGACTTGCCCGAACCGGAGGGCCCGCAGACCACGACCACCTCGCCCTTGGCGACGCTGGTGGTGCAGTCCTTCAGCGCCTGGAAGCTCGGCCCGTACCATTTGTTGACGTGATTGATCTCGATCATGATGGCTCTGTTTGTTGGAGCATCGCTATCGAACGATGGCGATGCGCGCCTGCAGGCGGCGGACGAGGAAGGACGCGGCAGAGCAGATGACGAAGTAGACCACCGCTGCGAACAGGTACATCTCGACCAGGCGGCCGTCGCGCTGCGCGACCTTGCTGGCGGCACCGAGGAAATCGGTGATCGACAGCACGTAGACCAGCGAGGTGTCCTGGAACAGCACGATGGTCTGGGTCAGCAGCACCGGCAGCATGTTACGGAACGCCTGCGGCAGCACGACGTAGCGCATGGTCTGGCTGTAGGTCAGGCCGAGCGCGTTGGCCGCGGCCGGCTGGCCGCGCGAGATCGACTGGATGCCGGCGCGCATGATCTCGGAGAAATACGCCGCCTCGAACATGATGAAGGTGATCAGCGAGGAGGCGAACGCGCCGACCGTGATCGGCCGCGACGCACCGGTCAGCCACTGTCCGATATAGGGCACCAGGAAGTAGAACCAGAAGATCACCAGCACCAGCGGCAGCGAACGCATGAAGTCGACATAGATGCCGGCGACGCGCCCGAGCAGCCTGTAGCCGGACAGCCGCATCAGCGCGATCAGCGTGCCGAATACGAGCCCGCCGAAGGCCGCGAGTGCGGTCAGGGTCAACGTGAAGCGCATGCCCTCGAAGAACAGATAGGGAAGCGCGCGACGGATGACGTCGAAATCGAAATTGCCGATCATGGTCATTTCCCCGCGATGTAGCCGGGAATCGCGACATAGCGCTCGAGGAAGCGCATCGCGGTCGCCACGATGAAATTGACAATGAGGTAGAGCACGGTCGCCGCCGTGAAGGCCTCGAACACCTGGAACGAGAACTCCTGCATCGAGCGCGCCTCGCCGGTCAGTTCGACCAGGCCGATGGTGATGGCGACCGCCGTGTTCTTGATGGTGTTGAGGAACTCCGAGGTCAGCGGCGGCAGGATGATGCGGAACGCCATCGGCAGCAGCACGTAGCGATAGGTCTGCATGGTGGTCAGGCCGAGCGCGGTTGCTGCCTGCTTCTGTCCGCGCGGCAACGAGGAGATGCCGGCCTGCAACTGCACGGCGACCCGCGCCGACATGAAGAAACCGATGCCGATCGCGGCCGTCCAGAACGGGGCGTTGGGCAACTGCTTCAGCCACAGGCCGGCGGATTTCGGCAGCAATTCCGGCAGCACGAAGAACCACAGGAACAGCTGCACCAGGAGCGGCATGTTGCGGAAGAATTCGACATAGCCAAAGCCGATCCACGAGGCCGTCCTCGACGGCAGCGTGCGCATGACGCCGATCACGCAGCCGGAGATCAAGGCGATGATCCATGCGAGCAGCGACGTCTTGAGGGTGACCACCAGTCCCGACAGCAACAGGTCGAGATAGGTGCCGGTCCCCATCGGGTTCGGCTCAAGAAAGATGTGCCAGTTCCAATTGTAGTTCACAGGTCCCCCGCGCAACCACGCCGATCACGCATGACGGCAAGATGTATGCAAATGTCCGGCCATTCTCCTCCAAAAAATGGCCGGCCATTTCTCGACTCTTCTGCCTCGCCCCGCTTGCGTGGAGAGGCCGGATCGCATCGCGATCCGGGTGAGGGGGCTCTCCGCGAGTCCAACTCGCGCTGCCTTTGCGGAGTGAGCCCCTCACCCTGACCCTCTCCCCGCGAAGAGCGGGGAGAGGGAACGGAAGCAGCTTCCGCGCTTCGATGCTTTTACGTGCCCGGCGAAGAAGAAAGCCTACTTATACGAATCCGGATCGGGCGAATCCGACGGCTTGGCGAATTCGTTCTTCAGTTCCGGCCCGATCGGCACGTTGAGGTTCAGGCCCTTCGGCGGGATCTTCTGGGTGAACCACTTGTCGTAGATCTTCTGGCCCTCGCCGCTGGTGTACAGCGCGGCGGTGGCGGCGTCGACGACCTTCTTGAAGGGCGCGTCGTCCTTGCGCAGCATGATGCCGTAGGGCTCGGGCTTGGAGAACGCATCCTTGGAGATCACGTAGTCGTCGGGCGCCTTCGAGCCGGCCACAAGGCTCGCCAGCAGGATGTCGTCCATCACGAAGGCGACCGCGCGGTCGGTCTCGACCATCAGGAAGGCTTCGGCATGATCCTTGGCCGGAATGATGTTGGCGCCGAGGCTGCGCGCGACGTTGGCTTCGGTGAGCTGCTTGATGTTGGTGGTGCCGGCGGTCGAGACCACGGTCTTGCCCTTCAGGTCGTCGATCGACTTGAGCCCGGCCGATTTCTTGAAGACGTAGCGGCTCGCGGTCAGGAAGTGGGTATTGGTGAAGGAGACCTGCTTCTGGCGCTCGGCATTGTTGGTGGTCGAGCCGCATTCGAGGTCGACGGTGCCGTTGGCCATCAGCGGAATACGCGTCGCCGAGGTCACCGGGTTGAGCTTGACCTCGAGCTTGTCGAGCTTGAGCTCCTTCTTGATCGCATCGACGATCTTGTAGCAGATGTCCATGGCGTAGCCGACGGGCTTCTGGTTGTCGTCGAGATAGGAGAACGGAATCGAGGAATCGCGATAGCCGAGAGTGATCGCGCCGGTGTCCTTGATGTTCTTCAGCGTGCCGGTCAGCTCCTCGGCCTGCGCCTGGCCCGCGCACAGCGCGCCGGCGAGCGCGAAGCCGATCAGATAGTTCCGTGTCATACGTCTACTCCTTGCGTGGAAACTGCATATTTCAATGCGTGAGAATGTCAGCGAGGACGGGTGCGATATAGCGGCGAAACTGTCCGGGATTCTCGCTCATCGGAAAATGACCGAGCTTCTCCATGATCGTGACGCTGGCGCCCCCTATTGCCGCTGCCGTCCGCCTCGTGTCCTCGGGCGTGCAGGAGAAATCATACTCGCCCGTGAGCAGATAGAGCCTGCATACTTTAGTATCGATTGACGCGACCTTGCCGCGCAGGTCGCCGTCGACGCGATAGAAGTGGAGGTCGCCCTTGAACACGCCGGGACCGCCCTGCTTGTAGGCCCACAGCGTTTCCATCCGCTGGGCAGCAGGACTCTGCGGGGCGATCAGCCCCGAGACCAGCGCGGCGCAGACCTCGCCGCCATGGACGTCCGGGCGGTTCAGCCAGCTCGTGTCGTACCACGGCTGCTGGAAATCGGCAGCCTCGAGCCCGATCAAGGCGCGGAATTCGGCGGCATGTTCGATCGCAAGGTTGAGCACGATGCGGCCGCCGATCGAGCAGCCCATCACGACAGGCTTCTCCAGCGCGAGCGCGCGGCAGAAGGCACGGATGGTCTCGGTGTATCTGATGGTGGTGAGCTGGTATTCATCGCCGACCCAGCTCTTCGGCGGATTCGACTTGCCATGCCAGGGCATATCGAAGGCAATGATGCGGAAATTTTCGGCAAACTCGCTGTCTGCGAGCAGATGCCGCCACTGCCGCCCGTCGGAGCCCGCGGTGTGCAGGCAAACCAGCGGAACGCCGCTGCCGTTCTCCTCGAAATAGATGCGATGCAATTCGCCGCCGATCTCGACGTGGACGTAACGGCCGATCATCGGCTCGACATGGCCGTTTGCGATATCAGCGGTCATGGTGCGATCGCCGGAGCATGCAGGCGCGGCAGCGCGAGCAGGTCCTTGAAGTACTGCAGATGCGTCATGAAGGGATGGAGATCACCTTCCAGCGCGGCCTCACCGCGCTTGGTCAGCGCCAGCAGGTCATGCCAGCCCGGCTTCGGCTCCGCCTGCCAGTAGGCGGTCCACGCTTGCGGCGTCGCGCGATAGGAGAAACGCCAGGAGCGCATCAGGCGAGGCGCCGGCGTGAGCTCGACGATGCGGCCGGCGCGGATCGAAACATGGAATGGATGATCAACCGGCCCCAACAGGCAATCGCAATCAAGCAACCGGCCACGTGCGATCAGGGCCGGTGCCCGGTCAAGCAGCGCGGGAATGCCGGCAAACGCCCGGATGACGGCGTCGTCGGTGGTGGCGGGCGATGGCGTCATTCGTCGGGCAGGGTTCCGGCGGCGGGCAGGTCCATGATGACCGGAAGTGCCGAATGCCGCAAGTCGCCGCGGAACCAGCAGCATGCGCGCTGGGAACATTTGCGCGTCCATCTCAACCCGGCTTGAAGATGTCCCCGAATTAACGAAGGACGACTGGTGGTGGCGCCGTGCGTCGCCAAATACTTGGGTAGACGCCGTGAATGACCACGGCGAGGCGCGCAGCCACAGATCAGGTCTCACCCGCGACGACCGGCTGCCGTGCGCGTCGATCATCATGAACTTGCAGCAGATCCGGCGGGTTCGCCGAACTCCATCGCGCGTAATGCTTCCGTCTTCTGCGTTCCCTTCGAAGGAGCATGCGCGATGGCTGACTTGACTTCCACCGAAATCATCCCGATGTCCGGCAAGGCAACGCGCCGCGACTTCCTCTACATCGCGACCGCCGCCTTCGGCACGGTGGGCGTGGTGGCCTCGATCGTCCCCATGATCAGCGAGATGAACCCCGACGCCTCGACGCTGGCCGCCGGCGGCCCGGTCGAGCTTGACCTCTCAAAGGTCGCGCCAGGCCAGCAGGTGATCCTCCGCTGGCGGTCCAGGCCCGTGTTCGTGACCCACCGCACGCCTGACGCGGTGCAGAAGCTCAAGGACCCGGCCCTGCTCTCGCTATTGGCCGATCCGCAATCGTCGGAATTGCAGCAGCCGCCCTACGTGCAGAACTGGCATCGCTCCATCAAGCCGGAATTCGGCGTCGTGGTCGGCATCTGCACCCATCTCGGATGCATTCCATTGTTCGAGCCGCAACCGAACCCGACCTCGCCGGCAGCGAACTGGCCGGGCGGCTATTTCTGCCCGTGCCACGGCTCCAAATACGATCTCGCCGGACGCGTGTATCACGGGGTGCCGGCACCCTATAACCTGCCGGTTCCTCCGCATCATTTCCCCAACGACAAGATGCTCCGTGTCGGCGAGAACCCGCCGAACTCCAGTTTCGAGTTCGATTCGGTCACCCAGATCTAGCAGCGACGCGGCCGTTCTTCGGCGCCTGCGCGATGGCGCGCGCGAGCACCTGGGCTTCCTTCTTCAGCATGTCGGCGAGTTCCGCCTCGCGGCGACGGATGCGGTCGCTTGCGGCGCCGATCGAGAGAGCGGCGACCACCTCGCCGGCGTCGTCGCGGACCGGCACGCCGACGCCGCCCATGCCGGGAAACGCAGCGTCGATCAGCACGGTGTGACCGATCTTGCGCGCGCTCGTGATGCGCTCGCGCAGGAATTTCGGCGTGATGCGCGGCGACTTCGCCAGCCTCGGCACGATCACCTCGATCACAGCCTCGATCTCGGCATCCGGCAGCCAGACCAGCAGCGCCAGCGCGCCGGCACCGACACCGAGCGGGCGGCGGCTGCCGATCTGCAGATAGTTCGGCTGCAGCGGATGGCTGCCGACCGAGCGCGCGAGATAAAGTGCCTCGACGCCGGAGCGCACCGAGAGCAGCGCCGTATCCGCCGATCGTTCCGACAGCCGTAACAGGCTCGGCTGTGCCAGCTCGGCGATATCGACCGAGCGCCGCGCACCGACCGCCATCACCCGCGCCTCCTGGCCGAGCTCGTAGGTCTTGGCGCCCGCGACGCGGGCGACGAACCCCTCCTGGATCAGCGAGTTGAGGATGCGCAGCGCGGTTGCCTTGTTCAGCGAGGTGGCGTCGGCGATGTCGGTGAGGCGCAGCGGCGAGCGCTGCGCCAGCACGCGCAGGATCGCACAGACCTTCTGGATCGCGTTGAACTTGTCGGGCTGCCCCGGCTCCGGCGCCGGCTTCTTCCGCGCGGCGCGTGCGGTCGCGGTCGTCGACGCATTCATGCCCTGCCCTCACACAATCTCTGATCCGGACACGACATCCGTCATGGACATGGCTCCGCGCGAGCCGCCATCCTAGAGCGGTTGGCGACCGCGGGGCATCGTATACTTTCGTCAGATGAAACTGTGCTGCGATTTATCTACGTTGCTTTGCAGCAATGTAACTCATGTGAATTTCGCAAGACGAAATCAGGCAAAGCAGCATCCCGTCACAGGATGCAAGTCATGACTTGCGCGGCGTCTCGCCGAGATCCCAGAACAGGCCGGCCATGATGGTGAGCGCTTCTTCCGTCACTGGCAGCAGGATGTGCTCGTCGGGGGCATGCTGAGAGCAGCCCGGATAGGAATGTGGCACCCAGATTGTCGGCAGGCCGAGCCCCTCGGAGAACACGTCGTTGGGCAGCGAGCCGCCGAAATTCGGCAACACCGCGGGCGACTTGCCGGTGGTGTTGCGGATCGAGGTCGCCGCCCAGTCGATCCACGGGCTGTCCATGTCGGTGCGCGATGCGCCAAAGCGCTGCGCGCCGGAGACCTCGACCATCGGGAAACCGTTGTTGTGCAGATGGTCGCGCACGCCGTCGATCACCTCGAGGTACTTGGTCCCGACGACGAAGCGCAGCTGCAGCACCGCGCTCGCCTTGCCCGGAATCGCGTTGGCCGGCTTGTCGATATTGCCTGTCGACATCGCCAGCACTTCAAGCGTGTTCCAGGCATAGAGCCGCTCGGCCGGGGTCAATCCCTCCTCGCCCCAGTCCGCTGCGAGTGCGGGCTCATCCGCGGTCGGTTCGATCCTGACGTCCGCGAGCGCGGCGCGGACGCGGTTGGAGATCGGCGGCGGTTTGAGGATCTCGAGCTTCATGCGGCCCTTGCCGTCGACCAGGCTTGCGATCGCATTGCAGAGGATCGTCGCGGGATTGGCGAGCACGCCACCCCAATTGCCGGAATGGTTGCCGCCCTCGCGCAAGTTGACGTCGAGATGGATGCGGTTGCCGCCGCGGCAGCCGAGGAAGATGGTCGGCCGCTCCACCGAGAGCCGCGGCCCGTCGGAGGCGACGAACAAATCGGCCTTCAGCTCCTCGCGATGCGCCTCGCAGACCTCGCGCAGGTCGGGCGAACCGATCTCCTCGCCGGTCTCGATGATGAACTTGGCGTTGAAGCCGAGCTTGCCGCCGCGCGCCTGTTTCACCGCACGAAGCGCGGACATATTGATCGAGTGCTGCCCCTTGTTGTCGGCGGTGCCGCGGCCATAGACCCGCTCGCCCCTCACCGTGGTCTGCCAGGGATCGAGCCCGTCGCGCCATTCGCCGACCATGCCGTCGACGACATCGCCATGGCCGTAGCTCAGCACGGTCGGCCGTGAGGCATCTTCCCGGTAGTCGGCGATCAGATAGGGCCCGCGGCCGGTCGGGGATTCGATCAGCCGGGTCTTGAAGTCGAGCTCGGCGAAGGCCGGCTGCAGGTTCTCGACCAGATAGGCGCGCAACGCACCGGCCTTGTCGGCATTCAGGCTCTCGGTCTGGTAGCCGACCCTGGCGTTCAGTTCCTCGAGGAACTGTCCCGATTGAAAATGCTCTCGCACGATCGCGATCGCGTCGGCCCGTGTCGCCATGATGGTCCCTTCAGCGCTGTATCTGATGCGAACCTATCGGGATCGCTTCGCGACGGGAAGGGTGCGAAACGCGAATGGGTCTTGCCAAATGCGTGAAGTCGCAACAATTTCGCGGTGGAAAGCCCGGCGTCCGATCGGGCAGCAGCGCCCAGGTTTCGACAATGACAAAACAGATCCGGCTCAACGCCTTTGCCATGAACTGCGTGGCGCATCAGTCGCCGGGGCTATGGACCCATCCGCGCGACCGCACCAGGGACTACAACAAGCTGTCCTACTGGATCGACCTGGCGAAGACGCTGGAGCGCGGTCGGTTCGACGGCCTGTTCCTCGCCGACGTGCTCGGCGTCTACGACGTCTATGCCAACGGTCCGGATGCGGCGCTGCGCAATGCGGCGCAGACCCCGGCCAACGAGCCGTTGATGCTGATCCCGGCGATGGCGGCGGTGACCGAGAATCTCGGCTTCGGCGTCACCAGCAACCTCTCGTTCGAGCCGCCCTACCCGTTCGCGCGGCGCATGTCGACGCTCGACCACCTGACCGGCGGTCGGGTCGGCTGGAACGTGGTGACCGGCTATCTCGATTCCGCGGCCCGCGGCGCCGGCAAGGACAAGCAGACCGCGCACGACGATCGCTACGAGATCGCCGACGAATATATGGAGCTGGTCTACAAGCTCTGGGAGGGCAGCTGGGAGGATGATGCCGCGATCCGCGACGTCGCGCGCGGCATCTTCACCGATCCTTCGAAGGTCCATCCCGTGCATCACGAGGGCAACAACTACCGGCTCAACGCCATCCATCTCTCGGAGCCGTCGCCGCAGCGCACGCCGGTGCTGTACCAGGCCGGCACCTCGCCGCGCGGCCGGCAATTCGCCGCCGAGCATGCCGAATGCGTGTTCATGTCGGGACCGTCGTCGAAGGTGATCGCGCCGCGCGTCTCCGCGATCCGCGAGCTTGCCGCCGGGAAGGGCCGCAACCCCGCCGAGATCCTGATGTTCTCGATGATGTGCATCGTCGTCGCGCCGACCGAGGCAGAGGCCAGGTCGAAGTATGCCGAGTATCGCAGCCATATCAGCCACGAGGGTGCGCTGGCGCTGATGTCGGGCTGGACCGGCGTCGACTTCTCGACCTATGCGCTCGACCAGGAGGTGCGCCACGTGCAGAACGACGCCGGCCGCTCCGCGATGGACAACGTCACCCGCGCGGACCCCAACAGGGTCTGGACAGTGCGCGAGGTCGCCGAGCATGTCGGCATCGGCGGCGCGGGTCCCGTCGTGGTCGGCTCGCCCGCGCAGGTCGCCGACAAGATCGAGCAATGGTTCGAGGAAACCGGTGTCGACGGCCTCAACGTCGCGTTCGCGATCTCGCCCGGCGATTTCGAGGATATCGCCGACATGCTGGTGCCGGAGCTGACCAGGCGCGGCCGCTACAAGAACGAGTATGCAACGGGGACGTTGCGCGAGAAGCTGTTCGGCGCGGGACGTGCGCGGCTCGACGGCACGCATCCGGCGAGCCGGTATCGGATGAAGTGAACTGCGGCGGAATGACGGAATCTCTCAATTCACCGCATTGCTCACCATCACCTCGATCAGCTTCGCGCCGGGCCGGCTGAATGCCGATGTCATCACGCTCTTCAACTCCTGCGGATCGCTGACCTTGATCGCCTCGAGTCCGAGCGAGCGCGCCACGCCGGTGAAGTCGACCGGCGGGTCGATGAAGTCCATGCCGACATAATTGTCATCACCGTGGAAGGCGAGCAGGCGTTGCTTGATGATGCGGTAGCCACCATTGTTGACGATGACGAAGGTCAACGGCAGCTTGTGATTGGCCGCTGTCCACAGCGACTGGATCGAATACATCGACGAGCCGTCGCCGGAATAGCAGACCACCGGGCGGGTCGGATTGGCGAGACTGACGCCGACGGCGGCCGGCAGGCCCCAGCCGATGCCGCCGGAGGCGAGCGCATGATAGCCGTAGCGGTCGCGATGCGGCCGCAAGCCGATGATCTGGCGCGACGAGGTCAGGCCCTCATCGACCAGGATCGCATTGTCGGGCATCGCCTCGACGACTTGCAGCGCAAGCCAGTCCGGATCGATCGGCGAAGCGTGGCTCGCTTTCGAGATCTGCTCGACCAGCGCCCTGCGCTTCGCCGCCCAGTTCTTCGGCGCGAGCGCCGCAAGCCCCTGCCTTGCGCGCGCTTCAAGCGCGACTCCGCCCGCGGCCTTCAGCGCCGGCACAAGCGCGCGCAGCGTTTCTTTCACGTCGGCCTTCACGGCGATCTCGGCGCCATAGTTCCTGGCGAGGTCGTTGTCGACCAGGCCGACCTGCACGATCGACAAGCCATCCGGCAGCGGATCGACCTCGCTAAAGACGGACATCCGCAACGGATCGCCGCCGAGCGCGATCAGGAGGTCGTAGGGCGCAAGCACGTCGCGCGCGACCTTTTGCAGCCGCGCGATCGCGCCTATGAAGCACGGGCTTTCCGAGAGGAAATGCGCGCCGTAGGGCGTCGATGATTGCCAGGCCGGGCAACCCAGCGTCTCCGCGAGGTCGGCCGCCTCGCGCAGCGCGTCGCTCTTGACGATCTCGTCGCCGACGACGATCACCGGCCGCTCGGCTTTCAGGATACGCGTGGCAAGTCGCTCCAGAGCATCTTCCGACGGCCTCACGCGCGTATCGATGCGGGTGGAGCGGCCGAGCTCGATGCCGGCCTCCGAATTGAGGATATCGCCGGGCAGCGAGATGAACACCGGCCCGGTCGGCGGCGTGGTCGCAATCTTGGCGGCGCGGCGCACGATCCGCGGCAGGTCTTCGAGCCGCGTGACTTCAACGGCCCACTTCACCAGGGGCGTCGCCATCTGCACCAGCGGCCCATAGAGCACGGGCTCGGTCAGGCCGTGGCCCTGCTCCTGCTGGCCGGCGGTGAGGATCAGCGGCGTGCCGGTGAAGCTTGCGTTGTAGAGCGAGCCCATCGCGTTCCCAAGGCCCGGCGCGACGTGGACGTTGCAGGCGACCAGCTTGCCGGAGGCACGGCTGAAGCCGTCCGCCATCGCGACGACGAGACTCTCCTGCATCGCCATCACATAGGTGAGGTCGGGATGATCCTTGAGCGCGTGCATGATCGGCAGTTCCGTGGTGCCGGGATTGCCGAACAGATGAGTGACGCCTTCGTCCTTCAGCAGCGCCAGGAATGCCGAGCGGCCGGTAATGCGGTTCTTCATGTCTCCTCCGAACCCCGCCGGAACGTTGGCCGGCGGGATCGAAGGAGATGACCAAACTTGTGCGGCGGGAGCAATCGAGCGGGCGGTCATGGCCGCATTCCGCAGGCGCGCGCCTCATGCGCGAGGATCTCGCGCAGCCCCTGTAACATCTTCGCGAGACGATCCTTGCGGGATTGAACCGGCGTAATACGCCGGACGCGCCGCCGGCTGCTCGCCTCCAGCGAATTAGAACATCCCCTCGCGCTCGGCGCGCTTCTTCTTTTTCGAGCGCTGCCAGACCACGCCGGGATAGCCCTTCAACGGCACCAGCGGCTCGCCGGTATAGGCCCATTCCTGCAGCTCCTCGATCGCGATGTGATAGAGAGGCTGGCGCCCGGTGCGGCCGGAGAACAGGGCACGGGGGATGTTGACCATGTGCGGCGAGCGGGCGCGTTCATAGACGATCGGCGTGCCGCAATTGGCGCAGAAGCTGCGCGCGGTCTTGGTCGCCGCATCCTCATAGCGCGACAGTTCGCCTTCGCCCTGCGTGATGCGGAAACGCTTGCGCCAGCTTCCGACATAGGTGGCATAGGCCGCGCCATGCGCGCGGCGGCTCGCCACGGTGTGATCGTGCCAGGCCCAGCGCGCCGGCACGTCGATCTCGAAGCGCACCTTGCCGCAGAGGCATTGCCCTGCCGCCGGCTTGGCAAGCGCGACGGGTTTCGGCTTCCTGGTCGTCTCGAACTCGTCGTCCGGAAACATCGGGGGGCGCTCCATGTGCGCATCGTCATTGCAAGGAGCGAAGCGACGAAGCAATCCATCTCTCCGCTCGTGGAAATATGGATTGCTTCGCTGCGCTCGCAATAACGCGAGGGAGAGTCCTTGTAGCCCGGATGCAGCGCAGCGAAATCCGGGACGGTTGATCCGCGGATGCGGGTCCCCGGATTGCGCTGCGCTGCATCCGGGCGACGAAGACTACACGTCTAGGCCTCCGCCATCTCGTCGTGCCCGGGATAATCCGTATACCCCTTCTCCTCCCCGCCGTAGAAGGTGGCGCGGTTGTACGGCGTCAGCGGATAGCCGCGCTGCAGGCGGCGCGGCAGGTCCGGGTTGGAGATGAAGTAGCGGCCGAAGGCGATCGCATCGGCATGGCCCTCGGCGATCGCGCTCTGCGCGCTCTCGCCGACGAAGTTGCCCGCCGATATCAGGACGCCGCTCCACATCGAGCGGTACAGCACCATCGCAGACGGTACGTTCTTCCAATCGACGTCTGCGCGCCCGGTACCGGAGGCGCGCGGCTCGATGAAGTGCAGATAGGCGAGCCCGAGCCTGTCCAGCGACTTGATGGCGTGGCTGTAGAGCGGCATCGGATCGGCCTCTCCGCTGCCATTGGCGATGCCGTAGGGCGACAGTCGCACGCCGACGCGGTTGGCGCCCCAGACGTCGATCGCGGCCTGCGTCACCTCCATCAGGAAGCGCACCCGGTTCTCGATCGACCCGCCATATTGATCGGCGCGCACATTGCTGCACGATTGCAGGAATTGCTCGACCAGATAGCCATTGGCGCCGTGGATCTCGACGCCGTCGAAGCCGGCGGCCAGCGCGTTCTTCGCCGCCTGGCGGTAGGCCTCGACCATCAGCGGGACTTCGCCGGTCTCGAGCGCGCGTGGCGTCTCGTACTCAACCACCTTGCCGTCCGCCGTCATCGCCCTGAACTCGGGCGCGATCGCCACTGCCGACGGCGCCACCGGCAGTGCGCCGCTGGGCTGGAACGAGGAATGCGAGACGCGGCCGACGTGCCAGATCTGCAGGAAGATGAAGCCGCCCTTGGCGTGTACGGCATCGACCACCTCGCGCCAGCCCGCGATCTGGGTCTCGGTGTAGATGCCGGGAACGCCGGGATTGCCGAAGCCGGTCGCGACCACGGGCGAGGCTTCGGCAATGATCAGGCCGCCCGGCGTGGCACGCTGTGCGTAGTATTCGGCGTTCAGCGGCCTCGGCGCGAGGCTCGGCCGCGACGCCCGCATCCGCGTCAGCGGCGCCATCACGACGCGGTGCTTGAGCTCATATGGACCGATCTTCAGCGGATCGAACAGCGACGGAGGATTCATGCCTGCCCCGGATTTTTCTTGGTGATTTCCCGTTATCCAACGGGTTCATCTTGTTCGCAAAACCTTGTAGTGGCAATCTGTTGAACAGACTAGCAGGCTTGCCATGTCGAAATCGGGCACCACATTGCTCCCCTCCCTGAGCGTCCGCATCGACCTCGATGCCGAGGACCGGATCGGGCCGGGCAAGATCCAGCTCCTCGAGCAGATCAAGGAATGCGGCTCGATCTCGGCCGCCGGCCGCGCCATGGACATGAGCTACAAGCGCGCCTGGGACCTCGTCGACGAGATCAACCGCATCTGCCGGCAAGCCGCCGTGGAGCGCCAGACCGGCGGCAAGAACGGCGGCGGTGCGGTGCTGACCCCGTTCGGCCTCTCGCTGGTGGCGCGCTACCGGAAGATCGAGCGCGATGCGGCGAGCGCCGTACGCAAGGATCTCGAGGCGCTGCGCAGCGACATCGGCAAGCCGAAGAGGGCTGCGGGGCGGTAAGACGAGAAGCGGCTCGGGCCGTCGTTTCCGATCTCCTTGCCGCGAGCATCCCTGCGATTCTCCCTCGCCCCGCTCTTGCGGGGAGAGGGTAGGGGTGAGGGGCTCTCTCCGCCAGGCAACGCAAAAGGTGAGCCCTGTACCCCCCTCACCCGGATTGCTGCGCAATCCGACCTCTCCCCCCAAGCGGGGCGAGGTGAAGAGAAGCACCCTGTGCTAGCCTGGATGTTGTCAGCCACATCTGTGTCCGGAGAGTTCCGATGCCCCATCCTGCGATGTCATCAAATCATGCTGCCGTGATCACCGGCGGCGCGTCCGGGATCGGGCTTGCCGCCGCGATCCGCCTTGCCAGGGCCGGCATGAAAGTGTGCATCGCCGATCTCGGCGATGACAGGCTGAAGGACGCCGCGACAAAACTGTCATCCGCGGCACCCGGTGGCGCCGATGACATCATGGCCGAGGCTGTCGATGTCAGCCGAGCGGATGAGGTCGCGCGCCTCGAGGCCGCGGTCGCAAAACGGTTCGGCGGCACCGACATCCTGATGAACAATGCGGGGATCCAGCCCGGCAGCGCGATGTTCGGGCCACAAGACAACTGGCAGCGCATCCTCGCCGTCAATCTGTGGGGCGTGATCAACGGCACGCAGGCCTTCGTGCCCAACATGATCAGGCGCGGCCGGCCGGGGCTGGTCATCAACACCGGCTCCAAGCAGGGCATCACCACGCCGCCGGGCGATCCGGCCTACAACGTCTCCAAGGCCGGCGTGAAGGCGTTCACCGAGGCGCTGCAGCACGAGCTGCGCAACACCGCGGGCTGCAAGATCGCGGCGCATCTGTTGATCCCCGGCTTCGTGTTCACCGGCCTCACCGCGCGCGGCCGCACCGAGAAGCCGGCCGGCGCCTGGACCGCGGAGCAGACCGTCGACTTCATGATCGAACGCCTCGATGCCGGCGATTTCTACATCCTGTGCCCCGACAACGATGTGCCGCGCGCGCTCGACGAGCGCCGCATCCTGTGGGCCGCCGGCGACATCGTCGAGAACCGCCCGCCGCTGTCGCGCTGGCATAAGGATTTCGGCGATGCGTTTGCCGCGTTCGTGAAGGGGAAGTGAAATCTCGATGCCCTCGTCATTCCGGGGCAGCCCGAAGGGCTGAGCCCGGAATCAATTGCGCCAGGAAGCCTGCGGCCCGATGGATCCCGGGCTCGCGCTGCGCGCGCCCTCAGGTGCGCAATTGCGCACCGGGGAATGACGATGGATGAATTTGCCCTGGATATCACCGCGTCCGGATTAGTACGGCGCTTACGGACGGGAGCTGCATCAACTGCGCCAATACATGGAAGGGCGAACCATGCCCAGGCTGATCAAACGCTATGCTCGGAGCCGCCTTTATGACACGCAAGCTGCCCGGTACGTGACACTGGCCGATCTTCAAGAATGGCAAACACGTCGCGTTCTCTGTGATCGACGTTGAAACGGGCCAAGATGTAACCCGCGTTCTTCTTGCTTGGACCGCATCAGTTGGCCATCTCTTCCTTTCGATATCGCATGTTGGCCCATCGCGACATATTGCGATGCCGCGCGAGCTTGGCCGCTATAGAAGCAAAGCGGACATAGTCACCGATGACGCAGCCGGTTTATAGGTACAAGGCCTAATTCGCGCGCACGCGCACCTGCGCTTCGGGCTGCGCCACCAGCGCTTCACCCAGCTCGCTCTGCTGCGCGCGCGGGATCGAGAAGCAGACGCTGAAGCCGTCTGATGTCTTGAGCGTCATCACGCCCTGGGTCGGATCGGTCGATTGCTCGATCACCCAGGAATCCAGCGGATAGGCGTAGCGCAGACTCTGGTCGCCGAAACGGGCCTGGAGTGCCTTGCTGATCAGCCCGGGCAGGGTCATGACCAGCGCGCCGACCTGGTTGACCGACAGGCGGATCGTCGCGGGCTCGCCCCTGCCATCCACGAACCCCAGCGAGATGGCGCAGCCGTCGGGCGCGACCTCGCACGTGGTGAGCTCCTGGGTCTCGATCTCCATATCGGCACTCCCGGCCATTTTCGTTATATTCGTAACGATATATCGTTCCTTTGTCCGCCGTCCAGCCGTTATTGCAGGCCCGCGGGCGAGGTCCTCCGCAAGCCCGTGGCGGGGCCTTGTCATGCGTGATATACGACTGAATATAGCGAAGCCCGTGGAAGGGCCCGCGACCAGGGAGAGCAAAGCCAATGAGTGATTACAGTCTTCTCATCGACGGCAAGATGGTACCCGGCGACATGACCATGCCGGTCCTCAATCCGGCGACCGAAGAGGTGGTGGCGCAGTGCCCACGCGCCTCCAGGGAGCAGCTCGACAGGGCTGTCGCCGCAGCGAAGGCCGCCTATCCGGCATGGGCCGCAACCCCGATGGAAGAGCGCCGCAAGCTCGTGACCAGGATGGCCGAGGCGATCGAAGCAAATGCAAGCGAGCTCGCCCACATCCTGACCAGCGAACAGGGCAAGCCGCTCGCCGACGCCACCGGCGAAGTGCTGGGCATGGCGGGCTTCTTCCGCTACCTCGGCTCGCTGGAGCTGCCGATGCGCGTGATCGAGAATTCCGGCGATCGCAAGGTCGAGGCCTATCGCCGCCCGCTCGGCGTGGTCGGCGCCATCATTCCCTGGAACTATCCGCTGCTGATCCTGGCATTCAAGCTGCCGTCGGCGCTGCTCGCCGGCAACACGCTGGTGGTGAAGCCGGCCCCGACCACGCCGCTGGCGTCGCTGCGCTTTGCCGAGTTGGTCAAGGACATCCTGCCGAAGGGCGTGCTCAACTTCATCACTGATGCCAACGACCTCGGCGATCACATGACCAAGCATCCTGACATCCGCAAGATCTCGTTCACGGGTTCGACCGCGACCGGCCAGAAGGTGATGGCGAGCGCCTCGCAGACGCTGAAGCGGATCACGCTGGAGCTCGGCGGCAACGATGCCGGCATCGTGCTCGACGACGTCGATCCGAAGAAGGTCGCCCCCGGCATCTTCGAGGGCGCGTTCCAGAACTCCGGCCAGGTCTGCCTCGCCATCAAGCGGCTCTATGTGCACGAATCCGTCTATGACGAGATCTGCAACGAGCTGGTCGCGATCGCCAAGAACACGGTGGTCGACGATGGCTCCAAGCAGGGGACGAAGCTCGGGCCGCTGCAGAACAAGATGCAGTACGAGAAGGTGAAGGCGTTCCTCGAGGACGCGCGCAAGAACGGCAACGTGATCGCGGGCGGCTCGGCAATGGATCGTCCCGGCTATTTCATCGAGCCGACCATCGTGCGCGACATCAAGGAAGGCTCCAGGCTGGTCGACGAGGAGCAGTTCGGTCCGGTGCTGCCTGTCATCAAGTACTCCGACAAGGATGACGTGATCCGCCGGGCGAACGCGACGACCTATGGTCTCGGCGCATCGGTGTGGTCATCCGACATCAACCGCGCGCACGAAGTGGCGACCAGGATCGAGGCCGGCACGGTGTGGATCAACAAGCATCTCGACATGGCCCCGAACATCCCGTTCGGCGGCGCCAAGCAGTCGGGCATCGGCACCGAATTCGCCGAGGAAGGCCTCGCCGAGTTCACCCAGCTCCAGATCATCAACGGCCCGCCGGCCGCCTGATCCCGACAAATCACGGCCGCGGCGCAGAGGTGCCGCGGCCGATCTCTCCCCGCAGCAAGTGAGACGCTTCATGTTCGATGCTCAATCCGATCTCGCCGCCCTCGTCTATGACGACCAGGACGACCCGGATGCTGTGCTGCATGAATTCGCGGGCGAATTGAATGCGCAGGGGTATCGCGCGGTCGGCATGGTCCAGGCCGGCCAGTGCGCCGATTCCAGCCTGTCGGCCGTGCTGATCCATAGCGGCGAGACACTGTTGCTGGCGCAGCCGCCGAGCCCGGGTGCCACCGGCTGCAAGCTCGACCTCGCGCGGCTCCAGGACGCAGGCGCCCGGGTCGCCGGGGCGCTCGAGGCTGGCGCCGATATCCTGATCGTCAACCGGTTCGGCAAACGCGAACGCGACGGCAAGGGCCTTGGCTATCTGATCGAGCGCGCGCTCGGTGCCGACATTCCCGTGGTCATCGCGGTGTCGCGCCACAGTTTTGCCGACTGGATCAAGTTCGCCGGCGGCATGAGCGTGAAGCTCGCCTGCGAACGATCGGCGCTGCAGGGATGGTGGCGCAGCGTCTCGCTGCGTACCACGACCCGGGTCGCCTCGGATCACGTCACCGTGTGCGAGGCTTTCAAGTAGGCATCCGAACCCTCAGAGCGTTTCCTGCTTGTGGCCGCATTGCTTGCAGGCGAATTTGACGCGGGCCTGGCCCTTTTCCGCCTGCACCCGGTTCGGCGCGCCGCATTTGCCGCAGACGGCCTCGATCCGGGTCATGCCCTGCTTGATGGTGAGGTTCCGCTTTTCCATCGTCTCGCGGATCAGGCGCTCGGCCTCCTCGCGCATCGACTGCTTTGACATGCTGCTTACCGGTCTTTTGTTTGAGCATGATCTTTTCGGAAAACCGGTGTCCACTTTTCCGGATCATGCGTTAGCTCGCGGGCGCGGTCATAGCACGCCCGTATGAAGCTTCAACAGCGGATATGGCCGTTGTCGAATGTCATTTGACCTCGGGGGTCAGCGCCAGCAGCCGCCGCACCAGCGCCAGCGCGGTCTCGGTGGCGGGATCGGCCGCGGTCACCGGCACCGCCAGCACGATCAGGTCGAGCGGATCGGGCGCCAGCACGATGACATGGGTGGCGCTGTCGGCCGACATCAGCGAGATCACGCGCTCGGCAGCGGGGTCGGTCGGCGAAAGCCCCCACGGCGCATCGGAGCGCCGCAGCACACGCCTGGCAGAGAGGAAATCGCGCAGCAGCGGCGGATCGTAGGGACCTAGCTCGCTCTCGCGGTAGCGCCGGGCGCTTTCGAAGATCGGGTGCCGCGCCAGCTCGGCAATCAGCTGATCTCGTGTCGCTGCCGGCGATGCGGCGATCGAATTGAGCACGCCCGGCTCCTGCGCTTCGAACAGCGCGCGCAGCGCGTCCGTCATCAGGCCGATGGTGAGCACGCCCGCGATCGCGACCGCGACGAAGCGGACGATCTGCGCCGCATCGGCGTCGGGCGCCATGAAGGCGGCGGCAAAGCCGAGCAGCCCGGAGCTGATCAACCGCAGCGCCATCATCGCAAGGCCGTGACGGCGGGTTTCGGCGCCGCCGCCCGCGATCAGCATCACGGTCACGGTAAGCAGCGCGCCGAGTGCGCCGAGGCGCACCGGGATATCCGGGAACAGGGTGCGGAAATCGGTCAGGATGAACGGGATCACCACGAGCGCGCCGACCGCCAGCCGCCCGATGCTGCGGTTCTCCGAGGCCATCAGCGCCGAGCGGTCGCGCGCCGCGAGCAGAGCAGCGCAGGTGGCAAAGCCCAGGAGCTGGAACAGCGCCAGCGTGACGGCATAGGGCATCGCGAAGCGTTGCAGCCCGAACGTACCGCCGAGGCCGAGCAAAATGCCGCCGCCGAGGGCTGCCATCTTCACGGCGCGCGGCGCATGACGGCGCAAGATCCCCTCGGTGACGACGAGGGCGCCGAGCGGTATCAGCGCGGCTGGAATCACCGAGAGGCGGTCGAGCACGAAGCTGCCGGTCCACCACGCCACGCCGCGGTCGAGGAACAGGATCGCGATCACCCCGAGCGCGAACAGCAGGCGGCGGCTCAACGGGCTGTTCGGATCGCGGCGGTAGAACGTCATCATCGCCACCGCAAGACCGATGGCGCCGCAGAGATTGACGATGGAATCGGCGATCGCCCCTGAGGTCATCTGTCGCCCGTCACACGGTCGATGGCGCGGCGACGCGGCCGCAGCGTCCCGAACGCGCGACTGTCGTCCAGCCAGTAGACCACCGGCAATACCAGCCGCTGCAATGCCAGCAGCGCGGACGCCGCCAGCAGCGCCGGAAGCGAGCCGTGCGGCACTTCGCTGAGCAGATAACGGCGCGCGCCGGCGAGATCGATGCGGCCGAGCTGCAACACGTCGTCGCCTCTGACGTAATCGAGCTCGCGCGCGCAGAAATCGTTGTAGATCTCGCTGCGGTGCTTCGGCGCGACCTCGAACGTCTTCTTGAGCGCGTCGGAGCCGCCGGTATAGGCATTGGTGATGACCGAGCGCGCCTCGTCGAAGCCGGCCTCCGCGCCGATCCCGAACACGGAGCGGTGCCGCGCCATGATGCCGCGGGCGAGCTGCAGATGCGCGAAGCTCTGCCGCGCGCCCGGCAGCGGCGAGGGGTACACGTCGGAAAAAGTGTCGCAGACCATGCCGACGACCGACGGCACCTGGGTCACGTTCGAGATCCATTTCGGCCGCAAGCCGTCGCGGGCGAACAGCACCAGCGCGGTCAGGCCGTAGAGCACCCAGGACAGCCCCTGCCCGCGCACATCGGGATCGACCATCACGAGGCCGAGATGGGTGACCTCGACAGGCTCGCCGTCGAGCGGCACGTCCATCACCGACAGCGCATTGAAGGCGATCGGCCGCCCGCTCTCCTCCTCGGAGATCAGCGTGACGATGGCGTGCGACAGCCGTTCCGGCTCGCCGGAGAAGATGCCGTAGGTCAGGCTCTCCTGCGGCAGCGTCTTCGCCGCCACGATGCGCAGTTGCGCGACCAGCGCGTCGAGCTCCGCCTGCGGCAACGACAGGCCAGGCGACTCGACGATCCGCGTACGCTGGCCAGCCTCCGTGCGCAAGGAGAGATCGATGGTCGACTGCGACAGCGCCTTGAGCCAGAAGCCGGCATGGCTGCGCAAGGCGTCAAAGGCCGCCCGCGTCTTCGCAAGCCCCCTGTCGCCGCGCGCCGGGCGCGTGCCGTTGTCCGTGGACGCCATCTGTCCTGCCCGTTTGTCGGGGCGATGTCTGCGCTTCCGCCCGTTAAGGGGCGATGAGCGCGAGGTGACGCAGTTCGTCGCAGGGTAAACGAGCCCTTCAGGAAACGGAACAAGTTGGTCCGAGCACGACGCGGCGGGTGATCGCCACCCGCCGCTTCGCTTCCCTTCCGGCTCAGGCCGCCTTGGACACTTCCATCAGCAGGCGCTCGGCCTTGGCGTCCTCGATGCGGTTCACGAGCCTGCCACTCTCGTGGTTGTCGCGCACCGTCTTGGTCAGCGTGACGCAGGTCTGGATCAACATCACGACGCCCATGGTGAGATAGCCCTTCATCCAGAGATCGATCGGCAGCCAGAACACGCCGATGGCGACGAGGAAGGCGGAAGCCGCGAAGGACGCGTAGGTGAAGGTGACCCAGGCGCCGCTGTGAGGTTGGATGGTCTGGTTCATGATATTCTCCTTGATGATACGAGGTGGTTTGTGGTTGACGGGGTCTTGGCAACTAGGCGGCCGGCGGGCGCTTGGCTTTCAGCCGCGCCAGCACGTCGTCGGCGGTCGATTTCATGCGCGGGCCGAAGCCCTGCTCGGCGAGCTTCTCGGCAATTGTGAGCGGACCCGACGCGGCGTCGATCTCGAACAGCGCCTCGTCGGCGGCCTGGGCTTCCATCTGCCGCTCGCGCAGCCGCTTCAGCGTCGCCTCCGCTTCCGGCAGCGTCGACTCGTAGGGCCGCTCCGCCTCGATGCCGCTCCGGCGCAGCGACCGCACCGCTTCCGACGCACGCGCCAGCCGGCGGCCGCGATCGAGCTCGGAGATCCGCGCTTCCGCATTGGCAACGTGGCGCTTCAGCCGCGTGATCTCCGCGGCGAACAGCGTGCGCGCGGTCATCGCCGCATCGCGCTCGGCCTCAAGGTTGGCGATCGCCTGCGCCGCTTCGCGGGCGAGATCCTCCCGGCCGCCCTCGAGCGCTGCCGTGGCGCGCACCTCCAGATCGGCGATCCGGGCGTGGGTCGCCTCGAGCCGCCGGCCCTCCTGCTGGTCGCCGGCGATGGCAAGCGCCAGCGTCCGCTTCGAGCGGTCCACGGCGGCGGCCGCGTCGCGCATCTGCTGATCGAGGATGACCAGCGCCGTCCGGTCCTCCAGTTGTTCTTCCGCCGCGGCCACGGTGCCGCGGAAAAGCGTGAAAACAGTTTTGAACATTTGGCCGCTCCCTGCTATGAGCATCGCTCATGAATCCTTTGTACCACATAATGAGCATCGCTCAAGCTTTATTTGAGCAACGCTCATAATTGTGATTAACGACAGGTGAATGATGTCCAAGGCATTGGAACGACGTGCAAAACTGCGCGAAGCGCTAGTCGAGGCGGCGGAACGGGCGATCTCCGCAAAGGGCCTCGGCGGCCTGAAGACGCGCGACCTGGCCCAGGAAATCGGCATCGCCAATGGCGGTGTCTACAATCTGGTAGAGGATGTCGACGAACTGATCCTGCGCGTCGGCTCGCGCACGCTGGCACGCCTGGATGCGTCGCTGTCGCTGGCCGAGATCAGTGGTTCGACCAACCCGCGCGACATGCTGGTGCGGATCGCGGTCGCTTATTGCGAGTTCGCGGCCGAGAACCTCGAACTGTGGCGCGCGCTGTTCGAGCACCGCATGCAGCCCGGCAAGCCTGTGCCGGAATGGGCTGTTGCGGAGCAGATGGAATTGTTCCGCCACATCTACAAGCCGCTCACCGCGCTGTTCCCGCAGCGCTCGGCCGCGCAGCTCGGCGTCACCGCTCGCAGCCTGTTCTCCGCCGTGCACGGCATGGTAACGCTCGGGCTGGAGCAGAAGCTGATCGCCGTTCCACTCGATGCGCTGCGCGTCGAGATTGCGACGCTGACGCGCGCGATGATCGACGGGCTGACGGCGAAGAAGGAGTAGGCATCCGCCCTGCCCCCGTCTCGTGGAGACCTCTCAATGACGCAGCTGACGTTCCGTCGCGCCCAAGCAGCCGATCTTCCGGCGATCATCGCGCTTCTGGCAAATGATGTCCTGGGGCAGCAGCGGGAGGACGCCAGCTCCCCGCCGCATCAGCGATATACAACGGCGTTCGAGGCGATCCTTGCCGATCCCAACCAGCTGCAGATCGTCGCGACCTTGAACGACGAGGTGATCGGCAGCCTTCAACTCACCTTCATCCCGGGGCTCGCGCGCCAAGGCGCCTGGCGCGGGCAGATCGAGGCGGTCAGGATCGCGGCTGACCACCGCGGATCAGGTGTCGGGCAGCAGATGTTCGAGTGGGCGATCGCGCAATGCCGCGCGCGCGGCTGCGATCTCGTCCAGCTCACTACCGACAAGAGCCGCGCGGATGCCCATCGATTCTATGCAAGGCTGGGTTTCGTCGATAGCCATATCGGCTACAAGATGGCGCTCTGACATGAGGATGCCGGAGCGTGCTCACGGCTCCATCGTGTAGGCGCGCCCGGGTTCGAGCGCATAGATGGTCAGAAAGCGGAGCGGGCGTTCCGGATCACAATTGCGAAACAGGGTGTGAGGCAGATCGGCCCGATCCTGCAAGGTCTCGCCGGCCCGATATTGCCGTGGGGCATCGCTGCCATAGGCGGACTCGGCAACGCCCTCGACGATGAAGATGATGCCGCCAACCGGATGCCGGTGCAGCGGCGCCACGCCACCGGGCGGATAGGTCACCTCGGCCACCACGAGTTCCCTGTGGTCATCAGGCAGTGCAAGACGTTCCAGCGTCTTGCGCGTGACGCCCGAGAACCCGGCCTGCCGGGCGCTTGCTTGTCCGCCGATACCTTCACCCATTGGATACCTCTTCTTCATATTCTTCATTGGGTCACTGCAGCGCGATCGGACCGCGCGAGAAGACTATGGGGACGCCCTGTCGAAGCAGCAAGGTGACCTTGCGCCGGCCTTCCAATTCGTCTCTGCTGAAGCCCTTGCCTCCCGTGCGCCCGCGTTGCAAAACCTTGGCGTGGGGTGTCTCCTGGGTGAATCCTGCATGAGAACGCTAGACTTTGCTTCGCTGCTGGCGAAGACCGCCGCTTTGGTGCTGCTTGTGGTTACAGTTTCAGACCTCGTGCCGGCGCGCGCCGCGTCCGACTGCTCGAGGTCGGTCACGCTGGCGAACTGGGGCGAGAATCCGACGGGCGACATCGACGTCAAGGCCGGGGACACCTGCACTTTTCCGATCGAGATTCGCGGCACGGTGACCGACTCGGCCATCTCGCAAAAACCCGCGCACGGCAAGCTGAAGAAGGTCAACGCGTCGACGTTCGAATACACGCCGAAGGCAAAATACAAGGGAAGCGACACGTTCGCCATCAAGGCCACCGGCCAGGGGCCGACGGTATCAGGCACATCGGTCATCACGGTGCACGCGACGATCAAGTAGTCGTTCCGGTCGCCTGCGTCCTTGCATGCTACTCGCAGCGATAATTCGCGGCATCCTTGATATCGCCCGTCCCCGCGAAGGTCGCCTTCCTCGGATACGGACAGAGCGGCCGCGTCCAGAGCACCTTGCCTTCCTTGTCTGTCTTGGTCGCAACAAGCGTGTCGGGCGCGACGCCGTCCTCGACCCATTTCTCCAGCGCGCTGACCGGATCGAAGCCGGCTTCCGTGATCCCCGGCCCCGCCTGACCGGGGATCCCGCAATGATCCATGCCGGGGATCATGAAGAGACGGAACGTATCGGCGATGTTGCCGCCGGCCGCCTTCTCCGCCGCGGCGTAATAATCGAGCGTGTTCTGCGGCGTGACGATCGGATCGGCGAGGCCGTGATACATCAGGAGCTTGCCGCCACGGGCCTTGAAGCGTGAGAGGTCCGGATTCATGGCGTTGTAGATCGCGGCCATATGCGCAAGCCGCGGCGGATCCTTGTCGAAATCGAAATCGGCGGCCTTGTAGCGCTCGCCGGGATCGTCCTGGAACGCCATGTAGCGCAGGAAATCGAGACCGAACCCGTAGATCAGCTTTCCGCCGGCAGGGTCGAGGCCTGTGAGCCAGACCGGCCAATACGGCTCCGACCCCTTCGGCAGGCCGCCTGGATACACCTGCTCGCCCTTCGAATTCTTCGCGCCACCGTACCATTTCTCGACGACCCTGGCCTCGGCTTCGCTCAGGCAGTCGGAATTCTGGCCGGGCTTGCAGATCAGGCTTGCGGGCTCGAACTTGCAGGCCGCGGGATCGGTGACGAGTCCCGTGGCATCGCCGCATTGTTTTGCCACGGCGTCGCGGATCAGCGGGACCTTGGACTTGCTCAGGATGTCCTTGCCGTCGGGACCGGTATTGGCCTGCACCAGCCAGGCGAAGTGCGTGGCGACCAGGCCCGTGTAATCGAGCGCGGGCGCGCCGCTGATGATGCCGTCGAAATCATCCGGGAAGCGCTGCGCCTCGAGTGCCGCCATGCGTCCGCCGGTCGAGCAGCCGATGAAGTAGGATTTCTTCTGCGGATCGCCGTAATACGCGCGAATGATCGCTTTCGTCACCTTCGCGGTCTCGGTGACCGCGCGGCTCCCCCAGTCGATCTCGGCGAGCCGGTTGTTGTAGGCCCAGCGCCCGTCGAGCACCGATGTGCCCCAATGGCCTGAGTCCATGGTCGATGCCGCATAGTTGCGCCGCAAGCCGAAGTTCATCGAATTGGTGAAGCCAGCCCGGTCGCTGTCAAGCGTGCCGCAGAAGCCGCCACAGCCGGTCATGTAGAACTTGCCGTTCCATCCCTCGACCGGCAGGCGGATTTCGAAGTTGATCGCCGGCCGCACATAGCCGAGCACGCGGCAATGCGCGGGAAGGTCGGCAGTCGCCTCGACCCTGGTCGACGACAGCAGATTGACGTTGTCGATCTTCAACCCCGCGAGCTGCTCGCAGGCAAGCGGCGTTCCGGCTTGGGCAGATCGAGAAAGCAGCATCGGCGTGGTGACGGCCAAGCATAGTCCGACGGCGACGACTTGCTTCCTCATGGCCCGATTCCTCCCGTGTCCTGTCTTCTTCAGGAGCCCGCTTGAGCCTCGCCACAGAATGGCGCGAGACCGTTGTGCCCGCAATCGGGAGGCTCAGGCCGGTCGCGCGCCGGTGTGGATGATCGACCCGACATGCTGGCCGCGCAGCGCCGCGGTGAGCCGTCCGGGAACGAGTCCGTTCACCATCTGCACCCGCGCGATATGCCGCGCATGTGCCATGACCTCGAGCAGTGCGGGATCGAACGGCAGCGTGCCCTTCAGCTTCGCCAGCTCAGCGGCGCTGGTCTCGCGCAGCAGCTGCGCCTGCTTCCCGTCGGGACCATTGGGATCCGTCGTGTACACGCCGTCCACATCCTCCACGATGGTGAGGCCGGCAGCGCCCAGCGCGTCCGCGATCAGGAAAGCGCCGACGTCGGCGCGATGCAGCGGGATGCGCGAGGTCGGGAATTCGTGGTGATGATAGGGCGGAAAGGCGCTACCAACGACCGCACGGGCCGCCGAAAGATGAATGGCGAGCTGGCTCGCAATGGTGGGGTGCTCGACATAAGAGACGCCCTCCGGCGCGAGCAGGCAGCCCAGGATGTGGCCGTTCTGCCCGGCCTCGCTTGCCGCGAGCGGCGCCAGCGATCCGACCGGCAGTCCGAGATCGAGGCCGACGCTGTAGAGATGGCGAGCGCGGATGCCGGCGCCGGTCAGGATCAGGAGGCGGTGCTCCGGCAGCAGCGAACGCAGCTCGTCGACGAGCGGAAGGATGGCCTCGTGGCCGCGATCCATGATGGAGCGGCCGCCGATCTTGACCACCTGCAACCATGGCAGCAGCTGGATCGGGCGGCCGCCCGCGACGGGACGGGTGAGATCGCCGTCGAGCAGGGTCTGGCGCGCGAGCGGCGAAGCGACATGCTTGATCTGGTTGATGACGTTCATGGCGATCGCTCCCTTCAGCTCGCGGTGATGATGGTGCCGACATGCTCACCCGCGAGCGCGCGGGTCAGATTGCCGGGAACGAGGCCATTGATGACCTGCACCTCGCGCACGTAGCGCGCCGAGGCCAGCAGGTCGAGCACCGGGAATTCCAGCACAGAGTCCTGCAAGCCCTTGGCCTTCATCTCGGCCACCGAGACCTTCGGGATGAAGGTGGCGCCCTTCGAGGTCTTCGGGTTCGCGGTGTAGAGACCGTTCTCGTCCTTCACATAGATCATCGCCTTGCAGCCGAATTGCTCGGCGACGAGGAAGCACCCGGCGTCGGTGCGATAGGGCGGGATCACGCCTTCGGCTGCGGGACGCATCCACAGGCTATAGGGCGGCATGCCGCTGAAGATCACGGCGTTCACCTCGGCGAGATAGAGCGGCACGGCCGAGAGCCCGGCACCACCGACCGCGGAGATGCCGTGCTTGGCCAGCAATTGCCCCAGCATCGCGGCGTTCTGGTCGGCGACGGAGGCGCCGAGCTGCGAGAGCACGCCGGCCGGCAGGCGAAGCCCGGCCGCGATCGAGTAGAGATGCCGTGCGCGGGTGCCGGCGCCGGTTCCGATCAGGATCTTGTGATCCTTGCGGGCGGCAACGATCTCGTCGACCAGTGGATAGACCGCGGCACGGCCGCGGTCGATCACGCTCTGCCCGCCGATCTTGATGACGGTTGCATCCGGCAGGATCCGGAAGTCGGTTGCCGCATCCGCCACGGCCAAGAGCTGAGGATCGGTGAGCGACCGCTGCATCAGCAGCGCCTCGAGCTCCGTCGTCGTGTCGGTCATGAGAATGTCCTTGTTTCCAATGCGTTGAAGCACAATTCATCGGACCCCTGAACCGAACCGGTCTCCACCGGCCGTTCCACGGCCCCGCATCCGATTGCCAGTGGTAGCGATAGTTTGGGCGGGTCTCAAGACGCAACGGTCATGACGTCGCCCGAGCGGCCTCATAGCCGACCACCGCCAACTTCACGGTGACGCGCAGGCCGGACCGTCCGGCACCGGTCATATTCTCGAACCGGATCGATCCACTGCCGCGATCGACGATCCGTTTCACGATCGACAGTCCGAGCCCGGCTCCGTCGCCACTCGGCTGACGGCCGCGGAAGAACGGCTCGCAAATGCGATCGATATCCTCCGGCGCAATGCCCGGCCCGGTGTCTTCGATCCGGATGACGGCCATGCCGTCTTCGCGATAGACTCCGAGATCGACGCTGCCCCCGTCAGGCGTGAACTTCACCGCGTTCTCGGCCAGGTTTCGTACCACCGTCATGAGCGCAAGCGGATCGCCGTTGACCGCAACCGGCTCGACCATGGTGAAACCGAGATCGATCTCGCGCGAGGCTGCCTCCGGCAGCAAATCGGCGACGACGCCCTTTGCGATGATGTCGAGTTGCACGGCCTCGCCGGCGGCGGGCGGCGCGGTATCCTGTCGGGCGAGCGCCAGGAGTTGCTCGAGCAAATTCCTGGTCCGCCGCATGCCGCTCCTCAGGGCTTCGAGCCGGTCATGCATCGCCGGCGGCATGTCGGGGGATTCGAGATTCTCGGCTTGCAGGCTGAGCGCCGTGATCGGCGTGCGGAGCTCATGGGCCGCGTCGGCGATGAAATGCCGCTGCTGCTCCATCATGGCGCGCACCCGCTCCAGCAGCCCGTTGATCGAGCCGAGGAACGGCCGCAACTCGCGCGGCGCGCCGGTCGCAGCCAACAGACCGACGTCGTCGGGCTTTCTTGTGTCGAGATCGTCGGCTAGCCGCAGCATCGGCCGGAACGATCGCTCGATCACCCACGCGGTCACCAGCAACAGGCACGGCACCAGCGCAGCGATCGGCAGCAGCGTCCGTACCGCCATGTCGCCTGCGATCTCGGTGCGGATTTCGGTGCGTTGCGTCACCGCAAAGCGGCTGCCGTCGGGCCGGGTGCGCAACAGGATGCGCACCGGCTGCCCCTGATACCGGTCATTGTGCAGCCCGTCCGTAAGTCTCCACAGCTGGCGCTCCTCGGCCGAGCCGTGGGGCGCGGCGCCCAGCTCGACGATCGCGACCTCTGAGTCCGCATCGACCCCGTTCACCGGCCCGCTTTGCCTGATCGAGGCGGTGAGCGCGAAGCTGCCGATCTGGACAAGGGAGGAATCCTGCATCTCGATCGCTTCGCTATACGCCCACAGATAGGCAAACGTTCCGCCGATCGCGCCGGTGAGCACGATGATGACGGTGAGCCCGAGGAACAGGCGCCCGCGCAGCGACGTCAGCATTTGGGACGATCCACCATCCAGCCGACGCCGCGCACATTCCGGATCGCGGCAGAACCGAGCTTTCGGCGCACGGCATGAATCAGGAATTCGACCGCGTTGCTTTCGACCTCCTCGCTCCAGCCGTAGATCTGGCGTTCGAGTTCGGCGCGCGACAGGATCGTTCCCGGCCGCGTCAGCAGCGCCTGAAGCAGGGCGAACTCGCGAGCGCTGAGCACGGCGGCCTCGCCGGCAAGGCGCGCTTCGCGGGTCGCGGGATCGAGGTGGAGTTCGCCATTGCTAAGCACCGGTGGCGCTCCACTGCCCTCGCGGCGCAGCACCGCGCGCATCCGCGCCAGCAATTCGGCGATCTCGAACGGCTTGACGAGGTAATCATCGGCGCCGAGATCGAGCCCGCGGATGCGGTCCTCGAGCGCATCGCGCGCGGTCAGGATGATCACGGGGACACGCCGGCTCTGCGAACGAACGGTCTTGAGGACGTCGAGACCATCGGTCACCGGCAGGCCAAGATCGAGCAGCGCAATGTCGTAGGTCTCGCTGCGGGTGGCCTCGATGGCGAAATCGCCGTCACGCACCCAATCCACGGCATAGGCCGCATCCTTCAGTGCCTCGACGACGGCCGCTCCTATCATCTTGTCGTCCTCGACCAGGAGCACTCGCATCGCTCGGTAAATCCATCATGATCCGCCCGGGAGAGGCCGCGGCGGAGTTCGCGCATGGCCGGCGGGCCCGGGGCGTCATCAAGCGATGATATCAGCCCAGACTTAGGCGGAACTTAGCGCCTGGCCGCGCTCCCAGACCTTCCGCCGAGGGCACTAAGCCGCAGCTAAGTCCCGCGGTGCACGCTTCCCCCGGCCTTCGGCACGGATGCCGGACATTCAGGAGCGGAGCTTTACACTGTGCAGGACTCAATACGCATCGGCCGCACGACGCTGAACAAGGTCCCCGAGGTTACGCTCGTGTTCTGGGCCATCAAGATCATGTCGACCACCGTCGGCGAGACCGGCGCCGACTACCTTGCCGTCCATATCGGCCTGGGGACATCAATCACCGGCCTTGTGATGGCCAGCCTGCTCGCGGTGGCGCTGCTGGTCCAGTTGCGCGCCGACCGCTACGTGCCATGGATCTACTGGCTGACCGTCGTGCTGGTCAGCATCGTCGGTACTGAGATCACCGACGCGCTGACCGACAGGCTCGAGGTCAGCCTTTACGCCAGCACGGCCGCCTTCGCGATCGCGCTGGCCGCCATCTTCGCCGTCTGGTTCAAGGTCGAACGGACGCTGTCGATCCACAGCATCGTCACCACACGTCGCGAGCTGTTCTACTGGGCCGCGATCCTCTTCACATTCGCGCTCGGCACCGCCGGGGGCGACCTTGCGACCGAAGCGCTGGGACTCGGCTTCAATGTCGGGGCAGTCGCCTTCGCTGGCCTGATCGCGGCCGTCACGGCAGCCTATGCGCTCGGCGCCAACACGGTGCTGACCTTCTGGTTCGCCTACATCCTCACCCGCCCTTTGGGGGCCTCGTTCGGAGACCTGCTGTCGCAGTCGCGCGACTATGGCGGCCTCGGCCTCGGAACCATCTCCACCAGCCTCGCTTTCCTGACCGTGATCGTCGCGCTGGTTGTCTGGCTGTCGTTCGACGGCGACGCGGGCCGGAACCTCAAAGTCCCGCTCAAGGATTGAATCCAACGCTCGTCCTGATGGACGGCAACCAAAGTCCTCTCAACCAAGGAGAACCATGATGAACAGGGCGATTCTCAGCGTCGCGACGGCAGTCCTCGCGCTTTCCGTCACGTTGCCGCACGCCAGCGGCGGACCGGCGCTGCTGCCGCGCGCGGAAGCCGCAGCTTCGAAACTCGGCGATCTCTCGCCGTTCCACGCCATCGTGATCGACGTTGCCGCACTGGTCGACAAGGGCGACCTTGCCGGCGCCAGGATTCGAATCAAGAATCTCGAAACCAGATGGGATGACGCCGAAGCAGGCCTTAAGCCGCGCGCGGCCGCCGATTGGCACACGGTCGACAAGGCGATCGACCGGGCGCTGGCGGCGCTGCGCGAGACCAGCCCCGACGCCGCCAAGTGCAAGCAGGCGCTCGCCGACCTGCTCTCGATCATGGACTCGATGAAGGCCTGATCATCCCGACCATCACCCGGAGCGCCGATCTCATGGACTTGACCTACGATACCGCGACCGCCGCCCGCGCCGGCAAGGTCCCCGCCGTCACGCTTGGCTTCTGGATCATCAAGATCCTCGCCACCACTCTGGGCGAAACCGGTGGCGACGCCGTGACGATGTCGATGGATCTCGGCTATCTCGTCGGCACGGCCATCTTCGCGATCATCTTCGCCGTTGCCGTCGCCGCGCAGATGGCGGCGAAGCGGTTCCACCCGCTCCTCTACTGGACGGTGATCGTCGCGACGACGACGGTCGGCACGACGTTCGCCGATTTCGTCGATCGCTCGCTCGGGATCGGATATCTGGGCGGCTCCTCGCTGCTCGCGGCACTGCTGGTCGTGTCGCTCGCCGCCTGGTATCGCACCATGGGAACGGTCTCGATCGCGTCGATCGACAACAAGGTGGCCGAGACCTTCTACTGGGTCACGATCCTGTTCTCGCAGACGCTGGGAACGGCGCTCGGCGACTGGATGGCCGATTCAACCGGGCTCGGCTACGGCGGCGGCGCACTGGTCTTTGCCGCCGGCATCGCGATCGTTGCCGCCGCCTATCTCTGGACCAGGGTATCGCACACGCTGCTGTTCTGGATCGCCTTTGTCCTGACCAGGCCGCTCGGCGCCACGGTCGGCGACTTCCTGGACAAGCCGATCGATCACGGTGGCCTGGCGCTTAGCCGCTACACGGCATCGATCGCGCTCGCGGTCGCGATCGCCGCACTGGTGCTCATCCTGCCGCAGCGGGCCGGAGACCACGCATGAGGCCATCTCCGAACCTGTTGTTGACTGATGGGTATAGAACGCCAGTCAACGAAGCCGATCCAGCCAGGTCAGGCCTTGCCGGGAGTCAGGATGACCTTGCCCTTGAACGTCGCGGCCTGTGCGATCGCCTCGGGGAATCGCTCCAGGCCGTAGGTGGCATCGACGGGGGCGCTGATCGCCCCGGATGCGACCATCGGCACGAGATAGTCGTACATCGCGGCGGTCACGTCGTCCTTCGCGGTCTTGCGCCAGTGACCGAGCCAGAAGCCGCGCAACGAGACCTCGCCGAAGATCGCGCGTTGCACCGAACCGCTGAAGGGCTGTCCACTCACCCCGCTGTAGACCACCAGGACGCCTTTCTGCGCCAGGCAATTCATCAGGTTCAGCGTAGACGAACCGCCGACGACATCGAGCCCGAGCTGGATCGGCGCCCCGCCGGTCTCCTTTCCGACGCGCTTCGCCAGATCCGGCCCGTCGACCAGTACAACGTCGGCTCCGAGCGACTTGAGCTCGGCCACCACCTCCTCGCGCCGCACCACGTTGACGGTCCTCAATCCAAGCGATTTGGCGATCGCAATCACCGCACGCGCCGTCGCCGAATTGGCACCGTTCTGGATCACCCATCCGTCGCGGGGGATTTTGACGTAGTCGGTGAGCAGGAGATAGGCGGTCGCCGGATTCACGCCGACCATCGAGAGCTGGTTGGCGTCCGCATGCTCGGGCAAGGGCCGCTGCCAGGACGTTGCGAACTTGACGCGCTCGGCCCAGGTCGGGGTCATGACCGGTATCAGCGTCCGGTCGCCCTCCTTGAGGTTCTTGACCTGCGATCCCCTGGCGATGACACGCCCGACGCCCTCGATTCCGAGTGTCCCCGGCAGCGGCGGCAAATAGCCGTACCGTCCCGCGATGACCAGCAAGTCCGTATTGTTGATCGGGGTCGCTTCGACGGCGACGACGACCTCATCGGGCCCGGGGCTGCCCAATTCGGGCACCTCGTTCAGCTTCACCACCTCCGCAGCACGTCCAAACGCAACCACCTGAATCGCCTTCATGGCAGGATCTCCCGTTGTTCTGTACTTGATAGTAAATAATGGACAGACGGTCAATGAGCTGAAATTGCTTTCACGGTGAGTTGAGGCCTTCACATCCGACGCGGGAGTACATAAAAGGAGATCATGGCAAGGCCGCGCAGCTTCGACCCGAATGATGTCCTCGATATCGCCCGCCAGATGTTCTGGCAGAAGGGCTTTCAGGCGACCTCGCTCGACGAGATCACGGCGGCAAGCGGTGTGGCGAAGCCCAGCCTCTATGCAGCCTTCGGCGACAAGAACGCGCTGTTCCTGAAGGTGCTGGACCGCTACCACGACGGCATATTGGGCTGGGCCGAGCGCGTGCTGGCACAGCCCGGGTCGGCCCGCGACGCCATCAGGCAATGGCTCACCGGGTTCATCCCGTATTGTTCGGGCGAGAAGGGACAGCGGGGCTGTTTGTCGATCAATTCAGCGGCCGACGGCTCGCTCGACCGGGCCGAAATCCGCAAGAGCATCGAACGCTACAACAGGCGCCTCGAGGAGTTGTTGCGCGCACGGCTTCGCGCCGACCGCGCCCAATTCGGCCGGGGTTTTGACCCTGACGTCACCGCGCACACGATCATGGTGGTGCATGCGGGATTGTTGGCGCTCGCGCACCAGTCGCCGGAGTCCAGGCGTGTGAAGTCCGTGATCGACCAGGTCATGAACCTGGTCGCGTGACCGCCAGTCCGCGCCGACCCTCCCCAGCAGAGACATAAAATCGTACAATTGCAACGAGTATCATTTGAGCGTGGCGCTATGCCGCGTGAGTAAACCGCTCGCGTTCAGAACGCTTTCACCGGTCAGGAGCGACCTTGGACATCGTTCTCATACTTCTAGTCGCCGCGACGATCATCGTCGCGTTGTCTGTGGCATATAATCTTTTGCATTACGTCCTTTTCCTCATGGTGACGCATCCAAGGGACGCGAGCGGGATAGGCCAGCAACTCAATCCATTCGAGCAGCGCCAATTGGTCGAGTGGGCGCCACGGCCGGACGACTTTCTCAAGCACGATGACGAGAAGCGGACGTACGACGACGTGTTCGGGACCTATCGCGACGAAGAGGCGAACTACAGCACGTGCATATTCCCCCGGACGGCATTTTCGCAGGCCTACGAGGCCGAATATGCGCTTCTGAAGCCCAAGGACGGGATGCGGTTGCTGGACCTGGGGTGCGGTTCCGGCGCGGCCGCTGCGTATCTCTCCAGCCGGCGCAACATCGACATCGTGTGCGTGACCAATTCATCCGTGCAAGCCGACATCTGCCGGCGAAAGTTCGCGAAGCTCGGCGGGCGTGGACAGGTCATCGTCACGGACTTCGACAGCCTCGATCTCCCGAACGACAGTTTCGACGCGATCTATTCGCTGGAGTCGATCGGCTACACCAAGGACCTGGACACCTGGCTGGCGCGATGCTGGCGAATGCTCAAGCCGGGCGGCCGCCTGCTGGTCCGCACACCGGGATCGCTGGATCATTGCCGCCGCGAGGAGGACTACCGGAGCGTCACCGCCTTCTTCGACAACTGGCGCTACAATTTCGTCGGCGCCAATCTTCTCGTCTACAAGCTGCGCCGGCTCGGCTTCGGCCCGATTCGCTATCGACGCCTGCAGTTCTGGGCCTGGGGCCTCACATGGAACTTCTTTCAACACCTGCTGCTGTGGAAGTACCGGCTGAAGATGCGCACCTTCGTGGAGCTGGAACGGATCATCTGGCGCACGTCGAAGGTATTCGTGTTCGGCAACCCCTATAACATCGTGCTCGCCATCAAGCCGAAGGCCGCACGGCTCTCCGAAGTGCCGCCCCAAACGGAATGCACCGATCAAAGCGCGAGCTGAACCCGATCCCCGCCGCCGGCTTCCGGTGCCGCAGGTACGGCGCAGCAGATCAGCACCTCGTTGCCGGCCACCTCGGCGGTGGGATCCTTCACATAGGTCACGGCACCTGCCTGCAGTCGGGTTCGGCACGAGCCGCAGTTCCCTGCCCGGCAGGAGAACGCGGGACTGAGCCCGCTTGCTTCCGCCAGCTCGAGCAACGTGCCCGATTCCGGCGTCCAGCGTGCCTCCTTCGAGGATGCGGTGAAGTCGACCGCAACCGGCTCGGTCGCCGGTGGCCGGCGCGTCGGCGCCGCTGACGCGACGTCGGGCGTTCTCACCAGCGACGACGGACCGAACGCCTCCGCATGGATCCGGTGGTCCGCAACGTTGTAGCCCCGCAAGCCGTCATAGAGCGACTGCGTGAAACGCGGCGGCCCGCATAGATAGAAGTCGTAATCGTTGAACGGCAGGACGCGCGACAGCAGCGCCATGTCGATCCGCCCGGCGGCGTCGTAGTCCGTACCCTCCGCAGCGCCATCGACGTCGCTGAGTACGCGGATGATCCGGACCGCGCCGCCGGCAGCGCTCGCGAGTTGCTCCAGCTCGCCGCCGAACGCACGATCCCGCCTGGCATGCGCGGCCTGCAACAGGAACGTCGACCGGATGCGTCGGGTGCGCAACCCCTCGTAGACCACGTGACGCAGCATGGCGAGCAGTGGGGTAATCCCGACGCCGCCGGCAAGCAGCACCGCCGGCCGCTTCTCGCGCGCGTCGATCGTGAACGCGCCATCCGGCGCGCGCGTCTCGATGAGATCGCCGACATGGATGTTGTCGTGCAGATGCTGCGACACCAGACCGTCGCGCTTGACGCTGATGCGGTAGATGCCGTCCGACGGCGCGACGGACAGCGTGTAGGTGCGGATGACCGGCTTGTCCACGCCGGGCAGAGACAGGCGGATCGGCAAATGCTGCCCCGCCTTGTGCGGAAGCAACCCTGCTCCATCATCAGGCC
Organism: Bradyrhizobium jicamae; assembly: GCF_018130215.1. GTDB lineage: Bacteria > Pseudomonadota > Alphaproteobacteria > Rhizobiales > Xanthobacteraceae > Bradyrhizobium > Bradyrhizobium jicamae_A. Next base: position 49,252 of record NZ_JAFCKQ010000032.1, read on the forward strand.
GGAGATGAAACGAGCGGATCGAAGCGCTCTCGTCGACGATATCAGTCACCTTGAACGGACGCCATTGCGTCGCGCGCTCGGCCGCCCTGATGCGGTCGGCGGCCTGCGTCCAGTCACCGGTCATCAGCGCGTTCGGCGACCAGCCATCAGCGCGGAAGGCCCAGCGCAACGGCAGCGCACCGCGTCTCCGCACAATGCGACGGGCGCGGAAGCGCCAGAGCCGTTCGGCGCCCTGAAATGCCGCGATCTCGGGAGACTCCAGGATCACCTCCGCATCACCGGTCATTTGCAGCATGTCGCCGGTCTCGAAATCGACGAACAGCAGCCCCGCCTTGCCGTTCAGGTGGATGTTGCCGAGCGTGTTGAAAAACAGATTGCCGGCGAAATCGGGAATCGTCAGGGTGCCGTCGTCGCTGATGCGGACAAAACCGGCTCTGCCGCCGCGATGCGAGACGTCGACCTGGCGGCGATCCTCGCGCTCGGCATAGGAGGCCACGAAGAACGTGTCGGCCACCTTGATCATGTCGCGCGTGGCCTGATCGAGCGAAGCGCTCTCCTCGATCTCACCGTTGAACGGCTCATCCGTCGCGCGGACGAACCTGAAGTCGCGCAGCTGGATGTATTGCGGACAATTGCCAAAGCTCTGGTCGACGTCGAAGCCGAGTGCGTTGCCTGATGATGAGCGAATGATTCCGTTCGCGCGGTTGCGGCGGCGGGTGTGCAACTCGATGCCCAGCAGCGCGATGGCGTCGCCCTCCTGCGCGCCCTCGGCCGCGGGATCGCCGGGGTCGGGACGCGCAGCGATCTCGAGGCTGCGCTCGGTCGGCGAGGAAATGAAGCCCGGCCGTCCTGTCAGCAACGTGGCCCAAGCGTCGCCCTTGCGGTCGACGCTGCCTAACACAATGAACGGAATCCGGGCAAAGAATTCGCGGTGCTGATCCGGCATGAAGTCGCGCACGGATCGCCGGCCCACGGACTCCATGCGCTCGGCGACACCGGCCTTCTGCTGGATCGCCTTTTCACCGGCATGCCAGGTCGCGAGCTTCGTCTTCGTTCGCCTGTCGCTCATTTCATCGCCCTCCCCGTCGGGGTTGGACGGGCGCGCCCGATGACGCGCCCGATCAGCTTGTCATGCTGCCGTCGCCAAACCGACGGGCGTCTTTGCAAACGGCACGAAGCCCGGCAGCGCCTCGATCCGGCGCAGGAAGGCGTTCACGTTGGCGTAGGTCGAGAGATCGACATTGCCTTCGGGAGCACTCGACAAATAGCTGTAGAGCGCCACATCCGCGATCGTCGGCCGCGCGCCGACCAGCCAGTCGCGATCGGCCAGATGCGCTTCGAGCCGCTTCAGCAATACATGCGCACGGCCGATCACATCTTCCGGATTGAACTTCGCGCCGAACACGGTGACGAGCCGCGCCGCGGCGGGACCATAGGCCACTTCCCCGGCGGCCACCGACAGCCAGCGCTGCACGGAAGCGGCACCCTTCGCATCGGCGGGCAGCCAGTCGGTGCGGCCGAGCCTGGTTGCGACATAGACCAGGATCGCGTTGGAATCGGAGACGATGGTGCCGTCGTCATCCAGCACCGGCACCTGGCCGAACGGATTGAGCGCAAGGAATTCCGCCGTCTTGTGCGCGCCCGACTTCAGGTCGACCTCGACCAGTTGGTGCGGCACGCCCAGCAGGGACAGAAACAGGCGAGCACGGTGCGCGTGGCCTGACAGGGGAAAATGATAGAGCTTCATGATGCAATTCCCGGAACTCGTGGACGGGGTCATTCCCGATCCGCGACCCCAAGATGGCTCATTGCACCGAACATGATAATCGCCGGCACTGGCACTTCATTATTGCGAATTCAGCAATAATCCGCGCCTATACCTCGACAATCACGTAATTGTCCTCGACGTGCACCGGAAACGTCTCGGCCACGTAGGGTCCCTTCTGCAGCTCCTCCCCGCTTTCGACCGCGACCGGAAAGGAGCGGACCTTGAAGCGCTTCGGGTCGAACCAGGACTGGCCGTTGCGGATGTCGAATTCCCAGCCATGCCAGGCACAGCGCAGCATTTCGCCGACGCGGTCGCGGTGGTACATGCCGGGCTCCGGCGAGGTCAGCCGCGCGACGCAGGCCGCCTTCTCCAGCGGCGCGCCCTCATGCGGGCAGCGATTGAGCAATGCGAAGAACTCGCCATTGACGTGGAACACGACGATGTCGCGGCCTTCGACGCCGAACACCCTGTTGCCCCCGGCCGGGATATCGCTGGTGCGCGCGACGATGTGACGGGCCATCCTGCGTCCTAGAACTTGTACACCGCGCGGGCGTTGCCGTTGAAGATCTTGCGCCGTTCGACCTCGGTCAGCGGCGTCTTGAAGGCGTAGCGCGCGTCGTCGTAGTCCCAGTGCGGATAGTCCGACGAGAACAACAGCCGGTCGATGCCGACCCATTCGATCAGCTGGCGCAGATGCCGCGCTTCGTCCGGCTCGTCGATCGGCTGGGTCGTGAACCAGAAGTGCTCCTTCACATATTCACTCGGCTTGCGCTTCAGATGCGGCACCTCGCTGCGGAAGCGCTCGAAATGCTGGTCCATCCGCCACATCGCCGAGGGGATCCAGCCGAAGCCGCCCTCGATGAACACGATCTTCAGCCTCGGGAAGCGTTCGGGCACGCCTTCGAGCACCAGGCTGGTGAGCATCGACGCCATCGTATGCGCGTTCGACTGGTGTTCTTCGCAATAATAGGAGGGCCAGCCGCCGCCGGTCGGCGCGTGCCCGCCATAGCCGCCGACATGAATGCCGAGCGGCAGATCGAGTTCTTGCGCGCGTGCATAGATCGGCCAGTAACCGCGGCGGCCGAGCGGCTCGTTGGCGCGCGGCGAGACGTTGATCTGGATGTATTCGCCGGTTTTTGCGCAGCGCTCGATCTCGGCGAGGCCGAGATCCGAGCCATCCTGCCCGACCAGGATAGAGGCCTTCAGGCGCGGATCGCGATGCGCCCAGAACGCGAGCTGCCAGTCGTTGATGGCGCGCTGGATCGCAGCGCCGAATTCCAGGTTCTGCTGCGAGAAGATGAAGAGGTCGAGCACCTGAAGAATCCCGAACTCGACGTCGAACGGATCGAGATGCTGCTTGCGCATGAAATCGAGGTCGGAGCCGGGGACGCCACCGGTCGGCGGCCAGGCGTCGCGCCGCGCGATCAGCGGCGAGGAGCGCGGATAGGGCGTGGTGCCGATATAGGGCGTGCGCAGGTGGCTGCCGTACTCCTTCAGGTGCTGCTGCCAGCGCTTCGGCAGGAATTCGTCGAGGTCGCTATGCGAACGAATGCTCGGATGGATGTCGCAGTCGATGATGCGCAAGCGCGTCGCGGCGGTCTTTTCCTCATCGAGCACCGGGCGGTCCATGACGTCACTCATGCAAGCCTCCTTATGAATCCAGCTTCAACCGCGGAAAGGTCTCCCGCGGATTGTCTTCACACATCCGAGACACGATGCTCTTTGGCAGATGCGGCGGAATCGGATCGTCGCCGTCGAACTGCCAGTGCGGATAGTCGGATGCGAACAGGAACATCTTGTCGGAGCCGATCTGGTCGATGACGTCTTCCACGCCGGTTGGATCCGGCGGGCCGTCGAACGGCTGCATGGTGACGCGGAAATGATCGCGGATGATCGAGGCCGGCTCGCGCTCGACCCAGGGCACTTCGACGCGGACGCCGCGCCAGGTCTTGTTGGCGCGCCACATGAAGGCCGGCAGCCAGCTCACGCCTGACTCCATCAGCACGATCTTCAGGTGCGGGAATTTGCCGAACACCCCCTCATAGATCAGGCTCAGCGCCTGCGCCTGGAACGCCTGCGCCTCCGCCAGGTAATATTCGTAGCGATAGGACGGCCAGCCGATCGAGCTCGGCGCGGTGCGGTAGGCGCTTCCTGCGTGGATCGCGATCGGCAGTTTGTATTTCTCCGCGGCCTGGTAGATCGGCCAATGGTGACGGCGGCCGAGCAGCGTCTCGCCCTGCGAGGGCACCAGAACCGACACGAAGCGATTGTCGGAGGCGCGGCGCTCGATCTCCTCGACCGCGAGGTCCGGCGCCTGAATCGGCACCACGATCGAGGCACGCAGCCGCTTGTCCCTCGCAAGCCACTCGGCCGCGATCCAGTCGTTGATCGCCCTGCAGAAGTCAGCCGCCATGTAGGGATCGAACACCGCCTGAGCGCCGTACACGACATTGCAGATCGCGTGGCTGGCGCCGAGCTGGTCGAACGCACCGCGCTGCACCATGGCAAGATCGCTGCCGGGCTTGCTTCCGTCCGCCGGGCGCCAGTCGGCGCGGCCGCTCAGGGGCATCGATGGCGGATAGGAGTTGAGATCGAGCCCGTCGATGGCCCGGCTGACGACCTGCTCCTTCCAGTGATCGTTGAGATAGGGCAGCAGCGTAGTGCGCGTCCCTCCCACCGCGGGATGGATGTCGCAGTCGATGCGCGTGGCCGCCATGGCGTTCCTCACACCCTTAACTTGATTCTTGTCTCGATTCTTGTCTCGATTCTTGGCGGCATCCATGCCGCGAACCGGACTGTGACGCCGATGGCCTGATCCTGCAAGCCGATAGATGCGGGGCAGCTCCGCCCGGTCAGCGCATCAGCCTGCTCACGGGCGCGAAGGCCCTTGCCGCAGCTTCAGTTTCGGCATCATCGCTGGAGCTTGAGCAAGTTGTGCCAGAGGAGATTTGAGTGCAGAAACCGGCAACTTAGTCCCCTTAGTCCCTTTAGTGCCTTGAGCCGTTTTCAGATCGTTCCGTGATCGGAGCGAAACATACTGCTGGCGCTTGCGCGCAATAGAGCGCAGCCTTGCCCCATCGCCGCACGACCTTCGGTATACATCGGCGATGAGAACGCCGGTTGCGCTCCCGCCTGTATACTCAAGAGGAGCAACGGGAATGCCGGTCACGCGTCAATTCGCAGACATCAATCTCACGCCTGACCAGCAGCACATCATCGAACTGGCATTCGGCACCGCTTTGCGCAAGCTCAACCTGGTTGATCGCAACGATCCGCTGTGCGACCTCGTGGCCAAGACGATGGTCGAGGTTCTCACGCGCGGCGTCACCAACGCCTTGGCGCTATCCGAGATAACGATCCGGGAAATTGGCGTGCTGAGGTAGCGAAGCGCGACGGAAGAGCATCGCGCAACCTACGCGATCCTTTCAATGTTGGACCGCTGAGACTACGTGAGAGATTCGCTGAGTTCGCCCGCGCAGCATCCTGCTCGGGTTTCATCGTCCATCATCGTAGATCACCGCCGATCACGGCCACGCGCTCGTGAGTCCGCCAACGCGCCGCCCGGCTAACCCGGAACTGCGACGCCGAGCCTTGCAGCCAGGCGGCGTGCGGTGTCCTCCCGCCGGGCGGTCATCGCGCTCATGGCCTGCCTGGCCTGTGCGACGACTGCGGGCGGCGCGGTCTCAGGCGTGCCGCTGTCGAAAGGCGGCTCCGGCGCATACGCCATGTAGAGCTGGATCGATCGCGCCGCATCGTCACCGCGCAATTCGGCGGCGAGCCGCAACGCGCCGTCGATGCCTGCGGTGACACCGGCGGCAAACACGTAGCTGCCGTCGACCACGACGCGTTCATTGACCGGGGTAGCGCCGAAGAACGGCAGCAGATGAAACGACGCCCAGTGCGTCGTTGCCCTGCGCCCCTTCAGCAGGCCGGCGGCACCGCACAGCAGGGCACCCGTGCATACGGAGAAGATGCGGCATGCTCCCGCTGCCTGCTGGCGGATCCAGCCAAGCACTTCCGTATCCTCCATCAGGGCTTCCTGGCCGAAGCCGCCTGGCACGTGCAGCACGTCGAGCGGCGGCGCATCCGCCAGCGCGCCATCGGGCATCAGGCGCAATCCCCTGACGTCACGGACCGCGCCTGATGTCTTGCCGTAGATGCGATAGGTCGAATTGGGAATCCGCGACAGCACCTCGAAGGGGCCGGTGAGATCGATCTGATCGACGCCGTCAAACAGCAGCGAGCCGATCTGCAGATGAACGTCATGAGGAATCATTGCCGTACTCCTGTTCCACTCTGGACAAGGTAACGCTATCGCGTCACGCTCGCGCGATGACGCCAAAGCCCCCACGTTCTCAGCCAAACGGCAGCCGCCTGGTCGAGGTCGTCGCCTTTCCCTCCGTGCAGTTGCTCGATGTCACCGGTCCGCTGCAGGTGTTCGCGTCCGCCAATGCGATGATGGCGAAGGACGGCAAGGCCGAGCCATATGCGGTGCGGATTGTCGCAAGGCGCGGTCCGACCATCGAAGCATCGGCCGGCGTCGGGCTCGCGGTGCATGCGCTTTCTCCGATCGATACGGCCGTGGATACGCTTGTGATCGCCGGCGGCGACGGCGTCCATGCCGCCTCCGATGATGCCACGCTGGTCGACTGGGTCCGCCAACGCACCGGGCGCGCGCGTCGTACCGCATCGGTCTGCACCGGCGCGTTCCTGCTCGCCGCGTCAGGCGCGCTCGATGGGCGGCGCGCGGTCACCCATTGGGGCTTCTGCGCGGAACTTGCCCGGCGCTATCCCCTCGTCCGCGTCGAGAGCAATCCGATCTTCGTGCGCGACGGTTCGATCTGGACCTCGGCGGGGGTAACGTCAGGCATCGATCTCGCGCTGGCGCTGGTGGAAGAGGATCTCGGCCGCGCCATGGCGCTGGCGGTCGCCCGCTATCTCGTGGTCTTCTTCAAACGGCCGGGCGGACAAACGCAATTCAGCGAGATGCTGCTGCTGCAGGCCTCCGAGGACAAGTTCGGCGAACTGCATGACTGGATCGGCAATCATCTGGCCGACGATCTCTCGCTCCCGGTGCTGGCAAGGCAGGCGGCCATGAGCGAGCGCAGTTTCAGCCGTCACTATGCGGAAGCGACAGGGCTGACGCCGGCGCGTGCCATCGAGCGCCTGAGAGTGGAAGGCGCGCGGCATCTGCTGTCGGAGACGCGCCTGCCGATCAAGCGCATCTCGCAGCGCTGCGGCTTCGGCTCGGAAGAAACCATGCGCCGCAGCTTCCTGCGACTGCTCGCCACCACGCCACAGGATTACCGGGCGAGATTCAGCTGACGGTCGCCAAAACGCGCACGACGGCCTTGCGGCCGCCGCGGCGTGCTGTCTTGTCCGATGCTGCTCAACCGTTCCAGGCATGCGCCTGCAACATCTCCTCGAGCGGCGGGTTGGTCACGCTGCCGACATAGTTGGTGATCGTCGACGCGGCGACGATGGTGATTGTCTCGAGCAGCAGCTCCTTGCTGAAGCCTGCGGCCAGGAAACGCTCGACATCCCCCTCATCGAGCCGCCCGCGCTTTTCGATCAGTGTGCGCGCCAGTGTCGAGAGCGCGCCGAGCCCCTTGTCCACGGGCGATCGGCCGCCGCGCATCGCCGCGACGTCGGCGACATCGACGCCTGCCTGCGTCGCGAGCACGGAATGCAGCGCAACCGCCCAGGCGCAACCATTTGTCACGGCGTCGGTGAGCAGCACGGTCTGGATCTGCGGCTCGGTGAAGCTGCCGCCGTGAACCTTGTCGAAGATGCCTATGAAGCTCTGGATCAGCACCGGTGACGTCGCCATCGTCGCGGCGAGGTTGGGGATCATGCCGAACCGCGCCTGCACATCCTTCAGGGACGGTTTGGAGGCCTCGGGGGCGGTGTCGAACGTATGAACAGGAAAACGTGCCATCGGAATTGCCTTTTGCTGGTTGGGCCGTGTTTCGCTGCATGCAATCTAGCTGCAGCAATCGCGCCGGCCTCGCCAAAGGCCCCACATTCCACGCCATCGGCCCGAATGCCCCGATGGTCGGATCGAGCGCTCAAGAATGGTTCAGCGACTGGCTAAATTTTCACCTGTCACCGGGCCATCACGCGGCCTACGCTGAGTGCGATCCCCGCGCTCCGCGGTCGCGCAAACATTTTTTTCCCGGAGACATCATGCCCCTCCTCATCCGTGGCGGCACCGTCGTCAATCACGATCATTCGCGCCGCGCCGACGTGCTGATCCATGGCGAAACCATCGCCGCAGTCGCCACCGCGATCGAGGCGCCCGCGGGCAGCGCGATCATCGATGCCGGCGGCTGCTACGTGATGCCGGGCGGCATCGATCCGCACACCCATCTCGAAATGCCCTTCATGGGCACCGTCACAGCCGATGATTTCGAATCCGGCACCAAGGCGGCGCTGACCGGCGGCACCACGATGGTGGTCGACCACTGCCTGCCCGACCCCGGCCAATCCCTGCTCTCGGCCTATCAGGACTGGCGGCGCAAATCCGAGGTGGCGGCCGCCGACTACGGCTTCCACATGGCGGTGACGTCGTGGTCGAAGCAGATCCACGACGAGATGGAGACTGTCGTCAAGACCTACGGCATCAACACCTTCAAGCATTTCATGGCCTATAAGGGCGCGCTGATGGTGAATGACGACGAGCTCTACAACTCGTTCGCCCGCTGCGCAGGCCTTGGCGCGATGCCGCTGGTGCATGCCGAGAACGGCGACATCGTCGCGCGCATGCAGGAGGCGATGATGGCGCGCGGCGTCACCGGGCCCGAGGGCCACGCCTATTCGCGGCCGCCGGAGGTCGAGGGCGAGGCCACCAACCGCGCCATCATGATCGCCGACATGACCGGCACGCCGCTCTATGTCGTGCACACCAGCTGCCGCGAAGCGCATGAGGCGATCGCGCGGGCGCGCGCGGCGGGCAAGCGCGTCTATGGCGAGCCGCTGATCCAGCATCTGCTGCTGGATGCGCGCGAATATGCAAGCAAGGACTGGAACCATTCGGCGCAGCGCGTGATGTCGCCGCCGTTCCGCGACAAGGTGCATCAGGACAGTCTGTGGGCCGGACTGCAGGCGGGATCGCTGCAGGTCGTCGCGACCGACCATTGCGCCTTCACCACCGAGCAAAAGCGGTTCGGGCTTGACGATTTCCGCAAGATTCCGAACGGCACCGGCGGGCTGGAAGACCGCATGCCCCTGCTCTGGACCGCAGGCGTCGGCACCGGGCGGTTGACGAAGGAGGAGTTCGTCGCAGTGACCTCGGCGAATATCGCCCGCATTCTCAACATCTATCCGCGCAAGGGCGCAGTCGCCACGGGCTCCGATGCCGATCTCGTGGTGTGGGATCCCGCGGCGACCAAGGCGATCCGCGCCAGCACGCAATTCAGCCGCATCGACTACAACGTGTTCGAAGGTTTTACCTGCACCGGCGCGCCGGCGATCACCCTGTCACGCGGCAAGATCGCCTGGAAGGACGGCGATCTTCGCGCCGGGAAGGGCGATGGCCGCTACATCGAGCGACCCGCCTTCCCGCCCGTCCATGTCGCGAACTCGACCTGGAAGGAATTGACCGCACCACGTGCCGTTCCCCGCGGCCCCGTCACGCCCTGACGACGGAATGAACCCGGGATCGGCGAAAACGTCACAAGCCTGAGCTTGAATTCCGGTTATGCGCCTTCGAGCGTAATCAGCATATCCAGATCGCTCGTGCACGACTTTCGCAGCGCTATGAGTGGTTGATATTCGGGCGACGTGTACCAGGCGTTGAGCGCGTCCATGGTGGGAAATTCAATGATCACGACCCGTTCGGGGAGCCAGTGGCCGCCTTCCGGAAATTTATGGCTGCCACCCTTCGTCAGGTAGCGGCCACCATGCTTTGCGATCATCGGGCCTACGGCGATTCTGTATTCATCGAATTTCGCGGCATCGGTGATCTTGTGTTCCACAACCAGATAAGCGGGCATTCAACCCCTCCTCGTGGTGAAGATTGCTACCGTCCCGCGCCTTTCAGCGCCCAGCTCGATATGATCCTACTTCCATGACCGCGGGTGGCGTTTGCGCTATAATGCCGCATCAGCAACCCGGCTGGCCCCCTTCATCCGACGGCACGATCTTTCACGCGGCGCGAGACGATGCCGAGCAGGCGGGCCAGCGTCCCGCTCGCCGGTCCCTTCTTGCGCGCCAGCGCGAGCGGGGCGACCAGGCCTGCTGCGCGGTCGAGCCGGAGATAGGAAACACCGGCAGTCTCCAGCCGCGCCATCGATTCCGGCACGATCGAAATTCCGAGCCCCGCCGCGACCAGGCTCAGCGTCGAGACCATCCGCGACGCCTCCTGCGCCACTTTGGGGCTGAAGCCCGCCGCCCGGCAGGCGGCGATGATGCTGTCATAGAGGCCCGCGCCGGTCGGGCGGCGGTAGAGGATCAGGGGCTCGTCGGCGAGCGCGGCCAGTGCAATCCGGCGGCGGGTGTCCTTGCGGGCGCGCGGATGATGGTCCGGCAACGCGACCAGCATCTCCTCGTTCAGCAAATGCGTGATCGTGAGCCCTTCCAGCCGCTCGGTCGGCGAGCGCACGAAGGCCGCGTCGAGCCGGTCGGCTTCGAGCGCCTCGATCAGCTCGGCGGTCGAGGCTTCTTCCAGCGACAGCGTGATCGCCGGCGCGCGTTCGCGCATCTCGCGCATCACGCCGGTGACGAAGGGATGGAACGCCGCCGAGCTGGTAAAGCCGATCGCAAGCTGGCCTTCCTGGCCGCGGCTGGCGCGGCGCGCAGCCTCCACTGCAAGATCCGCGTCGCGCAGCACTCGCCGTGCCTTGTCGACGAACGCCCGGCCGGCCGCCGTCAAGTCGACCCCGCGCGGCTGCCGGCGAAACAGCGGTGCGCCGATCGCGGCCTCCAGCGCGCGGATCTGTTGGCTCAGCGGCGGCTGCTGGATGCCGAGCCGTGCCGCGGCGCGGGTGATGTGGCCTTCCTCGGCCACGGCAACCGCATAACGAAGATGGCGCAGCTCGATCACCTGGTGATCCATATCCAGAACATATCGATTTTGCTTCTACCATATATTTGAAATTTGGCATGCCGCCAATTAGGCTCTCGTTCGAAAACGCTCGAACCGGAACCGATGCTCCGATGGACGCCAAGTCAGCCCCGACCTCAGCCCCGACCACGATCACGCATGACGCGCCAGGCGTGAGTGAGCTGTTCACCGGCTTCTTCATGCTCGGGCTGACCGGTTTCGGCGGGGTGCTGCCATTGTCGCGGCGGATGATGGTGGAGAAACGCCGTTGGTTGACCGGCGCGGAATTCACGGACCTGCTCGGGCTCTGCCAGTTCCTGCCCGGCGGCAACATCATCAACATGTCGGTCGCGGTGGGGCTCAAGTTCCGCGGCATTCCCGGCGCGCTGGCGGCGATCATCGGCCTGATCGCTGCGCCGACGGCCGTGGTGATCGCGCTCGGCGTGATCTATGAGCGCTACGAGAACGCGCCGACCGTCCGTCACCTGTTCGGCGGGCTCGCCGCCGCGGCGGCGGGACTGCTGGTTTCGATGGCGATCAAGATCGCCTGGCCGCTGCGGCGGGACGTGCAGGGCCTGCTGATCGTAGCGCTCGGCGTGCTGGCGATCGCAATCCTCAAGCTGCCGCTGCTGCCGACGCTGCTGACATTGGCGCCGCTCAGCATCTTCCTGAAATCGAGGCAGGCGTCATGAGCGGCACCCTCGTCACGCTGGCTCTGATCTTCACCGAACTCTCGGTGCTCGCCTTTGGCGGCGGCAACACCATCCTGCCCGAGATGAAGCGCCAGGTCGTCGACATCAATCACTGGATGTCGGCACAGGAATTCAGTGCGCTGTTCGCCCTCGCCCAGGCTGCGCCCGGGCCGAACATGATGGTCGTGCCGCTGGTCGGCTGGCACGTCGCCGGTTTCGCCGGCGTGCTGGTGACGTCGCTCGCGAAGTTCGGGCCATCCTCCCTCATCACCGGCGTCGCCCTGCAGCTTTGGGAGCGCTTCAAGGACCGGCCCTGGCGGCGGCATGTGCAGGCCGGCCTCGTTCCGGTCACCGCGGGCCTGGTCACGGCCAGTGCCATTGTCATCACCCACGCCTCGGCTCCAAGCTGGAGCCTCGCCTTGATCACCGCGCTGGTCGCGATCGCCACCACCACGACCCGTATCCATCCACTGCTGGCGCTCGCCGCCGGCGCGGTGCTGGGGCTGACCGGTCTCGGCCAGCCATGAGGCGGTCTACGCCGGCGCCACCGCATCATTCACCGGCGAGGTGATGACGAGAAACACGAGATCGACCAGGCCGGAGTTCGAGATCGCATGCTCGACGCCGGGCGGCAGGAAGATCACGTCATGCTTGCGCACGACGCGCGCTTGACCCGCGATCTCCATCAGCCCTTCGCCCTCGAGCACGTGATAGATCTGCTCCTGGATCTTGTGCTTGTGCCGCGCGACGCGGGCCATCGGCTGATACAGCGAGATGCGGTAATCGAGGTGGCGCGCGCCCGCGGTCTCCGGCATCACCAGCGGCTTCGACAGCGCGCCGCCGAAATGATCGGGAAATTCGCGCCAGGGCACCTCCGCGATGTTGCGGATGAAGGCACCATTGCTTTCTGAGTCCATCGGATGTCGTCCCCGGTTACGCTTGCGCGAAACGATGCTTCACATACAGCGCAAGCGGCACAGCATAGAAGAAATGCGACATGAACCCGCCGATGATCACGGCGGGATCGAGGTAGTTCGGATGGTTGTCGGAGGCGACCGCGATCGCGACATGCATCACGATCCAGAGCAGGACCGCGAAGAACAGTGCCACCAGCGTCGCCTCGTACCCGCGGCGCCGGAACCACGGCCAGGCGAACGCAAACGCCACGCCCCAACCGAGCGCGAAAACAAAATGAATGCCGGTGCCGACGAGATAGGCGATGCCGCCGAGCTGGTCCTGCACCGCCTTTCCGAACACGAGCCCGGTCGCGTTGCGGGGAATGCCGGCCAGCGGCATCAAATGCTGCACGCCGACCCAGACGATGGCTTCATAGATCCAGATGATCACGCCGCCGAGCAGGCCGCCCGCGAGGCCGATCAGCACCTTGTCCCTGCTGTCGGGCTCGCCGGCCGCACGCGACGCGGTCGCGCGTTTGCCAATGATGCCTTCCTGCGCCACCGCGTCCTCCTTCCTGACCGCAGCCGGTGCCGTCAGACGACCAGCGCGCCGCCGTCGAGATAGATGGTCGATCCCGTCATGAATCCGTTGGTCATGCAGGCGACGATCTGGTGGGCGACGTCCTCGCCTTGACCGACCCGCCCGACCGGCAGGCCCGCCGCCGCCCTGGCCAGCATGTCCTGTCGTGCCGCTTCCGGCATCGCGGCCCGGATCGGCGTATCGATGATGCCGGGCGAGACGCAGTTGACCCGCACCGGTGCGAGTTCCAGCGCGAGCGCCCGCGACAGCGATTCCAGCGCGGCGTTGGCAGCGCTGATGATGGCCGAGTTGGGCCGCGGGCGGATGCTCAGGAAGCCCGAGACCAATGTCAGCGACCCGCCGGTGCGGAACTCCGCCACGCGCGCGACGCGCCAGGCGCCCCAGAACTTCCCTTCGAATGTCGAACGCACATCCGCCATCGGTACGGTCTTGAACGGACCGGTGCGCAACTGCGCGGCGGTGACGACGACATGATCCACCTGCCCGGATCGCCTGAAAAGGTTTTCGACACTGGCATCGTCGGTGACGTCAGCCGGGATTGCCGCGACCTTCAGCCTGCCTGCGACCGCATCGAGCTTTTCGGCGTTGCGCGAGGCGATGATGACGTCGGCGCCTGCGTGCCTGGCCAGTTCCGCGGTGGCGAGGCCGATGCCGGAGGAGCCCCCGACGACGACGACCTTCTTGCCTGCGAGCTGCATGCTGCCCTCCTGGTTTCCGATCACGCCGGCTGATAGCGCGTGCCGATGCCGGGCTTGCTCTGGCCGAGCCCGGGCAATTCCCACACCCCCGCGCCGGACGGATTGACGTCGGCCGCGATGTCGACGTCGATCAGATACGGTTTGTTGGCGGCAATGCCCTTGCGCACGGCCTCGCCGATATCGCCGGCACGGTCGACGCGCACGCCCTCGACGCCGCAGGCGCGCGCCATCGCGGCGAAGTCCGGATTGTAGCGCTCACCCGAGACCGGATCGTGGAAATCGGTCGCGAGCTCGCGGCCGTCGAGGTAGCCGCGCTGCAAGCCGCGGATCGAGGCATAGGCGTAGTTGTTCCAGACCACCCAGACCACGGGCAGATTGTATTCGACCGCGGTGCCGAGCACGTTGGCATGCATGAAGAAGGCGCCATCGCCGCAAACGGAGACGCAGGGCCGGTCGGGCGCGGCGAACTTCGCGCCCATCACGCCGGCGACACCAAAGCCCATCGGGCCGAAACCCATCGAGCCGATCAGCGAATCCGGTCGCCGCGGCTTGCAGAAGCCGAGCAGCCAGTTGTGGTGCACGCCGATATCGCTGACCAGGATCGCATCCTCCGGCAGCGCCTTGTCGATCTCGGCGGCGGCGCGCTGCGGATTGATCGGCGTGGTGTCGTCGGAGAAACCGGGCGCGACGAAACGGTCCCACTCCTTGCGATAGGTGTCGATCTGCGCCAGCCATTTCGCGCGCGCATCGGCCTTCACCGTGATGCCGGCGCGGCGATCAAGCTCGGCATGGACCTGTTGCAGGAACACGCGGACATCGGCCATCAGGCCGAGCGCGACCGGATAGTTGCGGCCGATCTCCTCGGGATCGATGTCGACATGGATCAGCCGCGTTGGTGGAATGGTGAAGGAATAGCCCGGGATCCAGGAGCTCGAGGTGCGGTCGTCGAAGCGCACGCCGAGCGCCAGGAGCACGTCGGCCTGGCGCGTGGCGTGGTTGGCCTGATAATGGCCTGCGCGCGCGACGAGGCCGAGCGCCAGCGGATGATGACAATCGAGCCCGCCGAGGCCGCTTGCCGAAGCCGCGACCGGAATCTGCAGGCGCTCGGCGAGCCGCTTCAATTCCCCGGCCGCGCCGCCATAGCGGACGCCCTGCCCGATCAGGATCACCGGCCGCTCGGCGCCGAGCAGCATGTCCACTGCCTTCACGACTCCATCAGGATCGGCGCCGCAGCGGCTGGAGATATTGGCGTTCCAGCTTTGCGCGTTCGGCGCCTCCTCGGCGGCGGATTCCATGAAGACGTCGAACGGCACGTCGAGCACGACGGGACCCGGCCGGCCCGATGTCATGGTCTTCCAGGCCTGCCGCACCGCGAGCGGCACCATCTCGCCGCGGGTCGGCTGGAACACCTTCTTGCAGATGGTGCGCACGGTGGAGGGGAAGTCGGCCTGATGGTGCCGGTACATCTCCTGGAACGCGCCGCGGTTGAACTGGCTGGTCGGCACGTTGCCGGTCACCGCCATGAACGGCACGGAATCCAGGAACGCGTTGGCAAGCGAGATCGGCAGGTTGGCCGAGCCCGGGCCGCAGGAGGTGAAGGTCGCGGTCGGCCGCCCCGAGACACGGTAGTACACGTCGGCCATGAAGCCCGCGACGCTCTCGTGATGCACCGAGATCGTCTTGATGTCGGCCGAGCGCTCATACAGCGCGTCGATGAACTGGATGTTGCCGTGGCCGCAGAGACCGAACACCTGCGGCACCTTCTCCTGGATCAGATAGTCGACGATCACCTGGGCCCCGTTGAGCATGTTGCGCGACATCGACAGCACTCTCCCCTGAGCTCAACGGCCGGCCGGTTGGACCCGGCCTTGGCGGGGGCAAACCGTATGTCTCATAATACTGTACGTCAATTGCTATTGTGATATACGTTCGTGAAACGGCCTGCACCGCTGTTCAAGCGTGCGCCCGCCTGTAGGGTTTGACGAACGCCGGACGAAAAGAGGTTCCGTGAAACCGCGTACCAAGAACAAGACATCGGCCGCCAGGCCCGCCGACTTGCGCAAGGCCGCTATCGCCAAGCTCGTACAATCGCCGCACCGTGACATCGACGACGAGGCAGAGGACCGCGCACGCGGCGGCGTGCAGTCGCTCGGCCGCGCCTTCTCGATCCTGGAAGAGGTGGCGCGCCATCGCGACGGCATCGGGCTTGCCGACCTCAGCAAGCTGGTCGGCCTGCACAATTCGACGACGTTCCATCTCGCCAAGACGCTGGTCTCACTCGGCTATCTTCGCCAGGAGAAGGATTCGAAGCGCTATCGCATCGGCCGTCCGCTGTTCGCGCTCGCCGCCAGCGCGCTCGACGAGATCGAAATGGTGAATGTCGCAACGCCGATTCTCGAGGACCTGTCGCGCGAGACCGGGGAAAGCGGCCATTTCGCCGTGCGCATGGGCGATGCGGTGGTGGTGATCGCGCGCACCGCCGGCCCCGGCGCATTCCAGCTCACCGACCGCGTCGGCGTGGTGCGGCCGGCGCATTGCACCGCGCTCGGCAAGATCATCCTCGCCTCATTGCGGCCCGATCAGCTCACCCGCTTCCTGGAACGCGTCGAGCTGAAGCCGTCGACCAGCAAATCGATCACCGAAAGCACGGTTCTGCTGCGCGAGATCGCCGAGATCAGGCGCAGCGGGATCGCCTTCGACGACGGCGAATACAATGCCGAGGTGCGCTGCATCGCGGTTCCGGTGATGGATTTCACCGGCCAGATCATCGGCGCGCTCGGCATCTCGGGGCCGATCTGGCGAATGACCAACCAGGCGCTGCAAACCCACGCCAAGGCCGTGCGCGTCACCGCCAACCGCCTGTCGGTGGAGTTCGGCGCCAAGGGTGTGATCTAGGCGTCCTGCCAAGCGCGTATACGACCAAAGACGCGGCAGCGCTTTAAGCGTTGACAGGCTCCGCCGCGTCCGGAAATATCCTCCAATAATAAAAGAAGGTCTCTCACAATGTCGCATAAGCGGCGAGAGCACTGGCTGCGCCCGGGAGGAGAGCATGATCCACTACAGCCGACGCAGATTGCTGAAACAGGGCGCCGCGCTGGCCGGCGTGGCGGCGATCGGGTCGCCTGCGATCGTCCAAGCACAATCCGACAAGATCAGGATCGGCCATCTGACGCCGCTGACCGGCTTCCTGGGCGCGCTCGGCGCCTATGCGCAGCTCGGCATCCGCATGTCGGCGGAGGAGATCAACGCCGCCGGCGGCGTGATGGGGCGGCCACTCGATATCCAATCGGAAGACTCGGTCAACCCCGCGACCGCGGCGACCAAGGCGCAGCGCATGCTGGACCAGGACGGCGTCGCGGTCCTGATGGGTGAAATCAACTCGGCCTCCGCGCTGACCATCATGCAGGTCGCGGACCGCAACAAGCGGCTGTTCATGCAGATCGGTGCACGTTCCGACGCGCTGCGCGGCAAGAACTGCAACCGCTACACCTTCCATGTCGACATCCCCTCGACCGTGATGGTGAACGCGGTCGGCAAGGCGCTGGTGCGTGACAACATGATGAAGGACAAGAAATTCTACACGCTGACCGCCGACTACATTTTCGGCCATGATCTGGCGCGTGCGGCCAAGGCGTTCTTCGACGGCAATGGCGGCAAGCTGATCGGCGACGAACTGGTGGCAACCGACGTCACCGATTTCAGCCCGTATCTGCTGAAGATCCGGCAATCCCGGCCCGACATCGTCTGCTCCAACCTCGCCGGCAACCAGGTCACCAATCTGATCAAGCAATATGCCGAGTTCGGCCTGCCCTATCCGATCGTCGGCTTCAACCTCAATACCGCGGACGCCTGGGCCGCCGGCGACGGCAATCTCAGCGGCACCTGGCCGACGGTCTGGTACCATACGTCGGATGTGCCGGCGTCGAAGATCTTCGTCGCGAACTTCATCAAGAAGTACGGCAAGCCGCCGGAGAACCACGCCTGGATCGAATACGTCTCGCTGAAGATGATGGCGCAGGCGATGAACGAGACGAAGTCGACCGACACCGACAAGCTCATCGCCTATTTCGAGAAGCAGACCGAGTTCGACATCCTGAAGGCCCGCAAGGGCTACTTCAGGGCGTGGGATCACCAGCTTATGCAGGAGGCCTATCCGTTCACGGTCAAGCCCAAGGGCAAGGCGAAAGACCCGTGGGACACGCTCGAGCTCGGCGCAGCGATTCCCGCGCCGAACGAGTCGCTGGAATCGATTGCGCTGACGAAGGAGCAGAATCCCTGCTCGATGTGATGCGCAAAGTGGCGGCCGCTTCTCCCTCGCCCCGCTCTTGCGGGGAGAAGGGGGACGGGGTCAACCAGACGCCAGTGTGGAACATACATGCAATTCGGGTTCTTGCTGGAACAGGTGGTGAATGGCCTCGTGCTCGGGGGCTACTACCTGTTGATCGCGCTTGGGCTGTCGCTGATCTTCAGCGTCGGCGGCATCGTCAATCTCGCCCATGGCGCATTCTACGCGCTCGGCGCCTATGTCTCGGTCGAGCTCACGCGCTATTTCGGATTCGGCCCCGCGATCGTGCTGTCGCCGGTCGCGGTCGCCCTGCTCGGTATCCTGTTCGAGCGCTTCATCCTGCGCCGCTTCTACATGTCGGATCCGATCCTGAGCCTGCTCGTCACCTTCGGCCTGGCTCTCGTCGCCGAGCAGGCGATCCGCATGATCTGGGGCGCGGCGCCGCTGTCGGCCTCGATCCCGCCCACGTTCCGCGGCTCGATCATCCTCGGTGACTTCCTGTTCTCGCGCTATCGACTGTTGATACTTGCGGTGGTCGCGGCCGTGCTGCTCGGCGTCTGGCTGTTGCTGCACAAGACCTCGTTCGGTCGCGTTGTGCGTGCCGGCATCCAGCGGCCCGACATGGTCGCTTCGCTCGGCATCCGGCTGGAGCCCTACATGACCGTGATCGTGATGCTCGGGGTCGGCATGGCCGCGCTCGGCGGTGCGTTCTTTGCGCCGATATCAATCGTGCAACCGGCGATGGGCGCCGAGATCATCACGGTCGCCTTCGTCGTCGTCGTGATCGGCGGGCTCGGCAGCTTCTGGGGCGTCGTGATCGCAGCACTGCTGGTCGGCGTCGTCAGGGGCATCACCATCCATTTCGCGCCGGCCGCCGGCGAGGCCTCGATCTACGTGCTGATGTTCCTGGTGCTGATGGTGCGGCCCCGCGGCCTGCTCGGCGAGCGCATCGAGAAATTCGAATGATCGTATCGGCGACGGAAAAATATCGCCCGCTCTGGCTGGCGACGCTGGCGATGATCGCGCTGCCCTTCTTGCTGCACGCGCTCGGGCTGTCGCTGAACACCGGGACGACGGTGGTGGCGCTTGCGATCGCCGCGCTGGGGCTCAACCTCTGCATCGGCTACACCGGCCTCGTCTCGTTCGGCCACGGCACCTGGTTCGGCATCGGCGCCTATGCGGCCGGCCTGCTCCAGCTGCATTATTTCCCCGGCGAGATCTGGCTGCCGCTGCTGCTGGCGATGGTCACGGTCGCGGTTGCCGCGACCTTCGTCGGCGCCGTGATCCTGCGCCGGCGCGGCGTCTATTTCTCGCTGCTGACCCTGGCGCTCGCGGCGCTGACCTATACCACGGCGTTCCGCTGGAGCAGCCTGACCGGCGGCGAGGACGGGCTCGGCGGCCTGAAGCGCGGGCATCTCGGCCCGCTCAATCTCGACGATGCGCTGACCTATTACATCGTGGTCGCGCTGATCGCGCTCGGCATGCTTTATCTGCTGCTCCGCCTGGTGCGCTCGCCGTTCGGCCATGTGATGGTCGCGATCCGCGAAAATCCACTGCGCGCCGGCTTCCAGGGCTATCGGATAGAACGATACAAGCTCGCGGTGTTCGTGATCTCGGCCGCCGTCACCGGCCTTGCCGGCGGCCTGATCGCGTTCCAGAACTACCTCGTCTCGGCCGAGGCGGTCTCGGTGCCGTTCTCCGGCGAACTGCTCGCGATCGTCGTGATCGGCGGGATGCGCAGCATGCTCGGGCCCGCGCTCGGCGCGCTGTTCTATATCCTGTTCCGCGAGTTGCTCTCGATCTGGACGCCGGACTGGCTGTTGTGGTTCGGACTGATCTTCGTCGGCTTCGTGATGTATTCGCCCGACGGCCTCGTCGGCATCTGGTCGCAGATTGCGCGCCGCCTCCGGCCCCCGCCGGAAGAGGCCGCCGCGATGAGCCGGCGCAAGACCTATGACGGCCTGCCGCTGCCGGACTTCCTGATCCCGGCAAGCCGCGTCGGCGCCGTGCTCGAGGTTGCCGGCGTCGCAAAATCCTTCGGCGGCATCCGCGCGGTGTCGGATGCGAGCTTGATGGTCGCCGCCGCCGAAATCCACGCGCTGATCGGACCCAACGGCGCCGGCAAGACCACGCTGTTCAACCTGGTGTCCGGGCTGTACCCTACGGACCGCGGCTTGATCCGCCTCAACGGCCGCGAAATCCAGGGCACTCCGGCAGACCTGATCTGCCATCAAGGCCTGTCGCGTTCGTTCCAGATCACCAACCTGTTCAAGGGTCTCTCGATCTACGAGAACCTCCGGCTGTCGCGGCAGGCACAACACAAGCGGCGCTTCAACCTCTGGCGCGATATCGACGGCTACGCCGACATCCACGCCGAGACGCAGGCGCTGGTGAAGTTCCTCGGGCTGGAAGGCATCGAGAGCATCGAAGCCGGCGCGCTGTCCTATGGCGGGCAGCGCCTCGTCGATCTCGGCATCGCGCTCGCCTCGAAGCCGAAAGTGCTGCTGCTCGACGAACCGCTGGCGGGGCTCGCCGCCGCCGAGCGCGAGCGCGTCTCCAACCTGATCCGATGCGTCGCCGCCAGGCTCCCGATCCTGATCGTCGAGCACGACATCGATCGCGTGCTCGGCTTCTCCCACCGCGTCACGGTGATGAACCAGGGCGAAGTCCTGATGACGGGATCGCCGGAAGAAGTGCGCTGCGACCGCCGCGTGCAGGAGATCTACACCGGGTCGGGGGTTCCGCCGGTCGAGCATGCCGGCCGCGACGATGCGACAGCGGCCGCAGCGCCGCTGCTGAGCGTCGACCGCATCAACACCTTCTATGGCAAGAGCCACATCCTGCATGATGCGACGTTCGATGTCCGGCAGGGCGAGATCGTCGCCCTGCTCGGCCGCAACGGTGCCGGCAAATCGACCCTGCTGAAGACGCTGGCGGGCCTGGTGCCGGCGGCCTCAGGCCGCATCGCCTTCGACGGCCGCGACATCTCGCGCCTCGGGGCACCCGACATCGCACGGCTCGGCATCGGCTATGTGCCGCAGGGCCGCGGCCTGTTCGCGGGCATGACGGTGCGGGACAATCTGGCGCTCGGCCGCCTCGCCCGCGACACTGACGGACGCAGCGGCGTCGCCTGGAGCGAAGCCGAGATCCTGGCGCACTTCCCGCGGCTGAAGCAACGCATGGACGTCGCCGCCGACTATCTCTCCGGCGGCGAGCAGCAGATGGTCGCAGTCGCCCGCGCGCTGTCGGGCAATGTCAGGCTGCTGCTGCTCGACGAGCCGTTCGAGGGCCTGGCGCCGGCCGTGATCCTCGACCTGTTCAGGGTGTTCGATGCCCTGCGCCAAAAAATCCCGATCGTGATCGTCGAGCACAATCTCGACCTGGTGCTGGCGCTCGCGAACCGCGTCTATGCGCTGGAACGCGGCGCCGTATTCCACGAGGGCCCGGCCAGCGAGTTGCTGGTCGATCTCGACTACCGCAAGAAGGTGCTGTGGCTGTGAGCGCCGCGGCTGTTATCGGCACAACGCGTGAGGGAGCCACTGGCCGATGGGCTCCCTCCCCCTTGCGGGAGGGGGAGCCTGAGAGGCGTGCCTACCTGGTCCTCACTGCGCCCCTGATCCGCCCTGCACGATCTTCTCGTTCAGCTTCGCATCGACGGTCTCGACCGTGCGGTCGATCTCCGTGCTGGGCGTGCCGAGCTGATGCGAGATCAGCTTCACAAGCAGGTCGACGCGCTCGATGAAGGGCGCGCCGGCCGCCACCGCGCGGGCCGCCGACGAGGGCTTGAGCAGGCTTTCCGCCGCCTTGGCGTATTTCGCGAACGGCACCTGATCGGCAGGGTCGGCGCCGAGGCGCCGCGCGATGCCGTCGACATGGTCGTAGATCGCCTGCGAACGCGCCAGATCGCCATGCACGGCGTCGCGGATCGACTGCGGCTCCGATGGGGTGATGCAGCGGTAATTGCCGGTCAGCAGCATCGACCATTTCGCCAGCGGCACGAACAGGGACGAGAACACTTTCAGCTTCACCGGGACGTCCTGGCCATCCAGCGTCACCGCGTCGATGTCGGCCTCGAGCTCGCGCAGCACCTTGTTGTGCTCGTCGTCGGCGAACACCGCGGCCTTGAAGTTGGTCGGCAGCCCGACATGCAGCACATTCGCCTTCTCATCCGGCGGACGGAACGCCTGCGGATCGGGCGAGCAGAGCGTCACGAGGCCCGGCTTGAAGCGCTCCCACACCTGCGCATTGGTGTAGGCCTCCTCGAGATCCATGCCCGCGAGCGCGGGGATACGCTTGAGGTAGGGCAATGGCGGCATGTTCATGATCGAGAGGCAGGGCAGCCCTGCCGCGGCAATCCTGATCATGAGCACGCGCACCGTGTGGTTGGTATATTGCGGCTCCTGCATCGCAAGGCCGACCATGTCGTAGCGCGAGACGTCGACGTCACCGGGCGTCACCGCGTCGAGCTTGCCTGGAAGGTCGCGTGAAAAGATCGCGCGGTGCGTCTTTTCGTCGCGCAGCTTGATGCGAACCTCGGTGCCCTCGCGGTTGATCAGCTCTGCCGTGTTCTTGCGGCAGACCAGGGTCACGTTGTGACCCGCCATCAGCAGCTTGGTCCCCAGCAGCGAGCCGTAGGAGGCTCCGAGAATCAGAATGTTGCGCGCCATGCTCCCTCTCACAAAGACAATCCCGGAATGTTCTTCACGCGAAGTCTGGTATACCACGAGAGCAACCCCTTACCGGAAGGCGCGGCGGTGTCCAGCGTAAAGTGACCACTGCGGCGATTGTGCCGTCTGCGCGACACCCCGATCCGGGGCTCAAATAACCCGATTGGTGACATCTTTCGGGAACCGCAACTTACGTCTATCGTGGCTCGCGGTCTTATTCCTCACCACGGGATGAGCGATGGTGTTGCAGGGATTTACCGAGCGCTTGCTCGCTTTTGCGGGACGTCCGGCGCGAGCCATGCCCAAACCAGACTTGTCAATGTCCGGTTCGCGCAGTATCGCCTTCGATGTTGCGCTGCATGGTCGGCGGACAATTTCAATCAAAAGTCAATCGCCAACGAGGAAACGACAAGACATGCGTCATCTTCCCATCGCCGTGGCTGCGGCTGTCCTGATGCTTGGTGGCGCGGCCTCCGCGCAGGAAACCGTCAAGATCGGCTATATCGATCCGCTCTCAGGCGGCGGCGCCAGCGTCGGTGAAGGCGGCCTGAAGACGTTCCAGTATCTTGCCGACGAGTTGAACGCCAAGGGCGGCGTCCTCGGCCACAAGGTCGAGATCGTCCCGCTCGACAACAAGACCAATCCGCAGGAAAGCCTGGTGCAGGCCCAGAAGGCGGTCGACGCCGGCATCCGCTACATCACGCAGGGCAACGGCTCGTCGGTCGGCGCCGCGCTGGAGGATTTCGTCACCAAGAACAATTCGCGCAATCCCGGCAAGGAATTGCTCTACTTCAACTATGCCGCGGTCGATCCGAGCCTGACCAACGAGAAGTGCAGCTACTGGCATTTCCGCTGGGACGCGAGCTCGGACATCAAGATGGAAGCGCTGACCAACTACATGAAGGATCAGCCGTCCATCAAGAAGGTCTATTTGATCAACCAGGACTACTCGTTCGGCCAGTCGGTGCGATCGGACGCGCGCAAGATGCTGGCGGCGAAGCGGCCCGACGTGCAGATCGTCGGCGACGAGCTGCATCCGCTGCTCAAGATCACCGACTTCTCGCCCTACATCGCCAAGATCAAGGCGTCGGGCGCCGACAGCGTCGTGACCGGCAATTGGGGCCAGGACATCGCGCTGCTGTTGAAGGCCGCCGCCGACGCCGGGCTGAAGGTCAACTGGTACACCTATTATGCCGGCGGCGCCGGCGGCCCGACCGCGATCAAGCAGACCGGCCTCGATCACCAGGTGTACCAGATCACCGAGGGCATCCCGAACTCCGGCAACAAGGCGGCGATGGATTTCGAGAAGGATTTCCGCGCCAAGGTCAACCTGTCGCTGTGGTATCCGCGCGCCGTCAATGAGATGCGGATGTTCAAGGCGGCCGCCGAGAAGGCCAACTCGATCGATCCGGTCAAGGTCGCCGCCGCGCTCGAAGGCATGAAGTTCGACGTGCTCGACGGCGGCGAGGGCTTCATGCGCGCCGACGATCACCAGTTCTTCCAGCCGATCTACATCTCCTCGTTCGGCACGCTCGCCGACAAGGCCAAGGAGCCGTTCGACGAGGAGAACACCGGCTGGGGCTGGCACCTCGTCTCCAAGATCGACACCGCAAATGCGATGGTGCCGACCACCTGCAAGATGAAGCGGCCCTGATCGGCCGCCGTTCCCAGGTCATTCCGGGGATACCGATCAGTCATTCCGGGATGGTCCGGAGGGCCAGACCTCAGGTGCGCTGTTGCGCACCTGGGATTCTCGAGATTCCGGGTTCGATGCATCGCCCCGGAATGACAGTCAGTTCATTTCAATTGACAGGCTTTGCTCCACGTGAACCATTGTCTTCAGCGAGTGCGCCATGGCTGAGCTGATCGTCATCTCGACTCTCAACGGCGTCCTGTTCGGCATGCTGCTGTTCCTGCTGTCGAGCGGCCTCACCGTGATCTTCAGCATGATGGGCGTGCTCAATTTCGCGCATGCCAGCTTCTACATGCTGGGCGCGTTCTTCGGTTATCAGCTGACGCGCTGGATCGGCTTCTGGCCGGCGCTGGTGCTGGCGCCGCTGCTGGTCGGCGCGGTCGGCATGGCGGTCGAGCGCTACGGCCTGCGCAACACCCACAAGCACGGACACGTCGCCGAATTGCTGCTGACCTTCGGTCTTGCCTACGCCATCGAGGAGATCGTCTCGATGGTCTGGGGCAAGAGCCCGATGGATTACCGGATCCCGGCGGCGCTGGACTTTCCCGCCTTCACCGTGTTCTCCACCAATTATCCCGCCTACAAGATCTTCATGCTGGTGGTGTCGGTCACGATCTTCGTGGCACTGCTGATCGCGCTGAAGCGGACGCGGGTCGGCCTGATCGTGCAGGCCGCGCTGACCCATCCGAGCATGGTCGGCCATCTCGGCCACAATGTCGGGCGCGTGTTCATGCTGGTGTTCGGCGTCGGCAGCGCGCTCGCCGGCCTCGCCGGCGTCATCGCCGGGCCCTCGCTGGTGACGCAGTCCGACATGGCCGGACTGCTCGGACCGATCCTGTTCGTCGTCATCGTGTTCGGCGGTCTCGGCTCGCTGCCCGGCGCCTTCATCGCCTCGCTGCTGATCGGGTTGATCCAGACCTTCGCGGTCGCGCTCAACGGCTCGCTCGCCAGCCTGTTCGGCCCGCTCGATCCGGGCCTTGGTCCCTCGCCCCTCACCGACATCTGGAACGTCACGGTCGCGCAGATCGCGCCGATCCTGCCCTACCTGCTGCTGGTGCTGGTCCTGATCTTCCGCCCGATGGGCCTGTTGGGGACGCGCGAGTCATGAGCAACGCCGCTTCACCCGCACCGGCCGTGACCAAAGAGGAACCCGGCGGCGCCCTGAGCTTCTATGGCGTCTGGCTGATCGCAGCCGCAGCGCTCGTCGTGCTGCCGCTGATCTTCTCCTCCGGCGGCTCGCTGACCTCGTTCAGCCTGATCGGCATCGCGATCATCTTCGCGCTCTCCTACAACATCCTGCTCGGCCAGACCGGGCTGTTGTCGTTCGGTCATGCGGTGCAGTACGGCCTCGGCGGCTTCCTGGCCGTGCACATGATGAATGCGGTCGCCAGCCACAACTGGCCGATCCCGCTGCCGGCGATTCCCCTGATCGGCGGCATCGGCGGCCTCGCCTTCGCTCTTCTGGTCGGCTGGGTGATGACCAAGCGCGCCGGCACCGTGTTTGCGATGATCTCGCTCGGCATCGGCGAGTTGGTCGCCTCCTCCTCGCTGATCCTGCGCAGCGTGTTCGGCGGCGAATCCGGCATCACCACCGACCGCACCGCCCTGATGCCGCTGTTCGGCTGGACCTTCGGGCCGCAGCTCCAGGTCTATTACCTGATCGCGTTCTGGGTGTTGATCTCGGCGATCGCGATGTACGCGCTGACCCGCACGCCGCTCGGGCGCATCTGCAACGCGGTCCGCGACAATCCGGAGCGCGTCGAGTTCATCGGCTACGATCCGCATGTGGTGCGCTATCTCGCCTACGGTTTCGCCGGCTTCTTTGCCGGCATCGCCGGGGGCCTCACCGCGATCAATTTCGAGATTGCCAATTCGGCCTATCTCGGCGCGACGCAGTCCGGCTTCGTGCTGTTCGCCGCCTTCATCGGCGGCACCGCCTATTTCTTCGGTCCGATCCTGGGTGCCATCCTCGTGACCTATCTGCAACTCGGGCTCACCAACGTCACCTCGGTCTCGCTGCTCTATTTCGGCATCATCTTCATCGGCATCGTGATGTTCGCTCCGGGCGGCATCGCCGGCCTGCTGATGAAGCACCGTCCGCTGATCCGCGCCGGCTCCCTCGGCATGGTCATCCCGTCCTATCTGGTCGCCGCGATCCCGACGCTGGCGTTCGCGCTCGGCGCCATCCTGACCATCGAGACGGTTGCGCGGTATTCGGGCGGCGAAGGCGAAGGCAGCACCATCAATCTGCTCGGCATCCCCTTCGTCGCCACGGCGCCGGCAACCTGGGCGGCGGCGGCATTCCTTCTGGTCGGCGGCTACCTGGTCGCTCGCCTCACCTGGCTGCGCGTCGCGGAGGCCTGGGATCGCGCTGCGACAGTGGCTCGTGACCGGGGGTATCTCGCATGACCGCGGCCATCGAAGTCAAAGCCGTCGACAAGAGCTTCGGCAATGTCGGCATCATCCGCGATCTCAATCTGAGCGTCGCCAAGGGCGAGCGCCATGCCATCATCGGCCCGAACGGCGCCGGCAAGTCGACGACGTTCAACCTGATCAGCGGCCACATCAAGCCGACCTCGGGCGAGATCCGTCTCAATGGCGACGTGATCTCGGGCCTTCGCCCGTTCGAGATCAACCGGCGCGGCCTGTCGCGCTCGTTCCAGGTCACCAATGTGTTCGCCCGCATGACGGTGTGGGAGAATGTCCGCTGCGGGGTGCTGTGGGCGACCGGCCATCGCTATGCGTTCTGGAAGAACGTCGACAATTTGCCCGAGGTGAAGCAGCGTACGGCACGGATCCTCGACGACATCCATCTCAGCCACCGGCGCGACGTGCCGGCGGGCCTGTTGACCTATGCCGAGCAGCGCGAGCTCGAGATCGGCATCACGATCGCCGGCGGCGCCAGCGTCATCATGCTGGACGAGCCGACCGCGGGCATGAGCCATGCGGAGACCGATCGTGCCGTCGCGCTGATCCGCCGCCTCACCGAGGGCCGCACGCTCGTGATCGTCGAGCATGACATGAGCGTGGTGTTCGGCCTAGCCGACCGCATCTCGGTTCTGGTGTATGGGAACATCATCGCCTCCGGCACGCCGGACGAGATCCGCGGCAATCCGAAGGTCAAGGAAGCCTATCTCGGCGAGGAGATCGACTGATGCTCGAGGTCAGGAATCTTCACGCCTATTACGGCAAGAGCCATATCCTGCAGGGCGTCGACCTCGACATCGCGGCCGGCGAGGTCGTGAGCCTGCTCGGGCGCAACGGCGTCGGCCGCTCCACCACCGTGAAGGCGATCATGGGCGAGGTGCCGCCGCAGGGCACGATCCGCTTCAAGGGCCAGGACATCGCGGGTCTTCCGAGCTACAGGATCGCCCGCCTCGGGCTCGGTTATGTGCCGGAGCATCGCGACATCTTCCCGAGCCTGACGGTTCGCCAGAATCTCATCCTCGGCATCAAGGATCCGCGCCGCCCCGGCAAGTGGCGGCTCGAGAACATGCTCGACATGTTCCCCAATCTCGCCCGCCGCGCCGACACGCCGGCCGGCGTGCTGTCGGGCGGCGAGAAGCAGATGCTGACCACCTGCCGCACCCTGCTCGGCGACCCCCAATTGATGATGATCGACGAGCCGACCGAAGGACTGGCTCCGCTGATCGTGCAGCAGGTCGGCGAGCTGATCGCGACAATCGCGAAGGCCGGCGTCGCCATCCTGCTGGTCGAGCAGAAGCTCTCGATCGCGATGAAGATCTCGAACCGGGTCTACATCATGGGCCACGGCCGCGTCGTGTTCGAAGGCACCCCCGACCAGCTCAAGTCCAACGCCGCCATTCGCGAGGAATGGCTGGAGGTGTGAGGCGACCCGGCCGGGCAGGGCAAACCATCAAAGGTAGCCGTAATACAGGCCCCAGATCAGCGCGACCAGGAGACTGTGGAACCAGATGATGGAAGCCAGGAACAGCCAGTCATCCCTGGTCATCGGGCCGAAAACCGCGGCCCAGGCGACGCGGCAGCGACACGCCAGCTGAGACAGGAAGTTTGAATGCATGGCATTCGCCTAGCGGAATTCGATCCGCCAAGTCTTGCTATTCCGTGCCAGGCACTTGAGGCTTTGTGTCATCCGATCGCCGGGCGTCGTTCGAACTCCGGTACGCCCTCGGCGTGATCCCGGTCCACCGCACAAAGGCATGTGAGAAGGAAGAGACCTCGCTGTAGCCCAACAACCATGCGACTTCGGAAATCGGAAGCTCCGCTTCCTCGAGATAGCGTCGCGCAAGCGCAATTCGAAACGCCGCGAGGACGTTCAAGAATCCCAGGCCCTCGGACGATAACGCCCGGGCGAGAGTCCTCCGGCTCATGCCAAGACGGCGCGCGACTGCCTCCGCGTTGGCCTTGCCGTGCGGAAGCAACTGGGCGATCTGGTCTTCGACGCGAGACCGCACGCTGGTCCGTCTTGACGCCCGGTCGCTGAGCGCTTCGTCGGCATATTCGAGCAGCATCCTGTTGAGATGCAGATCAGCGCCCACGACAGCCAACGCGCCGATCTGGGCAGGGAACAGCACCTCGTCCACGTCAGCTGCAAATTCGATGTCGCATCCCAGATGGGTTCGGACATCCGAAGGTGTTTCCCGCCTGTAGTGCTTCAATTTGACTTGTTTCGGGACCAGCCTGCCGTCAGTCAGTGCGCGGCAAATACGGACAAGCGCTATCAGCCAGAATTCCGCGTGGTGACGATCCGACGACCTGTCGATGTTGACATACTCGAAGCCAACGGCGAATCCGCGCTCCAGAGAGGCCCGCAGCCGCACACCCTCGTTGTTGATCGCGCAGTAACGTCCTCCGGTTTGCAGGGCATCGCCCAGTTGCTCCGATGAGGCCATGACGTAGTATAGGAGCCCGATCTCCCCGAGTTCAAAGTCCTGGGCCAAACGGAATCCGAAGCAGTCGTCCTGCAATTCCCTGGCAGCATGCTCGAGCAGTTTTATCTGCGCTCGCGCGTCGATGCGGCGCTTGCGGTCCTCGATGTCGTCGATTGTCATGCCTGCGGCCGACACGATCGGAGCCAGGTCAACTCGCGCATCCCGAAGTCGGGTACATGCGAGACGCGCGATCCCCCCGGCTGAGGTTGGTATCGATGGCAAGGCGTTTGCCAGGCGTATGGTGTTTTTCATCCGGCACCGAAATGTGTCGTCGCCAAACGTCGCGAGCTTCCGGGATCGGATTTTGACCTATGTCAAATCAGCTCACGTCTCGAAACCGGCGGTCTGGCAGTATCCGGCAATTAAATGACCCTGTGGTTACAAGACGAGAAAGGGGCAAATCATCTAGCCGGTTGCTTCGCGGCCACTCCGTGTCCCCTCCGGGGCGTCACATTCTCCGACTTGAAAACCACCCGAAGGCGGGTAAATTCACCTGTCGGGGATCAGGCAGACTCCCCGTCAGACGCCCCGTCCAAGCTCTGCGCGGCACGACTAGTCGTGGAGCCTGCGCATGGACACCGAACGACATCCCTCCCCTCGCCATACCGTTGCCATCCTCTCGCGTGGAGACGCGGCTGCGCGTCGGGAGGCCACTCCGCAGAACAGCCGCTTCGTCCGCGTCTTCGAGGCGCTCGCGGCCGCCGGCATCGAGGCGCGTCCGGCGATCTACGATGAAACCTTCGCTGATGCCGTCCGCGAGCAGCTTCTGACGGCGGATGGCGTGCTGGTCTGGGTCGATCCGATCCATCAGGGCAAGACCCGCGCGGCACTCGATGCATTGCTGCGCGAGGTCGCGGCGCGCGGCCCATGGGTGAGCGCACATCCCGACGTCATCCTGAAGATGGGCGTCAAGGAGGTGCTCTACACGACGCGCCATCTCGGCTGGGGTGCCGATACGCATCGCTACGCCAGCGCCGCCGCATTCGCAGCGGAATTTCCACCCCGCTTGCGGGCAGGCGGGCCCCGCGTCCTCAAGCAGAATCGCGGCAATGGCGGCCAGGGCGTCTGGAAGGTGGAGACCGTGCCGGGTGCCGATGCGGCAATCCGGGTGCTCCACGCACAGCGCGGGAGCTTGACTGAAGACATCCCCCTCGACGCATTCATCGCGCGCTGCGCGTCCTATTTCGAATGGGGCGGCTGCATCATTGATCAGGCGTTCCAGCCGCGCCTGCCCGACGGAATGATCCGTTGTTACATGAGCGGAAGCAAGGTGGCGGGCTTCGGCCACCAATTGATCAAGGCCTTGATCCCGCCGCCGCGGCAGGGGCCGGACTCGCCGGATGCGCAGCCCGGTCCACGGATCATGCACGGACCCGATGCCCCGCCGTTCCAGGCGCTGCGCCGCGCGATGGAAGACGAATGGACGCCCCGGATGATGAAGACGTTGAGCCTCGATGAGGCATCGCTCCCCGTGATCTGGGATGCGGATTTCCTCTACGGCCCGCCGGACGCCGATGGCGCCGACACCTATGTCCTCTGCGAGATCAATGTGAGCTCGTGCTTCGCGATCCCCGACGAGGCGCCGGCGGCGATCGCGCGGGCGGTCAGGGAGCGCCTGCCCTGACGGCAGGTCTGTCGGGACATTTGGATCGCGAAGCGAACCGGTCAGGTCTTGACGGTGTTGACCGCGACGCTTTCCTTGTAGGCCTGCCGGGACGTGGTGCGGTCAAGATAGGGGTTTGCGATATCGCAGACCCCGACGCCGTAATCGATCGCCCACACGAGACAGGTCGTCAGCAGGATATCCGCGCTCGTGAATTGATCTCCCATCAGATATTTGCGGCCGTCTGACAGGGCGACTTCCACATGCCTGAGCTGTTGGCGAAAATAATCCGCCGCCTGTCCGACCACGTCGGGCGCATGGCCATAGATGTGTGCGAGCCCCTGGAGGCCGTGGCGGCGCATGACGTAGAGACTGGTCGAGTCGAGCTCGGCCACGATGAAGAAGCACCACTCCAGCCAGCGCGCGAAGTCGCGCTCGTCGCGCGGAACAAGCGACCTCTCCGGATTGGAATAATTCCGCGCCAGATAGGCGGCGATGGCAGCGCTCTCGCCGATCGTGAAATCGCCGTCCTGCAGCAGGGGTACCTTCTGACGCGGATTGAGCCGGGTGTATTCCGGCGTCTTGGTCTCTCCCGAGCGCGGCAGGATCGGCTTGCATTGGTAGTCCAGGCCGAGCTCGTGCAATGCCCAATGGGCCCGGATCGTCCGTGATGTCCCGACACCCCATAGCGTCAGCGTCGTCGACATGGCGTCACCATTTCTCGACGGACGGCCGCAGATCCAGCTCGTGACTCCAGCCGTCGCGGCTTTGCTGGTGCACGAACCAGTAGGCTTCTGCGATGGAGGACGTGCGCGTCAGCGAATCCGGCGGCATCTCCGAGGCGTCGATGCCGCGATCGGCCATCCGCTGGTGAATGGCCGGGCTGTCGACGCCGGCATCGATCAGGAGATGCGCGACATGGATATTCTTCGGCCCGAGCTCACGCGCCATCGCTTGCGCAACTGCCCGCAGGCCGAACTTCGCCGACGCGAACGCCGCAAAGCCGCTGCTGCCGCGCACGCTCGCGGTCGCGCCGGTGAACAGCATGGTGCCGCGACCATGCCGCAGCATCTGCCGTGTCGCTTCGCGCCCGACCAGGAAGCCGGCGAAGCAGGCGAGCTCCCAGGCCTTGAAGAACAGCTTCTCGCTGGTTTCATGGAGGTCCTTCTTGACGTTCGAACCGGCATTGAACAGGCAGACCTCGATCGGCCCGACATCCCGCTCGACACGTTCGCAAAGCTGCTGCACCTCGTTCTCGCGCCGCGCGTCGACGGCGAACGCCTGCACCTGATGTCCGGCGCGCGTCAGCTCCTCGACCAATGCGCTGGATTTCGCCGGGTCCCGCCGCGCGATGCACACCGAATAGCCCCCTGCGGCGAACCGGCGCGCGACCGCGGCACCGATTGCATCGCCCGCGCCAACCAGCACGGCAGCCTTGTTCGTCTCGACCATGGAGATCTCCCACCGACGGCAGTTTGTTCAGTTCAACTCGCCGGCCTTGCGCGGCCAGCGCTTTAGCTCTTTGTTTGAGCATGATCTCCGCGCAAACGCCTTCCGCGTTTGTCGCGAGGGAAAACCGCTACACGCTTTTCCGGATCATGCTCTAGACAACCCGCACGGCCTTCTGCGTAATCATCTGATCGACGGCCGTTTCGCCGTAGCCGAGTTCGCGCAGCACCTCGCGGGTGTGCTGGCCGATGCGCGGGGCCGGGCCGCCGATCGCGGCCGCATCGCGTTCGAAGCGCGCTGCCGGCTTGGGCTGCCGCACGGTGCCGACCCCCGGCTGATCCAGCTCGGCGATGAGCTCCCGTGCCACCACCTGCTCGTTGGCGATGATCTCGCCGCGCCGCAGGATCGGCGCACAGGGCACGTCGGCGGCATCCAGCCGCGCCAGCCATTCGGCGGTGCTGTGCTTGCCGATATAGTCCTGCATCCTGTTGATGCGCGCCGTTGCATTGACGGAGCGCGCGGACGGCGTCGCGAACCGCGCATCATTGGCGAGTTCGGGGTCACCGGTGGCGCGGCAGAACCCCTGCCATTCGGAATCGGAGATCGTGCCGCAGGTGATGTAGCCGTCCGAGGTCTGAAACACGAGATCGGGACGATCGTTGGGATCCGCGGTGGTCTGCTCGCGACCGACCACCGTGTATTGCATCATGCCTTCGGGCCAGAGATAGGCGAGCATCGCGTCCAGCATCGCCACCTGGATGTGCTGGCCACTGCCGGTTTTTTCCCGGGCATAGAGCGCCGCCGTCACCGCCTGCGCGGCATAGACTGCCGTTGTCTTGTCGGCCACGATGGTCCGGATCATCTGCGGCCGGTTCGTCACCGGTTGCGCCTGGATATCGCAGAAGCCCGACAAGCCCTGCACGATGGGATCGTAGACGCGCTTCTTCGCATAGGGTCCGTCTTCACCGACCCCGCTGATGGACACGTAGATCAGCCGCGGGTTTTTCCTGCGCACCTTGTCCGGACCGAGCCCGAGACGCTCCATCGTCCCGGGCCGGAAATTCTGCACCAGCACATCGGCCTGCTCGACCAGCCTGCCCAGGACCTCGCGGCCGGCATCCGTCTTTATGTCGATGGAGAGCGAGCGCTTGCCGCGGTTCGACGAGATGAACAGCGCCGAGAATTCGCCCGATTTGTCGAGAGGTGCGCGGCTGCGGCGGGTGATATCGCCGCCGATCGGCTCGACTTTCAGGACCTCAGCGCCCTGGTCCGCCAGCAACATGGTCGCGAAGGGACCCGAGACGACGCTGGTCAAGTCAAGGACGCGAACTCCTGCCAATGGGCCTGCCATGCTCTGCTTCCTTCTCCGGTTCCCGGTCACACCAGACGCCGGGAAATTCTCGCGCCAGCGGACGCGCCGCTACGCCGGGATACGATGCGAGATGTTCTGGCGCTTGCGGGAAAGCGCCCCGATTTGCGAAAAAGCGCCGAAACTCACGCCCGGCTTCGCTGCCGGAACAGCGACGGGCTCAATCCGGTGACCTGCCTGAAGGTCGACGAGAAGTGCTGGGCGTGGCTGAAGCCCGACGAGAGCGCAATGCTCGTCACGCTCTCATCGGTCAGGCTCAGGCGTTGCTTGGCCGCTTCAATGCGCAAACCGAGCACATAGCGGTGCGGGCTGGTCCCCGTACTTTCATGGAAAGCGCGCAGAAAGTGGCGCTTGCTGAGGCCGGCGACGTCGGAGAGCGCCGCAAGCGAGATCGTCTCGCAGAGATTCCCGCGGACGAACTCCTCGATTCTTCGCAGCTTGAGCGCCGGCAGTCCGCCGCGGCTCAGTGGCTTTGGCGGTTCGACGCCGTGCGACAACCGCGCCAGATGGGCCAGCGCCTGAGTGGCCCAGCCCTCGGCGAACAGATCGAACAGATTGTCGGGTGTGGCGGCCTCCTGGCTTAGCTCGGCCAGACCGTGGCAGAGCTGATCATGGCTGAACGCAATCGCGGGCCTCTCGATCAGGCCATTGAGACGGCTCTGCACGAACCGCGGATCGAGGAAGACGACGACATAGTCGAACGCGGGCTCGACCGACCATTCACCCTCGATCTCCGTGCCGGCGGGAAACAGCGCGAGATTTGCGGCGGCGGAAAACGCGTATTCGACCGGCCGCCCGTTGAGCGTGGCCCGCAATCGCGAACAGCCATTGCGGAACCAGAACAAGGTCAGTTCGGGCTGGCGGAAGTGCCAGTTCATTCGAGGCCGAGAGGTTCGGCTGAGAAGCTCGACCCTGACCGGCCTCGACCTGGCGATGACGGAGGAGACAAGTTCACCGCCGACCTGGCGGACATACCGCCCCTCGCACGCTTCCTCCATGGGATATCTCCTCCGCGTGTGGCACGGATAGTAAGTTCTGAATCAGAATTGACGATCCACGAACGGAAATCCAGCGTTTTGTCGATCGATTCGCCGGGATGTTGGCCGGGCGCGGCTTGCGCACGGGACTGTGATCACCCGCGACGGCAGATGCGCTCCCGGGCCCTGCATCGGATTCCGACGGCAGCCGCAGCGTCATTCGAGCCCGTCAGGACCGGCTGTGCGCGTTTTCGATTTGGTCGACCCATGCCGCAAATCGCGGGTGCTTGACGAACCAGCCGCGCAACGTCGTCAGTTCCTGCTGGACGACCGGCAGCAGGAGAACGCGTTCGATGTCGGGCTCCCTGATCTTCCAGATCGCGGGCGGAAGGAATCCGTGCACCTTCAGTTCGTAAAGCTCGAAGATCGAGTAGATGACTTCGTGCACCGTCCTGACCTCTTCGGGCGTCAGCTCGGCGGATGCGGGGACTCCCTCGTAGAGGAGGGCCGTCATTGGAAGTCTGCGTCGCAGATCGGAGATGCGATCGGAATATCTGAGGAATATGTCGGCGCCCAGACGCCGATTGTTGGTGTGAAGTGCAGTGTAGATCGCCGTGATGCCGACGATGACGGTCCCGAGCGTCACGAACCTCAGAATATGATCGAGCACCGCAGGCTCTCCTTCTGACACACTCCCCAGTCGCGCGAGAGACGTCGCGCTCCGTGCCGGTCGCCGCCCTACTCAATGCCGGAACTGGGCGCGGGTTGTCGATCATTGATTTGCCCGACGGCGCAAGCCCCCATTGCAGAAATATTTCGGTTTATCAGTAGGTCAAATCAGTGTATAGATTTTCCGTCTCACCCGCTCGAGGGGCGCTCGCGATCGTCACGAACGTGGTGGTGGGATGCGGTGGACGCTGCATGCGTGACTGACGAGAGCGCATGTAGCGGACGGCGAAATCGTGCAGGCCTGACGCCCTGGTGGCAGGTGTCCTCTCGTGAAGCGTGCGAAAGCATCTTTGCGAAAGCGGTGACAAAAAAGCCCAGTCTCGCCGGGGAGAGCACGTATAAGCCGTAACCCATCGCGCAGGGAAAGCCGGGTTGTTCCCGGTTACACCTGTGGTCCTAC
>NZ_JAFCKQ010000033.1 GCF_018130215.1 Bradyrhizobium jicamae
GACACCTGCCACTAGGGCGTCAGGCCTGCACGATTTCGCCGTCCGCTTCATGCGCTCTCGTCAGTCACGCACGCAACGTCCACCGCATCCCACCACAACGTTCGTGACGATCGCGAGCGCCCCTCGAGCGGGTGAGACGGGAAACTCTATACACTGATTTGACATTACGATAAACGGAAATATTTTTGTCGAAGGGGCTGGACAGGTTTTACTGATTTGCCCGTCGTGTTGAATTTGTCGCACCAACATCAGGGAACGCTGCGCTCACCGGGGCGACACATGCTCCATGCGAATTGCGCGGGGGTGAAATGACCGGGCATTTTCGCACGCGCCGCATTCGCGAGTGATGTATAGCTCGTCAGCAACGACAATGAGCGCGCGAAGCGGACATCAACCTCTCGCGCCGCAGATTCGGGAGCAACGGCGATGCGCAGAATCCTGGCGGGCGTGATCGCGGCGGCTTGCCTCTCACCATCAGCGCTGCGGGCCGAGGTCATCGGCTTCGACATCACCGAACGCGTGCCGGCCTTCGCGGGCCGCAGCTTCGGCGATGTCGGTCCCTATGAGCGGATCACGGCCCGGGCGACGATCGCGCTCGATCCATCCGACGATCGCAACGCCGTCATAACCGACCTGACGCAGGCGCCGCGCAACCCCGACGGCAAGGTCGAAGCGATCGCCGACGTCGTGATCCTGCGGCCGGCCGATCCCGCGCATGGCAACGGCACGCTGCTGCTCGATGTGCCCAATCGCGGCCGCAAGCTCGCGCCGCAGCTGTTCGACGATTCACCCCAGCCCGGCGCCAACAATGCCGACGGCGCCGGCGACGCCGGCATCGGCTTCCTGCACCGGCAGGGCTACACGATGGTCTGGGTCGGCTGGCAGGGCGACATCCCCTCGAAGCCCGGCCAGATGGCGATGAGCGCGCCGGTGCTGAAGGGCATCACGGGACCCGCGCGCGAGGAAGTCGTGTTCGACACCACGACGAGCCCGGCGCTGACGACCCTGACCTGGCCGGCAGCCGATCCCGCCAATCTCAACGTCACCGTGCGTGCCGCCTGGGCCGATGCTCGCCAGACGCCGGCGGGCCTCTCCGCCCGCCTCGTCGATCCCACGACGGTCGAGATCGCGCGGCCGGACGGGTTCGACGCCGGCGCGCTCTACGAGATCACCTACACGGCGCGCGATCCGGCGCCACTCGGCATGGGCTTTGCCGCGGTCCGCGATGTCGTGAGCTTCCTGCGTCGTGACACGACGCCGGCCAATCCGCTTTTGGCCGGCCTGCATCCGTCGGTGAGCCGCGCCATCGGCTTCGGCGTCTCGCAATCCGGCCGCTTCCTGCGCGATTTCCTCTATCTCGGTTTCAACGAGGACCTGAAGGGCCGCGTCGTATTCGACGGGCTGATGCCGCACGTCGCCGGCACACGGCGCATGGCCACCAACGTCCGCTTCGGACAGCCCGGCCGCAATCCGCGCCATCCGCAGGATCCAGCCTGGCAGGCCGACCTGTTCCCGTTCACCTACGCGACGCTGTCGGATCCGCTCTCCGGCAAGACCGACGGCCTGCTGCGCCGCTGCGCGCTATCGGCGACCTGCCCCAGGGTGATGCAGACCGACAGCGAGCTCGAATGGTGGTCATCGCACGCCTCGCTGCTGGTCACCGATCTCGCCGGCGATCATCTCGACCTGCCGGACAATGTGCGCGCCTACATGATCGCGGGCACGCCGCATTTTGCCGGACCGACCGACGTGATGCACAAGGGCGTGCCTGCGCTGTCGCTGCCGCAGAACCCGATGCATGCCGGCGCCCCGATGCGCGCATTGCTGACCGACCTCAATGCCTGGATCAGCGACGGGGTGCCGCCGCCCTCGAGCCGCGTGCCGATGCGCTC
Source organism: Bradyrhizobium jicamae (assembly GCF_018130215.1). Taxonomy (GTDB): domain Bacteria; phylum Pseudomonadota; class Alphaproteobacteria; order Rhizobiales; family Xanthobacteraceae; genus Bradyrhizobium; species Bradyrhizobium jicamae_A. The sequence continues at coordinate 1,893 of NZ_JAFCKQ010000033.1, forward strand.
GCAAGGCACGCTGGTCGAAGCCGGCGGCGCGGTGCCATCAGACATCCCCGGCCTGCCCTACAAGGGCATCCACATGCCGGCCGTCTTCTCCGACCAGAGCGTGTTGCCACCGAAGATGATCGGCAGCTATCCCGTGTTCGTGCCCAAGGCCGATGACGACGGCATCGCGATCGCGGGCGTCCACCAGCTTGCCGTCGCCGTGCCGCGCGCCACCTACACCGCCTGGAATCCGCGCGCGCCGGGCTTCGGCCCGACCGCCCTCTATCCGCTGCAAGGCGCCGTCGTGCCGTTCGCGCCGACCGAGGCCGCACGGAAGGAGGTTCACGACCCGCGGCCGTCGATCGCGGAACGCTATTCCGACAATGACGCCTATGTCGCGACGGTGCGCCGCGAGGCGGCGCGGCAGGTGGCGGAACGCTTGCTGTTGCCGGAGGACGCCGATCGCGCAATCGAGGCGGCGAGACAGGGAAAGCTGGCGAAGCTCGGGCAGTGATGTGGCCCGGATGTAGCCCAGCGCGATCCGGCAAGATCCATCCGCGGATGGCACGCCCCCGGATTTCGCTTCGCTCCATCCGGGCTACCGTCTGCTGAGCTTGACGCGAGCCTCCTCACATCAGCTTCAGCGGCGCATCGTGAACCAGGCGAAGGTCGATGGTGCCGATCAGGCGCGCACGGCGGGCCTCGGCGACGCTGATGGCGGCCTCGGTCTGCCGCAACGTGCTGACATTCGAACCGAGCGACACGATACCGCCGAGCACCAGCGCGATCGAACCGAGCGCCGAGACCTCCGTCGTCCCGAACAATCCGAGCAGCGTGACCAGGAGCAAGGCGAAACCGCAGGCGACGGCAATTTTCGAACCCAGAATGATCCGCCTGCTGCGTTCGGCGCTCTCGGCAAGCTCCTCGATCCGCGCCTCGATCTCGGAAATCTCGTCGGTCGGTTCGTCTTCAGTCATCAGATTCGAACCTGTAGCGCGGGTCAGGCGCAGTTCTGACGCGTCAGAGCGGCAAATTGTCGTGCTTCTTCGCCGGGATCTCGACCTTCTTGTCCCTGAGCATCGCCAGCGCCCGCGCGATCCTGCGCCTGGTCGAATGCGGCATGATGACGTCGTCGATGTAGCCGCGCTCGGCCGCGATGAACGGCGACAGGAAGCGGTCCTCGTATTCCTTGGTGCGCGCCGCGATCTTGTCGGGGTCGCCGATATCACTGCGGAAGATGATCTCCACCGCACCCTTGGCGCCCATGACAGCGATCTGGGCCGTCGGCCAGGCGTAGTTCATGTCGGCGCCGATTTCCTTCGAGGCCATGACGTCGAAGGCACCGCCATAGGCCTTGCGGGTGATGATGGTGACGAGCGGCACCGTGCACTGCGAATAGGCGAACAGGAGCTTCGCGCCGTGCTTGATCAGGCCGCCATATTCCTGCGCGGTGCCCGGCAGGAAGCCCGGCACATCGACGAAGGTGACGATCGGGATATTGAACGCATCGCAGAAACGCACGAAGCGCGCGGCCTTGCGTGAGGCGTCAGAGTCGAGCACACCGGCCAGCACCATCGGCTGATTGGCGACGAAGCCGACGGTGCGGCCGGCAATGCGGCCGAAGCCGGTGACGATGTTCCTGGCGAAGGTCTCCGAGATCTCGAAGAAGTCGCCCTCGTCGACGACCTTCAGGATCAGCTCCTTCATGTCGTAGGGCTTGTTCGGATTGTCGGGAATCAGCGTGTCGAGCGACATGTCGAGGCGGCCGATATCGTCGAAGCTCGGCCATTCCGGCACGCCGTCGGTGTTGTTCGATGGCAGGAAGTCGATCAGCCGGCGCATCTGCAGGAGCGCGTCGACGTCGTTCTCGAACGCGCCGTCGGCGATCGAGGAGCGTGTCGCATGCACCGAGGCGCCGCCGAGTTCTTCCGCGGTCACCACCTCGTTGGTGACGGTCTTCACCACGTCCGGGCCGGTGACGAACATGTAGGAGGTGTTCTTCACCATGAAGATGAAGTCGGTCATCGCGGGCGAATAGACGTCGCCGCCGGCGCAGGGGCCCATGATGACGGAGATCTGCGGAATCACGCCCGAGGCGATGACGTTGCGGCGAAACACGTAGGAATAGCCAGCGAGCGCGGCGACGCCCTCCTGGATGCGCGCGCCGCCGGCATCGTAGAGGCCGATGATCGGCGCCCTCGCCTTCATGGCCATGTCCTGCAGTTTCGTGATCTTCAGCGCATGGGTTTCCGAGAGCGAACCACCGAACACCGTGAAATCCTTGGCGAAGACGAAGGTCTTGCGGCCGTTGACGGTGCCCCAGCCGGTGACGACGCCGTCGCCGGGGATCCTGGTCTTCTCCATGCCGAACTCGATCGAGCGGTGCTCGACGAACATGTCGAATTCCTCGAACGAGCCCTTGTCCAGCAGCAGCTCGATCCGCTCCCGGGCGGTCAGCTTGCCGCGGGCGTGCTGCGCCTCGATCCGCTTCTCACCGCCGCCCAATTTCGCGCCGGCGCGCCGTTCTTCGAGGGTGTCGAGGATATCTTTCATTTGCTCCCGCCCATATTAGCTACAGTTCCGTCACTCTTTGCCTGAGCATGATCTTTCGGAAAACCGGTTTCCACTTTTCCGGATCATGCTCGGATTGTGGCGGGTTCTAACACGGCCGTTTCCGATCGGGAAAGCTTCCTTCCGGGCCTCCGGACGACGAAAACGGTAGGATTTTCCGATATCTGGGGAGACTGCAATGACCGACACGACCATCACCGAGACCGGGGCCGCGACCGGCGGGGTGCGCACCCTGCTCCGGCTGGAGGGGCTGGTGCTGTTTCTCGGCATGACCCTGCTCTATTACCAATGGGAGGGGTCGTGGCTGGTCTATGTGCTGCTGTTCCTGGTGCCGGATTTGAGCTTTGCCGCCTATCTCGCCGGCCCGCGCGCCGGCGCCATCGCCTACAACGCCGCCCACACCTATCTGGCGCCGGTGGTGCTGATGACGCTCGGCTTTGCCGCGTCCGCGCCGCTGGTGCTCTCGATCGCGATGATCTGGCTCGCCCATATCGGGATCGACCGCGCGCTCGGCTATGGGCTGAAATATTCGGCCGGCTTCGGCTTTACCCATCTCGGGAGATTCGGGAAGGCGCAGGGGCCGGCTTAGGTCGAATGCTTTCGCTTCATAGGTCATGGCCGGGCTTGTCCCGGCCATGCGTCAGGCCGGCAAGGCCTGGTATTCGACCACATCATCGGCGAGCGCATCCCAGGGCGCGCGGCTGCGGCAGAACACGGCGAAGCTTGGCTTGACGAGCGACGGATCGTCCAGCGTTCCCGCGGTCACGTTGACGATGTCGGGCGGCCGCGCCTCGGACTGCGAAGAGATCAGCGAGCCGCAGGTCGGACAGAATGCGCGCGTCACAATCTTGCCGCTGCCACCGGTCGATCGGTAGAATGCCAGCTCGCCCTCGATATGCAGCGCGGCCTTGGCAACGCCGAACGCCGTCATGTGGCCGGAGCCGGAGACCCGGCGGCAATCCGTGCAGAAGCAATGTCCGGCATAGAGCGGTGCGGCATCGATCCGGTAGCTCACCTGACCGCACAGGCAACGACCTGTCATTCCCATTGTCCCTATCCTTGCTTGGTTTGAGATCGAACATGCCGGCCGGCGTGTGCGCATGAGCCGGAGAAATTGACAGCATGGCGCGCGCTTGATCTAGTCGCGCCCATTCAGAAAAACATATGGGTGAGCCGATGCTGACAGACTGGCGCCTGGCCGCAACCGCCGTGATGCTTTGCTGCGCCGTGCTGTTCACCTGCATCGAGACCAGCGCGCAATCGATCCCGAAGGAGATCGCCGCCCGCACCGAGATCTACGGCATCCCGTCGCTGACGATCTCCGACCACCAGTTCCTGACCGGCGACGCCAACGGCAAGCCGGTCACCGTCGGCGGCGAACTGCGCATCGCGCAAGGGTCGGGCCGGCTGCCGGTCGTGGTGCTGATGCACGGCTCGAGCGGCGTCGGCAGCACGATGGATGCCTGGGTGCACCAGTTCAACAGCATGGGGATCTCGACCTTCGTGATCGACGGCTTCTCCGGGCGAGGCCTGACCGCGACGGGGCCGAACCAGGCGCTGCTCGGCCGGCTCAACTTCATCGTCGATATCTATCACGCGCTGGACATCCTCGCCAGGCATCCGCGGGTCGATCCCGAGCGCATCGCGCTGATGGGATTCTCGCGTGGCGGCCAGGCGGCGCTCTATGCGAGCCTCGACCGCTTCAACAAGCTATGGAACAAATCCGGCATCCAGTTCGCGGCCTACATCCCGTTCTATCCGGATTGCTCGACGAGCTATGTCGATGACACCGAGGTCGCGGCGCGGCCGATCCGCATCTTCCACGGCACGCCCGACGACTACAATCCGGTCGCGAGCTGCAAGGCCTATGTCGCGCGCCTGCTGGAGGCCAAGCGCGACGTGGCGCTGACCGAATATCCCGATTCCGCGCACGGCTTCGATGCCGGCCTGATCGGCATCACCAACGTCGTGGAGGCGACGGGATCACAGACCGTGCGCCACTGCACCATCAAGGAAGCCGACGGCGGCGTGCTGATCGATGCCGCAACCGAAGCGCCGTTCAGCTACAAGGACGCCTGCGTCGAGCTCGGCCCGCATGTCGGCGGCAACGCGACCACGGCGATCGAGGCGCGCAAGGCGGTCAGCGATTTCCTGACGACGCTGTTCAAGCTGGGATAGCGCACGCAGCCCAACGCGGAACCGGACTCCGCCGATTGCGTTGGCGAAAGACCGGTTCGCTGCGGCGCCAAGAACCTTTGCAACGGTCCTGCGTTGACTTGCACCAACCCGGAGCCTCTTCGTTACGATGGAACCGGAACGGAGCTCCGGATTCCTGATTTGACGCGTTTTCTTCACGCGAACCGGAATCCACTTCGCTGGAAAACGCTCCAGAGGAGGCCAAGATGTCTCGATCAACACTTGCGAAGGCCAGCCTCGTGCTGTCGCTCGGTCTGTTGGCTTCGCCCTTGCAGGCGGCACCCGCTTCGCCCTTCCTCGCCATGGCCGGCTCGTGGTCCGGTGGCGGCACTCTGACCACGTCCGACGGAGGGCAGGAGCAGCTGCGCTGCCGGGCCAATTACGATGTCGCGGGAGACGGTGTGCAGCTTCGGCTGTCGCTCAAATGCGCCAGCCAGAGCTACGCCTTCGACCTGGCGGGCGACGTCGAATACCGAGGCGGCGCGATTTCCGGCGCCTGGACCGAATCCAGCCGCAATGCGTCCGGAACGATCTCGGGGCACGCGGCAGGCGACCATGTCGAGGCCGCCGCGCGCGGCAACAATTTCTCTGCCAATCTGTCGCTGACGACACGCGGCGGCAGACAATCGGTGTCGATCCGTCCGCAACAGAGCAGCGTGACCGACGTTTCGCTCGCGCTGGCGCGGCACTAGAGCCCTGTCGCTGCTGCCGCGAAGCCAATTCGCTGCGAAGCGCTATTGTTGGCGCGCCTTGCCGGACAGCCGCAGCACGAAGATCAGGACTTCGGCGACGGCCCTGTAGAGCTCGGTCGGGATCTCCTCGCCGAGCTCGACATTGGAGAGCGCGCCGGCGAGCACCTCGTTCTCCTCGATCGGGATATCGTTGGCCTTCGCGACCTCGATGATCTTGGCCCCGACCGCGCCCCTGCCCTTGGCGACGACGCGCGGCGCACCGCTGCCCTCATAGTGCAAGGCGATCGCGAGCTGGCGCTTGCCGTCGCTCATAGCGCGCGGTCCAGGAAATGGCCGGCGCGCGCAGCGGCAGCCTGCTGCGGCGCGCCGTCGCGGATCTCGATCTCGCCGGGCGTGAGCTCGGCGCGTGCCAGCGCCTGGCTCAATTCGAAGGCGTTGGCTCGGAGCTGGGCTGCGGTCGCCGGCCGCTCGGCCCACATCCGCACCGACGTACGTTCGCCGGTCAGCGACACCAGCGCGTGCACCGGACCTGCCGGCTCGATGTCGAGCGTGAAGCGCGCCCGCCACACAAGCTGCGTGGCCTCGGCGGCCTCGTTGCCGCCGTCACGGGAGATCTCGAACTGCGCCATCGCCGTGCCCTGCTGGGTCAGGAACGGGACCTCGAAATTCCAGCGCGGGATCATCGCGTCGACTGGCGCGCGCGGGTCGACACCATGCGGCAGCGAGGCGACCTGGAGCAGCGTCTGCCGCGCCAGCGCGGCGTCGGTGTCGCCAAGCAGGCGGTGCGCAACGGCCGGCAGCGGCGCGTCGGGCGCGATCGACGGCTGCGCCATCGCCTGGGCGGCCGGCAGCGATCCGCGGATCGGCGGCGGCGGCATGGTGGTGCGGATGACGACGTCGCCGGCCGGCATCTCCCTTGCTGCAGGCTGGCGCGGGTGACCATCGAGCTCCTGCAGCGCCTCCTGGATCAGATTCAGCGCGCCGCCTGGCGACGGACCGGTATCGAGCGCGCGGGCCAGCGCGCCGGCGACGCCCGTGCCTGCGGGCAACAGATCCTCCGCGACCGGCACACGCGCCTGCGGCAGCAAAATCTCCTGCACTTCGAGATCCGGCGCAGCCGGCGGCACCAGGCCGGGTGCCGCACTGTGCGGAGCCGCCGCGTCCTGCATGGCCGGCACCGCCGGCTTGATGGCGTTGTCCGCGCCGAGCGAGGATTGCAGCGTCTGGCGCAGCACGATCAGTGCGGCCTTGAGATCGGGCACGCCGTTCGACGGCGTCACACCCGAGGCCAGCGAGGCCTCGAGCAGCAGGCCGGATTTCTGGAATGCGGTCTTGACGGCGTCGCCGTCGAGATGCTCGTCGAGGCCGGTCTGCTGCGCCAGCACCTGCGCGATCGCGGCCTGCAGCTTCGGAGGCAGGTTCGCCGAGACGACCGCGGCGAGATTGGCGAACAGCGGCCCCTGGCTGTCCTGCACCGTCGCCGCGCTCTGCACGGCTGACGTGATGGTGACGCGCTCGAGCGGCGTCAGCACCGCGCCGGACGTGGTCGTATTGCCCTGCGCGGCGGTGCCGAGACTGGCGACGATGCCCGGCGACAGCTTCACGGCATCGCTCGTTCCGCCGGATGGATCGCCCGGCCCAACCAGTTGCAGGCGGACGCCGTCGTTGGTCTGCGAGACCGCAAGCTGCAGGTTCTGCCCCGCCTGCAGCGGCACCTCGGTCTGGACATCGATCGACAGACCGGCGATCGCGATCCGCACGAGGTCGGCGGACAGTATCTTCAGCACCTGCGCGTCGACGAGGCTGCCCTGCTGCAGCGTGAGGTCGGACGCGACCTGGCCCGCCTCCTGGGGGGCAAGCACCGGCAATACGGGACTGATGGAGATTGCCATGTCGGAGGTCTCGGCCGGGGATCGACCTCGAGGCTAGCCCAGCGCCGTAAACCACTCCTTAACCGAGTGGTGCGGACAGCTCCCTGAGCACGCGGGCCGCAGCCGTGAAGTCGACCAGCCGCGCGGCACGGCGCGCGGCGACCTCCTCGTCGACGCCCCATTTCTCGATGTTCCAGTCCTCGTCGACATGGGCGGCGGCCCAGACCTGGTCCTCGTCGCGAAATCGATGCGCCAGCGCCAGCGCGAGCAGCGCCGAGCCGGTCAGCGTGGTCACCACATGGAGGGCGGCGACCGACCACGGATCGGCCGGAAACGCCGCCCGCGCCGCCTTGATCGCAGCCTCGGGCTGGCCGACATGCACGATCCCCTCGCCGAGGATGAAATGGGCGCCGAGCGTGTCGGCGGCCCAGAACAGGACCGGATCCCAATGCGCAGCCTCGCGCGCGACCAGCGGCTCGGGATGGCCGGCCCGATAGAACAGCATGTCGCTGCCGAGAAACTTCGCGGCATCCGCCGCCACCTCGTCGACGCGGTCGATCACCCCCTCGACTACGCTGTTGGCAAGGCGCGTCAGCGGCATGGTCACGGGATCGATGGTCTCGCCCTGCGCGTTCCATTCCGCCGCGACCGCATCGGCAATGGCGCGCGTCGGCACCATGATCGGCTTGCCGGAGGGCGAGCGGATCGAGCGGCCGTCGAGCGTGACGGAAAATCCGCCATCCGCCTCCGCGACGCCGGCGCCGGTATAGAAGCGCTTGCGCAGCGGCGCGCGGGTCTGGCGCCGCACCGCCTCCTGCGGGTCGAGCGGGGATTGTCCTGTCACGTCGTCAAAGAGTTCGCGCATCGCGCCGGCCGGCTTTCGTTCGGAGGGATTTCGCGGCAAGATATGTCAGGGACAACGGCAAATAAAGCTGATGCGACGCGCCATTATCCTGGCAGGCCCCCTGGTCGCCGCGACCGCCTTTGGCATCGCGCCGGCCGAGGCCGGGTTCCGCTCGCCGGAATCCCTGATCCGCAACGTCTACGCCCATTACGGCCAGGGCAGCGCCGAACACTCGAACGGCCTGCCGCACGACGACGAAACCGCCCGGCAATTCTTCGACCCGAGCATGTACCGCGCCTGGATCGCGCCGCACGACGCGCCCTACGACTTCCTGGTGCAGAGCCCGAGCTGGCGCCTCGGCGCGATCTCGATCGCGGTCCTGCGCCGGCAATTCGACAGGACCTATGTGACGGTGACCTTCGACAACGAAGGCCACACGGTGACGCTCAACTTCATTTTGGTCAACGGGCCTGCGGGCTGGGTGATCTCTGACGTCGAAAGTCCGCACGATTCACTGCGGATGTTTCTCGCGCAGTTCAAGCGCTAGCACGCGGCAGCGAAAAAGCGTTGCAATGCCACGGCACGGCCTGCGACAACTTGCCCGTGCCGCTGTCGATTTGCGCGGCATGATCATGCCACCACAGCGTAACCGCGCTGATTTTCATTTGTTTTTCCGACAACGCGGGGCGGATGGCGTGATCGGATCGATCGACCCGGAGCATCTTTCGCCAGGCCTGCATGCCTCGTTGTCGTGATTGGCACAAATTGCACATTACACGCAGAGCGTGTTGATCTATCGTTTGACCCCAAAGAGAACGCCGCGACGAAGAAAGGGAAGAGAGACTGACGAAGAACGCCGCCGAAGCTCGCGGCACAGGGTATGGAAGGGCGCAACAATGCAATCGAAGACGACGTTCGGTCGCCAAGTGTATCAGCCAACAGCGTTCAAGACACAGGGCTTCCGGGACCACTGCCCGCGGTAGTGCGTGCAGGTGCATCGCCATGTCCCGGATCACGATCGGATCTCCTGAGCCAGCCGCTGACGACGGCATCCGGACCGACGACATGGTCTGGATCCCCGGCGGAACGTTCCGCATGGGCTCGGACCACCATTATCCCGAGGAAGCGCCGTCGCATCAGGCGTCGGTCGATGGCTTCTGGATCGACCGCACGCCGGTGACCAATGCCCGGTTCCGCGCGTTCGTGCGCGACACCGGTCACATCACCGTCGCAGAGCAGCCGCCCGATCCCGCGCAATATCCGGGCGCGCTGCCTGAGATGCTGTTTGCAGGCTCGCTGGTGTTTCAGCCGCCACGACGTCTGCAAACGCTGCGCGACTGGAGCCAGTGGTGGACCTTCATGAGAGGCGCGGACTGGCGGCATCCCTACGGTCCGCGAAGCAATATCGATAAGCTCGGCAGCCATCCGGTCGTGCACGTCGCCTATGCCGATGCGCTCGCCTACGCCAAATGGGCCGGCAAGGACATCCCGACGGAAGCCGAGTGGGAGTTCGCGGCACGCGGCGGGCTCGAGGCTGAAGAATATGCCTGGGGCGGCGCCTTCACGCCCGACGGCGTGCACATGGCCAACACCTGGCAAGGCGATTTCCCGCTGCAGAACCTGCGTGAGGACGGCTTCGAGCGCACCTCGCCGGTGACAGCGTTTCCGCCGAACCGCTATGGCGTCCACGACATGATCGGCAATGTCTGGGAGTGGACGACGGATTGGTGGTCCGCTCGCCATGAAGCCGACGCCGTCAAGCCCTGCTGCATTCCGCAGAACCCGCGTGGCGGCCGCGAGGACGCAAGTTACGACCCCGCCCTGCCCGCGATCAGGATTCCGCGCAAGGTTTTGAAAGGCGGCTCGCATCTTTGCGCGCCGAACTATTGCCGCCGCTATCGCCCCGCCGCGCGTCACGCCGAGCCGATCGATACCTCCACCAGCCATGTCGGATTCAGGTGCGTGGTGCGGCCGCCGGCTGCCGTTTCCCACCCTCCGAAGTGAAGGCCTCAGCAATGTAGGGAGTTGGATATGAGTAACGAAGGCAAGGACAAGAAACAGGCCGACAAGAATCAAGCCATCGACCGCCGCAATCTGTTGCTGGGGACATCCACCCTGGTGGCGGCCGCAACGCTGACGTCGGACGCGTTGGCGCAGGCGCAGACGGCCACACCGGCCGCGAGCCCGGCGCCGGCCGCACCATCCGGCCGCAAGCCGAACATCCTCGTCATCTTCGGTGACGACGTCGGCGTTGCCAACATCAGTGCCTATTCGAGCGGGTTGATGGGCTACGAGACCCCCAGTCTCGACCGCATCGCGCGCGAAGGCATCCGCTTCCTGCATTATTACGGCGAGCAATCCTGCACGGCAGGACGCGCCGCCTTCCTCACCGGCCAGCACGGTATCCGCACCGGCCTGACCAAGGTCGGATACCCCGGTGCGCCGATGGGGATGAGCCAACTCGATCCCTCGATCGGTGGCCTATTGAAGAACCTCGGCTACGCCACCGGACAATTCGGCAAGAACCATGTCGGCGACCGCAACGAATCCCTGCCGACGGTGAACGGCTTTGACGAGTTCTTCGGCAACCTCTACCACCTCAACGCCGAGGAGGAGCCCGAACTCCCCGACTACCCCAAGGACCCCGCCTATCGCGCCAAGTTCGGTCCGCGCGGCGTGCTCCGCTGCAAGGCGAGCGATCGGGACGATCCAACCGAGGATCCGCGCTTCGGCAAGATCGGCAAGCAGACCATCGAAGACACCGGCGCGCTCACCAAGAAGCGCATGGAAACGATCGACGACGAGACCTCGGCGGCCGCAATCGATTTCATGAAGCGGCAGCAGAGCGCCGGCAAGCCGTTCTTCTGCTGGTACAACGCGACGCGCATGCATCTGCGCACGCATGTCCGCGCCGAACATCGCGGCCGGTACAAGTATGGCGACAGTGAATACATCGACGGCATGATGGAGCACGACGACACGGTCGGGTCGCTGCTGAAAGCGCTCGACGACATGGGCGTCGCTAACGACACGATCGTTGTCTACAGCAGCGACAACGGTCCGCACATGAACACGTGGCCGGACGGCGCGATGACCTGGTTCCGTTCAGAGAAGAATACCAATTGGGAGGGCGCATTCCGCGTTCCCTGCCTGGTGCGCTGGCCCGGCGTTATCAAGCCCGGCACGGTCACCAATGAGCTGATGAGCCACAATGATTGGGTACCGACATTATGCGCGGCGGCCGGCGAACCCGACATCGTCAACAAGCTGAAAGCCGGCTACACCGCCAACGGGATCTCCTACAAGGTACACCTCGACGGCTACGATCAATCGCAGTTCCTGCGCAATGTGAGCGGGACGGCCGGCAACAACAACGGGACCAAGAGCGCGCGCAACACGTTCTTCTATTCCGACGACGACGGGCTGCTCGTCGCCATCCGGCAAGGCGAATACAAGTACACATTCTCCGAGCAGCGCCTGCAGGGCACCATGGGCGTGTGGGCCGAGCCCTTCACCACGCTGCGCATGCAGAAGATCTACAACCTGTTTCAGGATCCGTTCGAGCGGGCCGATATCACCTCGAACACATATTGGGACTGGTTGATCAACCATGTCGGCGGCGTCTACGGCACGATCGACGAGGTCGCAGTGTTTGCGGTGAGCCTCAAGGAATTCCCGCCCCGCTCGTTCCCGCCGAGCTTCAACCCCGCCACCATCGTGGAAGAGATCACCAGCGGCATCAAGGACGAGCGGAGCAGGCAAGGTGCGCGGCAGCAGAGCATCGACCGCATCCGCGCCAACCTGAGGCAGATGATCGACCAGCAAATCCAGCAAAGGATGCGGTAGCGGCGAATATCCCAAGGTGGCAGCCGTGAACGGCTACGATATCTTCGCGTGGATCGTGCTCGTTATCCTACCGGCGAGCACGATCGGCAAGCAGCTCAACCTCGCACTGCTCGAGGCCGGGCAATCGGGTTGGTGGAAGGGACGTCCAGTTCGGATATCTGGGGAGACGCGACGCGAACCGGAATAGGATCAGGTTCGAATCGGCGGATCGAACGGTGCGAATGATGAAGTCAGCCGGGTGCTGAAGATGCGCCCGACAAGAAACGGGAGGCAGACATGGACTACATCAGGCATCGGAAGCCGATTTTGATCGCGGGCCTGTGCACGATCGCGCTGATCGCGCTGCCGCGTACGGCTCTGGCCGATGCCAGCGGTGTCAGCTTCTGGCTTCCCGGCACGTTCGGCAGCCTCGCAGCGACCCCGGTCGCGCCGGGATGGGCCTATGAAACCATCTATCTCCACCTCCAGCAGAGCGCCGGCGCCGGGAAGAATTTCGTCACCACCAACGGCATTCCCGGCTCGGTGACATCGGGCCTCAATGCGCGCGCTGACGCGCTCGTAGAAGGCGTGACCTACACCTGGGCAACCCCGATCCTGGGCGGTCAGGCAGGCTTCACCATGCTGGCGGCTCCCGGCAATCTCGGCGTCGGAATCGGCGCCTCGCTGACCGGCCCCCTCGGCAACACGGTCTCAGGCGTCAAGACCGATAACCGCACGACCGTATCCGACGTGTTCTATCAGGGCACGCTGAAATGGAACCAGGGCGTCAACAACGAGATGATCTATGTCGCCGGCAACATTCCGAGCGGCACCTATGACGTCAACCGCCTCGCCAATTTGAGCTTCGGCTTCACGGCCGTCGACGCCGGCGCGGGCTATACCTATCTGGACCCGAAGACGGGACACGAGTTCTCGATCGTGGGAGGCCTCACCTACAGCGGCCCCAACAACGCGCTGCAATACCAGAACGGTATCGACGCTCACCTCGACTGGGCGGCTTCGCAATTCATCAGCAAGGACGTGCTTGTAGGCGTGGCGGGATACTATTTTCAGCAGCTCACCGACGACACCGGCCTGGGCGCCAAGCTCGGCGGCTTCCGCGGCATGGCGGTCGGTGTCGGTCCGCAGATCGGCTTCCTGTTCCCGGTCGGCGACTATCAGGGCTATCTCAATATCAAGGGATACGCGGATCTCGAGGTGCAGAACCGGCCTCTGGGATGGTCGACCTGGGTAACGTTTGCAATCCAGCCGAAGGCGCCGGAGCCGCCACCGACGGCGGCGCCGATCGTTCGCAAGTACTGAGCACGATCGTCATCTCCGATACTGTTCGTGATCCCGATATGATGAACCTCCTTCGCCTGTTCCGACGTTTGCGCCCGCATGAAGCCACGCCGCACATGAAGCCGCTCCTGCCATCATCGTCCTGCGTTTCAGCGCGGCCGCTTCTCGATCACGTCCTTGACCACCGGCGCCGCGGAGAACGCATTGGGCCAGCCGGCATAGAAGGCGAGATGGCCGAGCACCTCGCCCGCCTCTTCGCTCGTCAATCCGTTGTCCATCGCGCGGTTCAAATGGTACGTGATCTGGGCTACCTGTCCGGTCGCGATCAGGGCGCTCACGGTGACGAGGCTGCGATCGCGCGGAGCAAGGCCCGGTCTCAGCCAGAGATCCCGGAACAGCACGTCGGTCGTGTACTGGACGAGGCTCGGCGTGATCCGGCCGAATTGCTCGAAGACCCGCGTCGCACGCTGGGTTTCCGCAACCTCGTCGAGCGGAAGCCGCGGTCCTGAGGCCGGCGGGAGCTGATCTGCGCCGATCCCACGGCTCGCGAAGACGTCTCGCGCCGCCGGGATTGCATCCATCGCGTTCGCCCATCCCGTGTAGAAGGCAAGGTGGGTGATGATCTCGGAAATCTCGGCCGCGGTGACGCCGTTGTCGAGCGCAAGCGCGAGATAATATGGCAGCTCGACGGTCTGGTTACGCGCGATGAGCGCGGCGATGGTGACGATGCTGCGATCGCGGCGTGCAAGGCCGGGGCGTTTCCAGAGATTGCCGAGAACGACTTCTCGGGCATATTGCTCCAGCGCAGGCGCGACGGTGCGGATGTCTTCCGGTTTCGACATGGCATTTGCTCCTTCGATGGTTGCCGTTTCGCCGGCGGCCGCGCTGCCGGCGATCAGGCAAAGCGAACACAGGACTGCCGCGAGCGGCTTCATTGCGGATGTCCCTCCACAATCGCGGGATGCGCCAGCAGCCATGACGCGACGAGCGCGGCGCAGAGCACCGTGACCGCGCTGGCGAGAAACACCACGTTCAGGCTCGCGCCGGTTGCGATCAATCCGAGCGCGGGACTTGCAAGCCCCTGGGCGAGGTCGAGAAAGGCGGTGTAGGCGCCCATGGCCAGGCCGCGGCTCTGGACCGGCACGCGGCGAACCGCTTCGACGCCGAAGCCGGGATACACCAGCGAGAAGCCGAAGCCGGTAAGCGCAGCGCCAGCCAAAGCCATCTCGGGCCGCACGGCGAGCCAGATCAGCGCCTGACCGGCGGCTTCGACCAGCGCGAACACCAGCGCGACCCTGGCGCCGCCGATCGCATCGGCGAGATGGCTGAGGACCAGTCGCGCCAGAATGAAAGCCAGGGCATAGGCCGTGTAGGCCAGCCAGCCATTGGGCCAGCCCCGGCCCGCAAACAGCAACGCGACGAACGTGGTCACGGCGCCGAAGCCGACGCTGCCGAGCGCCGCGCCGACGCCCGGGACCCAAACCGCGCCGATCACCCTGGCGAACGAGACGCGGGCATGCGGCGCCGGGGCGACCGGAGGCAGTGTCGCTACCAGCAGCAGTGCCACGAGCGGCGCCACCGCGGTTACGCATGCGATCGCCGCAAAGCCGTACGCCCCGTAGAGCGCGGAGCCGGCCGGCGCGCCGATCGCGAAGGCCGCGAACATCGCCGACCCGACCCATGCGATGACCTTGCCGGTGCTTCCCGTATCGACCAGCGCCAGTCCCCAGCTCACGGCCGCGGTGATGATGAAGCTCTCGGCAGCGCCTAACACCCCTCGCCCCAGCAGCAGAATGGCGACCGACGTCAACGGCGCGCCGCCGACACCGAGCGACAACAGATAGAAGAGCCCGGCGATCGCCGCTGCCAACAGCCCGACGACCACGCCGTGCTTCGCTCCGCTGCCGTCGGAATAGTGGCCGGCCCATGGCCGCGAGATCAGTGACGCTGCGAACTGGCTGCCGGCGACCAGGCCGACGACGACCGTGCCGAAACCCAATCCGTCGTGCACGTGGAGCGGGAGCACCGGCATCGCGATGCCGATGACGAGAAAGGCCGTGAACACCACCGCCATGATCGGCAGCAGCGTCGCCACGACGCGCGGCGCCGCGATAATGCTGCTGCTTGCGGTTTGAATCGTCATTGCTGCGGTCCGCTCCCGAGATGCCGTCATCCTGTCGGGGCAAACCTAGGGCTTCCGGTCCCTGCCGATTAGGTGATAAAAACTAACAGTGGTTATTAGACAGGCTTATCAATGAAGCGAGACGACGCGAGCGATCTCCTCGCCTTCCTGGCCGTGGCACGGGAGCGCAGTTTCACGCGGGCAGCCGCCAGACTCGGGATGACGCAGTCCGCGCTGAGCCAGATCATCCGCAGCCTGGAGGAACGGATGGGCGTTCGGCTCCTGAACCGGACCACCCGCAGCGTGACGCCGACGCAAGCCGGGGAACGGCTGTTCCTGAACATCGGCCCGAAATTCGACGAGATGGATCTCGAGCTGGCAGCCTTGAGCGAACTGCGGGAAAGACCGGCGGGCACCATCCGCATCACGGCGACCGAATATGCCGTGCAATCCATCCTGATGCCGGCACTCGGCAGGATCCTGCCGAAATACCCTGACATCAAGGTGGAGGCGTTCATCGACTATGGGCTGACCAACATCGTTGCCGCGCAATACGATGCGGGGATCCGACCCGGCGAAATGGTTGCAAGGGACATGATCGCCGTGAGGGTCGGGCCGGATCTGCGCATGGCCGTCGTCGGCGCGCCCTCCTACTTCGAGCATCACAAGAAGCCGCGGACGCCCCAGGATTTGACCGAACACAATTGCATCAACCTGCGGCTGCCCACTCATGGCGGCAGCCTGTACGCATGGGAATTCGAGAAGAACGGCCGTGACATCCACGTCCGTGTCGACGGACAGCTGGTCTTCAACGGCGCCGGCGCGCTGCTCGATGCCGCGCTCATGGGCTTCGGCCTCGCCTATCTCACCGAAGCTCACGTGCAGCCCTACATCTCGCAAGGCCGGCTGGTGCGCGTGTTGTCGGATTGGTGCGGACCGTTCTCGGGCTATCACCTCTATTATCCAAGCCGCCGCCAGCCCTCGCCGGCCTTCTCGCTCCTGGTGGACGCGCTTCGATACAGGGGCCGATCGGCACTCAAGGCCTGAACAGCTCTCCGGGTGATGTGCCTCACTAAACTGCTACCGGCGCCGCAATGGCGACCGGCCTAAATCTATGGTAGTGCACATCCGCGGTCGGAACTGAACGGCGAACCGTGATAGGGCAGGAAAATGCACTCCAACGATAGCAGCCGGCTGACCCGCCGGGCCATCCTGAGCGGGGTCGCATCCGGCGCGCTGCTGGTTGCCGATCGGGCGCTCGGCCAGGCGGTGACCGGCCTCACCGCCGGCAACGGCAATCTGCCATCGGCCCCGAGCGACGACACCGTGGACATCCTTCATGGCGTCAGCATTCCCGATCCGTATCGCCCGCTTGAGGATTCCACGCGGGCCGACGTGAAGGCCTGGATCGAAGCCCAGGATATCCGCACGCGCGACCTGATCGACGCCATGCCGATCCGAAAGCAGCTTCACGATTTCGCGAACGCGGCGCTGGACTATCCGCGGAGCTCGATCCCGGCGCGATTTGGCCGGCGTCACTTCACGTTCTTCACCGAAGGCCTCGACAATCAGCGCAGCGTCGGCGTTCAGGAGCATCCGGACGGCCCGAGAAAGACGCTGATCGACGCGAGCACCTTGTCCTCAGATGGAACGGTGGCCATCCTGTCGTTCTTCCCCGACCGGTTCGGCACCAAGGTCGCCTACCTCGTGGCAGAGGCCGGAAGCGATCGGGAGACGATGCACATCCGTGACGTCGAGACCGGCAAGGACCTGCCCGACGCGCTCGCCTGGTGCAAGCATACGACCGTTGCGTGGTCCCGCGACGGGCGCAGTTTCTACTATTCGCGCTACCCTGCCGACAGCGATCCCGCCGACTGGTACCGCCGCAGCCAGATTGTGTGCCTGCATCGGCTTGGCGAACCACAATCGGCCGACCGGGTGATCTTTCGGCGGACGGAGGCGCGCGACTTCTATTTCCAGGTCATGTCATCGATGGATGCCGATCTGTTGAAGATCGTCGCGAGAGTCGGAACATCCGAAAAGGCCGGCTACTTCGT
Source organism: Bradyrhizobium jicamae (assembly GCF_018130215.1). GTDB lineage: Bacteria > Pseudomonadota > Alphaproteobacteria > Rhizobiales > Xanthobacteraceae > Bradyrhizobium > Bradyrhizobium jicamae_A. Next base: position 19,352 of record NZ_JAFCKQ010000033.1, read on the forward strand.
CGCGCCCCTGCACGATGCCTCGCAGATCGACGAGATCTTTCCGATCGGTTCAGCGGGCTTCTATCCGATCGCGAATGTCGGTCCGACGCATTATGCGATCACCAATCTCGACGCGCCGAAATGGCGGCTGGTGCGTATCGACCAGTCCGATCCAAAGCCGGACCGATGGCACACCGTGATTGCGGAAAGCGAGGCTCCGCTGAATTTCGCTGCGGTGTTCGACAGCAAATTGGTGGTCAAGCACTATCAAGACGTCAATCAGCGCATCGCCATTCATGATCTGAGCGGCAAGCACCTGTCGACGATCGATCTCGGCGGCCTCGAAAGCGTGGCGTTCGGGCGACATTTCAGGGGCGATGACCATCTGCTGCTCGAGGTCAACGACTACAAACGGTCGAGCCGGATCGAGTGGCTGGACCTGGAGACCGCGAAGCCGACCCTGTTTCGTCCATCGGCGGCGAAATACGACCTTGCCGATGTCGTGGTTGAGCAGACCTTCGTGACCAGCAAGGATGGCGCCCGAATCCCGATGACTTTGATCCATCGGCCGGATATCCCACGCGACGGCAGCAATCGCACGCTGCTCTACGCCTATGGCGGCTTCGGTATCTCGTTGTGGCCCTATTACAGCGACAAGATCGCGGCCTGGGTCCGGATGGGCGGCGTCTACGCCCTTGCCTCGATACGTGGCGGTGGCGAATACGGTCAGCCATGGCATGACGAAGGCCGACGCACGCATAAGCAGACGTCGTTCGACGATTTCATCGCATCGGCGGAATGGCTGCTCGCCAACGGCTACACCCGCCCGGACAGATTGGGCATCAATGGCGCGAGCAATGGCGGCCTGCTGGTTCTGGCAACGATGCTGCAACGGCCCGAGCTGTTCGGAGCCGTCGTCTCCGAGGTTCCCGTCACGGACATGTTGCGGTTCACGAAATTCACATTCGGCGTCAACTGGGTTCCCGAATACGGCAATCCTGAAGCCGGCGAAGCCGACTTCAGGACGCTGTTCGCCTATTCGCCGCTGCACAACATCCGCAAGGGAGTGAAGTATCCGCCGCTTCTGGTTCTGACCGCAGATAGCGACGACCGCGTTGCGCCGGCGCATTCATACAAGTTCGTCGCAAGTTTGCAGGCGTTGTCTCCAGAAAGCACCGTCTACCTGGGCGTCGAGCGGCGCGCGGGACACTCCGCCGGCAATTCACTGAGCAAATCGGTCAATCGCGAATGCGACGCGCTCGCCTTCCTGACCGACAAGCTTGGCGGCGAGGTGCGGGAATTGCCGAAGATCAGCGGTTAGAGGGTTTTCGCGCTATCCCTGGTGTAGCCGCGCGCTTGCTCAAAGCCTGAACAGCTTCTCCGCATTGCCATGCGCGATCAGCGCACGATCGGCGGCGGAGACCGGAATCTGGTCGAGGAACGCGCGGGCTTTTTCCATCGAGCCATAGGGATAGTCGGCCGAGAACATGATGCGGCCGACCCCGATCTCGAGCAGCAGATCGAGGAACGTCGCCGGAAAATTGAAGCCGGCGAAGGTGTAGTGCAGATTGTCGCGCAGATAGGCGCTGACCGGGCGCTGGAGCCGCGTCAGCTCGACCGGCATCACGTCGACGCGCTGCATGAAGAACGGCAGCCCCTCGCCCATGTGGCCGATCACGATCTGAAGTTTCGGGAAGCGGTCGAACACGCCGCCCAGCACCATGCGCAGCACATGCACCGCGGTCTCGATGTGCCAGCCGAAACCCGGGCCCGCCAGCATCTCGGTGACGAGTGGGGCAAAGCCGCCGAACGAGGCTTCGATCACCGGTTTGGGCGGCCTGGTCGGATGCAGGTAGATCGGCGCGCCGAGCGCTTCGGCGGCCTCCAGCACCGGCCAGAAGAATCTGTCGTCGAGATAGCGGCCACGCTGATGGCCATTGATGACGGCGCCGGCGAAGCGCTGGTGGCTGAAGCGGCGCTCGAGCTCCTGCGCCGCCTGATCCGGCGTCGCAATCGGCAGCGCGGCGAAGCCGGACAAGCGCGTCGGATGCCTTGTGATCGCCTCGGCCAGCGCATCATTGGTGTCGCGCGCGAGCGCCGCCGCATCAGTAGCGTCCAGCTGCTCGACACCGGGCGCCGTCAGCGAGAGCACCTGCATGTCGATCCCGGCCGCGTCCATCTGGGCGATCCGGCCCTCGCCGAGGTCGCACAAATCGCGCATCAGCCGCTCGGCGCGGCCGCCGACCTGGCGCGCCTGCTCCCTGAGGTCGTGGCCCGGACCACCGAGAAAACCCGGCGTCGCGAAATGCTCTTCAAGCGTGATGGTGCGCATGGACCTGATGCTCCGCTGCCGGCCGATGGCGGCTTGTCGCCATGCCGCAGAGTCTTGCGGCGAATGGTGGCGAATTTCGGAGCCGGAATGCCGGACGATCAGCTGAGGAAGCTGGGCAACACGACATCCGAAAGAACTGTCGTGCTCACGCGGGACTGCTCCTGTCCCGGCTTGCCGTAATTGCCGCAGTTGATCGCGCCGACGAGGTCGAGCCCGGGAATGACGTACAGGCGCTGGCCGCCCCAGCCGATCCCGCCGATCCAGTGCTGCTGACGCGGCGGCTGACCGTCGCCCATGTACCAGTGATAGCCATAGCTGCGGTTTGGATCGATCGTGACCACAGGCGTGGTCACGCGCTTGACCCAATCGGACGGCACGATTTCCCTGCCGTTCCACTTGCCGCCGGCCTGCACCAGCTGGCCGACCTTCAGGAGATCGCGCGGCAACAGGCGCAGTCCCGACGCCGTGTGTGGCTCTCCGTCGTGGCCTGTCGTCCATTCGGCCGGACCGAAGCCCATGGGATCGAACAGAACGCGGCGGCAATAATTCAGCAGCGGTTCGCCCGTGCCCCTGGCAATCAGATGGCCGAGCAGCGCGGTCGCGCCGCCGCAATAGGTCCATTTCGCACCGGGCTCGCCAACGATCGGCCGTTCGAGGATGAAACGGAAACGGTCCGGTGCCGCCTCCATCGCATTCTCGCTGTTGCGCAGATCGCCATAGGGGATCGTCAACTCGTCCCATTCAAGGCCGAGCGTCATGCTGAGCACATGATGCAGCGTGATCCTGTCGCGACCGGCTTGCCCGGCGAGATCGGCGTATTCGGGGAATTGCTCGTAGAGTTTCGCTTCGGGCGCCGGCACCTTGCCGGCGGCAAGCGCAATGCCATAAGCCAGTCCGACGACGCTCTTGGAGACCGAGCGCAGATCGTGAAGCACGTCGGGCGCAAAGACCACCGTGCCGAGCGGCCGCCCCCAGATCTGGTCCTCGCCCCGGCCATAGTACTCAAACACGGTATTGCCGCCCTGGCTGACGAGCAGTGCATGCAGTCCGCTGACCTTGCCGGTCTCGAGCGATCGGGACAGCCGCTCGCCGATGTCCTCATTCATGGTTCGAGCGAAGCCAGGGCGCGCTGCGGCCGCAGCCGCAATCGCGAGGAAGTTTCGGCGGCTGAACTGTTTCATTGGGACCTCGCTCGTCTCGTGGTTGGTGCAGGATCGTGAATAGGATGGCGCTCACGCAAATCATCCTGCGCTCGTCTGCCTGGGTCCGAAATCCTGGTCACGGTTTCTGGTAGATCACGTGACCGGCTCGGATGGTGGTGCTCACTTTTGCGAGATTGCGGACGTCGCTCAAGGGATCGCCGTCGAGCACCACCAGATCCGCGTCGAAGCCCTGCTCGACCCGACCCTTCTTCGCAGCCTTGAAATACTGCGCCGGATTCGATGTCAGTGACGCCAGCACCTGACGCTCGGACAGCGCGCGATGCATCAGCTCGTATTCGAGCGTGGTGTCATAGAGCTTGATGAAGCCGACATCGGTGCCGAACAGGATCGGCCCGCCATTCTCCGAAAACTGCTTGAGCTCGTTGACGGCCGCGGCAACAAGGCGGTTCGTCACGTCGGGAATGAGAACGACGGTCGTGTAGAGCGACAGGGTCGGAATCAATGCCGTTCCCTGCGCCTTGAGCCGCGCCAGTTGCTCCGTCGTGTAGCCGCCTTCGGTCGGGTTGCTGTGTGCGAGGATATCGACGCCGGCGGCGATCACCGTGTCGACGCCGACCTGGTTTTGCGGGTGGGCAAACACCGGCTTGGCCGCCGCATGCGCCACGTCGACGGCCGCCCTGGCGATGGCGGGATCCATATTGACGACCGGCTTGCCGCCCTTGTAGACGCCGGTGAACAACTTCACACCGTCGAGATTGAGGGCCATGTAGCCGCGCGCCAGTTGCGTGGCCTCGTCAGGCGTGGTCGCCTCGGGCAACTGCATCGCGGCCGGCAGATAGGCGGGATGGCCGTCCTTCGGGAAGATGCTGCCGGCCATCAAGATCCTGGGGCCGGCAACTTCGCCCGCAGCGATGCGCTTGCGCAGCGGCAGCGTGTCCTGCGGATCCGAGCCGAGGTCCCAGACGGTGGTGAACCCCCACCGCGTCAGCATCTCCTGCATGTGCCCGGTCAGCGGCGCAGCCGGCGCCGTGGCGGCGTTGTGCCACGCCCCTTCCGTGAAGTGCACATGACTGTTCCAGAACCCGGCGACGACGGTCTTGCCGCTGCAATCGATGACGCGGGCATCGGCCGGCACATTGACGTCGCCGGATTTGCCGACCGCGCTGATGACACCATCCGTCATCACGATCACGGCATCCGGCAGCAGCGCGGCGTCGGGCGATGCATAGAGGCTGCCTCCGCGCAGCACGATCGTTTCGGCGTCTGCGCTGGCCGCGGCAGCCGTGCCGAGCAGCCCGAGGAGAAGCGCAGTACGGAGCCAGGTCCCGGTCATGGACAGCCTCTTCGATCAGGTGTGACGCCGGAAACGGGCCGGCGCGCGGCACCATAATTGCCGCGCGCGACACCGCTTTGATCGTTGTTGCTGTGGCCGGGCCTAATTCGGCATCACGTTCACGCGAACCGGTATCCACTTCGCTGGAAGACGCTCTGCGCGCCGTCCGGTCACTCCTCCGGCGCGTTCTCGATCGGATCGAACCGGTCGGCCTCGAGCCCGAGCAGATTCCAGGATTGCAGCATATGAGGCGGCAAGGGCGCGGTCGCATCGATCACGCCGCCGCGCGGGTGCGGGATCACGATCCGGCGCGCCAAGAGATGCAGCCGGTTCTGCAGGCCGCCGGGCAGCTGCCAGTTCTCCTTGTTGAAATACTTGGGATCGCCCACAATCGCGTGATCGATATGTGCCATGTGGGCGCGGAGCTGGTGGGTGCGGCCGGTCACCGGTTTGAGCGAGACCCAGGCGAGCTTCGTCGCCGAGGTCTCGACCACGGCATAATAGGTCACGGCATGGCTGGCACCCTCGTCGCCGTGGTCTGCGATCCGCATGATGGTGTCGTCCTCGCCCTCCTCCTTCGCGAGATACGTGGAGATGCGGCCCTGCTTCGGCTTCGGCACGCCCGCAACCAGCGCCCAGTAGATCTTGCGCGCCGAGCGATGACGGAACGAACCGGTCAACGCGGTGGCAGCGAAACGGGTCTTGGCGATCAGGAGGCAGCCCGAGGTTTCGCGGTCGAGCCGGTGCACGAGGCGCGGCTTCTGCCCCTTGGCGTCGCGCATCACCTCCAGCATCTGGTCGACGTGGCGCGTCATGCCGGAGCCGCCCTGCACGGCGAGGCCCGCGGGCTTGTTCAGCACCAGCACGTCGTCGTCCTCGTAGAGCGTCATCTCCTTCAGCGTGTGCAAGGTCCGGCTTTCGGCCTCGGAGAGCGCGCGGGCCGCCTTCGGCGCATCGAGCCGCAGCGGCGGGATGCGCACGCTCTGGCCCTCCTCCAGCCGGTCCTTGGAATCGGCGCGCTTGCCGTCGACCCTGAGCTCGCCCTTCCGCACGATGCGCTGGATGTGGGAGAACGACAGGCCCGGAAACCGCGCCTCGAGGAAGCGGTCGACCCGCATGTTGTTCTCGTCGGCGGTCACCACGACGGTCTGCACCTTGGTCGGCAGCTGCGGCTCGGCCGCCTTCGCAGCCGTTGATGCTGCAGGCCCGGAGCGCTCGCGCCGTTCAAGTCGCTCCTGGCGTGGCTCACGCCGCTCTTGGCGTGGCTCACGCCGCTCTTGGCGTGGCTCACGCCGCTCTTGGCTCGGCTCCGCGAAACGCTGCGGCTTGCCAGCCGCGCGGTGTGCCGGCGGGCGGTCGCCTGCCTTGCGATCCTCCGTCTTGCGGCTGCGATGTCCCGATCCGCCATTGCCGCGATCCTTGGTTCGATCCTTGCTGCGATCGCCCGGCGATATCGTTCTCTTGATGCGGCGGCTCATGGTGAATTTTCGGCTCCAGACCTGCATTGTGCCTAGCGCAAATGCAGCGAATCGTCACTGCGGAATCGGTGCAAATCCCCGCGCAGCAATCGATCTCCGCCCGAACCGGTCGAAAATGAACCATTGCAGACGTTTGCGCGTTGCGCCGAACCCGGACGCGACGCCACACCGGCAGTACCACCATTCGGCCCAAATATGCCTTAGCATGGCCGAGTGCGCGGCCATTGCTGCAGGAGCTCGCCATGCGGTTTGCGATTGGGGATGCGACCGTCGATATCATCGTGCGGAAGCTGCTGATAGCGGCCGGCTCGTGGTGCCAGCCCACTTCCGTGGGAGGCGGTGCGCTCGTATTCGCGCGCACGGAAACGGCTACGAGCCGGTGTTCGGCGCCAGCAAGGGCCGGCTGCCGTCGGCCCATCCGGCGGACGCAAGCCGGCGCGCCAATGCGCAGCGTTGATGTCAGGGAGTGACGAGATGATACTCAATCCGGATCACATCACTATCGCGGTGGCAGACGCCGGCCCTGCGATCGAGTTCTTCAAACTCCTCGGTTTCAGAAAGGGTCACGTCGCGACTATCGACGGTGGCGTTCCCGCCCGGTACATGGGCATGCCCGCCATGAAAGCCCAGCACATCACCCTCGTACTCGAAGGAGCAGACCCTCATTTCGAAATCCAGCTGCTCGAGTTCGACCCGCCCCCGGGGACCGATCCGGGTGCGCACCCCACGAACCTTCGAACACGGGGCTTCAATCACCTCGCGTTCCGCGTCGACGACATCGAGGCAATGACCGCACACCTGGTTGCCAATGGTGTAACTGTGCTGAGCGACGAGATGGACTACATCAACCGAAAGCTCCGGCTCTTCGAGGGACCAGAGGGCATCACATTCGAGCTGGTACAGCAGGACGGTTCAGAGGTTCCTGGCTAGGCCCCCACTTGCGACGCGGCATCGCCTGAGCGATCGCGATGTCGCGTGACTGCCCTTCACGGCAGTGGACGTTATCTGACGAAGGTCCGCTTTGCGCTATTGCCGCGGCCTGAGCCAAAGGCGGACACCTTCGCTCCCCATTTCGGTCAATATTGACCGCAATGTGGTGCCCGTTAGTTTTTGCACAGCGTGGCTCCGGGAGCCGCGCAGTCGATTTGATCAACCAATGTCATTTGAAGGACGCCGATGAAACGCGCGACGCTCCTTGCCCTTGGCTTCCTGTGTGCCTGCGTTTGGTCATACGGCAGCGCGAGAGGCCAGACCCCATCCGCTCCGCCGCTCTCGCTTGCTCCGCCGTCGACAGAGCAGCGTGCGGCGCCTTCGGCCGCCACCGACAGCGCCTCGCCGCCGACGGCGAAGCCCAGGGAACCGCGAGCGACCGCCGCAAGATCCAGGCCCCCGGCAAAACCCAGTGGCGATGCGTCCCTTGCTCCGAGCGATGCACTCCCGCCGGCGGCGTCCGACAAGGATTTGTCCACGCCGGTGATCGGCGACACTCGGCCGTCGCTGAATCCAGGCGTCGACTATGACGGCTTCAGCGTCGGCACCGTTGACGACGGTGCACCGTCAGGCCAGGCGGCCCGCACAACGAGGTCACGCGCTGTAAAAGGCGCCAAGCCCAATTCGGGGACGCATGGCTTTGCGGGGCAGCACTCGGCTGATCAGGAAGATGCGGCGTTGAAAGGCAAGCTTACGATCTGCCGCGACTGCAAATAGGCCGGCATGGCACCGTGGCGGCAACTGCGAGCCGGTCTGCTGATGATGAGTCAGTTCAGAACAGCCGGACCTGAACCGCGGTGCTGGCCAGCTTCGGTGCACTGGCGTCGACGACCTTCTGGACCTCCGGGAATTTGGCGCGCAGCGCCCTCTCGACCTCGTTGCGCAGCGACGAATCGTTCTCCCCCGACACGAACGCGACCGTGCCCGACGCGAGCCGGTTGGCGTCACTGAGCTCGGTGAAATCGGTGTAGACCGCGTTGGCGCTATAGCCCTGCTGCAGCAGGTAATCCTGCATCTGCATCGCGAGATCCTTGCGCTCGTTGACGTAGAGCACGACGACGACCTTGCCCTTGTTGACGTCGGCCTCGGGCTTTTCGGCTACCGTCGGAGTGACCCTGGTGGTTTTCTCAAGCGTCTCGACCCGCCGGCGGAGCATCACGATCTGCCGCCTGACGTCGGCGCCCTGCTCACCGATTTGCTGGGTCTGGGTCTGCAACTGCTCGCGGACCAGGCTGATCTCGCCGCCGCCGGGCAGCTTGATGGCGAGATTGAGAATGGTCGGTGCGACGCACAGCAAGGCCGCGACGCCGAGCACGATGGCGATGCCGTTCGGAATATCGGGATTTTTGAGTATCCTGCGCACCAGCGCCCCGATCAGTCCGAGGCCGGCGAGAAGCGGCACCGCGACGATGGCGGCGGTCAGCCAGACATTATCCATTCGGCACCTCCGGAGGTTGCCGAGATACCATACCGCTATTTCAAGGAGATGTCAGCCGCTTCCACGTTGAGCCCGCAGCCTCTGCCAATAGTCCAGCCGCTTGCGGATCTCGCGCTCGAAGCCGCGGTCGGGCGGATCGTAGAAGGTCTGGCGTCCCAGCGCTTCCGGGAAATAGTCCTGGCCCGAGAAGGCGTCGGGCATGTCGTGGTCGTATTGATAGCCGGAGCCATAGCCCTCCGACTTCATCAGCCTGGTCGGCGAGTTGAGAATATGCTTCGGCGGCAGCAGCGAGCCCGCCTGCTTGGCGGTCTGCATCGCCGCGCCGAACGCGGTGTAGGCCGCGTTCGACTTCGGTGCGGTGGCGAGATAGATCACAGCCTGCGCGATGGCGAGCTCGCCCTCGGGCGAGCCGAGGAAATCATAGGCGTCCTTGGCGGCGTTGCAGATCACCAGTGCCTGCGGATCGGCAAGGCCGATGTCCTCGATGGCCATGCGCACCACCCGCCGCGCCAGGAACAGCGGATCCTCGCCGGCATCGAACATGCGCGCGAGATAATACAGCGCAGCGTCCGGATCGGAGCCGCGCACCGATTTATGCAGCGCCGAGATCAGGTTGTAATGGCCGTCGGCCGACTTGTCGTAGATCGGCGCGCGGCGTTGCAGGATCTCCTGCAACTGCGCGGCGTTGAAGACCTCGCCCTTGCGCGCGGCACGCCAGACCTCCTCGGCGAGCGTCAGCGAGGCGCGGCCGTCGCCATCGGCCATCCGCACCAGCACGGCGCGCGCCTCGGCATCGAGCGGCAATTCTTTGCCCTCGATTTTCTCGGCATTGGCGAACAGTCTTTCGATCGCGGCCGCATCCAGCGAGTGAAACACCAGCACGCGGGCGCGCGACAAAAGCGCCGCGTTGAGCTCGAAGGACGGATTCTCCGTGGTGGCGCCGACCAGCACCACGGTGCCGTCCTCCATCACGGGCAGGAAGGAATCCTGCTGCGCGCGGTTGAAGCGGTGCACCTCGTCGACGAACAGCAGCGTGCCCTTGCCGGTCTCGCGGCGCGCGCGGGCGGCGTCGAACGCCTTCTTCAGGTCGGCGACGCCGGAGAACACCGCCGAGATCTGCTCGAAATGCAGCTCGGTGGCGTCGGCCAGGAGCCGCGCCACGGTGGTCTTGCCGGTGCCGGGAGGCCCCCAGAATATCAGCGAGCCCAGCGTACGCGTCTCCAGCATGCGCGTCAGCGCGCCGTCGGGGCCGAGGATGTGGTCCTGGCCGACGACGTCGGAGAGCGAACGCGGGCGCAGCCGGTCCGGTAGCGGATGCGGCGCGTCCTGCTCCATGCCCGCCGCGGCGAACAGGTTGGCAGCGTCGCGAGGCTGCTTCGGGCTCACCTGGCGCTCACCCGCCGAGTGTGACGTTGATCTGCTGGCCGCCGCGCACCAGCGTAATTCGCCAGACCCGCGTCCCTGCCTTCGACGCCTGCTCGAGATCGCGGGTCCGCGCGATCTTCTCGTTGTTGACCGCGAGGATGATGTCGCCCTTCTGGAAGCCGACATTGGCCGCGGTGCCGTCGTCGGCGAGATCGGTCACCACGACGCCCTCGGTGCCGGCGTCGAGATGCAACTCATCGGCCAGCGCCGGCGAGATATTGGCAACCTTGGCGCCCTGGAACGGCGAGCGCGCGGTGAGGACGATTTCGTCGCGGTTGGTATCAGGCGCGGTCTCCAGCGGTACGGTGAGCTTGATCGGCTTGCCGCCGCGCTGCACGTCGATCTGCGCGGTGCCGCCGAGCGGCCTTGTGGCAAAGCGATAATCGAACGCGTTGGGATCATCGATGGCCTGGCCGTCGATCGCGACGATCAGGTCGGACAGTTTCAGCCCGGCCTTCGACGCCGGACTGTTCGGCGCGACACTGGCGACCAGCGCGCCGCTCGGCAGCTTCAACCCGAGCGACTCGGCGATCTCGGGCGTCACCGCCTGGAGGCGCGCACCGAGCCACGGCCGCTTCACCGCCTTGCCGCCGCTCTTGGCCGAGGCCACCACCACCCTCACCATGTTGGCGGGGATTGCGAAGCCGATGCCCTGCGAGCCGCCGGAGCGCGAGAAGATCGCGGTGTTGATGCCGGCGAGCCGCCCGGTCATGTCGACCAGCGCGCCGCCGGAATTGCCGGGATTGATCGCGGCATCGGTCTGGATGAAGAACTGGTAGTCGGTGATGCCGACCTGGGTGCGCGCCAGCGCCGAGATGATGCCGTGGGTGACGGTCTGGCCGACGCCGAACGGGTTGCCGATCGCGAGCACGACGTCACCGACCTGCAGCCCGTCGGAATTGTCGAAATCGAGGGTCGCGAACTTTTCTCCGTTGGTGTCCTTCAGCCTGAGCACCGCGAGGTCGCTGCGGCTGTCCTTCAGCACGATCTCGGCCTCGTATTCGCGCTTGTCGGCGAGCGAGACCTTCACCTGGTCGGCGCCTTCGATCACGTGATTATTGGTCACGACGAGGCCGGACGAATCGACCATCACCCCCGAGCCGAGCGAACGCTGCATCTGCTCGGGCTGCTGGCCCGGCACGCCGAAGAATCGACGGAAGATCGGATCGTCCAGCAGCGGGTTGCGGTTCTGGATGGTCTTGGCGGCATAGACGTTGACCACCGCCGGCCGCACCCGCTGCACGATCGGCGCATAGGACAGCTGGAGCTCCGCCTGCGAGGACGGCACGCGGCGGTCCTGCGCCTGGGCGTGGCCAAGGCTGCCTGCGACGGCCAGCGCGCCAAGCACGGGAATTGCGGCAAAGCGGATCAATCGGAGCATTCTCACCTCTTTCGGAAAACGCGGGAATATAGGCGCGTTCGTACGGCAAATGAAGGGTATCGGGCTCAATATCTCGTGCCCGTTCGGCCGGTGCAAAACCCGCCACAGGCGGTTTGAAGGCGGCTGTCAACCTCATATGATCGATGTCATCTCACTGGGTTGCTTCGCCTGTTGCGCGTCCACAACAAGCGGAACTCCGATCACGTCCTGGGCTGTCGCGCGTCAGTCACGCAAGGCTCCTAGGACTCAAGGCTTCGGTGAGCGGGGAATGCAGACATCAACTGGGGAGCGTAGAATGGGTGCGACAAGATTTGGTGCAATCACGATAGGACTGGGGCTGGCCGGCGCTCTGGCGACATCGCCGGCACATTCGGAATCCGGCAGCGACGCGGAAATCGCGCTGCTCAAGCAACAGCTCAAGATGCTCGAGCAGAAGATCGACAAGCTGCAGAAGCAGAGCGATGCGAACGCCGCCACCGCGGCGGCCGCCAACGCCCATGCCAAGGCGGCAGACGCCAAGGCGGCCGATGCCAAGACTGTCGCGAACGCCAACGCCGCCCTCCCGGTCAAGGGTCCGGTCGCAGCGTCCGGCGTCGTGGTGTCGATGCCGAACAACCGGCCGACGATCTGCACCGCGGACGACCAGAACTGCATCGCGATCACGGGCCGCATCCACTACGACGTCGGCGGTTACAGGTATCGCCCCGACACGGCAGCGACCACACCGCAGAAGCTCGACAATGGCGAGAACCTGCGCCGCGCACGCATCGGCATCACCGGCAAATTCCTCAGCGACTGGAATTTCGCGTTGATCTACGACTTCGGCGGGTCGTCCGACGGCTTCGGCGGCACCGGCGCGGCCGGCGCCGCCCCGGTCGGATTCCTTCCCGGCGGCCAGACATCGGGCGTCGAGAACGCCTATCTGAGCTACACCGGCTTCAAGCCGTTCGGCGGCAAGATGGCGATCGAGGGCGGCGTCATGGACCTGCTCTGGACGATGGACGAATCCACCAGCTCCAACGACATCCTGTTCATGGAGCGCGCCTCGGCCGGCATCATCGCCCAGAACATTGCAGCCGGAGACTTCCGTTCGGCGTTCGGCTCGCGCTGGTGGAACGACCAGCTCTGGGTCGGCGGCTACGTCACGGGACCGACCTCGGGTTCGATCCACTCCGCGTCCAGCGTCATTCCGGCCGGAACGTCGGAGCAATATGGCGGCGTTGTCCGTGCCGCCGGCAACCCGATCAACGGCAAGGATTACTCGGTGCACATCGGCGCCGATGCGGAGTGGCTGATCCAGCCGCCGCGCAACCTGGTGACGCAGGCGCAGACGCTCACGCTCAGCGACCGACCCGAACTGCGCATCGATCCGACGACGCTGATCTCGACCGGCGCGATCGCCAACGTCTCGGGGGCGCAGGTCTATGGCGTCGAAGCGGCGGCGACCTATGGCTCGTTCATCGCGCAGGGCGAGTACTACTGGTTCAACATCGATCGCACTGCGAATACGGGCCTGCCGCCGTTCGGCGCACCGAGCCTGAAATTCGACGGTGGCTACGCGCAGGTCGGCTACGTGCTGACCGGCGAGACGCACGCCTACAACCCGGCGACGGCCTCCTATGGCGGGATCAAGCCGGCGAACCCGGTCTCGTTTGCAGGCGGCGGCTGGGGCGCCTGGGAAATCGCCGGGCGCGTGAGCCAGATGAACCTGAACGATCAGCTTGCGACGGCGGCCGGCATCGCCGGTGGACGGCAAACCGTCTACACCGCAGCCCTGAACTGGTACGTCACCGGCAACGTTCGCTTCATGCTGGACTACCTGCATGGCACCATCTCCAAGCAGGCGTCGGCGATCTCGACCGTCGATGCGGGCTCGAAGTTCGACGCGGTGGCGCTGCGCACGCAGGTCGCATGGTGATGTAGCAAGGCCGGGAGCCTGCACCTGCTCCCGGCCTCCCCTTCACGATGGTGTCGCGGCTACGCTGCCCGCTTCGGTTTCCGCACGACCTCCGGCGGCGGCGCGCAGGACAGCCGCTCCTGATGGCCCTCGCCCCATGCCTTCAGAATATCGATCACCGGGCGCAGGCTCTCGCCGAGTTCGGACAACGTGTATTCGACGCGCGGCGGCACCTCGGCATAGACCTTGCGGATCACGAGCTTGTCGTCCTCGAGCGCACGCAGCTGCTTGGTCAGCATGCGCTGGGTGATGCCGGGCATCCGCCGCCGCAATTCGCCGAAGCGCTGGGTGCCGGCCTGCAGGTGAAACAGGATCACGCCCTTCCATTTGCCGTCGATCAGGTCGAGGGCCGCCTCGACCGCGCAGCCCGGCCGGCGCGCGAAATTCTTCCGTTTCATGCGGGTATCCTTGGTATTTCCTTGGGATTTTCCTTGGGATTTTCCTTGGGATTACCTTGGGATTTCCTCGGGATTTTCCCAATAGTATCCAAACGGGGACTAGTTCCCTGTTTTTACAGTACTTGCCAATTGAACGCTAGCGCGACAGTTAGATGGCAGGCAATTGCCACCAATGGAGAGAAGGCATGAAGGCCGTCGGATACCAGAAATCGCTGCCGATCGAGGCGGCGGACGCACTCGTCGATATCGAGATCGCAAAGCCGGAGCCGAAGGGACGCGACGTCAGAGTGGTTGTGAAGGCGGTCTCGGCCAATCCGGTCGATTACAAGGTCCGCAAGCGCGCGGCGCCGCCCGAGGGCGAATACAAGATCCTCGGCTTCGACGCCGCAGGCGTGGTCGACGCCGTTGGTCCTGATGTCAGCCTGTTCAAGCCGGGCGACGAGGTGTTCTATGCCGGCTCGATCCTGCGCCAGGGTACCAATTCGGAATTTCACCTCGTCGACGAACGTATCGTCGGCGCCAAGCCGAAATCGCTGTCGTACGCGCAGGCCGCCGCGCTGCCGCTGACCTCGATCACCGCCTGGGAGCTGCTGTTCGACCGGCTCGGTGCCGTGCCGGGCAAGAGCCTTGATGCGCGCACGCTGCTGATCACGGGCGGCGCCGGCGGCGTCGGCTCGATCCTGATCCAGCTCGCGCGCCGCCTCACCGGGCTGACCGTGGTTGCCACCGCAACGCGGCCGGAATCGCAAAAGTGGTGTCTCGATCTCGGCGCCCATGCCGTGATCGATCACTCCAAAGCGATGAAGGAGCAGATCGAAAGGTTGAAGCTGCCGCCGGTCGGCCTCGTCGCCAGCCTCACCTTCACCGAGCAGCACTACAAGGGCATCGCCGAGTTGATCGCGCCGCAGGGCAAGTTCGGCCTGATCGACGATCCCTCGGAGTTCAACGTCGCCGCGTTCAAGGGCAAGGCGGTGTCGGTTCACTGGGAATCGATGTTCACGCGCTCCTCGTTCCAGACATCAGACATGATCGCGCAGCATCACCTGCTCGACGACGTCGCCGACCTCATCGACAAGGGCGTGCTGCGCACGACGCTGGACCAGACCTTCGGCACCATCAACGCCGCCAACCTCAAGCGTGCGCACGCGCTGCTGGAGAGCGGCAAGTCGCGCGGCAAGATCGTGCTGGAGGGGTGGTAGCTTTCGCCCTACAAAGCTGGCGGCACGCCTTCCACAAACAACAGCCGCCGCTCCAGCGCTGACGCGCGGAGTTTCAGCGCCTCGGCGTATTCCGGCGACGCGTACCATTCCCGCAGGATCGTCATCGTCGGAAATTCGACGATGACGATCGCCTTCGGTGGCGGACCGCCCTCCACCACCTCGGCCGCGCCGCCGCGCGCGATGTAGCGCCCGCCATATTGCGCGATGGTCCTCGCCGCGAGCGCGCGATAGGCCTCGAACGCCTCGGCGTCGCGCATCTCGACTTCGGAGATCACGTAGGCCGGCAAGCGCCGCCCCTACGCAATCGTGTTGACGATGCCGCCCTCGGCGCGCAACGCGGCGCCGTTGGTCGCGGAGGCCTGTTTCGAGCAGACATACACGACGAGATTCGCGATCTCCTCGGTGCTGGCGAAGCGTTGCAGCAGCGAGGTGGGTCGGTGCTGCTTGACGAAGTTGGACGCCGCCTCCTCGATTGACTGGCCATTTTGTCTTGCGAGATCCTTCACGAAGGTCTCGACGCCCTCCGACATCGTCGGGCCCGGCAGCACGGAGTTCACGGTCACCGCCGTGCCACGCGTCAATTGCGCAAGCCCGCGCGCGATCGCGAGCTGCGCGGTCTTGGTGGTGCCGTAGTGGATCATCTCGGTCGGGATGTTGAGGCCGGACTCCGATGAGATGAAGACGATGCGGCCCCAGTTGCGCTTCAGCATGCCCTGCAAGTAGCCGCGCGACAGCCGCACGCCCGACATCACGTTGACCTCGAAGAAGCGGCTCCAGTCCTCGTCGGGAATCGCGAAGAAGTCCTTCGGCTCGAAGATGCCGGCATTGTTGACGAGGATGTCGACGTCAGGCAGCGCCGCGAGCAGCGCCTTGCAGCCGGCCGCCGTCGAGACGTCAGCGGCGATGCCGCGGACCCTGCTGTCAGGCACAGCCTTCGCGATGGACGCGACGGCGGCATCGACCTTGGCCTGGCCGCGACCGTTGACCACGACATCAGCGCCGGCCGCGGCAAGGCCCTTGGCGATGGCATGGCCGATACCCGCGGTCGAGCCGGTGACGAGCGCAGTCTTTCCGGAAAGGTCGATTTTCATGGGAGGTCTCCTGTGGGTGCAGCAGGAGATATTTGCGCGCCAACACGCGGCCGCAACCGGCACACCGCACGGGGCAGATGCGCAAATAAAAAACGGCGCCGCAAGGCGCCGTTTTCCAAGCCTTTCCGAAACCTGATCGAGACCGGCTTACGCCGCCTCGGCTTCCTTGTCCTGCACCGGACCGGAGTCCTGGCCCTTGGCGTCGACGTCGCGGTCGACGAACTCGATCACGGCCATCGCCGCGTTGTCGCCGTAGCGGAAACCGGCCTTGATGATGCGGGTGTAGCCGCCCTGGCGGTCCTTGTAGCGGGTCGCCAGCGTGTCGAACAGCTTCTTGACCTGGTCGACGTCGCGCAGCTCGGAGATCGCCTGACGGCGCAGCGACAGCCCGCCCTTCTTGCCGAGCGTGACGAGCTTCTCGACGATCGGCCGCAGCTCCTTGGCCTTGGGCAGCGTGGTGACGATCTGCTCGTGCTTGATCAGGGCCGCCGCCATGTTGGCGAACATCGCACGCCGATGCTCGGCCGTGCGGTTGAGCTTCCGGTGAACCTTGCCGTGACGCATTGACTTCTTCCTTCTTCAATTCTGTCGCGGTGGTTCAGCGACAAGTTTCTCAGGTGGGCTGCCTGCGTTCGCCCAATAAAAAGTCGTGGCCGGAAATCTCCGGCCACGACAATCAGAATCGATCAGTAGTGATCCTCGAAGCGCTTGGCGAGCTCGTCGATGTTCTCCGGCGGCCAGCCCGGCACTTCCATGCCGAGGTGCAGACCCATCTGGGCCAGCACTTCCTTGATCTCGTTGAGCGACTTGCGGCCGAAGTTCGGGGTGCGGAGCATTTCCGCTTCCGACTTCTGCACGAGGTCGCCGATGTAGACGATGTTGTCGTTCTTCAGGCAGTTTGCCGAACGCACCGACAGCTCGAGTTCGTCGACCTTCTTGAGGAATGCCGGGTTGAAGGCGAGATCGGGGATGATCTCCTGCGCGACTTCCTTGCGCGGCTCCTCGAAGTTGACGAACACGTTGAGCTGATCCTGCAGGATGCGCGCGGCATAGGCGACGGCATCCTCCGGCGAGATCGCGCCGTTGGTCTCGATCGTCATGGTCAGCTTGTCGTAGTCGAGGATCTGGCCCTCACGGGTGTTCTCGACCTTGTAGGAGACCTTGCGAACCGGCGAGAACAGGCTGTCGACCGGGATCAGGCCGATCGGGGCGTCCTCGGGACGGTTGCGCTCGGCGGCGACGTAGCCCTTGCCGGTCGTGACCGTGAACTCCATGCGGATCTCGGCGCCGTCGTCCAGCGTGCAGAGCTGCAGGTCGGGGTTGAGCACCACGACGTCGCCGACGGTCTGGATGTCGCCGGCGGTGACGGCGCCCGGGCCTTGCTTCTTCACGACCATGCGCTTGGGGCCTTCGCCCTGCATCTTGATCGCGATGTCCTTGATGTTGAGGACGATGTCGGTGACGTCCTCACGGACGCCGGCGATCGAGGAGAACTCGTGCAGCACGCCGTCGATGTGCACCGACTGCACCGCCGCGCCCTGCAGCGAGGACAGCAGGATGCGGCGCAGCGCGTTGCCGAGCGTCTGGCCGAAGCCACGCTCGAGCGGCTCGGCGACGACGGTGGCGAACCGGCTCGCGTCCGAGCCCGGCGTCACCTGCAGCTTGTTCGGTCGAATGAGTTCTTGCCAATTCTTCTGGATCGTCACTGTTTCACCCATGTGCCGGTGGAGTGGATGGACCCGGCGTTGGAGATCGCGGAACAGTCCGCGCGGTCAATTCCAAAAACGATCGCAGGGCGGCCGAGGCCGCCCGCGACTTCGATCAGACGCGCCGGCGCTTGCGCGGGCGGCAGCCATTGTGCGGGATCGTGGTCACGTCGCGGATCGAGGTGACGGTGAAGCCCGCAGCCTGCAGCGCGCGAAGCGCCGATTCCCGGCCCGAACCCGGGCCGGCCACTTCGACCTCCAGCGTGCGCATGCCGTGTTCCTGCGCCTTCTTGGAGACGTCTTCGGCCGCGACCTGCGCGGCATAGGGGGTCGACTTGCGCGAGCCCTTGAAGCCCATGGTGCCGGCGGACGACCAGGCGATCGTGTTGCCCTGCGCGTCGGTGATGGTGATGGTCGTGTTGTTGAACGACGAATTCACATGCGCGATGCCGGAGGCGATGTTCTTGCGTTCGCGACGGCGGACGCGGGTGGCTTCCTTGCCCATTTCTAACCTTTCCTGTGATCTCAAGCGCCGCCGTAGTGCCAGCGGCTACACCAAAAAAACGAATGGCGAGTGGTGAATAGCGAATGGATCAATCCGCTATTCCCTACCCGCTGTTCGCGAATCTTACTTCTTCTTGCCGGCGATCGCCTTGGCCGGCCCCTTGCGCGTACGCGCATTGGTGTGGGTGCGCTGGCCGCGCACCGGCAGACCGCGGCGATGACGCAGGCCGCGATAGCAGCCGAGGTCCATCAGCCGCTTGATGTTGATGCCGACCTCGCGACGCAGATCGCCCTCGACCAGATAGTCGCGGTCGATGACTTCGCGGATCTGCAGCACTTCCTGGTCGGTCAGCTGGCTGACGCGACGGTCGAGCGGAATCTTCACCTTCTCCATGATTTCGGCGGCGTTCTTCTGGCCGATGCCATGGATGTACTGAAGCGCGATCAGCACGCGCTTGTTGGTCGGAATGTTGACGCCGGCAATACGGGCCACGGACTTCTCTCCTGTCGCCGATCCCTCACGGATACGGACTGCTCAAGTTCTTGCTACTGCGGGCTTGTGTCCACAAACGCGAACACGACGCCCTTCCCCTCATGTCCTTCGGGGCCCGGCATCGTCATAAAACTATCCAACTTGGATGCGGGGCTTATTAAAGGATTCATGTCGGTTTCGTCAACCGCTCCTAGCGCTTAGCTCGCTTTTTCGTGAGCTTTTTTGCAGGCTTTTTGGCGGCTTTCGCCCCCTTCCGGGCACTTGCGGCGCGGGCGACCTTCTTTGCGGGCTTCTTTGCCGCTTTTGCCTTGGAGACCGCCTTGGCGGCCTTCCGGGCCGATCCTGTGGCCTTTTTGGCCGATTTGACCGGTTTCTTGGCTGCCTTCTTGGCCGTCTTGGCGGCCTTCACGCTTTTGGCAGGCTCGTGGTCCTTCGGTTCCAGCGCACCGATGGCGCCAAGGATCCGGTTGATATCGCGGGTGACGTGCTCGATGGTCATCATTCCATCGACGGTCAGGAGCTTGCGCCGCTCGGAGTAGTAGTGAATCAGCGGCTCGGTCAGGGAGCGGTACTGGGCCAGGCGCTTGCTCAGCACCTCCGGCGTATCGTCGAGCCGCACCTCCTCGCCGCGCGCCCGGGTCTCCTCGGCACGCTTCTCGACGCGATCCAATAGCGCGCTCTCGTTGACGCGGAGCTCGACGACGGCATCGAGCTTGAGGTGCTTCTTCTTCAGGAGCTCATCCAGCGCCGCCGCCTGCGGCACCGTGCGCGGGAACCCGTCGAGGATGAAGCCCTTCCTGGCGTCGTCCTGCTCGATGCGGTCGGCGATGATACCCACCACGACCTCGTCGGGGACGAGGCCTCCATTGGACATGATCTCCCTGGCCTGCAGACCGATCGGAGTTCCAGCGGCCACCGCGGCACGGAGCATTTCGCCGGTCGAGAGCTGAACGATGCCGTGCTTGTGGACCAGCCGCTGCGCCTGGGTTCCCTTGCCCGAGCCCGGCGGCCCCAAAAGGATCAATCTCATGACTATTTCGCCCCCCGGCTAGGTGAGCGAAAGCCGCGCACCCGTGTTTTGAGTTTGGAACGGCCGCCCGTGATCAGCGACGACGGCCCCTGAGCTTCGACTTCCTGATCAGCCCTTCATACTGATGGGCGAGCAGATAGCCCTGAACCTGCGCCACCGTGTCCATCGTAACGCTGACGACGATCAGCAGCGAAGTGCCACCAAAGTAGAAGGGCACCGAGGCGTAGGAAATCAGAATCTCGGGAATCAGGCAGACGATCGCCAGATAAATCGCGCCAAGCACCGTGATGCGCGACAGCACGTAGTCGATATATTCCGCGGTGCGCTCGCCGGGTCGGATGCCCGGGATGAAGCCGCCGTGCTTCTTCAGGTTGTCCGCGGTCTCGGTCGGGTTGAACACGATCGCGGTGTAGAAGAAGGCGAAGAACACGATCAGCGCCAGATAGAGCACCAGGAACAGCGGGCGGCCATGGGCGAGCTGGGTGGTGATCCACTGCAGCCACTCCGGCCCCTTGCCGGCGTTGAAGTTCGCAACCGTGGTCGGCAGCAGCAGCAGCGACGAGGCGAAGATCGGCGGAATCACGCCCGAGGTGTTGAGCTTGAGCGGCAGATGCGAGGACTGGCCCTCGAACATCTTGTTGCCCACCTGGCGCTTCGGATACTGGATCAGCAGCCGGCGCTGGGCGCGCTCCATGAACACGATGAAGGCGATCACGGCGATCGCCATGACGATGACGATCAGGATCAGGCCGGTCGACATCGCGCCCTGGCGGCCGAGTTCCAGCATGTTGGCGAGCGCCGATGGCAGTTCGGCGACGATGCCGGACAGGATGATCAGGGAGATGCCGTTGCCGATGCCGCGCGAGGTGATCTGCTCGCCGAGCCACATCAGGAACATGGTGCCGCCGGTCAGCGTGACCGCGGTCGAGAGGCGGAAGAACAAGCCGGGGTCGCTGACGACATTGCCGGCGCCCTCGAGGCCGACCGCGATACCGTAGGACTGGAACGCGGCCAGGATCACCGTCAGATAGCGGGTGTACTGGTTCAGCGTCTTGCGGCCCGCCTCGCCTTCCTTCTTCAGCGACTCCAGCTGCGGCGAAACCGTCGTCAGCAGCTGGATGATGATCGATGCCGAGATGTACGGCATGATGTTCAGCGCGAAGATCGCCATGCGGTGAATGCCGCCGCCGGCGAACATGTTGAACATGCCGAGGATGCCGCCCGCCTGGGTGCGGAACACCTGTTCCCAGATGTTGGGATCGATGCCCGGCAGCGGGATGTAGGTGCCGAGCCGATAAACAAGCAGCGCACCCAGCGTGAACCAGATGCGCTTCTTCAGCTCGTCGGCCTTGCCGAGCGCTGCAAAATTCAGGTTGGCTGCAAGTTGTTCGGCTGCTGAGACCATGTTTCGGCTTTCTCCCGGAGCCCCCTTCGCCGAGGTCCCGGCAGGACCATCGGCAGACGCCGGACATTATCTGGTGCTCGGCCTCGATAAGTCCATTACTCGATCGGCGGATTGCCCGCGGAGGCCGCGGGCAATGACGCAGATGTTACGCCGCCGCGCCTTCTTCCTTGGCGGGCGCCAGGACCTTGACCGAGCCGCCGGCCTTCTCGACCGCGGCAATGGCCGACTTGGAGGCGCCGTGCACCTCGATGGTCAGCTTGGCCTTGATCTCGCCACGGCCGAGCAGCCGGAGGCCGTCCTTGGCGCGGCGCAGCACGCCGGCCTTGACCAGCGATTCGGCGGTCACGGTCGCGGTCGTGTCGACCAGCTTGTTGTCGATCGCTTCCTGCAGACGGTCGAGATTGATCTCGGCGAAGTCGAGCCGGAAGATGTTGTTGAAACCGCGCTTCGGCAGACGGCGATGCATCGGCATCTGGCCGCCTTCGAAACCCTTGATACGGACGCCGGAACGCGCGGTCTGGCCCTTGCCGCCGCGGCCCGACGTCTTGCCCTTGCCGGAACCGATGCCGCGACCGACACGCATGCGCTTCTTGCGCGAGCCGGCGTTGTCGGCGATATCGCTGAGCTTCATCGCCCTTCTCCTATGTCTTGCTTACTCGCCGATAACGCGGACGAGGTGATGGACCTTGTTGATCATGCCGCGAACCTCAGGGGTGTCCCGCAGTTCGGAAACCCGGCCGATCTTGTTGAGCTTGAGGCCGATCAGCGTCGAACGCTGCGAGTGATGGCGGCGGATTGCGCTGCCGATCTGCTCGACCTTGATCGTTTTGCTGGCCGTCTCGTTGGCCTTGGCCATGACAGTAACTCCAAATAGCGCGCAGGCTTGTCGCGCGGGTTATTCCGCCACCGCTTCGGCGTCGCCGCCGACGCGGCGCGACTGCAGGGTGGAGACCTTGATGTTGCGGCGCGCGGCCACCGATCGCGGCGAATCCTGATGCTTCAGCGCGTCGAAAGTGGCGCGAACCATGTTGTAGGGATTCGACGAGCCGATCGACTTCGCCACCACGTCCTGGATGCCGAGCGTCTCGAACACCGCGCGCATCGGGCCGCCGGCGATGATGCCGGTACCGGCCGGAGCGGCACGCAGGTAGACCCGGCCGGCGCCGTGACGGCCGGCGATGTCGTGATGCAGCGTGCGGCCCTCGCGCAGTGCGACGCGGGTCAGGTTGCGCTTGGCCGATTCGGTCGCCTTGCGGATCGCCTCGGGCACTTCGCGCGCCTTGCCGTGGCCGAAACCGACCCGGCCCTTCTGGTCGCCGATCACGACCAGCGCCGCAAAGCCGAAGCGCTTGCCGCCCTTGACGACCTTCGCCACGCGATTGATGTGGACGAGCTTGTCGACGAACTCGCTGTCGCGCTCCTCGCGCTCCCTGCTCCGTTCGCGTCCGCCGCGTTCGCGTTCACCTGCCATGGTGTTTTCCAATCTCTAGGAGGCCTTGCGCCTCTTTCCTCGTAATCGTTCGAATGGTTTAGAAGCTCAATCCGCCTTCGCGGGCCGCATCCGCGAGCGCCTTGACGCGCCCGTGATAGATGTAGGCGCCGCGATCGAACACGACTTCCTTGACACCCTTCTGCGCCGCCCGCTCGGCGAGCAGCTTGCCCACCGCCTTGGCCGCGTCGATGTCGGCGCCGGTCTTGCCGGCATCGCGCATCGACTTCTCCAGCGACGAGGCCGAGGCCAGCGTCTCGCCCTTCAGGTCGTCGATGACCTGGGCGTAGATGTGCTTGGACGAGCGGAACACCGACAGCCGCGGACGGCCGCCTGCCGAGCGGCGAAGCGCAAGGCGCACGCGCTGCTTGCGCCGGGCATTCGTAACCTTCAGTGACATGACCGGCTCCGTTACTTCTTCTTGCCTTCCTTGCGGAAGATGAATTCGTTGGCGTACTTCACGCCCTTGCCCTTGTACGGCTCCGGCGGACGGTAGGCGCGGATCTCGGCGGCGACCTGGCCGACGCGCTGCGGATCGTTGCCGGTGATCGTGATCTCGGTCGGCTTCGGCACCGCGATGGTGATGCCTTCCGGGATCGCGTAGATCACGTCGTGGCTGTAGCCGAGCGCGAGCTGCAGGTTCTTGCCCTGCATCGCGGCGCGGTAGCCGACGCCGGTGATCTCGAGCTTCTTCTCGAAGCCCTTGGTGACGCCCTCGACGAGGTTGGCGACCTGCGCGCGCGCGGTGCCGTACAGCGCCTGCGCACGGTTGGTCTCGACGCGCGGGGCGACCTTGATCTGGCCGTTCTCGAACTTCACCTCGACGTCGTCATGTACGACGAACTGAAGCTGGCCTTTCGGCCCCTTCATCTTCACCGTCTGGCCTTCCACGGTCGCCGTCACACCCGACGGGATCGCCACCGGCCGCTTGCCGATACGTGACATCGCAAAAATCCTTCCTCAGAACACCGTGAAGAGAACTTCGCCGCCCACATTGGCGTCGCGCGCCTCGTGGTCGGCCATGATTCCCTTCGGCGTCGACAACACCGAAATGCCGAGACCGTTGTTCACGCGCGGCAGGTTCTTCACCGAGGCGTAAACGCGGCGGCCCGGCTTCGACACCCGCTCGATCTCGCGGATGACGGGTTCGCCGTCAAAATACTTCAGCTCGATCTCGAGCTCGCTGCGGCCCGAGGCATGCTCGACGCTGGCATAGCCACGGATGTAGCCCTCGGCCTTCAGCACCTCGAGCACGTTGGCGCGCATCTTCGAGCCCGGGCTCGAGACCTTGGACTTCGAACGCATCTGCGCGTTGCGGATGCGGGTGATGAGATCGGAGATCGGATCGTGCGTAGACATGGTTACGACCCTCCTTACCAGCTCGACTTCACGAGCCCGGGAACCAGGCCCTTGGAGCCGAGTTCACGCAGCGCGATGCGCGAGAGCTTGTTCTTGCGGTAGTTCGAGCGCGGTCGGCCGGTCAGCTCGCAGCGGTTGCGGATCCGCACCGGCGACGAGTTGCGCGGCATCTCGGCGAGCTTCAGCGTCGCCGCGAAGCGCTCTTCCATCGGCTTGGTCTTGTCGGCGATGATCGCCTTCAGCTTCTCGCGGCGCGGAGCGGCGTTCTTCGCCATCCGCTTGCGCCGGTTGTTCTTCTCGACTGAACTCTTCTTTGCCATGCTTGGCTCCTGGGTATCCGCGTTTGAGTGGCTGCTGGTCAGCTACTCACTGCCGGAACGGGAAATTGAATGCGGTCAACAAGGCACGCGCCTCGTCGTCGGTCTTGGCGGTGGTGCAGACGGTGATGTCCATGCCACGCGCTTCCGAGACCTTGTCGAAGTCGATCTCGGGGAAAATGATGTGCTCCTTGATGCCGAGCGAATAGTTGCCGCGGCCGTCGAAGCTCTTCGGGTTCAGGCCGCGGAAGTCGCGGACGCGGGGCAGCGCCACGTTCACCAGGCGGTCGATGAACTCGTACATATGGGTCTTGCGCAGCGTGACCTTGCAGCCGATCGGCTGGTTCTCACGCAGCTTGAAGGTCGCGATCGCAATGCGCGAATAGGTCACGATCGCCTTCTGGCCGGCGATCTGGGTCAATTCGGCGGCGGCGGTCTCGGCCTTCTTGCGGTCGTTGACGGACTCGCCGACGCCCATGTTGAGCACGACCTTGTCCAGGCGCGGAACCTGCATCACGTTGGCATAGCCGAACTTCTCGGTCATCATGCCGCGGATCTTCTTGTCATACTCCGCGCGCAGGCGCGGCACGTAAGCTGTATCAGCCATCGATCTCTGCTCCCGAGCTCTTGGCAACACGAACCTTCTTGCCATCGGCCTGAATCTTGAATCCAACGCGGGTCGGCTTTCCGTCCTTGCCGACATACGCGATGTTGGACAGGTGGATCGGCGCCTCCTTGGAGATGATGCCGCCCTCCTGGGACTGGGTCTGCTTCTGGTGACGCTTCACCAAATTGATGCCGCGCACGAGAGCCTTGTTCTCGTCCGGACGCACCTCGAACACCTCGCCGGTGCGGCCCTTGTCGCGGCCGGTCAGCACGATCACCTTGTCGCCCTTGCGGATCTTGGCAGCCATCACAGCACCTCCGGCGCGAGCGAAATGATCTTCATGTGGTTCTTGGCGCGAAGCTCGCGCGGCACCGGCCCGAAGATACGGGTGCCGACCGGCTCCGACTGGTTGTTGATCAGCACGGCGGCGTTGCGGTCGAAACGGATGACCGAACCGTCGGCGCGGCGGATGTCCTTGCGGACCCGGACCACGACGGCCTTCATCACGTCGCCCTTCTTCACCTTGCCGCGCGGAATGGCTTCCTTGATCGACACAACGATAACGTCGCCCACGGTGGCATAGCGGCGCTTGGAACCTCCAAGAACCTTGATGCACATGACACGGCGTGCGCCAGAATTATCGGCCACGTCGAGGTTGGTCTGCATCTGAATCATTGATGCACCTCGTCCTCTTTCTGCGCTTTAGCGCGCTCAAAATTTCCCTGAATTGCCTCGGCCAAGCCGAAGTAATCAGGCCGTTTTCTTGTGTTCGCCCCGGACCACGGTCCAGCGCTTCAGCTTCGAGATCGGCTTCGATTCCTCGATCCAGACCATGTCGCCAGGCTTGAACTGGTTGTTCTCGTCGTGCGCGTGGTAGTTCTTGGAACGGCGGATCGTCTTCTTGTAGATCGGATGGGTGAAGCGGCGATCGACGCGCACCACCACCGTCTTGGCTTGCTTGTCGCTGACGACCACGCCCTGCAGAGTACGTTTCGGCATAGCTGGCCCCTTACTTCTTCTTCGCGCGCTGCTGGGCAGCGACGGTCTTGATACGAGCGATATCGCGGCGGGCTTCCCGCATCCGCGAGGTGTTCTCGAGCTGTCCGGTGGCGCGCTGGAAGCGCAGGTTGAAGCGTTCCTTCTTCAGGTTGAGGATCGCGTCTTCCCGCTGGTCGTCGCTCATCGCGCGAATGTCTTCAACTTTCATCTCGGCCATGGCGATTACTCCGCAATGCGCGCAACGAAGCGCGTCTTGATCGGCAGCTTGGCGGCGGCGAGCGACAGTGCCTCCCTGGCGGTCTGCACCGTTACGCCGTCGATCTCGAACATCACGCGGCCCGGCTTGACCCGGACCACCCACAATTCCGGCGAGCCCTTGCCGGAGCCCATGCGGACTTCGGCCGGCTTCTTCGACACCGGCACGTCGGGGAACACACGGATCCAGACGCGGCCGGCGCGCTTCATGTGACGGGTCAGCGCGCGGCGGGCGGCTTCGATCTGACGTGCGGTGACGCGCTCAGGCTCCATCGCCTTCAGGCCGAACTGGCCGAACGCCAACGTCGCGCCAGAGGTCGCAACGCCGTGGATACGGCCCTTATGCGCCTTCCGGAACTTCGTTTTCTTAGGTTGCATCATGGCTTCAAGCCCTCAAATTCCTGCTTTGCCTCAGGCGGCGTCGCGACGCGAACGCGGCGTGTCACCCTCGGCCATCTTCTTGTCCTGGGCCATCGGATCGTGCTCGAGGATCTCGCCCTTGAAGATCCAGACCTTGACGCCGCAGGTGCCGAAGGTCGTGAACGCGGTGGCAACGCCGTAATCGACGTCGGCGCGCAGCGTGTGCAGCGGCACGCGACCCTCGCGGTACCACTCCATGCGCGCGATTTCGGCGCCGCCGAGACGGCCGGAGCAGTTGATGCGGATGCCTTCCGCACCGAGGCGCATCGCCGACTGCACGGCGCGCTTCATGGCGCGGCGGAACGCGACGCGGCGCTCGAGCTGCTGGGCGATCGATTCGGCGACCAGGGTCGCGTCGAGCTCCGGCTTGCGGATTTCGACGATGTTGATCACGACGTCGGACGAGGTGATGTCGGCGACCTTCTTGCGCAGCTTGTCGATGTCGGCGCCCTTCTTGCCGATCACCACGCCCGGACGCGCCGAGTGGATGGTCACGCGGCACTTCTTGTGCGGACGCTCGATCACGATGCGGGCGACGGCCGCCTGCTTGAGCTCCTTGTGCAGGATCTCGCGGATCTTGACGTCTTCGTGCAGCAGCTTGCCGTATTCCTGCTTGCCGGCGAACCAACGGGAGTCCCAGGTCCGGTTGATGCCGAGACGCAGCCCGATTGGATTGATCTTTTGACCCATCGTCTTCTCCTGCGCCCTTAAGCGCTTGCCTCGGCCTCGACCTGACGAACCACGATGGTCAGGTGCGAGAACGGTTTGTACACACGGCCCGAACGGCCACGGCCGCGCGGAGCAAAGCGCTTCATCACGATGCCGTTGCCGACATGCGCCTCGGCGACGACGAGGTCGTCGACTTCGAGGTCATGGTTGTTCTCGGCGTTGGCGATCGCCGATTCCAGGCACTTCTTGACGTCGACCGCGATCCGCTTGCGCGAGAACTGCAGGTCGGCGAGCGCCGCCGACGCCTTGCGGCCGCGGATCAGCTGCGCCACCAGGTTGAGCTTCTGCGGGCTGACGCGCAGCATGCGGGCGACGGCCTTGGCCTCATTGTCCGCGAGGCTACGTTCGCGCTTTGGTTTGCTCATCGTCTAATCCTCAAGCCTTCTTGGCTTTCTTGTCGCCCGAGTGGCCATGGAAGGTCCGGGTCGGCGAGAACTCGCCGAACTTGTGACCCACCATTTCCTCGTTGACGGCCACCGGCACGTGCTTCTGGCCGTTGTAGACGCCGAACGTCAGACCGACGAACTGCGGCAGGATGGTCGAGCGACGGCTCCAGATCTTGATGACGTCGTGACGGCCGGACGCGCGTGCGGCATCTGCCTTCTTGAGCAGAGAACCTTCGACGAACGGGCCTTTCCAGACTGAACGAACCATGTCCGGCGTTCCTTACTTCTTCCGCTTGTGGCGGCTTAGGAGAATGAATTTGTTGGTCGACTTGTTGGTGCGGGTCTTCTTGCCCTTGGTCGGCTTGCCCCACGGGGTGACCGGGTGGCGACCGCCCGAGGTGCGACCTTCACCACCGCCGTGCGGGTGATCGATCGGGTTCATGACGACGCCGCGGTTGTGCGGGCGCCAGCCGAGCCAGCGGGTGCGACCGGCCTTGCCGATCGAGATGTTCATGTGATCGGGGTTCGAGACCGCGCCGATCGTGCCGCGGCAACGGCCGTGCACGAGACGCTGCTCGCCCGAGTTCAGGCGGACGATCACGTAGTCCTGGTCGCGGCCGACGATCTGGGCGTAGGTACCGGCGGAGCGCGCCAGCTGGCCGCCCTTGCCGATCTTCAGCTCGATGTTGTGCACGATCGTGCCGACCGGCATGTTGCCGAGCGGCATGACGTTGCCGGGCTTGACGTCGACATGGTTGCCGGCAACCACGGTGTCGCCTGCGGCGAGACGCTGCGGCGCCAGGATGTAGGCCTGCTCGCCGTCCTGATACTTGATCAGGGCGATGAAGGCGGTGCGGTTCGGATCATACTCGAGCCGCTCCACGGTCGCCGGCACGTCCACCTTGTCGCGGCGGAAGTCGACGGTGCGGTAGGCCTTCTTGTGGCCGCCGCCGCGGAAGCGCACGGTGATGCGGCCGGTGTTGTTGCGACCGCCCTTACCGAGCTTGCCCTCGGTCAGCGCCTTCACCGGCTTGCCCTTGTAGAGCGCCGAACGATCGACCATGACCAGCTGGCGCTGGCCCGGCGTCGTGGGATTGTAGGTTTTCAATGCCATCGTCGTTACGCCTTATAGTCCGGTCGTCACGTCGATCCGGTGGCCCTCTTCCAGGGTCACGATCGCGCGCTTGGTGTCCGACTGCGAGCCGAGATTGCCGCGGAACACCTTGGTCTTGCCCTTGCGAACGAGGGTGTTGACGCTCTTCACCTTGACGTCGAACAGCTTCTCGATCGCTTCCTTGATCTGCGGCTTGGTCGCGTTGTGCGCGACCTTGAACAGAACCTTGTTGTGCTCGGAAGCGATCGTCGCCTTTTCCGTCACGACGGGGGCAACGATCACGTCGTAATGGCGCGGGTCGATATTCTTCATTTGAAGCGCGCCTCCAGCGCATCAACCGCAGCCTTGGTCAGCACCAGCTTGTGGCGGCGGAGAATGTCATAGACGTTGATGCCCTGGATCGGCAGCACGTCGATGTTGGGGATGTTGCGGGCCGCGGTCGCGAAACCGGTGTTCAGCTCGGCACCGTCGATGATCAGCGCGTTGGTGAGCCCGAGGCCGGAGAAGTGACCGACCAGAGCCTTGGTCTTGGCTTCCTTCACCGCGGCACTGTCGATCACGATCAGCCCGCCGTCCTTGGCCTTGGCCGACAGCGCATGCTTCAGCGCGAGCGCGCGCACCTTCTTCGGCAGGTCGGTCGCATGCGAGCGCACGACCGGACCGAACGCACGGCCACCGCCGCGGAACTGCGGCACGCGGGCCGAGCCGTGACGAGCGCCGCCGGTGCCCTTCTGCTTGTACATCTTCTTGCCGGTGCGCCAGACGTCGGCGCGGCCCTGGGCCTTGTGCGTGCCGGCCTGACGCTTGTTGAGCTGCCATTGCACGCAGCGCTGGATGATGTCCGCACGCGGCTCCAGACCGAAGATCGCGTCCGAGAGCTCAACGGAGCCCGCGTCCTTGCCTTCAAGGGTCGTGACTTTCAGTTCCATCTCACGCACCCTCCTTCTCGGCGGCAGCCTCGACAGCCTCGCCGCCGGCAACCTTGAACTTGCCGGGCTTCGGGGCTTCCTTCGGCAGCGGCTTCTTCACCGCGTCGCGCACCGAGATCCAGCCGCCCTTGGAGCCGGGAACGGCACCTTCGACGAGGATCAGGCCGCGCTCGACGTCGGTCTGCACCACGCGCAGATTCAGCGTGGTGATGCGATCGACACCCATGTGGCCGGGCATCTTCTTGTTCTTCCAGGTCTTGCCGGGGTCCTGACGGCCACCGGTCGAACCGATCGAGCGGTGCGAGATCGACACACCGTGGGTGGCGCGCAGACCGCCGAAATTCCAGCGCTTCATGCCGCCGGCGAAACCCTTACCGACCGAGGTGCCGGTCACGTCGACAAACTGGCCAACCACGAAATGGTCCGCCTGGATTTCAGCGCCGACCGGGATCAGCGCGTCCTCGGACACGCGGAACTCGGCGACCTTGCGCTTCGGCTCGACCTTGGCGACGGCGAACTGGCCACGCTCGGCCTTGGGCATGTAGACGGTCTTGCGGGCGCCCGCGCCGACCTGAAGGGCGACGTAGCCGTTCTTCTCGGTCGTGCGGTGGCCCAGCACCTGGCAGTTGCCCAGCTTCAGCACGGTCACAGGGATATGCTCGCCGGCCTCCGTAAAGACCCGCGTCATCCCGACCTTTTGTGCGATCACTCCGGAGCGCATCGGCGTGCTTCCTGTCTTTCTGTCCGCAACCCGCGGACGTAAAAATCCAAAACCTTAGAGCTTGATCTCGACGTCGACACCGGCGGCCAGGTCGAGCTTCATCAGCGCATCGACGGTCTGTGGGGTCGGGTCGACAATGTCGAGGAGGCGCTTGTGGGTGCGCATCTCGAATTGCTCGCGGCTCTTCTTGTCGACGTGCGGCGAACGGTTGACGGTGAACTTCTCGATGCGGGTCGGCAGCGGAATGGGTCCGCGAACCTGCGCACCGGTGCGCTTCGCCGTGTTCACGATCTCGCGGGTCGACGTATCGAGGATCCGATGGTCGAACGCCTTGAGACGGATGCGAATGTTTTGGCCGTTCATTGCCGTATTCTTTCTTTAGTGAGTGGCGAGTAGCGAATAGCGAATGGATCGACCCACTCGCTACTCGCCATTCCCTATTCGCGTACTTACTCGATGATGGCGGCGACGACGCCGGCGCCGACGGTGCGGCCGCCCTCGCGGATCGCGAAGCGCAGCTTCTCTTCCATCGCGATCGGCACGATCAGGTGCACTTCCATCGCGATGTTGTCGCCCGGCATCACCATCTCGGTGCCTTCGGGCAGGTGCACGACGCCGGTCACGTCGGTGGTGCGGAAGTAGAACTGCGGACGGTAGTTCGTGAAGAACGGGGTGTGACGACCGCCTTCTTCCTTGGTGAGGATGTAGGCCTCGGCCTTGAACTTGGTGTGCGGCTTGACCGAGCCGGGCTTGCACAGCACCTGGCCACGCTCGACTTCCTCGCGCTTGGTGCCGCGGAGCAGCGCTCCGATGTTGTCGCCGGCCTGACCCTGATCGAGCAGCTTGCGGAACATTTCGACGCCGGTGACGATGGTCTTCTGGGTGTCGCGGATGCCGACGATTTCGATTTCCTCGCCGACCTTGATCACGCCGCGCTCGACGCGGCCGGTGACCACGGTGCCGCGACCCGAGATCGAGAACACGTCTTCAACCGGCATCAGGAACGGCTGGTCGATCGGACGCTCCGGCTGCGGGATGTACTCGTCGACATTGCGCATCAGCTCGAGGATGGCGTCGTGACCGAGCTTCTTGTCCTTGTCTTCGAGGGCGGCGAGCGCCGAACCCTTGATGATCGGAATGTCATCGCCGGGGAACTCGTACTTCGAGAGCAGTTCGCGAACTTCCATCTCGACGAGCTCGAGCAGCTCCGGATCATCGACCATGTCGCACTTGTTGAGGAACACGACGAGCGCGGGAACGCCGACCTGGCGGGCGAGCAGGATGTGCTCGCGGGTCTGCGGCATCGGGCCGTCGGCAGCCGACACGACCAGGATCGCGCCGTCCATCTGGGCAGCACCGGTGATCATGTTCTTGACGTAGTCGGCGTGGCCGGGGCAGTCGACGTGGGCATAGTGACGATTGGTCGTCTCGTACTCGACGTGAGCGGTCGAAATCGTGATGCCGCGCGCCTTCTCTTCCGGCGCCTTGTCGATCTGGTCGTAGGCGGTGAACGTCGCGCCGCCGGTTTCTGCGAGCACCTTGGTGATCGCTGCGGTCAGCGAGGTCTTGCCATGGTCGACGTGACCGATGGTACCGATGTTGCAGTGCGGTTTGTTACGTTCGAATTTTGCTTTGGCCATTTGACTCTCCGTTCAATCGTTGACTGCCGTCAACGACAATCAGGCAAACTTCTTCTGGACTTCAGCCGACACGTTCGCCGGAGCTTCGGCGTAGTGATCGAACTGCATGGTGAAGGTCGCGCGCCCCTGGCTCATCGAGCGCAGGTTGTTCACGTAACCGAACATGTTCATGAGCGGCACCATCGCATTGATGACGTTGGCGTTGCCGCGCATGTCTTGACCCTGGATCTGGCCGCGCCGCGAATTCAGGTCCCCGATGACCGAACCGGTGTAGTCTTCCGGGGTCACCACCTCGACCTTCATGATCGGCTCGAGCAGAACGGACTTGCCCATCTGCAGCGCCTCGCGGAAGCAGGCCCGCGTGGCGATTTCGAATGCCAGCGCCGACGAGTCGACGTCATGGTACTTGCCGTCGATCAGCTGCACCTTGACGTCGACGATCGGGAAGCCCGCGACCACGCCGGAGGACAGCACGCTCTCGATGCCCTTTTCGACGCCCGGGATGTATTCCTTCGGCACCGCGCCGCCGACGATCTTCGACTCGAACTCGTAGCCCTTGCCGGGCTCGTTCGGCTCGACGATGATCGTCACCGCAGCGAACTGACCGGTACCGCCGGTCTGCTTCTTGTGGGTGTAGCTGTGCTCGACGCGCTTGGTGACACGCTCACGGAACGCCACCTGCGGCGCGCCGATGTTGGCGTCGACCTTGTAGGTGCGCTTGAGGATGTCGACCTTGATGTCGAGATGGAGTTCGCCCATGCCCTTGAGGATGGTCTGGCCGGACTCGTGATCGGTCGACACGCGGAAGGACGGATCCTCCGCGGCGAGCTTGGCCAGCGCCACGCCCAGCTTCTCCTGGTCGGCCTTCGACTTCGGCTCGATCGCGATCTCGATCACCGGCTCCGGGAATTCCATCTTCTCGAGGATCACCGGCTTGTTGGGATCGCACAGCGTGTCACCGGTGCGCGCTTCCTTCAGGCCGGCCAGCGCGACGATGTCGCCGGCATAGGCTTCCTTGATGTCTTCGCGGTTGTTCGCATGCATCAGCAGCATGCGCCCGATGCGCTCCTTCTTCTCGCGGGTCGAGTTCACCACGCCGGTGCCCGATTGCAGGATGCCGGAATAGATGCGGCAGAAGGTGATGGTGCCGACGAACGGGTCGTCCATGATCTTGAACGCGAGCAGCGCCAGCGGCTCCTTGTCGTCCGCCTTGCGCACGACTTCGTTGCCGTCCTCGTCGGTGCCCTTGATCGCGGGCACGTCGATCGGCGACGGCAGGTAGTCGACGACGGCGTCGAGCAGCGGCTGCACACCCTTGTTCTTGAACGCCGAGCCGCACAGTACGGGGTAGAAGGCGCCGGTCAGCACCGCCTTGCGGATCAAGCGCTTCAGCGTCGCCTCGTCCGGCTCATTGCCGTCGAGGAAGGCAGCCAGCGCGTCGTCGTCGAGCTCGACGGCGGCTTCCACCATCTTCTCGCGGTATTCCTTGGCCTGCTCGACCAGATCTTCCGGAATGTCGACATAGTCGAACTTGGCGCCGAGCGATTCATCGTTCCAGATGATGCCCTTCATCTTCACGAGGTCGACGAGACCCTTGAAGTTGTTCTCGGCACCGATCGGAAGCTGGATCGCGATCGGCTTGGCGCCGAGGCGGTCGACGATATCGGCCAGGCACTTGAAGAAGTCGGCGCCGGTCTTGTCCATCTTGTTGGCGAAGACGATGCGCGGAACCTTGTACTTGTCACCCTGGCGCCACACGGTCTCGGTCTGCGGCTCGACGCCCTGGTTGGAGTCGAGCACGCATACGGCGCCGTCGAGCACGCGCAGCGAACGCTCGACCTCGATGGTGAAGTCGACGTGGCCGGGGGTGTCGATGATGTTCAGACGCTTGCCGTTCCAGAACGCGGTGGTCGCAGCCGAGGTGATCGTGATGCCACGCTCCTGCTCCTGCTCCATCCAGTCCATCGTCGCGGCACCTTCGTGCACTTCGCCGATCTTGTGGCTCTTGCCGGTGTAATAGAGGATGCGCTCGGTGGTCGTGGTCTTGCCGGCGTCGATATGCGCCATGATACCGAAGTTGCGGTAGTCCTCGATGGCATGTTGGCGGGGCATGAGACTGTTCCTTAAATTCCGTTATTCGCCTTACCAGCGATAGTGCGAGAAGGCGCGGTTGGCTTCCGCCATCCGGTGCACGTCTTCACGCTTCTTGACGGCGTTGCCACGGTTGTTCGACGCGTCGAGCAGTTCCGCCGACAGGCGCTCCGTCATGGTCTTCTCGTTGCGCTCGCGCGCGGCCGCGATCAGCCACCGGATGCCGAGCGCCTGACGGCGCACCGAGCGGACTTCCACCGGAACCTGGTAGGTCGCGCCGCCGACGCGGCGGGAGCGAACCTCGATGGTCGGCATGACGTTCTCGAGCGCCTGCTCGAACACGCCGAGCGGGTTCTGCTTGGTCTTGGACTCGATCATGCCGAGCGCACCGTAGACGATGCCTTCGGCAACCGACTTCTTCCCGGCGTACATCACCGAATTCATGAACTTGGTAATGACGATGTTCCCGAACTTCGGATCGGGAAGGACTTCACGCTTCTCGGCAGAATGGCGACGCGACATCTGATCGTTTCCCGCTTACTTCGGACGCTTCGCGCCGTACTTCGAACGACGCTGCTTACGGTTCTTGACGCCCTGGGTATCCAGCACGCCGCGGAGGATATGGTAGCGAACGCCGGGCAAGTCCTTGACGCGACCGCCGCGGATCATGACCACCGAGTGCTCCTGCAGGTTATGGCCCTCACCCGGGATGTAGCCGATCACCTCGAAGCCGTTGGTCAGGCGCACCTTGGCGACCTTGCGAAGCGCCGAGTTCGGCTTCTTCGGGGTCGTGGTGTAGACGCGCGTGCACACGCCGCGCTTCTGCGGCGACTGCTGCAGCGCCGGCACCTTCTTGCGCGACTTCTGCACTTCACGTGGATTTGCGATCAGCTGGTTGATCGTCGGCATGTAGCCTTCACCCTTTTATTCGCGCGAACCCTTGAGTGGCTTCGCAAATTCTTCTCGGGATCAGCCGTCCCGTACGGCCCGTCCCGCGCGGAAAAGCATCCGCGCAAAACGAAATCACGCCAACCGCTCATTGCTGAGCGGAAAGCGCTTCGACGCCACAGAGGACCGCGATCCCGGGCTGATCAGCGTTCGCTGTTCAGTCCGCCACCGAGGTCATGCATCCGAATTCACTCTCAAGAGGACTTGCTCAAGAGAACCAAAATCGTCCTGGCATTGCCTAGCTATAGTCGACAGCGTTTGAGCGGCATTCGTCGAGGTTGGTGCCCGTTCCGACCCAAAAAGGCCGTCCGGGTGTTCCGTTCCGACTCTGGCGTTGCTCACCGCCTGTCGATAAGTGCGCGCCTTGTATAAGCGTGAGATAGTGAAGTCAAGCAAAACGACAAGCAAAGAAACGCTTCTGCCGCCTGCGTATTTCGCATTTCGCCGACGTCGCATCCAGCGCGGATTGTGACAGCTCCCCTGTCCCGCGCGGTCCGTCCCGGCCGGTCCTGCTCCCTATTTTACCCGGATTAAATAAGTTTAGAAACACTTCTCTTCGACTTGGTCGTCAAGGCAGGCGGCAAAACTAAGCGTTTATTTGCCATTCGCGGCGCAAAAACGGGTTCGAGGACGCGGAACACCCTGCATGCGGCATACGGATATTGCGATCATCGGCGGAGGACTTGCGGGATCGACCGCAGCCGCGATGCTCGGGCGTGCCGGGATCACCTGTATCCTGATCGACCCGCACCAGATCTACCCCTTCGATTTCCGCGTCGAGAAGCTCGGCGGCTCACTCCAGCTCGGGCGATTCGCCAGGACCGGCCTTGCCGAATCCGTGCTGCGCGCGGCGACACAGGATTATGAGAACTGGATCGCCCGATACGGCACCCTGCTCGACAAGGCGCCGTACCAGCAATTCGGCATCATGTATGATGCGCTGATCGCAGCGCTCCGCGCGGAAATCTCCGGGTCGGCGGAGTTCATCCGCGACAAGGTCGTCGACGTCGCGACCAGCGCCGAGCGGCAAAAGCTGGTGCTCGCGGGCGGCGAGGAGATTTCGGCACGCCTCGTGATGCTTGCCAACGGACTGAACGTCGGGCTGCGCCGCACGCTCGGCATCGAGCGCCAGGTCATCAGTCCCTGCCACTCGATCTCGATCGGCTTCGATTTCACGCCGGTGGGACGTCCCGCCTTCCCGTTTCCGGGGCTCACGTATTTTTCGGAGCAGCCGAGCGACCGGATCCCCTACATCACGCTGTTTCCGATCGGAAACCGGATGCGCGCGAACCTCTTCACCTATCGCGAGGCGAGCGATCCCTGGCTGCGTGCGTTCCGGCACGCCCCGGTCGAGACGCTGAATGCATCGCTGCCGCGGCTGCGCCGGATCACCGGCGACTTCGCAATCGCCGGCGACATCAAGATCAGGCCGGCGGATCTCTATGTCAGCACCGGCCATCGGCAGGCCGGCGTCGTGCTGGTCGGCGACGCCTTCGCCACCAGCTGCCCAGTCAGCGGCACCGGGACCGACAAGGTGTTCACCGACGTGGTCCAGCTCTGCAACGTCCATATCCCGGCCTGGCTCGCCACCGACGGCATGGGTGCCGACAAGATTGCGGCATTCTATGACGATCCGCTGAAGACGGCCTGCGACGCCTGGTCGAACGCCAAGGCGTTCAGCTTCCGCTCAGTGTCGATCGACCGCGGGATGTACTGGAAGGCCCAGCGGCTCGCTCGGTTTATCGCCCATTTTGGCCGCGGCCGTCTGCGGCGGCTGGGTGGCGGACGGCGCCGGGCGGCCGTCGTGCATGTGATGCCACAAACGCCGTAGCCACTGGT
Organism: Bradyrhizobium jicamae; assembly: GCF_018130215.1. GTDB lineage: Bacteria > Pseudomonadota > Alphaproteobacteria > Rhizobiales > Xanthobacteraceae > Bradyrhizobium > Bradyrhizobium jicamae_A. The sequence continues at coordinate 56,518 of NZ_JAFCKQ010000033.1, forward strand.
AGCCGATCAGCCGGCCGGCCTCCATCCGGTACGCGAGCGATCGACCGGTGCGTAGATCGATCAGCATGTCCACCATCGGACGGCGGCCGCTCCACAGACTCCCCATGAAGCTGTCTTCCGCCGCGCAGGAGTTGATCGCGGTGATATCGCTGCTGGCGAGCAGCTCATCGGTGACCTTGTCGACCAGGAGCACGCCCGGCGAGTATTTGCCGAAGCTGGCGTCGAACGCCGTCTTCCAGGTGTAGGCCATCGTGCCGCAATACATCAGGACCTGCGCCGCGATGACGTTCCCGCCGGAGCGCAACAGCGCGACCGACGCGCAGCCTTCGGCCGCGAGCTTTTGCACCAGGGTCCGCGCAAACACGGCGTCGTGGCCGTGCGACAGCAGCGCGGTGCCCCGCGCGCCTTTCCAGCTCGCCTGCTCCATTTTGAGGAACGTCTCGAACGCCATGCGCACCGCGGCCGGAGATCTGTCGTTGACGACCTCGGCGGGCCCCAGCGCGGACAGCCTGTTCCAGTCCTGGCGCAACTTCTTTCGCGTCGAGCCGGACCGCTTCACGCCGAAATCCCTGGTCACAAACGGCCTCGCGCCGGTCGACAGCACCAACGGGGCGATGCCTCGCTCGGACAGCGTATCGAGCACGACCCGATGGCTCGGCGTGTCAGCGTCGAACGCGCCGAGATTGATGGTTTTCGGCAGTCGCGAGCTCTTCTCGATCGCCGCAAGCAGCGCCGGGATCACCTCATCGACATGAGCGGGATCGATCACCGGATTGGACAGGAAGGCATAATTGTAGGGCAGCGCCTCCAGCACTTCGGGCCAGAGCGGGATGATCCTGCGCAGCTGCATCGCCCAGGCGCCGACGAGGCGACGCGAGCCGGCGCCCTCGTCCCAGGCGAGCAGCATCCCGATCCGCGCAAAACGCGTGTCGTTCGCAGCCCTCAAGGCTGCGGGATGCATGAAGACATTTGGCGACGACCGCCGGACGAGATCGTCCCATTGCGCGCCGAGGTCCAGACTTGGTGAATCAATCGTTACCGAAATCATCTGCAACCAGCCCTTGCAGCCGCTTCGAGGGCCGGATCGTGCGATGCGGAGATTGTCATTCCATTAAACGCTGCCGCGTTGACCAGATCGTGATCGACGTTTCACCGCATCTTTTCAGCGTTTCTTTGCCATTCAACCCCACAATCCGCGCCTCACATCGGGGCCCGATCTCCAACAAGAGCCAAGCGGTGAGCCAATGCGGTACACGGACGTTGCGATCGTCGGCGGCGGCCTGGCCGGCGCAACTGCCGCGGCCATGCTGGGTCGCGCGGGGATTGCGGCCTGCCTGATCGATCCGCACGTCACCTACCCACCCGAGTTGCGCTGCGAGAAGCTTGCCGGCGACCAGCTCGAACTGTTGCGCAGGACCGGGCTCGCCGAGCAGACACTCCGCGCCGCAACCCTCGACGACGAGGTCTGGGAGGCGCGCTTCGGCATGGTGGTCGCGAAGAAGCCGAGCGACCAGCACGGCGTCATGTACGACACGCTGGTCAACGCCGTTCGCGCGCAGATTCCACCAAGTGTCGAGATCATCCACGGCAAGGCCTACGCGGTCGCGACCGGGAGCGACCGCCAGCGGATCACGCTGGCAAATGACGAGACGATCTCCGCGCGCCTTATCGTGCTCTCCAACGGGCTGAACATCGGCCTGCGCCAGATGCTCGGCATGGAGCGCCGCATCATCAGCGCGTGTCATTCCATCACGCTGGGTTTCGACATCGCGCCGATCGGTCGTCACAGCTTTGAATTTCCGGCGCTGACCTACTGGCCGGGACGGCCGGGCGCGCGGATGGCCTACCTCTCGATCTTCCCGATCGGCGAGAAAATGCGCGCCAACCTGATGGTCTACCGCGACATGACCGATCCGTGGCTGCGCGAATTCCGCCAGGCGCCGGAATCCGCCCTGATGGCGTTGATGCCCGGCCTGCATCGCATGCTCGGCGATTTCAGGGTTGGCGACCCAATCCGGATCAGGCCCGCCGATCTCTGCGTCACCGAAGGCCATCTCCAGCCGGGCGTCGTACTGGCCGGCGACGCCTTCTCGACGTCGTGCCCGGCCGCTGGCACAGGCACGACCAAGGTGTTCACCGACGTCGAGCGGCTCTGCAACGTCCACATCCCGGCGTGGCTGTCGACCGACGGCATGGACGTCGACAAGATCAGGCAATTCTACGAGGACCCCGCCAAGATCGACTGCGAGACCCGCTCGCTGGCCAAGGCGTATCACCTTCGCTCGCTCTCGATCGATCGCGGGCTTGCATCGCGCGCCGGACGCTGGGGCCGCTTCGCCGTTCGCGTCGCCCAAGGGTTCCGCTATGCCGTCGGCAAACGGATTCCGGCAACAGCTGCGCCCCCGGAGCAGCGCGCGATCGGCGGACAAGCGCATCGAGGCCGGCTCGCCTGAGCGGAGAATCGAAGGCGACGCGACGATGCGGACCTACTCCTCGTCCTCCTCGTCCTCGTCCTCTTCGCTGTCTTCCCCGTCCTCGGCGTCCTCCTCATCGTCCTCCTCCAGGTCCTCCTCATCCTCATCGTCTTCGTCGCCGTCGGCCGAATCGTGCTGAGCGTGGCCCTGATCGTCCCAGAGCTTGCGATAGACGCCGTTCCTGGCGAGCAGTTCGGCGTGCGAGCCGCGCTCGATCGCCCTGCCGCCCGAGATCACGATGATCTCGTCCATGTCGACCACCGAGGTCAGGCGGTGCGTCGACCAGATCATGGTGCGCCCCCTGGCGACCTTGAGCAGCGTGCGATTGATCGCGGCTTCCGTGGTCTGGTCGAGCGCAGACGTGGCTTCGTCCAGCAGCAGCACCGACGGATTGCGGATGATCGCGCGCGCGATCGCGATGCGCTGGCGCTGGCCGCCCGACAGAGTGTCGCCGCGCTCGCCGACCGGCGTGTCGTATTTCTGCGGCAGGCTCATGATGTAGCGGTGGATCTCGGCCTTTTTCGCCGCGTCCACGACCTCGGCGTCGGTCGCGCCCTCCTGGCCGAGCCGGATGTTCTCGCGGATCGACATGTTGAACAGCATGTTCTCCTGGAACACGACAGCCATGCTCGCGCGCAGCGATTCCCGCGTCACGCGGCGGATGTCGACGCCGTCGATGGTGACGCGGCCCTCGTCCGGGACGTAGAGGCGCAGGATCAGGTTGAGCAGCGTGCTCTTGCCCGAGCCGCTGGGGCCGACGATCGCGACGCTCTTGCCGGCATCGAGCTTGAGGCTGAGATTGTCGAGCACCGGCGCCAGCGCGCCTTCGTACTGGAAGGTAACGTGGTCGAAGGTGATGTCGTTGGTGATGCGCGGCAGGTCGGGGGCGCCCGGCCGGTCGGCGCCGCGGGTCGGCTCGTCGAGCAGCTCCTGGATATGCCGCACCGCCGCCGCCGCCTGGATCGACACCGGGATGAAGTGCATCACATGCGCGATGTTGTACGAGACCTCCCAGAACGCGCTTTCGAAGGTCACGAAGGTGCCGACCGTGATCTGGCCCTTGGTCGCGAGATAGGCGCCGATCGCCAGCACCACCAGATGGAGCAGGAGCACCGCGATGGTGACGGTGCGCTCCACCATGGTCGACAGGAACATCGCCGAGGCCGCCTTCGCCCGCACTTCGCGGTTGCGCAGCGTGAACCAGCCGAGCGCGCGGCGCTGCAAATTGAAGGCCTTCACGACCGCCTGCGCCGCGACGTTCTCCTGGACCGTGCCGAGCAGCGCGGATTCGTTGAGCTTCTGCTCGTAATTCGCCTGCACCGCCTTTGGCGTCAGGACGCGCGGGCCAATCAGCGTGATCGGAAACACCAGGAGCGCGACCGCGGCGAGCTGCCAGTTCAGGAACAGCATCAGGATGATGCCCGCGATCAATTCCAGGAACGGCAGCGCCGCGCTGTTGGCGAAGATCTTGACCACGCCCTCGAACGCCGAAAGATCGATCGAGAAGCGCGACAGGATCTCGCCGCGCTTGGTACGGGCAAAATAGGCCGACGGCAGGTTCTGGACGTGGTCGAACAGCCGCGTCCGAACGTCGGAGATGATGCCGGCGGCGAGCCGCGCATCCCAGCGCTCGTACCAGACCGCGATGATCGATGTGATGATGCCTGCGACCGCGAGCACGCCAAGGATCACGTAGAGGGCCCCGAAATCCTCCTCGCCGAGCGCATCGTCGATCAGGAATTTCAGGCTTAGCGGCATGATCACGTTGAACAGCGTCTCGACCACCACGCCGATGGCGACGAACGCGACCAGCTTCCTGTAGCTGGCGAGGAACGGCCGGATGAAACCGAGGACGGTGGAGAGCGCGCCGGCGGCCTCCTTGGCGGTGAAGACGACGAGGTCCTCGTCGTCATCATCGTCGTCGAGCTCGAGCTCGTCTTCGTCATCCTCCTCGTCATCATCGTCAGGAGCGGCGGACGGTTTCGGTTGGGCGGCCCGCGCCGAAGAAACGGGTGTCGCCGCGAGCTTCTTCTTCAGCTCGGGATCGTCGGCATCGACCCGTTTCGGATCGTCAGATGCAGGAGGCTTGGGCGCCATGAAACCAACCGATGCTCCACGGCCGGCATGACCGCAAATCGAAAGCGCAAGCGTCGAGCGCCGCCGCGCGATCCTACGCGATCAGGATGCATTCGGCAAAGCGCTTGCGGCTACGGACGTAGTCGTAGCTGTAACGCTAATCGTCGTCGGCCTCGACCTTGTCGAAGAAGGAATAGCGCAGGCTGTCGGAGTCGGCGTACCACTGTCCCGGCCCCTTGCCGGCGGCGAGCGTCAATTCCCACAGCGCATCGGTGCAGTCGCGGCGATGCATCGAGAGGTCGAATCCGTTGTTGAAGAACAGCTCCGACCACTCCCACCAGGTGCCGAGCTTCTTCACCCCGTGCAGAAGGTCGTAACGGTCGATCAGCCCCGGCGCCATGTCCGAGGTCACCGAGCCGAACAGCAGGCCGGTCTTGACCACGCGGTTGATCTCGCGCACCGCGCGCGCGACCTGCTTCTCGCCGAGATGGCACAGGCTCGTCTCGAACACGAAGTCGAACTCGTCCGTCTTGAACGGCATGTCGGCGATCGAGCCGAGCTTGTTGTACTTCTTCAGCGCCTTCGGCGTCTTGCCGTGGATGTAGCGGTTGTTCTCGATGCCCCAGGCATCGACGCCGCGCTCGCGCAGCGCGCCGACCAGCTCGCCGCTGGCGGAGCCGGCGACCAGGAGCTTGTAGCCCTTCGCCCTGCCCCAGACGGTCTTGATCAGGTCCATCAGATAGGCCGGGTCGCTGAACTGGCGCCAGGTTTCACCGTACGGGCCGACGCCGCGATAGTTCTCGAAATAGGCGCGGTCGATCTTGTCGGCGAACTCCGCCTTGTCCTGCGCGCGTGCCCGGCGCAGCCGCATCATCTCCGTGACGATGATATCGGTCGCGGCATCGGAGGAGTCGAGCAGCCCGTTCAGCGTCGAATCGAACAGATAGTCGCCGACCACGACCAGGCCCGGATGCTGCTTCGGTTCGGGGCGATGATTGGTCATGACGTCGCGCACCGGCAGGCCGCCCGGCAGTGCGTTGACCGACGACAGCCAGCGATGGATCTTGCCTTCCATGAAATGCGCGCGGGCGTTGCCGAGCGAGGCCGGCAGCGACTTCAGCGCGGCGTCGATCAGCTCCTCGTCGCCGAGATTGGCGAAGGCCAGCGCGTCGGAGCCGGCGATCAGCCAGTTCAGCACGCCGTGCTTGCCGACGTCGTGGCGCGCGCCTTCGTTGTAGACGCAGCAGCCGCCGAATGCCTCCGACATGAACCAGGCGCCCGGGATCCTCTCGCCCCAGAACGGCTCGTCGAACAGGATCGAGACGCGCAGATAGTGCGCCGGACGATCGAAGTAGGCGACATGCTTGACCATCGACTGGCGCAGCGCCTCGCCGTCCCAGCGCAGCGTGGCGAGCCAGGAATGCGGCAGGCAGACCAGCACGAGATCGAAGTCGCGCGTCTCCGGTCCCTTGCCGTTCATCATGTTGAGCTGGTAGCGGCCGTCGGCGGCCTTGCCGACCTTGAGGACACGATGGTTGAGCTGGATGTCGGCGTCGACTTCCGAGCGCAGGCAATCGATCAGCTGCTCATTGCCGTTCTGGATCGAGTACAGGCCGAGATAGCCGTCGACGTCCATCACGTAGTTCTTCAGCGCATTGAGCCCGTTGGTGTTGTGGCTCTCGGTCGCGATGTCGGAGCGCGCCATCACCTTGAAGAAGCGCTTGGCGGTCGCGTCCTCGACCTCTTCGTCGAGTATCTGCTCGGCGGTCTTGTAGGCCCAGGGGTGCTCGTTGTCGTGGGCGCCGACGCCCTCGTAATATTCGATCGGCGACACCAGGTCGGCGCAGCGCTTGCGGAACGCCTCGATCGCGGCCGCGGTCTTGGGTCCGTATTTGCGGCGCATGCCGGGAACGTCGGCCAGCAGTTCGCCATCGAGCTGCACCTGTTCGGCATCCATCGGGATGGTCTGCAGCCCGAAATGCTGGATCAGCTCGCGCAGCGGGTCCGGTCCGGTCATCGAGTAGTCGTAGATCTCGGCAACGCCGGCCTCGTACATCGCCGGCGCGGACTCGAATTTGCGCGTGACGACCTTGCCTCCGAGGCGGTTCGACGCCTCGAAGATGGTTACGCGGCAGAGGTCACCGAGTTTGCGCTTCAAGTACCAAGCGCTCATCAGCCCCCCCGGGCCGCCGCCAACGATAGCCAAGTCAAGCATATGGATTCCGTCGTCTCCGGCTCTGCAAATGGCCGGTGTAAGTCACCCCAGCAAAAGCGCTTTTTTGCCTGAAGGGAAGATGAACAAATTGCGTCCCTGCACCGCAGCAGGCAAAGAAAGCAGCAAAAAGGCCGGCAAAAGCCGGCCTTCCCGCTATTCACCGTATTCTTGCGGGTGCCTATTCCGCCGGCGGCAGCGCCAGCGGCTCCGCTTCCGGGGCCGTCGGCACGATCGCCGCCTGCTGCTTCTCGCGCTCGTCGAGGATCAGCTTGTCGCGCTTGACCGCAACCTCGCGGATCCGCGCCATCGAGGCACCGGTGCCGGCCGGGATCAGCCGGCCGACAATGACGTTCTCCTTGAGGCCTTCGAGCGGATCCACCTTGCCGTTGACGGCGGCCTCGGTGAGCACGCGCGTGGTCTCCTGGAACGACGCCGCCGAGAAGAAGGAGCGGGTCTGCAGGCTCGCCTTGGTGATGCCGAGCAGAACCGGCGTCCCCGTGGCGGGCTTCTTGCCCTCTTCCTTGGCCTTGGCGTTGAGCGCGTCGAACTCGATCTTGTCGACCTGCTCGCCCGAGATCATGTCGGTGTCGCCCTGGTCGGTGATCTCGACCTTCTGCAACATCTGACGGACAATCACCTCGATGTGCTTGTCATTGATGAGCACGCCCTGCAGCCGGTAGACCTCCTGGATTTCGTTGACCAGATAGGCAGCGAGTTCCTCGATGCCCTTGATCGCCAGGATGTCGTGCGGTGCCGGGTTGCCTTCGACGATGAAGTCGCCCTTTTCGACGACGTCGCCGTCCTGCAGGTGGATGTGCTTGCCCTTCGGGATCAGGTACTCGCGCGGCTCCTCGGTCTTGTCGAGAGGCTCGATCGAGATGCGGCGCTTGTTCTTGTAGTCGCGGCCGAAACGGATGGTGCCCGCCGTCTCCGCGATGATCGCCGCGTCCTTCGGCTTGCGGGCCTCGAACAGTTCAGCCACCCGCGGCAGACCGCCGGTGATGTCGCGCGTCTTGGCGCTCTCGGTCGAGATACGCGCCAGGATGTCGCCAGGCATCACCTTCGCGCCGACGTCGACCGACAGGATGGCGTCGACCGACAGCATGTAGCGGGCATCGCCGCCACGCGCGAGCTTCATCACCTTGCCGTCCTTGCCCTTGACCACGATGGCCGGACGCAGGTCCGAGCCGCCGCGCGTCGTGCGCCAGTCGATGACCACGCGCTTGGCGATACCGGTGGACTCGTCGAGCGTTTCCGAGATCGACTGGCCCTCGACCAGGTCCTCGAACCCGATCGTGCCCTCGACCTCGGTCAGCACCGGGCGGGTATAGGGATCCCACTCGGCGATACGCTGGCCGCGCTTGACCGTGTCGCCCTCGTCGACATGCATGCGCGAACCGTACTGGATGCGGTGGGTCGCACGCTCGGCGCCGTCGGCGTCGACGATCGCGACCACCATGTTGCGCACCATCGCGATCAGCTGGCCTTCGCTGTTGCGGGCGATGGCCTTGTTCTTGATCACGATCCTGCCGTCGAAGTTCGACTCGATGAACGACTGCTCGTTGAGCTGCGCCGCGCCGCCGATGTGGAACGTGCGCATCGTCAGCTGCGTGCCGGGCTCGCCGATCGACTGCGCCGCGATGACGCCGACCGCCTCACCGTGGTTGACCGGCGTGCCGCGCGCGAGATCGCGGCCGTAGCACTTGCCGCAGATGCCGTTGACGAGCTCGCAGGTCAGCGCCGAGCGGATCTTCACCTCCTGGATGCCGGCCTGCTGGATCGCATCGACGTGAGTCTCCTCCATCAGCGTGTCGCGCTTGACGATCACGTTGTTGGTGGCGGGATCCCGCACGTCCTCGCAGGCCGTGCGGCCCAGGATGCGCGAACCGAGCGAGGCGACGACCGTGCCGGCGTCGACGATGGCGCGCATCTTGATGCCGAGCATGGTGCCGCAATCGGACTGCGTGATGATGCAGTCCTGCGCGACGTCGACCAGACGACGGGTCAGGTAGCCGGAGTTCGCGGTCTTCAACGCGGTGTCCGCGAGGCCCTTGCGGGCGCCGTGGGTCGAGTTGAAGTACTCGAGCACCGACAGACCTTCCTTGAAGTTAGAGATGATCGGCGTCTCGATGATCTCGCCCGACGGCTTGGCCATCAGGCCGCGCATGCCGGCGAGTTGGCGCATCTGCGCCGGCGAACCACGCGCACCGGAGTGCGCCATCATGTAGATCGAGTTGATGTCGGCATCGGCCCCGCTCGCCGTCTTCTTGGTGGCGGAGATTTCCTTCATCATCGCCTTGGCGATTTCTTCGGTCGCCTTCGACCAGGCGTCGACGACCTTGTTGTACTTCTCGCCATGGGTGATCAGACCGTCATTGTACTGCTGCTCGAAATCCTTCGCCAGCGTACGGGTCGAGTCGACGATCTTCCACTTGCCGTGCGGCACCACCATGTCGTCCTTGCCGAACGAGATGCCGGCCTTGAACGCATTGTAGAAGCCGAGCGCCATGATGCGGTCGCAGAAGATCACCGTCTCCTTCTGGCCGCAGTGACGATAGACCTGGTCGATGACGCCGGAGATCTCGCGCTTGGTCATCAGCTTGTTGATGATGTCGTACGAGATCTTCGGGCTCTTCGGCAGCAGATTGCCGAGCATGACGCGGCCCGCGGTGGTCTCGATCCAGCGCTTGCCCAGCTTGCCGTCCTCGCCGACGCCCTCCCACCGGTACTTGATCTTGGTGTGGAGGTGGATGACCTTCGAGTGCAGCGCGTGCTCGAGCTCGGCCATGTCACCGAACAGCTTGCCCTCGCCGGGCAGGCCTTCACGCATGATCGAGACGTAGTAGAGGCCGAGCACGATGTCCTGCGACGGCACGATGATCGGCTGGCCGTTCGCGGGATGCAGGATGTTGTTGGTCGACATCATCAGGACGCGCGCTTCCAGCTGCGCCTCGAGCGACAGCGGGACGTGTACGGCCATCTGGTCGCCGTCGAAGTCGGCGTTGAAGGCGGCGCAGACCAGCGGATGCAGCTGGATCGCCTTGCCCTCGATCAGCACCGGCTCGAAGGCCTGGATGCCGAGGCGATGCAGCGTCGGCGCTCGGTTGAGCAGCACCGGATGCTCGCGGATCACCTCGTCGAGGATATCCCAGACCTCCGGACGCTCCTTCTCGACCAGCTTCTTGGCCTGCTTCACCGTGGTGGACAGGCCCTTGGCGTCGAGCCGAGAATAGATGAACGGCTTGAACAGCTCGAGCGCCATCTTCTTCGGCAGACCGCACTGATGCAGGCGCAGCTCGGGACCGACCACGATCACCGAACGGCCTGAATAGTCGACGCGCTTGCCGAGCAGGTTCTGGCGGAACCGGCCCTGCTTGCCCTTCAGCATGTCTGCGAGCGACTTCAGCGGGCGCTTGTTGGCACCCGTGATGACGCGACCGCGGCGGCCGTTGTCGAACAGGGCGTCGACGGCCTCCTGCAGCATGCGCTTTTCGTTGCGGATGATGATGTCAGGCGCGCGCAGCTCCATCAGCCGCTTCAGGCGGTTGTTGCGGTTGATGACGCGGCGATACAGGTCGTTGAGGTCGGAGGTCGCGAACCGGCCGCCGTCGAGCGGCACCAGCGGACGCAGGTCCGGCGGAATCACCGGCACGACCGTCATGATCATCCACTCCGGCTTGTTGCCGGAGAAGCGGAATGCCTCGACGATCTTCAGCCGCTTGGCGAGCTTCTTGTGCTTGATGTCGGAGTCGGTCTCGGCCATGTCGGCACGCAGCTGCTGCTCGAGCTTCTCGAGCTCGAGACCCTTGAGCAGCTCGCGGATCGCCTCCGCACCGATCATGGCGGTGAAGGAATCCTGGCCGTACTCGTCCTGCGCCTTCAGATACTCGTCTTCCGACAGCAGCTGACGGTCCTTCAGCGCGGTGAGGCCCGGCTCGAGCACGACGTAATACTCGAAGTACAGGATCCGCTCGAGATCCTTCAGCGTCATGTCGAGCAGGAGGCCGATGCGCGACGGCAGCGACTTCAGGAACCAGATATGAGCGACCGGCGCGGCCAGCTCGATGTGGCCCATGCGCTCGCGCCGGACGCGCGACAGCGTCACCTCGACCGAGCACTTTTCGCAGATGATGCCCTTGTACTTCATCCGCTTGTACTTGCCGCACAGGCACTCGTAGTCCTTGATCGGCCCGAAAATGCGCGCGCAGAACAGGCCGTCACGCTCCGGCTTGAACGTGCGGTAGTTGATGGTCTCCGGCTTCTTGATCTCGCCGTAGGACCACGACAGAATCTTCTCCGGGGACGCGATCGAGATCCGGATCTGGTCGAAGACCTGGGCCGGCGTCGTCGGATTGAAAAGATTCATAATTTCTTGGTTCATGGTCTTCTCCTCGCGTGCCGATCGTCACCGGCAGCAAATTCGAAAATTCTCTTCGGCGCGCCCCGCTCAACGTCCGGGCGGAGCGCGAATGCCCGGCGCATCTCGGCGCCGGACATGAAACCTTTCAGCGTTACTCGGCCGCTTCCGACGTCGACGCCGGTCCCACCTTGGAATTGTGCAGGTCGACGTTGAGGCCGAGCGAGCGCATTTCCTTGACCAGCACGTTGAACGATTCCGGAATACCGGCCTCGAAAGTGTCGTCGCCGCGCACGATCGCCTCGTACACCTTGGTACGGCCGGCGACGTCGTCCGACTTCACGGTCAGCATCTCCTGCAGCGTGTAGGCGGCGCCGTAGGCTTCGAGCGCCCAGACCTCCATTTCGCCGAAGCGCTGGCCGCCGAACTGCGCCTTGCCGCCCAGCGGCTGCTGGGTGACGAGCGAGTACGGACCGATCGAACGCGCGTGGATCTTGTCGTCCACGAGGTGGTGCAGCTTGAGCATGTAGATGTAGCCCATCGTCACCTTGCGATCGAACGCATCGCCGGTGCGACCGTCATAGACGGTCGACTGGCCGGAGGCGTCGAAGCCGGCAAGCTTCAGCATCTCCTCGATGTCCGCTTCCTTGGCGCCGTCGAACACCGGAGTGGCGATCGGCACGCCGTGGCTCAGATTGCGGCCGAGCTCGAGCAGCTCGCTGTCGTTCAGCGACTTGATGGTTTCATCCTCGCCGTAGATCTTCTTCAGGGTCTCGCGCAGCGGCTTGAGGTCCTGCCTCTGATAGTAGGCGTCGATGGTCTGGCCGATGCGCTTGCCGAGGCCGGCGCAGGCCCAACCGAGATGCGTCTCCAGGATCTGGCCGACGTTCATGCGCGAGGGCACGCCGAGCGGGTTCAGCACGATGTCGGCATGGGTGCCGTCCTCGAGGAACGGCATGTCCTCGATCGGAACGATCTTCGACACCACGCCCTTGTTGCCGTGACGGCCGGCCATCTTGTCGCCGGGCTGGATCTTGCGCTTCACCGCGACGAAGACCTTGACCATCTTCATCACGCCGGGCGGCAGCTCGTCGCCGCGCTGCAGCTTCTCGACCTTGTCGAGGAAGCGCTGCTCGAGGCCCTTCTTCGACTCGTCGTACTGCTTCCGCATGGCCTCGATCTCGGCCATCAGCTTGTCGTTCGGCGATGCGAACAGCCACCACTGCGACTTCGGATACTCGTCGAGCACCGCGCGGGTGATCTTGGTATCCTTCTTGAAGCCCTTGGGACCGGCGATGCCCTGGCGGTTCTCCAGGAGCTCGGCGAGGCGGTTGTAGACGTTGCGGTCCAGGATCGCCTGCTCGTCGTCGCGGTCCTTGGCCAGACGCTCGATCTCCTCGCGCTCGATCGCCAGCGCACGCTCGTCCTTGTCGACGCCGTGGCGGTTGAACACGCGGACTTCCACGATGGTGCCCTGCACGCCCGGAGGCACGCGCAGCGAGGTATCGCGGACGTCGGAGGCCTTCTCGCCGAAGATGGCGCGCAGCAGCTTCTCTTCCGGCGTCATCGGGCTCTCGCCCTTCGGCGTGATCTTGCCGACCAGGATGTCGCCGGCGCGGACTTCCGCGCCGATGTAGACGATGCCGGCTTCGTCGAGGTTCTTCAGCGCTTCTTCCGAGACGTTCGGAATGTCGCGGGTGATTTCCTCGGGGCCGAGCTTGGTGTCGCGGGCCATCACCTCGAACTCCTCGATGTGGATCGAGGTGAAGACGTCGTCCTTCACGATCCGCTCGGAGAGCAGGATCGAGTCTTCGAAGTTGTAGCCGTTCCACGGCATGAACGCGACCAGCACGTTGCGGCCGAGCGCGAGCTCGCCGAGATCGGTCGACGGACCGTCAGCGATGATGTCGCCCTTCTTGACGACGTCCCCGACCTTCACCAGCGGACGCTGGTTGATGCAGGTCGACTGGTTCGAGCGCTGGTACTTCATCAGCCGGTAGATATCGACGCCCGACTTGGTCGGATCGAGATCCTCGGTGGCGCGGATCACGACGCGGGTGGCGTCGATCTGGTCGATCACGCCCGAACGGCGTGCGGCGATCGCAGCGCCCGAGTCACGGGCGACCACGCCTTCCATGCCGGTGCCGACGAACGGCGCCTCGGCACGAACCAGCGGCACCGCCTGGCGCTGCATGTTCGAGCCCATCAGCGCGCGGTTGGCGTCGTCGTTCTCGAGGAACGGGATCAGCGCCGCAGCGACCGAAACCAGCTGCTTCGGCGACACGTCCATGTAGTCGACCTTGTCCGGCGTCACCGGCAGCACTTCGCCGGCGTGACGGCAGACCACCAGATCGTCGGTGAAGCGGCCCTTGGCATCGAGCGGCACGTTGGCCTGCGCGACGCGGTAGCGGCCCTCTTCCATCGCCGACAGATAGACCACCTCGTCGGTGACGCGGCCATCCTTGATCTTGCGATAGGGCGTCTCGACGAAACCGTACTTGTTGACGCGCGCGAACGTCGCCAGCGAGTTAATCAGGCCGATGTTCGGACCTTCCGGCGTCTCGATCGGGCAGATGCGGCCGTAATGCGTCGGATGCACGTCGCGCACCTCGAAGCCGGCGCGCTCGCGGGTCAGACCGCCCGGGCCAAGCGCCGACAGGCGCCGCTTGTGGGTGATCTCCGACAGCGGGTTGGTCTGGTCCATGAACTGCGACAGCTGCGAGGAGCCGAAGAACTCGCGCACCGCCGCGGCCGCCGGCTTGGCGTTGATCAGATCCTGCGGCATGACGGTGTCGATATCGACGCTCGACATGCGCTCCTTGATCGCGCGCTCCATGCGGAGCAGGCCGATGCGGTACTGGTTCTCCATGAGTTCGCCGACCGAGCGCACCCGGCGGTTGCCGAGGTGGTCGATGTCGTCGATTTCGCCCTTGCCGTCGCGCAGGTCGACCAGCGTCTTGATGACCGCAAGGATGTCTTCCTTGCGCAGCGTGCGATGGGTGTCGGGCGCATCGAGCTCGAGGCGCATGTTCATCTTGACGCGGCCGACCGCGGACAGGTCGTAGCGCTCGGCGTCGAAGAACAGCGACTGGAACATGGCCTGCGCCGAATCCAGCGTCGGCGGCTCGCCCGGACGCATCACGCGGTAGATGTCGAACAGCGCGTCCTCACGCGTCATGTTCTTGTCGGCATGCAGCGTGTTGCGGATGTAGGCGCCCACATTGACGTGGTCGATGTCGAGCAGCGGCAGTTCCTTGTAGCCCTGCTCGTTCAGCACCTTGAGCGACTTCTCGGTGATCTCCTCGCCGGCTTCGGCGTAGATCTCACCGGTCTTCGGATTGACGAGATCCTCGGCGAGGTAATTGCCGACCAGTTCCTCGTCCGACATGCGCAGCGCCTTCAGGCCCTTCTCCTGAAGCTGACGCGCCTGGCGCACGGTCAGCTTCTTGCCGGCCTCGAGCACCACCTTGCCGGTGTCGGCGTCGACCAGGTCGTTGACGGTCGAATAGCCGCGGAAACGGTTGGCGTCGAACGGCACGCGCCAGCCTTCCTTGGTCCGCTTGTAGGTGATCTTCTTGTAGAAGGTCGACAGGATCTGCTCGCCGTCGAGACCGAGCGCGTACATCAGCGAGGTCACGGGAATCTTGCGGCGGCGGTCGATGCGCGCGAACACGATGTCCTTGGCGTCGAACTCGATGTCGAGCCAGGATCCGCGATACGGAATCACGCGCGCGGCAAACAGGAGCTTGCCGGACGAATGGGTCTTGCCCTTGTCGTGGTCGAAGAACACGCCGGGCGAACGGTGCATCTGCGAGACGATGACGCGCTCGGTGCCGTTGACCACGAAGGTGCCGTTCATCGTCATGAGCGGGATATCGCCCATGTAGACGTCCTGCTCCTTGATGTCCTTCACCGACTTGGCACCGGTTTCCTCGTCGATATCGAACACGATCAGGCGCAGCGTCACCTTGAGCGGCGCAGCGAAGGTCATGCCGCGCTGGCGGCACTCGTCGACGTCATACTTCGGCGGCTCGAATTCGTAGCGAACGAATTCGAGCATCGAGGTGCCGGAAAAATCCGAGATCGGGAACACCGAACGGAACACGGCCTGCAGGCCCTCGTCGAGGCGCCCGCCCGTCGGTTCATCCACCATCAGGAACTGGTCGTAGGACGCCTTCTGAACCTCGATGAGGTTCGGCATCTCTGCGACTTCCTTGATGTGACCGAAGAACTTGCGTACGCGTTTGCGACCGGTGAATGTCTGCTGCGCCATCGTGGCCTCTCATTTTCGTCGCCTTGTAGGGCGAACCTTCCGGACACCGACTGCCATCGGCACCGGGTTGAATTTCGAATCGTCCCGAAGGAACCAGGACCTGCTTCAGGAATTAAATCCTTGAGCGCAGCCCCGCAGCCTTCAAAACGCAAAACGACGCGCGGGGCGCATCACTGCACCCGCCCGTCACAACTCTCCGCTTCACGGACTGAAAAAGCCCGAAATCTGACTGTCTCCCAACGGCTTCCACCGGGAACCCTGCCGCTCCCGCCGCCGACCGTATTTTTCCGCTGCCATCCCGATATGGGAAGGCAATATGGAGATTCGAGGGTTAAGTCTACGAATCCCCACACATTCTTGTGTCCGGCGCGCCACGCGACAACCTGCCGCGCGCCGTCTGCATGGTCCGGGAGCGCCAGATGGCGCTCCCGGATCGCGCATTACTTGAGCTCGACCTTCGCGCCAGCCTTCTCGAGCTGGGCCTTGATCTTGTCGGCTTCGTCCTTGTTGACGCCTTCCTTGACCGGCTTCGGAGCGCCTTCGACGAGGTCCTTGGCTTCCTTCAGGCCCAGGCCGGTGATGGCGCGGACTTCCTTGATGACCTCGATCTTCTTTTCGCCGGCAGCAGCCAGCACGACGGTGAAGTCGGTCTTCTCTTCAGCCGGAGCGGCGGCAGCGCCACCAGCGGCCGGGCCGGCCACCGCGACGGCGGCAGCGGCGGACACGCCCCACTTTTCTTCGAGGAGCTTGGCGAGTTCGGCCGCTTCGAGCACGGTGAGGCTCGAGAGGTCGTCGACGATTTTCTGCAAGTCAGCCATTGATCTGTTTCCTTAAACGTTTGGTTCGAACCAGGTTTGAGATTAGCGAAGGGGTCAGGCCGCTTCGCTCTTTGAGGCATGAGCCTGAATGACGCGTGCGAGCTTGGCCGCGGGCGCGTTGGAGAGCTGAGCGAGCTTGGTCGCCGGCGCCACGATGAGGCCCACGATCTTGCCGCGCAGTTCGTCGAGCGACGGCAGTGAGGCGAGCGCCTTCACGCTGTCGACATTCAGGACGGTTTTGCCCATCGAACCGCCGAGGATGACGAACTTTTCGTTCGCCTTGGCGAATTCGACGGCAACCTTTGGCGCCGCGACCGGATCGTTTGAAGTTGCGATCACGGTCGGTCCCTTCAGCAGGGAACCGATGGAAGCGACGTCAGTGCCTTCAAGAGCAATTTTGGCGAGACGGTTCTTCGAGACCTTCACCGACGCGCCCGCCTGCTTCATCTGCATGCGCAGCTTCTGCATCTGGGCCACGGTGAGGCCGGAATAATGAGCAACGATCGCAACCGACGTGGTCTTGAAGACCCCGTTGAGTTGTTCGACCGACTCTTTTTTTGCCGCTCGTTCCACAGCAAGCTCTTTCCGGTTGGCGGCCGTTCCGCATTGGGAGGACCGCCGGGTTGCACCCGTCGTCCCACCCAAAACCTGGCCTTCAGGACTCGCGTCCCAAGGACATGTCGGGCAAGACGACAATTAGAAGCCTGCCCTCCCAGAGCCTTGCGACCCTGGGGTGTCGAGGTTCGAACCAAACCAGCATCCAGCCGCGATGCGATCGCAGCAGGGAATGCGAAATCCGGTCTTCACCCGTCTATGCAGGCCATGCGATTAAGCCGTTGAAAACGCTAAGTTCTCGCGGGCGCCTGCAGTCTTGGACAGGATCGAGGCACTTCAGCATGCTGAAGGCCCCTGCTCCCATTCCGCTTGAGGCGATAAGGTCTCCTTCCTTTCGAGCATCCTTGCGGGCATGCGGAAAGGAATGATCTCCTATCGTATCGGGTTTTCGGAATGCGAGCACAGACATGCCAGCAAGTGCCAGCACGCCCGGAAGCGGCTATGTAGCCGCTCCCGGTCGACTTGCCAAGAGCAAAATTCAGACCAGTTCAAGCTAGCCGCAGGGAACCGGTTCCCCGTCCAATCGGTTCCGGTCAGGTGCCCTTCACCCGGTAAGGCAGCGGCTTGCCGGCGAAGAACGCTTCGAGGTTGGCGAGCACGCAATCCTGCATCGCCACGTGCGACTCCAGTGTGTGGCCGCCGAGATGCGGCGTGAGCACCACATTCGGCAGCGCGGTCAGCGCGTCGGGGGCGTGCGGCTCCCGGGCGAACACGTCGAGCCCGGCGCCCGCGATGGTGTGGTCGGTCAGGGCCGCGACCAACGCGGCTTCGTCGACGACGGAACCGCGCGAGATGTTGACGACAATGCCGCCGTTGCCGAGCCGGCGCAGGATGTCGGCATTGACGATGCCGACCGTCTCCGTACCGGCGCGGACCGCTATAACGAGGATGCTGCACCAGTCGGCGAGCGCCTCGAGATTGGGAAAATAATGGTAGGGCACGTCGTATCTGGTGCGGCTGAAATAGCCGACCTCCGTCTCGAAGGCGGCGGCACGTGCGGCGATCTTGCGGCCGATCTCTCCGAGGCCAAAGATCCCGACCTTGCGGCCGCGCATGCCGGCCTGCGGCCGCATCATCGGTGACGGCACCCTCCCTACCCAATCGCCGCTGCGGACGTAATTGTCGGCGACCGGCAGCCGGCGGACCGCCCCCAGCATCAGCATGGCGGCGATGTCGGCGACCGACGAGGCGTTGGCACCGGGACTGTGGCCCACGGCGATGCCGCGCTTCGCGGCGGCGGCCAGATCGATCCCTTCGTAGCCCGTGCCGTAGCAGATGATGGCGCCAAGGCTCGGCAGCATGTCCATCGCCTCGCCGCCGAGCGGCGTGCCGCCAGCGGTGATGATCGCCCGGATTCCGGCAAGCTCATCCGCCGGGAACATCTCGGTCGGCCGCTTGCCGGCGGCATTCAGCAGCATGTAGCGCTCGCCGAAGCGGACCAGTTCGGCTTTCGGAAACCGGGAATAGATCAGGATCTTGTCAGGCATTCTTGTTGTTTCCTGCGAGATGCTTCGCCTGTCAAAACAAAGGGCGGAACCGGTTGCCCGATCCCGCCCTTCTTTATCTCATCACCGGAAGACCTCAGCCGAGGATCGTGCCCGGCTCGACCTTCACGCCGGGGCCCATGGTGGAGGAGACTGCCACGCGCTGGATGTAGGTGCCCTTGGAGCCAGCCGGCTTCGCCTTGGCGACCGCGTCCGCGAGCGCCTTGACGTTCTCGACCAGCTTGTCCTCGGAGAACGAGGCCTTGCCGATGCCGGCCTGGACGATGCCGGCCTTCTCGACGCGGAACTCGACCGAGCCGCCCTTGGCGCCCTTCACGGCCGACGTGACGTCCATGGTCACGGTGCCGATCTTCGGGTTCGGCATCATGCCGCGCGGGCCGAGCACCTTACCGAGGCGGCCGACCAGCGGCATCATGTCGGGGGTCGCAATGCAGCGGTCGAAATCGATCGCGCCGCCCTGCACCTTCTCGACCAGGTCTTCGGCACCGACCACGTCAGCGCCTGCAGCCTTGGCCTCCTCGGCCTTGGCGCCTCGGGCGAACACACCGACGCGCAGCGTGCGGCCGGTGCCGTTCGGCAGGTTGACCACGCCGCGGACCATCTGGTCGGCGTGACGGGGATCGACGCCGAGATTGATCGCGATCTCGATCGTCTCGTCGAACTTCGACTTGGCACGCTCCTTGACCATCTTGATGGCATCCGCGAGCGGATAGAGCTTTTCGCGGTCGACGCCCTCACGGGCCTTCTTCAAACGCTTTCCGATTGCCATGACCCGTTACCCCGCAACTTCCAGACCCATCGAGCGGGCCGAGCCCTCGACCATCTTCATGGCCGATTCGATGGTGTCGCAATTGAGGTCCTTCATCTTCTTCTCGGCGATCTCGCGCACCTGCGCCTTGGTCACCTTGCCGGCCTTGTCACGGCCCGGCGCCTTCGAGCCAGACTGGATCTTGGCGGCCTGCTTGAGGAAGTAGGACATCGGCGGCGTCCTCATCTCGAAGGTGAAGGAACGGTCCGCATAGATGGTGATGATCACCGGGATCGGGGTGTTCTTCTCTTCCTTCTGGGTCTGGGCGTTGAACGCCTTGCAGAACTCCATGATGTTGAGACCGCGCTGACCAAGCGCGGGACCGATCGGGGGCGAGGGATTCGCCGCACCGGCCGGGACCTGAAGCTTCAGGTATCCGGTCACTTTCTTTGCCATTTAGTACTCCTGTTGGGCCGGACGATGCCGGCGGGTTCAGGTTCCGTGGTTCGGTTGAAGGGGCTGGCGACCGCCTCCTCCCTCCCACGGCCTCATCTGACGCGAGGGATATACCCCGCGCCGTCCGGTCAGACCACCTTTTCGACCTGACCGAATTCCAGTTCCACGGGGGTCGCGCGGCCGAAGATCGACACCGCGACCTTCACGCGCGAGCGCGCCTCGTCGATTTCCTCGACCACGCCCGAGAACGAGGCGAACGGGCCGTCGGCCACGCGCACATTCTCGCCGATCTCGAACGACACCGACGCCTTCGGCCGCTCCACGCCTTCCTGCACCTGGTGCAGGATGCGCATGGCCTCGTTTTCCGAGATCGGCATCGGCTTGTTTTCGGCGCCGAGGAAGCCGGTCACCTTCGGGGTGTTCTTGATCAGGTGGAACGCCTCGTCGGTCAGCTTCATCTTCACCAGCACGTAGCCGGGGAAGAACTTGCGCTCGGCGTCGATCTTGCGGCCGCGCCGCACCTCGGTGACCTTCTCGGTCGGCACCAGCACCTGCTCGAACAGCTCTTCGAGCCCGCGCTGCTTCGCCTGCTCGCGGATCGATTCCGCGACCTTCTTCTCGAAGTTCGAGTAGGCGTGAACGATGTACCAGCGCTTGTCCATCAATTGAGTTGCAGTGCTCATCAGTGGATACCCAGTATCAGGGTGACGAGGTAGCGGATGAGCTGATCCGCGGCGAAAAAGAAGATCGAGGCCAGCGCCACCATCACGAACACCATGATCGTGGTGATGGTCGTCTCGCGGCGTGTCGGCCAGGTGACCTTGGCGGTCTCCGAGCGCACTTCCTGCAGGAATTTGAACGGGCTGAAAGCCATCGTTGGGTCCGCGTCCGTCACAGGACGATTTGCAAAGTTTCAAGGAATCCGAACAGCCGATCGCAAGGTCCCAGCCCTCGTTTGGAAGGTTGAGCCGATGAACGAGCTCGAATGTTCGGGGAATTCGGGCCGCGCCGGATATCCGCGATCAAAGCGGGCCGGCTGCGAGTGCGGGGTATCTACTGCGGCGAGGGCCAAACGTCAAGACGCCCCGTCTCCCCCTTGCCCCGGCCGGCGGGAACTGAGCTCCTCGAATCAAGGGCTTAGTCGGCCGGTATCCCCCAATGCGCCCGTTCGCCCGATTCCCCTTATCCGGCAAAGCTCTTCTGCACCGCCTGGTCGAGGGTGGCGCTGCCCGCATGGCGCTGGCGCAGTTCGCGCTTGAGCAGCTTGCCGCTCGGGTTCTTCGGCAGGCTGTCGACGAAGATGACCTGCTTCGGCACCTTGAAATGGGCCATGGCACTAGCGCAGTGCCTGATGACGGCATCGGCATCGAGGCTCTCGCCCGCCTTGACCACCACGATCGCAGTCACCGCCTCGATCCAGCGCGGATCGGGCAGGCCCACCACCGCGACCTCCGACACTGCAGGCAGCCGGTAGATCATCTCCTCGACCTCGCGGCTCGCGACATTCTCACCGCCGCTCTTGATCATGTCCTTCACACGGTCGACCACGGTGATGTAGCCGTCGGCATCCACGGTCGCGAGGTCGCCGGAATGGAACCAGCCGCCGGCGAAGGCGGCCGCGGTCTTGGCCGGATCGTTGTAGTAGCCGGACAACAGATGCGGCGAGCGATGCACGATCTCACCGACCTCCCCGACGGCGACGTCGGTCATGTCGGGATGGACCACCCGCGTCTCCACATTGATGGCGGGCTTGCCGGCCGAACCCGCCTTCGGCAGTTGATCCGCCGGCTCCAGCACGGTCGCGAGCGGCGCAATCTCGGTCTGGCCGTAGAAGTTCCAGAATTTCACTTCCGGCAGCCGGCGCTGCAATTCGAGCAGCACCTCGACCGGCATGATCGAGGCGCCGTAATAGCCCTTGCGCAAGGTCGACAGGTCGGTGCGATCGAACAGCGGCGAGCGCAGCATCGAAATCCAGATCGTCGGCGGCGCGAAGAACGCGTTGATCCCGTGGGCCGCGATCAGCGCCAGGATATTGTCGGCGACCGGCTTGCCTGTGATCAGGCTGGTGGCGCCGAGATAGATCGCGGGGCCCAGGAACACGTCGAGCTGCGCGCAGTGATAAAGCGGCAGCGCATGCAGCACATTGTCATCGACGGCCATGCCGCCATCGATGATGCAGCTGACATACTGCCACATCACGGCCTCATGCGTGAGGATCGCGCCCTTCGGCAGCGACTCCGTGCCGCTGGTGTAGATGATCTGCGCGGGGTCACGGCTGTCGACCGAAACGCCGGGCGCCGAGGCGTCGCTCGACAGCAGGCCGTCGAAGGCCTTGATGCCGTCAGGCGCTGTGGCCGGATCCTCACCGGGCAACCAGACCAGCTTTTCGACCGCGGAACCCTTGGCAGCCGCGGCGCGTCCCGTCTCCACGAAGTCGGGCCCGACCGCTAGCAGCTTCGCGCCGGAATTGGCGAGGATGAAATTGATCTCGTCGGGATTCAGCATGAAGTTGATCGGCACAAGGATCGCGCCGAGCCGCGCCACCGCGAAGCGGAGGGCAGCAAAGGCGTGCGAGTTGCGCGACAGCACCGCGACGCGGTCGCCCTTGACGATGCCGAGATCGCCGAGCCCGCGCGCCAGACGATTGCAGATCGCGTCCATCTCCGCGAAGGTCCAGCTCACCTCGCCGCAGATCAGCGCAGTCTTGGCCGGATAGCGCCGCGCAGACCGGCGCAACAGATCACCGATGCTGTGCTCGCGTGCGTGCTCGATGGTGGCTGCGAGATCTCCGCTCATGTGTCCCTCCCCAATGTGCTTGCCGTCATTGTTATGGTTTTGGCCTTCCGGCCGCATGCTCATCAAGTGAGCGAAAATGATCATGGCCGGAGCTCAAAGCCTCAGCCAACCCATTCAAATTGTTTGATAAAAGCTGGCAGGAGTGGCAGGGCTCGAACCTGCGACCCCCGGTTTTGGAGACCGGTGCTCTACCAATTGAGCTACACTCCTGCAGGGAACCTGCGTCGCCGCCGGTTCGCGCCGTTTCAAGCACAGGGCATGGCCGGTTTGCAAGGGCGAAGCGGTGAACCTCCTGTTCATTGCAGAGCTTCTGCGCCAGAGTTCGCCCTTCACCGCCCGCCGGCGGCCCGCCGCAATAACCAAGACCGAGGGAGAGACCATGAACGCTCAGACCGCCAGCAAGCACGCCGCCAGCCTGAAAACTCCGTCCCTCCCCCTCGCCAAACCCGAAGCGATCGGGCTGTCGAGCGCGCGGCTGCAAGGGATGAGCGATACCTTCAAGCGCGAGGTCGACAAGGGGGCCACACCCGGCGTGACGGTGCTGGTGGCGCGGCGCGGCCAGATCGGCTGGTTCGACGCGATCGGCCGGCAGAACCCGCTGGCCAGCGCGCCGATGGCGCATGACACCATCTTCCGCATCTTCTCGATGACCAAGCCGATCGTCTCCATCGGCATCATGATGCTGCTGGAGGACGGCCACTTCCTGCTCAGCGATCCCGTCGCGAAATTCATTCCCGAGTTTTCCGAGACCAAGGTCGGCGTCGAGCACAATGGCGAACTCGAGCTCGTCCCGGCCAGGCGGCAGATGACGATCCAGGACCTGCTCCGCCACACCTCCGGACTTACCTATGACCACACCGGCACCAGCATGGTGCAGCGGCTCTACCAGCAATCGCGGCTGCGCAGCCGCAAGATCACCAATGCCGAGCACGCCGCAATGCTCGCCGGCATGCCGCTGATCTGCCAGCCCGGTGCCGAGTGGAACTACAGCCGTTCCACCGACATCCTCGGCCGAATCATCGAGGTCGTCAGCGGCCAGACGCTTGGCGCCTTCCTGAACGAGCGCATCCTCGCTCCGCTGCAGATGACCGAGACCGCGTTCCATACGCCCGAGGCCAATGCCGGCCGCCTGGCGGAGGCGTTCGCAACTGATCCCTGGAGCAAGGAGAAGGTGCAGCTCTTCAACATGCTGGAGAAGCCCGCCATGGAATCCGGCGGCGGCGGGCTGGTCTCGACCACGATGGACTATGCACGCTTCGCGCAGTTGCTGCTCAATGGCGGCTCGCTCGACGGCGTGAGGATCATCGGCCGCAAGACGCTGCAATTGATGGCATCCGATCATCTCGGCGCCGACGTCAAGATCCAGGGCACCCTGGTGCCTGCAGGCCACAGCTTCGGCCTCGGCTTCGCCGTGCGCACCCATCAGGGCATCGCGCCTTTCATGGGCTCGCTCGGCCAGTTCTTCTGGAGCGGCATGGCCGGGACGTTCTTCTGGATCGATCCGAGCGAAGATCTGATCGCTGTCTTCATGATGCAGGGCCCGGGCCAGCGCGAATATTTCCGCTCGCTGGTGCGGAACGGGGTGTATGCGGCGGTGGAGTAATTGGTCATTCCGGGGCAGCCCGCAGGGCTGAACCCGGAATCTCGAGACCGGTGCGCGAGATTCCGGGTTCGCGTTTTCGCGCGCCCGGAATGACTTCCCGCCATCAGCTGATCGTGGCGCCGCCGTCGATCACCACGGTCTGGCCGGTCATGAAGTCGCCAGCGCGCGATCCCATGAACACCGCGCAGCCCGCGATCTCGTCCGGCACGCCGATGCGCAGCAGCGGCGAGCGCGCGGTCGAGGCCTTCAGGTTGTCCGGATTGTCCCACAGCGCTTTGGCAAAATCGGTCTTGATCAGGCCCGGTGCAATGCAGTTCACGCGGATGTTGTGCTTGCCGTATTCGCAGGCGAGGTTGCGCGCGAGCTGCATGTCGGCCGCCTTCGAGATCGCGTAGGCGCCGAGGATGGTCGAGCCCTTGAGGCCGCCGATCGAGGACACGATGATGATGGAGCCGTCCTTGCGCTCGATCATCTGCGGCACCACCATCGAGATCAGCCAGTTGTTGGCGACGATGTTGTTGTCGAGAATCTTGCGGAACTGGTCGTCGGAGATGCCGGCGAGCGGACCGTAGTACGGATTCGACGCTGCGTTGCAGACCAGCACGTCGATCCTGCCGAATGCGCGGTTGCTCTCGTCGACCAGGTTCTGCAGGTTTTCCTTTGACGAGATGTTCGCGGCGATCGCGACCGCCGTTCCCTTGCCGAACTTCCCGTTGATCTCGCCGGCCACCTGCTCGCAGACGTCGGCCTTGCGCGAGGAGATCACGACCTTGGCGCCGTGCTCCGCCATGCGCTCGGCGATCGCCCGGCCGATGCCGCGCGTCGAGCCGGTGACGACGGCAACTTTTCCCTTCATGTCGAACAAGGTCATGTTTCTCTCCCAGGTGTGAGGTGTTGGATTCTGTGATGGACCGGTCTGTTGATCATGCGAGCTTCACTTCGGGCCCGGCAGGCTGATGCATCGCCGCGTGCCGCGGATCCGATATCCAGGGCTGCTGGTTCACCATCGGCAACCGCCATGTCGACACGCCGGGTGCGGCGAAATGATCGAGCCGCGTCACCGAGACGTTCTCGACGTCAAACGAGAGTCCCCGCTCCGGCTGTCCGCCGAGCGCGAGACCGACGGCGGCCTTGATCACGCCGCCATGGCCGGCGGCGATGATGTCCTTGCCGGCTTCCGCGGCCGTGATGCGCACGATGGCGCGGCAGACACGGGTGTAGAGATCCATGAAACTCTCGCCGCCGGGCGCAGGCTCGTTGACGTCGGCGAACCAGGCGCTGCCGGGCGGACGGCTGGCGAGAATAGCAGCGCGGTTCTTGCCCTGCCACTCACCCAGATGCTGCTCGGCGAACGCTGCCTCCTGGGTCATCGTCTCAGGTTTCGGAAAGCCCGCGGCCCAGATCGCGTTGGCCGTCTTGTGCGTGCGCTTCAGATTGCTCGAATACCACACCGCGTTGCGCGGCAGGATCTTTGCGACCGCCTCGAACACTTCGGTGTCGCTGGTGTCGCAGTCGATGTCTTCCTGGCCGTAGATGTTGCCGCCATCGCTGCGCACCGGCGCGTGGCGAACCCACCACCACCGCGTCACCGTCGTCTTCGGCTTGTCTGCATTGGACATCGGATGAGCCCTTCAATACTGTCCCTCGTCGCTGTACGTCAGAGCATACATCGTCTCAAGTGCTTCGGACGTTTGAAATCTTGTTTGAATTCCGTCGCGCGGCAGACGCGCGACGATCACGTCACCAGGGAGAAAAACATGGGCCGCCTCGAAGGCAAATCCGTCATCATCACCGGCGCGGGAAGCGGCATCGGCCGCGCGGCCTCGCTGCTGTTCACCAGGGAAGGCGCAAAGCTGATCGCGGTCGATCGCACCGACGGCGTCAACGAGACCGCAAAGCTGGTGCGCGATGCCGGCGGCACCGTCGAAGCGGTCAGCGCGGACGCGGGCTCGGAAGCCGACGTGAAGGCGTTCATCGACAAGGCGCTCGCGACATACGGCAAGCTCGATGCGATCTGGGCCAATGCCGGCGTCAGCGGCGGCCTCGTGCCGCTCGCCGACCAGACCCCGGAACACTGGCAGGAAGTGCTGCGCGTCAACCTGATCGGCCCGTTCCTTGCGATCAAGCATTCGATCCCGCACATGACCAGGCAAGGCTCCGGCTCGATCATCTGCACCGCCTCGGTCGCGGGCCTGAAGGCCGGCGCCAGCGGACATCCCTACGGCGCCAGCAAGGCCGGCGTCATCAGCCTGGTGCAGACCACCGCCTACTCGCTGTCCGGCACCGGCGTGCGCATCAACGCGGTTTGCCCGGGCCTGATCGAGACCGGCATGACCAAGCCGGTGTTCGATCGCGCCAAGGAGCGCGGCACCCAGGACAAGATCGGCCAGCTCAATCCCTTGAAGCGCCCCGGCCAGCCGCACGAGCTCGCTGCAATGGGCCTGTTCCTTGCGAGCGACGAGGCCTCCTACGTCAACGGCCAGGCCATCCCCGTCGACGGCGGCCTGACGGCGTCGATGCCGTACACGGGGAAACCGATCTAGCACGGGCTCTCTGCATTGTCGTCCTGGCGAAAGCCAGGACCCACACCCCGCAGCGGATGTTGTGAGAGGGCTTCGTGGTTCCGGCATCGCGCAGCAACCAACATTTGCGGTCATGGGTCCCGGGCCCCGTGCGCAATTGCGCGCCAGGCCGGGACGACATCGAATGTGTTGCGCGCTCGTGAGTCATACGTCCGCATTCTCGCGACATGGACCGTCCGAGCTTTTGCTTTGATCTTCGCCGCCCTGAACTCAGAGGGCGCAGGGAAAGCCGGGTGCCGATCGCACCCATGGGCCCCGTGCAAGGTAGAAAGCACGGGGGTAGGACCAC
>NZ_JAFCKQ010000034.1 GCF_018130215.1 Bradyrhizobium jicamae
ACCTTCACCCAACCGATCATAGAGCTCACTGTGCCCGCGCGCGTGCGTCTATCAGGCGGTCCTCGTCGTATGCGTACGGCATTGATGACACCCAGAGAGCCGCAGTGTTCTTCCCGTCCAAAGGCCAACCGCTTCAGGCATGCCTCTACACCCACTCAATCAACGAAACACTGGTCCATTATCCGAATGCCGCAATCAGGCTCGATCCAAAGAGTGCGGCGCCCACTGGTAGTTTCCCGCCGACGCTGATTTTGGCGGGTAGCAATCTATTCATCAGAGCATTTGAAAAAGGCTATAACTACCGCACGTTCGATGTATCGACGGGCATGATGAACAACAGTGTTGTCGAACGCGAGACACTAAGCTTCGCCCAGTGGAGTATTGGCATGGTAGCGGATAGCAAATTCGAGAAACTCTATTCCTGCCCTCCCTAAGGCAAAACCGGTCTCCCGCTAGCAACCGAGGCCCGTTAGCTCCACTTTTTCGGAGCGCACTGCGCCCTTGCCGACCACCCGCCTGTTCACCTCGTATCGACGAAATCCTTTGATTCCAGGCTTTCCCGTTTGGTCCAGCCGGGTCGATAGTCCCTGGATCGTGCACGGTACTTCCGTGTTTGTTCCTGGCGGGGCAGATGGACACCTCCGCGTGAACGAAACACGTTTCCGTCGTTCGTGAAGCGAGCACGAAACAAACCACGCTCACCATCCCCCTGTTTTCAACTTCCAGGCATTTTCGTGGAGCAAGGCCATGCAGCAAGAATATCTCGACCGGCGGGCGAGCTCGACCATCTCCTGGACAGGCGCGCTGCGCGTGCTCCTGATCGCAGGTTCTCTGGCCGCAGGGGCCTGTTTCTGCTGGTTGGCGGTCGCCGGCCCCGCGCCCGTCGCAAATGCTGCGCTCGGCAGTGACTGGCAGTGCAGCAAGACGGCGTTTGTGTTGACGACCTGTCGTCCGCTTTGATCGACACGGCCTTCTTCCTTGGGACTTTGGTCGGGTCCGAACAGATCGTGATGCAAGGGACGGACAAGGAAGACAAGGAAGCGGCCGCGCGCTGCCTGTTCGCGCAGGCCCGCCTCTGCGGCCCTCCCGCACCGCACCTTCCACGCGCTGAAGACCGCTCGCCGCGAGCCGCCGCGCGACCGGGTTCTTACGGGCTCGATATTGGCAGGCCAATTGCGATGCGTGTTTGAACGTTCGGTGCCAGATGTTCTCGGTGTACCGAACCCGGACATTCGGAGCACGCAAATGAATATTCACACTCGTTTTGGGACAACCCGCGAAAACACCTCGCGAGAGCTGACCATCAGCAGGATGCTGTCCGATCTTGTTCTCTCCTGCGAGTTGATCGAAGCCGACATCGCGGCCGAAGAGCAGCGGACGGGAATCTTCGATCCGTCGGACAAAAGGTACCCGATCCTGGCGAGGTCGCTGACCGAGCGGCACCGCAATCTCAAGGGAACCATTGCCGCTCTTGAAAGGCGTAGATGACCTGTCATCGCCCCATAAAGAGCGCACACACGATGCAGGCGGCGTGAAGCAGCGGACCTTCTTCTCGCCTGGACCTCGTGCCGAGCGATATCAGCCAAGGTAAACGCGCATTGGCATTAACCACCGGACCAGCCCAGGCTTGCCCTCCCGGTTGGTTGCAGAACACTATCCCCTATTTCCTATCGGGTATCGTTTCATGGAATTCCCTTTTCTCTGGGTCGGATTGTCGATCGTCGATTGGGTTGCGGCTTACGCGCGGGGCCGCGATGGCGCAGGATGGCTCCTCCTCGTGCTGATCATCGCGCCCGTGATCGCGCTGCTTCTCGTGCTCCTGATGGAGCGAGTGCGCAGAAATACTCCAGACGACGTACTTTCACCCCCGCCCTTCCCCGAAGCGGTTCTTGAGCCGGATACCGCGCATGCCGCCAGCGTGCCCGGGTCGAGATCGCCGACTGCGGAAAGTTTTCAGGGGTGACCGGAACACAGCCCCATGGGGTACCTCCGGATCGCAACTCCCGTAGTTCGCCTTTTCCGGTACGATGCCTTGGCCGGAGGTCGTTCACCAGTTCGTCCAGGATGACAAGATGATCGATGAGAAGCTGGCTCGACAGCGCGCGCACGAAAGGAACATCGCGCGCTATCGGCGTTTGCTCCATACCCGTCTCACGGATATCGAGCGCCGTTTTCTCGAACGGCGGGTGGCCGAAGAACGGACCGCACTATCGATGCTCGCCGTCGCGACTAACGATGACCAGCAATGTAGCTCGCTGGCCAGTCAACCGATCCAATGATCGATCGTCGTTTGTCACAGAACGTGCATACGTGCGGCTCGAGCAGATCGTCCATCTGCTCATAAGGCAGGACTGCATTTGTCGCTCCCACGGGCAGCGCCGGGACCGCTTCTTTGGGGCCGATTCGTAAACGCAGGAGCGAAGCATGGCCACAATGATTCTCATCATGGTCCTCGTAGCGTTGGCTGCGAGCTACGGGATCATGGCAATTCGCCCGAATGCGCCCAAGCTACAGTCGCGGCGGCGGCGAGCATTCTAGCTTTCGAGTGACGACGCGTACCTCGAACGTCGGTATTTCGTCGGTGTCTTCCGCTCGCGCGGCCGCCCTCACCGATCATCAAGGCGACGGCGGGCCAGCCCCGACTAATCGCCTTCCCCATAGTGCGTGGACTCGTCCATCCATTTGCGGGTCGCCTCGTCGCTCCAGCCGGGGACGGCGAAGCGCGGTGTCGCGGTCGCCCCCGAAGGCGTCGAGATCGTATCCGCAGGAGGGCGCGGACGCGCCGCCGGTTGCCGTGTGCGGGGGTGACGCTCGGTCGCGGCGTTCGCCGACACGCACAGGACGATCAGGATGCCGAGCGCCAGTACCGACCGCATCGCATTTGCTCCGCAACATCCACTGATCGAAACCTCTCGGCGTCACCTGCGGGCATTACGGTGGGCTTCGGCGGGTACAATGTCGAGCCACAGTCGCGTGACCGAATTCGAGCGAGCGGGCCAGGCGGTTAGCCATGACGGGGCGTCCCGATCGTTGATTCGGTGCGGTTTCTTCACCCGAACCGGTCTCCACTTCGCTCGAAACGGTCTGGAAATTACAACGGCGCGGCACCGGTCAGCCTCTCGCTGTGGAAATCGACTGCCGATTGTGAACCAGTTCACATTTGCCCGGCGCTGCAACTGCTAGATCGCACGCGCTGGGGGATTTCAGGGGCCCAGTGTCAGGCGCCGTCGGGACGCTCATTTTCGAGCCCGGCGGCGTAGCTTTTTGCCGAGCGACTCAGGCATGGGCAACTGCACGCCGCCTCTCAACCAGCGCACGTTCGCCGTGATCATCGATTGCATATCGCGTCCGCCGCCGCCCTCCTGATCGACGAACTGCTTTCGCTGTGAAATGTATGATTGTCTTCCGACTGCAGAAGTGCTGATTAGGCCTGCGCATAACCTGGAGGAAATTATCCATGCGTCGCATTTTTTTATTGGCCGCGTTGTTGGTGTTCATCGCCCCCTTGCTGGCATCGGCTCCGGCCCATGCCCAGGCAACACGAACGTGGATTTCCGGTGTCGGCGACGACGTCAATCCCTGCAGCCGTACGGCACCCTGCAAGACATTTGCCGGAGCCATCTCGAAGACCCGCCGCCGGCGGTGAAATCGATTGCCTTGATCCGGGTGGATTCGGCACCGTCACCATCACCAAGTCGATCACCCTTGATTGCCAGGCGACGAACGGCTCCATCCTTGCATCCGCGACCAACGGCATCAACGTCAATGCCGCCAGCACCGACCTCGTCATCCTGCGGAATCTCAGTATCAACGGCGCGGGGACCACGCTTGGTCTCCACGGAATCAACATCCTCTCCGCGGGTGCCGTGACGATCGAGAACGTGAAGGTCTTCAACTTCAGTCAGCAAGCCATCGCCGACCTGCGCAGCACCGGCGGCGCGCTGACGATCATCAACACGGACGTCCACACCAACCTCGGCGCCGGACTCGGAACTTCGACATCCGGCGGTACCCTCCGGGTCCTCATCGACGGCTTGCACTCGTTCGACAATTCGTTCGGCATTGCCCTCAGCACGAACACCAGCGCCATGATCAGGAATTCGGACTTCTCGAACAACACGACCGGGATCGACAACGAGGGCGCTCTCATCGTCGCAACCGGCAACGCGATCTCCAACAACGGTACGGGCGTGCTTAGTCAGGGCGGCACGATACGGTTGTCGAACAACGACATCGCGCTCAACTCCGTTGGCATCAACAACCTCAACGGCACCGTGATCACGTACGGCAATAATCGGAACACGAGTTCCACGTCGGGAACAATCACGCCAGCCGGCGGCGCGACCCCGGACCTCGGCCAGCAATAGGCTGGAAGCGGCAGCACATGAGCGGGGCCCCGGCCCTGCTCATGTCTATTCCATTTCGACGGCCTGCCCGCTCCGACGATCGGCCGCTAGAGCGGCCCGGTCCATTATCCGCCGATTCCGTAGGTGGACGAGGCGTTATCGAGCCATTGTCGCGTCGACTGGTCGCTCCATCCGGGCACCGCAAACCGTGGCTGTTGTGCTGGCGGCGCTGCATCGACGGGCCGGCTGCTCGTCGCAGGAGGCGGGCGCCTGCCTGGATGATGCGCCGGGGCGGCACTCACCGACGTGCAGAGGGTCACCAACAGGCCAAAAGCCAAGACTGAAACAGCCAGGACCGCACGCATTACCTTCGCTCCGGACGACGCATTATCGGCTGCAAGCGACGGCCTGTCGACAGCGATGATCGAAGCGGCTCACGCGAACGGATCGAGCCCCTTTTGCCGGCAGAGCGCCGGGACCAGCCCTGAATCCCGCCCGGCACTCCTGGTGCCCGTTGTCGCGATCGCGCCGCCCGTCACGACGCCGTTTTCGACGATGATCGTGGCCAGGAACGGCTGCAGGCCCTGGTAGGCGCCCTTGTCGTTCTGCGCATTGAGCTGGGCGCAGTAGTCGAATGAGCGGCGGCCCTCGCCGGTGACGACAGGAATTCTGGTCCATTTGAATTTCACGCCCTCGGGATTGCTCAGGCTGGCTGCGAACGCGTCTGCGAGCGTGGCCCGTTCGGTGACGCTCAGCTCCCGCGTCGACGTTGCCGTCGGGGCCGCTGGTGGGAGCGACCCGGCCTCCGGCGTTGGCGACGCGGCCGCCTCGGGCGTCGAAACATATTCGGTGGTTGCCGCGCACCCCGAGAGGCAAAGCACAACGAGCAAGGGTGCAACCGCCCTTGCGTTGGTCCCAAGCAGGCCTGATGGACCGATCACGCCGCTCTCCCTTGCCCCGGGAATCAGGATCGTTGCTTGCCTTCGACGTAGCGCTTGAAATTGTCCAGGATGGCCTGCCAGCCGCCGCGCTGCTGCTCGACCGAATGCGTGCCCTCGGCATCGAAGGAGACCTGCACCTTCACCTCGCCGGCCTGCTCGGCGAAAGCGATCTGCGCGGTGCGATCACCGAAGGAATATTCGATCAGGCGGGGCGCCTCCACCGTGGTGTAGGTGCCGGCGAAATCGAATCCCATGCTGCCGTCCTTGGCCTCCATCCGCGACGAGAAGGCGCCTCCGACGCGCAGGTCGACGGTCGCCGCCGTGGTGTGCCAGTCGTCGGAGGCTGCGTTCCACTGCCTGATGTCTTCGGGGGTGGTATAGGCACGCCAGACATCGGCAATCGGTGCGGCCACAGTGGTATCGACGACAATCCTCATCTCGGCTCCCCGGTATTTGACCAGGTGGCCTTAGCACATTGGAAGGACCTGTAAAGAAACGGCGGTATAACGCGCTAGCCTGCCCCTCCAGGAGCGATCGAGACCACCATGCGAAACCTGAACACCGTCCTGAGCAAGCTGAACGATCGATTGCTGAGGCTGGAGGGCGAATTATTCGTCCTGCGCTCGATTGCGCGCGCATCGCTCACCGCCGGCGACGAGCCGGCGATGCGCACCCGCAAGCTGCTCGAAGGCGCAAAACTCGCGCTCACGGATGAGACAAGGCGGCCACTCGACAGCGCCACCGAAAAATACGTTGCCGCCGCCATCGCCATGGTCGACGAGTTGCTCGAGCATCCCCGCGAGTCGGCGCCGCTGTTCCGGGTGATCGAGGGCGGCAGGCGGGAAGACTAGGGCATGATCCGGAAATGACCTCATCGCGCCTTGGAGCGCGCTGGACGCAGCCTGCGGGCTCAGTGCCATTCGCGTGCCAGGCAGTTCGAATACTGCGACCGCCTGAGAATGTTCACAGGCTCCCGCGCGCATCTGGCCTTCACGGCGTGCGGTGCGTTGCGCAGCAGATAGCCCCGGTAGCCGAGGTTGAGGACCGCGAGCAGCACCAGGATCGTGAGGAGGATGGTTCTCCACATCCAGCCAGGCTAGCGCGGATGCCTTTCGGAATGATTGTCGTGATCCGATAATCCGGCGACCATGGCTGCGCGGGATCACGGACTCCGACGGCAGGCCGCGGCCCCGACGGGCACAGGAAGTCTCACGATCCGATGTCGCCGCTGCCATCCGGAACACGACACGTCCCGGCTCCTCGGGAAGGCCCGCCTGCTGCAATACCAGGGCAATCCGATCTCCCCATTCGGTTGAACGCGCCGGGAAGTACTGGCGAGCAAACGAGGCGCGAAACCCCGGCCGGAGCTGCACGAGTCGGGATGCGGTCGCCCGCGCCTCCTCGATCCTGCCGGCGCCGACGTCGTTTGCGATGAGCGCACAGAGAGTGTGGGCATCGGCCGCGAACTCGAGTGCTTTCGCCGCCATGAGCCGGCCGCTGTCATACTGACCAAGCATGAAACGAGCAAAGCTCGTTCCATTCCAGACCGCTGCACGCCCTGCATCGAGCGGGCTGAGATCCAGCCTTTGTTCAAAGCTCTCGATCGCTCGCGCGGGCTGCAGGCAGGGATCAGGATTTCCGCCAGTTTTGCAGTCCTTACCCTGCGCCCTGCACAGCCTTGTCGTAGGCCTCGATCGTCACCCTGGCCCTGACTGCAATGTCCGCCGCCGTCATGCCGGGCTTGTACAGGCTGCCGCCGAGGCCGAAGGCGCGGATTCCGGCCTTCACGTAGTCGGCGAAATTCGCATCCGAGACGCCGCCGACGGCGGCAATCATCGCGTCGGGCGGCAGCACGGCGCGGATCGCGGTGATGCCGGCGG
This sequence comes from Bradyrhizobium jicamae, assembly GCF_018130215.1. Classification (GTDB taxonomy): domain Bacteria; phylum Pseudomonadota; class Alphaproteobacteria; order Rhizobiales; family Xanthobacteraceae; genus Bradyrhizobium; species Bradyrhizobium jicamae_A. The sequence goes on from NZ_JAFCKQ010000034.1 coordinate 7,168, forward strand.
GGCCGAGCACACTCGCCGGAAAGAATTTCAGGCCGGACGCGCCTGTGCGTGCCGCCAACAGCGCCTCGGTGGCCGTGAACACACCGGGCAGCGTCACCATCGCGTGCGCGTGCGCACGGGCCAGCACGTCGGCATCGACATTCGGCGAGACCACAAGCCGGCCGCCGACGTCGTGGAGACGATCGACGTCGGCCGCCGTCAGCACCGTGCCCGCGCCAATCAGCACCTCGGCGGGCGCGCGCTTGGCCGCGATCTCGATCGAACGGAACGGCTCCGGCGAATTGAGCGGGATCTCGATTCCCGTCAAGCCGGCCTCGATCAAGGCGCTGACGATGCCGGCAGTCTCGTCCGGCCGCACGCCGCGCAGGATCGCGACCAGCGGGCGCTTCATCGCGGGAAACGGAATGCTCATGCGTTGATCCCTTCAGTTGGTCCAGATCGCCGCCGCGGCCCTGGCGAGACCGTTGCGGACCGCTTCGTCCGCATCGACGGAGCTTTGCGGCACAGAAAGCGCCGCGAACGCCAGTTGATAGAGCCGCTTGAGCCGCCCCGATGCTATCAGCGTGACCACCGCACCCGGCGCCCGCTCCGCGAGCCCCGCCGCGAGCTCGAGCCCGATCAGCGTGCCCGAGATCGTCTCGCGCGCCGCCGCCGCACTGCCGCCGAACAGCAGCTGCCGCGATCGCACCCGGAACAGGAGGTTGGCGGCGAGCGCCGGTGCCGCAAAGGCCTCCGCGACGGCCGATGTGAAGGCATGGCTGTCGACCGCATCGTCGGCGCCGGAAACGGCATGCGACAGGATGGTCTGGCGCGCAGCCGCACTGAACAGCTCTCCGGTCATGAAGGTTGCAAAACGCTCGACCGTGCCGCCGCGCACCCTCGCCCATTTCGAATGCGTCCCGGGCATGCAGACATCAGCCTCGCCGGAAGCCTCGAGGCCGAGCGCACCGAGCAGCTGGGTCTCCTCGCCGCGCATCACGTCGGGGGTCCCGGCGTCACGCTGCGCGATCCCCGGCAAGATCCTGACGTCGCGCCCCTGCCCCGGGACCACGGCCGCGCGATCGAGGATATCGGAGAGCCGCGCCGGGGTGTCGATATAGCCGGCCTCGACCCAGCCCTGCCGTGCGCCGGCCATGCCGCAGATCACGACGGGCACGTCTGGCCCCACCTCGAGCGCGTCGAGATGCGATTGCAGCACGGCGGCGAAACCGGTCTTGCCGGCCGTCATCATGCCTTGATCACTGCGCCGTTCGCCGAGCACGCAGCCCGCGCGATCCATCGCCCAGAGCCGGAAGCTGCTGGTACCCCAATCGACCGCGACAGATGTGGCACAATTCATTCGGCTCAGGTCCGGAGGTTGGAGTTTGAGTCGGGACGATCGTTAGCACGAACGTATGCGCGACGAATTCATGAAATCAAATGGAGGCTGGCGATATTGTTGGACAATCGGCCCGGCACGGTGCAAACGCTCCTCGCCAAACGAATAGTAGTGCTCAGGTCGAGGATACCCACCATTACTTGAGCGTGCGTTCTTATGGCGCAAATGCTCATGAGCGGCTTCCCATCGCAGTAGCTGCCAAGAAGTGCTCGATCTCCCGTTCCTCCGGGACGTCCCTCGAGAACACGTTGCTCCGAGTCCCGGCGATTTCCTCATTGCAAACGCTTCACTGTCCGTTCTCGACCACACGATCATCAGCATCCGAGTGTGGGCCTGATCGCTTGTTCGGACTTGAAGGACCTGCCCGGTGCGTCGCTGGCACGGCTGTGCGAATAGCTGTTGTTACGCAGCGCTTTTTCGTGTGAGGTGCCACGAATTGCTGAATTTTTGACGCATCTCGGACTTTGACCAACGCGCGACCGGATTCTTGTTATTGATTGCCGAGGAACAGGGCGATGCTGAAATTGATCAGGCCACAACGCGACTCCGCGCTCTTGCAGACAGCTTTGCGAACATTGGTGGTGGGCGCTCTCGCCTGCTTGCTCGCGATTTATGCCGGGATGCCTGCGCGCGCGCAGAGCTTGCTGCCCCGACCGAATTGGAACGTTTCGCCACCCAAATGCGCGGATAGTCAGAAGATTTGCATCATGACGATCAAGATCTTCAACAATGATCCCGATCACTGGATCTATCCCGTGCTGACCACCGGCAAGGGCCCTGCCGATATCTGGATGCAAGCGTGGTGGTCGGTCCCGAACAGCGAACTGCCCAACTATCCCTTTATCCGGCGGAAGAACTATCGGCTCTATATCAATCCAACAGGCGCCGGAATTCCGCCGAACACCGGTATCGAGCTAACGGTCCCAATCTTCACGCAGTTGTACGAGCCAATAAACGCAAACCCGCCGGCAGATGCAAGTTCTCCGTCCGGAGGAGACACACTCATCAATTGGTGGAATGGCGGCGTAATCCAGGTTTACACGAGTCCTCAAGCGAGCCCGCCTTTGGCTCTGCAGCAGGCCCTGACGCGATCAACCCAGAAGGTGGTCCAGAGCGGCGTCTCCAGCGCGGTCCTGCCCAAGTGTGTGGCCGTCGCATCGGTCCCGACCAAAACGGTCCGAAGTCCGCCAGCGCCGCCGCCATGCCAGCCACTGACCATTTACAGTGATGATTCCGATCTGGCGAAGAACGACCCGAGCCAACTGATCGAATATACCTTCGGCGCCAGGAACGACCCGAAAGATATCAACGCGGGGCCCAGATACCTGCTCGACACCAGTAACGTCGATTTCGACGTGAGCTACGTCAATGTCGCCTTCGCGCCGGCCGTGATGGGACCGTACAAGAACAACCAGGTCGGCTATATCGGCACGCCGATCACAATCGACAACTTCAATCTCGCCATTGACGAATTCCTCCATGACTTCCCCGGCTGGCCGCAATTTCTCCGTGAAGGGCAATTGGTGAACAAGCTGGCCTCGCCGCTGGAGGTCTTTGCTCGGCTCGGTGGCAAGGATCCTCCTCCCGATCTCACCCAACTGCGTGGTTGGCCCGGCAGTTGGCCGGCCGACTTGTGGGCGCCCATTCAAGCGTTGCGAACCAAATGGAGAGAGTACGCCGGCACGGTCACTGCCATTCCTGGTCCGCAGTACGTCCAGGCAACGCCTGGCATATGCGGGCCCCTCCCTCTTCCGGATGCCCCCGCCCCGACCAACTTCTGTGACGCAGTCGTCGCCGTCCAGCAACTCTTGATCAAGAACTATGTCAGCTACAGGCAGTTGTATGCTGCGGGCCAATGCAAGGGAACGGCGTTCGACATCACCGACAACCTCCTGATATCCCACGTCTACGGATGGGCGCCGTGGACTGAATCATCATCCGGAAAGGATGGCGACGGATGCGCAGCCGCTCAGAACCTGCTTGAGAATACCGCGCGCTACAGCACCGGGATCGACTATACGAATTACCTGAACGTCAAGGTGGCGTTCGACAAATTGAACTACGGGACGTTTCCCCCGAGGGCTCGGGACCAGATCTACCAGTTCAACCCTTGGGTACAGTTCATCCATGGCGTGCCGAACGGCAATCCGCACAAATATGTCAGCACGGACTATGCGTATGCCTATTCCGTCGATGATGCGATGGGCAACATCCAAGCGGAGGGCGTAGGCATCATCATCGACATTGGAAGCACTGCGAATCTGGAAAACCAAAAACCGGCGACGCAGCCGATCCTGGTCACTCTGGGAGGCGCAGAGCCGGTCAAGGGGATTGCCTACAAGGCTTATGCCATTTGCGAAAACACAGCTGCGAACACAAAAAACCTGAATCCGAATTTTACGACCTTTGCGGTCAGCGGCAACGATCCTGCCAATTGCCCGATATATATTTACGACAGCAAGGTTCCTAGCCAGCTTTATGCGTTCAAGATTGACGCCACGCCAGACCAGTTCCCGTATTTTGCCAATCCCGCCGATGCCAGATGGCTACCGGGGAATGCCAAGAACAGCACGACCAAAATAGTGGTGTGCTCGGGCATCCCAGATGCCGGTGCAGCGCAAGGATATCAACAATCGAGCGCAACTGCGTGTTGCGACTCGGCCAGCAATTCGGGCGTCTTTGCATTTGCGCAGCCGGAGCCCCATGATGCGCACAATACCAAGAAGTATATCGTCAATGTGCCGCCTCCCAAGCGCTGCACGAACGACACGGACGCCGCATGTTTTTACCCGACGCCCCCGCCGATCACCAAGGCATGTAATCGGGGGCTCCCTTGAAGGCTTCAAATGCGTTGAAGACTCGTGAGCTGGTCTGAATTCGGGCAGCGGTCGGTTTGGCGGCTTCTCACACGAGAGCTTCCTTCGAGCACGCTCGCCTGTACATCGATCGCGCCGAAGCATTGGGAGAACTGCTCGAAGACCTCCTTCGGCGGAAATCCAACTCCCGCTGGGCCTCGTCGGGCAAATCAGCAAAACCTGTCAAGCCCGCCATGAACAAATATTTCGGTTTTTCATTAGTTCAAATCAGTGTATAGATCAATCCGTCTCACCCGCTTGAGCGGCGCATCGCGATCGTCACGAGTGCCGGGTTGGGATGCGGTGGACGCTGATGTCACGGCTGACGAGCGTGGCAGATGCGGACGGCGAAGTCGTGCAGGCCTGACGCCCTAGTGGCAGGTGTCCTGTCAGCAAGAGACTGATGTCTCTTGCTGACGGCGGTGACAAGAAAGCCCAGTCTCACCGGGGAGAGTACGTATAAGCCGTAACCCATCGCGCAGGGAAAGCCGGGTTGTTTCCGGTTACACCTGTGGTCCTACCCCCGTGCTTTCTACATCGCACGGGGCCCATGGGTGCGATCGGCACCCGGCTTTCCCTGCGCCCTCGGCGGATTGAGAGGGTGGAACGTGAAGCAAAGCTCGGGCGCCGCGCCGCGAGAATGCGAACACGTGCCCGCACCGCTGTCTGACATGTGAATCGAGATGGCCGACCCCGCCCTGTCAGCGACCCAGGTCCGTCACCGTGCGCCCTTCAGCGTGCAGGACGTCGTGCAGGTCGTCACGCTGCCGTTGTCACATTTGATGCAGACGTTGACGCACTGATCCATGACCTTGGGATTGTACTGGCTGTAGAGATTCGCCGCGCAGCTGTTGGTCGATCCCGTGACCTCGGGATCGCAGCCGGACAGGGAAAGTGCTGCGAAACCCAGAATGGCGACCTTGCGCATAAGGCCTCCCGCCATGCTCCAATGCAGGTAACCTTGACAGGTTAGGTTAAATTCCAGTTTCAATTGCGACCTTATCCGGAAGCAGTATTGCTTATCCACCGGACATTTCCCCAAGGTCCGGGCCCACACCGGCAAAGCCGCCAGGCGATTCTGCCTGGCGGCTTTGTTGCCTAGCAATTTGAGATGAGGATTTTCAGACGATGGCCCGGAAGCCACGCTGGTCGTTCAAGGAGGACCGCCGACTGATGGAAATGGCACGCTCCTCAAAGTCGCTGGAGGATGTCGCCAAGGCCACCGGGCGATCGCCGGACCGAATCAAGAAAATGGCGATGCGCCTTGGGCTGTCGATCAAGCCGCGCTCGACCAAGCGATAGGCCGCAAAACGGGCTGCGACCGACCCGGTCACTAGATACCGGGAGGGCAATCCTCCCTGTCCCGCACCGGAACCGCCTTGGGCCGGCCCACATGCGTGCAGCTGGTCAGAACGAAGGCAACCCGGCTGCATTGCCAGTCCGGACCCAGCGCCGCGACCGAGATCGGTGCGGGCGAAGCCAGGCTGAACATCACAAAAGACAGCATGCAGACGCATAGTGCGACCGCGGCCGCCAACGCCGCGCCCTTTCGGGACCACAGCTTGGATCTCATGGCCTAGCTCCCGTCGATCCCTTGAAGTCTAGGGGTCGCCCGCCTTGGCCGCTGTGATCGGAATCACAGTCCGGCCGCTATTGCGGACTCCCCGCCGGGGTCGATTTGGGATCCATGCCGCACTGCCGCAAGAGCCGTCAGCGCGCCGGCTCGATCACATTACAGTTGGTTCGGCCCGACATCAGGCAGTCCTGCATCTTGCTGGCCGCGGTCAGGTCATGGGCGAGCCAGAGGCCGACCGCGAGCATCACCGCCGCCACCAGCAGTCCGACCAGCGCGCCACGGCGGCCGCCGCCGTCCTCGGAATCGCTCATTGTCGCATCGGTTCCCGATTGGCCTGACCGCATCATGGCCGCTTGCACGGCAGCATGCGATCAAATCTGCAACACTCGCGCAATTAAATGCGGACATCGAGAATCGGGGCCGCAATTCCATTGCACGCCAGGCGAGCTTGCGAAACACTGTTCACTCGGTGGAGCGCGTTGTGCGGGACCTGCCATGAGCGAAGACGAAGCGAGCCAGCAGCCGACCTACGATTATCATCGTTACAGGCGGCTGTTGTCGGAGGCCGTTGACGAGACCAGCCGCCGGCGGCTGATCGAGTTGCTGATCGAGGAAAAGGCGCGGGACAGGCTGGAGGCGCAGCGTACCTCCGACCGGGTCGCGATGACCGCCGCGACGGTGGCCAAGGTGCTGGGCAATTACAGCCGGCGCGAGCTGCTGCTCCGCTAGCATTTTAGGCGAATCGCGGCGATCGGTGCCCAGGTCGTGCCCCCCGGCGCGGCCATCGTGCCCGCCGGCATCGCATCCGGCCATTTGCTGTGCGCTCATGTCTCCCCTGCCGCCCGCGTTCGGCACTGGCAATTTCCGCCGGCTTCACTTATTGAAACGCCGGACCTCACCCCCATCCCATCACCCGAACAGAAAGCAGCAAGGCTTCCTCTATGAGTGGCTTCAAGGAACCGGGTTTTGCCGACCGCGCGAAGGCGGCCCAGCAGGCGCGGCAGAACATCCTCAACAAGTTTCGCGCCCAGCCCGGACCCGACGATCCGGCCGTGAAGGCACGGGCCGAGGAACGCGCGGCGATCGCCGAGCGGCGCACCAAGGCCAAGGAGGCGCGCGAATCCGAGAAGGCCGAGCAGAAGCGCCGCGAGGACGAGGCCGCCGCGGCCGAAGCCGCCCGGATCGCGCGGGAGAAGGAAGACGAAACTGCGCGTCTGGCGGCGCTCGAGGCCGAGCAGAAGGCCAAGCGCGACGCCCGCTACGCCGCGCGCAAGGAACGCGGCAAGAAGAAGCGCTAGGTCGCTTGCGCCAGACCCGCCGCATCGGCGGGCCTGGCGATGACCATCGGGGCGGCGTCAGTTCTTCTTCATGGCGTCGTCTTTCTTCATCATCCCGCCGTCCTTCTTCATGGCGTCGTCCTTCTTCATCATGCCACCGTCCTTCTTCATGGCATCCTTGGACGCATCCTTGGACATCGTATCCTTCTTCATCGCATCGTCCTTGCCCATCTTGTCCTGAGCGAACGCAGCCGGCGCGAGCGCAAGGCTGAGCGAGAGGAGCGCGGCAGTGAGGCCGATACGGGTTTTGGTGGTCATGGCTGGAGATCCTCAAGTGGTCGAGTTGTGAAAGCGACGTCTGCCGCTACTTCCTCGACGCGACAGCGCCGCCTGCTGTTACCTCGATAACAAACTCTTGAACCGGGTCGGTGCGACAGGGCCGGATGATCGGCTGCACGCGTGGGTTGAAGACTTTCCCGTCATCGTCGCAATGTGCGGCGCAGCAACGACAATGCTTGCCGTCATGCGCCGGCCCGCACTATCAGGGCGCCTCTGAACTATCAGACTAGAGAAAATTGACGCGAAGTCCGGCTAAGGTGCGCGCCGGTCTAACAGCCACTCAAGAAGCTCCAGGAAAACAACCATGCTCACACGCCGCCACGTCCTCGCTTCCGCCCTCGCCGCGCCCGCCATCCTGCGGATGGGCACAGGCACCGCGCACGCCGCGACCACGCTGAAGATCTCGCATCAGTTCCCCGGCGGCAGCATCGACAAGGGCGATTTCCGCGACCGGCTGTGCCGGATGTTCGCAGCCGAGATCGCCAAGCGCTCGGGCGGCGAGCTTGCCGCCGAAGTCTATCCGAATTCCTCGCTGATCAAGACCAACGCCCAGTTCTCGGCGATGCGCAAGGGCGCACTGGATCTCAGCCTCTATCCGATGCCTTATGCCGGCGGCGAATTGCCCGAGACCAATATCGGCCTGATGCCGGGCCTGGTGACGACCTATGATCAGGGCATGCGCTGGAAGAAGGAACCGGTCGGCAAGGCCCTGTCCGACTTCCTCGCCGACAAGGGCATCCTGCTGATCTCCTGGGTCTGGCAGGCCGGCGGCGTCGCCAGCCGCTCGAGGGCGATCGTCGCGCCCGAGGATGCCAAGGGCATGAAGGTGCGCGGCGGCTCGCGCGAGATGGACATGGTGCTGCAGACCGCGGGCGCCGCCGTGCTGTCGGTCCCCTCTAACGAGCTCTACGCCGCCATGCAGACGGGCGCCTGCGATGCCGGCATCACCTCCTCCACCAGCCTGATCTCGTTCCGCCTCGAGGAGATCGCGAAGTCGCTGACATCGGGCGCCGGCGCGTCCTACTGGTTCATGCTGGAGCCACTGATGATGTCGAAGGCGATCTTCGACAAGCTGCCCAAGAACCAGCAGGACGTCATCCTGGCGGTCGGCGGGGAACTGGAAGCCTTCGGCCGCAAGGGCGCGCAGGACGACGATGCCGAGGTCGCCAAGATCTACGAGAAGGCCGGCGCCAAGGTGGCAGCGCTCGACGGCGCCGTCGTCGCCAAATGGCGCGACATCGCCCGCGACACCGCCTGGAAGGACTACGGCGCCAAGACGGCGACCGCGGCCAACCTCCTCAAGCTCGCAAGCGACGTTACCGCATGATGCATGGTCCGGTCGCGGATCGAGCCGAAGCCGCAAGCGCGGCCCCGGGCGGCACGCCCGTGGCGGCGTTCGAGCGCGCGCTGTCCGTCTGCAACAACGTCATCGTGGCGTCCGCCGCGCTCGCTCTGATCTCGGCCTGCGTGATCCTGAGCTACAGCGTGCTCGGGCGCGCGCTGTTCCAGATGGCGAACTACTGGCAAGACGAGGCCGCCGTGTTCCTGCTGGTCGGCGCCACCTTCATGACCTCTGCCTATGTGCAGAGCCAGCGCGGCCATGTCAGCATCGAAGCCTTCGTCGGCCTGCTCTCGCCGCGCGCGAACCGCGTCAGGCTGTGGCTGGTCGATGTCGCGAGTTTCGCGTTCTGCACGTTCTTCGCCTGGAAGTCCTGGACCCTGGCGCACGAGGCCTATGTCGACGGCCAGGTCTCCAACTCGATGTGGTCGCCGCCGCTCGCGATCCCCTATGTCCTGATGGCCTTCGGCATGTCGCTGCTCTGCGTGCAACTTCTCCTGCAGATCATCACGCCGATCGTGGATGGCGCGCGCCGATGACCGTGTTTGGAATTGGCGTCTCCTACGGGCTCGCCACCCTGATCGCGATGTTCTCGGGCATGCCGATTGCGTTCGCACTCGGCGCCGTCGCGGTCGTCTTCATGGCGATCTACATGCCGTCAGCCTCGCTCGATACGGTGACGCAGAACGTCTACGAGGAGATGGCCTCGATCACGCTGCTGTCGATCCCGCTGTTCATCCTCAAGGGCGCGGCGATCGGCAAATCCCGCGCCGGCCAGGACCTCTATTCCGCGCTGCATGCCTGGCTGCACCGCGTGCCGGGCGGCCTCGGCGTCGCCAATGTGTTTGCCTGCGCGCTGTTCGCCGCGATGGCCGGGTCCTCACCGGCAACCTGCTCGGCGATCGGCTCCGCCGGCATCCCGGAGATGCGCAAGCGAGGCTATTCCGGCGGCTTTGCCGCCGGCATCATCGCCGCCGGCGGTACGCTCGGCATCCTGCTGCCGCCCTCGATCACGATGATCCTGTTCGCGGTCGCCGCCGAGAAGTCCCTGGGCCGGCTGTTCCTCGCCGGCATCGGTCCCGGCCTTCTGCTGGTGACGCTGTTCGGCCTCTACGCCGTGTTCCGCTTCCGCAAGGAATACGCAGCCGCCCGCGCCGCCTGTGACGCCACCGGCCAGGACGCCGCGATCCTCCAGCGCGACGAGTTCACCATGGCCGAGCGCTTCAGCGCGCTGCCACGGGTGCTGCCGTTCGTGCTGCTGCTCACGGGCGTGATGATCGCGCTCTATGGCGGCTACGCGACGCCGTCGGAGACTGCCGGTCTCGGCGGCCTGCTGGCGCTGGCACTGATCGCGGTGATCTACAGCGTGTGGCGGCCGAGCGATCTGTCGCCGATCCTGAGATCGACGATCCGCGAGTCCACCATGCTGATGATGATCATCGGCATGTCGCTGCTCTATTCCTACGTGATGAGCTACTTGCACATCTCGCAGTCGGCGGCGGAAGCGATCGTCGCCATGCATCTGCCGCGCTGGGAGCTGTTGTTCGCAATCCTGGTGATGGTGATCATGCTCGGCTTCTTCCTGCCGCCGGTCTCGATCATCCTGATGACCGCGCCGATCATCCTGCCGCCACTTCGCGCCGCCAACTTCGACATCATCTGGTTCGGCATCGTGATGACCATCGTGATGGAGATGGGCCTGATCCATCCGCCGGTCGGTCTCAACATCTTCGTCATCCGCAACGTCGCACCCGACATTCCGCTCAGCGAGGTGATCTGGGGCACACTGCCGTTCGTGCTGCTGATGATGTTCGCGGTGCTGCTGTTGTGCCTTGTCCCGGAGATTTCGACCTGGCTGCCGGACATCGTGATGGGGCCGGAGGGGAGCCGATAGAAGCATCCGACGGTTCGTAACGGTTCAGCGCGTGATCAGCCCTTCCGCGCCGGCAACTTCCGCGCCGCACCGTCGAGGTGAGTGCGACGCGCCTCGTCTCGACGCGAGCGTTCCTTCCTGCGGCAAGGTCGGCACATGATCGCCGTTGTGAAGACGTCACCCTTGGCGACCTCGTACCACCACTTTTGTTGTTCGGCCGTCCACGTTTCGACCTTTCCGCATTGCTTGCAGGCAAACTCGATCGGAGCATAGGTGCCGCGCGCCACAAATGCAGGAATGCTGTAGCTGTTGTTCGGGCTGAGTTTGGCCGTATCGACAGGCAGTTCGCCGCGTGAACGGGCGAGGCGACGAAACTCCAGCCGCGCTTCCCTTGCAGCCTGTACTGCAAGAATCTCCTGCTTCTCGCGCTTTGCCGCCTTGCGCGCGCTGATCTCGGACCGCTTCTGCTTGTTGCTCTTCATTCGACGTTCTTCGGGCGAAGGATCACCGAACGATCCGCATTCCTTATTCGCCCCTTGACCTCTTCTTCCTCGCATTCAGCGCGGATGCCACGCGGCCTACAGGCGGACGGCCGAGCAAGCCGGCGACGTCGTTCGTCGCCGTCAACAGCTTCTCCATGTCGATTCCGGTCCTGATCCCGATGCCCTCGAGCATGTAGACGACATCCTCGGTTGCGACATTGCCGGTCGCGCCGGGCGCATAGGGGCAGCCGCCGAGGCCGCCGGCGGCGGAATCGATCGCGCGGACGCCTTCCTCCATGCCGGCATAGAGATTGGCGAGCGCCTGGCCGTAGGTGTCGTGGAAATGCATCGCGAGGTTAGCGGTCGGAATTTCGGCGCCAACCGCACGAAGCATCCCTTTTGCCTTCAAAGGCGTGCCAACGCCAATCGTGTCGCCGAGCGAGATCTCGTAGCAGCCGAGGTCCCACAAGGTCTTCGCCAGGTCGGCGACGGCCTTCGGCCTGATCTCGCCGTCGAACGGGCACCCCAGCACGCAGGAAACATAGCCGCGCACCCTGACGCCATCGGCCTTGGCGCGCGCCACGACCGGCTTGAACCGCTCGATGGACTCCGCGACCGAGCAATTGATATTGGCGCGCGAAAAGCCCTCGGATGCCGCCGCAAACACCGAGACCACCTCGGCCCCTGCTGCCCGCGCGGCATCGTAACCCTTCTCGTTGGGGACCAGGACGTGGAATTCGGCGCCCTTGACGTGGCTGACGCCGCGCAGCACCTGATCCGAGCTCGCCATCTGCGGGATCGCCTTGGGCGAGACGAATGCACCGACCTCGACGGTGGTGAGGCCGGCCGCCACCAGCGCCTCGACAAAGGCGATGCGGGCTTCGACGCTGACCGGCGTCTTCTCGTTCTGGAGGCCGTCGCGCGGCCCCATCTCGACGATGCGGATTTGATCGCTCATGATGCCGTCGCCTCGACTTCGGCCAGCTCGACGCCCTCGCCGACGATGTCGCCGACCTTGCATTTCAACTTCTTCAGCACGCCGGCGTAAGGCGCCCGCAAGGTCTGCTCCATCTTCATGACTTCAAGCGTCAGGATCGGGGCGCCCTTCTCAAGCGTCGTGCCCTCCTCGGCAAGCAGCGCGACCACCGTGCCAGGCAGAGGTGCCACGATCTTGTCCTCGCCGACCTGCTCCTCGCTCTCGCCGCCGAATGGATCGACCCAGTGCAGGTCGAAGCGGCCGTTGCGGGTGCGCAGGTAAATTTCGTGGCCTTCGATCACGGAGGCGACGCGCGATTTGATGCCTCCGAGCGTCAGGTCGAAACGGCTGTCATCGACCGATGAGGCAGCGAAGGCCTGTTCGTGCCCGCCGACGGACAGGGTCGATGATCCGTTGCCATAGTGCAGCGTGATGGTCTGCTCCGGGCCATGGCCCTGCCGGAACGAAAACACGCGCTGGCGGCGGCCGACCGGCATCCAGCCGAAGGTCTGCCAGGGCGAGCTGGCATCGGTTTGCGCGGCCCTCTGCTCCGCGTTCAGGATCGCGGCCACCGCTGCACAGAGCTCGAAGGCACCGGCGGCGCCCTTCTCGGCCGTTAGCTTCTTCAACTCACGCTCGATGAAGCCGGTGTCGATCGCGTTCGCCCTGACGTCCGGATGCGTCACCAGCGCCGACAGGAACGGGATGTTGGTGACGATGCCGCGGACATCGGTTTCCTCCAGCCCGCGATTGAGCTTCTCGATCGCGGCCTGCCGCGTCGGCGCCCAGGCGATCACCTTGGCGAGCATCGCGTCATAGTAGGGCGAGACGTTGTCGCCGCTGCGATAGCCGGCATCGATGCGCAAGCCCTCGGCCTCGGGCGGCGTTCGCCAGGTCTTGATGCGGCCGACCGACGGCATGAAGTTCTTCTGCGGATTCTCGGCATAGACCCGCGCTTCGATGGCATGGCCGTTGAGCCCGATCTCCTCCTGCTTCAGCGGCAACGCTTCGCCGGAGGCGACGCGGAGCTGCCATTCGACGAGATCGACGCCCGTGATCAGTTCGGTGACGGGATGCTCGACCTGCAGGCGGGTGTTCATCTCGATGAAGAAGACGTTCTTGCCGTCGGAAACGAACTCGATGGTGCCGGCGCCGACATAATTGACCGCGCCGGCCGCCTTGCGCGCGGCCTCGCAGACCGTCTCGCGCTGCGTGGCGTTCAGGGTCGGCGACGGTGCCTCCTCGATCACCTTCTGATGCCGGCGCTGCAACGTGCATTCGCGCTCCCAGAGCGAGAGCAGGTTGCCATGGCTGTCGCCGATGATCTGCACCTCGATGTGGCGCGGATTCTGGACGTATTTCTCGATCAGCATGCGGTCGTCGCCGAACGCCGCCTTGGCCTCGCGCTTGGCGCTGACGATCGCAGCCGACAGCTCTCCGGCCGAACTGACCACGCGCATGCCGCGGCCGCCGCCGCCGGCGGAAGCCTTGACCAGCACCGGGAATCCGATCCGGTTCGCAGCCTCCGCAAGGACTGCCTCGTCCTGCGCTTCGCCGTGATAGCCCGGCACCAGCGGAACGCCGGCCTTCTCCATCAGCGCCTTCGAGCCGGACTTCGAGCCCATTGCCGTCATCATCTCGGCGGTCGGTCCGACGAAGACGAGGCCTGCGTCAAGACAGGCCTGCGCGAACTCGGCATTTTCAGAGAGGAAGCCGTAGCCGGGATGCACCGCCTCGGCGCCGGTCTCGCGCGCGGCCGCGATCACGCGCTCGATGTTGAGATAGCTGTCGCGTGCCCGCGCAGGGCCTAGCAGCACGGCCTCGTCGGCCAGTGCGACATGCATCGCGTCCTGGTCGACATCGGAATACACGGCCACCGTGCGGAGCCCCATGGCGCGGGCGGTGCGGATGACCCGGCAGGCGATCTCGCCGCGGTTGGCGATCAGAAGGGTTCGGAAGCGCCGGTAGAGTCTTGAGCGGTCCATGATTACATCCTGAACAGGCCAAACTTCGTGGGCTCGATCGGCGCATTGGCAGCGGCTGACAGCCCGAGCCCGAGCACCAGACGTGTGTCGGCGGGGTCGATCACGCCGTCGTCCCAGAGCCGCGCGGTGGCGTAATAGGGATTGCCCTGGCTCTCATACTGGGCGCGGATGGGCGCGCGGAACTTGTCCTCCTCTTCCGCCGACCAGGTCTCGCCCTTGGCCTCGATATTGTCTCGGCGCACCTGACTCAGCACCATCGAGGCCTGCTCGCCGCCCATCACGGAAATGCGGGCGTTCGGCCATAGCCAGAGGAAGCGCGGACTGTAGGCGCGGCCGCACATGCCGTAATTGCCGGCGCCATAGGAGCCGCCGATCACGACGGTGAATTTCGGCACGCCGGCGGTGGCGACCGCCGTCACCAGCTTGGCGCCGTCGCGCGCGATGCCGCCGGCCTCATACTTCCTGCCGACCATGAAACCGGTGATGTTCTGCAAAAACACCAGCGGAATGCCGCGCTGGCAGCACAGCTCGATGAAATGCGCGCCCTTTAGCGAGCTCTCGCTGAACAGGATGCCGTTGTTGGCGATGATGCCGACCGGATAGCCCCAGATATGGGCGAAACCGCAGATCAGCGTAGTGCCATAGAGCTTCTTGAACTCGTCGAATTCGGAGCCGTCGACGATCCGCGCAATGATGTCGTGCACGTCGAACGGCTTTCTCCCGTCGGCGGAGACGACGCCGTAGATCTCCTCGGCCGGAAACAGCGGCTCCTGCGGTGCGTGCATGTTGAGCTGTGCGCGGATCGGTTGCTTCAGCGTCGCCACGATGCGGCGGGCAATCCCGATCGCGTGGGCGTCGTTCTGCGCATAGTGGTCGGTCACGCCGGATTGCCGGGAATGCACGTCGGCGCCGCCGAGTTCTTCCGCCGTGACGACCTCGCCGGTTGCAGCCTTCACCAGCGGCGGACCGCCGAGGAAGATGGTGCCCTGGTTGCGCACGATGATGCTCTCGTCAGACATCGCCGGCACATAGGCGCCGCCAGCGGTGCAGGACCCCATCACGATCGCGATCTGCGGAATGCCCAGCGACGACATCTGCGCCTGGTTGTAGAAGATGCGGCCGAAATGCCGCTCGTCGGGGAATATCTCGTCCTGCAGCGGCAGGAAGGCGCCGCCGGAATCCACCAGGTAGACGCAGGGCAGATTGTTCTGCCGCGCGATATCCTGGGCACGCAGATGCTTCTTCACCGTCATCGGGTAATAGGTGCCGCCCTTGATGGTGGCATCGTTGGCGACGATGATGCATTCGCGGCCCGAGATGCGTCCCACGCCGGTGATGACGCTCGCCGAATGCACGTCGCCGCCATAGAGGCCATTGGCGGCGAGCGGCGACAGTTCCAGGAACGCGGTGCCGGGATCGACCAGCAGATCGACACGGTCGCGCGCCAGCATCTTGCCGCGCGAGGTGTGGCGCTTGCGCGACGTCGGCCCGCCGCCACCCGCAACCTGGTTGAGCTTGTCGCGGAGTTCGGCGACGAGGCTGCGCATCACCTCGGCATTGCGGGCAAATTCGGAAGACGTTGGATCAATCGTCGAATGAAGCGGCATCTGGATTGCACGTTTCGTTGGAGTGTGGACGGATCTTTGCGGAGGGAAATCGTCGCGCCGAGGAGCGCGACGATGCTGATGTCACGCCGTCTTCGCGAACAGTTCGCGGCCGATCAGCATGCGGCGGATCTCGCTGGTGCCCGCGCCGATCTCGTAGAGCTTTGCGTCACGCAGCAGCCGGCCCGTCGGATAGTCGTTGATGTAGCCATTGCCGCCGAGCAGCTGGATCGCATCCAGCGCGCATTGGGTGGCCTTTTCGGCGGCATAGAGGATCGCGCCGGCGGCATCCTCGCGCGTGGTCTCGCCGCGGTCGCAGGCTTTCGCGACCGCGTAGACATAGGCCCGCGACGCATTCATCGTCGTGTACATGTCGGCGAGCTTGCCCTGCACCAGCTGGAACGCGCCGATCGGCTCGCCGAACTGCTTGCGCTCGTGGACATATGGCAGCACCACGTCCATGCAGGCCTGCATGATCCCGATCGGACCTGCCGCAAGTACCGCGCGCTCATAGTCGAGCCCGCTCATCAGAACGTTGACGCCGCGGCCGACCTCGCTGAGCACGTTGTCCTCCGGCACCTCGCAATCCTCGAACACCAGTTCGCAGGTGTCGGAGCCGCGCATACCGAGCTTGTCGAGCTTCTGCGCGGTGGAGAATCCCTTCATGCCCTTCTCGATGATGAAGGCGGTGATGCCGCGCGGACCGGCGCTCGGATCGGTCTTGGCATAGACCACGAGCGTGTCGGCGACCGGGCCGTTGGTGATCCACATCTTGCCCCCGTTCAGCACGAAGCGGTCGCCTTTCTTCTCGGCGCGGGTCTTCATCGAGACCACGTCCGAGCCGGCCGAAGGTTCAGACATCGCGAGCGAGCCGACATGCTCGCCCGAGATCAGCTTCGGCAGATATTTCCGCTTCTGTTCCTCGTTGCCGTTGCGGCGAATCTGGTTGACGCAGAGGTTGGAATGCGCGCCGTAGGACAGCCCGACGGCGGCGGATGCGCGGGAAATCTCCTCCACCGCGATGCAATGCTCGAGATAGCCGAGGCCCGATCCGCCGTATTCCTCCTCCACCGTGATGCCGTGCAGGCCGAGCGCGCCGATCTTCGGCCAGAGGTCGCGCGGAAACTGGTTGCTGCGGTCGATCTCGGCGGCGCGCGGCGCGATCTCGTTGCTGGAGAAATCATGCACCGTGTCGCGGATCGCATCCGCGGTTTCGCCGAGGTCGAAATTGAACACTGCCGCCCGGTTCGAGGCCATGATCCCTCCCTTGGAGATTCATCTTGTAATTAAACGATCATACGTTTTTTTAATAGGATCGCAAGCAGATGTGCTATGATCAGCAAACGAAACCTGCAGCACATTGAATCTACTTGGATTTTGTGCAATAAACATACGGTCGTTCGCTTGTTTCCAGGTCCTCCCGGCAAGCCGACCCCATCCGAGGCCTCGATGGCACGCACGATCGGCTCACATGGCCCCAAGACGCTGGAGGCAATCCGGAAGGCCGGCGTGCGCCTGATCTTCGAGCACGGCTACGAGGCCATGAGCCTGCGCCAGCTCGCCGCCGAGGTCGGCATCCAGGCCGGCTCGCTCTACAATCATATCTCAACCAAGCAGGAATTGCTGTTCGATCTGGTGCAGGACCATATCAACGATTTGCTGCGGCAGCTCGATCTTGCGCTCGCGGGCAAGACTAATCCGGTTGAAAGCCTGCGCGCCTTCGTTGCGTTCCATGTCACCTATCACATGACCCGCAAGCGCGAAGTCTTCATTGCCAATTCCGAGCTGCGCAGCCTGGACTCGAAGAACTACGAGGCGGTCGTTACGTTGCGCGGCGCCTACGAGCGGCGGCTGGCGCAGATCCTTGACCAGGGGGTCTCGGACGGCGTCTTCGAGGTCGTCGACGTCCAGGTCGCGACCTTTGCGATCATCGCGCTGCTCACCGGGCTCTGCACCTGGTATCGGCCCGGGGGCCGCTTGACCAGGGAGGCGATCGTTGCGGCCCACGAGAAGCTTGTCCTCTCTGGCGTCGGTGCCGCGGCTCTGGTCGCGACAGGCGAGACGAGCAAGATCGACCAGCCGCGCAGCATCATGGCCGGTGAACGCCCGTGACGGAGCGTCCTCCGCTTGACGACATCGACCTGAAAATCCTGTCCGAGCTGCAGAAGGACGGCCGGATCAGGATCAACGAACTGGCGCTCCGGGTCGGCATCACCGCCCCGCCCTGCCTCCGCCGGGTCCGGACCCTGCGCAGTTCGGGGGTGATCCAGGCGATCCGCGCCACGCTGGATGAGCGACTGCTCGGCTATGAGGTGATGACTTTCGTCCTGATCCAGCTCGAGAGCCAGCGATTGGCCGCCATCGAGGCTTTCGAGGCCGCTGTCACAGCCGAGCCGCGCTTCCTGCAATGCTGGCGGATCTCGGGCGATGCCGACTTCATGCTCAAATGCGTCGCGCCTGACGTCAACGACATGCGCCGGCAGCTCCTGCAATTCGCGGGCCTGCCCAATGTGCGTAAGATCAGAAGCTTTCCAGTGCTCGGAGTCTCGAAAGACGCGCCCTTGCCGATCCCCGGGAGCCTGGCGACTCCGAACCCGGCCTGATCGCCCCGCGTTCCTTAGTGGGTCCAGGGCTCCCAGCGGCGGAAGGCAAAATTGTCGGCATAGGCGACCTGGCGCTGGGCTGATGCCTGCGGCTCGATCACCTGATAGGCAATTCCCTTCCGCTCGCAATAGGCGATCGCTTCTTCCTTGGTCTCAAAGCGGAGCGTGAGCTGCTGCTTCATGTCGCCCGATGACGTCCAGCCCATCAGCGGCTCGACCGTCCGCGGCTGCTCGGGTTCATAGTCCAGTTGCCAGTCCTTGGTCTTGGCGGGTCCCGATTGCATCGCGTTTTTGGCGGGCTTAAAAATGCGTGCGGTCATGGATGGTCGGGCCCCGTGGGATATGCAACATGGAAGCGATTGGAGGAAACCGCCAGGACAGTATAGAGACACCGATCAGTGATTTGACCGGTGATTCGCTGTCGTCGGATGTTACCTTCACCAGACCGGTATAGTCATTCTGCTACGCTGTGACAATCTGGGCCGTCGCAAGCGGCGCGCAGCGCGGCCTTCTCGTAAGCATCACCTGGAAGAAGCGGGACCCATGGAAATCCACGCCACTCTGCCCGAAAAAGGACGTGACCTTCGGCTCGACCTGTTCCGCGGGGTTGCGAACTGGGCGATCTATCTCGATCACATCCCCGACAACATCGTAAACTGGATCACGACGCGGAACTACGGCTTCAGCGACGCCGCCGACCTGTTCGTCTTCATCTCCGGCTACACCGCCTCGTTCGTCTATGCCCGCATGATGCTGGAGCGCGGCTTCATCGTCGGCGCCACGCGCCTGACCAAGCGCGTCTGGCAGCTCTACGTCGCCCACATCATTCTGTTCGTGATCTACATCGCCTCGATCAGCTATCTCGCCTTGCGCTTCGGCGATTCCGAAATGATCAACGAGTTCAACGTCGCCGGCCTCGTCGACAATGCAACCGAGACGTTGCGGCAGGGACTGTTCCTGAAGTTCAAGCCGGTCAACCTCGACGTGCTGCCGCTTTACATCGTGCTGATGGGGCTGTTCCCGCCGGTGCTGTGGTTCATGCTGCGCCAGCCGAACGTCACCATGCTGGCCTCGCTCGCATTGTGGCTGGTGTCGCGACAGATGGGCTGGAATCTGCCGGCCTACCCGGCGGGGACCTGGTACTTCAATCCGTTCTGCTGGCAGGTGCTGTTCGTGTTCGGATCGTGGTGCGCGATGGGCGGTGCGCGCAAGAACATGCACATCATCAATTCGCGCTACACGCTCTGGTTCTGCATCGCCTATCTGATCTTCGGACTGGTCATGACCATGGCCGGACGCTTCCCGGACAGCCTCGGTGCCATGTTCCCGCACCGGTTCTATGCGTGGTTCAACCCGAACGACAAGACCAACCTCGCGCCCTATCGGTTCCTGCACTTCGTTGTCATCACCGTGCTGGTGATCCGCTTCATCCCGAAGGACTGGTCGGCGCTGGAGTGGAAGATGTTCGATCCCGTGATCGTGTGCGGCCAGCAATCGCTCGCGGTGTTCTGCGTCGGCGTATTCCTGTCCTTTGTCGGGCATTTCGAGCTGTCGATGAGCTCGGGCTCGCTGTTCGCGCAGATCTTCGTCAGCGTCTCCGGCATCGCGATCATGACGATCGTGGCCTATTACATCTCGTGGTCGAAGCGGCAGGACAAACCGGTCAAGCCACCGGCCGCAGCCAGGCCGTCGGCGCCAGCCAAGGCTGCCTGATCGGAGGCTGCCTGATCGGAGACTGCCTGATCGGAGGCTGACTGATCGGGCCTACTTACCCGGCGGCCGTCCCTTCCCGGGCGGCCGCTCCCCGCGCCATCTGCCTTTCGACGAGAACTGGTCCCAGGTCGCGGTCCAGCGATATTCGGCGACCGGCGCCTTCGCGATGCTGTCCTGGCTTCGTGGCCCTTGCAGCGCGAATGTTGCATCCTGCGGATCGAGGCAGCGCACGATCCAGCTGCTGTCGGGCAGCATCAGCGGGCCCTCGTAGACTCGTCCGCCACCGGCGGTCACCCGGGACGTGGCCGCGTCGACGTCATCGACGTTGAAGTAATAAAGCCAGAACGGGACCGCTTCATGGGGCCGCTTGTTGAAGATTCCGCCGGCCGTCAGCCCGCCCGCCGAGAACAGCTGATACGGTTCGGGATCCGGAATCTCGACCTCGGCCGGACGCCAGCCGAATACCGCGGCGTAGAAGTCGAAGGCCTGGCGCCAGTTCGCCGCCAACAGTTCGTGCCAACCAACGCGCGACGATGCATCGAGGTCGGCGAGCGGAGGCGGATCGATTTTCAAATCATTAACCAACCCGAACGTCGCGCCCTGCGGATCGGCGACGATCGAGATTCGGCCAATGTTGGTGCCGGTCGGAGGAACATACACGGCGCCGCCGAGTTCTCGAATCCGGCCGACGGTTGCGTCGATATCGGCGACGCCGACATAACCCACCCATCTCGGCATTGCGCCCTGCCGCCTGCCCTCTTCCGGCAACTCCATCAGACCGCTCCGCGGCAGCCCGCCCGACATGAACAGATTGTAAGAAAACGCAGGTGTCGAAACGTCTCTCGAATCCCAGCCCAGCACGCTGCCGTAAAAAGTACGCGCGGCCGCCGCATCTGTGGTCAGCAGTTCGTACCAGACAAAGCTCGCACCATCATTCTGCATGCGGATTCCTCGAGTTCGCTGTCAGGTCAACCGCAGTGCAGCATCGCCCTTGTGTTCACCTTGCGATGAACGAGGAGAACCCTGTGACGGCGTCGTCGCGCTATCACATTCATCAATATGAACCGCAACATAAACTCACGATCAAGCGCGCTGCGTCCGTGCAGCGACTCTTGCATGGCCAGATCACCAAGCGTACAAATGCGTGAGGGTTGACTGCAGATCAAGTTCGTTAGGAATGGAGGATGCGACTATGCCACGGGTGAAGCAAGCCCCCAAGCGGAAGCGTGTGACCAAGGCCGCCGTGCCCGCATTGGGTGCGGCCGGATTGACTTTCTCACTGGTGGGAGGTGCATCAGCATCCACCGTGCCGGCGGCCGACATGCCGCAGACTCAGAAATACGCGCCTACCCACGCGATCACGCTCGGTGACGAAGAGATCGCTGACGTCAGCCTCGCGACATTCCACCTGTTCGACAAGGAAGACGCGGGCGCAGGCGTCCAGGTTGCCTGGCGCGGCTGCGGCGGCTGTCGTGGTTGCCGCGGGTGCCGCTGCGGTGGTTGCCGCGCGTGCCGCTGCGGCGGTTGCGGTGGATGCGGCGGATGCTGCGTGTCCTGGGGCTCTTGCCGTCTTTGCTGATCCGGACAGGATCTCGTTGACGCACATCAATCATCATGGCCGGGTTCGACACAGGTCGACCCGGCCATTTCATGTTGTCGCACTCTCAAGCTGTCCCGGTGTCGCTTGCGCGGCGCGCCTCGCAGGAGGTGCCGAGGTCAGCTCCTCCCTTCCTCGACAGTCGGCCGCGCGCGCTACAGGAACGAGTCTTTGCCCAGAAAATCCTCTCCGATCTCCAAGGACGTCTTGCGGTTCGCACCGAATTTCACGGCCTACGTGCTACCTCCGGACGTCGTCTGCCTCTATTCCGAAGACCGCAAATTCTTCCTTCACGGCGAGCTCTATTGTGCCCTCGCGACGGCGATCGGCGCGGGTGGAATCAGCGCCGCCAGGCTCGCCGCCGACCTCGGCAAGAAATATCCGTCCGACAAGATCAACGAAGCAATCGGGCGTCTGCTCGACCGGCGCTACGTGATCGCTAAGCCGTCCACGCCCGGCAACGCAGTGGACGGACTTTGGGCGAGCCTCGGACTGCCTCCCGAGGTCGCCGGACAAAACCTGCAAAGCTGCCGCGTGCGGATCGAGGCTGTCGACGTCAAGGGCGCGGCCGAACTGGGCAAGGCGCTGCAGGACCTCGGGGTCCGCGTCGTCAAGACATCGCCCGACCTCACGGTCACGCTGGTGAATGATTATCTCGACCGGCGATTGGCCGAGCGTAATCTCGAGCGCGCATCAGCACGGTCTCCCTGGCTGCTGGTCCAGCCCTCAGGCGTATTCCCGCTGGTCGGCCCCGTCTTCAATCCGGACGGCGCGTGCTGGACCTGCCTGTTCGACCGCATGATCCGCAACCGCGAGATCAAGGGATTTCTCGACCGAGCCGGCGCGCGGCCCGTTGCCGTCTCGCCCCTCGCGCAGCACACCATCGGGCAGAACGCGGTCCAGTTTGCCGCGATCGAGATCGCCAAGGCCGTTGCAAGCGGTTTCCGCACCGATCTGCGCAATCACATTGTGAGCCTCGACCTCCTGGGCTCGACGACCGCCCGGCATTACGTGGCGGCGCGCCCGCAATGCCCCACCTGCGGCAACAAGAAACTGCAAAACCCGCGGCGCGCGCCCCAACCGATCGAGTTGGGATCAGGCGCCAAGCTCGTGATGACCAGCGGCGGCTATCGCACAGTGTCGTCGCGCACTACGGTGGCGCGGTTCAGGAAACATGTCAGCCCGCTGACCGGCGTCGTGACGCGGCTGGACCGGATCGAGGTCGATCTGCCGCTGAACACCAATTTCCACGCCCAGCACAACTTCTCCGCGCCGGCGCAAAGCGTCGACCAGCTGCGCTCGGGGCTGACCGGCGGCAGCTTCGGCAAGGGCAGCACCGCGGAGCAAGGCGAAGCCAGCGCGCTGATGGAGGCCATCGAGCGCTATTCCGGAATCTTTCAGGGCGACGAGATCCGCGCGCGCAAGCGCTTCAGCGACTTCGCTCCCGACGAGGCCATCCCTCCCAACGACATCCTGCTGTTCAGCGACGAGCAATACCGGATCCGTGCGCAAGCCCGCGAGCATGATTCCTATCACACCCAGCCGGCGCCCGAGCCGTTCGACACGTCTGCACGGATCGAATGGTCGCCGGTCTGGTCACTGCGCGACAAGCGCTTCCGACAGGTGCCGACCAGCCTGCTGTATTTCTTCCATGACGGGCCGGGAGCCATCTTCGCAGCTGACTCCAACGGCTGCGCCGCCGGCAACACGCGCGAGGAAGCGATCGTCCAGGGCTTCCTCGAATTGATGGAGCGCGATGCCTACGCGATCTGGTGGTACAACCGGTCGCAACGGGCAGCAGTCGATCTCGACCGGTTCGACGATTCCTACGTCCGCGATCTGAAGACCCAGCTCGAGGACACCGGTCGCAAGCTCTGGGTGCTCGACATCACCAGCGACCTCGGCATCCCGACCTACGTTGCGATCGTGCACTGGATGCAGAACGGCCAGGAGAACATCGAGTTCGGATCGGGCTCGCACTTCGATCCGCGCATCGCATTGTTGCGGTCGCTGACCGAGCTGAACCAGTTCCTGTCGATCGGCCTGATGGGCGGAGGCAGCGGCGAGAAGCCGAGCCTCGACGGCATCAATCCGCTGCGGCTCGAGGAATATCCGTTCCTGATTCCGGCCTCGAATCCGGTTGTTCCTCCGGCCGCGGCGTCAAACGTGCCGCTCGACAACACGCGTGCGCAAGTCGACGCCTGCGTCGACATCGCCACGCGCGCCGGGATGGACTTTCTCGTCCTCGACCAGACCCGGCCGGACGTCGAGGTCCCCGTCGTCCGGGTCATCGTTCCCGGCATGCGTCATTTCTATCGTCGCTTCGGCCCCGGACGGCTCTATGATGTGCCGGTCAAGCTCGGATTGCGCGATCGGCCGTCGCCGGAAAACGAGCTGACGCCGTTTCTCCCGCATACGTAAGGTGACGCCGGCGTGCGCGCGAAGACAACGAAATCGAAGAGCGCAACGCCGACGCTCTACGCGCAGCTCAATCCGCGTGTCGCGCTCGACGTGCAGCCCGACGGCAGCATCGCCGCGCATTTCGACGACTATTCGGAGCCGCTCGGCAAGTTCAGCGCCGCTGCAACGGAACGCGCGCGCGAGCTGCGGGCAGGCCTGCCGCTGCCGTCCCCTTCCCGCGAAGGCG
This sequence comes from Bradyrhizobium jicamae, assembly GCF_018130215.1. Classification (GTDB taxonomy): domain Bacteria; phylum Pseudomonadota; class Alphaproteobacteria; order Rhizobiales; family Xanthobacteraceae; genus Bradyrhizobium; species Bradyrhizobium jicamae_A. Next base: position 31,412 of record NZ_JAFCKQ010000034.1, read on the forward strand.
ATGTGGTCGCGCGCGACGTCGAGCGCCTGATCCGGCAATTGGCGCGCCGCGGCCTCGTGGAATATCGCCTGGCGCGTGCGAGCGACGAACTCGTCGTGATCGAACCGCAGACGTCGGACTATTGGCCGCGGATGCCGAAGCTTGATGACGCGGCGACGGTTACGTTGTCGCGCTTCGCCTATCTGCGGCGGCGTGGCACCTCGATGGTCCTGGAATCGCCGCGCGCCGGCGCGTTGTTCCGGATTTGCGATGCTGGCACTGCGAGCCTGCTCACGATGCTCGCCACACCGCAGAAGATCGGCAGCATCCGCCGTCTCGACGGCTATCCGGGGCCGGGATTGCTCGCGCTGCTGCTCGATTGCGAGATCATCATCAAGGTCGACACGGCCAGGCGCGACAATCTCCGGCAGATCGAGGGAGATGACGGCCTCGTCTTCTGGGATTTTCACGACCTGCTGTTCCACACCCGCAGCACTGAGGGCCGGCAGGCCAATCCGCTGGGCGGCCTCTACCCGCACATCGGCTTGAGTGCGTCGCTGCCGGCGGTTCGGCCAGCCTGGCCCGGCCGAACCGTCAAGCTGCCGGATGCGATCGGCAGCGCCTCGCCGTTCGAGCAATTGCTGGATCGGAGACATTCCACGCGTGAGTTCGACGACCGGAAGCCGGTCACGCTCGCCGAGCTTTCGACGCTCCTCAACAACGTGGCGCGCATCAGATCAAAATGGAGCAGCCCGCTCGAATTCACCGATGACGGCCCCGAGATCGAATACAGCAGCAGGCCCTATCCCGCGGCGGGCAGCGCCTACGAGCTCGAGCTCTACCTGGCGATTGCGAATTGCGATGGCCTGGCGCGGGGGTTCTATCACTACGACGCCGATGCGCACGCGCTGACGGCGATCGACGTTCACCCGCATCAATTCGACGCCATGATGCAAGGCGCGGAATTTGCCATGGACGCCCCTGCTCCGCCGCAGATCCTGATCACGATCGCTGCACGCTTCGGCCGGATCTCCTGGAAGTACAGCGCCATTGCCTATGCGCTGATCCTGAAGGATGTCGGCGTGCTGACCCAGACGCTGTATCTGATGGCGACGGACATGGGTCTTGGCGGCTGCGCGATCGGCGCCACCAATATCGATCTGTTCGCAAAGATGACGGGGCTCGACATTCACGTCGAGGGACCGGTCGGCCAGTTCGCGCTGGGCCGCGGCATCGAACCGCCTGCCTCCGGATAGCGCGCAAGAGAGAGCCCCGGACAGCGCCGGGGCTCCAGTCTACGGGAGAGAACTGCGCGAGCCATCAATGATGACGGGCAGATGCCCCAAATCATCTGCGCTAGATCATCAACAATGCGCCTACGACTACTGCGTGCATTAGAGCGCAATTCGTCGATTCAGGCTGTAGCACCGCGGCAACAACCGGGAGGAATGATCGGCGCGCCCCCAGGTTCCGCAAAGCGCCAGCCGGAGCCCGAATATTTGAACGACCGAGCTCCTGTGCCGAATGAATTCACAGACCCGATTTTGCCTGGCTGCAATCGGATGAATTCCATCTGCGGCAGCTGTCGCCCGGAGCTTCCCAACTTCCGTCACTCACGATCAACGTATCCTCGAGCTTGATGTAACCGCGCGTGGCGTGCAGAAGCGTCGTCTCGACCGAAATCACCATTCCCCTCTCCAGTGCGCGATCGGCATCGTAGGGCGCATAAGGCACCGGCCCCCTCGCAGTGAGGCGCGGTGCTTCGTGGCTCACAAGGCCGATGCCGTGCGCAGTGAAGTCGAGCACCGTGCGGTGGACCGAAGTCTTCACGGCAGCTTCTCCCGCTGCAATGACGTCACCGCCGAGCGCTCCCGGCCTTATGGCGCGCCGCGCGGCTTGCTGGATCGTTTCGACTTCATCCAGCAGCTCGCAGAGCTCATTGTCCGGCTCGCCGAGCACGCCCATCCGGCTCAGATCGCCGATATATCCCCTGTAGTTTCCCCCGGAGTCGAGCGAGATCACATCGCCCTCTTCCAACCGCTGATCGGACGGCGCGCGATTGTGGCTGGTGCCTGCGGCGATCAGGCAATATTCGAACACAAGATCGCGTTCATGCTCCTCGCGCTTCAGGCGCTGCACTATGTCACGTTTGGTCATGCCAGGGGCGCAGGCCTTGAACGTGGCGGCCATTGCATCCACGACCCGCTCGGAGGCTTGCCGGATCAGCTCGATTTCACCTGGAGATTTCGCAGCTCGCAGGCGTTCGAGGACGAAATGGGCCTCGCATAGCTCGAAACCGCTGTGACCGGCCAGCACATCCTTGGCATCCGCAGGCATGAAGCCCGCCTCGATGCCAACTCTCCTGGCGTTGCCGCCGAGCTTTCTCAGGTAGTCGATGACAAGCCCGATCGCATCGATCGTGCCCCACGACGCCGTCTCGACGATCGGGGTCCAGATGCTGCCAAGTTCGCGTTCGAATCCTTCCATGCGGTTGCCGATATAGGCTGCATTTTCGGGATGACCCTTTTGATAGATCACGGCCGGCAAATAGCGGCTGGTGCCGATCGCTTCCATAACGTCGAAGAAGAAGAAGCGATATCCACCGAGCAGATATTGCACGTTGTGACGCGACGTTGCGATCAGGACATCGAGACCCGCCTCATCCATCAGCCGGTCGAGCTTGTCCGTGTCGAACGGCGCCTTCAATCCGGTCTTGCCGAACTTATCGTTCATGACATCATCTCTCATGCTGCATCACGCCGCAGTTTCTGCCGTTGCCTGCTCCAGTGTCGCTTTGCCGATCCGGTTGCCGCCGAACAGCGAGACCGGGCGCCCGTGCGGCTCGACACCCAGGAAGGTAAAGGCGAGACCGACCAGGAGGCCTGAGCCGGCGAGAAAGATGAACGCCGGCAATACTGCCGATGCGGTCGCGTGCGGAAGCACCGGATTGTCCGAGCCCGCGATCAATGCCAGGCACAGTGGACCGGCGATCTTTCCAATGCCGTTGGCGAGTTGTGCCAATCCGACGGCCCGGCCGCTAAGCTGAACCGGGAAGATCTCCGCTGGATACGGAGCGAGGCTGGAAAACCCGCCGTCAAAGAGCAACGCACCGACCATCAGGAAAACCAGGAACAGCGGCACCGAGCCGACAAAGTCACTGTGGAAGCTTGCCGCGAGTCCGAGTGAAATGGCGGTGCCATACCCCATCAGCTGACCGCAGGGCTTGCGGCCGACCCGGTGAGCCAGAAAGGCAAAGCCGGTCCGGCCGAGCACGCCGGCAAGGCTGACGAGGATGAACATCTTCGCTGCATCCTGGGGCGCTACGCCGAGCAATAGCGCGACGATCGTCGGCCCCCACAGGAAGACGCCATAGTTGGCCGTGCTGGCACCGAACCAGGTCAGCACCGTCAGCCAGAAGCGCCGCTGTTCGGTCAACAGATCGGCGAACCGCGCCGGGCTCGCCGCCGGGAGCGTCGGCAGCGCGAACGTCTGATCGCCGACCCGGTAGAGTTTGCGGATACTGACCTGCGCTTCCCGCACACGACCTTTGCTGATCAGCCAGCGTGGCGACTCCGGCATGACGACAGCGGTCAAGACAGCGAGCATGATTGGCAGGAAGCCGACCGCGGCAAGCCCGCGCCAACCAACCATCGGCAGCAGGTAGCTGGCCGTAATCGATGCCGACAAAACGCCAAACGCGACAGGAACGCCCACCAGACTCGTGATCAGCGTCCGGTGGCGGGTTGGTGCGAACTCGACGATGGCCGGCACCCCGGCCGCCGCGCCCCCCGCCAGGCCGAAGCCCACGAAAAACCGCAGACCGGCGAACAAGATCCAACCGTCATCCGGTATCAAAGCAATCGCGCCCGAACTCAGTCCGCAGATCAGCACACCGACGACGGCAAGCGGCTTCCGCCCGAAGCGGTCGGCCAGGAAGCCCGAGGCCAGCGCGCCCAGCATCGCGCCGATGCCAGCGCTCATCAACATGATCGAGGTCTGCCCGAAGGTGAGGTGCCATTTCGGTGCCAACACCGACACAAGAAATCCGACGACGAAGAAATCGAAGAAGTCGATCACCCCTGTCGAGGCAAACAGAATGACTGAAAGCCGATAGCGCATCGTCACCGGTGCTTCGTCGAAAGACACTACGCCAGGCTGGTCGGCCATGGTCCTCTCCGCTCCTGTTATCAAACCGCCTCTTCCGAGTTGAGAAATGCGATCACGGCCTCCGCCACGCGCTCCGGCGCCTGGATCGACGACACATGGCCGACCTGTTCGATCACAAGCGTCTCGACACGCTGGAGATCGTCCGCGATCGCAAATGTCTCCGTGTTCGGAATCAGGCGATCATCGCTTCCGGCCAGCAGAAGCGTCGGGCGATCGAAATTCGCGAGGTCGGCCGCGACAGGTTGCGCCAACAGCGCGGCGCGCCGCGCCTTCTGCCCGTCGTCCCGGTTGTTGCCGCGGAAGATATCGATCAGTTCCGGCCGCTCGTGCAGAAAGCCCGGCGGAAAGAAGAACTCGGCGATCTTCGCCGCATTGGCACTGGCGTCAGCGCGGTAGGCGCCGAGCGCGCGGAACGCGCCTGGATTGACGTCCAGCGGACTCCTGTTGATCTTCCATGTGCTGCTCAGAACTAATCGGTCGATGCTGTGGGGATGCCGTGCCGCCAGCGTTTGCGCGACCAATCCGCCGAGTGAGGTTCCCATCACATGAACCCGACCATGGCCGAGCCCGCGGATCAGAGCGGCGGCATCGTCGGCCAGATCAGCGAGCGAATACGGCGACGACGGATTCCGCGTCGCGCCGGAGTCGCGCTGATCGTAGGCGATGACCGTGAAGTGGTCGCTCAGCGCGCGCGATAGGCCGTCGAACATGGCGTGATCGGCCTCGCCGCCGTGCAGCAGGACGATGGGAGCGCCGCGGCCGGAGATCCAGTACGCCGTCGCAACGCCGTTGGCATCGAACGATTGCATCTGAGCCCCCGCTAATGCAGCAGGGTCGAAAGCGCGCCGGCAAGTTCCTTCGCCGGATCCGATGGCAGCCAGTGCATTCGCCACGCCACATGGCCATCGGGGCGGACCAGCACGGCGCCGCGCATACCCAATTGAAACCCGTCGGCGGGATCAGCCGCCGGCAACTGCTTGAGCGAGAGCGACACTCCAGTTTTTTCGGACACTCGCCGCCCCGCCTCCAGCCACTCGCTGCCGAGCGGACCGGTGACGACAGAAAATTCCTTGTCGAACCAGTCCAGTGTCGAACGTTTGCGCGTCGAATCGAGCCAGACGTGCGGGAAACGCGCGCCGGGGCGGTCGGATGGGGCGTAGTGGCGGGAGTTCAGCGCCTTCGCGACGGTGCCGTCGGGGATAACAGCACCTTCCTCATAATTGTGTCCGAGATTCTGGCCGATGCTGTGCAGGTGATTGTCCATATCGTTGATCCAGAAACGGATGCGGTCCGGATTCCTCGATCGCACCGCGTCGTCGGTGAGGCCCATCCGCAGACGGTTGCCGAAGCTGAAGCTGGCGTTGGACTGCGCGACCGGGCGCCGTTCGCTCGAATAGCTGTCGAGAAGGCGCTCATCAGCCCAGCCCCTGAGCACGAATGCGAGCTTCCACGCGAGATTGTGCGCATCCTGCACCCCCGAATTCAGGCCGAAGCCGCCGGTCGGCGGAAAGCGGTGGGCGCAGTCGCCGACCAGGAACACCCGGCCCTTCCGAAACGTCTCCGCGACCTGCATGCTGACGCGCCAGATCGAGCGGTTGAGCAGCGCCACGTCGAGGTCGGGAATTCCGACGTGCTCGCGCGTCATCTCGATGAACTCCTGATCCGACCATGGCCGCTCGCGATCGTCCTTGGTCAGGCCGATCTGTGACACCGTCAGCCAGCGGTCGCGGCCATTGGTGTTGAGGATTGCCGCCCGCGGCAGATCGGGGTTGTCGGGGATCACCATGAAGCCCGCGGCCTCGCGCGCGATCGGCAGACACGACAGATCGGCCCGCCAATATTCGTTCGACATCACCGCAAGCGTGGCTGGTCCGACCATCTCGATCCCGGCGCTGCGGCGGGTCCGGCTGCCGGCTCCATCGGCCGCAATCAGGTAGGTCGCGCTCCATTCGGTGATTTCGCCCGACTTTTCGCAGCGCGTCCTGACGCGAACGCCGCTGTTGGTTTCCTCGAACGACTCACACTCGGTGCTGAACAGCACGGTGGCGTGTTTCGATCGCTCGACGACGCGGAGGATTTCCTCCTCGACCGCATCCTGTGCGACGAGACACTTCCATGCCGGGGTGTGTCCGAGATTTGGCTCGGGGCGGGTCCGGCCGAATTCGTGTCCCGCGATACTGTCGAGGAACACGAACATATCGGAATTGTCCTGCAGGCCGCGCTCGCGGATCGCGGTCTCGATTCCCCATTGCCGGAATATTTCCATGGTGCGGACCCAGCAGCCGCGCGACTTCGGATGATCGGTTGTGGTCGCGCTCTTCTCGGCCACCACGCAGTCGATGCCGAAGCGGTCGAGCAGCAGCGACATCGCGAGGCCGACCGGGCCGCCGCCTGCAATGAACACTGTCGTCCGGTGCGTTGCATTCGCAGCGATGCTCATGTGCGTCACTCCCTGTTTCGCCCTTGGCGCGGAGAGTGCTCGGATTTTTGTATCTCACAAGAATAAGTTTAATATGGTTGCCATCTCGATTTGAGATGGAGGCCGGCATGGACCTGCGACAGCTTCGCTACTTCGTTGCGGTTGCCGAACGCGGCGGGTTCGCGGCCGCAGCGAGCACACTCAACGTCGCCCAGTCTGCGCTCAGCCGCCACGTCAAGGAGCTCGAGCACGAACTCGGCGGCAAGCTGGTTGAACGCGGGGCGCGCGGTGTAACGGTTACCGAGTCAGGCAAGGTGCTGCTGGCGCGTGGACGCTGGCTGCTTGGCACCATCGACGATATCAAGGCCGAGGTCCGGACGGAAAATCGCGAGCCCAGCGGCACGGTTCGGCTCGGTGCGCCATCGAGCCTGGCCGACCTGCTTTATGCACCGTTCGCCCAGTTGTTCATGAAGAAATTTCCCCGGGTGCGGCTCGAACTGAGCGAGGGACTGACCGAAGGAATGAGCGACCGCCTGCTCCGCGGTGAACTCGACCTCGCAATCGTCACCACGCCGCAGCCTAACGACCATCTCGACTACGAGATGCTGGTCGTCGAGCAGGTATTTCTGATCGGCCCGCCGCGCGACCCCCTGCTCAAGCGGGGCAAGATGACCCGGAAGGAGTTCGACAACCTGCCGTGCGCCATCGCGCCACTCAGCCGCAACCCGTTCCCGTCGACAGTGCCTTTTTCGTTGCGCGTCGACAGCAGCGTCCCGTTGAAGCGGATCGTGGCATCCGGACTCGGCTACGGGCTGCTGCCGTTTTCCGGCATTCATGAAGAGGTCGCGGCCGGTTCGCTGTCGGCGGCGCTGTTGCCCTGGGCGAGCGCCGACCGCGTTTTGGCGTTGCCGCGCGGACGTCCCGTGAGCCGGGCAACACGGGAAGCGGTCGCAGCGCTAAAGGACGTGTGCAAGGATCTCGTTCGCGAGGGCAAGATCCTGGCCGTATCGCGCTTCAGCCATCGAGGATCGCGACCGCCCTCGTCCACCCCGCCGACGCGCGCTCGATCTTCACGGGGAAGCAGGACACCATGAAGCCGGTCGACGGCAGCTGCTCCAGATTGTGCAGCTTTTCGATATGGCAGTAGCCGATGTGCCGCCCGGCCTTGTGGCCCTCCCAGATCAGGCTCGCGTCCCTGGTCTCCGCATATTTCCTCGCGGTGTAGACGAAAGGTGCGTCCCAGCTCCAGCCGTCGATACCGGTCAGGCGCACCCCGCGCTCGAGCAGATACATCGTCGCCTCGTAACCCATGCCGCATCCCGAGGTGACGTAGTCGGGCCTGCCATACTTGGCGCCGGCGCTGGTATTGACGACGACGATCTCGAGCGGCGACAGCGTGTGGCCGATGCGCTTCAGCTCGGCCTCCACGTCCTTCGCCGTCGCCACATAACCATCCGGCAGATGGCGGAAGTCGAGTTTCACGCCCGGCTGAAGGCACCATTCCAACGGGACCTCGTCGATGGTCCAGGACCGTTCGCCGCGGTTCATGGTCGGATGGAAATGCCAGGGCGCATCGAGATGGGTGCCGTTATGGGTCGAGAGCGACACCTGCTCGACCGCCCAGCCCTGGCCATCGGGCAGATCCTCGGCCTTCAATCCCTCGAAGAACTGCAGCATCCGCGGCAGCCCCTGCTGATGGTCGATATACTGGATTGTCGGATGATTACCGGGCGGATCGGCCGGCACGTCATTCTGCAGGGGAACGGAGATGTCGATCAGTTTGCGCACCATGATGTCTCCTCGCTGATTGTTCTTGCATGGCGGCGCTACCCTGCCAGCCCGCTTCACACATCGGCAAGCCACATCCCCTCGATGCCGCCGGCCGGCTCCGGCGCATCGCGGACCCCGGCAGGCGGCGAAAAAAAGCCCCCTGCTTGAACCTTTTCAGCTGCTGGCACGACCTATCACCACTGGGGATTTAAGGGCCCAGCAATTAGCGCGGCGCCGTCCGGACGAACATATTCCGTCCGGGTGGCGCTGATGCGTTCTCCGATACAATCTCTGGTTCAAGACAGCGCCGGCGCCGGGGTTGCCGGGCAGTAAAGCCGTTGTGCACCGGTCAGGGCATAGAACGATCCACTGACGTGTCGGTGATTTGGTCGGGGCAGCTGGATTCGAACCAACGACCTGCAGTACCCAAAACTGCCGCGCTACCAGGCTGCGCTATACCCCGGCTTTTCCGAGAAGCCCTGTCGATACACGCATAAGCCGGCGCCAGCAAGGCGCCGATTGGGGCGCTTCATCGCGTTTTCAAAAGAAGTGGATGCCGGTTCGCATCAAGATACCGCGTCAAACAAGAAGATCAGTGGCTGCCAAACAGCGGGTGCGCTACCCGGTCGCCGGGTCGGATGCCGTATTTCTGAGCGGTCCCGGCAACCACCTCGAGAACGCCCCTGGCGAGGCCGCGCGACGGGATGATCCTGGTCGACATCGGTTCGGTGTTCTCGGCGATCCTGAGAATGCGGCCGTCGGCGCGGATGAAAATCATGTCGAGCGAGAGGTAGGTGTTCTTCATCCACATCGACACCTCCTGCTCCGGGGAGAAGTCGAACAGCATGCCTTTGCTGTCCGCCAGTTCCTTGCGGTACATCAGGCCGGTTTCCTTCTCCTCCTCGGTGGTCGCCATCTCGACCGAGAAGACGTGCACGCCGGACTTGGTGACGATTTCGAGCGGCTGGAAGGTCGCAGCCTGCGCGCCGGGACCGGCCAGCACGCCGAACAGGACCACGAGCGAGGCCACCAGCCATGAGCGAGGCCGGCTGACGAAGCGATCGAAATTCATGGTGAGATACTCACGCCAGGGATACGTCAAGGAAACGCCAGGGACATTTTCCGGCGGACCGTAACCTGACGATTGCGGCAAATGCCAGAGCCGTCGGGCTCACCCGGCGGCTCACGTTTACGTCAGGATGGCGAGATCAGTGCGACGACAGCGCCGACGGGCCGCTCTCGGGATGGATCTCGGCGGCCATCATGCCCTTGGAGCCGGGCCCGAAGCGCACCAGCACAAACTGGCCGGGGCGGAGCTCGGTCATGCCGAAGCGGCGCAGCGTCTCCATGTGGACGAAGATGTCGGGCGTGCCTTCCCCGCAGGTCAGGAAGCCGAAGCCGCGCAGCCGGTTGAACCACTTGACCTGCGCGCGCTCGAGGCCGCTGGTGGGGGTGACCGTGACATGGGTCCGCGGCGGCAGCATCTGCGCCGGATGGATCGCGGTCGACTCGTCCATCGAGACGATGCGGAAGGCCTGATAACCCTTCGCGCGCTGCACGCATTCGACGACGAGCCGCGCGCCTTCGTAGGCAGTCTGGTAGCCGTCGCGCCGCAACACCGTCACGTGCAGCAGAACATCCGGCCAGCCATTGTCGGGAACGATGAAGCCGTAGCCCTTGGAGGCGTCGAACCATTTGATGACGCCGGAGATTTCAACGAGGTTGGCCGCGGCATCGCCGAGGCCCGAGAACGCATCGATCGCCGGATCGCGCGACGCGCCGCTTGAATATTCGCCTTGCCCAATTCTGCCCTGTCCCGAACCGCCCGCCGGCGGTCCGCCGAGCTTCTTGGACTCAAATCCGTCCGACCCCATGACCCCGGACCCCACACATCAATTGCAGCTGGCCGCTGTTGCGGCGCAGCCTGAACACGCTGCCATCCATGACCGACTCAGAAGAACGCTGCGCGAATCTCTCGAATCAAAAGATAACACTCCCGCCTGTGGCGCATAGCTAAAAAAGCGAATCCGTCGGGAACTATGAACAGGCTTGCGAAGGAGCGAATCAAGCAGGCATCAGTTGCCGACGAAAGGACCGAGCGTCTCGCCGATGTCATGCCGGATCACGAGATCGGCAATATCGTCCTGATCGGTCGGCTCGTTGTTGATGATCACGAGCCGTGCGCCGCAGTTCTTCGCCATCATCGGAAATCCCGCAGCCGGCCACACCACGAGCGAAGATCCGATCGCCAGAAAGAGATCACAATGCTGCGCGAGTTCCGTTGCGCGCTGCATCGCATCTTCCGGCATCGCCTGCCCGAACGAGATCGTCGCGGTCTTGATCGGATCACCGCAGTCGGCGCAATCGGGCGCGCCGCCGCCTGCGTCGAAGTGCTGCTTCACCCACGAAAGATCGTATCGCTTCGCACAGCCGATGCAGCGGGCATAGGTCGTATTGCCGTGCAGCTCGATGACATCATCGGCCTCGAAGCCCGATATCTGATGCAAATTGTCGATGTTCTGGGTGACGATGCCCGGAACCTTGCCGGCGCGATAAAGCGAGGCAAGCGCGCGATGTCCGCGGCCGGGCCTCGCCGCAGCGAAGGTCGGTTCCATCGCGAAGCGACGACGCCATGACTCGTCGCGCGCGTCCTGGCTGGCGACGAATTCGTCGAACGGGATTGGCCGGTTACGGGTCCAGATCCCACCGGGCGAACGGAAGTCGGGAATTCCGCACTCGGTCGAGATGCCGGCACCGGTAAAGGGGACGATCGACGACGCCTCGGCGATCATGTTGCCGAGTTGCTCGACGCCGCTGCGCAGGTCCCTTGCAATCATGGCCCTTGCAATCACGTCTCTTGCAATCCCTGGAGATGATTCCGTCCGCCGCGACCAGCCTTATAGCACAGCCGGTCCTGCATGCGCGATCGACGCGCGCCAAAGGGCTGCTTTCGCGACCTGCCTTCGGTTGATCACATTGCAGCAACGCCGGCTCCGCACTCGCGCCCAAATCGCCGACGTCTATGCCGGTCGGGGGCGCCACCAGGAACGTGATGGGCAATGGCAGAGAACGAACACCGCCTCGCGCGCGAGCGCGAAGAGATCGCGGCACGCGTCGCCAGCTTCAGGGCCACGCAGGAGAAATTCGAGCGCGAGCGGCACGAATACTATGCCAACACCCTCGGCAATGCCTGGAGTGGATATCGAGCGGCAATCCAGACGCGCTGAAGATTGATCCCGATGGGCACCGGCGCAAATGAAAGACCCGGAGCGGTCGGCTCCGGGTCCTGATCGTTACCAGTGCCGCCAATAGCGGTGGTGATAATACGGACCGCCATAGTAGGCGTACGGGCCCGGTCCATAATAGCCGTAGTAGCGCGGGCCATAGTAATAACCGGGATAGTAGCCCGGCCCGTAATAGTAATGCGGACCGTAGGCGCCCACGACGCCTGCCGTGATCGCGCCCGCGGCCAGACCGAAGGCGAGGCCCGGGCCAATACCGCGCGCCTGCGCAGGTGCAGGCGCGCTCAACGTGATCGCGCCAACCGCCGTGACCGTCGCCAGAACTGCCAATGCCTTTTTCATGTGCAACCTCCTCACATAGGCCTGCCGGACCAACGCGGGTGCGCCGGGATGGTTGCCGGGTTCCCCTGATCACGATTGGCGCCTCGCCGCACCGACGAGGCATCAACGTGACGCGGGTTCCTTAGCCATGCGATTGCGCGGGGTCCACCATCGGTCAACGACGGAACGAATTGACAACCTCAGGGTTACAATCGCCCGGAAAGAGGTTGGCGTCATGCCAGCGTGGATGGAACTTCTGCTCAACGTGCTGGGCTTTGTCGGCTTCATCGGCATCGCGATGTATCACAAACGCCCGGACGAGAAGCTGCCCGACTGAGCGCCCGGCGGCAGCTATTCAGTTGGCCTTTTGCAGCTGACCTGCGATGCGCACCAACCTGTCGGCCTTCACCAGCGCACGCCCGTCATCCGGCTGTGGCCGGAGCCAGAAGCTCATCACGACAAACGCCGCGCAAAACAGCAGCCCCACCACCATCACGCGCCGGTGGGTCGGTCGATCCGCACTGTGAAACGTGGGCATCATGGCTGTCATCCCGATGCAGCCATATGGCTGTCATCCCGATGCAGCCATTCCTAGCGCAACCGCAGGTGGGGACAACGCGATGTTGCCCTTAACCTAACCAGGTAGGGTTATCGCTGCAGCGGGCGGCCGGCCTCCACACCTTTTCCCCCGCTTATCCGCAGCAAATCCACAGTCTGGCCAATCCGATTTGTCGAGCAGATCCACGATCTTGCTGCGCACAAATCCACAGGCACACGCTGCACAGTGGCAATTTATGCGTCGGCCATTCGCTTGAGGGTGGCGCGAAAGCTCATGCTCCGGGTACCCACCAGCACGGTCCCGAAGGCCTCCGCCTCGTCGCCCTGGAACGTCCCGGAAAAGCCGCTGGTCACCTCGTGCCCGCCGAACAGCGGCCTGACCAAGGGGTCCGCGAACGGCGTGTGCTGGTTGGTGCTGAGATGCCCCTTCCAAGTGCCGGCGCCCGCCGTGTATTCGCCGATCGACCAGAAGTAAGGCCCGCCGCCGATCAGGAGACCGTCGCGCAGGATCAGGACGCCGCTGTCGCGCCCCTTGACGCCGTCGGTCATATGGATGTGGATCGAATAGAGCCCATTCTTCATCGATCGCGCCCGCTCCCTCTGGGTCCAGTATGGCCCGAACCGGTATCGCACGCGAGCGGGGACCGTACCGGATTGTGAAGCGGGCCAGGCGGTGGCGCCCTGCCCCCGTCAAGCATTTGCTGGTATTGAGGGCCCGAACCATCAGGCCCAATCGTCCCCAGAAAACGCCAGGGAGCCAACAACCATGCGCTATCTCCACACCATGCTGCGCGTCCGCAACCTCGATGCCGCAATCAAGTTCTACCAGGATGCGCTCGGGTTGCAGGAAGTGCGCCGGATCGACAACGACAAGGGCCGCTTTACCCTGGTGTTTCTCTGCGCGCCCGAGGATCTCCATTTGCTCAAGAGCCTGCCGCAGACCCGCGGCGCGCCGCTGGTCGAACTCACCTACAATTGGGACGAGGAGAAATACGGCGAGGACCGCTATTTCGGCCACCTCGCCTACGAGGTCGACGACATCTACGCGACCTGCGCGAAGCTGATGAAGATGGGCGTCACGATCAATCGCCCGCCACGCGACGGCAACATGGCGTTCGTGCGCTCGCCCGACCTGCACTCGATCGAGCTGCTGCAGAAGGGCGAGCCGAAGGCTCCGGCGGAGCCGTGGACATCGATGCCGAACACCGGCCACTGGTAGGGTCCCCTACGGATTGCTCCGGCACGTCTGCCTGTCGCCTGCGATGGTGAGGCGGACGCGCCGCTTTCCCGCGACAGCCGCCGCGCCGAAATAGGAACCTGCTGCGGCCATTCGGGTTGGCTCCTCGAAAATGAGCGATGCGAGGAGACGACGCGATGGGAAAGGGAATCCTGCTTTGGCTGCTGGGTGTGCCGATTCCGGTGATCATCCTGCTGTGGTTGGTCTTTGGTCATTGAATTCGATCTGACACGTCGCGCGTAAGCGCTGCTGCGCGCATGAGGCCCTGTCGCCACGCGGCAGGGCCGCTATTTTCTTGCCCTCGGAACAATTCATCCCGCGCATTTCACGCGGGACTCCGCTAAGAACACGCCAACACAAAACGGCGGGAGAAACGTGTGACCGGCGGCAAGCAGCAACTGACGATCTGGGGCCGGGCCAACTCGGTCAACGTGCAGAAGGTGCTTTGGTGCCTCGCCGAGCTTGACGTCGCCTATCAGCGCATCGATGCCGGCATGCAGTTCGGCAAGAACGATCAGCCGGACTATCTGGCGATGAACCCGAACGGCCGCGTGCCGACGCTGGTCGATGGCGACTACGTGCTCTGGGAATCCAATTCGGTGATGCGCTATCTCTGCATGGCCTACGGTGAGGGCACGCCGATCTATCCGCAATCGCCAAGGGCGCGCGCCGCGGTCGACCGCTGGCTCGACTGGACGCTGTCGACGTTGCAGCCGGTCGACCGTCCGGTGTTCTGGGCGCTGGTTCGCACGGCACCGGAGAAGCGCGACATGATTCAGATCCAGAAGGATGTCGATGCCGAAGGTGTCGTGTGGCGCGTCGTCGAGGCCCAGCTCGCAAGCCGACGCTTCATCGAGGGCGATCAGTTCACGATTGCCGACATCGCGATCGGCGCCTTTGCGCGACGCTGGCTCGGTGTCGAGGGCGTCAGCAAGCCGACACTGCCCAATCTGCAACGCTGGTTCGACGAGGTGGCGGAGCGGCCCGGCTTTATCAGCTTCGTCGCGCCTCCGATGTCGTAGCGCACTCAGCGGCCGGAGGACATTCCGGCGCCAACGCTGATCGCGCCGCCGAGCTTGACGCAGGTGTCGGTGCCCTCGACCTTCACGAAGCCTGGCCCGAGCGACGCGCAGGGATTGCTCCGAGTGGTGGCTTTCGACGGCAGCGATTTCCCGGCATCCGATGGCGTCTGGAGATTGAGGCGACCGCCCTGCTGCGCGAGCGCGGCCACCGGAAGCAGAACAGCGATGACGACGAGGGATGTTTTCCGCATCCGGCCTTTTATCGCGCGAGGACGGACGAAGCCAGAGCACCGATGCCGATCGAGGAGCTAGCGCACAAACTTGACGCCGAATGTCTTGCCGCGACGCCACACCACCTCGCAGGCCCGGCCGGTGCGGGCATCGCGTGAGAAAGCCAGCCGCAGCCTCGCCGGCAGCGTGTTGTTGTCTTCGACCGTGATCTTGGCGCCCGATGACGAGATGTCCTCGACCACACAGGCCCGGGCGGCAAAGCCGCCATCGAGCGTGATCCAGCCGGCCTGGCGCAACGACTTGCGCGATTCGCGCTTTTTGGATCCGAGAGCCATCGCATCAATCCCAAGAAACAGTTGCACGAACAAGTTGGACGGACAGTTGCAAGAGCGGCAACCGGAAACAGCCTCAAGATTCGCCCCGGCCCAAGCGCCAGCCCTACTGCCGGCTGCTTTACAAAGGATTGAGAAATCGTACCGGATTGCTACGGTCGCCCGGCCAGGATCAATGGGGGCTCGCGACCGGGAAAAGGCCCGTTTGAGTGCTTGCCCGCCCGGGCAATCGCCACTATACGTTCGCCCGTCGCGGCCGTTGACCGGCGGCGAGTCCGGCGCGTCTGACGCTCAACGTATTGATTTGCCGGGAGTTTTGCTCCCTTCGTCTATCGGTTAGGACGCCACCCTTTCACGGTGGAGAGAGCGGTTCGATTCCGCTAGGGAGCGCCAGACTTGCGCGCCTAAAAACCCCCTAAAATCAAGCATTTACGCCTCTTCATTGACATTCTGCGGCTCTCGCTCCAGTGTAAACGTCGGTACACGACGTAGATACATGGACGGGATGAAGCGCCATGACGGCAGCGCCTGACTATTTGGTGCGGCGGAACGGTTTCTGGCAGTACCACCGCCGGGTTCCGAAGGCCTATGCAGGCCTCGCCGGCAAGAGCAAATTCGTAATCCTGTCGACGAAAATACGTGTCGCCGACGACCCCAAGGGCGCGAAGGCGGCTCGCGCGGCGGCCCGGCTCAATGAACAGCAAGAGGCTCGGTGGCGCGGCCTCGCCGCGGGCACGCCAGCCAAGCAACGCTATCAGGATGCTGTCACCCTGGCCCGGTCGCATGGCCTCGACTACCTGACGCCGACCGAGGCCGCCCTGCAGCAGATCAGCGCGCTCCTGGCCCGCATCGAGGTGCTGCAGGCCGGCGGACGCAAGACCGACGTGGTCACCGTCGACGCCGTGCTCGGCGCTGTCGAGAAGCCCAAGATCAAGCTGTCCGACTTGTTCGGCGAATACGAGCTGACGCAGAAGACGCCGCTCTCGAAAATGTCGGCTGATCAAGTCAGGAAATGGACCTCAGCAAAGCGGCGCGCGGTCGAAATCCTGATCGAGCAGCGCGGAGACAAGGTGCTGCAGGACCTCACACGCGCCGACGCGCTGGCCTATGCGGATTACTGGGAGGCGCGCACGATCTCCGAAGGCATCAGCGCGAGCTCGGCGAACAAATCAATCAGCCACGTCGGCGGCATGATCAGGGCGGTCGACAAGCGCTTGAAGCTCGGCCTTGACAACGTCTTCGCCGGCTGCAGGCTCGACGGCGGCCGCGATGGCAAGCGCGCGCCCTTCACCACCGACCACATCCGGAACGTCATTCTCGCGCCGGGCGCCCTCGCCGACCTCAACGAGGAAGCCCGCGACGTGGTCTATGTCGTGATGGAGACCGGCTGCAGGCCGAGCGAGATCGTCAACCTCACCAAAAACCGCATCGTGCTGGACGCCGACGTTCCCCACATCCGCATTGCGGCCGAGGGCAGGTTGTTGAAGACCGAGCACAGCGAGCGCGACATTCCGCTCGTTGGCCGGGCCTTGGAGGCGATGAAGCGGCACCGCGCCGGCTTCCCGCGCTATCACGACAAGGGCTCTACCCTCAGCGCCACGTTGATGAAGCACATGAAGGCGAGGAAGTTGCTGCCGACACCGAAGCACTCGGTCTATTCGCTCCGGCATAGCTTCAAGGACCGACTGAAGGCCGCAGAGGCGCCCGAGGAGTTGATTGACGAGGTGATGGGTCACGCCAACGGCAAGCCCCGATACGGCGATGGCTACGGCCTGCAGCTGAAGCAACGCTACCTGCAGGCGATCGCCTTCTGATCGCGCTCTTGGAGCCGGCGGCGAGCTCGCGCCATCACATCGTCCTTCGACCGCAAGGCCGCGATCTCGCGCTCCAGCCGCTCGACATAGGGCTCGAACTGCGACCGATCGTGCAGCACCATCACCTCGGAGACGAGGTCGAGCGCGGCTTCGAGCCGTTCGATGGTGACTGGATTAGGCAAAGGTGTTCTCTGTCAGGCGCGCGCGCCGTAACCAGCGGCTTCATGCGCGCTACACTGAGAGATTCCCGCGCCACATCGGCGACAGCAAGCACCACGAGTCTCACGACTCCGAGAACGACTCGCGACATGCTCGCGCGCTGCGGAACGTAGCGAAAAAGTGTTTCGTACTTAAATGATCGGTGCACCGTCGTGACGACGGCGCGGCCTTTAAGGGAAACCGCTAGGTGAATCACACCCTCACCCAGAACTGAAAAAGCCCCAGCGCTGGGCAAGCGCAAGGGCTTTAGCAGTAGTTGAGGAAGGTTTGTGAGAGACGGCTTCGCCTCCGTCTGATCACCGGCATCAACAGCGTCAGGAGCGCTGCAGACATGTCAGTATCTAAGAATCCGTCTCCTAACAGTCAAGCAGCCGGCGAGGCCAAACGCAGCACCGCGGATCAATTCGCGTGGTTGCGACAGGTCGCACTCGACCCTGTTCTGCCGGCAGCTGCACCGCGCGTTGCGATCGCGCTCACCGGATACTTCAACAGGGAGCATGGTGGCTGGGCGTGGCCGTCACAGCAGACCTTGGCCGACGAACTCGGCCTACACGAACGGACGGTGCGGACTGCACTCTCGGCAATGGTCGAGCGCGGGCACCTCCTCGCAAAGCGGCGCGGTCGAGAGGAGACCAACCTCTACCACCTCGCACTCAAAAACAGCGACAGTGACCGGAAGAAAACTTCCGCTCACACAGAGGAAGTGACCGGCAATAATCTGCCGGTCATGACCGGCAAGATTGTGCAGAGTGACCGGAAAAATCGTGTCAAAGTGACCGGAAGAAAACTTCCGCCTAACCCTCTTAATGAACCCTTAGAAGAACCCTTTGAGGGGAAAACACCCCCGACGAAGGGGAATGTTCGCAAGGTGACGGCGCGTCGTCGACCATCGACTCCATGGCCTGATGGCTTCCACCTCGAAGACGACCTAGCAGACCACGCCGCCGCCAAGGCAGGCTGGAGCCAAGGCCGGGCCTTCGAGGAGTTCGACCGCTTCCAGAACCATCACCTCGCCAAGGGCAGCATCTTCTCGGACTGGCGAGCGGCTTGGCGCACCTGGGTCGCCACCGGCATCAAGTTCGACCGCGAGCGCGCCCAGCAGAACGGCGCCGTCATCGATCAGGCTGGCAACCCAAACGCGCCGCCGCCTAACAGGCCGCCTCCATCATGGCGCCGCCCCTCGAACATGCAGCGCGCGATGATGGGAGGCGACGATGACTGAGATCGCGACCCGCACCGAGACCGGGCTCAGCGTCGCCAAGGTCATGACCACCGCCTTGGCGCCGTACAGGATCATCGAGGGCTGGCCCCGGCTCGATCTCATCAACGACACGCCAGAACGGAAACTGACGTGGGTCGACAGCAACGGCGAGCTGACCGTGCTGCGCACCACCACCGACAAGGCCAAGAGGTGGGAGTTGAACTGTCAAGCCTATGCGTTGCAGGGAGCCATGCCGGACATGCCCGAGATCATCGCCGCGCACAAGGTCGTCGACCACGCCATCAAGACGTTGCCGACCTACCGCGAGCGCAAGATGCTGGCCGGCATGCTGCTCGACGGGCTCGGCATCAAGGCCGAGGAAGCATCAGCGACCTATGCGGAGGCCCTTGCATGGACGCTGGAGCACGTCGCGCCGGGTGAAGAGGAAAGGCACCGGAGGACAGCCGACTGCATCGACCACATCCCGGCGCCAGCCATTGCCGCGGCGATCGACTGGCTCTGGCGCAACCATGCGGAGACCTACGGCAGGCCGCCGCCAATCCACTTGGTGCTGGAGAAGTGCACGAAGTTCCGCGCAGAGCTGTGTCGGGTACGGCATCGCATCGCCGACTACGGGCACGCGCACAAGCGGCTCGGCCAGCTCATCACCGCCACCAACGGCGACATACCGGACGTCGCCGACGACGCTGATGTGCCGTTCTGAGGAAAAGCGGCCCCAGCACGAGGTGGTGGTTCGGTGCTGGGGCCGCCGTGAGGCGGGTTGCCCGAGGTGGGGGCCAGGATGACAACCCGCGAACACGATAGGCTGAGGGGCGCCCAGGTGGCAACGGCTCAGGGGGGAGGTGGTGGGGAAATCCGCGACCACACACCCCCTCGCCCCTGAATATTTTACTTCGACCGTCATCGAAGCGTGCCGGTCACCCCTTTTGCTGATGCAACCTACGATACACAAAAACCGCGCGCGCGAGATGCTGAGACAACATACTGTGCCGGTCACCCCATCGGCTGGTTCTCGCGCTAAGAGCGGTGACAAGGAAAGTGGTCGAGGGTAGTCGTCGCGCTTGCAGAAGGCTGGCGGCACTGCCGAGGGATACCCTTGAATACAAGCACGGACGGTGTTACGTGTAGCTCAACCGACATTGAGATAACCGTAACAGGCATGGTCGCCATGACAAACACCGGCAAGTTCGTCTGCTACTACCGCGTATCTACTGTACGCCAAGGCAAATCCGGCCTTGGCCTTGAGGCGCAAAAGCATGCCGTCACCGAGTTCCTCAACGGCGGCGATTGGTCGATCGTCGGCGAGTTCACCGAGATCGAGAGCGGCAAGCGGTCCGATCGGACGGCTTTGGGCAAGGCGCTTGCCATGTGCCGCCTGCACGGCGCCAAGTTGGTGATTGCCAAGCTGGATCGATTGAGCCGCAACGCGGCGTTTCTGTTGAATCTGCGGGATAGCGGCGTCGACTTCGTTTGTGCCGACATGCCGAACGCGAACAAGCTGACGGTCGGCATCATGGCCATGGTTGCCGAAGACGAGGCCGAGCGCATATCAGATAGAACCAGAAAGGCACTGGCCGCAGCAAAGCGGCGCGGCGTCACGCTTGGCGGTTTCCGTGGCAAGGTGCCAACAGCAAAGCACCGTGCGCTGTCTGCGGAGGCCCGCCAGCGCGCGGCCAGTAACCGGGCCTCTGATATTGGTCCCGTCATTGCAGAGCTGCAGGCGGCCGGGAAAACGAGCCTGCGGGACATCGCGGCTGGACTCAATGCGCAGGGTATTCCGACATCGCGCGGCAACGGCGCGTGGACTGCAGTGCAGGTCGCGCGTGTGCTGGCGCGGCTGTCATGGGAATAGTCATCATGAAGTCGCCACGCGCTCTGCGCTATCCCGGCCGGCGACCGGGCTACACCCGTGCTCAGCTGGAGTTAGTGCGGAAAATGCTCGACGAGGACGCCACCGTTGTCGAGATCGCCTTGGCGACCGGTCTCTCCAAGCCTTGCGTTTATCGCATTCGGCGCGATCCTGCCGCTGCAGAGGCCTCGCTCGCAAAGTGGGGTGATTGATCTCGCCCTCGATCTCGACGGGCCGCGCCTTGAGCGAGGGCCTTGTCGATTTCAGTAGCCGAACAGCCGGTGTCCCGCTGGGCCGGTGAAGAAGGTCCAGATGAGCCACCCGATAACGATTCCGAAAAGGCACATCATCACGAGCCGCGGTATGCCGTCGCTGTCGCGCGCTAGTGGCCGCCCCACCAGCCAAAGCCCCACGGCGATAGCAATCGCGACGACCCATGCAATGATGAGTAGCATTTGGTGAATCCCCCTCGAAGACCCGGTCAACACTAACGGCACCAACAGCTGCGGAGCTAGAGCCCCTCCCCCTCGATCAACCGCCCCGCCCGCCCCGCGCCGAGCCCGCCCATGCGCTGGCCGATCCTGGCCGTGCCGGAGAGACCGGAGCCTCGTCAGGCCTCCCACCGACCTCCCCCGCAAATCCTAGAGGGCCGGAACCCTACACCATTTCGGTTTATTAGCAAAATATAACTTGGGATTATGTTCCTCTGCGCTTATATTCTTCTTTGAAAGCCCTTGTATCGCCCTTCACAAATAGCCGCGCCGATGGGCGTTGCGGCCGGCGCTAGAGCTGTATTTCGCTCAGTGGCGCGCTCAGTGAGAACAGTCACCATGTCATCGCGTCATCCCACCGCGCTCAGTGCACGGTCGCACGACCGCGCCGCTCGCAAGCGCAACAGGCGTGACACCGTTGCACTGCGCCGGGCCACCGCTGGCGATCTGCAGGCCCAGCGCGCCAGCCTCGATCTGGGCCGATGGTTTCGAGCAACGGACGGCAGGCGAGATCACGACGACGCCACCGTGGCCGCGATCAGGTACGCGCAGGAGTTGATCAGGCGGGCGCTGGAGCGGCGCCAGCATGTCGACGGCGTACTGATCGAGCGCCTGCGGCTCGCCACTGGCCGGCTAGAACTACACGTGGAAGCCGGCCGCCTGCGGCTTCACCCTGATGTCTTGATCGAGGTCCGCATGGTCGCGGCCGAGATCGCAGCGCAGCTGTTCCAGAGCGCCACCTAGCACAACACGCATCAACCTAAACGACCGGAGGCCCGCCCATGGCGACCGACGACGAAACCCTATTGACCGGTGCCGAGCGCAAGCGAGCCGGCGGCCTTGAAGGTTCGCGCCGGGCGAAGGAAGTGCCTGCTGAGATCGCGAAGCAGCGCGAGGAGCTGGCGCAGCGGTTGGCGGCTGATCTCGGCCGCCCGGCAACGGCGATCGACGGGGTGGCCATCGAACAGCTGGCCAGCTTGGTAACAGAGGCCCGGCGCCTTGAAGCGCGCGGCCGGTGGACGAAGGCAATGGAGATCCGGCACGAGATCGCGATCGCCATCAAAAGCACGGGCCTTCGTCCGGAGCCGCCAGTAGCGGCGAAGTCCCAGCCGGAATCGATGGCCGATTACCTGAAGCGCACGGCTGAAGCGTCATGATCGAGATCCCCAACATCGTCGCCAGCATGGAGCACCCCGGTCTGTTCAGGACATGGTTTGACGGCGCGAGCTGGAACGGGTGGAAGTCCATCGCCAAGGCGACCAACGGCTTGCCGATGTCGCCTGCGGATGTGGCCTTCTTCAAGTCCGTTGCCGGTGGTCGCGAGCCACCGAAACGCAGGCCCCGCGAGATCTACGTTTTGGGCGGGCGGCGAGCTGGGAAAGACTCGTACACTTCCGGCGTAGCAGCCCACACAGCCGCGAGCTTCAATCCACGCGGAATACTGCGACCAGGTGAACGTGCTGTCGTAGTTTGCGTCGCGGTAGACAAGGATCAAGGACGGATCATTTGGAACTATTGCCGCGCCTTCTTTGAGCGGATCAAGCCGTTCTCCGCCATGGTCACGAGACTAGCGGAGAGCGACAACATCATCGAGCTGTGCAATCAGGTCGATGTCATCGTGATGTCCGGTGCGCGTCCCGCTGCGCTGCGCGGTCGACCGATCCTCCTGGCCGTACTGGACGAATGTGCACACTTCCAATCAGGCGATGGAGCCACCTCTGACTCCGAATTGCACGCCGCGATTTTGCCATCGATGGCGACGATACCGCAGGCCCAGCTGATCGGCATATCGACGCCACACCGGCGGGACGGCCTACTGTTCAATCAGTGGCGCCGATATTTCGGGCGCGACACCGACGACGTGGTGGTGATCCAAGCGGCGAGTCACGTTCTCAACCCGTCGCTCGACACTCGCGATCGTGATCGGCAACTGCAAGAAGATCCCGCCCGGGCACAGGCCGAGTGGTTCGCGCTGTGGCGCGACGACTTGGTTTCATTCATCGATCCGGCGACGGTCGACCGTGCCGTTGTAGCGGGTCGGATTGAGCTGCCGCCCTCGCCCGGCATCCAGTACACCGCAGGCGTCGACCCGTCCGGTGGCTCCAGCGACAGCATGACACTGGCAATCGCGCATGCTGATGGCGAGCGCGGGATTTTGGATCTGGTGCGCGAGTGGAAGCCGCCCTTCTCGCCGGATCTGGTGTGCCGCGAGATCGCTGAAATCTGCCGCCGCTACGGCACGACAACAGTGCTTGGAGACAACTACGGTGGCGAGTGGCCGAAGGAGCGCTTCCGAGCCCATGGCATCGATTACCAGCTTGCCGGCAAGTCACGCTCCGATCTCTATCTGACCTTGCTGCCGGCGTTGAACACGCCGGGCCGGATCGAGTTGTTGGATCATAAGCGGCTCACCGCGCAACTCTGCGGATTGGAGCGGCGCACCACCAGATCCGGCAAAGACTCCGTAGACCATCCGAGCGGAGGCCATGACGACGTCATCAACGCCGCCGCGATCGCGCTTGTCGGCGCGGCTCTGGCGCCGCAGGGCGCGGCCTGGGGTTGGCTGGAGTACATGCGCCGCGAGTGCATCAAGGCTGGCCTCGATCCGGATCGCCTTCCCAACACCGACTACGACGACGTGCGAGCACCGGCGCCCGATTGGGGCTGGCGCTTCTAAAGGAGAACGCAAAATGGACACCTACAACACCATCAACCGTGCTCGCATCGAACAGGCCGAGGATGCCCGCGCGGAGATCGAAGCCAGAGTCGCCCGGATGTCCAAGGCCGAGGTAGACGCAGAACTGATGCGCTTGCCGGCCTCACCGGAGACCGACGCAGACATCATCGCCCGCGCTACGCTGATGCAGCGCCGCCTCGATCTTGAGGCCGCGAAGCAGACTCCGAAGATCGACCCCGCCGAGGAGGCTAGATTGGTCGACATCTTCATTCCGGCAGGTTGTGACATCGGATGCATGCAGGACGGCACCAGCGGTAACGCGGGCCGGTTCTATTATCGCAGGCAACACGCCGATGGCCGGTGGATGATCCGGGCACCTTGGAACTGTTGGCTGGCGGTCATCTCCGGCCGTGTGAACACCGCAGGCCTCGGCGCTCATGAGTGGACAGCCGCCAATTCACATCTGGTCCAGCGTCTTCCTGTCGCGCCACGATCCAACGAAGTAGCGATGGGGCCGAGATGATCACCCTTATCGCACCCGACGACGCCGCCGTATTCCGGAGGATCACCCTGTCTTCCGGTCACACGGTGCGGCCACGGTTCAGCGAGCACGCCACAACGGTCATCGTTGCAGCCGAAGCTGACGCCGTCGAGCTCGAGGCTGAGGGTTGGACTCGCGTCAAGTACACCAGGAGGTTCATGCCATGATCTACCGCGATATCCCCAACCACGAAGCAGCGCGCGACTGCGCAAAACGCCATGCTCACGCCGTCGGGCTCAACGTTGATGAGCACCGCACTCGCATCGTGTTCGGCGAGGTGACGGTCGGCGAGTTCGGCCGCCTCATGGTCGAGCACCTGACAGCGCAGGACCTGCTCACCTTACACGCCGTTCCGATCAAGCTCACCGAGATCGACCGCGATCTCCGCGGCGCGATCGTCAACGCCTCTGCGGCCTTCGCGGCGGCCACCAGCGCCGAGGAGCAGGTAAAGCAGAAGGAGCTGATCGGCATCCTGATCGCATCGATAGCTCACCGGCACCCCGCTGTTGGCGCGACCATTCGCGAGATCAAAATCCGCGAGAGATACGCGGCTCTATGAGGAGAACACACCATGACTATCAGATTGCTCAACACGAACAACCTGCCGGCGACCGGCATCAATCCGCCCGCCAACTGGCCAAACGGCAAGCAGTACTCGATCCCTGTGAGCGGCACCCTTGATGTCGCCGGCGTCGACGAAGCTGCGATGTTGGCAGGTCAGCACAATGGCGGGGCCGGCTTCTTCATCGTCGGCGATTCGTCCGGCCCGACGTCGGCTCGCCCAGTCAACATCCGGATTGGGTGGATGCATGTCGACACCACGCTCAACAAGACCGTGACGTTTGACGGCAGCACGTGGCGCGACCCCGCCACGGGCGCCGTGGTCTGAAGCAAGGAGTGAAACAATGTCTGTAACAGTTGTGATGCTGCCGCCACCGGGCCAATTCCCTACTTTGGTTCATCTGCCTGACGGGAGTGTCGGCAAGATGATTGTCGACCCCGTCACGAAGGTCACCCAGTTTGAAATCCCCGCCAAGTTCATTGGCGTGTTGCTGGGCGCCGGCTGGTCGGTGGTTCAGACCTCGTGAAAACACTGAGGCTTCGGCTTGACCGCCTGCAGGTCGAGCCGGCCCCGCATGTCGACTCCGGAAGTAAGAGCGATATGTGCGGGCACCCTCCTCTTGCGCGGGGCCATTCTCCGCCTCGGCGCGCGCACGCGTCGAGTAAGAAAGACAACCTCCGCCGGCCTCGCGCAGCGCGCCATCGTTGCGGACAAGGTTGTCGTCGTGCGCGCACCAATTGCTTTGCAGGAAAAAGACAATGGAACATGGAATAATCGCGGACTGGATCACCAACCGCGGGTTCGGTCTCATCAAGCCTGATGCCGGCGGCGACTATGTGTTCTGTCACATTACCATGATGCCGAGCGGCATCACGCCGGTCGCAGGCATGAGGGTGGCCTACAACATCATCGAGGGCACGCGGTCCGGCAAGCCGCGCGCCCGCGACGTGCAGGTGCTGTCGTGACCATCGATTTATATAAGATCCTGGCTACCCGATTACGTCGTTGGCAAAGGCAAGCAGACTTTGCGGGATCTCAAGACCTAGTTGTTTGGCGGTTTTTAGATTTACGACGAAATCGAACTTCGTGGACATTCTGACCGGCAGGTCCGCTGGCTTGATGCCAGCGAGAATTTTGCCGACCAAATCGGCCGCTGCGATGAGGTTATCCGCGTAGTCGTCGCCGTAGCTCATCAGACCGCCTCGTAATGCAAACTGGCGGCTAGTATAGATAGCTGGAATTTTATATCGTTCGGTCAGTGTCACTATCTTTTCGGCAAAGGCCGGGTCGAAAAAGGTCGGCTCTGAGCCAAGCATCAGTGCGCCAGCAGCGTTCTCCGCGAATGTCGCAAGAGCGGCCTCAAGCTGGGCATCAGTACGATATTCAATGACAATGAGCTGCCGCCTGAGTGCATCCGCTGCCGCCGTCAGGCGCTTCTTCTCCTCTTCGAATGACCAGAACCACCGGCCACCACTCAAATATGCGACCGTCGTTGCCGATGGAACGGCTTGGCACAGCAGATCGAGCCTTTTTGCCGCAAGCTCGGTGCCGAAGAACGCCACTCCAGTAACGTTCCCGCCGGGTCGGTTCAGGCTCTCGACGAGGCCCAACTTCACTGGATCCAGTCCGATGTTGACGAAAACGACGGGAATTGTGGTTGTGGCGTGCCTTGCCTGCACCGCCGGACCGCCATTAGAAGCCACTATCACTGTTACCTTCTGACGATCAAAATCGCTCAGAATTTCACGCCATTGGCCAGGTGTCGTACCGCCGCGATAATCAATGACCACGTTCTGACGATCGATATATCCGGCTTTTTCCAAGCCTGTTGCGAACGCATGAAAGCGGTCTTGGATCTTTGTTCCGAACCCCAATACCCCAATAACCGGCAACGCCGACCGCTGTGCGCGCCCCACAATCGGCCACGCGGCCGCAGCGCCGCCGAGCAGTGCGATGAATGTCCGTCGCCTCATGCGTGCTCTCCGCGCGGAGCCCGGCCAGCAGAAACATACCATATTTTTGGGGCCTGCGGCGCGAAAGCGGCCTTGAGGGCCTCCAGCTGGCGCCCGTCAGGTTTTGGTCCTGCGCCGTCCGTCGGAAAATATTAACGGGCAGGGTGTGCGTGGTCTCCGCCGTCTAATTAGGGTGAAATTTTCTTCCCGAGCTTAGACAAAAACTTGTCGAGAGCGTCGGCCTTCGCTCGATCCGCCGGGCTTAGCTCTTGGCGATCCAGCTTCCGCAACAACTCCGTCATACTGCTTTCCGCGTGCCGGGTGCTGGAAGGGAATATCCCTAGCGTCAAAAACTCTGGATCTGTGAGGCCCTCTTCGTGATCTCCAGGCGAAGCTATCACGAGTGAAACGTCCGCGTGACTGCAGAACCCGTGCCAGATGCCACTGACGTTGGTCATTTCGCTTAGAGACGGGGGTCCTATCTTAGGAATAGAGTGTGTCGACGAGACCCAGTCCACCACTCGTCGAAGTGACTCAGCCTGGGCCAGCGTTAAAGGATCGCGGGTAGTGTTGGGGTCTTGCCGATGCTCATACCCGGGGCGCGCCGCAATGCTGCTTATCTCGATGCCGATGTAATACGCGTTTGCGTTTCCTACATGTGTCGTTTTCTGGCCAGTGTCGCTTACCTGAACAATCTCACCATCTTTTCCCACTAGGAAGTGGGGGTAGTGTGTGGCGGTCTGAAAGTTTGCCGCTGACTGAGCAAAGCGCGGGTTTTCAGGGCGATGGAGAATGCAGCCGACCGGGCTTGGACTGATGAATGCGCCTTTGCCGGGTCGGTTGAGATAATTCACCCCGTACATGACAGCCATCGCAGCCCCCCTACTTACGTAGATAGGTTCGCAAATCTATGGAAGCTTATCACGAACAAGCTCTCCTGCCATCGAAGCGCTCGGCCCACAGGTGATTTCCAGTCTCGGCGGCGATCGACAGGACACACCCATCTCCAATCGCGGAAAAAATCTCGCCCGGGATCCACCGCCTCGCCTCCTCGCGGAAAAAAATCCTAGCCAGCAACTCCGTACACCTGCAAGGCCCCGGTCGGGCCGCATCGTCAGGGTGCGATCCAAACGCCGGCGCCGAGGATCGCCAGCATGACCACAATGACCACCAAGTCGGTTGTCAGCCAGTCTGGCAAGCGTGATTCAGGCATGGTCGTCGGCCTCCTGGCCCAAAGGCCTGGGAAAAATCCCAGTGATGATCCGTGGTCGCACGTTCCCGGCCGCAGGTTCATGGCGACGCCGTATTCGTCGCGAGACCGATGCCTTGGTGAGCGACTTTCCAAAACGTAAATGGAAAACTTGGTCGAGGCGCTGAAGGCTCCGGCTGCGAGCGCATCTTCTTTGAGAAGCAATCTGGCAAGTCGCGCGATGACCGGCCCGAGTTTTGGCAAGCTGATGAAGGCTTCTGCTGCCCGGCGATGCCGTAGTGGTGACCAAGCTGGACCGCCTGGCGCGTTCTAGCCGCGACCTCCACAAACATCATCGACGAACTGGGGGGCCTCTCTGTGGCGTTCCTATCGCTTGGCGAGGCATGGTGCGACACCACGACCGATGTTGGCCGCCTCATGCTTACCATCATGGGCGGCATCGCCGAGTTCGAACGGGGCCTGATCCGCAAGCGCTGCGAGGAAGGCATCGCCCGAGCCGAGCGGCAGGGGAAGCAGTTCGGCCGCCCCTCGGCGCTGGATGTCGGTCAGAAGAGGGTCATTGCTGATCGCTACGGAAAGGGGGCGACGATCCCCGAGAGCGAACGCCTCGATTCGAAAGTGGGCCATCGCATGCGGATCTCGGTGGCGAGGTCGATCGCGACGCGGCCGACGTCGTGGACGAAGGCGTTTCTCGATGTAGTTGGCCGGCGACGTCGAGGACTCTAGGAATGGCTAAAACGGCAGATTGAAGGGGTTGGAATAATCAGTACCGGGAACGGGATCGACATCGAGGGACGCGTAGTAAAGATAACCCGGGGGATCAGGATGACGAGGAGCGGCGTCTTGATTCTGGATTAGCACCATTTGCAGGCCGCGTTGCAGCATCGGACCGATCGCCGGAGCAACTGCGTCTGAGCGCACATTACTATAAACGCCCATTATATTTGACACGATGTCCATGAAAGCCTGTAGCTGGTTTACTTTGAGCGAGCGGGTAGCATCAGTGAAGATCGCGGCAGCCCTGCCGCTTCTCATCCACCGCAATGTAATAGCATTGCGGGCATCTTGCGCCGCAATGCGCATGTAAGTGGCGATATCCGCCCCATAAACTGCTTTTTCACCGCTAGACGCATTCATAAGAAATTGAATTTGCTCGCCAGACCTCGCATCTTTTAGCGCCCTCCACCTATTAGCCGATCCAGCTGCGCTCCCAAGTGTACCTGCGAATGAAGCTACCTCTAGGCCAATGGACACGCCCTGGTACCATGTCTGCGAATCGAGGTTGGTCAACCCGATTGACTTGGGGTCTGCCACGGCAATTATGACACGGCCAATGGAAATGCCGCATTGCGCACCGGTGGCGGCCACACCAAGCGCTGTGAGGCCCAAGAGCGGAGCGCATCCACCCGCAGTTCCCACAGTGCAGACTGCTGTCCCCGCGCTGGCAATCCCCAGAAGCACCATTGCACCGCAATTAAGCCCGGCGCCAATCAGCTCGCTGGCCACCATATCGGCGTTTGTCTGCTTGTAGGGCTTGGGGGGCGCCATCACTTCACAAGGTGCGAGGTCTATTTCTTGAATTACCAAATACGTGTCGAGTCCGGTTACGTGCCCGGATGCCCGCAACATATTGGTTGACATGCCATCTAAGTAGACTACTCCGGCTCCCCGCATCTCCGGGACTGTGTCCATTGCTGCATACAGGCGCCCTAAATCTTCCTGGCGAATTATCATCGTTGGCTCCTCGATATCTCCTCGGAAGAATAACGCCGCCAAGCCCGGAGTAATGGGTTTATTTGCTGGGGCCCATTAAAATCCCCCAGCACATTGGTTCGTCCATTTTTGGCGGCTGAAGGTTCACAATAAAAAGGCCTGCTCAAGGTCCGTTGTTACCCCGGACAGTGGAGACCCAACGAGGCTGGGCAGTTGGCGGCGTTGATCATCGCCACGCCGGCCGAGCACCAAGCGCGCCCTCGACGGCAAGGTGCGCACCGCCAGCTGGAGGATTTTAGCGGCGACACTCTGACCCGGTGCATGCTCATACTCGATCGCAAGCGTATCCGAGCGGCACGGACTGTTAGACGCATCAAGGCGGCTCGGCGCAGGAGTAGACCGGCCGAGCGCGTCGCCGCCTAGAAGCAGCTACACCACCGTCATCAGCGACAGGCCCGCCCCGCCCGGCGGGCCTTGTGCGTAGATACATGACGCCGATACATGACACAGACATGAAAATGTAAGCTACTGGAATCTAACCGATAATCGGAACGTAGGTTGTGGTTTCATTCCGCTAGGGAGCGCCAATCAGGTCAATCGCTAAAGTGACGTCCCGAGATCCGTGCCCAATGGATGTCAAATAAGCGGCGCGCCCCCGCTTAGCCATTAAGGGTAGCTTAAGCAGTTACCGATGAGCGTCCCGGGTCCCATGAATCCAGTGGTCCCAGGGAGAGCGTCTCGTCGTTCGCAGGGGTTAGGGGACACCGAGCGGCTTGCCGATCACATCCGGCCATCGATGTATGATCTCCGCCTTTGCCCCATTGGCGGTCAGGGAGGTCTTCTGCACGAAGGCGCCGACGACGCAGCCTTTCGTGCCCCCATCATGGCTGCCTAGATAAAACTTTGTCGCTCGCAAGCCTTCCATCAAATTTACGATCTCCGCATCGCTCCTGAGGTGGAGAGCGCCATTGGTAATTACGCCGAGTTGCTCCAGCGCCTCCGGACCGGGATCGGGAGCAAAGCGGAGAAATGGAATTCTAGTCAGTTCAAGAGAGCCCTCATCCAACTTGTCGAGAGTGTCGCCGAGCAGCCACGTTCGATAGGCTTCCCAAGATCGAGACCGTGCGGACCAACCTCCAAAGAAAACCTCGAGCCCGATCTCCGCCTTTGTAGCCCCATGGGCTTGACTGACAGCTGAATAGGCACACTTCGGCATGGCGTCGACGGCGGCATCAAAGGTTGTATATTTGTCGCACGCGAATTCCAGAAGACTGGTTGCCAGCATCGGTCCGCGAGCAGCCATGATCATGGGCTGGTGAACAAAAATTTGAGCCTTTCGGCACGGGTTAAGATACGCACCATTTCGGGCGTCGAGCGAGGCACCATCTGTGTAGATGACGATTCCGTCGCTCTTCGCTAAACAGATTATTGCGGTCAAAGCGTCACCTGATCGTCAAATGCTCGATTATTAATCACCCCGCCGGGGTCAATGCCAGCTGTTCCGACTTACGGTCTAATCCGCAATCGCCAAGTTGCTCGCGAAAATCCACACTTGTGAGTGATTTGCAGAACCGAGGTCCGCAAGGCACGGTTCGGACATGGACCTATCCTACCTCAGCGGCAGCATTGTAATCGGCCTGCTCCTCCTTGCGTACCACCTGTACGGCTCGCTGTTCAGGAGGGACATGTTACGGCACCAAAGGCTGAACAGGCTACGGCGACCGGCGTCGCATTCAATCTTTGGCGATATAATTGTTGAGCCTCTCGAAGGGCCAGATTCAACCGCACCAGAGAAGCTTGACGCCGCGTGATCCTCACGCCGATCTGACGCTTTCGATCAGGTGAAGAAAGCCAAGCGCGCACGAAGATATCGCTAGGCGTAAGGTCCATGTAAGCCTGGGCTGCGGTCGGCGCTGAGCCGCTAACCTCTGAATCTGAGGCAGTGCTGTTGTATTGCCCGAAATGCAAAAGCGTCGTTCGCTTAGTCAGCGGGAAGGACCGACCCAAGCGGTCGTCTAAATCGCCTTCGCGGGCAATCGAGCTACCAGATCGTACTCGGAGCTAAAGTCGAGCTACCGCTGGCGGCTTCCCGCCCCGCGCGATCGGCGCGATCATCGGGCATCACGGGCCCGCAGAAGATCGTCTTCGGCGACATGCGCTCGATGGGCGTGCGCGGTATCGTCGCGCTAACGCCACAAGGTTCCTATTGCTTTGGGGATTTCGTCTCAAAGATGAGAGCGGCCTTGAAGATCGGACCGCCGTCCGTTCTGACCTCGATCACAAGGTCGGTTCGGTCATCCGACGATGCAACGTTTTTGGCAATATCTGCCAGAGTGCGACTGGCTTCTATTTCCGCTCCCCTTTGATCCACAAATTCCATGCCTTCTTCATCAGGGTACAAACCTGTGATGTCCCTGATGTCGAAGAAATATCGCGGCATTCGCGCCTCCTCTGCGGGCAACAGGGGGACGCAGGAGTTCGTTCCTGACCGGGCATGCAAGCCCGGACGGGTCCGGTACTCCGTTAATGCTGTCCCAATTCGGACACACTTTCGAACGAATTCGAACACTGACTAAGTAAGCCATTTCGGGAACCCAAAACTCACCCTACACTTCGGCACTGGGCGCTTTTTTCATTTCCTAATTTTATGGCCCAGCAGGCCGCTGTTTTTAGGCGGATCGGAAGGCGTGGCCCCAGCCATACCGGCCTCCAGGCTGGGGCCGTTTCGAGGCCGGGCGCCGCGCCACGCCCGCGACCGTCCGAGACTGACGCTCGCAATCGCGCGTTGATTTGAACGCTCGCGGCTTTCGCTGGCGTCACGTCCCAGCGTGGATAAGACGGCTCCAATCAAATGCATAATGGGGCTCCACGGCCCCGAGAGCTCTTTCGGGAGAACAACCCGCCGCCGCCTGTCCCCATTTTAATGTGCCGTCCGGAGCGGGAAATCCTATAACAAGGGCCAGGATGCCCCTCATGCGCGACCCCCCATTGCATTCGGCCGATCTCATCGCCCCGGCGAGGGGACCGTGGTCCTGCGCGCAATCGGATCATCGATCGTTGCGTGCGCAACCTTTCCGGGTCGATTGCGCCGGTCCATGGAAGGGTCATGCCGGCGCGTCCTGCCATCGGCGAAACGGGCAACGATGACCGTGCCGTGGCCTGGCGAGCCGAAGGACTGGCCTCTCAAACTCGAAACTTCGCCTGTGCTGCCCGGCGAAGCGAAGCGCCGCCGGACCGGGGCAATCGCACGTGCGATCCTGCTGTCCGCGTTCTTCGGTCTGCTGTTCTTCTGCTTCTACATGGTCTCGCAGATCCAGCCGCTGTTTCACGTCGGCTTCAGCGACAGATGGCTCGCGCTATCCGTTGTGCCCGCCTGCCTGGCCGCGGCCATCGGGGCAGCATTCGTTTTTGCCCGCTTCAGCTTCGGCTATCTGGTCGGGTTCTATCTTTTTGTGATGATGGTGGGTTACTTCTGGCTCAATGCCTTCAGCGTGCTTCACTATGACCACCGTCAGGCGCTCGTTGCGTCAGCGGTCTCGATCGTGTCGTTTCTGCTGCCCGCACTGTCGATCCGGGGCGACATCCCTCGGCCGCAACTGGCGGCCGGGGCGCTGAACCGGGCTCCCGATGTCATCCTCGCGCTGTCGCTGCTGGTGTTGACGTGGTGCGCGCTTGGTGACTTCCACATCGTCGGTCTCGACGACATGGAGAGGTACAGGGCCGCCGTCGCGCGCCCGCGCCTCGTTGAATACGCGATCGGCAATATCAATGGCGCCTTGATTCCCTTTGCGCTGGCATGTGCCATCATGCGCGACAGGAAGTGGATGGTGGCGGCACTTTGCGTCGTGGCGCTCGCCTACTATCCGGTGACGTTCACCAAGACCGCGATCTTGACCGCGCCGTTCGTGATCTTTTTGGCCGCGATGTCCTTGCGCCTCGAGGCGCGGATCGTTGTCATCCTTTCGCTGATGGTACCACTGGCGATCGGGCTTGCAGCGGCCGGCGGCAGCGGAGCGCAAGACATCGGCACCATCAGGCAGCTCGTGTTCGGTGTCACGAATTTCCGGCTGCTGGCGGTCCCGGCGATTTCACTCGAACACTACTTCGATTTCTTCCAGCATCACCCGCACACCTACTTCTGCCAGATTTCCTTCCTCAAGCCGCTGATGAACTGTCCCTACACCGACGAGCTCGGCATGCTGATGGCCGGCGAGTATCATATCGGCAATATGAATGCGTCGCTGTTTGCGACCGAGGGTATCGCATCGGTCGGACCGCTCTGGATGCCGTTGAGCGCGCTGGCCTGCGGACTGATCATCGGGTTCGGCAACAAGGTCGCGGCTGGTCTGCCGGCACGCTTTGTCCTGATGTCCGGCGCGATCGTTCCGCATACGCTGCTCGACGTGCCGCTCTCGACCACACTGCTGTCGAACGGACTCGCGCTCCTGATGCTGCTTTGGTGGATCACGCCGCGCGGTTGGCTGGCCCGCGAAGATGCCTGATGGAGCGGGCGCGCCACCGGCGGCCGGGCACCGGCAAAACTGTGCGCTCGGCGGGTTACCGGCAGGACAGTCCGGCTTCGATCGAGGTCCAGAATCCGCAATGCGGCGGAACATGGGCGTGAGCCCGCGAGCCACCGACGTGGATCAGGATTGCGACCGCTAGCGCAAGGATCGCCAGGGGAGCGACAAGGCTTCGAATCTGCATGCCGCCTGCATTAAACGACATCATGGCTTGACTAAGGCCGAACTGCTAGCGATTGGCGGCCTGCGCCACGTCGGTGCGATCGGGGCTCGCTGCAGCCGGCTTGATGCAGGTGCTGCAAATCACGAGCTTTCGTGCCAGTCGGTCGTCTGCGTCGGCCTGTTCATCGGCCGATTGCGCCACCGCCTGCGCGGTGTTGTGCGCGTGCCGCTGCGGCGGCAGGTTGGGATTGGGCCCTGCACCGTCCCAGGCCAGCGGCCCCGGCTCTGACGTCGTCGTCATGCCGTATTGCGCATATTGCGCGCAGGCGCCGAGTGCGATCGGCAGAAGCAGGACAGCGGCCTTGCTCACCCAGTTCCGGATTGGAGACATGATCAAACTCTCACGCTATTCGTAATGTGACCTAAGAGCAGAACCGCTAAGAAATCGTTTGCCCTGTTTACCGCCCCATCGCATCCGACGACGACGGTATTGAGGCGCCGAAGCAAGGAACCTGACCATGCGCGACAGCAACCGTGGTTTCGATGGCAAGCGGGTCCTTGCCAACCTCAACGCGCTCCGGGCCATCGGCGCCTACAAGACCGGCGTGCACAAGCCGACCTTTTCGGAACCGCATATCCGTTCCCTCGACTGGCTGGCACGGCGGCTCCCGGACGCTGGTCTGACTGCGACGATCGACGGCATCGGCAACGTTGTCGGCAAAAGTGCGAAGGCGGGACCGAAGCTGCTCGCCGGCTCGCATCTCGAAAGCCAGAACCATGCCGGCTGGCTCGATGGTCCGCTTGGCGTCATCTACGCGCTCGAGGCGGCCCGGGTGATCAACTCCGATCCTGATGTGACGGGCGCGGTGGAAGTGGCCGCCTGGTGCGACGAGGAGGGACATTTCGGACATTTCCTCGGTAGCCGATCCTTTGCCGGTGCCGTCACCGAAGCCGAGATCGACGCTGCAAGCGACCGCAGCAGCGATCGCCCGCTACGGCAGGCCTTGCGCGATGCCGGCCTGGCCGGTCGGGCACGCCTGCAAGCCGAGCCCCGACGACACATCGGCTATCTCGAGGCGCATATCGAACAAGGCGAAACGCTCGAGAGCAGCGGGCTCAAGATCGGCGTCGTCACCTCGATCGTCGGCATCTGGCAGTACCGCATCACATTCACCGGTGTGCAGAACCATGCCGGCACCACGAGGATGGCGGTCCGCAGGGACGCCGGCCTCGCACTGGCACGGTTCTGCGTTGCGATCGACGACAGCTTCCCTGCCCTGTGCGGTCCGCGCACGGTGTGGACCACGGGCCGCATCACGCTCGATCCCGGTGCACCGAGCATCATTCCGGGCCGTGCGGAGATGCTGTTCCAGATCCGCGACGACGACCCTGACGTGATCGAGCGGCTCGAGGCGCATCTGCGAAACATGGCCGCGGACGTCACCGCCCAGGCCCGATGCAGTGTCGATGTCGAGCGGATCAGAACCGGTGTGCCGGCGATCATGAACGCTGCGTTCCAGGACGCGATCGAGGCCGCCGGCGCGGTCCTCGCGGGCGGAAAGTCGATCCGGATGCCAAGCGGCGCCGGTCACGACGCCCAGGTCCTCGCCACCATCATGCCCGCGGCGATGCTGTTCGTGCCGTCGATCGGTGGCATCAGCCATCACTGGAGCGAAAACACCGATGACGCAGACATCCTGACGGGGGCCGCCGTCTTCGTCGACACCTGCCGACGCCTGCTGGCAGGCTAGAGCTTTTTCGAGTGACGTATCGGCTCGCGTAAACGCGTCAAAACAACAGAGTAGAGCTTTGTTTCGACTTCAGCGGAACAGAGCCCCACGCAAACGCGATATTCACGGGATCGTCGCCATCATCTCGGACCGCCGGGGTCACCGGGCGTCAGCGAAGCCAGCACTTGCGAACTCTTCAGGGTCGCTCTCCGCACCGTGAAGAAGACGTACAACAGATAGGCGTCGATCAGGATCGTGCCGGCCATCACGCTGTAGCCCCATGGGCTTTCCATCAGCTTCAGCTCGATCAATACGCGCGAGAGACCGAAACCCACGACCCAAGCGTCGAAGCTCATGCATATCCGGCGAAACGTATCGGCATCCAGCCGCCGAATGAAAAAGGTACCGAGTGGTATGCCGATCAGAACGCAGGGACCAAGTACGAACAGGATGCTCTGGCTTTCCGTGATGAACAGACCGAGGTTGTAGTACGCAATCGCGGTCAAGCTGGACTCCGTCACTCGAACGAGTGCGAGACCGGCCCGAAACTCATCTTTGACGAGGCCCTGGTTGTTGAACAGCATCGCCAGCGGCGGTCCCGAGATGGTCGTGACCGAGTACAGGATCCCGAGTGTCGTTCCGAACGGCAAACCAACGAGCCATTTCGACTGGATCGGCTTTCGCCAGCCGGCTGCCTGCAGCAGGATGAGTGGCAGAATGATCGAGTAGGTGGCGAATTTGGTCCAGCCGGGTTGAAGCGACGTCAGCGCGAAGGCTCCAATTGCGATGCCGGGCAGCATGCCGAGGAGGATCGGCAGCACACGCCGCCAAACGGCCGGGACGCCGCTCAGGTTGATGCACAGGACGTAGAGGTTGACGAAGACTTCGACGATGACGATTGCAGGATTGAGGACGCGGTTGGTGTAGAAGACGAGCGCAACCGGCACGGTGAGCGACGAAAACCCGTAGCCAAGCGCACCGTTTACAAAGGCCGCAAGCAGGGCGATCACGGCAAGAACGATTACAGCGGCGTCAATCGAAGGCATCTTTGCATCTTACAGATCGGCTACAGTCGCTTGCCCACGCCACTATAGCGCAACGAACGGGACGCGGTGCCGAAACTTGCGCTTATGGCGGCGGGTAGCGGCCTTGCGAAGGATCCGCGCGCCTTCACCGCAAATTACCTCCCTCGCCCCGCAGAGAAGGAATGCGCGTTGCGAAGGCCCGACCGCACGAGCGGCTTGCGTCCCGAAACCAGTCGCCACGTTTGGCGGGTTCGCTCTGTTCCCGAACCGGTGTTGCGGGCGATCACCGAATTCAAACTTCGCGCTTCGCTGCCACGACCGAAAAGTGAACAGCCGGATCCCGGGCGACGGTGGCTGAACGCCTTGCAAAGCGCTGGATTTGCGGCCATTTTCGCCGAAGCGAGGTCAAGTCCGTTTCATGTTGTTGCTTGAATCACTTCCGACCGTGATGGGCGCGGCTGCCATCGCACCGGCCTTGCTGGTGTTGTGGCTCGTGATCGCCGCCGATGAGCGCCCCGGACCGCCTGCGCAGGTGTGGCTCGCCTTCGTGCTGGGCGCGGCCAGCATCTCCCTGCTCGGGCTGGCGCGGGTACCGTTCAACGCCCTGCTCGCTATTCCCGGCAACCCCTGGATGACGCAAGCCGTCCGCTCGGTGTTCGGCGTTGCCGCGCCGGAGGAGATCGTCAAGGTGCTGGTCATCGTCTCGATCTCGGCACGTCGCAAGGCCTTCGCCGACCCGATGGATACGGTCGTCTATGGCGCGGCCGCAGGCCTCGGCTTTGCCGCCTACGAGAACCTCGCCTACCTCGTCCAGCACAAGGACATCTGGCATGCGCTGGCGGCCCTGCGCAGCGTCCTGACCGTCCCCTTTCACGGCTCGCTCGGCGTCATCGCCGGTGCCTATCTTGCGATCGCGCGCTCGGGCGGAGCGCTCGGCGCACACCGCGGCAACCGCGACTGGGCGCGCATGACAAGCTGGGCAATGGTGCTGTTCGCGCCGATCGCGCTTCACGCGGCCTTCGACTTTCCACTGCTCTCGCTTCAGCGCAATCCTGACCTCGGTCCGACCACGCGGTTGCTGCTGGGGTTGGCGAGCGTGCTGATCGGCTTCTCGTCGATCGGCTTTGCAATCCGGCTGGTCCGTCGCGTCGGCAAGCACCACGCGCCGCGCACAGAACTCGCGCGGGAACGGCTGAGCCAGCTACGGCGGATGTGGGCGCTGCTCCTGATCGGCGGCGGCGCAGGCTTCGCCGGCGTGTCCTTCCTGCTCACCTCGCTGCATCACTGGTACGTCAATCCGGAACGCAATGCCTCGTTCATCCTGGTCCCGATCGGTTTCACCTCGATCCTGATCGGCCTTGCGCTGCTGACCGCGACCACCGCAGTCTACTTCCTCGGCCGCAACCGGATGCGAACGGCGCCGCAGGGCTTTTCGTCAGCGCCGGGTCCGAGCTAGGCGGGGCGACCCTGATCGGGATGGCGCTCGCCGCACGCGGCGCCTCCTGGCTGGAGCTGTTTCCGTTCCTATGGCATCGGAACAGCGCTCCATGCGCTTGTTTTGACGCGGATTCTTCGCGCGAACCGGTATCCCCTTTGCTTGAAACGCTACGGTCCCGGACCTGGCTCGAGACGGCCGGGTTTTGACACGGCAGAATCCCTGCGCTATAGACCCGCCCCATGATCACCGTCGCCACCAGCGCTTTTTGGTATTTTAGCTACGACAGCTTGCTGGCGGCAGGAGGATCGCGCTCAATCTGAAGAATTGCAGCAGACATCCAAAAAAGCCGCCAGACCTGGCGGCTTTTTTGTGCCGGCAGGTCCTGAAATCCAAAGGAGCCAGCCGTGTTGAGTACGACAGACGATCTTCGCATCAAGGAACTGAAGGAGCTGAGCACACCCGAAGAGGTGATGCGGGAAGTCCCGCGCACCCTCACCGCGACCCGGGTCGTGATGGGCGCACGCAACGCCATCCACGCCATCCTGAACGGAGCCGATGACCGCCTCCTGGTCGTCGTCGGCCCCTGCTCGATCCACGATCCCGCGGCGGCCGTCGACTATGCCGAGCGCCTCGCAGCCCTGCGCGAGCAGCTTGCCGACCGCCTCGAGATCGTGATGCGGGTCTATTTCGAGAAGCCGCGCACCACCGTCGGCTGGAAGGGCCTGATCAACGATCCCGGCCTCGACGGCAGCTTCGACATCAACAAGGGGTTGCGCCTCGCCCGCAGCGTGCTGTCGGCCGTCAACAATCTCGGCCTGCCCGCCGGCACCGAATTCCTCGACATGACGACGCCGCAATACATCGCCGATCTGGTCTCCTGGGCGGCGATCGGGGCGCGCACCACCGAGAGCCAGATTCATCGCGAGCTGGCGTCGGGATTGTCCTGCCCGGTCGGCTTCAAGAACGGCACCGACGGAAACATGCGGATCGCGGCTGACGCGGTGAAGTCGGCCTCACATCCGCATCACTTCATGGCGGTGACGAAGGGAGGCCGGTCGGCGATTGCCGCGACGAGCGGCAACGAGGATTGCCATGTCATCCTGCGTGGCGGCCGCACGCCGAACTTTGATGCCGCAAGCGTCGATGCCGCTGCCGGTGAACTCGGCCGCGCTGGCGTCGCCCCCCGGCTGATGATCGACACCAGCCATGCCAACTCCAGCAAGAAGCCGGAGAACCAGCCTTTGGTGGCCGCCGACATCGCCCGGCAGATCGCGACGGGCGAGCAGCGGATCGTCGGCGTGATGATCGAGAGCAACCTGGTCGCGGGTCGCCAGGACGTCGTGCCGGGCGCGCCGCTGACCTATGGCCAGAGCATCACCGACGGCTGCATCGGCTGGGAAGCCACGGTTGACGTGCTGCAGCAGCTCGCCGACGCAGTGGACATCAGGCGAAGCGCGCGGCAAGGAAGCTTGAAGGAGCTCTCGGCCTGAGGCAGCAGGCAACCGGATGGATTGAGCGCAAGCGGCGGGGCGCGGGATGTTCGCGCTCCGCTCGCCCTGCTGCTGATATCAGCAACCGCGGCAGATGCTCTTGATCTTCTTGTCGAGCGCCGCGTCTTCCTTGTTCGCCGCGGAGTTCGGATCGTTCAGACCCTTCTCGCTCGGAACGTCACCTGGCCGCGGCTGGCGGTGGCCGACGGGTGCAGGCACCACCCCTCCGCCACCTTGTTGCATGGTCGACGATCCGCCCTGCTGCTGCGCATACGCCTGCTGCATCAGGACCTGGGGCGCCCCGACCGCAACCATCAAAGCCATCGACAAAACTGTTTTCCGCA
Organism: Bradyrhizobium jicamae; assembly: GCF_018130215.1. Taxonomy (GTDB): domain Bacteria; phylum Pseudomonadota; class Alphaproteobacteria; order Rhizobiales; family Xanthobacteraceae; genus Bradyrhizobium; species Bradyrhizobium jicamae_A. The sequence goes on from NZ_JAFCKQ010000034.1 coordinate 71,652, forward strand.
TTTTGCGCCTCCGCCTCTCAGCCCACTCTGCCCGTTCCGGGACATCGGCCGTCCCTGTCCCAGCACCGCCCGGCTCACGGCACCGGCGGATATGCGTGCACATCACCACAATAATCGACGACACGATAGCGTGGTTCCGCGGAACGTTCACGTTCATGGGATGCCGGCTGCGACAAGTAGGTCGGGCCGATCGGTACCTTGCCATGGCCGCCCGGGATGTCGAGCACATATTCCGGCTGGCACAGGCCGGAGATACGGCCGCGCAGGCCGCGCATCAATGCCTGCCCGGCCTCGATCGTGGTCCGCAGATGCGCGGTCCCCGGTGCGAGATCGCCGTGGTGCAGATAATAGGGCTTGATCCGGCACTCGACGAACGCCCGCATCAGGGCCTCGAGCGTCACGGCATCATCGTTCACGCCGCGCAGCAGCACCGACTGGCTGACCAGCGGAATGCCGGCGTCCGCGAGGCGTGCACAGGCCGCACGTTCATTGGGCGCCAGCTCACGCGGATGGTTGGCATGGATCGCAATCCAGGTCGTCGCCCCGTCGGAGCGCAACGCCGCGACCATGTCGGGATCGACGCGCCCGGGATCGGCTATGGGTACGCGAGTGTGAAGACGGATGATCTTCACGTGATCGATCCGGGACAGATCGCTCATGATCCGGGACAGCCGTCGCGGCGACAGCATCAAGGGGTCGCCGCCGGTCAGGATGACCTCCCAGACCTCCGGATGGGCGTGGATGTAGTCCAGCGCCTTGCGATACGCCTCGTCCGACAAGGCGGTGGCCTTGCCCGGTCCGACCATTTCGCGCCGAAAGCAGAACCGGCAATACACCGCGCAGACATGGACGAGCTTGAACAGCACCCGGTCGGGATAGCGGTGCACGATGCCGGCCACCGGCGAATGCGCATCGTCGCCGATCGGGTCGGGATTCTCGCCGGGCTGCTCCACGAGCTCTTCGGCACTCGGGACGAACTGCCGCGCGACGGGATCGTCGGGGTCCGCCGTGTCGATCAGCGCCGCGATCTCCGGCGTCAGTGCGACCGCATAGCGCGCGGCGACCCGCTCCAGTTCGGGAAGCGCCGCAGGCGACACCAGACCCGCACCGACCAGTTCATGTGGCTGGCGCAGCGTGGCCGCCAGTTTGGGATCGATCCTGTTCATGTCTCTCCTGCAGGCGGTGTCCAGACCACCTGGTCAATTCGCGGCGCGCCGCTCGCCAGCATCACAAGCCGGTCGAAGCCGAGCGCGACGCCGCTCGCCTCCGGCATTCTGCCGACGGCGGCGAGAAAATCCTCGTCCAGCGGATAGCGCTCGCCATAGCGCCGTGCCTTCTCGTCCATGTCGGCGGTGAACCGATGGCGCTGCTCGACGGCGTCGGTCAACTCGCCAAAGCCGTTGGCAAGCTCGACGCCGCAGGCATAGACCTCGAAGCGCTCGGCCACGCGCGGATCGCCGGGCTTGGTGCGCGCCAGCGCCGCTTCCGGCGACGGATACTCGAACAGCACGGTCAGGCGGCCCTGCCCGAGATGGGGCTCGACGTGCTCGACCAGCAGCTTGCTGAAGATGTCGGACCAGGTGTCGTCCCCAGCCACCCGGACGCGGTCGCCGGCAGCGGCGGCAAGCGCGGCGCGGTCGCCCTCGCCGCCCGTGATCGTCGCCAACAGATCAACGCCGGCAAACCTCTGGAAGGCGCCGGCGACAGTCAGCAGTTCCGGTTCGGCAAAGGGGTCGGCAATCCTGCCGCGGAACGCAAACTGCCCAATTCCTGTTGCCTGCGCGGCATGTGCGATGACGACGATGGTGTCGGCCATGATGGCGTCATAGCCGGCATTGGCACGATACCATTCCAGCATGGTGAATTCGGGCAGATGCAGATCGCCGCGCTCACGGTCGCGGAACACGCGGGCAAATTCATAAATTTTCGACTCGCCTGCAGCGAGCAGCTTCTTGCAGGCAAACTCCGGCGAGGTACGCAGATAGCGCGTTGTGCGCGATCCGTCGGCCCCCGCCAGATCGGTGCGGGGGGCATGCAGATGCGTCTCGTTGCCCGGCGATATCTGGAGGATTCCGGTCTCGACCTCGGAAAATCCCTGCTCGGCAAACCAGGCACGAAGTGCGGTCATGATCGCGCCGCGCGCCATCAGGAACGGCCGGCGGTCGGCAAAACGCGCCGGTGCCCACCACGGCGAGGGTTCGTTCCGCCCGGTCATGACCGGCCCCTTACCGATCGCGTCGAATCGACATCAAGGCTCCCCACCACTCGTTTAAGATACAACCGTAAGCCTTTGATATTGAGTAGATTGCTAACCAGCATGCCCTGAATCTCGCACCAAGATGGCGAAGCAATATCCCTTCATGTCGAAAGACACCGGCCTTGTCCATCGGGCTGCAACCGCCGGTCACGTCGGAACGGTGGTCACCGCCGTTTCCAGGCCTTAACCGCCACGAGGCGCTCCCGATCGAAGCCGTTGGCAAGCTGCCGAAATCGGCCGCAAAAGGCTGGCATCTCAGGGACAAATCAGTATGTTGCAGCCCGAAATCACCGCCATGACCGCTGGACTGCCCAACTGGTTTGCGTCCCCGGTCGCCAATTCAGGAAAACACCTTTGAAAGTCATCGCCAGTTCCATCCGCAAGGGCAACATCATCGAGCAGGACGGCAGGCTCTACGTGGTCCTGTCCGCCGAGAACATTCATCCCGGCAAGGGCACCCCCGTCAGCCAGATCGAAATGCGCCGCATCGGCGACGGCGTGAAGGTCTCGGAGCGCTACAAGACCACCGACCAGGTCGAGAAGGCCACCGTCGAGGATCACAATTACAACTACCTCTACGAAGACGGCGACGGCTTCCACTTCATGAATGCCGAGAACTACGACCAGGTCCAGGTTTCCAAGGAGACCGTGGGCTCCGCGGCGCCCTACCTTCAGGAGAACATGACCGTGAAGCTCTCGATGCACGAGGGCAATCCGGTCGCGATCCAGCTGCCGCAGCGCGTGACGCTGGAAGTGGTGGACACCGAGCCGGTGACCAAGGGCCAGACAGCCTCGTCGTCCTACAAGCCCGCAATGCTCTCCAACGGCGTACGCACCGGCGTGCCGCCGCACGTCTCCACGGGCACGCGCATCGTCGTCATGACCGAGGACGGCTCCTACGTCGAACGCGCCAAGGACTGAGCCGGATTGAGCGCACCGGGGCGCGGAGCGATCCGCGCTTCGACTTGTTGTCTACGCATGGCCCTCCCGGAAACCCGATACACACTTTTCAGGATCATGCTCTAGTCTCTATGACGATCAGCATGGCCCGGGGGGTGCATTGAACAGGAAGGTTGTCAGCTTCGTCAGTTGCTGGCTGGCAGCCTTGCTCTCGCCCCTGTCCGGCGCTTTCGCCGACGAGTTCAGGACGCCGTCGATCTCGGCCATGCGGGTCGACTGGCGCGCCGTGCTCGACCAGCTGCGTCAGGACATCGGCGCCCGGCCCGCCATCGCCGCCAATTTCACCTTCGCGAGCCAGCGCCGCGTCCCGGGCTCCGATTCGCGCGCCACGCCCGCGTTGGTGCAGCTCAACGCCGCGACATCACCGATCTTCCCGGGTATTGCGCGCAGCCCGATTCCCGTGCTGCTGCCGTTCGATGCCGCAGCCTGGCTGGATGCGCGGCTCGGCGGTGCGCCCGACACCCAGTCCGTCGCGCGCTACCAGGCCGACTTCCGCCCCGCAGATTTCTTCGATGCCGGCGCATCCGGCTATGATGCCATGTTCTCGCTGGAGCCGGGCGCCGGTGACGGCATGCCGCCACGGACCTTCATGAAGCCGGTCGAGGTCCAGATCTCGGGGTCGATCCTGGTCTACGACCTCGCCGACCGGCTCGGCGGCAAGGGCGAACCGGTCAAGGCGCTCGCCGCCCAGTTCCCCGACATGCGGCGCTTCATCCGTGAAGGCTATGTCCGTTATGCCTTCACCCGTTTCGGCATTCCCTACGTCGTCTCGATCCAGTGCCTCGACAGCGCCCCGCGCCCGAAGCGGCTGGCATGCCGCGAAGCCTATCCGGTGGCCGAACACTTCCTCAAGGCGCTGCGCGTCGCCGGCGGACAGCCGTCGCAGCCGCGCGGCGATATTGCCTCCGACGTCGCCGATCGCCCGGTAACGCCGTCACGCGACTTCACTTACCGCCCGAGCGGCGACATCGTCCTGGGCAGCGGCGGCCGCAAGCAGGGCGGTCACGCCGACTTCACCGTCTATTCGCAAATCCGCTTTCCGCTCGAGAAGGCGCCGGCCTACGCCCACTCGCAATCCTTCGCCAAGCGCAAATCGGACGGGCCTGCCGACGGCTATCCCTGGCAGGACAATTTCTGCGAGGCGCGCAGCTTCGAGGTCGGGCAGTGCGCCAGCGGCTACGGCCATCAGGGCCAGGACATCCGCCCCGGCGGATGCCCGGCGGACAGCACGGATGGTTGTGATCCGAAGCAGCAGGCAGTCGTCGCGGTGCGCGACAGCGTCGTGCTTCGCTCACCGCTGCAGCAGGCCGCAACGCTCCAGGTCAACACCCGCACCGAGCATATCCGCTTCCGCTACATGCACATGAACCCGTCGGCGATGGATACCGACGGCCTGCTCAACGGACGCGTGGTCACGGAGGGCGAGAAGATCGGCGTGGTTTCGAACTATCTCGATCACCCCAACGGCACCTCGCGGCATCTGCATTTCGACGTCCAGCTGTTCACGCGCGACGGCTGGCTGTGGGTCAATCCCTACACCACCCTGGTGTCGGCCTATGAGCGGCTGATCGGCGGCCGCGGCCGCGAGATCGGACCGGAACCGGCCGCTGCGGCCGCCGTGGCCCGCACCCTGCCCGACGACGTCGCGCATCACGTCGACATCCAGGAAGGCGGCGGCAACTAGAGCATGATCCGGAAAAGTGTGTAGCGGTTTTCCCTCGCGACAAACGCGTTTGCGCGGAGATCATGCTCAAGCAAGGAGCTAAAGCGACTGAGCCTCATCTCATCGTGCTCTAGTCGACCTCCAGTTCGGCCAACACCTTCCTCACCTGGGCCTGGGCGCTCGCGGGAAGCGGCAAGATCGGACGCGGCGGTTCGGCCGCACAGACTCCCCTGATATTGGCGATCGCGTAAACCACCCGCAGGCTCGAGAAGGTCTTGAACAGATGCCAGACCGGTTGCAGACGCTCATCGAGCTGCCGCGCCCTGGCGCCATCTCCGCTCGCTACCGCGCGCACGATCTCGAGGCTGATTCTCGGAAAGAGTCCTGCGACCACGCTGTACCAGGTCTCGCCGCCCGCAAGCAGCGCCTCGGTGCAATTCCAGTCGGCGCTGTAACCAAGCGAGAAGCCGCTCGGGACGACGGCCCGCAAAGCCTCGACATGGCCTGAAACGCCCGAGACGTCAGGCGCGGGGCTTTTGACCGCGATGATCCCCGCCACCCGGCTCAAGCGGCCGATCAATGCAGGCGTGAAGCGAAAATGCGTCGTACCCGGATTGTCGTAGATGCAGATCGGCAACCCGCTCTCGCGCGCCACGGTCTGGAAATGCTCGAAGACCTCATCATCCGTCAGAGGCGTATAGGACACCGGCGCCAGCAGCCCCGCCGCCGCGCCGGCGTCACGCGCATCCTGAGCCAGCCTCACCGCCTCGTCGGTGCGCAGGGCGCCGATGCCGACCAGGATCGGTACACTGCCGCCTGCGAGGGTTACGGCGGCCTGCACGGCACGCCGCCGCTCGTCGCGACTGAAATACGGATATGAACCGGTACTTCCGAGCAGACCGACCGAATCCACCTTCGCCGCAATCAAGGGCTCCAGCAAAGCACGGAGAGCTCCCGCGTCGACCTGCCCGTCTCGATTCGAGGGCGTGATCGGGAAGGCAGAAAGCCCCTTGAGATTGACCATCGGCTTGTTCCTCTTCGGTGACAATCGCCCGACAACGGACGGCGAACCGGGCCATCAATCCCGCCTCCCCCACCCCTTGCAAGGTCCAGTATGCCGCCGACTTCGCAGCAAACTGGTCCAGTGCTCCACGGCTCTCGCCACCTGCAGAAATCGGACGACGTCCGACGACTATTCAAGCATCGTCGTCAGCTGCGCGCCCTCGTCGGCCACGAACACGGCGATCAACTCCGCCGGCTCGGTGTTGCTGGCATTGGCCGAGACGACATGGGTCGAGCCCGGTGGCTCGAAGAAGGACTGGCCGACCGTGAAGGTCTCGAGCGGCCCGCCGCCGAGCTGGGAGCGGATTTCACCCTTGGTGATGTAGGCGGTCACCGAGCCGGAATGGCGGTGTGGAGGGGTAAATCCACCAGGACCGTAGAACACGCGAACGACCGTGACGCGCTTGCCCGGCACGTTCGGCAATGCGTGCGAGGTGATCACCTCCACCTTGTTGAGCCCTGCTCCATCCGCATTCGCCGCGGCGCAGAGCGGTACGATCGCCGAGGAGATCGCGTCCATGGTGATCGGCAGTGCCTTGCCGATCGCAAAGGCACAGGCGAGCCCGGCAACGATTGCCAGCGAGACCGGCCGTGGCGGCCGGACGGATGGAAGAGACAGTGCCGCAGCCATCGACGTCATCTTCGTTCTCCCTTCAGATGTTGCTCATCCTCTCACGACGCAGCGGCGTTTGTTGCCTGCTTGCGCGCCGGCGGCGTCCAGCGATAGGCCGCGCCGAACCGGTTCCAGGCATTGATCGACGCGATCGCGGACGTCAGGTAGGTCAATTCCTGCTCGGAGAATTCCGCCGACGCCTGCGCATAGACTTCGTCGCTCACGCCATCGGCAATCATCGTCAGCGCCTCGGTCCATGCCAGCGCCGCGCGCTCGCGCGCCGAGAATTGCGGCGCCTCGCGCCACACCACGACGAGGTTCAGCTTGTCGACGGGGATGCCGAGGTTCTCGCCCTGCAGGATGTGAAACTGCACGCAGAAGGCACAGCCGTTGATCTGAGAGGCGCGCAGCTTGACCAGCTCGAGCATCTGCTTGTCGAGACCGGCCTTCGCGGCGAACTGGCCGAGCGATCGCACCGCTGCGAACGCGTCCGGCGTCAGCTTCTCGAAATCGGTGTATTCCTTGCGAGCATGTGACATAAGCTTCGCCTCATGTTATCAGTGTGCTGATATATTATCAGAGTACTGATATGATGAGCAAGGCACCGATATCCGCGAAGACGAAATCCGCCGACATGACCGCAATGCGGAAACGCCGGAAACCGGCTGCCGCAAGAAAGCGCCTTGCCGAGCGCAAGGCCGCCGGAGAGAGGGCACGGAGCCGACGGCCCAGGGCCGCAGATCCCCTGCCCGCCCTGCAAACCCCTCCGCCGCCGGGCCAGGGCAAACGCGGCGAGCAAGGTTACCTCGCCTATCTGCTCCGCCAGGCCCAGGCGGCGGCGCGGCTCTCGATGGAACGCGCCCTTGCACGGCTCGGTGTGACTTCGCCGCAATTCGTCGTTCTCACCATGCTCAGGGCCTATCCCGGGCTATCAGGCGCCGACCTCGCGCGGGTCGCCATCCTGACGCCGCAGACGGTGAGCGTGATCATCAGCAATCTCGAGCGCGACGGCGCCATCCGCAAAGCGCCGCACCCGGTCCATGGCCGGGTGTTGCAGTGGACGCTGACCCGCCGCGGAACTGCCCTGCTCGACAAATGCCGCCGCCATGCCGTCGCGCTGGAGCGGCGGCTCGCCGCCAGCCTCAACGCCAGGGACGAGCGCATCATCAGGCGCTGGCTGTCAAAAATCGCCACAGATCTGCAGGATAGCTAAGGCATGATCCGGACCCGAAGGGCGCGTCAGCGCAAAGTGGTAACCGGTTCTCCGGGAAGATCATGTCCAGACAAACGACTCCCGCGGCGTCACGACTTTTGGTCCACCCGGTCGACACCGCTAGACTGGCCGCATGAGACAGCTTGATTCTCCGAAATCCCATACCCGCCGCGGTGTGCTGAAGGCAGGACTTGCGGCAAGCGCGCTCGTCGCCGGTCCGCTTCGCGCGCTGGCCGCCGCGCCGGCCGGCTTCGACCAGTGGCGCGACAATTTTCGCGCGCGTGCGATCGCGAAGGGCATCTCGGAGGCGACCTGGAACCGCTGCATGGCGCGGGTCGAGCCCGACATGAGCGTGTTCAAGCAGATGCGCAATCAGCCCGAGTTCCACGAGCTGATCTGGCAATACATCAACCGGCGCGTCTCCGACTGGCGCATCATCCACGGCCGCGAGGCGCTGAAGAAGAACGAGGCGCTGTTCGCCCGGATCGAGCGCGACTTCGGCGTCGAGCGCGGCACGCTGCTCGCGTTGTGGGGCGTCGAGTCCGCCTATGGCGACCCGCTGGTGCAGCAGAATCACATGACGCCGGTGTTTCCCTCGCTTGCCGCGCTCGCCTGGAACGAGCCGCGCCGCAAGGCCTATTGGGAGGCCGAGCTGATCAACGCGATGAAGATCGTACAGCGCGGCTGGAGCACACCCGAGGAGATGAACGGCTCATGGGCCGGCGCGATGGGCCATTCGCAATGGATGCCGGAGGTCTGGCTCAATGTCGGCTTCGACTACGACGGCGACGGCAAGGTCTCGCCGTTCGGCCGGCCCGACGACGCGCTGGGTTCGACCGCGAAATACCTCGTCAACCGCGGCAAATGGCATCGCGGCGAGCACTGGGGCTATGAAGTCCGCGCCCCCGGCGGCACCAGCGGCAGCCGCTCCTATGCGGCCTGGGCCAGCGCCGGCGTCGTCAGGGCCGATGGCCGGCCGTTTCCGCAGCCGAATGCGTCGGCCCAGCTCTGGATCCCGGAAGCAGGCGGGCCGGCATTCCTGCTCGGGCCGAACTTCTATTCGGTGAAGAGCTACAATCCCTCGATGAACTACGCACTGGCGATCTGCCATCTCGGCGACCGCTGCCTCGGCGGCCCGCCCTTCATCCAGCCTTTCCCGGGGTCCGAGCGCGCGCTGACGCTCGCCGAAGTCCAGGAAATGCAGACGCGCCTGACCAAGGCCGGTTTCGACACCGGCGGCACCGATGGCCGGGTCGGCAACGACACCATGCAGGCGATCAAGGACTATCAGACCAGGACGGGGCTGTTGCCCGCCGATGGCTACGGCGGGCTGAAGGTGCTGGCACGGTTAAGGCAGGGTGGGTAGGCCGCACTGCGGAGTGCGCGGACGCTGGCCATCGAAATCGCCGCGCCGTCCCTCAAGTGGCCGTTCACAAGATTGGAGGCGATATCTCATTCCGGAACGCTGGTGCCAGCGGCCGCGTCGCCACCGGGATGTTCCGCGCGATCAAAGACTTGGCCTTGTTGACAGCGCGGATGGCGATGCCCAACGGGAACGGATTGTTCAGGCGAAGGAAGGCGAGTTTCCTGACATAGCCCTCAACGTGCCATTTGGCGCTCGCCCCCCTCCGAAAGTAGATCACGTCACCAACGCCATAGCGCTTCGGCGGCATGCCCTCGCTCTCGAGCACGATCGAGCCTTCGAGGATTATGATGGTCTCGTCGAGGTCGTAATACCAGTTGAACTTGCCTGCGGTACACGACCAGATCAGCGTCCTGGCAGTGTTGCATTCGCTCGTCGACAGCAGGCGCGAGCGAGCTTCCGGACTTCCTTCAATGATCCAGGACGGCTCAATCGGCGACAGACCAAGTTCCATGCCGGAATGTGCGGCTTCAATTAGCGCGAGAGGCATCGATTACTCCAACTAAAACAAATTCTCAGGGTTTCAAAAAGCCGGCCGTGCTATACACTCATATTTTCGGCGAAAGTCGTGAAGAGCGCAGTTTGCCGCAAGTGACATTATGTCTACATTCTAAAGCAGTACTCCTTAAGACTTGCCGCGGCAGTTGTGGGTGCGACAAAACGACCCGACGGGCAAATCAGTCAAAACCTGTCCAGCCCTTCATCAAAAAATATTTCGGTTTATCGTAACTGCAAATCAGTGTATAGAATTTGCCGTCTCACCCGATCGAGGGGCGCTCGCGATCGTCACGAACGTTGCGGTGGGATGCGGTGGACGCCGCATGCGTGACTGACGAGAGCGCATGAGGCGGACGGCGAAATCGTGCAGGCCTGACGCCCT
>NZ_JAFCKQ010000035.1 GCF_018130215.1 Bradyrhizobium jicamae
CCCCGGCGAGACTGGGCTTTTTTGTCACCGCCGTCAGCAAGAGACCTTGGTCTCTTGCTGAGAGGACACCTGCCACCAGGGCGTCAGGTCTGCACGATTTCGCCGTCCGCTGCATGCGCTCTCGTCAGTTACACACGCAGCGTCCACCGCATCCCACCACAACGTTCGTGACGATCGCGAGCGCCCCTCGAGCGGGTGAGACGGGAAATTCTATACACTGATTTGTCATTACGATAAACCGAAATATTTTTACTCAGCGGGCTTGCGCCGTCGGGCAAATCAATGATTGGGGGTGTGAGGGAAGCACCGGCGGATGGGCTCCCTCCCCCTTGTGGGTCCTTGCGGGGGAGGGTTGGGGAGAGGGGTACCACACGATGCATACTCTCCGCATGCGTCGCGACGACGAGCCTTCAAAGATTGCGCAGCGACGCACTCATCAAGCATGACGCCGCGGCCAACCCTCTCCCCACCCCCTCCTGCAAGGGGAGAGGGAGCCCGACGAACTCGGTCACCTCACGAATGACGGAGAGTGAGAGATAAGCGCGAAGCGCCCTATTCCAGCGTGAACCCCACCCGCAACGTTACCTGATAGTGGCGCACCTTGCCCTCTTCGATATGGCCTCGCGTCTGCACGACTTCGAACCATTTCATTTCCCGAATCGTCTTCGACGCACGGCTGACGGCATTCTCGATCGCGGCTTCGACGCTCTTGTCCGATGATCCGACCAGTTCCAGAATCTTGTAGACGTGATCCTTGTCGTGAGTGGCAGGCATATCGACCTCCTTGGGTGGATGGACGTGACGACGATTTGTCCTTCGCTATCCGGACAGGCTATCCCTTGACGCGAACCTGGCGTGTCGAACGGCGATGCTGCGCAGCAACACGCGCGACGAATTGAATCAACGTATCATCGCGCCACTCGTGCCGCCGCGCACCCATTTTTGTCCGCTATACACCCGCCTTGTCCGCGCACCCGCCTATGCTAGCATGCTTCAGGCCAAAACATCCGGGAGCGATACCATGTCGACCATGTCAAGCTCACCCGCCACCCCACCCCACAGCCTCGGATCCGGGGTTGCCCATCTTCGCGCAAAGTGGGGCTGGATCGTCGCGCTCGGCGTGATCTATCTGATCGCGGGCGTGCTCGCCTTCGGCAGCGTGTTGTTTGCGACCGTCGTCAGCGTGCTGTTCGTCGGCGCCATGATGATCGTCGCCGGCGCCGCCGAGATCATCAACGCATTCCAGTTCAAGTCGTGGGGCAAATTCCTGTTCTGGCTGCTGCTCGGCGCGCTCTATGTCGTCGCCGGCTTCATCACCTTCGAGAATCCGCTGCTCGCCGCGGCAACGCTGACGCTGTTCCTTGGCGTCGCACTCGTTGTCTCGGGCATCGTGCGCATTTTCCTCGCCTTCGGCATGAACTCGGCGTCGCCCTGGGGATTCGTCGCGATCTCCGGCGCGATCACGCTGCTGCTCGGCGCCATGATCCTGGCCCACTGGCCGGTCTCGAGCCTCTACGTGCTCGGCATCTTCCTCAGCGTCGACCTGATCTGCGCCGGCGTGAGCTGGATCACCATGGGGATGGCGCTGAAGCGCCGGACCTGAATCGACACGAGCAGCGGTTTGCCGCGCGGCCCGGCAGGCGGGCCGCCGCGCATCACGTTGTCGTGTGCGCGCCGCCAAATCGCGGCCGTCACGTCGAACGCGATTCCATCAGGCTCCGTCCAATCTGGCGAGCGGGCCATTCCGGTTTCGCCGAGCCGAAGGATGGAAATTCCCATGTCGATACGATCACGGTTATCTTCAGCAGCCATCCTCGCTGCCGCGACCACGACCACGTTGGCCGCAACCGCAATCCTGGTCACGTCGGTCGCCACCACGGCACTGACGAACACGGCCGCCTACGCGTTTCAGCCGCGCGTCGCTCCGCCCTGCACGTTCTTCCTCTACCGGGACGGATGCGGCCAGCCCACCCCGACGGCGGATCTGGGTCGTCCGCGAGGCCGCGACATCTCGCCGGCCTACATGCAGCAATCCGATCCGCGCTACAATCAGAGCATGCTCAGTGCCGGCGGCGGTGGCGGAGGCGGAGGTGGTGGCGGCGGAGGTGGTGGCGGCCGCTGACCCCCGGCGATCGCCTGGCCCGCAAACGTGCGGCGATTGTGCCGCACGCATCGGGCGACACATGACGGCTTGCCGGTTGACTACCCTTCCCCGCGCGCTATCCATCTCCGACGATTTTTGCGCATGGAGGCCCATCGGGTCATACGCGCCTTCGGAGAGACCAGCGTGCATATTGTCGACGACAGCGAGGTCAACCGCGTCCTGACCTTTCCGATCCTGATCGAGGCGATCGAGGCCGCGCACCGGCGGCCGAAGATCGCGGTGCACGACAGCTATCTCGGCGACGACAAGGGCCAGCAGCTGGTGACGCGCAGCGCGGTGGACGCCGGCCGTTTCATGATGACCAAGCTGTACACCAGCTTTCCGGCCAATCTCGCGCAGGGCAAGCTGCCCGCCGTGCAGGCGGTCTGCGTGCTGTTCGACGGCAGCAACGGTCAGCCGCTCGCGGTGATGGACGCCTCCGAGATCACCCACTGGAAGACGGCGGCGGACTCCGCGCTCGGCGCCAAGCACCTTGCACGGCCGGATGCGGAGACGCTCCTGGTGGTCGGCGCCGGCGAGATGGCGGAATGGCTGGTGCGCGGGCACCGCACGGTGCGGCCGTCGCTGCGGCGGGTGCGGATCTGGAATCGCACCATGGATCGGGCGGAGGAACTCGCCACGTCCCTGGAGAAGGAAGGAATCTTCGCCGAGGCCGTCACCGATCTCGACGCCGCAACCCGCGCGGCCGACATCATCACCACCTGCACCCGCTCGCGCGAGCCGCTGGTCAAGGGCGCGAATTTGCGGCCCGGCACCCATCTCGACCTGGTCGGCGGCTTCACGCCTGATACCCGCGAGGCGGACGACGAGGCGGCGCGACGCTCGCGCGTGTTCGTCGACCGCCGCGAATCCGCGTTCGACGGTGTCGGCGACATCCTGGCGCCGATCAAGAGCGGTGCGATCAGCGAGAGCGACGTGCTCGGCGATCATTACGACCTCGCCGGCGGCAAGGTCGCCGGCCGGCTGTCGGCCGACGACATCACCTTCTTCAAGAATGCCGGCGGCGGGCATCTCGACCTGATGACCTGCGAGACGGTGTTTGCGCAACTGGGGAAAGAGCTGCGCTGAGCGCCCCGGCTACCGTATGCCCTACTCCGCCGCCTGCTGCACCGGCGCATCCAGCTCCGCCGAGACTTTCGGCGGCGACATCGGCAGGCTGTAGAACCTGTGGCCGAGCGCGTTGTGGACGGCGTTGGCGACCGCGGCCATGACAGGCACCAGCGGCACCTCGCCGACGCCCTTGACGCCTTGCGGATGCTTCGGGTTCGGCACCTCGACCAGCGCGCAGTCGATCATCGGCAGGTCGGAGCAAACCGGCATGCGGTAGTCGAGGAAACCGGGATTATCGACCTTGCCGTCCTTGTTGTAGATGTATTCCTCGTTCAGCGCCCAGCCGATGCCCTGCGCGACGCCGCCCTGGAGCTGGCCCTCGACATAGCTCGGATGCACGGCGCGGCCGACATCCTGCACAGCGGTATAGCGGATCACCCTGACGATGCCGAGTTCGACATCGACCTCGACGTCGCAGATATGAGTGCCGAAGCCGCCTTCCGCGCCCTGCGTGTTGAGCTGCACGCTGGCGCCGATGGGGCCGCCCTGCGAGGGTGCCTTCTCGGCGAGATCGGCGAGCGTCAGCGGCTTGAACTCGCCGGCATTCGGGCTCACCGGATGCGCGGCGCCGTTCTCCCACTTCACGGCTTCGGGATCGATCTCCCAGACCTTCGCCGCGCGCTCGCGCAGGGTCGCGATCACCTTGTCGGCGGCCTGCGTCACCACCATCGAGGAGGCGAACAGCACGCGGCTGCCGCCGGTGAGATTGGAGAAGCCGACCGTCTGGGTGTCGCCGATGATGACGGAGACGCGATTGTAGTCGATGCCCAGCAACTCGGCGCAGATGTTGGCGATGCCCGCGCGCGAGCCGCCGATGTCTGGGTGTCCCGTGGTGACGACGACGTTGCCGTCCTCGGTGATGTTGACTTGCGCCGAGGATTCGCCGCCGGCGTTGAACCAGAAGCCGGACGCGACGCCGCGGCCCTGCAGCTTGCCGAGCGGCGCCGAATAATGCGGATGGTTCTTCGCAACCTCCAGCGTCTCGATATAACCGATGCGCGGGAACACCGGGCCGTGCGCGGCCTTGGTGCCCTGCCTGGCGGCATTCTTCAACCGCAGCTCCAGCGGATCCATCTTGAGCCGCTCCGCCAGTTCGTCGAGCACGCACTCCACGGCATAGGCGCCGATCGGCGCGCCGGGCGCGCGATAGGCCGCGACCTTGGAACGGTTGCAGCAGACGTCGAAACCTTCCGACAGCACATGCGGGATGTCGTAGGGCGCGAAGCTGCAGCCGACGGCGCCGCGGATCGGCGAGCCCGGGAAGGCGCCGGCCTGCAGATAGAACGCGCCGTGGGCGGCAACGATGGTGCCGTCCTTCTTCGCCCCGATCCTCACCGTGCTCTTCGAGCCCGAGGTCGGCCCCGTCGCGCGCATCACCTCCTCGCGCGTCATCACCATCTTCACCGGGCGGCCGGACTTCCTGGCGAGCAGGGTCGCGAGCGGCTCGAGATAGACGATGGTCTTGCCGCCGAAGCCGCCGCCGATCTCGGCGGGGATGGCGCGGATGTCGCTCTGCGGGATGCCCGTCAGCATCGAGGTCATCGCACGCACCATGAACTGGCCCTGGCTCGACGACCAGATCGTGGTCTTTCCGTCGGCGGCAACCGAGATCAGGCAGGCATGCGGCTCGATATAGCCCTGATGCACCGGGCGCGTCGTGAACGAGCGCTCGATCACGATCTCGGCGTCCTTGAAGCCCTGGGCGATATCGCCCTTCTTGGATTCGATCCTGGCCATGATGTTCGAGGGCTTGCCGTCGACCTTGTGCCACTCGTGCAGGATCGGCGCGCCGTCCTTCAGCGCATCGTCGATCTCGATCGCCCAGGGCAGCACCTCATAATCGACCTCGATCAGCCTGCAGGCCTCGGCCGCGATCGCCTCCGTGGTCGCGGCGACCGCCGCAACGGGGTGACCGGGGAACAGCGCCTTGTCGCGCGCCATCACGTTGCGGCACATCCAGCGCATGTCCTGGATGCCGAGCATGACCGCGCCCTTCTCGATCGTGAAATCGACCACGTCGCGCGAGGTGACCACCGCCTTGACGCCGGGCAGCGCCTCGGCCTTCGCGGTGTTGATCGATCTGATGCGGGCATGCGGATGCGGGCTGCGCAGCACCTTGCCCCAGATCATGCCGGGCATCGTGGTATCGGCGGCGAAGGCCGCGCGGCCCGTCACCTTGTCGACGCCGTCGGGCCTGATGGTGCGCTGGCCGATCCATTTGTTGTCGACGACGTTCATGGCCGTGCCTCCAGGATTACTTGCCTCATCTCGGCGGCGGTTTCCATCACCGCGCGGACGATCTTGTCGTATCCGGTGCACCGGCAGAGATTGCCGGCGAGCCAGAAGCGGACTTCCTCTTCGGTCGGATTTGAATTGCGCGCCAGCAGCGCCTCGGAGGCGACCAGCATCCCCGAGGTGCAGATGCCGCATTGAAGCGCGGCGTGCTCGAGGAACTTCTGCTGCAACGGGTGCAGCCGGCCGCCCTTGGCCATGCCCTCGATGGTCCTGATCTCATGGCCTTCGGCCTCGACCGCGAGCATCAGGCAGGAGCAGACCAGGCGGCCGTCGACCGTGATCGAGCAGGCGCCGCAATCGCCCGAGGAACATCCCTCCTTGGAGCCGGTGAGGCCGAGCTGGCCGCGCAGGGCGTCGAGCATGGTCTCGTAGGGTTCGCAGAGGAACTCCATCGGCTCGCCGTTGACAATGGTGGAGACGTGCAGTTTCGCCATGGTTTCAATTTCCTCCGGCGCGCCGGGCTGCGATCGCAGCGGTGCGCTTCAGCAGCACGCCTGCAGTCTTGGTGCGATAGGCGATGGTGCCGCGCTTGTCGTCGATCGGACGGCAGGCGGCGCGGCACGCGGCGGCTGCGGCCTCGAGCGCGTCATCATCGAGCTTCGAACCTATCAAGGCTTTCCCCGCCGGCTCGACCAGCAGCGCGGTCGGCGCCACCGCGCCGAGGCCGACGCGGGCCGCGGTGCAGGTACCGCCGTCGAGCGTCAGGCTGACGCCGAGGCCGACGACGGCGATGTCCATCTCGGTGCGCGGGATCATCCGCAAATAGGCATCCCCGGATCCCGCAGGCCTGGGCGGCAACGCGAAGCTGACGAGGATCTCGCCCGGCTCGAGGTTGGTGCGGCCGGGTCCGGCCGGCACGTCCTCGACCTTGATCTCGCGGCGGCCGTTCGGGCCCTGAACCGTGACCACGGCGCCGGCCGCGATCATCGCCGGCACGCTGTCGCCGGCGGGCGAGCCGTTGCAGAGATTGCCGCCGGCGGATGCCCGGCCCTGCACCTGCTTGGAGCCGATCAAATTGACCGCCTCGAGCACGCCGGGCCACGCCTTGCCGAAGCGCGGATGCTCCAATAGCGCCATGCCGGAGACGGCAGCGCCAATGCGGAAGCCGCCATCGGCGGTCTCCGCGATCTCGGTCATCTCGCCGATCTTCTTGATGTCGACGATCAATCCCGGCCGCACCAGGCCGGAGCGCATTTGCACCAATAAATCGGTGCCGCCTGCCATGATGCGGGCTGCACTCCCGGCGGCAGCAAATGCGCCAATCGCTTCATCAAGCGTGCGCGGTGCCACGTATCGGATATCGGTCATGGTTGTTCTTTGATTCTCCCTCGCCTGCCCCGTTCCCTTGTGACGGTGATACGCCTTTTGGCGTAGTCGGCAGGAGTCGGAGCCTACACGGCGGAGCGCTGCTGGAACAGCCTCCGAGGTGCGGTGGAAAGCGCAGGCTCCCATGCAGGATGCGGGCTTGTGCGGGCCCCGCGACGGGAACGCAGCGCGGTCACCGATCTTTCACATCGTGAAAATCGGGAGCCCAGCCCCGGTGGCCACCGCCCTCGCTTGCCTGGGACGCCGGATTGGGGAAACATGTCGATCGCTGCAGCGCGTGTGCCTGATGGAACGACACACGGATCGATCGCCACCACCGATCCAGCCTGCGCCACATCGGGAGACAGTGCATGCCCCACGTTTCGCGCCGGACCCTCCTCAAGCTTGCGGCCGCCGCGCCGCCGGCGATCGCCTTCCCGGCGACATTCTCGTCGCGGGCCGCCGCGGCCGGCCGCAAGACCATCACCGCGGTGATGCATTCGGACCTGCGCATCATCGATCCCGGCATCACGACGGCCTACATCACCCGCGATCACGGCTACATGGTCTACGACACGCTTCTCGGCATCGATTCCAGCTTCAAGGTCCACCCGCAGATGGCGGACTGGACCATCTCCGACGACAAGCTGACCTACACCTTCACGCTGCGCGACGGGTTGAAATGGCACGACGGCGCGCCCGTCACCGCGGAGGACTGCGTCGCCTCGCTGAAACGCTGGAGCGCGGTCGACGGCATGGCGCAGAAGCTCGCCGAGTTCACCGCGACCCTGGAGGCCTCCGGACCGAAGACGATCGTGCTGAAGCTGAAGGAGCCGTATGGCCTCGTGCTGGAGTCCATCGCCAAGCCCTCCTCCTATGTGGCGTTCATGATGCCGAAGCGGCTCGCCGAGACGCCGCCGGGCAAGCAGATCACCGAGCAGATCGGCTCTGGCCCGTTCAAGTTCGTTGCCAGCGAATTCCAGCCCGGCGTCAAGACCGTCTATGAGAAGAATGCCGATTACGTGCCGCGCACCGAGAAGCCGGAATGGACCTCGGGCGGCAAGGTCGCGAAGGTCGATCGCGTCGAATGGATCACGATGCCCGATGCACAGACCGCGATCAACGCGCTGCAGTCCGGCGATATCGATTTCCTGGAGCTGCCGCCGATTGACCTGCTGCCGGTGCTCGAGAGCAATCCCGACCTGACGGTTGCCGTGCTGAACAAGTTCGGCTTCCAGATCGAGGGCAGGATGAATTTCGTGCAGCCGCCGTTCGACAACCCTAAAGTCCGCCGTGCCGCGTTCCTGGCGCTGAACCAGAAGGACGTGCTCGACGCCACCGTCGGCAACCCCAAATATTACGAGATCTGCGGCGCGGCCTTCGCCTGCGACACGCCGCTCGCCAGCGACGTCGGCGCGGAGACGCTGATCAAGGGCAACGGCCTGGCCGAGGCCAAGAAGGCGCTCGCTGAATCGGGCTATGACGGCACGCCTGTCGTGATCATGATTCCCGCCGACAATGCGCTGCTGAAATCGCCGCCGGTGGTCGTGGCGCAGCGGCTGCGCGAGGCGGGCTTCAACGTCGATGCGCAGACGACCGACTGGCAAACCCTGGTCAGCCGCCGCGCCAGCCAGAAGCCGACCAAGGAAGGCGGCTGGAACATGTTCTTCACCTTCACGGGCGCGACCGAAGTGATGAATCCGATCGCCAACAACCAGATCGTCGCCAACGGCAAACGGGCCTGGTTCGGCTGGCCGGAGGACGAAAAGCTCGAGGCCATGCGCGACGCGTTCGCGCGCTCGACATCGCCCGAGGAGCAGAAGAAGCTCGCGATCGACATCCAGAAGGAAGCCTACGAGCAGGTGATCTTCATTCCGCTCGGCCAGTTCCGCTCGCCGAGCGCCTGGCGCAAATCGCTGACCGGCGTGCTGGAGGGACCCGCGCCGCCGGTGTTCTGGAACGTCGACAAGACCGAATAGGCGAGGTCCGACAGGAGATCGGCGGCGCGATTGCTCGCGCCGCCGATTTGCTCTCACCCCATCCGCAGTTCGTCACTGGCCGTTGGTCCGGCGCGCCGCCTTGGGTGCCTCTTCCTTCAGCTTCTCGAGCGCGCCGGGCATCATCTGCCCGAACATCGAGCTCAGCATCGCGGTCGGAATCAGGCCCGCGCCGGAGCCCTCCTGCCCTTGCGCACCGGACATCAGGAATTGCGGCACCAGGGGCTGGTTGATCCGCGTCAGCGCATCGGCGAATTTCGCGAAGTTCTGCTCGGCGAGCCTGAACTCCGGGCCGCCATAAGCGTCGACCGACAGTTTGGTGGCCTGCGCATTGGCGGCACCGACCGCGAGCACCCGGTCGGCTTCGCCCTGGCCTTCGAGCCGCGACTGCTCGCCGACCGCAGCCGCCGTGACCTTGCGGGTCTCGGCGTCCTTCTGGGCACGCGCCAGCGCCGCCGAGCCCTCGTTCTCGTTGACCTTGACCTGGATCAGCGATTGCGTGAGCGCGGTCTGCGCCGCTGCCGTCGCCTTGGCCTCGTTGAGCGCGCGCTCCTGCACCGCGGCCTTCTCCTGCTCCTGATAGGTCTCGATCTGCTCGCGCGCGATCTGGCGCGAGCGGAGCTGGATCAGGATGTTCTCGATGGTATGGTCACCTGCGGCCGCCCGCGGCGTGCCGATCAGGACCTCCTGGAGGTCGAGCGAATAGCTCTCGAACTTGGCCTTCATCTCGCCCGCCGCCTCGGCCTGGACCGACGCGCGGTTCTGCAACAGCTCGATCAGCGTCATCTTCTGCGCGATGTTCTTGAAAAACGCGCTGACCATCGGGTCGAGCGTCTGCTCGACCAGCTTCTTCACGTCGCCGAAGCGCTGGATGATCATCGGCGCCTTCTTGTAGTCGATATGCATCACCACCGAGAGCGGCAGCGTCGGCTCGAACGCGTCCTTGGTGATCAGCGAGATTTCCGACAGGTTCTCGTCGAGCTTCATCGCGCCGACCTCGCCCCGCACCCATTTCAGGATGAAGTTGACGGTCGGGATGATCTCGATCTTGCCGGCATAGGTGTTGAAGGCGTACTTGCCGGGCAGAAGCGGGTCCTTCCAGACGCCGCGGCTGCCGTTGAGCACGAGCTCGCCGTGGCGATACTGCTCGCCCGACACGTCATCGGTGCGCGGGCCGGTGTAGAAGATGACGACACCGACATTGCCGACCGGGATCACCGTCTTCGGCACCGCCTCGACGGTCGCGAACAGGCGGTTGATGTACCAGGTGCCTTCGACGATGATCTGGAGCTGCCGGCCGCGATAGCCGCCGCCGGTCAGGAATTTCTCCGGTTCCTGGAAGTTGTTGTGGAACGTCGTCGCGTCGCGCAGGTCGGTGCCGACCTCTGGCGCGATGATCTCGCCCGGAGGCAGCGACGGGCCGTCATGCACGGTGACGATGCCGACCAGATCATGGTCGGCCGCCAGCACGACAGGTGCGAAGCCCCAGCGTTCGGAGATCGTGAGCTGCATGCCTGCGAGCACGGTTCGCTCCTGTGCGCTCAATGCATGACCGTAGACCCGATCGTCGGTGATCACGGCGAACTGCGTCGTGTTGATCGCATAGGTGCCCTCGCGCAGGATCTTGCGCTGCGGGCCCTTCTGGCCGCCGCCGAGCAGGAAACGCCGCGCGTCCTGGAAGTCCGACTTGTCCTCGGTGTCGTTGGCACCGAGCACCTGCGAAGGCTCGAGCACCGCACCGTCGCGCGCGAACACATAGGCGATCTTGCCCTGGCCGACGGTGACGAGATCCGAGCGGTGGATCCGGTACATGAACGGAAACAATACGTGCAGGCCGCCGCGCAGCACTTCGGGCTCATAGCCGGCCTCGCCGTTCAGCGCGATGAAGCCGCCATCGATCGAGCCTTTCAGCGCCCACAGTTTCTCGACGATGCCGACCTGGTTGTTCGGAATGTAGCGAAATACGTTTGAAACCCGCAGCAGGATCACGATCGCGACCAGAGCTGCGATCCAAATGGCCGGCTGTCCATAACCGGAGCCATTAAGAAAATCGAGCAAGTCCATAGTCCATCTCCACAATTCGCAACTGGGCGGTCTGGGAGCCCAAACCTGCACCCAAGAATTGCGGTGCGGAAATGTGGTGCGCGGCCCTGTCCGCGCAAGCGGGTGGACACGGTTTGCCGCGCCAATCTTTTTTTGCAGTCGAGATGAACCGCCCGACGAATCCCGCGACGCTGATCGGCGCGATCGGGCCGCTGCGGCACCCGCGCGTCTTTCGCAGAATGGGGCGCGTGCTTACAAAAGCGGCGCCTCCACGCCTCTCAAAAAAGCAGTCGGTGTTCTCGCTGGCCCCGCCAATGGCGTTCATCCGTAGAATCTTCCTGACCCTCGGTGGCCAAGTTTGGAAATTTCGGATAATTGATTGGAGGTTGTATCTCGAAATACGGTGGGACGGCACGTCCGTCCTTGGAAGGACATGGTCATGAGATTGTCGTCAAGCTCTGTCGCGCCCTCAGCCGTCGCTTTCTTGTCAGTCGCTGTCTCGGCAACCGTCTTGCTGTGCAGCCCGGCATCGTCGCAAATCACAACAGGCCCCACCCAGCTCCCCAATATCACGGTCGATGCGCCGAAGCCGGTGGCACGGCCGAGCAAGCCCGAGCGGACGGCACACACGGTGGTGTCTCACCGCAGATCGTTAGCCCGTCAAACGTCATCGGACCACGCTGACACGCCCACGGGTGGATCAGGTCCACCATTGGCCAGAATTGCCGCGCTGGAGAAGGTCGCCAGCAATTGCAACGGTGGCTGCGAGTCGAGCCTCCCGCACGGCAACCTGCCCTGGGTCGGGTGCAGCTTCTCGGCCGGGGACGATGCACTCGGCCCGTTCTCGACGACGTGCAGAGACAACCTCACCTATAAGAGCTACGTGGACTGCGTCGAGACCAAAGTGTTCCTGGGCGAGTACCAAAATAAAGCCCGCTGGACTTGCAGCAGCCTGCAAGCGTCCGGGAAATATCAACAAGTCGCCGAGCGAGCCAAGCATCCGCACTAGCGCGTTTTCGATTCCGGTGGAATCGGAACGGTGTTCTCAAGTCTTGCTTTGATACGTCTTCTTCGCGGCAGCTACGCAGGTCGTCGAACTTGGCTCGGCGGCAAGCGCAAGAAATTTCGACAATTGACTGAAGATTGTAACCTGCAATGGGACGGCGTGCCCGTCCTCGGAAGGATCTGGTCATGAGAATGTCGTCACGCTCTGTCACGCCCTCGGCCTTCGCTTTCGTCTCCGTCGCCATGGTATCAACTGTCGTGCTGAGCAGCCCGGCAGTCTCGCAAATCGAAACAGGCCCCGGCAGTTCACTCCCCTCCATCACGGTCGATGCGCCGAAGCAGGTGGCAAGGCCAAGCCGACCGGAGCGGGTGGCGCACACGGTGGTGTCTCACCGCAGATTGTCAGCCCGTCAAACGTGGGAGGACGACCCCAACGCGCCCACGGGTGGGAGAGGTACACCATTGCAGAGGATCGCCGCGCTGCAGAAGGTCGCGAGCAATTGCAACGGTGGCTGTGAGTCGAGCCTCCCGCACGGCGGCCTGCCCTGGGTTGGGTGCAGCGAGTCGGCTGGAGGGTCGATTGGACTTGGACCCTTCTCGATAACCTGCAGAGACAACCTCACCTACAAGAACTACACGGACTGCGTCGAGACCAAAGTGTTCCTGGGCGAGTACCAAAATAAAGCCCGCTGGACTTGCAGCAGCCTGCAAATTGCCGGGAAGTTCAAAGTCGCCGAACTCAGGCGATCCAAGCGTCCGCAGTAGAGCCGGATGAGTTTGGGTTGAATAGATTCGCCGCGGGCTCCGTTCACCTCTCCCCGATGGGGGGAGGTGAACTTTTGGTGCCGCTGCACCGGTCATACCCGCCGAGGGCCCGCTGATCCATCAGCGTATTGCCTCCACCTGCGGCGTTACGCTCAATCCTGTCCAGCACGCCCAGTCGTTTCTGCCAACAGCGAACTCCGCGAGCTTGGCTAACATCGAAACCGTCGGCTGAATTCGGGGCTAGCTCGGTCGACCAAATCTCGGAACGTCCGTACGATCGATGAGAGCCTCGGCCCCCTCGTTCGGTCGAAGCTCGGCAAAGTTCAGCGCGGCGTCGATGTCGTTTTCCCAAACTTCGCGCGGAAGATCGTAGACGAGTTCGACGCCATACCCATTGGGATCATGAAGATAAAGGCTATGCGTCATCCCATGATCGATCCGCCGGTCGAATTTCACGCCTCTGGCCTGAAGGTAGGCGAGTCGATTGAGCCATGCCTCTCGGCTCGGGAACGTAATCGCGATGTGGTTGACCGCGATCGGCATATCCCACATTTTCCACTCTGCGGGCGGCGCCGGAAGGTGGGGATTTTCGACCAGCGCAAGGTCATGATGATGGACACCGGCGGTCCCGCTGCCGTTGTAGAACCGCATTCTCGGGGTCGGCGGCCGGCCAGGCCGCTGTCGGTATTCTCCCACCAACCGCAGCCCGACGACGTCGGTCCAGAACTGATGGCTTTCATCCATGTTGCGGACATTGAGTACGACGTGATTCACGCCGACCGGAATAGCCGGTTCGTGACCTACCGCTTCCGTTGATTCCATTGCAGCGCCTCCTTGTCTTGATGCGAGCCAGCACAGCCGGATGCTTTGGCGCGCCTGATAGCGCCGCTATTTGTACGGTACGTGCAAGTGTGCTGGTATGCTCCCCGGTCTGGATTTCTTGCTCGATCGTCCGAGACAACGGGGCGCGCGGCAATGGACGTTCTTTCGGATGTGCTGGAAACAGTGCGCCTGACCGGCGCCATCTTCTTCGAGCGACACCTGCACGCACCCTGGGTGGGTGAGTCACCGCCGTCGGCTGCTATCGCCTCCATGGTCATGCCGAACGCACAGCATGTGATCAGCTTCCACGCCATCCTGTCGGGCTCCTGCTGGGCCGGACTGGCCGACAGCTCTACCTCAAGCATGCGGTTCAAGGCGGGTGACATCGTCATCTACCCGATGGGAGACGCCAACGTCCTCAGCTCCGCACCGGGCATGCGGGGTCTTCCCGATCTCCAGGATTACGCTCGGCCCAAGGACCGGCCCCTGCCGATCGTGACCCGCCTGGATAATGACAGCGGCGACTACTGCCACCTTGTTTGCGGTTATTTCGGCTGCGATGCTCGCCCCTTTAACCCGCTCCTGCAGGCGCTGCCTTCCATGCTCCTCAGCCAGATGTCTGCAACGGCGCAGAGCTGGTTATCCAACATGCTTCGGCTCGCCGCCGAAGAGGCCGGACGCAGCAGTGCCGGAAGCGAAAGCTTGCTGGCACGGCTTGCCGAGCTGATGTTTGTCGAAGTGGTGCGCCAGTACATCGCCAATCTGCCGGACGATTCGAAAGGCTGGCTGTCCGGACTCAAGCACCGACATGTTGGGCAGGCGCTACAGCTCATCCACGGTCGACCGGGCAAACCGTGGACGCTCGCTGAACTTGCTCGCGAAGTCGGCCTCTCGCGGTCCGTCCTCGCCGATCGTTTCACCCACTACGTCGGTGTTTCACCGATGCACTACCTCGGTCGGTGGCGCATGCAACTTGCGATCCGGCATCTGACGACCCCCGGGGTCAGCGTTGCGCAGGTTGGCGCGGAGGTCGGATACGAATCTGAGGCCGCATTCAACCGTGCCTTCAAAAAGTATGTTGGCGTGCCGCCTGGTTCCTGGCGAAGAGGCAAGTCATCTCGGGTTCCGGAATGACTCTGCACCTCGACCATATCTGAATTGGGTGAAAAGCTGCCGATTGAGGCAAGACCTATCAAGCGGAGGGACGGCGGGACACTTAACGTGCGATCAGCCTGCACAGCAGAGCAACCTGCTCTGCAAGGTGACGGACAATGGTTCGTAGGAGACGCTTCGCATGAACCTCGATCAATACCGGAAGCCGGTCGCCATGAGCGACGTCGGACAACACGCCACGCGGCTTGCAGGCTTGCCGCCCGAGCCCGGCGCGCTCGCAAAGACCGTGCAGGGTCTGATGATCCATCAGCACATTGCGCCGACCTACGGGGTGACGCTGGGTCCCGACCAGCGCGCCCAGTCGCATCTGCGGCCGGTCGACGCGATCCTCGATGAGATCACGGCGCGCGACGCGCGGCCGCTATCCGCGGCACGCGCGCCCGGCGAGCGGCAGGTCGGGGTCTGCCGACATTTCACGCTGCTCCATGTCGCGATGTTGCGCACGCACGGCATCCCTGCCCGCGCCCGTTGCGGCTTCGGCGCCTATTTCGAGAAGGGCCGATACATCGACCATTGGGTGACGGAATATTGGAGCGAGCAGCATCAACGCTGGCAGTTGTTCGACGCGCAGCTCGACGAGCATCAACGCGAGCTCTTCAAGATCTCATTCGATCCGGCGAACGTCCCGCGCGATCAGTTCGTGATCGCCGGCGATGCCTGGCAGCTCTGCCGGAGCGGAAATAATGACCCTGATAGTTTCGGCATTCTCCACATGCACGGGCTCTGGTTCATCGCCGGCAACCTCATCCGCGACATCGCCGCGCTGAACAATCGCGAGATGCTGCCGTGGGACATCTGGGGCGCGATGCGCCGGAAGGACAGCGAGCTCGATCTCGCCTTGTTCGACCGGCTGGCCGCCGTCAGCCGCGAGCCCGATGCCCACGCCGGCGAACTCGGCGCGTTGTTCGCCGATGAGCGTGTCAGCGTGCCGAAGGTGGTGTTCAACGCCGAGCTCGATCGGATGCAGGAGCTGTAAGCGCCGGTCAGAGCCGCGACGCTTAATTCGGATGCCACCAGCGTCCGCCGATCACGACGCCTTCGGACACGATCTTGCGGTCGCCGGTCAGGTGTTCGCCGACGACATCGACATAGTCGAACTGCCCTTCCCTGACCGAGATCAGCGTGGCGTCGCCGACGCTGCCCGGCTTGAGGCTGCCGAGCTCCGGGCGGCGCAGCGCCATCGCGGCGTTGACGGTGGATGCCGCGATCACGTCGGGCAGTGACATCCCCATGCAGAGGAATTTCGACATCGTGGTCACCTGGTCGAAGGCCGGGCCGTCGATGCAGAGCTGATGGATGTCGGAGGAGATGGTGTCGGGATAGAAGCCGTTGGCGAGCATCGCGCGCGCGGTCTTGAAGGCGAACGAGCCCTTGCCGTGGCCGATGTCGAACAGCACGCCGCGCTCGCGCGCCTCCAGCACCACCTTCTTCACCGTGCCCTGCGCGGTCGCCGGCGTGTTGGGGAACGGGCGGAAGGCGTGGGTCAGCACGTCGCCCGGACGCAAGCGCGCCAGCACCTCCTCATAGCTCGGCGGCGGATGGTCGATATGCGCCATCAGGGGCATGCCCACCTCTTCGGCGACCTCGAGCGCGATGTCGAGCGGCACGACCCCAGAGGTGCCCGAGGCGAACAGGCCGACCCGCACCTTGATGCCGACGATCAGGTCGCGGTTCTCGTCGGCGACGCGGGCGGCCTCGATCGGGTTCATCAACCGCAGCTCCTCGCTCTCGCCGACCATCACCCGGTCGGAGAAGCCGAAGATGCCGGCATGCGAGACGTGCAGATAGGCGAGGATGCGGACCTGGCTCGGCTCGATGACATGCTTGCGGAAGCCGGCGAAATTGCCCGGACCCGCGCTGCCGGTGTCGACGGACGTGGTGACGCCGGACTTGCGGCAGAATTCCTCCGCGTCGATGCCGAGCGAGGTGCCGCCCCAGTACACATGCGTGTGCAGGTCGATGATTCCCGGCGTCACGATCAGTCCGGACACATCGCGAACCACGGTCGCGGGATCGGCTTTCAGCCCTCGTCCGACCGCGGCCACCTTGCCGCCCGCAAAGCCCACATCGGTCAACGCATCGAGCTTCTGCGACGGGTCGACCACCCGTCCGCCACGCAGGATCAAGTCAAGAGGCATTCCCTACTCCGAGTCGGTTCATCAGGTCCGGTCGCGGCACGATGATCAAGTTCACCGGCGTGCGCAACCGGGGATGCGGCCCGGCCAACCAGGATGCGGCTCCGCTCAGCTGAACAGCGCCTCGCGGGAGGTGGTGGCGATCGCGGTTGCTGCGCTGTCTGCGCCATTGATGGACCCGATGATGGCCGCGATGGCGGGATCATTTGCCGCCTCAAGGGCAGCGATGGCTTCCCCCGCCCAGAGATAGGACGATTGGAAAATCTCCCGATGGCGGTCGAAATCCGTCACATCGATTCCATCAGGCGTCGGCGGCCGCATCACCACGTCGAGCGGCGTGGTCGGCAGCGTGTCATAGCGTTGATGCGCGACCAGGCTTCGCCACAACACGTTGACGGCGCTCGGCGCGGCCGGGAGCACTTTCTTGCCGAACGGCAGCAGCATGGTCGCAAGCAGTTCGAGACGACCGGGCAGTGCGGCATAGTCGACGTCGAACATCTCGGTTGCCGGCTCGCCGAAATGGACCACCAGATTGGGACCGCTCTTGAGCTGCTGCATCGGCGCCAGCGGCACATTGTCGACGAGGCATCCGTCGACCAGCATCACGCCGTCCCTGGTATAGAACGGCGGCAGCAGGCCGGGGATCGCGCTCGATGCGCGCACCGCCTGCCAGAGCAGGCCCGTGCGGATCACTTCGAGGCTGTGGGTGGAGAGATTGGTCGCGACCGCCGCGAACGGCCGCCAGCAATCCTCGATCCGGCAGTTGCGACCGTATTGATCGGCGAGCGCGGCATCGAACGCCTTGTGATCCAGCAGCGCATAGCGCGGCCAGGTCGGCCGGCGAAAGCTGCGGCTGGAGACGAAGATCTCGTGGGTGCCGCGCTCGAGATGCTCCGCATCGTAGTTCTTGGCAAAGCCGGCCGCCATCGCCGAGCCGACGCTGGTGCCGACGAAGATGTCGAACATCGCGCCGCGCTCGCGGAACGCCTTGTAGATCCCGACATGGGAGGTGCCGAGGCTGCCGCCGCCACCGGCGACAAAGCCGACCGCGCGACCGCAGAGAAAGCGCACCAGGCTATCGATGTCGATCTGGTCCTCGAGCGCGACGTGGTGGTGCATGAAGCAGGGCAGCCGCGCCAGCCACGCCGCGGTGCCGCTGACCTCGTTGCAACGCCGGTCATGAACGCGGACCAGGCGCCGCGCCGAGACGGGATGGACGCCACAGGCGAAGCTTTCGACTTCGGACAGCACCGGCGCGGGAGCATCGCCGCGGCAGACGAACACGACGAGGTCGGCCTGCCGGATCGCCTTGCGCGCCCATTCCGATGCGTCGCGACCGCCGAAATAGACCACCAGCGGCGCGTTGTATTCGAGCTGGTTGAGCCAGTCGGAAATCTCGGAGGCGTCAAGGGTGCGCCCGGGGAACATGGCCTGAAGCCGTGCGAGGTCGACGATCTCGGCTTCCGCGGCGGCCAGCGCCCGGCGCAGCCGCTGCTCGAATCCGGCCGGCACCGGCTCGCGGCCGCCATCGATCAGGGCGACGGTGCGCGCCTTTGGCGACGCGCGGCTCGGTATCAGGCGCGCGGTTTGGCGGGCAAAGCGCTGCGCAAGCGCGGCGAGCAGCGCCTCGATGATCGCCGGCGCTTCCTGCGCCAGCGCTTCATAGGCCGCACGCGTCAACACCAGCACGCTGGTGTCCCTGATGGCAATCACATTGGCCGTGCGCGGGATGTTGGCGAAGAAGCCGATCTCGCCCACCAGCTCGCCGGCGCGCAGTTCGGCAATCGGCTCGGAATGATCGATCCTCTGCACGGCGAGCGCACCGTGCAGCACCAGAAACAGTGAGTCCGATGATCCGCCCTGCTCGACCAAAAGCTCACCGCGCACGAGATCCTGCCGGGTCATTGCGCCAATGGCCCTCAATCGCTGTTCCGCGCTGAGCGTTCTGAACAGCGCGAACTCCTCCGACACGTCTTTCCACGCAAGTGTCGCGCTGGTCGCCTGCGTGGGCGGCACCCCGTTCGATTGCATGTCGGGATGTTAGCGCCGGGTAGCTGTCCCCGCGAGCAATATCGCGGGGACACGCACGAGACCGCACTGCAACACAACTTGCCCCGGGGGGATCACTGCACCAGTTCGGGCCACGGCACGATGGTCGACTTCACCGTCTTCATCGCCATCGCGTCCGCGACCGCCTGCCCGACCCCCTCCTCCGTGAACGGATAGATCGTCTGCGTGTCGAGCCAGGGATATTTGCTCCGCGTTCGGTAGAGCATGTCGACGCCGAGCGGCAGGTCGTTGCCGGTGAAGCCCCAGGAGCCGAGCACATTGAGGTCCTTGGTGCAGATGCGATGCCACGACGTGTCGATCGAGCCGGCGTCGGTGAACTGGCCCATCTCGACATAGGTGCCGCCGTCGCGCAGCATCTCGATTCCTTCCGGCCCCGCGGTCGGATGTCCCGAGCAGTCCATCACCAGATCGGCACCGAAGCCGCCGACGATGTCGCGCACCGTTCTTATGCGTTCCTCGGGCGTCTTGAGCCGCTCGATGTCGACGGTCGCCTCCGCGCCGAACTTGCGGGCGAGCGCAAGCCGCGGGGTTTCCGGCGCGCCGACGCAGATCACGCGTCCGGCGCCCATCTCCTGCGCGGCGGCGACCGCGAGGATGCCGATCGGGCCCGAGCCCTGGATCACGACGGTGTCGCCCCAGGTGAAGCCGCCGGCGCGGGTGGCGCGGTTGAAGGCGCGGATGCACGAGGTCAGCGGTTCCGACAGCGCGCCCAACCTGAGCGACATGTCATCAGGCAATTTGTAGATCTTGGTGCCCGGCAGCATGTCGAGATCGACGTAGACATATTCGGCCCACCCGCCCCACATGTGCGGCGGCTTGTCGAAGCCGAGATAGCGGCCGTAATAGACCGGCGTCAGGCACTTGTTGGCGCTCTGCGGATAATGGATGCAATAATAGCAGCGGCCGCATGGCATCAAGGGCGGGATCATCACCCTGGAGCCGACCTGAAGCGGCTTGCTCATGAAGTCCTCGGAGAATTCGGGACCGCATTCGACGATCACGCCGCCGAGCTCGTGGCCGAGCGTGAACGGCCATGGCAGCGGCTTCGGCCAGTGCCCCTTGAGGATGTGCAGATCGGTGCCGCAGACGCCGCAGGCCCCGACCTTGATCAGCGCCGCCTTCTTGCCGACCTTGGGCCACGGCACGGTGCGGATCACGGGCTTTGCGCCGGGCCCCTCATGGGTGCATACGCGGATCTGCTGCATTGCCTGTTCTCCCTCGTTCTTCTCGTTGAAAGCTCCGGTCACTTGTCCGTGGTGAGCGGCTTCATCGGGCTGCCGTCGGGCGCAAAGCTCTCGACGTGATCGGAGATCACGAACGACATCAGGTCGCGCCCGATCACGAGCGGTCCCTGATAGGTCGTGCGCGTGCGCTGGAGCAGCGCATCCTCCGGCACGTCCTGGGTCGGCGGTTGGCTGGCGAACACGATGTGCGAATAGACCGCAAGCTTCGGCTTCGCCTGTGTGAAGATCTTGCCGGCCTCCTCGGGCGAGGTGTGGTGGTTCTCGATCGCGCGATAGTTCGGATAGGCCTTGAAGAGGTCCGGATCGATCACCGCGACTTCGTGGATCAGCAGGTCGGCGCCATCAGCTGCCTTCACCACGCGCTCGTCGGGCTTGGTGTCTCCCGACAGCACCACCTTCTTCCCGTCATATTCGACGACGTATCCGAACGACGGCTTGATCTTCTCTCCATGATTGACCTCGATCGCGCTGACCTTGACGCCGTTCTTCTCGTAGACCGGACCGGGCTCGACGTCCTTCGCATCGAACGCGACACCTGCCGGCGAATAGCCCTCGTCGGCGATGCGGATGCGGATGTCCTCGGAGAACGCCCTGGTGAGGTTCTCCGTCATCGCGACCGTGCCCTTCGGCCCGAAGATCACCATCGGCGTCTTGCGCGAGCCGAACGGCGTGCCGATCCATCCCGTGAGCCACATGTCCGGCAGGCCCACCACATGGTCGGAGTGCAGATGGGTGATGAAATGCGCGGTGATCGTGCCGATCGGGATCTTCTTCTGGAACAGGCGGATGGTCGAGCCGCGGCCGAAATCGAAGATCAGCTTCTCCGGCCCCGCTTCCACCAGGGTCGAGGCGCTGAACGCAGATAGCCGAGGCGTCGGCGTGCCGGTACCGAGCAGCGTCACCCGCATCTCGGCAGCGCGAGCGCTCGCGGCGCAAACAAGCGTTGCGATCAGCAACGCGACCGGCTTGAGACCCACCATTTCGTCCTCCCGCCTTCAGCCTTTGTTAATCATCAGCCGTTTGGCGCCGCCGAACTTAGGAGAATGCCGCCGTGATGTCATGGTCTTCAGACGATATGTCAGGGATGGCGATCCCCGGTGGCAGTCACGTGATCTTCAACCCTGCGTCGCTCAACCGCAGGACTCTGCCCACTCTTCTTGCAGCCCCCGGTAACGCCTCGTTAACCCTATCAGCCGTAGGGTCGTTCGGCGAAGGCCGGTGCTCGGGTTGCGGTGATGTCGTTTGCACAGAAGAAAACTTCCGTTATCCCCGTTGCCGAGGAGCGACGGCGCTTCCAGCGCGTGAAAGTCCACCTGCTCGGCCGCTACATGCTGCCCGACCGGCGCGAATTTCCTTGCCAGATTATTAACATGTCGCCTGGCGGCCTCGCCCTGCTGGCGCCGGGCATCGGCAATGTCGGCGACCGCGTGATCGCCTATCTCGACCATATCGGCCGGGTCGAGGGCCGCATCACCCGCATCATCGACAACGGCTTTGCGATGACGATCGGCGCCACCGCGCGCAAGCGCGACAAGCTCGCCGCCCAGCTGACCTGGCTCGCCAATCGCGACATCCTCAATCTGCCGGAAGATCGCCGCCACGACCGTATCGTGCCGCGCAACCCGATCGCCCTGTTGACCCAGGAGGACGGCACGCGGATGACCTGCCGGATCATCGACCTTTCGCTTTCGGGCGCCGCCATCGCTGCCGAGAACCGCCCGCCGCTGAAATCGCTGGTCATGCTCGGCAAGGTGCAGGCTCGCGTGGTGCGAAACCTCGAGGAAGGCTTCGCGCTCGAGTTCGTCCACGAGCAGGCCGCGGAAACGCTCGAAGAGAGCGTTACCGCCAGGTAAAGCGTCCGGCGGCGCAAAACCCCTGAATTTCGGCCCCAGAAGGCGGCTTCCGGCATTCCGGACGCCGCCTTCGCCGCGTTTGGCGCCGCCGCTTCGCGGTTAACGGCGGGACGCCTGGCTGCGGCAAACCGTACTGCCACAGTGCTTTCGCACGTTAATTCCTAAAATTTGAATCAACTGCAGTCGTTTCAAATTTTACGCGAATTTGAGTCAAGTATAGTTCGAATTCGCGGCAGCTTTTACCAGTATTCGCGTCAAATCAACTTTACATACTTAGCGGCGGCGCAAATCCTTTGTGCGAGACATGGTCCCAACAAGAAGAACGGGGGCCACGATGTCTGGTTTCAGGGGACAGGGGAAGGGACTGGCGGTAGCCGCCATCCTGCTTGCGACTTGCGTGTCGGCGAAGGCCGGCGACGTGCTCTACGCCAGCCTGGGTGACGTGACGCGTTCACCGATCGGCTGGGTCGAATTCTGCGCCGAGAATGCGAGCCAGTGCCGCGGCGGCCCGACGCAACCACGCGACATCGTGCTGTCGCAGACCGCCTGGCGCGATCTGGTGCGGGTCAACAAGTGGGTCAACGAGACCATCAAGCCGATGACCGACATGGATCATTGGGGCGTGGTCGAGAAATGGTCGTTGCCGACCGACGGCTACGGCGACTGCGAGGACTACGTGCTCCTGAAGCGCAAGATGCTGATGGATGCCGGCTGGCCGCGCGAGGCGCTGTTGATCACGGTCGTCCGCGACAAGAAGGGCGAAGGCCACGCGGTGCTGACGGTGAAGACCGACAAGGGCGAGTTCGTGCTCGATAACCAGAACGAGAACGTCGTCGCCTGGACGGACACCGGCTACCGCTTCGTCAAGCGGCAGTCGCAGAGCGATCCCAATGTGTGGGTCTCGCTCGGTGACAACCGCCCGGCCGTTGCAACTGCAAGCTCGCGCTGAGCCGAGAGGAATTATCGAAAACGCGACCCGGTCACATCCCCACCCCTCCCCGTCCCAGACCGGTTCGCGTGCGGCCAGGCTTCCCCCAAAGCCTGGCCGCAACCCTTTTGGGGGCATGCAAGTGCCGGACCTTTGAGCTTTTCGGCTTCGCCCTTGGCGATATCGTAGACTTGGTGTGAATGCTGAACGTCGGAGAGAGCTAATGCAGTGCATGATCCGCCGTGCGATTGAAGCTGACGCGAACCAAATAAGCGCGGTGATTTTGCGCACGCTGCGCGAAACGAACGCGAAGGACTATACAGACGAGATTATCGAAAGGGTCGAGCGTAGTTTTAGTCCCAGCGCCGTTCTGCAACTGATCGATAAACGCACGGTCTTTGTCGCCACTGTTGGCGGTAGCATCATCGGAACGGCAAGCCTCGATGGGAGCGTGATCCGTACGGTCTTCGTGGCTCCCAATGCACAGGCCCAGGGGATCGGCAAACTGCTGATGGCCGAACTTGAGCGCACTGCGCGTGACCGAAATATCCCTTCTTTGACCGTCCCGTCTTCCGTCACCGCCGAAAGCTTCTACGCGCGGCTCGGGTTCAGCGTCGTGCGCAACAGTTACTATGGTGACGAACGTACGATCATCATGGAGCGATCGCTCATTGATCCCTTGTAGGTCCGCTCAGGGTCATTCGCGTCGATTTAGCGGACTCGCGGCTACCCCCAAGGGCCGACACTGCGCATGTCGGCCGTGACGTGCAACGAACTTGGAGCGACACTGCCTTCCATCCCCTCGCCTCGCCCTCAAACGAAGAGAAGACCGCCGGCGCGCGCCGGAGTGGCATGAACCGACTTCGACGTGTCGCGGCTCGAGGCTCTGCCGACCGCCATCGCGTTGCAACGGTACCATCGATGCGGTCGCGTGATTTCCTTTTGTGGAAACTGATGTTCCCGGCTTTGTCGCGTTCGGCGGCAACGTTTTCGAATTGCTGTCCGAGCCCGAAAAACCCAAGAGGCAAAGCTCGGCCGCAACCATTTTGGGGCGATAGCATCGGGAGCGTACGGAGTTCGTCCGCGCTTCTCCGTCCGCGACGGTGTAACCGGTCAGCTCACCGGACAGACCTTCGACAGCCGCTTCTCCTTGAGGCGCCTCGTGCAATAGAAGCTGCATTGCCCACCGCCGCTGACCTTGGTGCAGTAGGCTATGCACTTATCGTATGAGCAGCCCCAAGCATCGGCCGCAGCAGCGCGGTTCGGACTTAGAACGACCGAGCCGATTGAAACCGCGACGGAGAGACCTAACAATACCTTGGACATCAAGTTGCCTCCGTTCGAAAAACGCGAAAACCCAATCACGCAGGCAGACAAGTTTCCAGCCGGCTATCCGTCGGCCGGATCGCTTCGAACTCACGCGGCCTCCTCGAACGCGCCGAGGCCGTTGCGATCACTGCGATCCATCACCCCTCCGCCCGTGCCTGCGTCCAGACCGCGATCGGCTGCTCGAGCCCGCGGATGGCCTGCGGGGTCCGGGCCATCAGGGGGCCAAATACCGCTTCCGCACCGTCGAGTTCGGCTCTGGCCTGGCTGACGAGATCGTCGCTTACCACCAGCGCGCAGTCGAGCACGCGGGTCAACGCTTCGAGCCGGCTTGCGGCGTTCACGGTCGAACCGATCACCGCAAATTCGAGACAGGTCAGCCCGATGTCACCGAGTACGACGGGCCCATAATGCAAGCCAAAACTGACGCGGAGCGGCGTCTCGTCTGCAGCTTTGCGCCGGTCGTTCCATCGATCCGCCGCCGTCATCATCGCCTGCGCACAGCGTAGCGCGTTGATGGCGTCAGTTGTTCCGACGAACGGCGTCCCGAAGGTCGCCATCAATCCGTCGCCGAGATATTTGTCCAGCGTGCCGCTATGACGGAAAACCTCCTCCTCCATCAGCGCGTGGAATTCGCGCAAGGTGCGCACGACCTCGTCCGGCGTGCGCGCATCGGCAAAAGCCGTGAAGCCGACGATGTCGACGAACAGCACCGCGACGTTCTGCGTGCGCACCTGCTTCAGCGGCTCGTCATGCCTTGATAATTCCTCGACCACATTCGGCGAAAAGTAGCGTGCAAGATTGCCGCGTTCACGCTCCACCGCGGCATGGCTGATCAGGAGATCGTTGCTGCGTCGCACCGCCACCGCGAGTGTCACCGCGGCGATCATGAAGACGACGATCTCCTGAATGCGCTCGCCGAACACGATCGAGTTGGGCGAGATCAGTTGCAGCAGCCTGTGATCGCTGCCGATCGCTGCTGCGACGCGGGCGGTCAGCGCGGGATCGCGATCGGGCTGCCACCACACCCAGGCAACCCCGATGATCCAGAGGGCGGAGGTCCACGTTCCGACCGCGATGACCGTGCGCCAGGAATAGGCCAGGGTCGCGCTCGACAGCAGCACAAAGAAATAGATGAAGTTTCCGAAATGGAGTTGCATCGCCGCCGGCCAGTGCCCCGAGCCGATGGGATTCGGTCCCACAAGGACCACCGTCAGCAGCGCAAGGTCGCAGAACAGCAGCGCAAGCTCCGGCCTCGACACGCCGACCCGCCCGACCCTGGCCTGAGCCCAGCCGATCAGCGCGAACAGGCCCAGCATCGCCACGTAGTAGAGCTGTTCCCAGGCCGGGTTGATAATCGGCAACAGGCAGGCGATTACGGCAAGCGCGACATAGCGGGCCCGCACCGCCAGCTGCAGGCCCTCCTGCTTCGCCGCGGCAAGCGTGGCCTGCGCAAACTGAACAGTGTCAGTCTCTGTGTCACGCCGGCTGCGCGCACGCCGCAAGGCGGCGGGGAAGTCGAGGCGCTCGACAAGCGTGGTCACGGGCAGTCTCCTCGGGTGGATGGCTGCATCACAGTAGCGGACATCGGCTGTCGCAACCAACGATCAGTCTAGTGACAGGTGCGTTTCAGGTCATCAGCCCGGGCCGAAGGCTTCAGGCACTGGTTCACCGGTACCCGTAAGACCACGGCACCTCAATGGCCGTCTTGCGCGCGCCCCCTTGTTGCGGAAGGATGCCCGCATAGCAACTTCTCGACTTGAGTTGTGGAGTGCTCCAGATGCGCAAAACCCTGCAGTTCGCCGCGCTCTGTGCCGGCACCTTCCTGGCTGCATCGCCCTGCTTCGCGCGCGCCGCGGGCGGCATCCATTCCGCACCGGCCAGGGCTGCCCCGGTCAACCGGTCGGCGCCGGTCGCTCGCTCGATGCCGTCGCGTGTCCCCGTGCCCCAGCACGTTGCCCGGCCCGGCGCGCCGACCGTGCACCAGCCCGTGCATCGCGAGCTCCTTGGCGCCAATCCGGTCCGCCACGCGCCGGAACGGTTCGTGAGGTTTCATGGCGGCATGATCGGAATCCCGCCGCTGATCGCACTGCCCGAGCCTGTCTTTCTGGATGTGCCCGATCTCGGCGAAGTCATTGTCCCGCACGAAACCTACGTCGCCGTGTATCCATTGCTGACCTCGGACAGCGAGGCCGATCATGAGAAGGCGTTCTCGCTCCTCAAGGAGCAGGTCGAGCGCGATCCTCAAAGTCTCCAGCGCTCGAACCCGGTCGTTGTGGCGGCGCCTCAGGCGCGGCGGCCTTATACGTGTCCAGATTGCAAGGATGGTGCTCAGATCCTGCTGGCATGCAGGCCGGTTGGCAACTGCGACCAATCCGAGCTGCTCGTCGGCAGTGCACAGAAGCCGGCGCACCTCGCGCCGGCACGCCCGGCCGATCCCCAGAAGCCCGTCAACTAGCTCTCAACGCGACGATATCAGCCCCACTCGGCGCGGTCCGCAGGACGTCCGGACCGCGCCGTTGTCGGCTGTCTGGACGCCCGCCGTATCGCCAAACATCGGCTTGCCTACTCCGCGGCCTGCGCCAGGCGCTTGTCCAGCGGCACGATCTCGGCAGACGACCCATCCTGCTTGCGGTGCACGAGGCTGAAGACGACGGGCACGAACATCAAGGTCGCGATCGTGGAGAACATCAGGCCTCCGATCACGGCGCGCCCGAGCGGGGCGTTCTGCTCGCCGCCTTCGCCGAGGCCGAGCGCCATCGGCAGCATGCCGATGATCATCGCGAGCGCCGTCATCACGACGGGGCGGATACGGACGAAGCCGGCTTCCAGTGCCGCCGCGCGCGGGTCGCCGAGCTCGGCATAGCGCTCGCGCGCAAAGCTGATCACGAGCACGCTGTTGGCGGTCGCGACACCCATGCACATGATGGCGCCGGTCAGGGCCGGCACCGACAGCGTGGTCTCGGTCATGAACAGCACCCAGACGATGCCGGCCAGTGCCGCCGGCAACGCGGTGACGATCACGAAGGGATCCGACCACGACTGGAAGTTCACCACGATCAACAGATAGATCAGGACGATGGCGCCGAGCAGTCCGAACAGCAGGCCGGAGAACGAGCTCTCCATGGTCTGCACCTGGCCGACCAGCGACACCGTGCTGCCCTTGGGCAGGCTCTTCGCGTTGTCCGCGATCAGCTTGCGAATATCGGCTGCAACCGCCCCCAGGTCGCGCCCCTGCGGCGTGGCGTAGATCTGCACCATCGACTGGATGTCGTATTGCGACACCACGGCATTCGAGCTGGCACGCGTGATGTTCGCGATGCCGCCGAGCAGCACCGGCTGCTGCACGCCGGGCGCGGTCATCGGCAGCGCCTCCAGCGAGCCGAGCGTGTCGAGCTGATATTGCGGCGTCTGCATCACGATGGAATAGGACACTCCGTTGTTCGGATCGAGGTAATAGGTCGGCGCCACCTGGGAGCTGCCGGCGAGATTCACCACCATGCTGTTGGCGATGTCGCGCTCGGTCAGGCCGACATATTGCGCGCGCGTGCGGTCGACATCGACGTTGAAGGTCGGGTTGCGGGCCGATTGCTGGATGCGGGCATCGGCAACGCCGGGGATGTGGCGCAGCTTCTCCAGCAGATTGCTGGCATAGGTGAAATTGCCGTCGAGATTGGCGCCGCGGATTTCGATGTCGATCGGCGCCGGCGCGCCGAAGTTCAGGATCTGGTTGACGATGTCGGCCGGCAGGAACGCGAACGTCGTGCCGGGGAACAGTCGCGGCAGCTGTTCGCGCAAGGCCCTGATGTAGCCGTCGGTCGGCGCGTGCCCTTCCCGCAGCTTGATCTGGATGTCGCCGTCCTGCGAACCGATCAGGCCGGTGTTGTTGTAGGTCATGTTGATGCCGGAGATCGGCACGCCGATATTGTCGGTCATGGTCTCGATCTCGCCGGACGGAATCACCGTTCGGATCACCTTCTGGATCCTTGCGAACTGGTCGGCGGAATCCTCGACGCGGGTGCCGACCTGGGTCCTCACGTGCATCAGGATCTGGCCGGCATCGACAGAGGGAAAGAAGTTTCGCCCGAGATAGGGCACCAGCAGGAACGACAGCGCGACGATGCTGACGAAGCCCGCGACGAAGGTTGGCCGATGATCGAGCGCAAGCGCGAGCAGATCGCGGTAGCCGGCGCGCATGCGCTCGAATCCGGCTTCGAAGCCGCGCTGGAACCGGACCAACGGGTTGCGTGAGGGCGGCGCTCCGTCGTGATGATGCACATGCGGATGCAGCAGGTATTTCGCCATCGTCGGCACCAGCGTGCGCGACAGGATGAACGACCACATCATCGCGAACATCACGGCTTCCGCCATCGGCACGAACAGGAAGCGCGCCACGCCCTGCAGGAAGAACATCGGCACGAACACGATGCAGATGCAGAGCAGCGAGACGAAGGCCGGCACCACGATCTGGTTGGCGCCGTCGAGGATGGCTCGCTCGACCTGCTTGCCCTGCTCGAGATGGTAATTGATGTTCTCGATCGTGACCGTCGCCTCGTCGACGAGAATGCCGACCGCGAGCGCAAGACCACCCAGCGTCATGATGTTGAGCGTCTCGCCGATGGCGGACAGCATGATGATCGAGCCGAGCACGGCAAGCGGGATCGAGGTGGCGATGATGATGGTCGAGCGCCAGCTGCCCAGGAACAGCAGGATCATCACGCTGGTCAGGAGCGCGGCGATGACGCCCTCGCGGGCGACGCCGGTGATGGCGCCGCGGACGAAGATCGACTGGTCGCCGACGAAATCGATCTTCAGCGCCGAAGGCAGCGACGACTTGAAGTCCTCGACCTTCTTCTTGATGCCGTCGATGATGTCGAGCGTCGAGATCGAGCCCGCCTTCAGCACCATCATCAGCACCGAACGGTTGCCGTTGACATGGACGATGTTGGTCTGCGGCGGGTTGCCGTCGCGGATCGTGGCGACGTCGCGGACATAGACCATCGCACCGTTGACGGCCTTGATCGGCAGGTCGCCGAAGTCCTGGATCTTCAGCGGCGAGTTGTTGAGCTGCAGGGTGTATTCGAACTGGCCGATCTTCTCGGTGCCGACAGGCGTGATCAGGTTCTGCGCCGCCAGCGTGTTGGCGACATCCTGGCCGGACAGGCCGCGCGCCTGCAATGCGGTCGGATCGAGGTCGATCTGGATCTGCCGCTGCTTGCCGCCATAAGGATACGGGATCGCAGCCCCGGGCACCGTGACCAGCGGCGTGCGCAGCTGGTTGATGCCGATGTCGGCGAGGTTCTGCTCGGTGAGACCCTCGCCCGACAGCGCGAGCTGGATGATCGGAACGGTGGAAGCGTTGTAGTTCAGGACCAGCGGCGGGGTGGCGCCGGGTGGCAATTGCTTCAGCAGCGTCTGCGAGATCGCCGTGACCTGGGCGTTCGCGGTACGGATGTCGACATTCGGCTGGAAGAAGATCTTGACGATGCCGATGCCGTTATAGGAATTCGCGACGATGTGTTCGATGTCGTTGACCGTGGTCGTGAGCGCCCGCTCGAACGGCGTCGTGATGCGGCCGGACATCTGGTCCGGCGGCAATCCGGTGTACTGCCAGACCACGCCGATCACGGGAATGCGAATTTCCGGGAAGATGTCGGTCGGCGTCCGCATCGCCGCCAGCGGACCGATGATCAGAATGAGCAGGGCCAGCACCACGAAGGTGTATGGCCGCCGCAGCGCTATGCCGACAATCTCGTTCATTCACACGCATCTCGATCGATCGCGCTTGCAAAGCAAACCTCGCGCCACGCGCTTCTGGCATTGCGGAAACCGATTTTCCAATCACTAAAGTCTCATCCGACAGTTGATCGTCATCACTTTCCGGCAATGTTTCCGCAGGGAAATAACGGGCACGGCGTTTCGCGCGCGGAGTGATCGCGATCGCGCATTTTGCCCATTTCTTCGTCACGATATCTGTCGTGGAGATCACGCAAACGTGGTCGTTGCCAGCGCAAGTATCTGCAGTCGGCGCGGCGAAGGCCTGCGACCATGCCGCAGATCAGACGTCCGGAGCTCCGTCCGATCGAAACGGAACGCAGCTCTGCCGGTGATGATCCTGTTCATCTGTTGCTCCCCTGAGCGCTCTAGAAAAAGCCGTCGAGGAATGCGGCCGTCGCGTCCGAGAGGCCGACGATCTTGTTGGTCGCCTGGCGATAGAATTTGAAGTTGAGTTCGGTCTCGGGCTTTCCGTCCTTCCAGTCCTTGAAGCGCTTCAACTCGTTACGTCCCAATGGCTGCCTTGCCGACGCGACGCATCTGACTGCGATGCTCACACGCGGGGTTTGCCTGGCGACGCCGGGCTTGCGCGGGACCGGTTCGGCCGAGGTGACGACGGCGCGCCCAACCAGGCCTTGGCCACCCTCGTTCTCGCTCGCGAACACGAAGACGACGTCGCCGGGGGCGATATGCTTGCCGCCATACATCGTCTTCTGCATCGGGAAGGCGAAGGTCATCGCCTTGGGATCGCATATCTCGGTTTTGATTGCATAAGCCATGGCATGCCCGTGAGCGGGATCGGGTGGCCCTTGGCGTCAACACGGTCGTGGCCACCCACCGGATTTGACCGCCGGCCGCACATAGAGCACTGCAAACCGTCCCGGTTTGGGGCGGAAACCGGCATTTTCTGGTGATTTTGGCCTCGCGCTCCCTGTCCGCTTGATTCGGCGGGTTTTTCCCCCGTCGAGGTTGTGCTATGCGGAACCTTTCAAATGATGTCCGGTTTTGGTCGCATGGTCGAACTTGCTCCCCGGAATGCCCAAACGATCGGCGGCCTCGGCGTGCAGCCAATCGCGATCGGCGCCGTCGCATTGGTGCTCGTGCTGTTCGGCATCGGCTCGATCGCGCTGTGGCGCAGCTTTCCCGGCAACGCACCGGAGACCGATCGCGCAGTCGCCGCCCGCCAGTTGCAGGCAAAGACAGCGCAGGTTTCCGAGGCTCTGGTGGAAAAGACCAAGGGGCTTGAGGCCACCCAGCAGGAATCGATCGACCAGTTGCAGACGGCGCAGGACGAGCTTCAGACCATGCGCCGGCAGCTCGCCGCGCAGCAGGCCGAGACCAAGAAGCTCTCCGACCAGGTCACGGCCCTCAGCGAGGCAGTCGAAAGCCTGCGTCAGTCCTTTGCCAGCACCCAGACCAGCGACCAGAGTGCGGAGGACGCGCCGCGCAAGCGGTCCAACGCGACCCGGACCTCTCGCCACCGGCGAGGCAGGTCGCACGGCTGACATCCCGAGCGGTGCCGCAGTATGTCCGAACGACTGCCGCGCTCGGGAGCGCAGATCTTCGCAAAAACACGGGCTTCGGGGTGTCTTGTCGAACGCGGGCGGCGATCCCCGAGCCCCTAAGCCCAGCAACGTGAATTAATCCGAACTTTGTGAACTGCTTCACACGCCCGCAAAAGAAACCGGGTCATGGTGCAAGCACCGGATGGCGTGAGCCGATTTCAATATCCGGGGCTGGCAAGGTCGTTGACGGTATACTGCGTCGACGGCCTTGTTTTTTTGGTCCCGCTCGGTCGCGAGGTCGGTACGCCCGGCCTCAAGCTGGACGCCGGGCACATGAAAAATGACGCGCAGCCTGCGCGGGCCCCGGCACCGGGTTGAAGGCCTAGCGCAGGAATCCGTGGTATGCCAATGTAGTGCTGTGCCAAACCCGCCGGAGGACAGCATGCGAACGAACATAGTGGGAGCACTTTGCGCCATCGCGATGGTCGCGAGCGCACACGCGGCAGTCAAGGAAGAGCCGGTCACCTACACGGACGGCCAGACCACGATGAAGGGCTTCGTCGTCTACGACGACGCGACCCAGGCCAAGCGGCCCGGGATCGTCAT
Source organism: Bradyrhizobium jicamae (assembly GCF_018130215.1). Classification (GTDB taxonomy): domain Bacteria; phylum Pseudomonadota; class Alphaproteobacteria; order Rhizobiales; family Xanthobacteraceae; genus Bradyrhizobium; species Bradyrhizobium jicamae_A. The sequence continues at coordinate 32,122 of NZ_JAFCKQ010000035.1, forward strand.
GGTGCACGAATGGTGGGGCATCACCCCGCATATCCACAATGAAGCGCGGAAATTCGCGGAGCAGGGCTACGTCGCCTTCATTGCGGACATGTACGGCGACGCCAAGACCGCCGACAATCCGAAGGACGCCGGCGCGCTTTCGGGGTCCGTGATGAAGGACCCGAAGGCGATGGAGTCGCGTTTCAACGCAGCGCGGGAGCAACTCACCAAGCAGGCCTCGGTCAATCCCCAGCGGATCGGCGCCGTCGGCTACTGCTTCGGCGGCGCGGTGGTGCTGAACATGGCGCGCGCCGGCGCCGATCTCCGCGCCGTCGCCGGCTTCCACGCAACACTTGGTCTGAACACGCCCGCGCCGGCGCCAGGAGCCGTCAAAGCGAAAATCCTCATTCTGAACGGCGCGGACGACCCGTTCGTGAAGCGCGAACAGTATGACGCGCTCAAGAAGGATTTCGACGCCGCGAAAGCCGACTATCGGATCATCGAGTATCCCGGCGCCGTGCATGCGTTCACGAACCCCGAGGCCACCGAGCTCGGCAAGAAATTCAACTTGCCCCTCAGATACGACGCCAAGGCTGATCAGGAATCAAAGGCCGAAGCAGCCAAATTGTTTGCCGCAACCCTGAAGCAATAGGCAAAAAGGCCACCTGACGGTGGCCTTTTCGTTCTGTGGCTGGCCTGGCCGCGGGACAGGCAGGACCACGTTTCACGCCGGCAATTTGCCGCGCACGAGATGATCGGCGCGGACGCCTTGCAGCGCACCCGGCCGTCCTGCACCGTCAGTTCAGTTGCAAACCTGCACGTTCCGGATACGCCAGCCATAGGGCGTCATCACCCGATGGTGGACGATGTAGCATCCGCCTTCACCGTAACCGTAACCGTACCCGTCGTCGTAGCCGTAGCCGTAACCGGCGTAGTAGGGATCGCCGTAGTAACCGTCATAATAGCCGTAGGGATAACCCACGGCGGCGTAGCCCAATCCGAAGCCGATCGCAGCGGCCGCATACGGGAAGCCGCGGCGATAGTAGCCGCCATGCCATCCGTGGCCGCCCCACGCACCACCCACGCCCGCAGCCCGGATGCCCGGAGCGCCGACAAAGCCGCCGCGGAAGCCCCCGACACCGCCGTGGAAGCCGCCACCGCCAAACCCGCCGCCGTGGAAACCACCGCCGCCAAACCCGCCGCCATGGAAGCCGCCGCCACCAAATCCGCCCCGAGCGGAAGCGGTATCGACCGAGAGCAAGCCAGCCGCGGCAGTCGCCATCAAGGCAATCATCGTCTTACGCAACATCACTCGTCACTCCTCTTTAAACCTCCGACGCGTCATCGCGTCCAATATGCTAACCCAATGTAAGATCATGCCTTACCGGACGTTGGGAGGTCGCGCTCACTTCTGCGCGACCCCCGTTCATCAAACCACAGGCCCGGCCATCCTAACAGCCGCGGCAAATGCCCTTCAGCCGGCGGTCGACCGACGTGTTCTCGTTGGTGATGGCCTGGTCGACGCTCTTCGGGTGCGCCGAGCCTGTGGTGACGCCCTCACCCGTGTTCAGCTTGTTGCCGGAGGACTGCGCGGTACCGGCGCTGTTGGTGCCGCGCGGCGGCGCAGCTTGCGGAGACGTCGTACTGTTTGTCGAAGGGGTGCCCGTACCCGATCCGGTGCCTTGAGCGAAGGCGGCCGGAAGCGCCAGCAGGATTGCGATTGTGGCGAGCGTGGCGGTGGCGGATAATTTGCGCATCGGAATTCTCCTTGCCGGGATCAACAATCCCGCAACAAGGCAGTTCCTGAAGGCACTGGAGCAAGGCGATTTGCGCAAGATGATCGAGTTCGACGACGACACGTTCGACAAGCTGAAGCAGCTTGGACGCGACCGGATGGCCACCCTGCAGGAGCTGGCCGACGAGGCCTTCGCAGATCTCCTGAAGAAGCATGGCATCCCGATCGACCTGAAGGATGCGCTGCGCAAAAGCGCCAGGCTCGGGGATGCGTCGAAGCAAGAGAGCGCGCCACCGAGACGCGCGCCCAAGCGCACCAGGAAAATGTAAGAAGGTTCAGCCGATCTTCTTCAGGCCGGTTTTATATTGCGGCCCCCGGATCACGTAGGACTTGGCCGGCCGCGTCATCGCCTCGATCTGTTCGGCATTGAGCGTGCGGACCACGCGCGCGGGCGCGCCGATGATCATCGAGTATTCCGGAAACTCCTTGCCCTCCGTTATCACCGAGCCGGCACCGACGACGCTGCCGCGCCGGATGCGCGCGCCGTTCATCACGATCGATCCCATCCCGATCAGCACGCCGTCTTCCAGCGTGCAGCCGTGTACGATCGCATTGTGGCCGATGGTCACATTGTTGCCGATGACCAGCGGAAAGCCGGGGTCGACGTGCAGGGTCGAATTGTCCTGGACGTTGGAGCCCTCGCCGACCTCGATCCACTCATTGTCGCCGCGGAGCACGGCGTTGAACCAGACGCTCGCCCGCGGCTTGAGGCGCACCTTGCCGATCACAACGGCGTTGTCGGCGATGAAGTAGTTGCCGTCACCTGGAAGATCGGGGCCCTGCCCGTCGAGCTCGTAGATCGCCATGAAAGTCTCCTTAAATCATGAAGACCTTGGCACAGCGGCCCGCTTGCTTTCAAGCGAGGTGGATGATCCGCTCAGGCGAGCAGGCCGGCGGCGCGCAGCGTAATCACGAAGAAGGTGCCGGACATCAGGCTCCAGAAACCCGCGATGATCGTCGCCATCATCACGAATTCGAAGCGGCGGCGCTCGATGCGGGTGCCGCGCAGCGTGTTGCGCATGATGATGAAGGGCGCGGCGAAGACCAGAAACGGCACCGCGGCGAAGGTCTTCGGTGCGACGCCTTCGTGCAGCAGCCCGAAGCCGGCGGGGCGCTCGGCCATCGCCTGGTAACCGCTGGCGAGCGCACCGGCGAGGGCAAAACCAATGCAGAGCGAGAACAGGGAATTCAGGGCTTCGGGCGACATTGGAACTTCCGCTACGCAACAGACAGCCACCCTGCTTCGCAAAAATCCCGGCCCGCCGCCACATCATCCTTAAGAAAGGGTTAATCGGCAGGTTCCGCCGGCGTGCCGACGCATGGCTGGTTCGGTCCGGATTCCATTGGAATCATACGGAATTGCGTCGATGCGTGGCATATTCCGGAGATGATTCGGCCTCATCTGACGTGACCCGACACATCCCATGACGCTTCTCTCGACGGCCCAGCATCTGGCGCGTGACACCCGGCGCAATCCGCGCGCGCATCTGGTCCCGATCATCCTGTCGGCACTGCTCGCCGCCGGCGCGATTGCGCTCGTCGCCTATCTGCTGTGGCCGACATACGCCACCGTCCCGCCCAGTGACCCATCGCGGCTGCCGGTCAGCGTCGGCGGCACGCTGTTCAACGTGCCGACCATGGCCGTGCGCATGAAGATCCAGCGCCATTCCGGGCCGCAGGAACGCGTCGATCTCGATTTCCTCTATCCTTCGCTCGAGGCGCCCGGAGCGCCCAGGCACTACAGCGCCGACACCATCGAGGACAAGGTGCAGCCGATCGACCGCATCTTCGTGTCGATCGCGGCGCATCACGATTCCCTCGCGCCCGAGATGCGCCTGCGCACGATCTATCCGCGCTATCTCGACGACGCCGCCAACACCGACGACGGCCTGACGACGCGCGCATTTCGCGGCGGCTCACCCTATGCCGGCGAGGACCTGTTCACCGCAAGCGAGCCGGCGCTCGTCGCACGCTGCTCGCGCGACACCACAACGCCCGGCATGTGCCTCAGCGAGCGGCGCATCGAGGGCGCCGACCTGACTTTCCGCTTCCCGCGAAGCTGGCTCGCGCAATGGCGCGACATCGCGACTGCGATGGACCGCCTCTCCGCGCAGATGCACAGCGCGAAGGGCTAGCAAGTTTGGCAGCTGGCGCGGCCAATTCTGCGCTATTCGGCCAGATCCTCTTCCAGGATCGCCATCTGGAACTGGAACGAGCGATCATCGTCCTCGTCGTCGACGAACAGCACGCCGATGAACTCTTCGCCGATATAGACCTCGGCCGAGTCGTCCTTCTTCGGCCGCGGTACCACGCGGATCTTGGGATTGCCGAACACGCGTTTAAGGTACGCGTCGAGCTTCCTTACTTCCTGAACGTCCACGGTCGTCTCCAATCGGGTCGATGATTTCCGGGGCGTTTTTAGGACGGGATGACAAAGACCGCCAGAGCCTTTTCAGGCTCCGGCGGCACGATATTTGTCAGGGCACGCCGCGGTCAGAAAGCGAATGAAATCAAAGCCCGATGGCGTTGAGCATCTGGTCCATGGTGCGTGACGGCTCGGCGCAGCCGGCCTCGCCGACGATTTTCGCGGGCACGCCCGCCACCGTGACGTTGTGCGGCACCGGCTTCACCACGACGGAGCCCGCGGCGATGCGCGCGCAATGGCCGATCTCGATATTGCCGAGAATCTTGGCACCGGCACCGATCAGGACACCATGGCGGATCTTTGGATGGCGATCCTCATTCTCCTTGCCCGTGCCGCCGAGCGTAACACCGTGCAGGATCGAGACGTCGTCCTCGATGACGGCAGTCTCGCCGCAGACGAAGCCGGTGGCGTGATCGAGGAAGATGCCGCGGCCGATCCTGGCGGCCGGGTTGATGTCGGTCTGGAACACCGCCGAGGAGCGGCTCTGCAGGTAAAAGGCGAAATCCTTGCGGCCCTTCAGATGGAGCCAGTGCGCGAGACGATGGGTCTGCAGCGCGTGAAAACCCTTGAAGTAGAGCAAGGGGTCGATGAAGCGCGCGGTCGCGGGGTCGCGGTCATAGACTGCGACGAGGTCGGCGCGGAACGCGTTGCCGATATCTGGCTCGTCGCGCAGCGCCTCGCCATAAGCCTGGCGGATCAGGTCGCCGGACAGCGCGGCGTGGTCGAGACGCTCGACAATGCGATGCACCACCGCGTCTTCCAGACGATCATGATGCAGCACGGTGGCATAGATGAAGGACGCCAGTTCCGGCTCGCGGCGGACGATGTCCTCCGCCTCGCTGCGGATTCGATCCCAGATCGGATCGAGCGCCGCGAGCTTCCCTCCCTGCGGACTGACCTGATGAACTGCCATTGGCTGCTCTCGCAATTCGGTTGTTCGGTTATGCGTTATAGCACGATGGATCGAGCGCGTCCCCGACGGCGCGGGACGGTAAACCCTGCCCGAACGCTCCCCCGCAGACGTCTAGGGCAAGTGGTCCGGATTTCGCCGAAATCAAGCCGTGGCTCTGCAACTATTGGCGGATTTCATTCCCAGAGGGGATTTGGGCATGGTCGACCCCAATACGGGGGGATAAATCATCAATACGCAGATTCTACGCGCACGCCTGACCGATACACGGTCGGTTTGGGCCGCCACGATAGCCATTCCCCTCCTGCTGCTCGCGCCCGCCTTCTGGAACGGCTACCCGCTGCTCCAGTGGGATACCGGCGGCTATCTGGCCCGCTGGTACGAGGGATATCTGGTGCCGAGCCGGTCCACCGTATTCGGCATCTACCTGCATGTCGGCGAGGATTCGAGCTTCTGGCTCAACCTCGGCATCCAGGCGCTGGCAACGCTGTGGATCCTGCAGCTGACGCTGCGCGTCCTCGATCTCGCCCGCCCGGCGCGGCTGGTTGCGATCAGCCTCGCGCTGATCGCGACCACCGCCCTGCCCTGGATTGCGAGCATGCTGCTGACCGACATCTTTGCCGGCCTGTCGGTGCTCGCCCTGTTCGTCCTCGTCATGTGCGGGGCGAAGATCTCGACGCTAGAGAAGTGGATCCTGTTCGTGTTCACGGCGTTCTCGGCGGCCACCCACAGTGCGACCCTTGCCGTGCTGCTCGGCCTGTGCTGCGTCGGCTGGGCCGTGCGTCCGTGGCTCGGCCGGCCGATCCCGTTCGCGGGGCTGGCGCTGGGCAGCCTGACCATCGTCGCGGGCGCGGCAATGCTGCTGGCCGCGAATTTCGCGCTGTCGGGGCAGCTCGCCTGGACGCCCGGCGGCTACGGTGTCGCTTTCGGCCGCATGCTCCAGGACGGCATCGTCACGCAATACCTGCGGGACCACTGCGCCAGCCAAAACCTGAAGCTCTGTCCCTACCGCGACGAGCTGCCGCCGACGGCCGATGACTTCCTGTGGGGCCACAGCATGTTCGACACGCTCGGCCGCTTCCAGGGACTGAACGACGAGATGGGCTTCATCGCGGTGCGCGCGCTCGCCGAATATCCGGCGTGGCAGGCCGAGGCCGCGCTGGCCGCGACCGCGCGCCAGCTCTCGTCGGTCGCGACCGGCGAAGGCAGCAGCGGCTGGCTTCCGCATACCTACGGCATCATCGAGCGTTACATCCCCGCGCAGGCCGCAAGGATGCACGCAGCGCGCCAGCAGCGCTGGCGTCTCGACTTCACCGCGGTCAACCGCATCCATGTCCCGGTCGCATTCGCCTCCATGGTGCTGGTCGTGATGCTGTTCAGCCGCGGCCTGTGGCAGCGGCGGCGCGACGACATCACGCTGCTGGCAGGCACGGTGACGCTGGCGCTGCTCGGCAACGCCGCCATCTGCGGCGTGATCTCCGGCCCGCATGATCGCTACGGCGCGCGCATCGTGTGGATCGCGACCTTCGTGGTGCTGCTAGCGGCGGCGAAAGCTCTCAGCGCGCGCGATGCGGACGAGCTAGGCGCGCCGTGACAGGAAGTCGATAACCCCCGTCTTGTACACCTTGTCGCCGACCGCGCGCATGTGATCGCGGTTCGGGATGTCGAGCACCTGCGAACCCGGAATGACCTTGCCCAGCGCGGCGGCCGAGCCGGCGATCTCGTCCTTGCTGCCGACCGCAATCAGCACCGGCACGCGGATGCCGGCCGCCTCCCCGCGCGTCATCAGGCGCCGCGAGCCGCGCAGGCAGGCGGCGAGCGCGCGGCGGTCCGAGCGGGTCTGGTCGGCGAAGGCGCGAAAGGTGCGGCCGACCGGATCGGTGACGTCGTCGAGCGAGGCCGCCTCCAGCGCCGTGGCGACGTTCTCGCCGGGACCGCCGCCCTCGATCAGCCCGATGCCGATGCCGCCCAGGATCGCCGAGCGCAGCCGCTCGGGATGCTCGCGGGCCAGGATCGCGGTCATCCGCGAGCCGAGCGAATAGCCCATGATGTCGGCGCGCGGAATCGCAAGGTGATCCATCAGCGCGATGACGTCATCAGCCATCGTTGCGATCTCGTATTGCCCGGGATCATAGAGCTTGGCGGACTCGCCATGGCCGCGATTGTCCAGCGCGATGACGCGACGGCCGGCCTTGACCAGCTCGGAGACCCAGGTCGGATAGACCCAGTTGACGTTCTTGCTCGAGGCGAAGCCATGCACGAGCACGATCGGCTCGCCCTCGCCTTCGTCGAGATAGGCAATTTCAACATCGCCGTGGTGAAAGCTCGGCATCAACAATTCCATCTTGATTGGGGAGGATCGGGATTGGCGATCGGCAGGCGATCGCGAGTTCAGCCCTGTGCGGGGGCCCCCGCCAGCGCGACCTGGGCCGCCATCTGCGCCTTGAGGCGTCGCGCCTTGCTGCGCTGAAGCCACGACGACGTCGCCCGTTCAGCGGTCGCCTTGATCGACGACAGGAAGCCGAACAGTGTGAGCAGCGCGCCGAACAGCCACATCGACAGATTGAATGCGCCCACAGTGAGCAGCAACGCGCCGCGTCCAAGCAGTTTTATGATCGCGCGCGTCTGGCCGCCCTTCGCCTCCGCAATGCGCGCCGCGCGCGCGATCTCCTGCGGATTCTCCGCGACCTTCAGCGTATCCCGCGCGGCGCGCAGGCCGGCCGCTTCGCCCACGCGTCCGACATCCTTGGCGAGGCGAACCAGACCGCCCGCCTTGTCGGGGCGGAACGCAGCGCGGATCGCGCTTGCAGTCTCCACCGGCCGCCACACCGAGCCCGACGCAACCGCCTGCTCGAGCACTGGTCCGTCGACGACGTCGCGCGTCGAACGACCGGCCCATTCGATCAGGCCCTCGCTCAAGCGGCCGGCCTTGCGCGTATCCTTGACCAGCGTCAATCCGGCGCGCAGCGGCGCGGCGCTGCCCACCGAGACATAGGCCGCGGCCGTCACGGCGAGCCCCGCGGCGGCAAGCCCGAGCACGAGACGATCGGTCTCCTCGCCCATGGCCAGATGCTTGCCCTCGCGCACCACGTCCCTGATGTCACCGAACACGAACAGATCACCCGCCACCGTGCCGGAGAGGCTCGCGACATCCTCGGCATTGCCGGTGACGAGGCCGGTCGCAAATCCCTTGGCGAAATGCGTCGTCGAGGCCTCGTCGGCCGTCGCGTCGTCGACGCGCTTGGTGAGGTCGTCTGCGAGCGGGATATTGCTTTCGCGCGCGAGCGCCACGAAGCTAGCCGCGAGATCGGAATCACCGGAGGCCAGCGCCGCCTCGATATTCTCCGAGACCAGCGCCGGATTGCTGCGCAGAGTGGAACTCAGCCTGATATCGGTGAGTGCAACCGGATCGTCCTGCGCCGCCAGCACGGTGCCGGCATCGTGGGCATGCGGCCAAACCGCCGTGCCCACGGCGGCGCTTGCTGCCATGCCCGCCACCGCGAGGCTGAGCCACACCCGGTTCATTCGCGAAAACCTCTGGTTTATCTCGCTGTTTTAATTCGCCTTGGAAATAGTGTGCCGTTTTTGCGACACAACGGCTCCGACCAAAGAAGGGCTTCTCTGGGACGACAAGATTGTGTCGAATTTGCAAGAGCAAATCCGCGGCCGGGGCTACTTGGAATCAATTGTTCCCGCCAGTATGGTGCGCGGCATTTCGCAATGCCGCGCGATGCTGACTGCCTCCGCCCGCCGTTGCCATCCAAGGTGAGAATATGTCCGACCACGTCGTCCCGCACTTCCATAACGATGCCGGTGTCTCAGTGATCGAGATCGGCTCGCAGGAGTTCATGTGCGTGGGCGCCAACCCGCCCTTCGATCATCCGCACGTGTTCCTCGACCTCGGCAACGACAGCGAGATCATCTGCCCGTATTGCTCGACGCTCTATCGCTTCGCGCCCGACCTCAAGCCCGGCGAAGCACGCCCGCCGGAATGCGTCCTGAAGGACAGGGTCGCCTGACCGCCCCGTGGCGCTGACGCGAACCGTCATCGTTGCAGGCGCCGGGATCGGAGGACTGACAGCGTCGCTGACGCTGGCGGCTCAAGGCTTTCGCGTCGTGGTGCTGGAGAAGGCCGACCGGCTCGAGGAGGCCGGTGCCGGCATCCAGCTCTCCCCCAATGCCAGCCGGATCCTGGTCGAGCTTGGCCTGGAGCAACGGCTTGCGCCGCGCGCGGTGACCCCGGAAGCGGTCAGCATCATGAGCGCACGGGCCGGCGGCGAGATCGCCCTCATGCCGCTCGGCGAAGCCGCTGCGTTCCGTGCCGGCGCGCCCTACTGGGTGATCCACCGCGCCGATCTGCAGGCCGCGCTGGTGGCCGCGGTCAGCGATCATCCCGACATCGACCTGCGCCTCGGCTGCCAGTTCGAGGATGTCACCAAACACGCCAAGGGGCTGACGGTGGTCCAGCGCCGCGGCAATGTGAGGCAGCAGGAACTGGCCGTGGCGCTGATCGGCGCCGACGGCATCTGGTCGTCGGTGCGCGGGCATCTGTTCCCGGACGTGCAGCCGAAATTCTCGGGCCTGATCGCCTGGCGCGGCACGCTCGAGGCCAATGCGCTGCCGCGCGAATACACCGCACCGCGGGTACAGCTGTGGATGGGGCCGAACGCGCATCTCGTGGCCTACCCGATCTCGGCCGGGCGCCAGATCAACGTGGTGGCGATCGTCTCCGGCACCTGGAACCGACCCGGCTGGAGCGAACCCGGCGACCTCAACGAGATCAAGGACGCCTTCGCCGCATCGCGTTGGCCTTCGGCGGCGCGGATGCTGCTCGGCGCCGTCGACGGCTGGCGCAAATGGGCGCTGTTTACGCTGCCCGATATCGGCGACTGGAATGCGGGTTCGGTCGCGCTGCTCGGTGACGCCGCGCACGCAATGCTGCCCTTCGCCGCACAGGGCGCCGGCATGGCGGTCGAAGACGCCGCGGTACTTGCCAAGTCGCTGAGCGACTTTACCGGCGAGAACACATCAGGCATTCCCGAAGCGTTGAAGCGCTACGCGCGAATGCGGCGCGCGCGCGTGCTGAGGGTGCAGCGGACCGCGCGTCAGCAGGGACGCATCTATCATCTGACCGGGCCGGCCGCGATCGCGCGCGATCTCGCAATTCGCGCGATCGGACCGGAGCGCATGCTGGCGCGACAGGACTGGATCTACGACTGGCGGGTGTGAGAACCGCGGACCGGAGCCTTTTCGGGCGAAGTGGCCATCGGTTCGCTCGAAAACGCTTAATGGATCAGCGGACGCGGCGGCCTCGTGCTCTTCGCGTTCGGGGCGGGCGTTGCCGCCGGCGCAGGCGTGGCGCTTGCCGGCGACGTCTCATGGCACTTGCCCTTGCGCCAGGCTTCTTCGGCGTTCTTCTGCTGGCCGCGGATCGCAATGAGCTCGTTGCGATAGGCCATTTCGGCAACCACGGTGCCGCCCACGCCGGTCTCCGCCTTGGCCATCAGGCCCTCCTGCTCGGCGGCACGGCCGGCCAAGGCCTTGCGCTCGGCCTCGAGCTGCGTGCAGTCATAGAGCTCGTACTTGGCGGGATCGGCAAAGGCGGGCGAAATGGTGTCGCCGACCTGCGCACAGCCGGACGCGCCGACGGCCAACGCGAGCAGCGCAACCGAAAGCGCCCCGCGCGACAGGCTCGGGCGGCGAGAAAAGCGAACGAACATCCAGCCTTCTTAAGCAGACAGTGTTGAGATTGCCTAAAGCAGCCGCCGGTGTCCGGATTGAGGCTTCATCACGGCAGCGCGTTGCCCTTATCCTGCAAACCACGGGTAATGCAAATGGTATTGCCGGCCGCTGCGCTAAACCATTGAAACCGCGTCTGTTCACGGCGGATATTGCCAATTCCGTTTCCGCGCCAAACGCGCTAGATATCGGCGCGCCTGGCGCAATGCGGACGTGGCGGAACTGGTAGACGCAAGGGACTTAAAATCCCTCGATGGCAACGTCGTGTGGGTTCGACTCCCACCGCCCGCACCACGCTTCGCCCTGTTGGCTGCGCGTGGCGCAGCCGCGATGTGAGCTGCTTGCATTCGCCGCGTGCGGCCTGTCGCGCTAGCGCTTCGACTTCCTGGCTTTTGCCTTCGATTTCCTTGCCGTCGTCGTGGCCGTTGCCCTTGCGGCTTTGGCCGACTTCTTTGCTTTTGCCTGTTTCGGCGATTTCTTTGCTGGCTTGCTGGCAGATGTCTTCACTGCCTTTTTCCTTTTCGCAGCCGCTCTGGCAGGGCTGGATTGTGGTGCCGCTCCGCGGTGGGCGCGCGGCGGCACCGGCTCTTCCATCCAGAAATCCAGCTCCTGCTCCTTGCCGCCACCCGGCTTCCAGCCGTCGAGCGAATAGATCTGATCCGGATTGCCGCGGCTGCCGAGATAGCCGCGCCAGGAATAATGGTCGTAGACGCCGTTGATGTGCAGCGCATAGGCCTGCGCCAGCGCCTTGTTGCCGCGCACGATCACGAGGTTCTCGTCGTTCTTCTGCGACGCGGAGACAGAGAAATTGTGCGACCCGGTGATGACGGCGCAATCGTCGGAGAACGGATCGATCACGATGGTCTTGGAATGCACGATCGCGATCATCCCGGCCTTGCGGATCTGCGAGACGCTGAACTCCACGTCGGCCCATGACGGCTCGTTGGTGGCGCTGACGCCGTGCGGCAGCTGGACGTCGTCATGGAAGGATTGCGCCGGCGCGCCCGATTTCACGACCTCGCCGCCGACCGAGACGATGTCACCGTTCTTGCTGGCCATCACGGTCGAAACCACGCCACGAACGTAGATGTCGTTCTGCTGGGCGCGGTCCAGCAACGCCTCCAGCAGTGGCGATTGACCCGGCATGAACATCAGGAAGAGCGCGCCGCTCTTTGCGTTCCCGATCAGGTCCAGCACCGGTTGAAACTCCGCCTCGCCGTTGGTCGCTGCGAAGTAGAGCGAAATGTTGCCGTCAATGGTCGGAGTGGAATTCGAAGCCTTCAGGGCGGGCGGCATGGCGTTGCCGTCCGCCACCAGCTTGCCCCACTGGTCGAGGAAGCGCTCCGCGATAACGGCGTTCTCGATGATCAGCACGTTGTTGAGCTGCGTGCACAACCCGGTGGTCGTCCAATTGGTGCTGCCGGTCAGGACACGGATGGCGTTGCCATCAGCGTCGCTCTCGACGACGAACTTGTTGTGGACGCTGGGCGACGACCTGCCCGCATTCGACAGGTCGCGGTGCTTGACCGTGAGACCCGCTCCGCCGAGCTCTCCCGCGATGTCCGGGTTGGTTGCGCTGCCATTGCCGAGCAGGACATTGCCGCGCGCTCCGAACGGTTTCAGCGCACCGACCAGCTCCTCATCGTTCATCTCGTAGATGGCGGCGTGAATCCGGCTGCCGCGGAGGTCGGCATCGTGCAGAAAGGCCAGGATCTCGTGCCGGGCGTCGCCGGAAAGGTAGCGCCGCGCCTGGTTGGCCGGGTCGGAAAGACCTTTGACGAAATTGCGCAGCGAATCATCCGAGGTATCGCCGTGCACGAAGCGGCTGACGATCTGGGACATCAGGGTGCCACGGTTGAAATAGGCCGACAGGCCGCCCCCCGCGTCGCCCGAGGCGACAACCGGCGCGGTCCAGGCCGACACCGAGGCGGGATCGGGCGTGAACGTCCCGTTCGCACCGTCTTTCATCGCAGTGACCCGGTACGAGACGTTGTCGGTGTCGACGACGCTGTGATCGGTCCAGATGCAGCGCCGGAACGGCGATTGCGTCGACGGGATACCGCCGTCCGCCACGGGTTTCTCGCCGGGCTGCGGCGGGATGCGGTTGGTCAGCACGATCGATTGCTGGGTGATGTTGTTGCGCCGCTCGAGCTGGAAGCCGACCCAGTCGTTCGGCCAGGTGTCCGGCTGCCAGGCGACCAGGACGTCATCGGCGTTCGCATAGGCCTTGACATTGATTGTCATCAGAGTCCCCCGGGAGCCAGGCCAGATATCCTCAAGTGCGAAACAACGGACGTCATCGTCTCACAACTGAAGCGGGCATTGCAGATATGGTACAAATACCGGTCACATCACACAATAGCGCGACAACCCGGGGAGATTTGTGAAATACATGACAACTGGCCGCGCAAATCGGCTCGCGGCGCCAGGCGGGTTCGAGCGCTAATCGAACGCCAGCCCCGGCTCCCTCCCCTTTTTCCACGGCCTGTTCGCTCAGCGCCGCCTGCGACGACCGCCCGCTGAGGGCTGATCGATGCGCCCCTCCCGCGTCACGGTCACCGTGTCTCGAACGATGTCCTCAAAGCCACCGTCGAATGGTACTGTGAACGAGTCGATCGTCAGCTTCTCCGTCGTCACGGTGACACGCAGAAAGCCAGCGCTGTCCTGATCGTAATAGTTGAGATCGAGATCAAGGTTCTCATCGTGTGTCGACACCGTCGTCACCGGCACGGTCGGATACTCTCCATCATCGCTCTTCTGGAGCTTATGAGCGAGACGGTCGGTATTGGCATATCCACCGCGACCGTCGATCACATAGGGGATTTGACGGTTGCTGTACCGTCGCGTGAAGCGCTGCATGTTGTGGACATGACCCGATACCACGGCATGGGGAATCACACCGGTATGCACCATCGCTTGATCGAGCGCCGCTGCGATGTCCGGATAGCCGCCATGCGTCTTGTCCAGCGAATAGGGCGGATGATGCACGGCGACGACGATGAACCGGTCGTCCGATTTGAGGCTGGACAATTGCTCCTCCAGCCAGCGCTGCTGCTCGAATGCTCCACGCGCATCGAGCGTGCCCTCGACATTGGAGTAGAGACCGATAATCGTGACCAACGGCGCGTCTAGCGTCCAGTAAACATAGGGCTGCGTCATCGTCGCGCGGTAAGCGCCGATCTGGTGCGCTTGCGGCGCGCAAAAATTCTCCGTGAAGCCGAACAGTGATGGTTCGGTGTCCGGTGGATCGTCCCTGCGTACCCGCGTGTCACCGTCATGATTGCCAGGAATGGCGAAGATCGGCGCCGGGTAATATTGATATGGCTCGTAGAACTGCGCGCCATAGAGTTCGCTTTGCCCATTGAAATAAACCACGTCGCCGACGTGATAGAGAAAGGAGGGTTGGTCGGCGCCTTTTGCGGACTTGATCTGATCTTCCATCGCCTCGGCGACGGCCACCTGAACATCGTCACCATGAATGCCGCCGGAGTCGCCGATAACGTGAAACACAAGCTTCTTCGCCGTCGCAGCCGCCGCTGCCACGTCCGGCACGACGACCCGTAGAGGAAGCGTCAGATTGACGTTGTTCGTAAACGGCGGCTTTTCGAAATGCGGATTGTTCTTGGGATTCGAAATCGGCTCGAGAAACGGACGCCTTGTCTTCGCGAAACGGCTCGCGGGTGCCGCATTCGGGTTCGGGACGAGGTGATGCATGGCCATGATGACCTCCTTGGACTATCCTTTGTAGTTGTAAAACTACATGATATGTTCTTTATGGTTGTAATCACAAGGAGAATTGCAAGAGACGCAATCGTAGATCCGGCAAGATAGCGCCGACGGAGGCCTCCCCCTTCCTGAGTGCGCTGAAATATCGCAGTTGCGTGAACCTGTTTCCGGTCCTCCCGAAACAGGAAGAGCAAAGACCCAACTCGCCGTCGCAGCGCGGCGATAGCAACCCGGCTTACTCGAACGACAGCCCCAGCCGCCTCTCCTTTTTCCACACGACGTGACAGGCGTGGCGCTCGCCGTCGACGACGAGCACGAAGCGGTCGGGAAACCAGAGCGGCGAGTTGATTTCAACGCCGGCGCCTTGCGGCGAGAGGCTCCGGACGATGCATGGGATCGCTTCGTGGCCGAACTCGATCGTCCCTGATTTGAGGACGCGGCGCCGCGCCGTGGCGCGCCGTTGGTCGGTCGGCACCGGCTGCTGTGCGCCGGACGGCGCGGGCTTCTTGTCTTCGGGCATGGCTCGGTCGCGGTATGCACGGACGCGGCATTCAAATTACGGCGTCAGGCTGACACCGGGCTTACAGGACGTCGACGCCCCCGGGCACCGTCCGACCCAAGGCCCGAATGCCAGCGGGTTGCGCAGCGATGCCTGCGACGTGAGCGCTCCGCTCGGCATCAGGCACTGCGATCACCACGTCGTGTTGTCAGGCTTGTGGCGCACTTCACAACCCGCGATGGAATTTCATCGTATTGTGCGCGGGCCGGAAACTAGGGCCGCAAATTGCGCGGCTGACATATCCCAAGTCCTGTTTCAGTTGGAGATTAGTTCATGGCAATTGTCGATCTTGACCGGACTGCCTATCGCGGCGCGCGCGACCGTGACGGGTGGGCACTGTCACGTTACCTGATCGTGGCCGTCATGTTCTTGCTGGCCCTGTATCTGGCAGCACTGTCACCAGGCACTGCTTCGGGCGATCTCGCGTCGATGACCGTGTTTCCGTGACGCCTTCCACAATCTCCCTGGAGATCGCCATGAGCGACTACGGCGACGACGCCGGCCATTGCAGCAACGGATTGAGCTCGCGGAAATTCCTTGACGCCTCGCCCGAGGAACGCACCGTCTATCGGCGATGGATTCGCGGCGCGGGCGCCGTTTACGGCATCCTGTTCCTGGCGGCAGGCGTGTTGGCCTGGATCGGCAGCGCGCACGTCAACGCGATCGAACTCACCAGCGGCTCGACCAACAGCCCTGTCCGATCGGCGGACGCAAGTTGGGCGGATGCGCACTTCTAGCAATTTCGGTTCTGGTTGAGTCAGGACCGAAGGCGCGGCAAGACTTCCCTGCATACACGAAAATGGCCGGGACTGAGCCCGGCCATTGCGCGTCGATAGTAAGGGTTCGCTTTTGCCCTACTCCGATTTGTCGATGTTCCAGAAGATCGGCGTCGCCGGACCGTCGAGCACGCCGGTGAGCGACTTCCGCCACGCGCTGGGCGCCTGGTACTGGCCGAGCGGAATGTAGATCACCTGGTCGTAGGCTTCCTTCTGGATCTCGGCCGCGATCTTCTTCTGATCATCCAGCGACGTCGCACGAACGAAGCTGTCCTTCAGCTGCTCGATCTTGGGGTCCTCCGCCCAGCCGAACCAGCCGCCATTCTTGCCCTGCCCGCCGATCGAGAGATTGGTGACCGGGTTGGAGACGTCGGCGCTCACCCAGTTGGTGAAGAACATGTTCCAGCCGCCATCCTTGGGAGGCTTCTGGCTGGCGCGACGGCTGACGACGGTCTGCCAGTCGGTCGCCTGCAGGTCGACCTTGAAGCCTGCCTCGCGCAGCTGCTGGGCGACGACGACCGGCTGCGCCTTCAGCGTGATGACGTCGCCTGGCGCCATGATCACGACCGGCGTGCCGTCATAGCCGGATTCGGCGAGCGCCTTCTTGGCCGCGGCCATGTCGCCGCCCTTCAGCAAAGTCTCGCCGCCGACGTCGGTCGCGAACGGCGTGTCGCAGATGAAGAAGGCGACGCAGGTCTTGTAGTATTTGGGATTGCCGACCAGAGCGTCGAGCACGTCCTTCTGATTGATCGCGAGCAGCGCGGCGCGGCGCACCTTGATGTTGTCGAAGGGCGGATGGAGGAAGTTCATCCGTCCCAGCGTCTGGAAGCCGAACTTGTTCAGCGTCTCGACCTTGAGATCCGGGTTGCCTTCAAGGACCGGCAGCAGTTCGAAGGATGGATTTTCCATGAAATCGATGTCGCCCGACTGCAGCGCGTTGATCGCGGTCTGCGCGTCCGGCATCGTCAGCCACTCGACGCGATCGACCTTGACGACCTTGCCGCCGGCGGTCCAGCTCGCCGGCTCCTTGCGCGGCACATAGTCCTTGTTCTTCTCATAGACCGCCTTCACGCCGGGCTGGAATTCGCTGGCCACGAACTTGAAGGGGCCGGAGCCGATCTGCTCCGGGATCGGCTTGTCCGGCGGCGTTTCGGCGAGACGCTTCGGCATCATGAAGGCCACGCGCGATGACGGCTTGCCGATCGAATCGAGCACCAGGCCGTAGGGCTCCTTCAGCTTCAGGGTGATCGTCTTGGCGTCGGTGGCTTCCAGGCTGGCGGTGAAGTCCATCAGCTTCTGGCCCATGCCGTCGACCTTGGCCCAGCGCCTCAGCGAGGCGACGCAGTCTTCCGCAGTAACGGGCGTTCCATCGTGCCACTTCAGGCCGTCGCGCAGCGTGAAGGTGTAGGTGAGCTTGTCGTCGGAGACCTTCCAATCCGCCATCTGCGGCTGGATCTTGAAATTGGAATCGGTCGCGATCAGCGTGTCATAGACCATGTAGCCGTGGTCGCGGGTGATGTACGCCGTGGTCAGGATCGGATCGATGATGCGCAGGTCCGAATGCATCACCGCGGTGATGGTCTTGCCCGCGGCCATGGCCTGCGGCACGAACGACATCTTCTGCGGCGCGAACGACAGCGCGAGCGCCGTCAGCGCGGCCGCTAGCGTGTAACGCTTCCAACGCGAATTTTGGACCATTCAATTCTCTCCTGACGTGTAACTGGTCACAGCCGGCATATTCGTTATGCATGAGGTTCGTTATTTAGGCGAACTAACATGCTGTATGGCTTGTGAAATCGAGACTTGCACCAAGTGCTGTGCGCGTCAATCCGGTTTTGGTCGAGGTCGGACGTACACAAACGAATTGTCCGGCGCGTCGCATTTTGGCTTTACAAAATCGCCGCCTGAGATTTTCGTAGGCGCGCGCGATGCCGGCGCGGTCAAACAACAAGAGAGAAACGTCATGAACCCAGCCAATCTCCCCTTTGATTCCGATGCGATGCTGCAAGGACTCCGCGGCTGGGTGGAATGCGAAAGCCCGACCTGGGATGCGACCGCGGTCGAGCGCATGCTCGACCTCGCCGCACGCGAGATGGCGATCATGGGTGCGACCATCGAGCGCATCGCCGGCCGTCAGGGTTTTGCCGGCTGCGTGCGCGCTCGATTTCCGCATCCGAAGCAGGGCCAGCCCGGCATCCTGATCGCCGGCCATATGGACACCGTGCATCCGGTCGGCACGATCGAGAAGCTGAAATGGCGGCGGGAGGGCAACAAGTGCTTCGGCCCCGGCATCTTCGACATGAAGGGCGGCAACTATCTGTCGCTCGAGGCGATCCGCCAACTGGCGCGCGCCGCGTTCACCACGCCGCTGCCGATCACGGTGCTGTTCACGCCCGACGAGGAGGTCGGCACGCCGTCGACCCGCGACATCATCGAGGCGGAGGCGGCGCGCAACAAATACGTGCTGGTGCCGGAGCCGGGCCGGCCGAACAACGGCGTCGTCACCGGCCGCTACGCGATCGCGCGTTTCAACCTCGAAGCCACCGGCAAGCCGAGCCATGCGGGCGCAACACTCTCCTCGGGACGTTCGGCGATCCGCGAGATGGCGCGGCAAATCCTCGCCATCGACGGCATGACGACCGAGGACTGCACGTACTCGGTCGGCATCGTGCATGGCGGCCAATGGGTCAATTGCGTCGCCACGACCTGCACCGGCGAAGCGCTCAGCATGGCCAAGCGCCAGGCCGATCTCGACCGCGGCGTCGAGCGAGTGCTGGCGCTGTCGGGCACGGCCAACGACGTGACCTTCAAGGTGACGCGCGGCGTCACCCGACCGGTCTGGGAGCCTGACGCCGGCACCATGGCGCTGTATGAGAAAGCAAAAAGCCTCGCGCGCGAGATGGGCCTGGCCCTGCCGCATGGCAGTGCCGGCGGCGGTTCCGACGGCAATTTCACCGGCGCGATGGGCATCCCCACGCTTGATGGACTCGGCGTCCGCGGCGCCGATGCGCATACGCTCAACGAGCATATCGAGGTCGACAGCCTGGCCGAGCGCGGTCGCCTGATGGCGGCGCTGCTGGCGACATTGGATTGAGATCGATTTGCACTGCACAACACATTGGCACAGCCGGATCGAAATTTGGCCTTGTTCAATTTTGAGGCTTCACATACGGTCCGGCCGTCCAATTCGACGATGCGGGAGAGATCGAAGCGAAGGCATCAGGCATTCGCGTCGGCGCCGACGGAGCAACCGCCCCGGAAACTCTCAGGCAAAAGGACTGTATCGTCAGGACGATCTGGAGAGAGACGGCACGGCCCAACATCACAGGCTGTGCGTCCACCGAAGGGGATAGTCCGCTTTTGGGTCTCGGCCCGGTGCGGATCAAGCTCTCAGGTACCGTGACAGATGGGGCGCCGTCGCCGGTTTTGACCGGCGGATCGGCGACTCTAACGCACGGGAGCCTGAGACCATCATGACACATATCGCCATCATCGGCGCCGGCATCACCGGCGTGACGACCGCCCATGCCCTGCTCGAGCGCGGCTACAAGGTGACTGTCCTCGACAGGCATCGCTATGCCGCGATGGAGACCTCGTTCGCCAATGGCGGACAACTCTCCGCCAGCAACGCCGAAGTCTGGAACAGCACCGCGACCATCCTCAAGGGCCTGCGCTGGATGCTCCGGAACGATGCGCCGCTGCTGATGAATCCGAAGCCAAGCTGGCACAAATATTCCTGGATGGGCGAATTCGTCGGCAGCATCGGCCGCTACCGCGCCAACACCATCGAAACCACGCGGCTAGCGATCGAGGCGCGGCGCCATCTGTTCTCGATCGCGGAGCGCGAGAACATCGCCTTCGATCTCGAACGCCGCGGCATTCTCCACGTCTATCACGACAAGACCGGATTCGACGCGGGGATGCGCGTCAACGCGCTGCTGCGGCAAGGCGGCCTCGACCGCCGGCCGGTGACCCCGGAGGAGATCCGCGCCATCGAGCCGGCACTGCAATCGTCCTGCTACGGCGGCTTCTTCACGCCGTCGGATGCGACCGGCGATATCCACAAATTCACCCGCGGACTGGCCGATGCCTGCATCCGCCGCGGTGCGCGCTTCGTGCACGATGCTGCCGTCGACGCGATCGCGCGGATCGACGGCGGCTTCGGCGTCAGTTGGCGTGCGACGGGATCGACCGACGCGGTCGCACCGGCGCGGCATGACCTTCAGGCTGATGGCATCGTGATCTGCGCCGGCGTCGCCAGCCGGCAGTTCGCGGCGATGCTGGGCGAACGCGTCAACGTTTATCCGGTGAAGGGCTATTCAATCACGGTACAGTTCGACGCGCCGCAAAGCCGGCAGGCAGCGCCGACCGTCAGCCTGCTCGATGAGGCCGCCAAGATCGTCACCAGCCGGCTCGGCGCGGACCGCTTCCGGGTCGCCGGAACCGCCGAGTTCAACGGCTTCAACCGCGACATTCGCGCCGATCGCATCCGGCCGCTGGTCGACTGGGTGCGACAGCACTTCCCCGCGATCGACACCTCGAAGGTCGTGCCGTGGGCCGGCCTGCGCCCGATGATGCCGAACATGATGCCGGTCGTTCGCGCCGGACATAGTCCCGGAGTGTTCTACAACACCGGCCACGGCCATCTCGGCTGGACCTTGTCGGCGGCCACGGCGCAGATCGTCGCCGAGGCGATCGACGACTGGAGCGGCCTTGGCGCGCCACCGATGGTGCCGTCGTCACCGGTCGATGCGAGCAAGACCAGCCACGCAGCTTTCCTCTAATTATCCAGGCAAAGAGGAAGAATATGAGCGTGCACGCGTCCGGCCCGGTCCGAATTCGCAGAGATTCGCCGCATGACAGGAACTAGCATCGTGGCGGGACGAAGCGTTTCATCGCGGGGGGGGGGGGAGACAATGCGCATTGGGTCGGCGCTGCGCGCCGCTTGTCGTGCGCGGACAACCAGTCAGCACGAACCGGTCAGCGCCGCATCGGTAGCGGGTATAACATCCCTCGCTTCGAGCCATGCGTTCAACTGCGCAACCTTGCCGTTCGGCCCTTGCGACGGCATCGCCCTTGGCACACTATTTGCCCGCCAAGTCGCGACTTGCGGGCCCGGTTTAGGAATAAAAGACAGGGAAGCGCATGACACAGATCAAGGGGACACCATGAACATGATGCTGCTCAGCGCTGGTTTTGCGCCGACGGGCGGCGGGAGATAGCGGCGATGCTGGGCTATCTCATCCGCCGCATCCTGGCAGCCATTCCCACCATGGGCGTGGTCGCGCTGTTCGTGTTCCTCCTGCTGCGGCTGACGCCGGGTGATCCCGCCGCGATCCTCGCCGGCGACAATGCAACGCCCGCGCAGCTCGAGCGCATCCGCACCTCGCTCGGCCTCAACGAGCCGATCTACATCCAGTTCTACACCTGGATCGTCAAGCTGCTGCACGGCGATCTCGGCGTCTCGCTGATCTCAAACGTACCGGTGCTCAAGATGATCGGCCAGCGCGTCGAGCCGTCGATCTCGGTCGCGCTGACCACCATCGTGCTGTCGATCCTGGTCGCGGTTCCGCTCGGCGTGATCGCGGCATGGAAGCACGGCACCTGGATCGACCGCTTCGTGATGGGCCTGTCGGTGCTCGGCTTCTCGGTGCCGGTGTTCGTGATCGGCTATGTGCTGATCCAGGTCTTCGCGCTCGACCTGCGCTGGGTGCCCGTGCAGGGTTTCAAGAGCATAACCGCCGGTTTCGGCCCGTTCTTCGAGCGCATCATCCTGCCGACCTGCACGCTCTCCTTCATCTATGTGGCGCTGATCGCGCGCATGACGCGTGCATCGATGCTGGACGTGCTCGGAGAGGATTACGTCCGCACCGCGCGCGCAAAGGGCATCGGCGAGACCGGCGTGCTGTTGCGCCACGCGCTGCGCAATGCCGCGGTGCCCGTCATCACCGTGATCGGCTCGGGTTTTGCGCTCCTGATCTCGGGCGTCGTCGTCACCGAGAGCGTGTTCAACCTGCCCGGCATCGGCCGCCTCACCGTCGATGCGGTGCTGGCGCGCGACTATCCCGTGATCCAGGCGATGATCCTCCTGACCTCGTGCATCTATGTCGGGGTCAATCTCCTGATCGACCTGGCCTACACCCTGCTCGATCCTCGTATCCGGTACTGAGCAATGGCGATCGATACCCTTCCCGAGTCGACACTTCCGGTCACCCGGCCGTTCCGGATGAAATTCGGATTCCTGACGGCGACCCCGATCATCGCGGTTGCGACGATCTGCCTCGTCCTCATCATCCTGATGGCGATCTTCGCACCGCTGCTGGCACCGCACGACCCGCTGCTGCTGACGCCGGCGCAGCGGCTGAAGCCATCCAGCGCCCAGTTCCTGCTCGGCACCGACGCCTACGGCCGCGACGTGCTGTCGCGCATCATCTACGGCGCGCGCATCTCGCTCCTGATCGGGCTTGGCGCCGCGGTCTGCTCGATCGTGATCGGGCTCCTGATCGGCCTCGTGTCCGGCTTCTTCCGATGGGTCGATGCCGTCATGATGCGGGTGATGGACGGATTGATGGCGATCCCGGCGATCCTGCTCGCGATCGCCGTGGTGTCGCTGTCGGGCGCCAGCATCTGGACCGTGATGGTCGCGATCACGATCCCCGAAATCCCGCGCGTGGCGCGGCTGGTGCGCTCGGTCGTGCTGACAGCGCGCGAGGAGCCCTATGTGGAGGCCGCGATCTCCGTCGGCTCCAGCCTGCCGAAGATCATGTGGCGGCATTTGATGCCGAACACGATCGCGCCACTGATCGTGCAGGGCACCTATGTCTGCGCCTCGGCGATCCTGACCGAGGCGATCCTGTCGTTCCTCGGCGCCGGCATCTCGCCGGAGACGCCGACCTGGGGCAACATCATGGCCGAGGGCCGCGCCTACTTTCAGGTCAAGCCGTCGCTGATCTTCTGGCCCGGCCTTCTGCTCTCGATCGCCATCCTCAGCGTCAACCTGATCGGCGACGCCGCCCGCGACGCGCTCGATCCCCGCATGAAGCAGCGTGAGGGCAAGTGACGGCTTCGCTCGCACTCCTCACAATGACGATCGGAACAATTCGATGACCAACGCCGTCCTCGATATCAGCAATCTCGTCGTCAGCCTCGGCAAGAAGACGAACGGCCCCCGCATCATCGATGACCTCTCGCTTCAGGTGAGCGAGGGCGAGACGCTGTGCCTCGTCGGCGAAAGTGGCTCGGGCAAGTCGGTGACGTCGCTGACGGTGATGGGCTTGCAGCAGAAAGGCATGCTGGTGCCGACGGCCGGCAGCGTCAAGCTGGTCGGCGAGGAACTGCTCACCGCCACCGACCGGCGCCTCAGGCAATTGCGCGCGACGCGGATGGCGATGATCTTCCAGGAGCCGATGACGGCACTCAACCCGGTGGTGCCGGTCGGCCGCCAGATCGACGAGGTGCTGCGCGCCCACACCGATCTCGACGGCCGCGCGCGGCGCCGGAAGATTTTGGCGATGATGGAGCACGTCCGGCTGCCGGATGTCGAGCGCATCTTCTCCTCCTATCCGCACCGCCTCTCCGGCGGGCAGCGGCAGCGCATCATGATCGCGATGGCGCTGGTGCTGGAGCCGAAACTCCTGATCGCGGACGAGCCGACCACGGCACTCGACGTCACCACCCAGAAGCAGATCCTCAGCCTGATGCGCGACCTGCAGCGCGACCACGGCACCGCGGTGCTGTTCATCACCCATGACATGGGCGTGGTCGCCGAGATCGCCGACCGCGTCGCGGTGATGCGGCACGGCCGGCTGGTCGAGACCGGCCCGCTCGACGACGTGCTGCGCGCGCCGAAGATGGACTACACCCGCAACCTGCTGTCCTCGGTGCCGAGCCTCGTGCCGCGCGCGCCGCGCGAGGAGAGCCAGGAGGCCGTGGTGCTGGAGGCCAACGAGCTCGGCAAGGTCTATCGCGAACGCTCGCTGTTCGGAAAGCCGCGCGAGGTCGCGGCTGCGACCAACGTCACCCTCACCTTGCGCAAGGGCCGCACGCTCGGCATCGTCGGCGAAAGCGGCTCCGGCAAATCGACGGTGGCGCGATGCATCGTCCGCCTGATCGATCCGACCTCCGGCGGCGTGCGCCTCGTTGGCCGCGAGATTTCCGAATTGTCGCGACGGCTGCTGCAGCCGCACCGCAAGAACATCCAGATGATCTTCCAGGATCCCTACCGCTCGCTCAACCCGCGCGTCACGGTCGGAGAGAGCATCGCGGAGGGACCGATCAACTACGGCATGCCGCGCAAGGACGCGCTGGCGCGGGCACGCGAGCTGCTCGAACTGGTGCACCTGCCGCCCGATGCCGTCTCGCGCTATCCGCACCAGTTCTCCGGCGGCCAGCGCCAGCGCATCGCGATCGCGCGCGCCCTGGCGCTCGATCCCGACGTGCTGGTCGCGGACGAGGCCGTGTCCGCGCTCGACGTCTCGGTGCAGGCGCAGGTGCTGGCCCTGCTCGATGAAATCCAGAAGCGGCTCGGCGTTGCGCTGTTGTTCATCACGCATGACCTGCGTGTTGCGGCGCAGATCTGCGACGACGTCGTGGTGATGCAGCATGGCCGCGTCGTGGAACAGGGGCCCGCGGCGGAGGTCTTGACCAACCCGCAGCAGGCCTACACCCGCGCGCTGCTCGAGGCCGCCCCGGGACGCGATTGGGACTTCGCGAATTTCCGCCCGGTTTCGGAAGCGGCGGAGTAGCGCCTCCGACAAAAGTATGTAGACCGGACGCAGCGAAGCGAAATCCGGGACTCGCCGTTCCCCGGATTGCGCTTCGCTGCAACCGGGCTACGTGTCCGACACGTCGCGTTGGGGCGACGGCCTCACTCGCAATGACGGACTGCGCTGAGGGCATGCAAATCCGGCAGTGCTCCACGGCTTGCGCTCGGCGCGACGACACGCTTAACGTCGCCGCCAAGATTGTACCGAGAGCAATTGATGACCCGCATCGCCGTTGGCGGCTTCCTGCACGAGACCAACACCTTCGCCCCGACGAAGGCCACCTATGACGACTTCGTGCATGGCGGCGGCTGGCCGTCGATGACGCATGGCGCCGACGTGCTGAAGGTCATGCGCAACATCAACGCCGGCCTCGCCGGTTTCGTCGAGACGGCGGAGGCCAATGGCTGGGAGCTGGTCCCGACGGTTGCCGCCGGAGCGACCCCGTCGGCGCATGTCACCGAGGCTGCCTTCGAGCGGATCGTCAGGGAGATGATCGATCGCCTGGAGGCGGCCGGACCGATCGATGCCGTCTACCTTGACCTGCACGGCGCTATGGTGACCGAGCACCATGACGACGGCGAGGGCGAGATCCTCGCTCGCATCCGCACGGTGATCGGCAATGACGTGCCGCTGGTCGCGAGCCTTGACCTTCATGCGAACGTCTCGCCCGAGATGATCCGGCATGCCGATGCGCTGATCGCCTACCGCACCTATCCGCATGTCGACATGGCCGCGACCGGCCGCGCCTGCGCCAGGCATCTGGCCCTGTTGCTGAAGACCGAGCAGCGCCTCGCGAAGGCGTTCCGGCAACTGCCGTTCCTGATCCCGATCAGCTGGCAATGCACCAGCGACCAGCCGGCCAAGGGCATCTACGAGACGCTTGCGGCGCTGGAGAGCGACGCAATCCCGACCCTGTCATTCGCGTTCGGCTTCCCGGCCGCCGATTTCAGGGATTGCGGGCCGAGCGTGTTCGCCTACGGACGAACCCAGGCCGATGCCGACGCTGCCGCCGACAGGATCGCGGCGCTGGTCGAGAGCCATGAGGATGATTTCGACGGCCGGATCTATTCGCCCGACGAGGGCGTTCGGCTGGCAATGGAACTGGCGACATCCGCTACGAAGCCGATCGTGATCGCCGACACCCAGGACAATCCCGGCGCCGGCGGCAATTCCGACACCACCGGCATGCTGCGCGCGCTGGTGCGCAACAAAGCGAGTGGCGCGACCGGCGTCATCTTCGATCCGCAATCGGCAAAGGCCGCGCATGCGGCCGGCGTCGGCGCCACCGTCACACTCGATCTCGGTGGCAAGTCCGGCATTCCCGGCGACGCGCCGTACCGCGAGGCCTTCGTTGTCGAGAAACTCTCGGACGGCAGGTTCGTCGCGCCGGGGCCGTTTTATGGCGGCCGCGACATGGACATGGGGCCGTCGGCCTGCCTGCGCATCGGCGAGGTCCGCGTCGTCGTCGGTTCCTACAAGGCCCAGCTCGCCGACCAGGCGATGTACCGCTTTGTCGGCATCGAGCCGACGGCGCAGAAAATCCTCGTCAACAAGAGCTCGGTGCATTTCCGCGCCGACTTCGAGCCCATCGCCGAGACGCTCCTGATCTGCGCCGCCCCCGGCCCGATGCCGGCGGATCCAGCCACCCTGCCTTGGAAGCATCTGCGTCCGGGGATCCGCATCAAGCCGAACGGCCCCGCCTTTACGCCCTCCTCCCCATCACGAAGCAACGGATAGACAGCTCATGCCAACCATCGAACGCATCGACAGCTTTGCAGACGAACTCACCGCGATCAGGCGCGACCTGCATGCACATCCCGAGATCGGTTTCGAGGAGATCCGCACCTCAGGCATCGTCGCCGACAAGCTGCAAAGCTGGGGCATCGAGGTGCATCGTGGCCTTGGCCGCACCGGCGTGGTCGGAGTGCTCAAGGGCAAGGGCAATGGCACCAAGCGGATCGGCTTGCGCGCCGACATGGATGCGCTGCCGATGGAGGAGAACACCAACCTGAAGTGGCGTTCGACCATTCCGGGCCGTTTCCACGGCTGCGGCCATGACGGTCACACCACGATGCTGCTCGGCACCGCGCGCTATCTCGCCGAGACGCGCAATTTCGACGGCACCGTGCACTTCATCTTCCAGCCCGCCGAGGAAGGTCTCGGCGGCGCGCGGGAGATGATCAAGGACGGCCTGTTCCAGAAATTCCCGTGTGACGAGGTCTATGGCCTGCACAATGCGCCCGACCTCAACCATGGCGAGATCGCGATCCTGCCGGGCCCGGCGATGGCCGCGGCTGACTTCTTCGACATCAAGATCCGCGGTTATGGCGCCCACGGCGCGATGCCCGAGCGGTCCAAGGACGCGGTGGTGATCGCGACCACCGTCGCCCAGACGCTGCAGACCATCGTCAGCCGCAACGTCGATCCGCTGGAGGCCGCGGTGGTCTCGATCACCCAGATCCATGCTGGCTCGGCCTACAACGTCATCCCCGGCGAAGCCTGGCTGTGCGGCACCGTGCGCACCTTCTCCGACGAAATCCGCAAGCTGGTCGCAAAGCGGATGCGCGCGGTCTGCGCCGGCATTGCCGCGACCTTCGACGTCGAGATCGACGTCGACATCCGCGATACCTTCAGCGTGCTGGTGAACCAGGAAGAGCAGTCGCGCGTGGTCGAGGAAGTCGCCCGCACCGTGGTCGATCCCGCCAAGGTGTTGACCCGCTCTACGCCCAAGATGGGCAGCGAGGATTTCGCCGACATGATGCAGGCCATTCCCGGCGCGTATTTCTGGATCGGCCATGACGGCTCGGTCCCCGTGCACAATCCCGGTTACGTTCTCGACGACAAGATCCTGCCGATCGGCGCCAGCATGTTCGCCCGCATCATCGAGAAACGCATGCCGGCAGGTGCCCATGCATAAGGCGAAGCAGGACACCATCACCTCGCTGCACGATCTGTCAGCCGTCGACCTGCTCGCCGGCTATCGTGCCAAGCAGTTCTCGCCGTCGGAAGTCCTCGAAGAGGTCATCGCCCACGTTGCGGCCTTCGAACCGCACATCAAGGCGCTTTACCTCTACGACCCCGACGGGGCGCGCAAAGTGGCGAAGGCGTCGACCGAGCGCTGGCAGCAGGGCGAGCCGATGGGCACGCTCGACGGCGTTCCCGCCACAATCAAAGACAACGTCGCCACCAAGGGCCAGCCGGTGCCGCTGGGCGCGGCGAGCGTCAAGCTCGTGCCCGCGGAGAAGGATGCGCCGCCTGCCGCGCGGCTGCGCGAAGCGGGCTGCGTCATCTTCTCCAAGACCACGATGCCCGACTACGGCATGCTGTCGTCCGGACTGTCGTCGTTCCATCCCCTCACCCGCAATCCCTGGAACGTCAGCAAGAACCCGGGCGGATCGAGTTCCGGCGCGGGTGCCGCGGGCGCTGCCGGATACGGTCCTCTGCATCTCGGCACCGACATCGGCGGCTCGGTGCGGCTGCCGGCTTCCTGGTGCGGCCTCGTCGCGCTGAAGCCGAGCCTGGGGCGCGTTCCGATCGATCCGCCCTATGTCGGCCGCGTCGCCGGCCCCATGACCCGCACCGTCGACGATGCCGCGCTGATGATGAGCGTGCTGTCGCGGCCCGACCGCCGCGACGGCATGAGCCTGCCAGCACTCGAGGTGAACTGGAAGGCGCCGGAGAAGTCGCCGCGCAAGCTGCGGATCGGCCTGATGCTCGAGGCGGGCGCCGGGCAGAAACTCGACAGGGAGGTGCGCGACGTCGTCGTGAAGGCCGCAAAGGCGTTCGAATCCGCCGGCGCCGTCATTACTGAGATCGACGGCATCCTGACCGAGGAAATGCTGGAAGGCCTCGACAATTTCTGGCGCGCGCGGACCTGGGACGATCTCTCGAAACTGTCACCGGCGGAACGCAACAAGACGCTGCCCTACATCCTCACATGGGGCGAGGCTGGCGCGAAGCTGTCGGGCGTGGACGTGGTGCGCGGCTTCAACATGACGATGGCGATACGTGCAGCCGCCGCAAAGCTGTTCTGCGAAGTCGACTATGTGCTTTCGCCGGTATCGCCGGTCGTCAACTTTCCCGCGGAGTTCGCCTCGCCGCTGAACGACCCCGCCAAGCCGTTCGAGCACATCTGCTATACCGTGCCATGGAATATGGCGGAGAATCCCGCCCTGTCGATCAACGGCGGCTACGACAAGACGGGCTTTCCGATCGGAGTCCAGATCATCGGCCGCCGCTTCGACGACATCGGCGTGCTCGGCATGGGCAAGGCCTTCGAGGGCCTGCGCGGCGCGCAGAAACCCTGGCCGATACCGCCGAAGAAGTAGCGTAGCGCCTCAACACAATTCGCGATGCGCGGAACTGATCCGCGCATCCGAGTTCTTCCCAAGGGATGCATTGCCGGGTTATCTGGATGAAGACGCGCGCCAGCGCGGTTCATTCAAGAAAACCGAGAGGAAATCATCCCCATGGCGTACGAGACGATCAAATACGAGGTCGCCGAGCAAATCCTCACCATCACGCTGAATCGGCCCGACAAGCTCAACGCCTTCAATGCCACGATGCAGCAGGAGCTGATCGACGCGTTCGACAAGGCGGATGCCGACGACGACATCAGGGCGATCATCGTCACCGGCGCGGGCCGCGGCTTCTGCGCAGGTGCCGACCTTTCCTCCGGTGCCAACACGTTCGACCGCGATGCGCGGCGCGGCCCGGTGCGGCGGAAGGCCGACGGCAGCGTCGACTACAGCGATCCGCAGGTGCGCGACGGTGGCGGCCAGGTCACGCTGCGCATCTTCAAGTGCCTGAAGCCTGTCATCGCCGCGGTCAACGGCCCCGCGGTCGGCATCGGCGTCACCATGCAGCTTGCGATGGACGTCCGCATCGCATCGGACGCCGCGCGCTTCGGCTTCGTATTCTCCCAGCGCGGTATCGTGCCGGAGGCGGCCTCGAGCTGGTTCCTGCCGCGCATCGTCGGCATCTCGCAGGCGCTGGAGTGGTGCTACACCGGCCGCGTCTTCCCGGCGCAGGAAGCGCTCGCCGGCCGCCTCGTCAGCAAGGTGGTGCCGCCGGACGATTTGTTGCCGACTGCACGCGCGCTTGCCAAGGAGATCGCGGCCAAGACCGCGCCGGTGTCGGTGGCGCTGATCCGCCAGATGATGTGGCGTATGATGGGCGCCGACGATCCGATGGAGGCGCACAAGGTCGACAGCCGCGGCATCTATGCGCGCGGCCGCTCCGACGACGTCAGGGAAGGCGTGGTCTCGTTCCTGGAAAAGCGCCCCGCAGAATTCAAGAACAAGGTCTCCTCCGACATGCCCGACTATTTCCCGTGGTGGCAAGAGCGCGATTATAAGTGAGTGACCGGCGTCAATCGACGTCCTCATCCGACGGTGTCGTCCTGCTCCATGGCATCAGCAGGACGGCGCGCTCGTTCCGCAGGATGGAACTGGCGCTGCAAGCCGCCGGATTCGCCACCCTCAATCTCGACTATGACAGCCGGCGCAAGTCCCTCGGCGCGCTGGCCGACGACATCGATCCGGCCATCGCGCCGTTTGCGAGCAGGCTCGAGGGCTCCGTCCATTTCGTGTGCCACTCCATGGGCGGGCTGCTTGCGCGCGCCTATCTCGCAAGGCATCGCCCGCCGCGGCTCGGCCGTGTCGTCATGCTGGGCACGCCGAACGGCGGCAGCGAGATCGCCGACCGCCTGAAGAACCTTGCCGCCTACCGCGCCTTCTTCGGCCCGGCCGGCCAGCAACTCGTCACCAGTCGCGACGCCGCGACCCGCGCGCTGCTGCCTGCCATCGACTATCCGACCGGCATCATCGCCGGCAATCGCTCGATCTATCCGATCACCTCGATCGCCCTGCCACGGCCACATGACGGACGGGTGTCGGTCGCCAACACCAGGCTCGAGGGCATGACCGATCACATCGTGATCCGCACGTCGCATCCGTGGCTGGTACGAAATGGAGAAGCGATCACGCAGACGATCGCGTTCGTGCGGGATGGCAAGTTTCAGGAAGGCAGGTAGCATGGCAAAGCGCGCCCGCCATTGCTCGCACCAGTCCGGATGGCCGGCTCGGCGCAAGCGCGCTTTTGTCCACCGTGCGGCTCCTGCAGCGAAGGTTAGCGCGTCAGCAACGCCACGCGGCCGATCGCCTTGCGCTCGATCAGGAGGCGCATTGCCTTCGCGTAGTCCGCAAGCGGCAGCCGGTGGGAAATGTTCGGCCGCACCTTGCCGGCCTCGGCCCAATCGCTCAGCGCCCTGAACCTGACCTCGCCGAGCGCGGAATTCTTCCGCACCGCCTCGCCGGCGCGGACGCCGAGCACGCTCGCGCCCTTGATCATCAACAGGTTGGTGCGGGCAAGTCCGATGCCGCCGGTGAAGCCAACGACGAGGATCCGCGCGCCCCAATTGATACAGCGCATCGAGTTCTCGAACACCTCGCCGCCGACCGGGTCGAACACCAGATCGGCGCCGCGACCGTCGGTCAGGCGCTTGACGACATCGCGGAACGGCTCACGCGCATAGAGCAGGACATGGTCCGCGCCGCGCGCTTTCGCGATCGCAAGCTTCTCCTCGGATGAGGCCGCCGCGACCACGGTGGCGCCGAGCAGCTTGCCGATCTCGACCGCGGCGAGCCCGACGCCGCCGCCGGCGCCGTGCACCAGCAGCACCTCGCCAGGCTTGATCTGCCCGCGGTCAATCAGCGCGTGATGGGCGGTGCCGTGCGCGGCGAGGAAAGTCGCGCCCTCGGCATAGTCGAAGGTCGAGGGCAGCGGCACCAGCTGCGCGGGCATGGCCACCGTCTCGTCGCAATAGGCGCCGAAGCGCATCTTGACGATCACCTTGTCGCCGACGGTAACGCCTGCGGCCTCATTGACCTCAACCACATCGCCGGCAGCTTCCGAGCCTGGCGTGAACGGCAGCGGCGGCTTGAGCTGGTACTCGCCGGCGGCCATCAGTATGTCGGGGAAGTTGATCCCGGCGGCGCGGATCGCAACCCGGACCTCGCCCGGCTTCAGCGGCGCGGAGGCAAAACTTTCGAGGTGCAGGCGCTCCGGCGGCCCCAGCTCGCGGCAGACGACGGCTTTGGGCATCAGGCGGCCCGCGCCTTGAGCCGCGTCAGCGCCTCGCGGATCAGCGGCAGACGGTCGTTGCCGAAATACATGTCGGTCTTGTCGACATAAATTGTCGGCGAGCCGAAACCGCCGCGTGCCATCACCTCCTCCGTGTTGGCCTTGAGCTGGTCCTTGATCGCCTGATCACCGATCCCGGCCAGGAACTTCGCCGGATCGATGCCGACCTTGCCGCAGATCCCGGTCAGCACCGCGTCTTGCGAGATGTCTTTGTCGTCGCCCCAATAGGCCTCGAACACCGCGCGCGCGAACGGCACCATTGTCTCGTTGCCGAGCCAGATGCAGCCGCGCATCGCCTTCACGGAGTTCACCGGGAACACGGTCGGCGGCATCTTGATCGCTAGTCCGGCCGAGCGTGCCCAGTCGGCGAGATCCTTTTTCATGTAGCGCGCCTTCAATGGCACCGGCTTTTCGCGCTGGGCATAGACCGAGGGATTGACGGTGTTGAAGATGCCGCCCACGAGGATCGGCCGCCAAATGATCTCGGCGCCGAACTCCTTCGCCAGCGGCTGGATGTTATGCCAGGCGAGATAGGTCCAGGGGCTGGAGCAGTCGAAGAAGAATTCGATCATGGCGTTTCCTCGTGTGACGCTTTGTTGATTACCCTGTCATTGCGAGCGAAGCGAAGCAATCCATAATGACGCCGCGGCGGCGGCATGAATTGCATGACGCGGAATGACGGCGCGCGCCTACTGCTTGCCCAGCACTTCCCTGGCCTTCTGCCCGAACATGTTCTTGCGCGCCTCCTCGTCGAACGGCTCCTTGACGAACTTGCCGATCGCAAGCCCCGCCTGCACCTGCGGACGGGCGCGCACGGTTGCGTACCAGCGCTTGATGTTCGGATAGTCATCGAGCGTGAAGCCCTGCGCCTTGTGGGTCATGGTCCAGGGGAAGCAGGCGATGTCGGCGATCGAATAGTCGTCACCGGCAACATACGCGCCGGTCTTGCCGAGCTGGCGGTCGAGCACCCCATAGAGCCGCGCCGTCTCGTCGCGGTAGCGCTCGATCGCATAGGGGATCTTCTCGGCTGCATAGAGCGCGAAATGGCCGTGCTGGCCGAGCATCGGGCCAAGGCCACCGATCTGCCACATCACCCACTGGATGACGGTCGACCGTGCACGCAGCTCCCCGGACAGGAAGCGGCCGGTCTTGTCGGCGAGGTAGATCAGGATCGCACCGGTCTCGAACACCGGGAACGGCCCGCCGCCGTCGGCAGGGGCGTGGTCGACGATCGCCGGAATGCGGTTGTTCGGGCTGATCGCCAGGAATTCGGGGCGGAACTGCTCGCCGGCGCGGATGTTCACCGGGATGACCTTGTAGGGCAGCCCCAGCTCCTCCAGCATGATCGAGATTTTCCAGCCATTCGGCGTCGGCGCGTAGTGCAGGTCGATCATCGGGCGTTCCGGTCAGAAAGACTTTTGTTGTTCTGTACGGCGACCATAAGACATGGCAGACAGGCGCTCAATCAGAACCCATTGGGAGGCACCCATGCTGTTTCCAACCACGATCGCAGGCTCCCTGCCGAAGCCGGAATGGCTGGCCGAGCCGAACATCCTGTGGGCGCCGTGGAAATCGCAAGGCGACGAGCTCGCCCGCGCCAAGCGGGACGCCACCGTGCTCGCGGTCAAGCTGCAGGAAGATGCCGGCGTCGACATCGTCACCGAGGGCGAGCAGGCGCGCCAGCATTTCGTGCACGGCTTCCTGGAGAAGATCGAGGGCATCGATTTCGCCCACAAGGTCGAGATGGGGATCCGCAAGGATCGCTACAAGGCGATGGTGCCGCAGGTGGTCGCGCCGCTGCAGCTCAAGGGCCGTGTCCATGCCAGCGAGGCGCGCGCCGCTCGCGCACATACCAAGGGCAAGCTGAAATTCACCCTGCCCGGCCCGATGACCATCATCGACACCATCGCCGACAAGTATTACGGCGATCGGGTCAAGATGGCATTCGCCTTTGCCGAGCTGCTGAACCAGGAAGCCAAGGCGCTTGAGGCCGACGGCGTCGACATGATCCAGTTCGACGAGCCCGCCTTCAACGTCTACATGGATCAGGTCCGCGACTGGGGTATCAAGGCGCTGGAGCGCGCCGCCGAAGGCCTGACCTGCGCGACGGCGGTCCATATCTGCTACGGCTACGGCATCAAGGCCAACACCGACTGGAAACAGACGCTCGGCGGCGAATGGCGCCAGTACGAGGAGACCTTCCCGGTGATCGACCAGAGCACGATCCAGCAGGTTGCGATCGAGTGCCGCAATTCCAAGGTGCCGCTGGAGTTGCTGGCGGCGCTGCCCGGCAAGATCGTGCAGGCCGGCGTGATCGACGTCGCCAGCGACGAGGTCGAGACGGCCGAGGATGTGGTCAAGGTGATCGAGGCGGTCTCGAAATTCGTGCCCAAGGGCAACATCATCGCGACCACCAATTGCGGCATGGCGCCGATGCGGCGGGATATCGCGGAAGCCAAGCTGATGGCGCTCGGCGCAGGCGCGAGGCTGGCGCGACAGCGGCTGGGGTGATGGCGATCCTGCTTCGCTTGACTGCAATCACGTTGCTGATCGTGGCCTCGCCTGTCCTTGCCGGCGAACGCGACCAGCTCAATGCCTGCAAGACATTGGTGGCAGCGCAGTCATCGGGCGGGCGCGACACGCCCGAGGTAACGCGCTGCCGCCAGATCATCAAGGAGTGGACGCTGCGGGATTCCCGCATGAGCGTCGATGAGCAGGGTCGCCCGCTGCGCTGAAGTCAATTCGCGCTGGAATGCAGCTCCGGCCGATAGCCGGCCTGAAATGCCCGAAGCGTCGATGGCGGGGTCAACAGCATGGCGGAACCCGCGACGTCGGCGCGGCCGTAGCCTGCAAGCGACCAGCGCAGCGTGTGGCCGCCCGTGACGAGATAGCTCCCGCCATCTGCCTGCACCATTGTGCCGTCAGGCAGCTCGTGCAACGGCACCGGCAACGGATGCAAGCGCTTTTTGCCATGATCGAGCCGCTCGGCGTGCAGCACCGCGTCCATCGCCTTGGCGCTGAGATCGGTCACGCCGTTCCCTACCTCCCAACAGGCGCGAAAGCGTTTGGCATCCTCGCGGCGGCAGAAGAAGCAGGGACGGTGCCCGGCCGCAAAGGCCGTGGCCTCATCGAGGAAGAACAGCTCGGTCCAGCTCCGCCGGCTCATCACCTCGCGCCGCCTCCCCCTGAATTCGCAGACGCAGGTGAGCCAGGCCGGCGTCGACCAGCGCTTTGTCAGAAGCGTCCGCGTCACAGGATCATGGATGATGCCGCGATTACCTGTGAAGGTTCCGCGATGCTCCGACGCGACGATTTCACCCAGCGGCGTGACGCGGTTCTGCAGCGGCATTATTTCGCCGGCGCGGTGGTGACGCGCATCTTCCACAAATTCCACACGCGATCGAGCACCTGCAGATTGATCGCATCCGCCTTTGCGCCTTCGGCCGCCGTCAGATAGTTCACCTCGCCGCCGAGCGCGATCGCCTGCGACTGCAGCCGCGCATTGACGTCGGTGTAGTAGGCGCGGAACACGGCGAGCTTCACCGATGGTCCGACCACGGCGTCGCCATGGCCGCGCATCAGGACCACGGATTTGTCGCCGAGCGCGGCCGCCAGCGACTTGCCGATGTCGGCGTTGCGCACCAGCATGTCGGTTTCGCCGAACGCTTTTCGGATATCCCATACCGGCGCCCCGGCGGCGAGGAACGCGGCGTTGTGGAACACCGGCCGAAGCATGGTCTGGCTGATCGTGAACGGTATCACGCCGGGGGAGTGCGTGTGCACGACGGCCATCACGTCCGGCCGCGCCCTGTAGATCTCGCTGTGGATGAAGCGCTCGAGGAAGAGGGTACGCCCCTTGGTGTCCACGGCATTTCCGTCGAGATCAAATTCCATGATGTCGTCGCTGGTCACGAGCGCCGGAGCCAGCGAGCGCGACATCAGGAAATGATAGGGATTCTTGGGATCGCGGGCGCTGACATGGCCAAAGGCGTCGACGACGCCGTACTCGGCAAGGATGCGGCTCCCTGTGACGATGTCGTCGATCACGGCTGCATCAGCTCCGGA
Organism: Bradyrhizobium jicamae; assembly: GCF_018130215.1. GTDB lineage: Bacteria > Pseudomonadota > Alphaproteobacteria > Rhizobiales > Xanthobacteraceae > Bradyrhizobium > Bradyrhizobium jicamae_A. The sequence goes on from NZ_JAFCKQ010000035.1 coordinate 68,004, forward strand.
TGCCGAGGCGGTTGGCGTCTGACGGTCCTGGCATGCCGCCCCGGGCATGCCGAACAGCGTCGCGAGCGCGATCAGGATGCCGAACCGTGCCAAACACCCTTGTCCAGTCATCACGCGTCGACCTCTATCGGACTAAGCCGCGCCGTCGCGGATCGGCGGCTGGAACGACAGCGCGGTGTCCCAGGGGAAGAAGATCCAGGTGTCCTGCGATACCTCGGTGATGAAGGTATCGACCAGCGGACGGCCCTTCGGCTTGGCGTACACGGTCGCGAAATGCGCGTCGGGCAGCATCTCGCGCACCAGCTTTCCGGTCTTGCCGGTGTCGACGAGGTCGTCGACGATCAGAAGCCCCTTGCCGGTGCCGCCGCCGAGCTTGGCGGTTGCCTCGGAGATGCCCTTGAGCACCTTGAGGTCGCCCTGCTTGTCGTGGTCGTAGCTTGCGATGCAGACGGTGTCGATCACCCGCACGCCGAGTTCGCGCGCCACGATCGCCGCCGGCACCAGTCCGCCGCGGGTGATTGCGATCACCGCCTGGAACGGGCCGACCTCGTTGAGCCGCCAGGTCAGCGCCCGGCAATCCCGATGGAATTGATCCCACGAGACCGGGAACGGCCTGCCTGCCCGCTCCTGGGCGCTCAGTTCAGAATTTTTCTCAGCCATGTCGTATCAACCCGCAGCCGGTTTCTTCTGTGCAGCCTGCACCCGCTTCAGCATCTCCTTCACCTCGGCCATCGCCGCCGCCAGCTTCTCGGGATCGCGCGAGCGCACAACGAGACTGGTGTTCGGCTTCTGGTTCTCGTCCTGGAACGGGTAGCTGCCGATGATGGTGTCGGGATGGGCCTGCGCGATCGCGCGCAGCGGACCGCCGATGTCGCCCTCCCGCGCGTCGGCGCGCACCGAATCCGACAGCATCCGCACGCCGGATTTTAGGGTCGGCGCCACGATGTCCATCATCGCCTGCATGATCGTGGGGATGCCGGCCATCACGATGACATTGCCGAGCTTGAAGCCAGGCGCCAGGATGGTCGCGCTCTGGATCAGCTCGGCCCCGTCGGGCACGCGGGCCATCCGCAGCCGGGCCTCGTTCAGATCCTGCTCGCTCCAGCGCTCCCTGAACCGCGCCACCACCTCGGGATGGTGGTGGATGTCGACCCCGAACGCCTTGGCCACGCTGTCGGCGGTGATGTCGTCATGGGTCGGGCCGATGCCGCCTGTCGTGAACACGTAGGCGTACCTATGCCGCAGCGCATCAAGGGCGGCGATGATGTCGTCCTCGTCGTCGGCAACGACACGGACTTCCTTCAGGTCGATGCCGATATTGGTCAGGTATTCGGCGATGAAACCGATATTCTTGTCCTTGGTCCGGCCGGACAGGATTTCGTCGCCGATCACCAGAATCCCTGCCGTGACGATCTCGCTCATGATCTCATTCCCTGATTGCTCCCCCGACATTGCCGACCGAACGCCTTGATGTCACGGGGTTTTGCTGCCGAAATAAGCAGGTCGCAGCCGGTTTTTCAGGCAGCCCGTCGGCCATCCCCAGCAAATGCCGCAAGCCAATGCATATCGCGCTGGCCCGCCCCTTGCTACCATCCCATCAAGTCATGCACTGTGTGTCACATGGCTTCGAAGGACAGTCGGGATTTATGGCAGTTGCATTCGATGAAATGAACGGCCTCGGCGGCGACCTCCGCCCGGCCTACGAGGAGCTCTCCCGCTGGCTCAAGGAGACGCCGCCGGATGCGCTCGAATATCGCCGGCAGGAAGCGGAGCTGCTGTTCCGCCGGATCGGCATCACCTTTGCCGTCTACGGCGATGCCGAGGCCCAGGAACGGCTGATCCCCTTCGACGTCATCCCGCGCATCATGTCCGCAAAAGAATGGACCCTGCTGGAGAAGGGCCTGAAGCAACGCGTGCTGGCGCTGAACCTGTTCCTCAAGGACATCTACCACGGCCGCGACATCCTGCGCGCCAACATCGTCCCCGAGGACCTGATCTTCCAGAACCCGGTATTCCGCCCGGAGATGAACGGCCAGGACGTGCCGCACGACATCTATATCCACATCGCGGGCATCGACATTATCCGGACCGATCCGGAAAACTTCATCGTGCTCGAGGACAATGCACGGACGCCATCCGGCGTGTCCTACATGCTGGAAAACCGCGAGATCATGATGCGGTTGTTTCCGGACCTGTTCGCGCGGCATCGGGTCGCGCCAGTCGAGCGCTATCCGGACGAGCTGCTGTCGGCGCTGCGCTCGGTGGCGCCGCACAGCGCCTCGGCCGAGCCGACGGTCGCGCTGATGACGCCCGGCGTCTACAACTCGGCCTATTACGAGCACTCCTTCCTCGCCGACAAGCTCGGCATCGAGCTGGTCGAGGGGCGCGACCTCATCGTCAAGAACGACGAGGTGTTCATGCGCACCACCGAGGGGCTGAAGCGGGTCGATGTGATCTATCGTCGCGTCGACGACGACTTCCTCGATCCCCTCACCTTCCGCCCGGATTCCGCGCTCGGCGTCCCCGGGCTGATGTCGGCCTATGCCGCCGGCAACATCACGCTCGCCAATGCGGTCGGGACCGGCATTTCCGACGACAAGGCGATCTATTCCTACATGCCTGACATCGTGAAGTTCTACCTCAGCGAGGAGCCGATCCTGAAGAATGTGCAGACCTGGCGCTGCCGCGAGCCGCAGGATTTGTCCTACGTGCTCGACAACCTCGCCGACCTCGTCGTCAAGGAGGTGCACGGCTCCGGCGGCTACGGCATGCTGATCGGCCCGGCCGCCACCAAGGCGACCATCGAGGCCTTCCGAGACAAGCTGAAGCGCGAGCCCGAAGGGTTCATCGCCCAGCCGACGCTGGCGCTCTCGACCTGTCCGACCTGCACCGACAAGGGGCTCGCCCCGCGCCATGTCGACCTGCGCCCGTTCGTGCTGACCGGCTCCAGCCACACCACCGTCGTGCCCGGCGGCTTGACCCGCGTGGCGCTGAAGGAGGGCTCGCTCGTGGTCAATTCAAGCCAGGGCGGTGGAACCAAGGACACCTGGATACTGAGTGAGTAGTTGAGAACATGCTGTCGCGCACCGCCGAAAACCTGTTCTGGCTCGCCCGCTATGTCGAACGCGCCGAATATCTCGCGCGCACGATCGACGCGACGCTCCGCGTCACCGCGCTCCCCGCGGCCTATATCGGCAAGACCAATGAATGGGACTCAGCACTGCTGACCGCCGGCGTCGGCCCGACCTTCTACGAGCATCACGAGGAAGCCAACGAGCGCAACGTCGTCGAGTATCTGTCGTTCTCCGATGCAAACCCCTCCTCGATCAAGAACTGTATCGAGGCCGCCCGGCTCAATTCCCGCTCGGTGCGCACCGCACTCACCTCGGAAATGTGGGACACCATCAACTCGGCCTGGATCGAGTTGCAGGGCGTATGGACCAAGGGGGGCACCGGCAGCCGCGAGGAACTGGCGAAGTTCCTGCGCTTCGTGCAGGAGACCTCGCTGCGCTTCGACGGCTCGGCTTACCGGACCATGCTGCGCAACGACGCCTACTGGTTCTCGCGACTGGGCGTGCACCTCGAGCGCGCCGACAACACCGCCCGCATTCTCGACGTGAAATACCATGTGCTGCTGCCCGAGGAAGAACACGTCGGCGGCCCGCTCGACTACTACCAGTGGACCTCGATCCTGCGCTCAGTCTCGGCAACAACAGCCTATCACTGGGTCTACCGGGAAACGCTGAAACCCTGGCTGATCGCCGACCTCCTGATCCTCAACGACACGCTGCCGCGATCGCTCGCCAGCTGCTACAGCAACCTGGTGCGCAATCTGGACCAGATCGGCGTCGCCTATGGCCGCCAGGGGGCGTCCCAGCGCCACGCGCGCGGCGTCAGGAACCGGCTCGAGCACAGCCACATGGACGACATCTTCCAGCACGGCGTGCATGAATTCATCCAGGAGTTCATCGCGGACAATTCGCGGTTGGGCGAGATCATCACCAAGCAGTACCTGATCTGACCGAAAGAAGCTCAAATTCTCGTCATGGCCAGGCTTGTCCCGGCCATCCACGTCTTGCTTTCGCAGCCGATTAGGAAGAAAGACGTGGATGCCCGGGACGTCTGGCGCAAAGGCGCGCTACGCGCTCGCCCGTGGCATGACGCTCTTGCTCCATAACACCGACTGAACTCCGGTGAGCCATGCGCCTGCGGATAGCCCATACCACCACCTATCGCTACGAGCCGGCGGCCTCGGGCGTGATCCAGATTCTGCGGATGACGCCCTGCAGCCATGACGGCCAGTATGTCGCAAACTGGCAGATCGACGTCTCGACCGATTCCCGGCTCGACACCCATGAGGACGCGTTCGGCAACGTCACCCATGTGCTGACGCATGGCTCGATCGCTGACCTCACCATCCGTTGCGAAGGCCTGGTCGAGACCCAAGACACCGGCGGCGTGCTGCGCGGCACCGATGAGCGGTTTCCGCCGAGCCTGTTCCTGCGCCCCACGGCGCTGACCGACGTCAGCCCGTCGATGGCGAGCTTCGTGCGCGAACTGCGCGCGGAAGCCGGTGACGACGTGCTCGGCTTCCTGCACGCGCTGATGGTGCAGATCTACGAACACATGACGTTCGACGAGGATCCGACCAACAGCGCCACCTCGGCCTCCGAGGCCTTCGCGCTGAAGCGCGGCGTCTGTCAGGACTACGCGCATATCTTCATCGCCTGCGCGCGCGCCGGCGGTGTGCCGGCGCGGTTCGTCTCCGGTCACTTCCTGCGCTCCGACGGCATGGTCAACCAGCAGGCCGGCCACGCCTGGGCGGAAGCCCATGTGCCTGACCTCGGCTGGATCGGCTTCGACGCCGCCAACGGCATCTGCACCACCGACGCCCACGCCCGCGTCGCGATCGGCCTCGACTATCTCGGCGCCGCTCCCGTCCGCGGCACCCGCTACGGCGGCGGCGCCGAGACGCTGACGGTCGAGGTCAAGGTCGACCAGGCCGGGCGGCCCGGGCAATGGCAGAGCCAGACGCAGTCGTAGCGCGAAGTCCCACGTCATTGCGAGCGCAACGAAGCGATCCGTCTTTCCCCTTGCCGAGACATGGATCGCCTCGTCGCTTCAGCGCAAGATTGCTTCGCAATTTTGTCGCGAGCTCGACGACGGCAGGGTGGTATGATCGCTGTTGCTTGAACTCGAACCAGCGAGAGGCGCCATGGCAACCGTGAAACTGCTCTCCGACGACGAACTCTCCGCGGAGGCGCGCGCCGTCTTCGAGGACATCCGCGCGACAAGGAAATCGGACTTCATCAACAATTTCTGGCGTGCGCTCGCGCATGATCCGAAGACCCTGCGTCGCACCTGGGAGAGCATCAAGCAGGTGATGGCGCCGGGTGCGCTCGATCCCAAGGTCAAGGAAATGCTCTACGTCGCGGTGTCGGTGGCTCACGGCTGCAGCTACTGCATCCACTCGCACACCGCGAGCGCGCGAGCGAAGGGCATGACCGAGGCCGAATATCAGGAGATGCTGGCGATCATCGGCATGGCGGCCGAGACGAACCGGCTGGTCACCGCGCTCGGCGTGCCCGTGGACGAGGCGTTCCTCGTCGATGCGCAACCCGCACGAACGCAGCAATCGTGACGCCCTACCGCGGTTCGATGACGGGAATTGGGGTTGGATGCGCCCCCGAAATTGGCTACTAGTTCTCCGCCGAGAAACTCGGACCGTTGAGGACTGGAAATGACCTATTGCTGCGGAATCCTGGTGCGAGACGGTCTCGTCATGATCGCGGACACCCGCACCAATGCCGGCCTCGACAACGTCTCGACTTTCCGCAAGCTGCACATCTTCGAAAAGCCCGGCGAGCGTATCATGGCGATCGCGAGCGCCGGCAATCTGGCGATCAGCCAGTCGGTGCTGTCGACCCTGACGGAGGGCATGCAGGATCCGCACACCGGAGAGGTCGAGACGCTGATGAACGCGCCGACAATGTTCCAGGCAGCGCAGCGGATCGGCCGCGCCATCCGCTCCGTGCACGCCACCGAGGGCGATGCACTGCGCTCCGAGGATATCTCGTTCGACGTCTCGTTCCTGTTCGGCGGCCAGATCAAGGGCTCGCGGATGCGGCTGTTCATGGTCTACACTGCCGGCAACTTCATCGAATGCACCATCGACACGCCTTACTTGCAGATTGGCGAGCACAAATACGGCAAGCCCGTGCTCGATCGCGCGATGCATTTCGATGTCGAGCTTTACGAGGCGCTGAAGACCGGCCTGATCTCGATGGACTCCACCATGCGCTCGAATCTCGGCGTCGGCCTGCCGATCGACGTGCTGGTGGTGCGCAGCGATGCCTGTGTGGCCGATCTCAACCATCGCATCGAGGCCGGTGAGCCCTATTTCCACGATCTGCGCTCGCGCTGGTCGGCGGCGCTGCGCGCGGCGCACCAGAATATTCCGCGGCCGCCCTACAAGAACGAAACCGAAGCAAAATCCAAATAAGAGGAAACCAGATGACCGAAGCGACCAACAAGATCGCCCTCGTCACCGGCGCCGGCACCGGCGTCGGGCGCGCGGCATCGCTCGCCCTGATGAACGCAGGCTTCACCGTCGTGCTCGTCGGCCGCCGCCTCGAGATGCTGGAAGAGACCAGCAAGCTCGGTCCCGCCGGCAAGAGCCTGTGCGTCACTGCCGACATGACCAGCCCGGCCGCGATCGCCGCGCTGTTCGACAAGGTGAAGGCGACCTACGGCCGGCTCGACGTGCTCTTCAACAATGCCGGCATGGGCGCACCGCCGGTGAATTTCGAGGACCTGTCGCTGGAGCAGTGGCAGGCGGTGGTGAACACCAACCTCACCGCCCCGTTCCTGTGCACCCAGCACGCTTTCCGCATCATGAAGGATCAGCAGCCACGCGGCGGCCGCATCATCAACAACGGCTCGATCTCCGCACACGCGCCGCGTCCGTTCTCGGCCGCCTACACCTCGACCAAGCATGCCATCACCGGCCTCACCAGGGCCTCCAACCTCGACGGCCGCATGTACGACATCGCGGTCGGCCAGGTCGACATCGGTAATGCGGCCACCCCGATGACAGACCGCATGGTCAACGGCCCCGGCGTGCTGCAGCCCGACGGTACGACCAAGCACGAGCCGCGCATGGATGCCAAGGCCGTCGGCGACGCCGTCGCCTACATGGCGGGTCTGCCGCTCGATGCCAACGTGCTGTTCATGACGGTCATGGCAACCAAGATGCCGTTCGTGGGACGAGGCTGAGCTCCCTTCTCCCTCGCCCCGCTCTTGCGCCGAGAGGGTCGGGGTGAGGGGCGCTCCCGCGAGCGAGCCGAATGTTGGGACCCGTACCCCCTCACCAGGATCGCATCTGACGATGCGATCCGGCCTCTCCCAGCAAGCAGGGCGAGGTGAAGGGATCGCCTACTCCAGCTTCTCCACATTCCGCAGCGTCGGGAACAGCTTCATCCACAGCAGCGCGATCGCGATGGTGCCGAGGCCGCCGAGCACGGCGGCCGGCATGGTGCCGAGCAGCGCCGCGGTAACGCCACTTTCGAACTGGCCGAGCTGGTTCGATGCGTTGATGAACAGGAAATTCACCGCGCCGACGCGGCCGCGCATTTCGTCCGGTGTGGCGAGTTGCACCAGCGAGAAGCGGATCACGACGCTGATCGTATCGGCCGCGCCCAGCACCGCGAGCGCCAGCACCGACAGCCACATCCAGTGCGACACCGCGAACACTACTGTCGCGGCACCGAACACGATGACGGCCTGGAACATGCGCATCCCGACGCGGCGATGGATCGTGTGCCGCGCCAGGATCATGGTCATCAGGAGCGCACCGACTGCGGGCGCGGCGCGCAGCACGCCGAGGCCGAGCGGTCCGGTCATCAGGATGTCGCGGGCATAGATCGGCAACAGCGCCGTCACGCCGCCGAACAGCACTGCGAACAGGTCGAGCGAGATGGTGCCGAGGATCGCCGGATTGCTGCGCACGAAGGTGACGCCGGCGAACAGATCGTCCGACGACGCCGAGTCCTTCGGCGCAGCCTGCTGCAAGCGGCCGATGCCGCCGGTCAGGATCATCCCGAGCAGCCAGAACACCACCATCACGGCGTAGGGCGCACTCGGCATCATGGCATAGGCCAGACCGCCGAGCGCAGGTCCGGTGATGGTCGCGATCTGCGCCGCGCCGCTCGAGATCGCGGTCGCTCGTTGCAGCGACCCTTGCGGAGCGATCAGCGGCAGCAGCGCCGCGGTCGCCGGGCTCTCGAACGCACCGGCGATGCCGAGCGCAAAGGTCGCAGCGAAAATCTGCAGCTCCGAGATGGTCCCGGCGAAGGTGCTCCCGGCGAGGAATGCTGCGGTGAGCGCTTCCACGAACTGGCAGGCCTGTACCACGCGCTTGCGCTCGAAGCGGTCGGCGGCGTGGCCGGCGACAAACACCAGGAGCGCCGTCGGCAGGAACTGGACCAGGCCGACCATGCCGAGGTCGAAGGCGCTGCCGGTCAGGTCGTAGATCTGCCAGCCGATCGCGACCGCGCCGATCTGGCTGGAGAAGCGCGACAGGCTGCGCGACGAGAGGAAGAACAGGAAGGGTCTGTGGCCGAGCAGATCGCGCGCCCCGGCCGGCATTGCTGAGGACATGGGCCATGGCGTGGCCGACCGCCTGCAACTTGTCAATGGCGGCTGGTGCCGGAGCCCCATTCCGACAAGATCGGAATGGGCTCCGGATTGTTGTTTTGACGCGTTTTCTTCAAGCGGACCGGCACCCACTTCGCTCGAAACCGTCTTGGCGCGTAACGGCATTGCGCTGCGCGAAGTGCCTGCCATAATCGCGCGAGGGGCTGTTCGGGGGCTTGATGCTGCAATTGCAATCGGCGTTCGGCGTGGTGGCGTTGCTGGTGATCGCCTGGGCGCTTGGGGAGAACCGCCGCGCGGTGTCGCTGCGACAGGCGGCTACCAGTCTCGCGGTGACGATCGTCACCGCGCTGGTGCTGATCAAGGTGCCGGTGGTGACAACGGCTTTCGGCGCCATCAACGACGCGGTCGGCGCCATCGCCGCCGCAACGCGAGCCGGCACCGCCTTCGTGTTCGGCTATGTGGGCGGCGGCACGCTGCCGTTCGATCCCAAGGTGCCGGGCAGCGATTTCATCCTCGCCTTCCAGGCGCTGCCGATCGTGCTGGTCATGAGCGTGCTGACGACGCTGCTGTTCTATTGGCGAGTGCTGCCGCCGATCGTGCGCGGCATGGCCTGGCTGCTCGAGCGCACGCTCGGCGTCGGCGGCGCGGTCGGTCTGTCGACCGCCGCCAACATCTTCCTCGGCATGGTCGAGGCGCCGCTGTTCATCCGTCCCTACCTGGCGCAGCTCACGCGCAGCGAATTGTTTCTGGTGATGACGGGCGGCATGGCCGGCATCGCCGGCACCGTGCTGGTGCTCTACGCCACGCTTCTCGCGCCCTTGATCCCCGATGCAGCCGCGCATTTCGTCATTGCCTCGGTGCTCGGCGCGCCGGCTGCGATCCTGGTCAGCCTGATCATGGTGCCGGAGACATCGGATGTGCGCACCGGCGGATCGCTCGAGGACCCGGACGTTCATGTCACCTCGACGATGGACGCGATCGTCAAGGGCACGGCCGCCGGGCTCGAGCTGCTGATGAACATCGTCGCGATGCTGCTGGTGCTGGTGGCGCTGGTGTATCTGGTGAACGCGATGCTCGGCCTGCTGCCGCAGATCGGCGGCGCCAGGATCTCGCTGCAACGGCTGCTTGGGCTCGTGATGGCGCCGGTGTGCTGGCTGATGGGCCTGCCGTGGTCGCAGGCCGTGACGGCGGGCAGCCTGATGGGGACCAAGACCGTGCTGAACGAGCTGATCGCCTATGTCGATTTTTCGAAGCTCGGCAGCGACGCACTCGATCCGCGCGCGCGGCTGATCATGCTCTACGCAATGTGCGGCTTCGCCAACTTCGGAAGCCTCGGCATCATGATCGGCGGCCTCGGCACCATGGCGCCCGAGCGGCGCGAGGAGATCAACGCGCTCGGGCTGAAGTCGATCGTCTCGGGCACGCTGACGACCTGCCTGATGGGCGCGATCGTGGGGGTGATGACATGACGACGACGTCGTCATTCCGGGGCGATGCGTTGGCATCGAACCCGGAATCTCGAGATTTTGGGGTTTGGTCCTTCGGACCAGCCCGGAATGACGGCAATTCCCTACGCCGTCAACTCCACCGTCTTGAACTCCGCCGGCAGGATCACCTCGAGCAGCTCAACGTCGTCTGAGTAATCCAGAATCATGTGCCGGATGCGCGGCGGCTGGGTCCAGGCGCTGCCTTCGGTCATCAGCGTCTCGCCCTCGCCTTCCATGTAGGTCTTCACCCAGCCCTTGAGCACATAGACCATCTGGAATTCGACGTCGTGGAAGTGCAGCTTCGACACCTCGTCCGGATTGCAGGGGCCCTGCAGCCGGATCACATGCGCCTGCGCCAGGCCATGCGAGGCGGCAGCGATGCCGAGGTCGCGATATCTAGCATAGGTACGCAGGCCGTCCGCCTTGAAATCCTCCTCGCGGTGATGACTAATCGCGACCCGCTGCTTCGGCCGCGCCTTGGACGCGGTCTTCGCGGCCTTCTTCGCCGTCGAGACGCGGCCCTTGGATTTGATAGTCTTGCGTGCAGACGCTTTGGCTGCGGTCCGAAGACCCGTCCACTTCTTCCTAACGGCAGTCTTGGCTGCTGGTCTTGATGCCGTCTTTTGCTTGGCCATAGTTACCTCCCGTCTTCCTTGGCGGATTGAGGCTAACACAAAAGCATTTTCGTCGGGTGGGCAAAGCGAACCGCCTTTGCCCACCCTGCGCAGTCAATGCAGCCGGAAGACGCCGTCGACGGCGCGCAGCTCCGCAGGCTTGATCAGCTTGGAATGCGCCACCGTCACCGAGAACAGAGGGCCTTCGAGCTTGTCCTGCCAGAAGGCGAGAAAGTCCTGCAACGCCGGGAATTTCGGGAAGAGATCGTAGTTCTGCCAGACATAGGTCTGCAGCAGTGAGGGATGGTCGGGCATCCGATAGAGGATTTGCGCCGTCGTCAGACCATATCCCAGCAACTGCTTCCGGAAATCGTCGGAAACAACCCCACCAACTCGCGAGACCATGCCAACCTCCTGTGACGGAGCGCATATCCGCGTGGGGTGGCCGACCTGCCGGAGCCACCCGACAAAAGATGCGCTCACATGAGAGAAATGTGACGCACGCGACTAACCCATCACAAGCCTAAATGTTTAACGAGTTGTTGAAATTTCACACGTTAGCAGCAGCTTACCGCACGTGCTAATACGGGGTCCGGGCTGCGGCAGGCGCGTTAAGCATTCCCCGAGATGCTGGCAACCGGTTGATCGGAGTGCCAATTTTTCTGCTAGAAGCCCTTGCCGGCCGCCCTGGCTTGGCCTATCTCCTGCCCAGCCGGCTTGGCACTCGCTGGGCTGGACTGCTAACACTCCGAAATTCAACAACATCTGCATATGCTTAGGAGGACTGCATGAAATTCCGTCCGCTTCACGACCGCGTCGTGGTCAAGCGCATCGACGCCGAAGAGAAGACCGCTGGCGGCATCATCATTCCGGACACTGCCAAGGAAAAGCCCTCGCAGGGCGAAGTCATCGCCGTCGGCCCGGGCGGCCGCGACGAAGCTGGCAAGCTGATCCCCATCGACCTCAAGGTCGGCGACCGCGTGCTGTTCGGCAAGTGGTCCGGCACCGAGGTCAAGATCGACGGTGAAGACCTGTTGATCATGAAGGAAAGCGACGTGATGGGCGTTCTCGACGTCCCCGCTTCCAAGAAGAAGGCGGCTTAAGCCCCTCCTCCCGCTCCGATCAAATCATTCCAAGGAAAAATCCAGATGGCAGCTAAAGAAGTCAAATTCTCCGTCGAGGCGCGCGACAAGATGCTGCGCGGCGTCGACATCCTCGCCAATGCGGTGAAGGTCACGCTTGGTCCGAAGGGCCGCAACGTGGTGCTCGAGAAGTCGTTCGGCGCTCCGCGCATCACCAAGGACGGCGTCACCGTCGCCAAGGAGATCGAACTCGACGACAAGTTCGAGAACATGGGCGCCCAGATGGTGCGCGAAGTCGCCTCCAAGTCCGCTGACGCGGCCGGCGACGGCACCACCACCGCGACCGTGCTCGCGGCCGCGATCGTGAAGGAAGGCGCCAAGTCGGTCGCCGCCGGCATGAACCCCATGGACCTCAAGCGCGGTATCGACCTCGCGGTCGAAGCCGTCGTGGCGGATCTGCAGAAGAACTCGAAGAAGGTCACCTCGAACGAGGAGATCGCCCAGGTCGGCACGATTTCGGCCAATGGCGACGCGGAAATCGGCAAGTTCCTCTCCGACGCCATGAAGAAGGTCGGCAACGAGGGCGTGATCACCGTCGAGGAAGCCAAGTCGCTCGAGACCGAGCTCGACGTCGTCGAGGGCATGCAGTTCGACCGCGGCTACATCTCGCC
>NZ_JAFCKQ010000036.1 GCF_018130215.1 Bradyrhizobium jicamae
CGCGCCGATTCATTTCACCGCTCCCCGCGCAGGAACGAGCTATCCTAGCGCATTTCGGTTGGCCCTTCCATCGTTAGGCTGCTCCGGAAGTCTCGATTGAGGCCGGCCCCAGCCGCGGTCGGAGACAGCCGACATTCGAACAAGTGTTGCGGACGGCCGAGGATGGCCATACCCAGGCATCTTGCCGATCTCATTCGATCAGTTCGTCCGCCGCGATGAGAATAGATTGTGGTATCGTAAGACGAAGTGATCTTGCAGTCTGAATGTTGATGACCAGTTCGAACTTCGTCGGTCGAAGGACCGGAAGGTCATCCGACTTGGCTCCGCGTAGAATCTTGCCGGCATATACGCCGACCTGGCGGTAGGTGTCGGCGAGGCTCGCACCATAGCTCATTAGCCCGCCATCCGCCGGAAACTCGCGGATGTGGAAGATGCCGGGCAGTTGGTGACGAGAGGAAAGCGCAATTATCCGGCTCCGCCGAGAGTCGAAGAATGGGTCGTTCTGAACCACTAGCGCGGAGACGCCAGCCTTAATCAGCGCTGCAAAGTTGGCATCGATCTCGGCATCTGTTGTTGCGTTTTGCACAACCAACTCGCGGTCGGGCGACTGAGCTGCGGTGGCCACCGACTGGCGGAACTGGTCGACCGCGTCCATCCCGAAGCTAGGGTTGAGCAGCAGTCCCACGACGTGCGCCGACGGTACCAAGGTGCAGAGTAGCTCCGAAATCGGTCGGCTCCGCAGATCGGCGACAAGTGGCGGCAGCCGGCTGTAGTCGCCATTTGCCCAGCGGTACTCGATGGCCACGTTACGACCCTCGATATACCCCATATCTTCGAGCCCGCGGCGGAAGGCATTGGTGTGAATTGCGGCTTCCTCAGGCGAACGCGTGCTAAGGAAGCCGATCACCGGCTGAGTAGGCGGCTGCTGCGCGCGTGCCACAATTGGCCATGCTGCCGAAATAGCCGCAATTCCTTGAACGAAATCTCGCCGTCGCATTACTCTTCCGAAGCCTTGCCGCAGAGCAACCACGTAAGCTCAACATGGAATTGTCGGAAGGTGGTTCGAGGGCCAATTTGCGCTGAATATTTTTAGCTGTCCATGTCGCAGATGGATCACTCGCGTCGTTTTTGGCCCGGATCCCCGATGTCGCTTCTCCCCTGACAGCGGCGGAATAGCGCAAATGCCCCGACCGCCGGTTCAGGCCACAAGCCGACTTCAACGGCTACTCGATCACCTTGTCCGAGCGAAGCACCAGAGCCGCGGGAATTTCGTGTCCAATTGCCCTGGCAGTTTTTAGATTAACGACAAGCTCAAAGCGCGTCGGTTGCTCGACCGGAATGTCAGCAGGCTTCGTACCGTTAAAGACCTTCGCCACGAGCTGCGCTGCCTGACGGTACATCTGCGTGAACCGAGGACCATAGGCAGTGAAGCCGCCTTCCTCGGCGGTTTCGGGCCATTGATAGATTGCTGGCAACCTGAGGGTTCTAACCCGATCGAGAATAATTTGACGGTTGTTAAACAGGAGTGGAGTTGCCAGCACATTGATTGCTTGGGCTTGCGCATGGTAGGCCGCATCTATAGCATCAGCGATTGCGTCAACTTTTGCCGCCCAATGGATAGAAAGCTCGACCCCCTGAGCTTCGGAGAGCTTCTGCAACGCTTGGCTTTGTTCTGACGACGTTGTCGCGGGGTCGGCCAAGGCGGCTACGCGAAGAATACCTGGAACGGCCTCGACGAGGATTTCCTCTCGTTTGCCATCTAATTCGGTGGCAAGAATGCTAATGCCTGTTACGTTACCTCCTGGTTTCGCCAATGTGCGCACGAAGCCGGGACGCACCATATCGTCAGTCACCGCGATGATTGGCGTAGTAGTGGTGGCCTCTCGAGCAGCGCGAATAGCCACGTCGCCGCCGCATAGTATTACATCAACAGACGATTTTGCGAGGGTTGAGGCATGGGTTGCAAGCTCATCAAGCTTCAGGCCGTAGCCTTCCCTGTCGGAAGCAACGTTCTGCCCCTCAATAAACCCGAGTGATCGAAGTTCATCGTAAAATGCGAGATGATGTGGGTCTGTCAGGGCACCTTGGTGGAGGCTACCAATTCGATAGATACGCCCCGGTTGCTGTGCTCTCGCTTGGCTCGAGCCAACCGTAACTGCAGCACCGACAAATGCAATGAAATCGCGCCGCCTCATGCCCGCTCCGCCCTGGACCGCTACAGTCAGAATATAGGAAATCCTCGGTCGGAAATGACTGATTTCCGCATCGGGATCAAAAGCGGCTATGACGGCCAGCCCTACCGCTTGTCCGGTCTATCCCGAAGAGCAGATGCAAGTGCGACCATGTGGGAGAGCACCCACGGGCCACAGCCGGACTCGTGCATTGCAGCAATCGCGGCTCATTCGATCACCTCGTCGGCGGCGGCGAGCAGCGCTGGAGGCATGTCAAGGCCGAGCGTTTTGGATGTGTTCAGATTGATCACCAGCTCGAATTTTGTGGGTTGTTCGATCGGTAGATCGGCGGGTTTGCCTCCTTTGAGTATACGATCGACAAAAAAAGCAGCCCGACGTGACAAGTCGGCAATGCTGGCCGCGTAAGCCAACAAACCGCCAGCCCGAACTTGTTCTCGAAACACGAATATTGACGGGAGCCGGTGCTTCACTGCCCCTTCCGCAATGGCTCTGCCCTTTGCAACGAACACGCCATCTGACGTGACGACTAGCCCCTTCGCCCGCCCGTTCGCGAGGGTTGCAAGCTGGCTGTCGAGATTGTTCTCATCGGCCTCCACGATATCCACTGCTATGCCAAGTGAGCGAACATCCAGTTCCAATTTCTTCGCCCACGACGAGCCGACCTTGTAGATGGGCTGCCTTGTGGAAACTAAAACGCCGACCCTGTCGAGCGTCGGTACTACCTGTTTCAGGAGTTCGACGCGTTTGCCGTAAAGTTCAAGGTCCATGGTGGTAAGCCCCGTGACGTTGCTGCCAGGGCGAGAAAGGCTCCCCGCGAACCCCGTGCCGACGGGATCGGGATGGGCAAACGTGACAATGGGGATCGACGAGGTCGCCCGCTTCGTGGCCATCAGCTCCCGAGTTCCAGTCGCTACGATGATGTCAGCACGCTCGCGCACGAGATCGGCGACGAAGCCATCAATCAGGCTGTCATCACCTGCCGCAAATCGCCGATCGAAAACGACGTTCTGGCCCTCGACGTAGCCGAGCTCCTTCATCTGCGCCAAGAACGGACCAAAGTTGGCGGGCTCCGCGGGAGTCGCTCCGATCGAGACGAGACCGACAACTGGACGCACCTGTGCGTATGATGCCATTGACGGCCACATCGCTGCACCGCCGAGAAGCGCTACAAAATCACGACGTTTCAGTCGATCGAATTGCATTCGTAGTCCCTGGCCGGGAAGCTCCGTTACGATCCAGGAGGATAGCGCCAATGGACGTCCTTGTGACAGATGACAACGCGTCCCAGACGTGTAAAAATCGCCGTACAGGGCCATCAGTCTTGAAGCCCACACTGGGCCGTCCAGGCGGCGATCAGCGGCCTGATTCCAAGAGTCACCGGCGAGGTGGACGTTAAGGCATCGGCTTAATTCGCTCGAACGTCAGAACCCCTACTCCCTCGCGTCCGTCAACCGGGCTCCTGTTCGGCTCGGTCTTAATCACAAGCTTGTCGCCCTCGACAGTGTAAAAGCGGACCTGATCGGTTCCTAGTCGGCGTCCATCCCACTCGATGTCGACGTGATGAACCACCCTTCCGGGTGAGAGCTTGTACGTGCCGCCATATGCAAGCATCGCCTTGTGCAATTTGATCCGATCCGCATCGGTTGGCTCGGCACGTGGCCGCGGTTGCTCGTCCGAGACGAAAAACGCGATCATTCGTCCATCGGACGCATAGCTGATATATCCATAGGGTTGCTCGCCCATTTGGTTGTAACGTTCACCGGTCCCCGCGACTTCGCGGACGAACGACTTCAACTTCCATGTTCCAAGCAAAGGATTGTCTTCAGCCCCTGCGCCAGCCGGTCCTAACCCGGCCAGCATCAGCGAAATCAACAGCACCTTGCAACTCATGCCAGTTCCCCTTTGTCATTCGAAGTAGCGAGGGAAGATCCGCGCAGAGCAATTGTGGCGCCCGCTAGTTAGAGAGAGGCCACAAACCGCACGCTGATCAGGATGAGATAGAGAGACAATGCAATCTCCATTTGACGCTTTGGCATTTGATGTGCGAGGGCCACACCATAGCGTACAGTCATGACACTGAGCGGTGTCAGAAGCGCAAAGCCAATCAGGGACACATAGCCGAGTGACAATGGTGGCAGGCCCGGATGATTCCAGCCGGCGAAAACATAACCGAGCGCGCTTGGAATTGAGACAAAGAGTCCCACGCCTGATGCCGTTGCAATCGCCGCATGAATCGGAAAGCGGTAAAGGGTCAAGACAACGTTTGCGACAAGCCCACCACCGATCCCCATCAACGAGGCAGACGAGCCGATGACGACGCCATAGCCCGCCATAACGGTCGTACCGGGCAGAACCTTCCCTAACTGCCAGGTGTCTTTGCCAGCGAGCAACCTGATCGCGAGAAACATGCAAACGATGATAAAGACGCTCTTGAACACAATCGGTTTCGCTACCGAGGCGCCATAAACGCCGCCAAGCACGCCGACGACGATCGGGACCGCCCACATCCTGAGCACGCGGATATCGACCGCGCCCTTCCTATAGTGGCCTGCGAACGACGAAATCGAGGTCGGTACGATAACGGCAAGCGAGGTTCCGACGCAGAGCGGCATCAGGACGTCATCTGGAACGCCGTAAAGCTGAAAAACCTCATAAAGCACAGGAACGATGACGGTTCCGCCTCCAACCCCGAATAATCCCGCCAGGATTCCAGTGCAGGCACCCGCTCCAGCAAGAGCCGCGGCAAGCCATGCAGTGTGACTAAGCGCAAGCGCACCCATTTGCCCGCTCCTCGGTCATGAACATCACGTCGGAGGTCTGATCGAACTCCACCGTGTCGCCTGTTCGTAGGCATAGGCGAGTTGAAGACAGGCCAGATCACCATGACAGGGCCCGAGAACCTGCAGCCCCATCGGTAAGCCTTGCCTCGAAAATCCTGCCGGCACGTTGACCACTGGACAGCCGACGAGCGTGGCGTAGATCACCACCTCCATCCAGCGATGGTAAATATCCATCCTGCAACCGCCGATCTCTTTCGGCCACGTCACCCTTGCATCGAACGGGAAACACTGTGCAGTGGGAAGCACCAGGAAATCGTAGGTCTTGAATAATCGCTGGACCGCGCGACACCATTCGGCTCGGCGAGCGGACGCCTCAAGCACGTCAAGTGCCGACAAACGCATCGCCTGCTCAACTTCCCAACGCGCTTCCTCCTTCATCAGGGGTCGCTTCGCTGGATCTGCATAACGGCCTGCCAGGGGCCCACCGATGAGCCAGGCACGAAGCGCCACCCAATCCCTCCAGAGTTCATCAAGCCGGTAATCGACGCGAACCGGTTCGACAACACAGCCGATCTCGACGAAGGATTCGGCCGCTCGTTCGCAAAGCTCGAGTACGCCGGCGTCGAAAGGGAAATATCCGCCGAGATCGCCGAGCCAGCCGACGCGAGTTCCATCCCAGTCGCGCGCCAAAAGTTCGCGAAAGCAAACAGAGCTTTGTTCAGGTTCCGGTCGTGACCACGGCTCGTCTCCGACCTGCACGGAAAACAGCATCGCCAGGTCCTCAACCGCGCGTGCGATCGGTCCGACCGTACCGAGCGACGGCAGGTTGGGATCACGCCCTTCCGAAGGCATCCGCCCTTGGGTTGGGCGAAGTGAAAACAGATTGTTGTAGGCAGCCGGATTCCGCATCGAGCCCGCGCTGTCGCTGCCGTCAGCCACTGGTAACATGCGGGTCGCCACGGCGACTGCGGCCCCAGCGCTGCTACCGCCCGCTGTTCGAGTTCGGTCATAAGCATTGAGCGTGGTGCCGAATACAGGATTATAGGTTTGCGACCCCAACCCGAATTCGGCGGTGTTGGTCTTGCCAACGAGGATCGCGCCAGACTGCTTGGTCCGTTGCACAAAGATTGCATCTCGTGTCGGGATCGCTTCCCTGTGGAGCGGACAGCCGAGCGTCGTGCGAAGGCCTTTGGTCGATGCAAGATCCTTGATGGCTTGCGGGATGCCGTGGAGCCAACCCTGGCGGACGCCGCCAGCCAGCAGGGCATCCTTTTCACGCGCTTCCGTCAGGAGTTCTTCGCGATCGCGGATCGAAACAATGGCATTGTAGGATGAATCGATCCGCTCGATGCGATCCAGGTGGGCCGTAACGACCTCAAGACAGGAAGTTTCGCGGGAAGCAATCGAGTCAGCCAGCGCACATGCGCCAAGGTCAACGATTGCACTAGGTTGCACAGGAGCGATATTAATTCCCGATGGCCTCGCACCATCGGGCTGATGCGTGAAATGCAAATGGTGGTTTAACATTTCAGGCACTGTTTTTCTTCTGCGGGTTCCGCGATGGATGTGGGCCATAGGGAGTGGCGACGACACGAGACCACGTCTCGCGCCACAGTCTCGCGACGAACCATCGGATGAAATGACTGCGTGACAGCTGGGCGGCAGTCCAAATGTCACTAAGGCAATCGCCTGAATTCGCTATAAACTCGTCCTTGTGCATGACACGAGCGCCTTACTAAAAAGGTCGATGAGTTCTTCGTCTTGCGACGAAGAGAGCAATGACCTCTCGGTAACGCGGCCGCTTAAAGTCAGTAAGGCCGGTATCGCATAGCTATTTCCCGGTCCGCTCGAGTCAAAATAAAGCGCCGCCAGCGAAAAGATCGCCACTCGATCAGAGCAGCGGCGTTTGAACTCAAAACAGCCGGCAAATTATTGGAAGTAGAAACGCGGTCAGCACCCCGTTCAGACCCATACCAAGACCAGCGAACGCGCCCGCCACCTCATTGATCTGTAGCGCGCGAGCGGTTCCGATTCCATGCGAAGCGATCCCCATCGTGAGTCCCACGACACGCGGGTCACCGACGCGAACAAGGCGCGCAACAATTGGCCCGAGCACGGCTCCCGTAATGCCGGTCATGATCACAAGAACGATCGTGAGCGTCTGCAAGCCGCCGATCTGTTCGGATATGCCAACGGCAATTCCAGCTGTCACGGACTTGGGTGCGAGCGAGAGAATGGTCCGTGGACTCGCTCCTAGCGCCCATGCTAGGCTAACCGCACTCAAGATTCCGACTGGCAAGCCCACGGCCAAAGCCACCGTGATCAAGCGCGCGGAACTGCGGATAACAGCCCTTTGACGAAAAAGCGGCACCGCAAGCAATACAACGGCGGGACCGAGCATGAAATGTATGGTGTCGGCGCCGCGCAAATAGGTTTCATACGGGATATGCGTTGCCTCAAGACCAATGGATACGAGAACGATTGCCAACAGTGTCGGATTGAGTAGCGGATGATTGCCGCCCAAGCGCGATATTCGGGTTGCTGCCAAAAAGGCAAACACCGTCGCACCAGTCTCAAGGACCGGCTTTTCTGCAAGCCCCGTCCAGGCCATGTCTGCTAGGATTTGGCTAAGCGTCTGCATCAGGGAGCGCTCCCTCATGTGGGAAGGACTCATGCGCTGGGCTCTTCGCCGTCGCGTCACCCAACCAGCTCGCAACCGTCATTGTCACAGCCAGGGTGATTGCCGTGCCGCCAATGACAGCTGCCAAAATCGGCAGAGCTTCAGTTTTCAAGATGTCTAGATAGGCGATTACGCCCACGCCCGCCGGCACAAATAGCATCCCTAAAAACTGAAGCAGCCGATCGGCAAGAACTCCTAAATCGTCTGGCAACTTTCCCCGAACGGAAAGTTCGGCGTACAGCAGAATTAATCCAGTGACCGGTGCGGGGAGCGGCAACAAGCCTGATCTTGCCGCAACCTCTCCCACGCAAAGCCAAAACATCACGCGAGCAATTTGTTCAAGCATGACAAGGTCTCCGAAGGAAACACTTCTCAGCGTCCGCGCATCTACTTATAGCGGCGAACCTCAGGGAAATACGGTGCCAAATGCCAATTCACTTTCGGTGATCCCCGCTCGTCCGGATGCGAGATAAACGGACACAACTGCAATAATTGCGAAGAGCGCATACCCTAGAATGTATCGGCGGTTATGATTGTCGATTGCGACGTGTGAGCGAATGGCAGCGTGTCTTATCAATTCCATGATCGAGACTCCTGCTGACCTGAGGTTACGGCTAAGACCGCAAATCGGGATGTTAACTGGTTCACATGCTGTGCAATTTCCGATATTTGCCGAAGCGGTAAGCCAATGTTGGGAAGAGGCAGTCTGCGAAACCTGAAAAAGCCGCTAGAAACGGAAAACTGTTACGCTCTCTCGGTTTCGCTATTGTTTCGTGGAGCAAGCAAGATGATTTCGTTCTCGTTTCATGACAGTGTCCTCGACAAAGCAGATTGAAAGCAGGCCAGGTTTTTCGTTAGACGGGGAAGCACTGAATGGATGGGTTATGATCGTGAAAAGGCGGACATCTCCCGAGGTCGCTGAAGGGGCAGACAACGGACTTTGCGGGACGTACGCACATCGCTTCTAGTCTTCGCAGAAGAACAGACGGCGAGCCTTCTCATCGTTCGGGGCTTCTGGACCTAGCCCCAGAAAGTCAGGCCGGCGTTGAGGCTCCCGCAGCAGCAGAGGTCTCGCGCGGAGACGACGGGCTTCGCCGGCGGACCCGCATGCGTAGCTCAGCTCGCGGTTCCAGGATAAAATCCGATGCAGGGCGTCAAAATAGCGATCGTGCTCCTTTGCGTAGATTTCTGCCGCCACGCTCCAATCGGATCTCGTGGCGAGGAGTTCTTGCAAAACTCGAACATCGCGCAGCATTAGAGACAAACCGCAACCGAAGCACGGGTCGCTGGCTGCCGCAGCGTCGCCGATTAGCGCGACACCGTCGCGGTAGGGGTGCTCGAGGTGAATTGGATTCAGCTACATTTGAAGTCATGAAGAGATTGCCGCCCTTAACGGAACTGCGAGCTTTCGAAGCTGCGGCACGCCATTTGAGCTTCAGTAGAGCTGCGACA
This sequence comes from Bradyrhizobium jicamae, assembly GCF_018130215.1. GTDB lineage: Bacteria > Pseudomonadota > Alphaproteobacteria > Rhizobiales > Xanthobacteraceae > Bradyrhizobium > Bradyrhizobium jicamae_A. Next base: position 9,105 of record NZ_JAFCKQ010000036.1, read on the forward strand.
GAGCTCGGAGTTACTCCCACGGCAATCAGCCACCAAATCCGGCTACTCGAGCAATATTGCGGCAAGCCGTTGTTTCGTCGGCGACCGCGTCCGATGGCGTTAACATGGTCTGGGCAGCAGTTGTTTCCCATGGTTAGGGACGGCTTTGAATCATTTGCGACGGCCCTGGCGGCCGTGCGCGCTGGATCAGCATCCGGCGGGCTTCGTGTGACCTCGACGAATGCCCTGGCAGCGCGCTGGCTGGTACCGCGCCTGCCACTATGGCGGAAGGAGTTTCCCGGCATCCGTTTGAGCATTGTTGGTACCGACGCTGTGCTCGATCTGAGATCGGGAGAAGCCGATGTCGCCATTCGATATGCTCGCACACCGCCGTCAGATATGGTTTGGGTGGAGCTCGCGCGCGACACATTTCATGTCGTCGGAAGTCGATCCCTTGTTGGTGTGAGCCGCAAGGCTGCGAGGCCGAGCGATCTCGCGCGCTTTCCAATCATCGAATGCGAGTGGCCACCGACCGACTTCGGCGCACCGACCTGGGAGCGATGGGAAGAAGCGGCGCGCGCCAAGAAACGAAAAGTGCCTTCTTTGGCAACCTCGGCGAGCTTCAGCTTCAGGGAGGAATTGCATGCAATCGAAGCTGTGATCGCTGGTCAAGGAATCGCAATTCTGAGTGACATCCTTGTCGGTCGCGAACTGGCCAACGGAACGTTGATCCGGTTGTCCGACATCACGCTGCCAGGATATGGCTTTTTTGCCGTGTACAGACACGGGCATCCCAAGCGAGCTGCCATTCAAACTTTGGTAAGCTGGATCGGCAGCAGGGTCTGAGCCGCGTCACTAGTGGCGGCCTAGCCCGCTACTCTCGACGAGGTTCTGTTCAATGTCCGCTTTGGGTAAAAAAGCGAAGAACTCAGGTTGAGCAAATCTGGCCCGCTCTGCCGCGATGAGCGGATTTCCTTCGCACGCGGCGCAACTTCGCACCCGCGCTCGGCGACATCTGCCTTATCGTGGCGCAGCAATTGCCAGAGCGCCCTCTCGTGATAGTCTCAACTGCTTATCGTTGGCGAGGGTTCAAGTGAACCGGCGGGAGCTCATTGCACTGGTTGGTGGTGCGGCGGCGTGGCCAGTTACAGCACGCGCCCAGCTTACACAGAAGATAGCTCGTATCGGAATTGTCAGCATCGGCGGCTCGACTGCTGACATGATGGGCCCGCTGCCGCCCAACCGCACCGTGCGTGCCTTCCTGCGTGGAATGGCGGAACTGGGTTACGTTTACGGCCGCGATTTCGTGACCGAGCCGCGTGGCACCGACGGCATCGCGACGGTTGCCGAACTGGCTGCTATCCACGTCGATGTCATTGTCGCCACCGGCGGCGGAACGGCGCTTTCCGTGCTCAAGCAAGCGACGACAACGATTCCCATCGTTATGACGGCTGCTTCCGATCCCGTGCGCCAAGGGTTTGTCCAGAGCTTTGCCCGCCCGGGTGGAAACTTTACCGGGATGAGCATGCAGACACTGGACCTCACAGGCAAACGTCTGGAGTTGCTCAAGGAACTTGTCCCAGCCGCGGAAGTTGTGGCCGTATTGTGGGATTCGACCGACAGCGATTTGTGGCCAACAGCCTCGGCTGTCGGCCAGGCACGAGGCTGGAAACTTCTGTCAGTCGAGATTCGCGATGTCACGGAAATCACGGCTGCCTTCAAGACAATGTTGAATGCGAGCGCCAGCGCACTCCTCGTTCCGGCATCGGGCCTTCTCTTCAGCCAGGCTAGCAAAATTGTCGAACTTACCACGCTGAACCGCATTCCAGCAATGTATGAGCTGAGGGCATTCGTTGATGTTGGTGGCCTCGCTTCTTTTGGCGCCGATATCGACGATATCTGGCGGCGTGCCGCTACCTACGTCGACAAGATATTGAAGGGCGCTAGTCCTGCCGAATTGCCAATCGAACAACCGACCAAATTCGAGCTTGTGATCAACAAGCGAACAGCGGCGGCGCTCGGTCTGACCATGCCTCCCTCTATCCTGATCCAAGCCGACGAGGTGATCGATTAGCCGCCTAACACGCCGCGCAAATGCTCAGGTCTCCTTATGACCGATATTGTTGAAAAAGTTGGAAGTATTACTAGTTCAAAAATCTCGTTGAAATCAGCTCGGATCGAATTTCGACAAGCAGCGCCTTCACGATGGACATAGGAAGATCGCACAGCGATTCTGCGTAGACTGATGTGGTCCCCCGTATCTAAAAGACGCAAGCGCACCGGCAGCCCCTAGAAAATAGGCATGAGTGCCACATGGGACTTTTTTCAACAATATCGACCCATCGCGACATTTTGCGCTGCCGCACGAGTCCGGTCGTTATAGGAGCAAAGCGGATATTGCGTTCGCATGACGACGATGAGTTTAGGGGCACACGGAATAGTTCGTTCGTGGCTTCGCTCACCGCGGGGAGGTCATCCCCTCATGCCCTTTCTTCACCGAAGACCACCAAGGCTCTCACCAAGCATGGTGGTTCACGGTCCCGTCCTAGCAAGGTGGTGCCGCTGCTATTTTGGCTTGTCGTAAAGCGGCGCCCCCTTGTCAACAATGTGGACTGTCACGAACTTGATCGGTTTGTCGCCGACCACTTTGAATGCTCCATGTGGCATATCGCGATGATTGATGCCAGCTAGGCCAGTTGGATACTGAACTTGTTTGCCGTCGGGGGTTTCAACCGACCCGCCGTCAATAATGTAAAATGCCTCTTCACCGTGATGGATATGCAGGGCTCCAACGTCGCCTGGCTTCATCTCTTGGATGCTCGTAATGATTTCCATGTTGGTACCGGCGAGATCAGACCGCTTTAATTCTTTCCGGTAAGGCGAGTCCTGCGAATGCGCCGCGGAAGCCAAGACACACACGAACAAAAGGCTTAGGAAATATTTCATGCCACTTCCTCCCAAACATTCGCCTTGAAGGGGCATTTTTCTTCAGCCTAGAAGCGACAGCAAGTGGGTTCTACGGGGTAGAGACCGCCCGATACCTCATGCCGCCGATCGGCCCTTGGACGTTCCGGTTAAAATCCGGGCGGACATCTGCGCCACGCTTCGCAAGCCGAACAGACGAAACGCGACTCGATATCGGAGAGGCGCACGTCGTCGGCCCAGCGGTCCGCCATCAGCGCGAGCGATCGGCGCAGCGATGGTCGGCACAGTAGATCAGCACGCCATGCGCGCCCATCTCGCGCATCTCCCCGAACGTGATCCTCTGCTCCCGCATGCTGCATCTGAGCGTGGTCGGCACGCGCGCAAATCGTCAAGCTCTGGTGGCATGGGTCGGAGCCGAGCTACCGCGTGTCGTGGGTGTGGTCGTCGTCGTCGAGCCCGTCGTCGAAGGCGTCGCCGTCACCACTTCCAAACAGCCGCCATGAGGTAGACTGGATCTCGTAGGCCGGGGATGCCTCGGCCCGTGAATCCCCCCGACGGCCCCGGCTTTACCTCCCACTTGCCATCCCGATGCGTTATCGCCTCGCGCACAACCGGCTGAAACGCCCGGATCGCATCGTCATCGTCTTGGATGCAGAAGATAGTGAAGGAGCTGGGACCATTCTGTAGAACCCGATGACCCGGTCCGCCTTTGCGCAATTCCTCGAAGTAATTATCCATCGCTCTCACCCTGATTTCGCGGCGAGGATCACATAGCCCCGACCGCGTGGCGAGCCTATTGATGCGCCATCCGCGCGGCCGGCCCCGATGTCCGCCCGATCTAATTGAACGCACCACGCGCCACGCGTGGAAGGCACGTTCGACAAATGTCGAACCTGAAGCCAAGCGCGCCGGCAACGACGGCAAGAGCTATACGTCACTTATCGGTGATGTTGATCGATCTCACCATGTCGGTGAAATAGGCCGCCGCAGATTCGACAATGCGCCAGCGGCGATGTCTGGTCTTTACACCAGTTAGGTGAAATTGCGCCGTGAAGGCGGCTTGATTGACGCGCGCCACCGCGCGGGTGCAGCGTTGTGATGCCATCGCCGATGGCGAGCCGGCCCAGTGGTAGCGCACCGGGTCGGTTCTAACCCCGCAACGCTACCGCACACGCTACCACCATGACCACCGACAACGCTGACGCCGCACTCCTCCCCCTGATCGCCGACCACGACAGGATGTTCGTCCGCCTCACCGAGCTCTGTAAAGTTTGGGATGCCGGAACCCATCGCGTCGAGCATGAAGCGCTCGCGGCCGAAACCGAGTAGCTGGGCGCGCTGATCATCGGCACGCCGGCACACACGAAGGCCGCGCTCGACGGCAAGATGCGTGTGGCATGGTTCAAAGACGACGTCATCACCCAGCTGATGCTGGCACACGACCGGGCGCGGATCGCCGCCCGGCGCAAGACCAGATCGGCCGAGCGATCCGTCGCCGCCTAAGACCACGCCATCATCGTCGACAGGCCCGCCCCTCAACAGGCGGGCCTTGTGCTGTGTGTGTAAGGAACCTCACTCTGTTGTGACACTGTGCTGTCGTTTTGGTGTTCCCTTGGTGCTTGCCCGGCATCAGCGCGGCGCGGGATGATTTCCGGCGAGTCACGCCTGTCACCGAGGTCACCAACATGGAAGAATCCCGATTAAGCGTCCGTCTGCCTGCCGAGCTGCGCGCTGCGCTCGAACAGGCGGCCGAGCGGAATTGCCGTTCTATAAACGGCCACGTCGTCTACACGCTGCGCGAGGCAGTTCGCCGCGATCGAGAGCAGCGGCAGGCGGAGGCGGCGCGATGACCTGGCGCGATAACCTCCGCATCCATCCTGCCGCAGATCTGTTTCCCATGATGGGCGATACCGAGCTGCGCGAACTTGGTGAGGACATCAAGCGGCAAGGATTGCTAACCCCTGTCGTGCTTTGGAAAGAGCAGAAGGATTTCGAGCCAGTGCTGATAGATGGCCGCAGCCGTCTTGACGCGATGGAAGCGGTCGGCATCGAGATTGAGGTCAACAGCATCGGTACGGATTGCGACCCTAACACTCGAATCATGATGAGGCGCGCGCCCTTAGACTTGTGGTACCCGATCAAGACAAGCGAGGTCCGTGGCGATCGGGTCGACGGCGACTCGTATACCTATGCAGTAAGTCTCAACATCCGACGCAGGCACCTCACCACCGAACAGAAGCGCGACCTGATCGCAGCCATCCTCAAGGCGACGCCGGAGAAGTCGAACAGGCAGATCGCTGAGACTGTGAAGGCGAGTCACGTGACGGTCGGCGCCGTCCGTGCCGAGATGGAATCAACTGGACAGATTGACCAGTTGACCAAGACGGTCGGCAAGGATGGGAAAGAGAGACCTGTTGCGCAAGTCGTGAAGGTCAGAGAGATCGCCGCCGCGGCGTCGGAGGTGCAGGTCGCGAAGGTCAAGGTGACCAAGCCCGAACAGCGCACAGCACTTCGGATCGACAGCTTTCGCGCCAACATCTACGTCATCGCTGACATGTTCGATTCTTTCGCTCCGAAGGAGATCGAGACCATCGTGCAGAGGATGGCAAGCAAAGAAGGTTACCTCGAAGTTGTGCGCGACGTCGCTGACCGGCTCCGCGATCTGGTGCGCGCCGCCGAGCGCGTGCTCGACGAGCAGAAGATTGAAGCGCCGCCGACCGCACCGGAGCCGGAGACCGCGCCGACCAGCGGTGCGCTGTCTTGGAAGGTGACGCCGGACGGGATCGTCCACCTCGCCACCACGCCAACCGCCGACTTTCGTATAGTGGTGAAAGATACCATCACACTGTCGCGCAAGCCGCCCGGCGATCGATGGCATCCCGATCACGTCATCGGCTGCTTTGACACGTTGGACGCCGCCAAGGCGGCCGCCGAGACGGGAACGGCCCACAAGATCACCGCACCACCAACGGCGCCGCCGGCCACCACGGCACCCGCCAAGCCGAATAGGGAATGCCCGCACGGCTTGTTCGCCCTTTCCTGCGACCGCTGCATCGAGGCCAAGGCCGCTGCCAAGCAGACCACTGAGACGACGGGGGCTTGATCGATGTCACCGCGCGCCCGCCTGACCTGGGACCACTTGCCCCTCTACGCCTCCGATGAGGAGATCGGCGAGGCTGCCATCGGTTGGGAAAGAAGGCGTGAATTTGCCGGCTTGGCGGCTTCGCAGGAACGTAGGGGTATGCCTACAATAGATCCCGTGTGGGGCGGTCGCTACGTTCCGGCTGTTAGAGCCTTCTGGGATTTTGAGTATCGGCTGAACGGATCAACCGCAGTCCCACTCGCCCCGAACGGAGTCGAAGGAAAGTTTCATGGATCATCAAGACGCAAGGCTGGCAACACCCGGCCTGAAACGACGCAAGCGAAAGACCGGCCCGCCGGTCCCGTACTGGTTCGCGACTGACGAGGCAATCGCCGCGGGCTACACAGTAAGGTCGGCAAACCTGCGCGAGATCGCCGACGACCCTGTTGCACTAGCAAAGCGCTGCCAGCGGCTGCAGGCCGAGATGCTGACGTTCCTGTCCGGCCGCGATCTCGATCCGGTCGGCGCGTTCGATGGCACGTTCGGCGCCGCGCTCAAGCACTACGAGACAGACTCGGAGAGCCCGTATAACACCGAGATCAAGCCCGGCGTCCGGCGCGTCTACGGCATCTATCTCAAACGCCTGCACGGTCACATCGGCGCACTACGCATCGATCACCACGACGGCCGGCATGCCAAGCGCTGGTTCGCAGAGTGGCGCAAGGATGAGGACGGCAGCGATCACCTCCCGCGCGCGCTGATGGTCTTGGCAGTTCTGAAGGCCGCGATCTCGTTCGGCGTGCTGTGCCGCCTCGCCGGCTGCAAGGCCTTCCAAGACGTGCTGGCCGAATTGGAGACGCCTAAGCCCAAGGCCCGGACTTCCGCTCCGTCGGCCGAGCAGATCACCGCGGTCAGGAAGGCGGCACACGCCGCCGGGCGTCCTCGCCTCGCCCTGCTCTATGCCCTCGTCTATGAGACCACCGGCCGGACCTTCGACTTCCTGGGCGAGTGGTTCGCTCTCGACTACCAGAAGCCAAGCGCGGTCATCGCGCGCGGCCAGAAGTGGATCGGGCCGATGTGGAGCGCGATCGACGCCAACGGCATCATGACGATCAAGCCAACCAAGACCGAGGACACGTCCGAGGTCGAGGTGGTCTTTGACCTGACCTGCTGCCCGATGGTCATGGAAGAGCTGACCATGGTGCCCGAGGATGAGCGCAGCGGACCGCTGATCATCGACACGCGGACCAAGGTCCCCTTCCCGTACACCACGTTCCGTTACTACTGGCGTGAGGACTTCGCCGCCGCCGAGCTGCCGGAGAGTATCTGGTGCCGGGACCTCCGCGCCGGTGGATCGACCGAGGGAAGGAAGTTTGGCGCCTCCAAAGACGACCTGCGGATGGTCATGGGCCACACCAATGAACGCCAGACCGACAACTATGACCGCGCCAAGCTAGAGGCGTTCCGCCGCGTCATGAGCGCCCGGACCGCCGGCAGGAACGCCTCGTAAACAAACCCGAGGACCATCTCAGGACCACGGGACCGCGCCTTTTGAATTAGTCAATACGATCAGCGCCTTACAGAAGCGCAAAACAGCCGAAAGTTAAGGAGCTGTTAACGTCAATGGATTGCGAACGCGGCCCGGCGGCTCGAACAGCTTCGGCAGACCCGAGAGTCCGGCGACATTCCTATCGGATACGCCTGGTCGGACGCTGCCGCATCTCTTCCTCGGACGCTGCCTGTTGCGCTTTCAGCCGCTGCACGAAGATTCGTGCCGCCCTCGAAATATGATCCCGGCTGAGCGTCTCCGCTGTCGCGCCATCGCCCGACATGACGGCTTCGAGGATCGCGACATGCTCGCCAAGGATGATCTGCGGCATCTGCGCGTCGTCGCGCAGCACCTCTCCCATGACGCGGCGCAGGTAGGGCCAATGTGGAGCCGTCGTTTCGCCGATCAGCGGATTGCCGGCCAGTTCGTTGATGAAGCCGTGAAAGGCCATATCGGCTTCGATCTGTTCGTTGAGGGAGCCGCTCTCGACCGCCGCCTGCCCGGCGTCGAGGTAAGCCCGGCCTTCATGCCTCGCCCGCTCGGAGCCGCGTTCTGCGGCGAGCCGGGCCGCCAGGCCGTCCAGCATGGCGCGCACCTCGTAGAGGTTCTGCACGAAATCGACGTCCAGCGGGGAGACGATCAGGCCCCGGCCGGGAGCCTCGCGGACCATTCCACGGTCGCGGAGCAGCAGCAACGCCTGCTGAACCGGCTGGCGGGAGACCCCATAGGCGCGCGCCAATTCATCCTGGATCAGCCTTGAGTTGGCCGGCAACGCGCCCTCAACGATCTCAGAAACAATAGCATTTACAACCTGTTCCACCAGGGTTGGCTGGTTCTGGATCTGGGCCATGCATTCTCCGCCGGGTGCTTCGCTCAAATTTATCACTGCGTCGCAGAAGAATCTATTGCTCCGTATTCGAATTCAGAATATGTATTCTGTATTCGAATTCAATACCGCCTCGATGCGGAACTTCACATGGGAGGACGCCAATGCTCGTGGTTAGCCGTCGTTCGCTATTGAAATCCGCCGCCGGCCTGGTTGCCGCCGGATCGCTGCTGAAGAGCCCCGCCGTGCTGGCCCAGGCCGCGCCGCTCAAGCTGAAGTTCGGCAACGACCTGCCGGCGACCCACACCGTGAATCTGCGCCTGAAGGAGGCCATCGAGGCGATCGGAGCCGAGACCAAGGGCCAGCTCACGATCAGCCTGTTCCCCAACAACCAGCTCGGCAGCGACACCGACATGATGACCCAGCTCCGCTCCGGCGCGCTCGAGCTCGCGACCATGCCCAGCACGGTGCTTTCGACCCTGATCCCTGCCGCATCGCTGACCGGCGTCGGCTTCGCCTTTACGAACTATGACAAGGTATGGGCGGCGATGGACGGCGAAGTCGGCAAGTACATCCGCGGCAGCATCGAGAAGGTCGGCCTCGTCCCCTTCGAGGCGATGTGGGACAACGGCTTCCGCCAGATCACCTCAAGCACCCATCCGATCAGTTCGCCTGAGGATCTCAAGAACTTCAAGATTCGCGTACCTGTCGTGCCGCTGTGGGTCGCGCTGTTCTCGGCGTTCGGCGCAGCACCGGTCAGCATCCCCCTGAACGAGGCGTACTCCGCGCTGCAAACCAAGATCGCCGACGGCCAGGAAAATCCGCTGGCGCTGATCGAATCCGCCAAGTTCTACGAGGTGCAGAAGTACTGCTCGCTCACCAATCACTCCTGGGACGGCTTCTGGCTGCTTTCGAGCCAGCGGATCTGGAAGACGGTTCCGAAGGAGCTGCAGGAAGTGATGCAGAAGCACTTCAATGCCGCTGCCAGGAAGCAGCGCGACGACATCGTCCAGGCCAACGCCGAGTACCGCAAGAACCTGGAGTCGAAGGGGCTCGCGTTCAACGAGACCAAGGCCGATGCCTTCCAGGCAGCACTGGCCAAGACCTCCTTCTACAAGGACGCGAAGACCAAGTTCGGCGACGAGGCCTGGACGCTGCTGCAGAAATACGCCGGCAACATCGGTTGATCGTCATGCAGATCGCAGACGAAATCGGCGTCGTGCCACCCAGGATGACCGGGGTTGCGGGCGCCCTGCAAAAGGCCGAACAATGGCTCGGTTCAGCGATCGCGGCCGCCGCGGCCCTGCTCGTGGTCGCGGAAATCGTCGTGTTGTTCACCGGCGTTTCTGCGCGCTACTTCTTCCAGCGGCCGCTGATCTGGTCGGATGAATTGGCCGGCATCCTGTTCCTGTGGCTCGCGATGCTCGGCGCGGTGGTCGCCTTTCAGCGCGGCGAGCATATGCGGATGACGGCCCTCGTGGGCAAGCTCGATCCGCGCAAGCGTGCCTTCTTCGACGTGCTCGCGATCGCGGCGCCGCTGGCATTCCTGGTCCTCGTTCTCGAGCCGGCCTACGAATTCGCCTCCGACGAAGCGTTCGTCTCGACGCCCGCACTCGACATCTCGAATCTCTGGCGCGCCGCGGCACTGCCGATCGGCCTCGGCCTGATGCTGCTGGTCGCACTGTTCCGGATGCTGTCGTCAGGTCAATGGCGGCTAACCGCAACTGCCGTCGCCCTCGTCGCCGTCGTCGGTGCCGCATTCTATGCCCTGAGCCCGCTCCTGATCCCGCTCGGCAACCTCAACCTGCTGATCTTCTTCGTCGGCCTGGTCGCCGTGATGGTGTTCGCCGCTGTGCCCATTGCCTTCGCCTTTGGGCTCGCCACCTTCGCCTACATCACGCTGACGACCTCCACGCCGTCGACCGTCGTGATCGGCCGCATGGACGAGGGCATGAGCCATCTCATCCTGCTGTCGGTGCCGTTGTTCGTCTTCCTCGGCCTCCTGATCGAGATGACGGGCATGGCGCGCGCCATGGTGGCCTTCCTCGCGAGCCTGCTGGGACATGTCCGCGGTGGCCTGCAATATGTGCTGGTCGCCGCGATGTATCTGGTGTCGGGCATTTCGGGCGCCAAGGCCGCCGACATGGCCGCCGTCGCTCCCGTGCTGTTCCCCGAAATGATCGAGCGCGGCGCGAAACCCGGCGACCTCGTCGCGCTTCTGTCGGCCACTGGCGCGCAGACCGAAACCATCCCGCCGAGCCTCGTCCTGATTACCATCGGATCGGTCACCGGTGTCTCGATTGCGGCTCTGTTCACCGGCGGCCTGCTGCCGGGGCTGGTGCTTGCAATCATGCTCTGCTTCGTGGTGTGGCAGCGCTATCGCAAGGAAGACCTCTCGCATGTGAAGCGCGCAAGCTGGGGCGAGGTCGGCTCGACGTTCCTCGTGGCGTTGCCTGCTGTGGCGCTGCCCTTCGTGATCCGCTTCGCTGTCGTCGGCGGCGTCGCCACCGCGACCGAAGTCTCGACGATCGGTATCGTCTATGCGGCGCTTGCGGGCCTGTTGTTCTATCGCAGGTTCGACTGGCGCCGGCTCTATCCGATGCTGACCGAGACCGCGGCGCTCTCGGGTGCGATCCTGCTGATCATCGGCGCCGCGACCGGGATGGCCTGGGCGTTGACCCAGTCCGGCTTCTCGACCGCGCTCGCATCGTTCATGACCGGCCTGCCCGGCGGCGCGCCGATGTTCCTGGCCGTGACCATCATCGCCTTCGTCGTGCTGGGCAGCGTGCTCGAGGGCATCCCCGCAATCGTGCTGTTCGGACCGCTGTTGTTCCCGATCGCCAAGCAGGTCGGAGTGCACGAGGTCCACTACGCGATGGTGGTCATCCTGGCGATGGGCATCGGCCTGTTCGCCCCGCCGTTCGGCGTCGGCTACTACGCCGCCTGCGCCATCAGCCGCATTCATCCCGACGAAGGCATCAAGCCGATGCTCGGCTACGTGCTGGCGCTGCTGATCGGCACGATCGTGATAGCGGCCGTGCCGTGGTTCTCGATCGGCCTCTTGCACTGATCAACCCTGATTTGCAGCCAAGCATTCGAGGATTCGACCATGAAGGACCTCTTGAATTTCGGTGAGATGCTGTCGGTGCACGCGCGGCTTGCGCCGAACAGTCTGGGCACCCGTGACCTCGACCGCTCGATGACGTTCGGCCAGTGGAACGATCGCGCCTGCCGCCTCGCCAACGCCTTGCTGGGCCTTGGTCTGGTCAAAGGCGACCGGGTCGCAATTCTTGCCTACAACTGCGTCGAGTGGAGCGAGATCTTCGCAGCCACCGCAAAGGCTGGGCTCGTCGCCCTGCCGATCAACTTCCGGCTGGTCGGCAAGGAAGTCGAATTCATCGTCAACAACGCCGAGGCGGCTGCCGTCATCGTCCAGGACGAGCTGGTCGGCGTCGTCGAGGAAATCCGGGATGCGCTTCCCGTCAAGGCCGATCGCTTCATTCACTTCGGCACAAGGCAGTGCCCGGCGGGATATCGCGACTATGAAGCATTCCTGTCGGCCGGGAGTGCCCGCGAGACCAACCAGCACGTCGCGCTGTCCGATCCCTGGACATTGATGTACACGTCCGGAACCACGGGCAACCCGAAGGGCGTGGTGCGCAGCCATCGCAGCGCGGTGCTGCTGTCGATGGTCACCGAGATCGAGCTTGGCCTGCATCGAACGGATGGCGCGCTCCTCGTGATGCCGATGTGCCACGCCAATTCGCTGAACTTCTTTGGCGCGTTTGGTTATTGCGGCGGCGTCAACTCGATTTATTCCCGCAAGAGCTTCGATCCCGAGCATGCCGTCAAGACGCTGGCCGAGGGCGGCTCGACCTTCACCTCGCTAGTCCCGACGCACTACATCATGATGCTCGGCCTGCCGCAGGCAACCCGCGCCAAATACAATTTCGACGCTGTCACCAAGCTCATGATCTCGTCTGCGCCCGCGCGTCCTGAAACCAAGCGCGAGGTGATGGACATGTTCCCCAACTCCGGCCTGTTCGAACTCTACGGCGCGACCGAGACCGGCTGGGTGACCATGCTGCATCCGCACGAGCAATTCACCAAGCTGGGTTCGGTCGGTCGCGAATGCGTCGGCGCAGCGCCGATCAAGCTCCTCGACGAGGCCGGCAACGAGGTGCCGGACGGAGAAACCGGCGAGCTGTACTCCTGCAACGCGCACACATTCGACAGCTATTGGCGCCTGCCGGAGAAGACCGCACAGGCGTTCCGCGGCGACTATTGCTCGGTCGGCGACATGGCTCGTCGCGATGCCGACGGATACATCCACCTCTCCGACCGCAAGAGCAACATGATCATCTCGGGCGGCGAGAACATCTATCCGTCCGAGGTCGAGGCCCTGGTCGGCGCGCATCCGCTCGTCAAGGACGTCGCCGTGATCGGACTGCCGGACGACAAGTGGGGCGAGAGCGTGCATGCCGTCATCGTGCTGCATGACGGCGCAGCCCTGACGGAGGGCGAGCTGAGCGCGTGGTCGAAGGAACGCATGGCCGGTTTCAAGCGTCCGCGGTCCTACAAGTTCATCACTGAGGACGAGATGCCGCGCAATGCCACCGGCAAGGTCCTTCATCGCGAACTGAAGAAGAGATTTTCCGACTGACCCGGTGAACGAGAGCGTCCCGACGTATCATGCAGGCTGTCCTCAACTCCGCATTGCCGGTCTTCGCGTTGATCCTGACAGGGTTCATCTGCGGATTCTTCGGCGTGTTCGACAAGACGGCAACCGACAATCTCAATCGATTTGCGATCTACCTGGCGCTGCCATCGCTGATGTTCACGGCGATGTCCAGGATCCGGCCGGACCAGGTTCAGCAGTTCGGCTTCGCAGCGGCGTTCTGCGGCGGTTTTGCCGTCACCTTCGCCGTCGCTTTCGTGGTGAGCCGCCTGCGAGGCCGGCGCGTGGCCAACGCGAGTGTCGAGGGGCTGGATGCCGGCTACAGCAATGTCGGCTTCATGGGCATCCCGATGTGCCTGCTGGTGTTTGGACCGGAAAGCGCCCCCGCCTCTATCATCGCCACGCTGTTCACGGCCTGCGTCCTCTTCCTGTTTGCGATCGTCGTGATCGAAATCGATTTGCAGAAAGCGGACGGCTTCTGGTCCACCAGCGCCAGGGTCACGCGCGCCATCTTTACCAGCCCACTCCTCATCGCGCCGGTCGCCGGCCTCGCCGTTGGGCTGAGCGGCCTGACCGTGCCTGCCCCGTTCGCGAGCTTTACGTCCATCCTCGGCGGAGCCGCGTCCCCTGCCGCGCTTGTCTGCATCGGACTCTTCCTGGCGCAAGAGCGGGTCGTCACCAATGACATCGGCTCCATCGCCCTGCTCGTTTCGATGAAGCTCGTCCTGCAGCCTGCAGTGACCGCATTCCTGGCTTTCCGCGTTTTCTCGATGCCGCCACTGTGGTCGCACTCTGCGGTGATCCTGAGCGCGCTGCCGATCGGATCGGGACCTTTCACCATCGCCAAGCTTTATGGGCTCGAGGCCGGCGTCACCTCGGGCTCGATCCTGGCTTCCCATGTCTTCGCCGTTCTGACCGTCTCGCTTCTCGTCGCCTGGCTCGCGCAGATCTGATCCATGCAACTCTAACAGCACCGGAGTTCCCCGATGAAAGCCCTTCCCGACAGTGCCGCCGACCTGATTGCCCGCCTTCTGAAACGCCGCGGCGTCACGCGCGTCTTCGCACTCTGCGGCGGCCACATCATGCCGATCTGGATGCGGCTTGACGCGGAGGGCATCCGCATCATCGACGTTCGCGACGAGCGCGCCGCCGTTCACATGGCACAGGCGCATTCGGAGTTGACCGGCGAGCTGGGTGTCGCGCTGGTGACGGCAGGCCCGGGCATGACCAACGCGATCACGGGCATCGCCAATGCACATGTTTCGCGCGCGACGGTCCTGGTCATTTCAGGGGGTAATCCGCGGCCGCAGGAAAACCGTGGCGGCCTGCAGGACATGGACCACACGCAGCTGGTCCGATCGATCACCCGCTATGCCCGCACGGTGCGCGAACCGTCGCTGGTGCTTCAGGAACTCGACGAGGCGATCTCGCGCGCCTTCGGCGAAGGTGGCGAGCCGGGTCCGTCCTATATCGATTTTCCGACCGACACGCTGCGCGGCATCGTGCCGAAGGCGCTGCAGCTCGAAGAGCATCTGTCGGCCAAGCCGCGTACCGTCACCCTTCCCGACCCGGCGCAAATTGCCCGCGCGGTCGATGTGCTCTGGTCGGCGAAGCGCGTGCTGGTGATTTCGGGACGCGGCGCCCGTGGCGCCGGCCCGGAGCTCGTCTCGCTGCTCGATCGTCTCGGAGCCGTCTATCTCGACACCGGCGAGAGCCGCGGGCTGGTGCCGGACAGCCACCCATCCGTGGTCGGCGCGATGCGCGGCGCCGTCATGGGTGACGCCGACGTGGTCCTCACCGTCGGACGCCGGCTCGACTTCCAGCTCGCCTACGGCTCTCCGGCCGTGTTCCAGTCCGCCAAATTCGTCCGGATCAGCGATACACCGTCCGAAATGCGCGACAACCGTCGCGGCGCCGTCGAGATCCTGGCGTCGCCCGCCGAGACACTCCGCGCCATGGTCGAACATGCCGGCAATCGCGCTTCCGAGGTCGACCGGCAATGGGCTGCGAAACTGCACGCCGGCCACGAGGAGCGCGCGAAGAAGCTGCAGGCGAGCATGGCCGCCGCGCCAAACGGCTCCGACGGCAAGCTGCATCCGAACAAGGTCCTCTCCGAAATCCAGAAGGCCATCGGCAACGACTCCGTCGTCATCACCGACGGCGGCGACTTCCTCGCTTTCGCGCGTGTCGGGCTCAATGCGCCCTTGATGCTCGACCCGGGCCCTTTCGGCTGCATCGGCATCGGCGTGCCTTACGGCATTGCGGCCAGCCTCGCATTCCCGGACAAGCCGGTCGTGGTGGCGACCGGCGACGGCGCCTTCGGCTTCAATGCCATCGAGGTCGACACGGCCGTACGGCACAAGGCCCCGGTCCTGATCGTCGTTGCCAACAACGGAGCCTGGCAGATCGAAGTGCATGACCAGACCGTCACCCATGGCAAGGTGGTCGGCACCCGACTGCAAGTCGCCGACTATGCGGGCATGGCCCGCTCCTTCGGCATGCACGCCGAGCGGGTCGAAACCGAAGAGCAACTCGGACCCGCGATCCAGCGCGCGCTGGCCAACCGCCCTGCGCTCCTCGACATGGTCGTGACGCCGGAGGCGATTTCGTCCGACGGCAAGACCGGTCTTGCCTGGGTGCCCGATCTGCAGCCGCTCGCGGCCTGGGACGAGGCCGAGCGCAAGTGGCGGGCGTCCTGATGCGACAGGACATCGCGGAAACCGCGTTGGAGGGATGCCGGTGTCTGCGTTTGCGGTGGGCTGGCCCGTCACCCCTTCGGCGTCAGCATCTTGCCTTCGATCTTGGGGAGATCGTCTGATGGTGAGGTGTTGCCGCCGGCGCGGCGGGCTAGCTCGACGGTAAGGCGCTCGGCGGCTTCGGGCTGCATCAGGCCGAGGATATCGGACATCTTGCGCGGCTGGATCTGCGAGGCGATCTCGTAGAGCACGCTCATGTCGAGGCGGTCGAACACCTTGGCGGCGTCCTTCGGCTTCATGTTCTCGTACATCGTGACGATGCCCTTGAAGCGGGCGGCGTCGGCCTTGGCCTTCTCGGCCGCGGCGGCGTTCGCCTGGGCATCATTGGCCTTGGCTTCCTCGACCTTGGCCTCGATGCGCTTCTCGGCGGCCTTCAGGAGGCTTTCACGGATATCGACCTCGCGCGCCCGCTGCTCGATCTCCTGGCGGCGCGCCTGCAGCCGCTCCAGGATCGCGCGCTCGGACGCCGACACCGGCGCGGTCTGATCCATGTTGACCACGACGCCGTCGGGCTTGGGCACGGCGGCTGCGGGCGGTGCGGGCTTCGGCGCCTCGGTCTTCTCATCCTTCTTTTCGGCTTCCACCGATCCCGTGATGTCGGAGGAATCGGCCTTCACCGTGGTGTCGGCGGCAACCCTGCGGGCGCCGGGAAAGTTGATATTGTCCTGGGCCCATGAGCGGCCGGCCGACGGCGAATCGTAGTCGAACACATAGCCGCCATCGAGCACGAGGCCGGCGATCTTCAGCACCATCAGGCCGAAGATCGCGACCAGCACAACCGGCATCACCCTGATGTCACGGAACGACTTCATGCAGCGAGGCCGCTGGCCCTCCGGCGCTCGGTGAAGGCTTCGGCGGCCGCGGCGACCGCACGCGCGCCCGAGACCCGCGGCGCCGGTGCAGGAGCGGGCGTGGGCGCCGGCGCAGGTTCAGCCGGCCGCGCCGCCAGCGCGATCTTGGACAGGCGGCGCACCACGTTATCGCCTTCGGCGAGCTGGCCCTTCAGCTGCATCGACATCGCGGCTGCCGCGTCGATCTGATTGCCGAGATTCTCGTTGACGTCGCGCACGGTGTGCTTGAGCCCGCCGATCGCGCGTTCGGCGATCTCGGTCGCGGTGATCAGCTCGGCGATGACAGCCTTCAGCGAGTGCTCGTCCGCCTTCAGCCGCTGCAGCCGCTTGTTGAGCAGCCAGCAATAGCCGATCGTCAGCATCAGAAGCACCGCAACCAGACTCTCGATTGCCATGCCCAGCAAATGACTCATGGAGCCTCCATCATCTTGGTCTGCTCGTCCGCCTTCTCGAACATCGCGAAGGTGGTTTGTGGTTTGCGCAAATTCTTGGTGACGCGGATCGCGACGCGGTCGCCGACCCGGCCCATCCGCCCCTCGGTCAGGGTGACATTGCCGCAGCGCACGGAGACCAGCGAATTGGCTCCGATATCCAGCGGCAGCGTGTCGCCGACCTTCAGCCGCATCAGCTGCTTCAGCGGGATGTCGGCCTCGTAGAGCACGGCGTCGACCGAGATCTCGGCCTGCGCCACCTCGGTGGCGAAATGGCCTTCCCAGATCGGGTCGCGGCCGAACTTTTCGCCCATGAACATCTGCAACAGCACGTTGCGGATCGGCTCGATGGTGGCGTAGGGCAGCAGCAGCTCGACATTGCCGCCGCGGTCTTCCATGTCGATGCGCAGGCGCACCAGGATCGCGGCATTGGCCGGACGACTGATCGCGGCAAAGCGCGGATTGGTCTCCAGCCGATCGATCGTGAAGGTCACCGGCGACAGCGGGCGGAACGCCTGCTCGGCATCCGCCAGCACGACCTCGACCAGCCGCTTCACCAGATTGGTCTCGATCGTGGTGTAGGGCCGGCCCTCGATGCGCAGCTGGGTCTGGCCGCGGCGGCCGCCGAGCAGCACGTCGATCATCGAATAGATCAGGCTGGAATCGACGGTGGCGAGGCCGAAATTCTCCCATTCCTCCGCCTTGAACACCGAGAGCACCGCCGGCAGCGGGATCGAGTTCATGTAGTCGCCGAAGCGCACCGAGGTGATGCGGTCGAGCGAGACCTCGACGTTGTCGGAGGTGAAGTTGCGCAGGCTCGTCGTCATCAACCGCACCAGGCGGTCGAACACGATTTCGAGCATCGGAAGGCGCTCGTAGGACACCATCGCGGAATCGATGATGGCGCGGATGCCGGAATGATCGTCGAGGTTGACGTCGCCGACGGTGAAGCCGAGGAGATTGTCGATCTCCTCCTGCGACAGCACGCGCTCGCCATTGGTGCTCTTGGTGCCGAAGTCGCGGCTGCCGTCCTCGACCATGGCCGCCCATTGCAGCGCCATGCTCTCGGTGAGCTCGTTCTTGGCGGCTTCCGATGCGGCGGTCGCGGGGTCCTCGGAATCGAGCGAGGCTTCCCATTGCGCCGCAATGGCGTCCTGGTCCATCTGGTCGTTGCCGGCCATGGCTTATCCCTGCCCCGTCACTGGATCACGACTTCCTTGAACAGCACTGCGCTCACCTGGTTGGGCGCGACCGCGAGATTGACCCGCTTGGTCAGCTCCTCCTTGAGGCGGAACAGGCCAGCCGAGCCGTTGAGGTCGCTCGGGCGCAGCTCGCGCATATAGGTCTGGAACAGGTCGGTGACGCGCGGCAGCGACGGCTTGATGGCCTCGGCCTGCTTCTCTTCCTTGACCTCGAGCACGAGCTTCAGTTTCAGGTATTGCACGCGTTCGCCGGGGGCGCCGACCAGGTTGACCAGCATGTCGGGGATGTCGACGAAGGACGGCGGCTTCGGCGGCGGCGCGGCCTCGGCGTGCTGCTCGTCGCCATGGCCACGCATGAAGAAGAACCATCCGGCACCGGCGCCGACCACGACGAGGAAGCCTGCCGCGGCGAGGATCAGCTTGAGCTTGCCCTTCTTCGCAGGCGCGGCTGCTGCGCCTTCAGCGCCTTCCGTCTTGTCCTCGTCAGCCATCGTCCGCCCGCTTCACCTTGAGAGGGATGCGAACGCGATTGCCACCAGCCTTGGCTTGAAGACGCGATACAAATGCCGCCGGAGCATACGCGCCCCAATGGCGGCAACTCTGGAGTGACAATGGTTAACGGAACCTTAGGATTACCGTTCAACTAGGAAAAAACTGCCGGGCAAACATGGTCAACAAGACCTTTCTGCCGCCCTGCTCCACATCCGGAAATCCGTCTAACCCATTCACACAGCACAATATTCCAAGTTGGCACGGCTTTCGCTGAGAGGATGGCGTGACCTCGAGGGTTTGGGAGAACCCGGAGGTCAACGCCGATCCGGTCGAAGGCTTGGGAGAGCCTCTCGCAATCGGGTCACCTCACAGGGGAGAACCACCGATGCAGAATGCGCTTCTGATCGGACTATCGAAGCAGATGGTGCTGGAACGGCAGATCGACGTCGTCGCCAACAACATCGCCAACATGAACACCAACGGTTTCAAGGCCGACCGTTCGCTGTTCGAGGAATATCTGTCGTCGAGCGCGCATGAGGACAATTTCGCGCCCCGCGACCGCCGCGTCTCGTTCGTCCAGGACCGCGCCACCTATCACGACTTCTCGCAGGGCCCGACCGAAGAAACCAAGAACCCGCTCGACGTCGAGATCGACGGCGGTGGCTTCCTGGCTGTGCAGACGCCCGCCGGCGAGCGCTACACCCGCGACGGCAGCCTGCAGATCAACAACCAGGGCCAGCTCGTCACCGCCGAGGGCTACCAGGTGCTCGGCAATTCCGGCCCGATCGTGTTCCAGCAGACCGACCACGACGTCAGCATCGCCGCGGACGGCGAGATCTCGGTGCAGGAAGGCACCTCGAGGACCGACTCGATCCGCGGCAAGCTGCGCCTCGTCTCGTTCGCGCAGGCCCAGAGCCTGCTGAAGGAAGGCTCCAACCTCTATTCACCAGGCGAGGGCAACGCGCCGATCGCCGATACCGAGTCGACGGTGCGGCAGGGCTTCATCGAGAAGTCCAACGTCAATTCGGTCACCGAGATGAGCCGCATGATCGAGATCTCGCGGACCTACGCCCAAATCGCGACGCTGCTGCAGCAGCAGAGCGACCTGCACAAATCGGCGATCGAGAAGCTCGCCGACGTGCCGACCTGACGGGGGAACTGACCCATGCGCGCACTTTATACCGCGGCGACCGGGATGGCGGCCCAGGAGCTCAACGTCCAGGTCATCTCCAACAACATCGCGAACCTGCAGACCACCGGCTACAAGAAGCAACGCGCCGCGTTTCAGGACCTGATCTACGACCATGTGCGCCGGGTCGGCGCGCAGGCCTCGCAGCAGAACACCATCCTGCCTGTCGGCATCGACCTCGGCGGCGGCGTCAAGACCGTCGGCACGCCGCGGATGATGACGCAGGGCACGCTATCGCCCACGGGCAACACGCTCGACGTCGCGATCCGCGGCGACGGCTTCTTCAAGATCCTGATGCCGGACGGCACCTTCACCTACACCCGCGACGGTTCGTTCCAGATGGACAACCAGGGCCGCATCGTCAACGCGCAGGGCAACCCGGTGCAGCCGACGATCACGATCCCGCAGAACGCCTCCGGAATCACCATCAACACCCAGGGCCAGGTCTCGGTGACGCTGCCGGGCCAGACCGCCTCCACGACGATCGGCCAGATCGGCCTGACGCGCTTCATCAACGAGGCCGGCCTCAACCCGATCGGCGACAATCTGTTCCAGGATACGCCGGCGTCCGGCCAGCCGCAGGACGGCATCGCCTCGACCGACGGCTATGGCGACATGCAGCAGGGCAATCTCGAGCAGGCCAATGTCGAGGTCGTCAGCGAAATCTCCAATCTGATCGCAGCCCAGCGTGCCTACGAGATGAACTCCAAGGTGATCTCCGCCGCCGACCAGATGATGCAGACCACGTCCCAACTGTTCCGCTGAGGATGATGTCGATGATCGCCCGCCCTCTCCTGACCGCCGCCGCCCTGCTGATGGTCTCCGCGACCGCTCTGGCGGTCACCGTGGCGCCATCGGTCGCGCAAAGCGCCGGTGCCGGCGCGAGCGAGACCATCGCGCCGCCGGCACTGCGCGGCAACGTCACGGTGTCCGACGACATCGTGCGGGTCGGCGACCTCGTCGAGAATGCCGGCAGCTCGGCCAGCATCGCGATCTACCGTGCGCCCGATCTCGGCACCACCGGAACGCTGCCGGTCGCGCAGGTACTCAACATCCTGCGCGCCCGTCAGGTGATCGGCGTCGACACCCGCGATCTCAAGGAAATCACCGTGACGCGGCCGGCGCGCACCATCGACGCCAAGGAGATCGAGCAGCAGGTCGCGCGCGCGCTCGATCACCGCCACGGCCTCGGCGATGCCGCCAACGTCAGCCTGACCTTCGACCGCGATCCCGGCGATATCAGGTTGGAATCCACCAACAGCGGCGCGTTGCAGCCCGTCGCGGCACGCTACGAGCCGCGCACCGCCCGCTTCGACGTCACCTTCGAGATCGGCAACGACACCGGCGCCGCGCCGCTCAAGCTGCGCTTCACCGGCACTGCAATCGAGACCATCGAGGCTGCGATCCTGACCCGCACGCTCGAGCGCGGCGACGTGCTGAAGGCGTCCGACGTGGTGGTCGAACGCCGCCCGAAGGCCGAGGTCGGAAACGACGCCGCAGTGCGCGACAGCGTGATCGGCATGCAGGCCCGCCGTCAGATCGGCGCCGGCCGCGCGCTGCGCGTCACCGATCTCGCCAAGCCCGATCTGGTCACCCGCGACCAGAACGTCACGCTGATCTACCAGAACGGCGGTCTGTATCTGACGATCCGCGGCAAGGCGATGGATGGCGGCGCCGAAGGCGACGTCGTCAGCGTGATGAATCTGCAGTCCCAGCGCGTCATCTCCGGCACCGTGATCGGCCGCGGACAGGTTGCGATCGCAGTCGCCACCCCGCGCCCGGCGCCGGTCGCCGACGCGACCACCGCGCCTGGCTCCGCTCCGATCAAGCTCAGTTCAGTTGCTCCAAACGCCGAGTAAGTTCATGTCCCCGTTTCGTATCAACCGTCTCCTGTTGACCAGCTCCCTGCTCGTGCTCGGAACCATCGCCAGCGGTTGCTCATCGATCGACCGTCTCTCCCAGATCGGCGAGCAGCCGAAGCTGACCGCGATCGACAATCCGACCACAGCTCCCGGCTACAAGCCGGTGCAGATGCCGATGCCGAAGCCCGAGGTCGCCTCCTACAGCCCGAACTCGCTGTGGCGAAGCGGCTCCCGCGCCTTCTTCAAGGACCAGCGCGCCGCACGCGTGGGCGACATCCTGACCGTCACGGTGAACATCACCGACAAGGCCGCGATCGCCAACGAGACGCAACGCAGCCGCACCAGCACCGAAGATTCCGGCGTCACCAACTTCCTGGGATCGCAGACCATCACGCAGGCCAACAAGATCCTGCCCGGCCGCCTGCTCACCACCGATTCGACGTCCAACAGCGACGGCAAGGGTTCGGTGAACCGCCAGGAAGCCCTGCAGACCAACGTCGCCGCCGTCGTCACCCAGGTGCTGCCGAACGGCAACCTCGTGGTCGAAGGCAAGCAGGAGATCCGGGTCAACTACGAAATCCGCGAACTCGTCGTCGCCGGCATCGTGCGCCCGGAGGACATCCAGAGCGACAACACCATCGATTCGTCGAAGATCGCACAGGCCCGCATCGCCTATGGCGGCCGCGGCCAGATCACCGACGTGCAACAGCCGCGCTACGGCCAACAGGTGATGGACGTCCTGCTACCGTTCTAAGACAGCGGGAACCGGTTTTCGGAACTGGATCATGCCCGACTGAAGAGTCTTCACGAGCTCCCACATCTCGTCGCGAACCTAGGCGCGGCGCGGTGTACCGGCACGGCCCTCGCTAGCTCCCCTGGCGAGGGCCGTGTCATTTTCTGACGTGGCGGAAGCTGCGCGAACTGCGCCCGATACCTCCGCGCGCAGATTCCACGATCGCCTTCTCGACTCGTTAACCGTCGCCGCAACGCGCAGTGGCGGTCGGCGCGATTGCACCGTAGCAAGGCGGCAACGCAGGGTTTTCCAGTTGATGGCCATGCTCAGGGACGGTCAGTATGCGGCGTGGTTCCGGACGCCGCGCGGCGAAGGTACCGGAATTGTCCGTCTCGCAGACGGCAAGATCTCAGGCGGCGACACGATGTTCGCCTATGGCGGCACCTACGAGGTCGACGACAACAATTTCACCGCGACTTTGACGACGCGCCGCTTCGCCGAGAGCTCGAGCACAACCGTGTTCGGTTGCGACGAGGTCGAGGCGCGGCTGACCGGCCGGTTCAACGGCACCACCGCGGTGTGCTGGGGAGCAGCCAAGGAGGCGCCCGGCATCCGCTTCGAGGCCACGCTGTTCCTGCAGCAGCAGGAGCTGCCGACCGCGCCCGGCCCGACATCCCCGCCGCCGCGCGGCGACCTCACCAGATTGCCGCAGACGCCGCACAGCCGCCGCGCCGCAAAGCAGATCGTGACGCGCCTCACCTGAACTCTCACTGATCCGGATGGCGTCTCCCCGCCTCCAGGCGTACCATCGCGCATGCGCCAGGCGCATCCGATCGCAAGCCGGAAGGGAGGACCTCATGTACGCCGCCATCCGTCAGGCCAGGGCGAAAGCTGGCACCGCCGAAGAACTCGCACGCCGGATCAAGGAAGGCGCGATCCCGATCATCAGCGACGTCGAGGGCTTCATGGCCTATTACGTGGTCTATGCCGGCGACGACACGGTGACCGCGATCAGCGTCTTCAACAACTTCGCCGGCGCCGAGGAGGCCAATCGCCGCGCGCTGACCTGGATCGACGACAATCTCGGTCCGCTCCTGGTCGGCCAGGCCAGCGCGGTGGCAGGTCCCGTGATCGTTCATACCATGGCGTGACGGCCGGGACCGCGCGAGCCGTCGCGCGCAAGCCGCACGCCCGCGGATCGCGCACGGCTGCGCGCGGCAAGCTTCAGGAAACGTCGTGTGTTGCGTCGTCCGCATCGGACCCGGCAGCCCATACCAAGGTGTGCGGTCGGACGTACCAAGATGCAGGGCGCGCGGGAGCCCGAAAGTCGCCATCCTTGCCGGGAAAATTCACGGCCGGATCCGCGGCCGGCGGACACCCGCCGGCGCCGATCGTCAAAACCGATTGGGGAAGCGTCATGGGATTGTCCTGGCAACAAGGTCCGCTTTCATCGGGTGCGATCGGCCGCTTCCTTGTGCCCGAACCGTTGCCCGGGAGACTGCTCTACGTCGAGCGGCTACGCAGGCGGATGCGCGTGCAGTTCGGAGGAAACTGGATCGCCGACAGCGAAAACGTCGTCCTGCTGTTCGAGCCGGGCCGTTATCCGGTCGCCTATTTCCCGGAAACCGATGTCGCTCCCCATGTGCTGGAACGCAGCGACCATACCACCCGGCATCCCGATCTCGGACCGACTTCCTGGTATGGCGTACGGTCGAGCGAGCAGCACGTGGCGGCGCGCGGGGCGTGGCAGCATACCGGCCTGCCCGCCTACGCCGGCGAATTGCAGGCGCGCGTCGCGTTTGCCTGGCGCACGATGGACGCCTTCTATGAAGAAGACGAGCGGATCGTGGGCCATGCCGCCGACCCCTACCACCGCATCGACATTCGCCAGGCCTCCCGCAACCTCGTGGTCCGCCATGCTGACCGGGTCATCGCCGACACCAGGCGGCCGCTGGTGCTCTACGAGTCGGGCTTCGCGCCGCGCTGGTACGTTCCGCGCGACGACATCGACGTATCGGCATTGACGCCCGTGAAGCTTCAGACCTTTTGCCCCTACAAGGGGCTCTGCAGCTATTACTCCATCGGCGAAGCGCGCCAGGCGGCGTGGTCGTATCCAGAGGCCTATCCCGAGGTGCGCCGGATCTCCAACCTGGTCTCGTTCGAACCCGAGATCGTCGCGGTTCATCTCGACGGCACCCGGCTCCATCTCGAACCGGGCCAGTCGGTGGTGCCGCACGGACCCGATCGCAACCTCGACGTCGCCGAGATCGTCCGCGAGTGAGGACGCACCCTGCGGCCGATAACCGGCCGCGAGACGGAAGCGGAGCGAGCCATGGCGCGGCTGCTGTCGGTGAATGTCGGACTTCCTCGCGACATCGACTGGAAGGGTCGCACCGTCCGCACCGGGATATGGAAGACCCCGGTGCCCGGCCGCTGCCGGGTCGGCCGGTTGAATCTGGCCGGTGACGGCCAGGGCGACCTCGCCGGCCACGGCGGCGAGCAGCGCGCCGTCTTCGTCTACCAGATCGAATCCTACCGCCACTGGCAGGATCAACTGAACCGGACCGACTTTGTCCACGGACAGTTCGGCGAGAACTTCACGATCGAAGGGTTGCCCGACGATGCCGTGTGCATCGGTGACCGTTACCGGATCGGCAGCGCACTGTTCGAGGTCACCCAGCCGCGCGTGACCTGTTATCGCGTCGGCATCCGCGTGAACGAGCCGCGCATGCCGGCATTGCTGACGTCAAGCGGACGGCCCGGATTCTACTTTCGCGTGCTCAGGGAGGGCGACGTCGGCGCCGGCGACGACATCGTCAAGGAAGAAGAGGCGAGCGAGCGGATGACCGTTGCCGAGATCAACGCGCTGCTCTATTCGCCCGATCATCCACGCGATCGACTGGAGCGCGCGTTGCGGATCGAAGCGCTGTCCGCCGGATGGCGCCGGTCATTCGAGGCAATACTGCAAAGCCAGGTCACCGGCGCAGCCGGCGGCAATGCCGGCCTTGCGCCGGCGGCGGCGGCGCATCCGGTCGCGCCGGGATTCCGTCCACTCGCGATCACGGCGATCGACCGGGAGTCCGCGGACGTCGTCTCCCTGACGATGCGGGATCCGGACGGGCGGCCGCTGCCGGCGGCGCGGCCCGGCCAGTACGTCGTGCTTCGCCTTCGACCGCCCGCCGCTGCCTCGCCGCTGTTTCGCAGCTACTCGCTCTCCGGTCCCGTTTCGTCGGAGCAGCGTCGGATCAGTGTGAAGCTCGAGCTCGACGGAGCTGCGGGAGCCTACCTGCACCACCACGTCCAGGTCGGCGACATCATCGACGTCAGCTCGCCGCGCGGCAACTTCTTCCTGCAATCCGGGGATCGGCCCGTCGTGCTGATGAGCGCCGGGATCGGAGCGACACCGGTCCTCGCGATGCTGCATGCGCTGGCCGAGGCTGGCGCGACGTCCCGCATCCTGTGGCTGCACGCGGCGCGCGACAGTCGGCATCATCCGTTTGCCGCCGAAGTGCGCCGTCTCATGCGCGGGCTCAGCCGCGGCCGCAGCCATGTGTGCTACAGCAGGCCAGGCATGAGCGACAGGATCGGTGAGGATTTCGACGCCAGCGGTCATCTGTCCCGATCGGTGTTCGACGAGGTGGGCATGCCGCGCGAAGCGGACGTCTATCTTTGCGGACCGACCCGCTTCATGGCTGACATGAAGCAAGCGCTTGCCGCCTACGGCGTGGCGCCGGAACGGGTTCACCTGGAACTCTTCAACGGCGGCGAGTCGCGGACGCCCGGCGTCGTCGGCGCCGTGATACGGGCGCCTCATCCCCTCGCCGAGGATGCCGGCGCCGGTCCCCTGGTATCGTTCGCGCGAAGTGGCGTCGCCGCGCACTGGGACGCGTCAGCCTATCAGAGCATTCTGGAACTCGCCGAGGCATGCGACGTGCCGGTCCGTTGGGCGTGCCGGAGCGGCGTTTGCCACAGCTGCGAAAGCGGCTTGATTTCAGGCGCAATCGCCTACGGACCGACGCCGCTCGACATGCCCGCCGACGGCAATCTTCTCATCTGCTGCTCACGGCCGGCCGGCGACGTCGTCATCGATCTGTGATCGCGAACATCAAGCCGATTGGAAAGAATCCGCTTCCCCCGAGAATGCGATCTGTTTGGCGTGATCGCTGTTCACCACCAGTATGGCCACCGCCACCCCTCATAGAGTTGCCACGACGACACCAGGGGCGGTCCATATGGATCGACCCGGTCGTCTTCAGGGCGATAACGATATCGTGGAACAATGTAATAATCCCACGGAGTTGGCGTTACGGAAGGCACCGCGATAACAACCCTCCTCGGTTCATGGACGACCTGTGCCCTCCGCGCCCGGGCTTCAGCACCAGACGTCCCGAGGTTACACAGCACCAGGGCTGCTCCGAGAGCGCACGCGACGGTCATTTTCTTCATGCATCGGCCTCCTTGCCCGAGAGTGCAAAAGGACTCAAAGCAAGGCAAGCTAATTCGCTCTCGGCTGGCCTGAATGACCGCTTGTGGCCTGCAGCCGACCAATGCACCCGACCCGAACTTGTCCGCTTTGAGGTGTAGACCGGACCCTGATGAGACCCGGCCAAGCTGTCGCGATCGACCCCGAGCGGACTTGGGTCACATGGGTCAGCACCGGGGGCGGACACGCCATTGATCTAAGTCAAGCTCATCCATCCTGTCGTGATCACGATACGTTGAGTCCCGCCTCAGGCGGCGGCTCCCGTCATCTTTCGGCTCGTGAGCGTGAGGAAGAGGATCATGGGTCGGCGGAAGCGCCGTGACAGTTGCAGGGATGCAGCCGGCGTTCTTTTCGGCCTTGCAGGCGTCACTCTCGATCCAGCGCCAGCTCAGGCATGCACTGCCAGTACGTTGATCGTCCGCGTCGCGACTGTCACGGCGCATCTCAGGCAATCGTCTAGAGCAAATTCCATATTGATGGGCTAGTGACTGAATTCTGTTACGAGCGGAACATATGGGCTGGAAGAACCTGTTTCATCTCAGGGATTATCTGAAATCGTCGCTATGGCTAATTCCGTTCATTGCCATCCCGATCGAGCTGGTGGCAACCCGAGTACTCCATCGACTCGATAGCTGGCTCGGTTGGACACTCCTGGACCTCGGCGTCTCGGGTGCCCAAGGGATGTTGAATGCGATAATAAGTGCGACACTGAGCTTTGTCGTTTTTACGTTTGGATCCCTGCTTGTTGCTCTTCAGATCGCAAGCGGCCAGATGACGCCACGCATCATCGCCACGATATTGGTGCGCGACAATGTCGTCAGGTGCACCACCGGTCTTTTCATTTTTACATTGTTGTTTGCCATTAGCGCGCTCAACAGAATTCAAACGACCGCATTTCAGTTAGTGGAATTTCTTGCCGCCTGCCTTGGTTTGACCTGTTTCGCCGCATTCCTCTTTCTCATTGACTATGCTTCAAGACTCCTTCGGCCGATCAGCATCATCGGACGCGTGGGAGAAGCAGGCCTTGCGGTCATGCGGAACGTCTACCCTCATCCGACCCGTGAGGCGAGTGAGGCGACCAGATTGGTTAAAGATCCCGGTTCGCCAGGTCGCATCGTTCAACACCTGGGTAAGTCTGAGATCATTCTGGCAGTCAATCTCAAAGATCTCATCGTCCTGGCCGAAAAGTCGCACGGCATCATCGAACTGGCACCTCAGGTCGGCGATTTTGTCGGGACCAGCGAACCACTCTTCAGGTTGTACGATGGCGCCACATCACTCGACGAAGCGGAGTTGCGATCAACTCTCGCGTTCGGACCCGAACGGACGCTCGAGCAGGATCCGACTTTCGCATTTCGCATCGTGATTGATATTGCCCTCAAGGCGCTGTCGCCCGCCATCAATGATCCGACAACGGCAGTGATTGCAATCGACCAGCTTGCCCGGCTTCTTCGCAGCGCTGGAAATCGAAACTTGCGCACGGATGAACTATTCGGCCCGACAGGCGAATTGCGGGTCATTTGTAGAACACCGAACTGGGAGGACTTTGTTCACTTGGCATTGACGGAATTACGTCATTGCGGCGCACAGAACATGCAGATCGTGCGAAGATTGAGGGCGATGATCGAGAACCTGATCGACACATTGTCGAAACATCGTCGTCCGGCTCTGCACGAGCAGCTGACACTCCTAGATCGAGAAGTCGATAGATGGTTCATTTACGCGGAAGACCGCGCTCTCGCGCTCGTCGCTGACACTCAGGGGTTGGGAGGAGCCTCGGGAGAAAAGCACGCTAATTCTCGACCGGTTTAGGTGTGCAATTCCCCGATTTGGAATTTTCCGGAGCTCCGCGAACTGTGCTATCTTGGCTCGGCTGCTGTTTCCGCCTTCAGAGTGAGGCACGGCATGGACGAAGCCAGAAAGCTCGCCGCAATACTTGTGGCCGACGTCGTTGGTTTCAGTCGGCTCGCCGGAGCGGACGAGGACCGCACCCTGGCAAGGCTGCGCGCACTTCGAAGCGACCTGATCGATCCGACAATCGCGATTCACAAGGGACGCGTGGTGAAGCGGACGGGCGATGGAGCCATCGTCGAATTTCGAAGCGTGGTCGATGCCGTTCGTTGCGCCATCGAGGTCCAGAACTCGATGATCGAGCGTAACACCGGCTTGCCGCAGGAGCGGCGGATCGAGTTTCGTATCGGCGTTCATCTCGGCGACGTGGTCGAGGAGAGCGATGGCGACCTCATGGGCGACGGCGTCAATATAGCGGCACGATTGGAAGGGATTGCCCAACCTGGAGCGATATGTCTTTCGGAGGACGCCTACCGGCAGGTGAAATCGCGGCTCGATGTTGCAATCAGCGATCTTGGTGAGACCAGGCTGAAGAACATCGCTGATCCGATACGCGTTTACTCGCTTCTGTTTGGGAGCGCGATTGCGAAGGCGACGACATTGGCCGGGCCCGCGAGCTCGACTGCCCTCAACTTGTCACTTCCCGACAAGCCGTCGATTGCGGTCCTTCCGTTCCAGAATATGAGCGGAGATCCTGAACAGGAATATTTTGCTGACGGAATAGTCGAAGACATCATCACGGCGTTGTCGCGATTTCGCCAGCTCTTTGTGATCGCGCGCAATTCATCGTTCGTCTACAAGGGCCGAGCCGTCGACGTCAAGCAGGTAAGCCGGGATCTGGGAGTGCGCTATGTCCTCGAGGGGAGCGTGCGCAAGGCCGCGGACCGTATCCGCATAACTGCGCAGCTCATCGATACTTCAACGGGGGCGCATCTATGGGCGGAGCGTTTCGACGGTGGACTACAGGACATCTTCGATCTGCAGGATCAAGTTGCGGCACGCGTCGTTGGCGAAATAGCACCAAAGCTGGAGCAGGCCGAGATTGAGCGTGCAAAACGCAAACCGACCGAGAGTCTTGATGCGTACGACTATTTTTTGCGCGGAATGGCAAGCGTCAATCAATGGACCCGAGTTGCGAACGACGAGGCGCTACGCCTGTTTTACAAGGCAGTTGAGCTGGATCCGGAGTTTGGCTCAGCCTATGGGATGGCCGCATGGTGTTATATCTGGAGGAAGCTCAATGGATGGGTGATCAATCGCGCGCAAGAAACTGCCGAAGGCGCCCGCCTTGCCAGGCGGGCTGTAGAGGTGGGTAAGGATGACCCCGTCGCGCTGTCCAGAGGAGGCCACGCACTGGCCTGGTTTGTCCGTGATCTTGATAGCGGTGCAGCTTTCATTGACAGGGCGCTGGCGTTAAATCCGAATTTGGCGGCAGCGTGGAACCTTAGCGGCTGGGTGAGGGCCTATCGAGGCGAGTTGGACTTGTCCATCGAGCACCATGCACGGGCAATGCGCCTGAGCCCGCTCGATCCCATCCTCTACAACATGCATGTTGGAACCGCGTTTGCGCATTTTCAGGCGGGTCGCTACGTGGACGCGACGGCATGGGCAAACAGCGCGTTGCACGAGCAGCCGAACTATCCGGCTGCCAATCGGATTCTGGCAGCCAGCAATGCACTAAGCGGGCACATGATTGAAGCGCAACAAGCGATGGCGCATTTGCGTGAGCTCGACCCCGCCTTACGTATCTCGAATCTGACCGAGGTGCTCCCTCTCCGCGCTGAAGATCTCGCCAAGCTTGCCGAAGGCTTGCGGAGGGCCGGGCTCCCCGAATAAGCAATCCGACCGCTTCTGGCCGAGAGCCAACACTAGTCTGCATGTCTGCTGTGGACCAGCACGGGTTTCTTGGCAATGCCGCAAGTCCGGTAATGGCCCGTCGTGACCGTTCGCGCGGCACGGGCCGCGCCAAAAAAGGGAGGATGGTCAATGAGTCTATTGCATCGACTTCTTCTTTTCGCTCTGCTTGGGTTGCCACTCGTGGTTCTCGACGCTGCGAATCTCATCCACGCACAGGTCGTCGCCATCGGCGCAAGCAACACCGCCGGTACGGGATATACCAAGGGCGGCGTCATGACATCGGAGGCATATCCTGCTCAACTGGAGGAGCTCCTGCGCGCACGCGGGCTCAGTGTGACGGTCAAGAATGCCGGCGTGCCTGGCATCACGGCTGGCCAGATGCTGGGGAGCCTCGACTCCGTGGCTGATTCCGGCACCAAGGTTGCGATCATCGACCCGATGTGGAACGAAATGCGCCTGGGCGGCAGTAAGCTCGATATGGAACGCAACATCGCGGAAATGTCACGCCGCCTGAAAGCCCGCGGCATCAAGGTGATCGTCTTTCAGACATGGCCACCGTATTTTAACGGCAGTCATCCCAGTGCCAAGGCTCACGCCATCGTAGCAGCGAAATTGCTTCCGCAGGTTATGGCGGCTCTTCGACGCTAACCGGCGCCGAACAAGTGCCCGACTAGCCCGTCGAGCGCGAGTTATCGCCGGCATCATCGCGGCTTCGTGCAATCCTCCTTGCTCCACCGCAAGAGTCCGGAACTGGCTCATAGCCGAGCTTGGAGGCCGGCGCTCTCACGTCTGCTCCGGCGAGCAAAGCGGGCATGACGATCGATCGGCACGACACGCGCCGGGTACGGCCGGCCGGCACCTGATCAGCAAGGCAATCCGAGCGCGCCCATCACCCCTTCTTCCGTTTCGCGGTGGTGTCAGCCGGCGCGGCCGCCTTCTTTGCCGGTTTCTTCGCCTTGGCCTGGTTGAACGCGATCGCGGCGCGGATCAGGGTTTTCAGCGCAGGGGCGTTGATCTTGTCGTCTTCGAAGAAATCGATCGCGCGCCGTGCGTTGCCTCCCAGCCCGTCGTTGAAGAGCTTGTCGGGATCCGGCAGGCTCGCCCCGTACATGAAGGTCAGCTTCACCTTGCCCTTGTGGGCATTGGCGACGGCGATGATGACGCCGTCGCGATACCACACCGGGCTGCCCATCCACTTCCATTCCTCCGTGATCCCGGGATCGGCAGCGAGGATGGTCTTGCGCAGGCTGGCGAAGGTCTTGCCGCGCCAGTCCGGGATACCGGCGATCATCTGGTCGATGCGTTCCGAAGGTGTCATTACTGCCTCGCGTCCTTGTGTCAGGTGCATGCAATCACATTTGCGATGCCGGGGTCGAGCCCTGGGGTATCCGCCGCGGCGCCAGATATGGCAACGCGAACAGATAAAGGCCGGTGAGCAGGAGCAGGATCAGCGGGAACAGCGCCAGCAAACCGATCCACAGCGCCTGTTGCTGCGCGAACATCGCGACGAGGTTGATCATGACGGCCACGGTAAAGGCGATTGATACCCAGCGGTGGAACTGACGGATCCAGCTATTCAATGAGACCTCCTGTTGGAGCGTGGGAAGAGACAGATTTCCGTCATTGCGAGGAACTCGGCACCAGATCGCGAAGCAATCTTGCGCTGAAGCAATCCATGTATCAGCATTTTGCCGCGCGATGGATTGCTTGGCTTCGCTCGCAATGACGGGGTTGGGGCGTTGCAGACGGCCTTACTCCGGCCGCGCCAGGATCTGATCGAGCTTCTCCAGGAACTGCTTCCATCCGGCGTGGGCGCCGCCATAGGCCTGCTTGTGGTGCGGCTGGAAGCCCGACTGCTCGACGCGCAGATGCGTGCCGGTCGCCGTCGGCGTCAGCGTGAAGGTCACGACGCTCTCGATATTGAAGGCTGGGTCGGGGTTGGCAAAATTCCAGGTGTAGGACAGCGTCTTGTTCGGCTCGACGGCCAGCACCTTGCAATCCAGCACGCCGCCCCAATCGCCACGCAGGTTGAAACTGTGCCCGACCACGGGCTTGAAGTCGTTCTTCATCAGCCACTCCTCGATCAGATGCGGTTGGGTGAGCGCGCGCCAGAGCTTTTCCGGCGGGTGGGCAATGTCGCGCTCGACGACGACGGAACGCGTTTCAGTGACTGGCATGCTCATTGGTCCATTCGTTTGAGGAGGTCTTCGAGGTGGTCGAACCGGTTCTGCCAGAAGCCCGCCATCTGGCTGGTCCAGTCGATAAGAGGTGCCAGCGCGCCGAGCTGGGCGCTGTAATGGGTCTGGCGACCCTGATGGCGATCGCGCACCAGCCCGGCCTGCTTCAGCACGCCGAGATGCTTCGAGACCGCCGGTTGTGAAATACCCGCGCGGGACGTCAGTGCTCCAACCGTCTGCTCCCCTTCCCGGCACAGCCGTTCGAAGATGGCCCGCCGGGTCGGATCGGCCAGCGTCCGGAAGAGCATATCGTGGGTATCGGTCATTGGGATGCATAACCCGTTGGCTATGGATATATCCATAACCGCACGGCTATAGATGAGTCAAGCAGGGAAATGAGTCGCTCAGCGAAGCGAACGGCCGCCCTGCTCCAGCAGTTGCGCCAAGCCGGCTGCGGCAGTTCTCCATAACCAGGCCGTTATGCGTTTGCGTTCGCTGCCCGACGGGCAAATCAGTCGAAACCTGTCAAGTCGTCGAGACCAAAATATTTCGGTTTATCGTAATGACAAACCAGTGTATAGAGTTTCCGTCTCACCCGCTCGAGGGGCGCTTCGCGATCGTCACGAACGTTGTGGTGGGATGCGGTGGACGCCGCGTGCGTGACTGACGAGAGCGCATGCGGCGGACGGCGAAATCGTGCAGACCTGACGCCCTGGTGGCAGGTGTCCTCTCGTGAAGCGTGCGAAAGCATCTTCGCGAAAGCGGTGACAAAAAAGCCCAGTCTCACCGGGGCGAGCACGTATAAGCCGTAACCCATCGCGCAGGGAAAGCCGGGCTGTTTCCGGTTACACCTGTGGTCCTACCCCCGTGCTTTCTACATTGCACGGGGCCCATGGGTGCGATCGGCACCCGGCTTTCCCTGCGCCCTCTGATCGAGAGGGCGGAACGACAGGCAAAACTCGGACAAATCGTGTCGCGGGAAAGCGAGACTGCATCCTCATCCACCGTCGTCGTCGCCCGGCTTGGCCGGGCGACCCAGTACGCCGCGGCCTCTCGGCTCAAGCCCACACGTCTCTGGAATACCGATCACCCGCATGCGCGGGAGATGACACTTAAGGCGCGCTTGAATTGCACCGGATCATCGCCAAAATCCCTTGCCCCCAGCTCACGGAGATTCCCCGATGTGCCAACTCTGCGACGCCACCGCTCCCAGGCAACCATCCCGGCGCAGCTTCCTCGCCGCAGCATGCGGCGCGGCCGCCGGTCTTGCGCTCGGACCGCAGGCGTTCGCCAAGGAGACCAAGCGGCCGCCAAAGCCGCAGAACGTGCTGTCGCCGGATGCGGCGCTGGACCGGCTGGTGAAGGGCAATGCCCGCTATGTCGAAGGCGTTTCGCGGCGGCATGATTTCAGGCACGAGCGAGAGGCGCTCGCCGGCGGACAAAATCCGTTCGCAGGGATCCTGGGGTGCGCGGATTCGCGGATCGCACCCGAATATGCCTTCGACTGCGGTCGTGGCGATCTGTTCGTCTGCCGCGTTGCCGGCAATTTCGCCAGCGACGAGATGGTTGCAAGCCTGGAATATGCGGTGAACGCGCTCAACGTGCCGCTGTTCATGGTGCTCGGCCACGACAGTTGCGGCGCGGTGGATGCCACCATCAAGTCGCTGAAGGACAACAGCACCCTGCCCGGCCATCTGCCTGAGCTGGTCAGCGCCATCGCGCCGGCCGTGAAGGCAACCGAAGGCAAGCCAGGCGACCGGCTCGCCAACGCCATCAGGCAAAACGTGATCGACAACATCACCAAGCTCAAATCGGCGACGCCGATCCTCAATGCCGCAGTCGATCAGGGCAAGCTCAAGGTCGTCGGCGGCATCTACCGCCTCGGCCACGGCAAGGTCGAATTGATCGTGTGATGAAGTAGTGAAGGCGGCCACAGGTTCGCTGTCGTCCCGGCGAAGGCCGGGACCCGTAACCACGAATGCCGATTGTTGCGTGCCGCCGGAACGACGAGTGCCGTTCACAACCTTCGCCGCGGCGTATGGGTCCCGGCTGCAGGTTACGTAAACGTCGCCTCGACCTTGCCGAGTCCGTCCAGCTCCAGCACGACCACGTCGCCAGCCTTCAGCCACAACGTCTTGACCAGGCTGCCCGTGAGCACGATCTGCCCCGCATGCAAGTCCCTGCCCTCGGCGGCGAGATGATTGGCGAGCCAGGCCAGCGCATTGTGGGGATGGCCGAGCACGTCGGCGCCGGTGCCGCGCCCCTCCTCCTTGCCGTTGATGACAGCGCGGCCGGTCACGCCGAGCAGATCGGGCGCGATGATGCGCGGCACGGCCGGGCCGAGCACGCAGCCGGCGGCGAAGAAGTCGTCGGCAACCAGCGTCGGTGCGCCCAGCGTCTCCCATTTGACATAACGGTCGTCGACGATCTCCATCGCCGGATGATATGCCTCGATCGCCTCCGCGACCCATTCGGCGGTGAATGGAGCTTCGCTGGCGGCGAGATTGCGCGCGAGGCGAACCGCGATCTCGCACTCGACGCCGACATTGACATAGTCGGCCGCAGGCAGGCTCACACCGCTCTCGTGCACCACCTTCTCGAACACGCCGCCGCCACAGGGGTGCGCGATGTCGAGATATTGCTGCATCACCGCGCTGGTGCAGCCGATCTTGTAGCCGACGAGACTGCCGAGCTGGGGCTGCAGCAGATCGTGCAGCGCGCGCTGCACCTGGTAGCCTTCGGCTTCATCGCGCGGCACGATGTCCTTCGGCAGCGCCTTCAGCGGTGCGCGGTTGCGGCGGGCGGTGGCGATCGCCTTAGCGGCCCCGAGGATCCTTTCCATCGGCGCAGCCTCCCTGTCGTTCTGTTTGCTGTCCGCAATTCAGCACTCAGGGATGGGTCTGGCAAGCGCATCGCAGCACGACACTCCTCACGCCTTGACGAGGCCGAGCCGGATCAGGCTCTCGGCGGTCGCAACCAGCAGCTCCTCGTTGCCGCGCGGGCTCCAGCCGAGCAGCGTGCGTGCCTTGGCGCTGGTCGATTGCCTGACCTTGCCGAGCAACGGCAGCGCCGCGCGAACCATCGGATTGCGGCGGGCAGCGAGCCGCAGCATCCAGTCCGGGGCCTGGAACCGCGGGACCCGCCGCGCCTTGGCTCCGAGCCTGGCACGCAGCACACGGGCGATCTGAAGGACCGACATCGTCTCGCCGGCGACCGCCAGGAAGCGCTCCCCCCTGGCCTCGGGCGACGTCATCGCGCGCAGATGCAGGTCGGCGACGTCGCGCACGTCGACGAGCGCAAGATTGATCCGCGGCACCGCGGGCATCGCGCCCTCGAGCAGCATCCTGATGATGCCGATCGACTCGGAGAAGTCGGGCCCGAGTGCCGGTCCGAACACGGCGACGGGATTGACCACCGCAAGCTCGAGACCATTGCCTTCGCGCCCGATGAAATCCCAGGCGGCGCGCTCGGCCAGCGTCTTGGACTTCGGATAGGCCAGCACGTCCGGGCCGTCGAGGTTGGTCCAGCTGGTCTCGTCGAACGGCGCCGTGCGCGGCGGATAACCGTAGCCGATCGCCGCAAACGACGATGTCACGACGACGCGCCTGGCGCCGGCATCGCGCGCCGCGCGCAACACGCGCAAGGTTCCCTCGCGCGCCGGCACGATCAGCTCATTTTCGTCCTCGGGCACATGGGCGAGCAGCGGCGAGGCGACATGCATCACGTAGTCGCAACCGGCCGCCGCCGCGCGCCAGCCCTCGTCACGCATGAGGTCGGCGGCGAGGAAGCCGACCTTGTCGGGCGCATCAGCTCCGCCTTCGCGCAGCATTGCGACCACGTCCCTGGCGCGGTCGAGGTTGCGCACGGTGGTCCGCACCTCGTGCCCGGCGGCAAGAAGCTGCAGGATGACATGCACACCGATGAAACCGGACCCGCCCGTGACCAGAACCATGCTCATGTCGCCGCCCCTTCCACGGTTCGGCGGCGGCGCCGATATCGCGCCACCCGCCCTGCACAGGCGGCATCTGGTCACCTATCTGGGATTGGGCAAGTAGGATGAATTTCGAGACTGGTATGGAAAACAATACCGACGATGCCTGCGAGGGCGCCGAACGCGGCGGCTGCGCCCCCGATCCTGCCGTGATGAACGAATTCCGGCGGACCATCCACGCGCTGAGCGGAAAGTGGAAGCTCGAGATCCTGGGCATGCTGGCCGAGGGCAGCGTGCGGTTCGGCGTGCTGCGCCGCGCGCTCGTGCCGATCACCCAGCACATGCTGACGGCGCGGTTGCGCGAGCTGGAACGTGACGGGCTGGTGTTGCGACGGGTGCTCGCCGAGAAGCCGCTGCAGGTCGAATACCAACTGACCGATTCGGCCTGGGGCCTGCTGCCGGCGTTCCGCGAATTGCTGACATGGTCGAAGACCTACGGCATCCGCCGCAGCGCAGCGGCAAGCGAACGGCGCTTGTGGTTGGAATCCGCTGAGTGATCCGAACCTGTCACGGCACCGGAATTCGGCTCCCGCTCCCGCTTGCGGAGGAGGTGAAGCAAGCTCGCGCGAACCTACGGCCGGCGCGCGCCGGAATCGATCCGCGGCGGGTCACCACCACTATTCGTCGCGATAGACCTTCTCGCGCTTCTCGTGTCGTTCCTGCGCCTCCACCGACAGCGTTGCGATCGGACGGGCTTCGAGCCGCTTCAGCGAAATCGGCTCGCCGGTCTCTTCGCAATAGCCGTAGGTGTTGTCTTCGATGCGCTGGAGCGCCGCGTCGATCTTGGAGATCAGCTTGCGCTGACGATCGCGGGCGCGGAGCTCGATCGCGCGATCGGTTTCCGAGGACGCGCGGTCGGCGAGGTCAGGATGATTGACGTTCTCTTCCTGGAGCGTCTGCAGCGTGATCTTCGATTCGCGGAGGATCTCGTCCTTCCAGGACAAGAGCTTGGCGCGGAAATAGTCGCGCTGCCGCTCATTCATGAAAGGCTCTTTTTCAGTGGGCCGGTAGTTCTTCAGCTTTTCCAAAGGCAGCCATGTCCCTGTCAGGCGGAGGGAACATCTCCCCTCCGCGCGGCGCCTTATATAGCCACGACATGTGACAGACAATATCTGCAACCGTTAATGCCGGGGTACCCCCAAGGCCTTGCACAGGCAATCTTATCCGGCCCGGCCGGGGGTGGCCCTGCCCCCTCAATAACCGACCGTGAACCGCTTTCGGATATGGGCCGGGCGCTCGATCTCGTCGGCGAGTGCAACTGCGAAATCCTCGAACGAGATCCAGCTTTTCCCGTCCGTCCCGGTCAGAAGCTGGTCGGTCCCGAGACGGAACTTGCCGGTCCGCTCGCCCTCCACGAACAGCGCCGAGGGCGAGAGGAAGGTCCAGTTCAGATCCTTTTCCTGGCGCAGCAGGTCGAGATATTCAGCGCCTTTGGTGGCCTCGGCCTTGTACTGGGCCGGGAAATTGGGGGTCGTCACCAGCCTGACGCCGGGCGCCACCTCGAGGCTGCCCGCCCCGCCGACCACGAGATAACGGCCGACCCCGGAGTCCTTGGCCGCGCCGATCAGCCTGGCCGGGTCGCTGGCCGTGAAATGCACCGAGCTGATCGCAGCGTCATGGCCGGCCCACAGCGCGGCGAGCCCGGCCTCGTCGTGCACATCGCCCTTTTTGGCAGTGACGTTCGGCAGCGCAGCGATCTTCTCCGGGTTGCGGGCGATGGCGGTCACGATGTGGCCGCGGCGGGCGAGTTCCGCGGTGATGCGCGAGCCGGCCCGGCCGGATGCGCCGGCGATTGCGATCTTCATTCTCATGTCTCCGATAGTTGGTTTCCACTGGTGACTAGATAGCGAAATGGATGTAGGTGTGAAGAACGCACTTATGCGTCACCTGATTACGCCGGAGTAACCGCGATGAAAGCCGCTCACCTGAAACCGGACGCCTACGCGGCCAACTGCCCGACCCGCCAGATCCTCGACCGGGTCGGCGACAAGTGGGCGGTGCTGATCCTGCTGCTGTTGCGCAGCGAGCCGATGCGATTCAACCAGCTCCGCCGCGCCATCGAGGGCATCTCGCAGAAGATGCTGTCGCAAGTGCTGAAAAGCCTGGAGCGCGACGGGCTGCTGCGCCGCCGCGCGATCGCGACAGTTCCGGTCACGGTGGAGTATTCGATCACGCCGCTCGGGCTGACGCTCGCCGAAGCGGTCGATCCGCTGCGCGACTGGGCCGAGCAGAATCTGAAGGAGGTGCTGGCGGCGCAACGCCGCTACGACGCTCAGCGCAAGCCGCTGGAGGCAGCGTGAGGCAGGTGAGCGACCGGTGGAAGGACTAGTACTGGCCGGCCTTGGCGAGCTCGACCTCGACGCGCAGCTCGATCTCGCCGAGCACGGCATCGAGGCCGGGATCGCCGGAGGATTCCTTCAGGCTCGCGGCAGCGTTGCGCAGCCGGTTCACCGTGGCGGTATCGAAGCTGCCCGAGAGCAGGCCGAGCTTGAGATCGTCGAGCACGTCGAGCGCGCCCTTGCCGCGGGCCACCGAGCGCTTGCGGCGTTCGGTCGGGTCTTCGACACCCTGCAAGGCGAGCAGCGCATCGAGGCTGGCCGCGGCCTTCGGCGCGGCGGCGGAACGGACCTCGTCCGGAACGGTCGTCGTCTCCGGCAGCGAGAAGCTGGTCGAGGAGGTACGGCGCGTGCTGCTCGTGGACGAGCCAAGCGTGGTGCCGTTCGGTCCGTAGATTCGCATCATGATGATCCCGCAGGCCTGACTGGCGCCGAGCATCACCGCTTCATGGTTAACGGTGCGTAAACGACCCGGCAATTTCTGCCGCCACACGGCAGTTTCGCGCGCCCTGCCAAACCGGACCCGAATGGGAACCAAAAAATTTCGATAAACATATCAACACATTGCGGGCCGAACCCGACGTGGCACGGAGCTCGCATGGTTAATGGCGGATCGCCGTCATGGGAGTGTCGCGCGACCCGCCAGTGAGTTCGAGGGGAGCATCGGGATGCCCGGCATCCGCCACGTGAGATTATTCGGGATGGCCTGCGCCGCGCTGGTGGCGCTGGCGGCCTCGGTCATGCCTGCAGCCGCGACGTCGCGGATCAAGGACCTCGCCAATATCGAAGGCGTGCGCCAGAACCAGTTGATCGGCTACGGCCTCGTGGTCGGCCTCAACGGCACCGGCGACACGCTGAACAACATCCCCTTCACCAAGCAGTCGCTGCAGGCGATGCTGGAACGCATGGGCGTCAACATCCGCGGCGCCACCATCCGCACCGGCAACGTCGCCGCCGTGATGGTCACCGGCAATCTGCCGGCGTTCGGCACCCAGGGCACGCGCATGGACGTCACCGTCTCCGCGCTCGGCGATGCCAAGGACCTGCGCGGCGGCACGCTGCTGGTCACCCCCCTGCTCGGCGCCGACGGCAATGTCTACGCAGTGGCGCAGGGGACCCTTGCGATCTCCGGCTTCAACGCCGAGGGCGAGGCCGCCAAGATCGTGCGCGGCGTGCCGACGGTCGGACGCATCGCCAACGGCGCCATCATCGAGCGCGAGATCGAGTTCGCGCTGAACCGCATGCCCAATGTGCGATTGGCGCTGCGCAACGCCGACTTCACCACGGCAAAGCGCATCGCTGCCGCGGTCAACGACTATCTCGGCGTCAAGACCGCCGAGCCGCTCGATCCCTCCACCGTGCAGCTCACGATTCCGCCGGAGTTCAAGGGCAATGTCGTCGCGTTCCTGACCGAGATCGAGCAGTTGCAGGTCGAGCCGGACCTCGCCGCGAGGATCGTGATCGACGAACGCTCCGGCATCATCGTGATGGGCCGCGACGTCCGCGTCGCGACCGTCGCGGTGGCGCAGGGCAACCTCACCGTCACGATCTCCGAAAGTCCGCAGGTCAGTCAGCCCAACCCGCTGTCGCGCGGCCGCACCGTGGTGACACCGCGCAGCAATGTCCAGGTCACCGAGGACGGCAAGAAGTTCGCGGTCGTGAAGGACGGCGTCTCGTTGCAGCAACTCGTCGACGGCCTCAACGGCCTCGGCATCGGACCACGCGATCTGATCAGCATCCTGCAGGCGATCAAGGCCGCCGGTGCGATCGAAGCCGACATCGAGGTGATGTGATGCAGAGCCTGATCAACGGCAACGGCGGCAGCATGCCGAGGCAGGCGCTGATGCCGCTGTACAACAGCCGCCCGGATCCCGTGCTGCAGGACGCGCTCACCAAGGTGCCGGCCCAGACGCAGGCCAAGGACAAGAAGACCGCGACCGAGTTCGAGTCGATGTTCCTGAACTCGATGTTCGCGCAGATGACCTCCGGCCTGAAGGGCGACGGACCGTTCGGCGACACGGTCGGCACCGGCCCGTGGCGCTCGATGCTGACCGATCAATATGCGCAGAACTTCGCCAAGGCCGGCGGCGTCGGCATTTCCCACGAAGTGTTCCGCTCGCTGATCCTGCAGCAGGCCAAGCAGAGCTAACCCGGACAAAGGAGAAGTGCGATGAACCAGCGTCCACAGCATCGCCCGGCGCCCGCCCCCGCAGCGCGGCCCACGACGCCTCCTGATGTCGCAAGATTGGCCAAGGAGCTGATGGATGTGATGAGCGCGCTGCTCGGCGTCGTCGAGCGGGAGACCGAACTGGTGCGCGCCGGCAAGGTGCGCGAGGGCATGCAGCTCGAGACGCAGAAGTCGGAGCTGTCGCGGCGCTACATGATCGCGGTCGAGCATCTGAAGTCGATGCACAAGATGCTGTCGCAGACCGAGCCCGAACTGCTGACGACGCTGCGCCGCCATCACGATACGTTCCGCGCCATGCTGCAGGTCAATCTGACGGTGCTGGCGACCGCGCATGCGGTCTCCGAGGGGATCGTGCGCGGCGTCAACGCCGAGGTGCAGCGCCGCAACATCCCCAACACCTACACGGCGTCGGGACGGCGCGCGGCGCCCGGCCCGCGCAACATGACGCCGCTGTCCGTCAGCCGTTCACTCTGAACAATTTTCGTCAATTTGACGCGCAGACGTCAGCGCATCATTCAGCGCGTCTTCTAACGGCCTGTTGAGAGGTTCCCCATAGAGTTGCGGACCGCGGGGGGTTGGGATTTGACTCAAGCAAACTAGTGCCGGTGCACTAAGAGGCTGCCATGAGTACGGATTTCAACATCAAGCCGGTGGGGGCACCGGTTGCGGCACCTGTAGTACCGCCGTCAAGCGAGACGGCGCAGAGGGCCGTTGCGACCGAGCTGCCGCCGAGCCAGAGCGTGACCGCTCCGGAGCCGGCGGTGCG
Source organism: Bradyrhizobium jicamae (assembly GCF_018130215.1). Taxonomy (GTDB): domain Bacteria; phylum Pseudomonadota; class Alphaproteobacteria; order Rhizobiales; family Xanthobacteraceae; genus Bradyrhizobium; species Bradyrhizobium jicamae_A. Next base: position 51,309 of record NZ_JAFCKQ010000036.1, read on the forward strand.
CGTCACCATCGGATCCGACGCCGTCAACGCGTCGATCTCAAATCAGGCCTCGGCCTCGACGAACACCGACCGCGTCGTCATCGACCGCGATGCCGGTGCCGTGGTCTACCAGGTGGTCGACAATCGCACCAACCTGGTGGTGCGGCAGTTTCCGGAGGATGCGGCGCTGCGGCGCCGGGCCTATTTCCACACGCTCGATCTCAACAAGGACAATTCGAGCCGCAAGCGCGCGACCGACCGTCAGGCCTGAGGGAGATCCGTCAGCTCGACTGCGTGGCGTAGGCCTGATCGAGGTAGGTCGATCCGGTCGCGGGATCGCTGACGACGTTCTTGATCAACGCCGTGCCCGACTTGACCAGGGTGAACTTGGTATCGCCGATCCGAAAGCTGCTGTCCTTGATCAGCACGTCCTGGTACTTGCTGGTGCCATCGCTCTGGTAACGCACCTTGGCGCGAAAGCCCTGGACGTTCGACACCGTGATGTTGAACGACTTGCCGTCGGCGTATTTGCCGCTCCAGCTGCCCTTATAGAGCGTCGGGTCGACCGGGACATAGGGCGTGTTCGATGGAACGGTGAGCCCGACGGCCTTGTAGTTGGCCGACAGGATGCTCATCAGGTCGGTCATGCGCGGCTCCCGTGAGGCCCGTCGATCAGCCGCGGCCGGACAAGCCGGCGGCCAGGTTGCAGTTGATCTCGATCAGCGGCTTCAGCTTGGCCGGGTCGGGATCGAGCTGCATGTCGACGGTCTGCTTCATCACGAACACGCCGATATTGGCGATGTTCTGCCGGACCTCGAGCGGCTGCGGATTGTCGTCACCCTGCGCGGCACTCAAGAAGATCGACCACAGACGGCGGTTGAAGAGCAGCGCGTTGTCGAGCGCCTTGTCGGGGCCGTTCCAGTTGGTCTGGACTTCCTGGAGCTGGCGAGCGGCCTTCAGCAGTGCCTGCGCTTCGATTTCACGTGGGGACGCGGTCGCGGTGGACGTGCGAGCGTAGGCTTGGGCAGCATTGGACATTCAAGACCTCGATGGTGCGGATTTCTCGAGCCGCGGAGACGCAATTCTAGCGCCCGGTATTTATGCGCCCGCCGCCTTTAAATATTGTTAGCAGCCGTTACGACATGCGCCTTTCTCGCGGCACAGACAGATCCCGTAATATCCCGGAAGCAAACGAAAAACGGCGGGGTTGCCCCCACCGTTCCCGCGTTGTCTGTCGCCGAACTTAGCGGAGCAGCTGGAGCACGCTCTGCTGGCTCTGGTTGGCGAGCGCGAGCGCGGACACCGCGATCGACTGGCGGGTCGACAGCGCCTGGCTGTTGGCCGCTTCCTCGTTGGTGTCGGCCAGCGTCAGGTTGGACGAGCCGGTCTGCAGCACGTTGATCAGGTTCTTGGAGAAGTCCTGACGGATCTGCACCATCGACAGGTTCGAACCCAGCGACGACGCTTCCGACCGCAGCGTGCTCGAGGCGCTGCTCAGCGTGGTGATGATGCTGTTGGCCGAGACGTTGTCGAGGAAGTCGGTGCCTGACGTCAGCGTGCTGAGGCCGAGGCCGGTCGCATCGAACGTCACGCCCTGGATATTCAGGGTCGACTTGCCGGTCTCGTTGAACACCAGCTTGAGATTGTCGCCGTTCAGCAGGTTGACACCGTTGAAGGACGAATCCTGCGCGGTCGTCGTGATCTGCTGGACCACCGCGTTGTACTGGCTGACCAGATTGGAGCGGGTCGCCTGCGAGGTCGCATCGGCAACCGCGGCATTGACGGTGCCGACGGTGGCGGTGGCCGCGGTGATGTCGACGCCCTCGGCGGTCGGCGCAGTGCCGGCCTTGGTGATGGTCTGGCTCGCCGCGTCGTTGGTCGAGGTGAAGGTCAGCGTATCCGCCGTCGAGGACAGCGACGCCGAGACCGCAACGCCGTTCGAGACCAGAACGCTGTTCAACTGATCGAGCGTCTGGACGGTGGCCGTTCCGGTGCCGGTCGAGAACGACGAACCGATCGTGACCGCCAGGCTGCCGGTCGAGGTCTTGAAGGTCAGCACGGCGCCGCCGAGCTTGCCGGCGTTGAGGTCGGCAGCGGTCGTGGCGCCCGTGCCGGCGCCGGTGCCGGTGACGTCGACGTTGGCCTTGGTCGAGTAGCCGGTCGGGCTTTGCAGCACCTGGGTGGCGATCGACTTCGCGGTGTCGACCAGCTTCTGCAGCGAGGTGAGGCCGGTGTTGGCGGCCTGCAGGATCTGCACGCCGTTGCCGATACCATCGAGCAGATTGTTGATGTCGCTGGCGCGGTTGTCGAGCGACTGGGCCGTGAAGAAGTTGGTCGGGTTGTCGAGCGCGCTATTGACCTTCTTGCCGGTGGCAAGGCGGTTCTGCGTCGTGGCGAGCAGATCGGCGGTCGACTGGAGGGAGAGCAAGTTCTGACGAACGGAAGCGGAGAGGACGATGTCGGACATACTGATACCCTTCTGGATGGACACAATTGACGCGACGCCGCAAATTTCACGCGGCGGTCCGTGCCACACTGTGCCGTCGGCGCTACCCGTCCGTTAAAGGGTAGCTCCGTACTAATACCCAGATCGCAATCCCGTCCGGCAGTTGCGCGAGCAAGTGGCGCCGCCGACTGCGATTGCAACATTGGCGCGAGACGAAGACGTGCTGCGGGAGCGGATTCGTCCGTTGCTTCGGCCATTTGCGCCACCATGGAACCGTGGCACCCGCAGCCGGCGCGGCTGAATTGCACACGCGACCGGCGTCAGCGGCGGCAACCGATTTTCTTAACCCAAATCAACAAATGCGGTGGAAAGTCGAAACCTTTTGCTCGCCGCAGCGTCGCACGACGCGGGCAGGCGCCGCGCGAACAAGCACCAGACAACCATCTGCACTGTAAAGTGTATAAGGTTCATACCGCAACCCTTGTGCAATTGGATAAGCGAGCTATGTTTCGCTGCCCTTCCACACGCCAAGAGTAGGTGGTGCGAGACCGTGTGCTCCCGCCCTCGGCAGGAGACCCAATGTCTGCGGTATCGCGTCCGCCCAATCGTTTGCTGCAAGCACTGCCCGCGGCGGAGTACGAGCAACTCCATCCACGCCTCGAAACGGTCGAACTGGCCAAGGACGCCGTGCTGGCCCATGCCGGCGCGCCGCTGTCGCGGGTCTACCTGCCGCACAGCGGCGTCGTCTCGATGATGGTCAACCTGTCGGACGGGCAGTCGGTCGAGATCGCAACGATCGGACGCGACAACGTCGTGGGTGCGGCCGCCGCGCTCTATGGCGGTTCGCTGCTGGCCGACGCCATCGTGGTGGTGCCTGGAACGGCGTCAGTGCTGACGGCGGAACATTTTCGCGAGATGGCCGATCGCAGCGCTTCCTTCCGCACCCTGGTCAGCCTCTATGATCAGGCGTTGGCCGCCCAGACCCAGCAATCCGTCGCCTGCAACGTCTCGCATCCGGTCGAGGCGCGGCTGTCGCGCTGGCTGCTGCGCGCGCGGGAGCTGTGCGGCAGCGAGGGATTGCCGCTCACCCAGGAGATGCTGGCGCAGATGATCGGTGTCCGGCGCAATGCGGTCTCGATTGTCGCACACGGATTTCAGCAGTCCGGCATCCTGCGATATAGTCGCGGAAACATCGAAATCATCGACATCGACGGTTTGCGAAAGTCCGCCTGCGAGTGCCATGCGACCGTCAAGGCGCATGTTGAGCAATTGGTCGGCCCGTCGGATTGACAACGCCCGCACAGTACGGTTCGCGCGACGAACGTGTCGTCACGAGCAGTCGCATGATGCGGCAATCGGCCCATTTTCTTGTAATCAGGACATGGTAGATTGCGTGCATTGGTGCCCAGAGACAAGCTTTGCCCGTAAGGCAGGAGGCTGCTTTGGAAACGGTTTTGCGATCACCTAACGGATTTCTGTCGTCGCTGTCCGCAGGCGATTTCGAGTTGATCCGACAACATCTGCGTCCCGTCGACCTTGCCACGGATGCCGTGCTGGTCGAGGCCGGCGACATGCTCAAGCGCGCATACATGCCGCACAAGGGCGTGATCTCGCTGGTGGTCAAGCTGGCAAGGGGCGAGCACGTCCAGGTCGCGATGGTTGGGCGCGGCAGCATCTTCGGGGCGTTCGCGGGCCTCAGCGAAATACGGTCCCTCGAAAGCGCGGTGGTGCTGGTTCCGGGTATCGCGACGGCGATCGACATCGAGCCGTTCCGGGCAGCCGTCGCCCAGAGTCCGTCGCTGCGTGCGACGTTGATCCGGCACGGGCTCGCCGTCTACGCCCAGGTCCAGCAGACCGCCGGCTGCAATGCCGCCCACACCGTGGAGTCGCGGCTGGCAAGATGCCTGCTGCAGACGCGCGATCTCTCCGGCAGCAACAAGATCGTGCTGACGCAGGAAGCGATGGCGCAGATGATCGGCGCGCGCCGCAACAGCGTGTCGCTGGTGGCGCACACGCTGCAGCAGGCGAATTTCATCCACTACAGCCGCGGCCATATCGAGATCACCAATCTCGATGGCCTGATCAGGACGTCGTGCGAATGCTACGCCACGGTGAAGGCCCAGTATGCGGCTCTGCTGCATGGTCAGGAGACCCGTGGTCAGGAGGCCTTGGAGGCATGATCCGGGACGCTTGATCCCGGAGGCCTGATCGCCGCGGTAGCCGTACTTCTACGGCGTGCGATTTTCACCGTCGGATAACGTTGCATCCCCACACTTGCATGGTCGCTTGGGGGAGCCGATGTTCAGATACGAAACGACCGACCAGAAGGAAGCCAGACGCTTCCGCATCGCCCAGTTCAACGGCCGGTCCGCAACCATACGTTCGGCCGGCGCAACCGTCACCGGCCGGGTCCGCTCCATCGTCGAGAGCAAGACCAGCGTCACCGCAACATGGGTGATCATGATCGTTCCGGAAGAGCGCGCCCGCGCCATCCCGACCGGGCGGTCGCCGCTGCGCCTGCACATTCCGGCGGAAGACTATCTCTGAGATCCTCTGCCTGCCGTGAGGCCGGCCCCGCTCAGGCGGGATGCAACAGCGCCTTGCGGACGAGATCCGCGGTGTTGCGTGCACCGAGCTTGCGCATCGCCTCGGCGCGGTGGCTCTCGAATGTGCGCGGGCTGATGTTCATGCGCAGCGCGCCCTGCTTGTTTGAATAGCCGTCGCTGATCAGGCTGAGCACTTCTCGCTCGCGCCTGGTCAGCGGCTTGCGTCCGGCCTCCGGCGCGACCATCGGATCAGGCGACCGGGCGCGCGCCGGCCTGTCGTCGCGGACCGATCTGAGATCGGCCGCGGGGACGGCGTTGGGATAGAGATCGGAAATCTGCTTCAGCATCGCGGACACCCGCTCGGTCTGCTCGAGCGCATTCTCGATGACCTGGCGCAGGTAGATGCCGTTGCCGGTCGTTTGCGCGAACTGATGGCTGTGCTGCTTGAGCTCGTTCATATAGAGCAGCAGCGCCGTCACCGGCCCGTTGAACTGGCGGACGATCGCGGCCCCGGCCTCCTCGGTCGCCGGAACCTGCGGTGGCGGCATGGCCCCCGGGGTTTCGAGCGGAGCGCCCTCCTCCATCCATCTGGGAAGGCGGACCTCGGCTCGATTGTCGTGTTGCGTCATAGGTATGGTTTACCGAACGTGAACTGTGTCTCCGTTAACGCCGGACTCCGTAGAAATACGGATAACGCAACTGTGATGCGGAAGTCAGATCACCAAACAGAGTCAGATAGCCGCCGATTCGGCAACGGATCTCGCGTGGTCGATTCGGATTACAGTAGTCTTACGGGCCGGCGCCTGCCTCAATCTCCGTAATTCCACGGGGACATGGATTTACCTTCGCCCGGCCAAACGGCTGCGGCCGGGATCTCCAGCTCGCCGGTCATTGCCGGTCATTGATGCGTGGTTCGCAGCCTTGCCGTCAGCCCCCCAAATCTCAGGGGCGGCCGAGCCAAAGGAACTTTGCCAGGAATCGTCCTGATACGACGAACCTGAACCACCAATACGCCATCCGTCGCGTTGTCATGGCTGATGCCCTCGCACCTGATTGGTCCGGTATCCTCCTCGATACCGCGCGCACCGACGCGGCGCTGTGAGATGGTTCACATTCAAAGAGGCGTCGCGATGATCGTCGTCTCGGATGGCCTTGAAGACCCCGGCAAGGAGGCCGCGATGACGCGACGACAAAACCGATCCTGGATGGCGATCGCGGCATTCGCCGCGGCATTGGCTTTCGGCACCGCCGCGCAGGCCCAGAGCGCGCCGGCAGACAAGGCCACCGCGGCGTCCGACAGCACCATCATGGTCACCATCTTCTTCAAGCACGACCAGTCGCGTCCGCTCGGCGAGTTGAACGCGCAACTGGAGCGGCAGGGATTCTACAAGGCATTCCCGCCTGAAGGCGTCGAGGTCGTGAGCTGGTATGTGATGATGGGCGTCGGCCAGGTGGTGACCCTGCGGCTGCCGGCGTCGCAGCTGCGTGAAGTCAACCGTGTCATCGAGAACAGCGCCTGGGGCGCCTATCACACGGAATTCTATCCCACCTACGACTACAAGGCAGTCGGGATCGCCAAACACGCGACGGCGAAGTAACGGCCGCGCGCGACCTCTTGCCGGTCCTGCTCGTTCAGAGCCGGTTTCCGGGACAGGCGTGACCCGCGCTCAGGCGTGGGCCCGCGTGCGCTGGCTGAGCCTCTTCGCCAGGGTCCGCAAATCCTCCTTGCGCCCGCTGCACAGCAGGCGGGTGAATTCGTCAGGATCGATGGAAGCAGGGGAAGCATCGGCCGGTTTGGGCGCGACGCGGCGTAGCCAACTCAATCCGAAGAGACGCTTGAGCATCTTCATGGTTCTTGAGCCCCGATGAGCGTCAACATTAAATCGCGGCAAGGATGATGGTTCCAGTCCCTTGTCGCGACTCGTGCCGATTTTTGTGCACGCTCAGGCCAGCAGCGCTTTCCGCTTTCGCACCCGCTCGATGGACTGCGGCACCGCCGCCTGATCGAGGCTGCCGTCATCGAGCCGCTGTGCAACAGCCTCGGCGAGGCCGGCCATCTCCTGCTCCTGGTCGATGAGATTATTGCCGATGCAGACCATGTCCATGCCGGCGCCGATCGCCTGCAGGGCGGCAGCGGCAGTGCCGAGCGCCTTCTGCAGCCCCTGCATCTGCATGTCATCCGATATCAGGAGCGTCTCCGGCAGGCGGCGGCGGAGCCGCCCGATCGCCACCGGCGACAATGTCATCGGACGATGCGCGTCCCAGGGCGGGACAATGGCATGGCTGACCAGTACCGCATCGCCAAAAGTCTGCGGCGCCATCGCGTAGAACAGTTCCTCCTGCTCCGGCCGCGGCGCTTCGGAGAGATCCATGAAGTCGAGATGCGAATCGACGCTTGCGCCGCCGATGCCCGGAAAGTGCTTCAGGCACAGCCCGACCCGCGCCTGCCGCGCCGCTGCATCGACGAGGCGCGCGTTGGCCTCGACCTCGCCGATATCGGCCGAATAGGACCGCTTGATCCTGCCGATATTCGGATTGTCGGGATTGTAATCGACATCGATGACCGGCGCGAAATTGTAGCGGATGCCGAGCCGGCGCAACTCGCCGTAGCTCGCGCTGAGGATCGCCTGCTTCTCGCCGGTCGCCAGGCGGTTGAAATCCCTGGCGCTCGGCAACGGCTGAAAGCCGAGGCCATCCTTGAGCCGGCGCACCAGCCCGCCCTCCTGATCGATGAAGACCAGCGGGCTCGATGGCAGCATCGCGATCTCGGCGCACAGCGACTGGACCTGCTCAGGCGAAGCGACGTTGTTGTCGTATTCGCTGTTACGGCAGGAATAGTCGAACAGGATCACCCCGCCGAGCCCGAAGCGCGCGGCAAAGTCCCTGAGCCACTGCGGAATGGCCTTGCCGTGGAAGCCGAGGATGAAGAGTTCGCCGACGGACATGGGCGCTGCGATCCGCTTGCTCGGGAATCAGGTGCCTCGCGGAACGGCATAGCACGGCGCGGCGGAGGTAAGAATATGACGCAGCGCGTGGCCGCGGCTGCGTTCCCCGCGCTCACGTCACTATGTTAAGACAGCATCGCGCGCCGTCGCGAACACCAACACGAACAAGAACATCCGGAAACCGCCCATGACAGCACCTTACGTCCCGCAAATGGCCCTTTACCGCCAATGGCTGAAGGAGCGGCGCGGGCTCAGCTTTGCGAATTTCGAGGCGATGCGGCGCTGGTCGGTCACCGACATCGACGGCTTCTGGCAAAGCATCTGGGATTATTTTGGCCTCCGCTCGCCGACGCCGCACTCGGCGGTGCTCGCGAGTCGCAAGATGCCGGGTGCGGTTTGGTTTCCCGGCGCCTCGGTGAACTATGCGCGCCAGGTCTTCCGCCATGTCGAGCCGGCGCACGCCGCCGGCCTTCCGGCGCTGATCTCGAGCGGCGAAGACGGCAAGCTTGCCGAGACCAGCTGGCCCGAGCTCAAGCGCAAGGCCGCCGCGCTGGCGCTGGATCTGAAGGCCAAAGGCGTCAAGCCGGGCGATCGCGTCGCCGCCTACCTGCCGAACATTCCCGAGACCATCATCGCCTTTCTCGCGACCGCGAGCCTGGGTGCGATCTGGAGCCTCTGCGCGCCCGACATGGCGGCGCCCGCGGTTGTCGACCGCTTCAAGCAGATCGAGCCGAAGGTGCTGATTGCCTGCGACGCGGTGACCTATGCCGGCCGGCGGCATGACCGGCGTCCGGTGATCGAGGAATTGCGGCAGGCGCTGCCGACGGTCGAGCATGTCATCCTGCACGGCGACACGGCGGGGTCCGAGACCCGGCTCGCGTCCATCCTCGCCGGCCACAGCGCGGCAATCGACGCATTCGAGCCGGAATGGCTGCCGTTCGATCATCCGCTCTGGATCGTCTATTCCTCGGGCACGACCGGCCTGCCGAAGCCGATCGTGCACAGTCATGGCGGCGTGATCGTCGTGTCGCTACCGCTCGCGACGCTGCACAACGACATCGGCTGCAGCTATCACGAGAATTCGTTCGGCGAACGCTTCCACTGGTACTCGTCGACGGGCTGGATCATGTGGAACTGCCAGGTCAACGGGCTGCTCGGCGGCACCACCTGCTGCATCTTCGATGGCAGCCCCGGCGGCTCCAGGGACAAGCCGGACTGGACCACATTGTGGCGCTTCGTCTCTGACAGCAAGGCGACCTTCTTCGGTGCGGGCGCGGCGTTCTTCGCCAACTGCACCAAGGCCGGGATCGATCTCGCCGCTGTCGGCGATCTGTCGCAGCTGCGCACGCTCGGCTCGACCGGATCGCCGCTGAGCGCCGATACGCAGGCCTGGTTCAACGAGCATTTCGCGGCGCTCGCGACGCGCAACGGCAGCGCCGCTCAGGCCGACATGTGGTGGGCGAACATCTCCGGCGGCACCGATTTCGCGGGCGCCTTCATCGGCGGCAATCGCGAGCTGCCGCAGACGCCGGGCATCATGCAGTGCCGCCTGCTCGGATGTGCGGTGGAAGCCTTCGACGAGCAGGGCCGCGCCGTGATCGACGAGGTCGGCGAGCTCGTCTGCACCGAGCCGCTGCCTTCGATGCCGCTGCGCTTCTGGAACGATCCCGGCGACGCGCGCTATCGCTCGAGCTATTTCGAGACCTTTCCCGACAATTTCGATGGCAGCGGCCGCGGCCCGGTGTGGCGCCACGGCGACTGGCTCAAGATCAACCCCGACGGCTCCTGCGTGATCTACGGCCGCAGCGACGCCACCATCAACCGCCATGGCCTGCGCATGGGCACCAGCGAACTCTATTCGGCGATCGAGGCGCTGCCGGAGGTGCTCGACTCGCTCGTGGTCGACCTCGAATATCTCGGTCGCGACAGCTACATGCCGCTGTTCGTGGTGCTGCGCGAGGGCACAGCGCTTGACGATGCGATGAAGGCGAGGATCAACAAGGCGGTCGAGGCAGGATTGTCGCGCCGCTTCCTGCCCAACGACATCTTCGTGGTCAAGGAAATCCCGCGCACGCTGTCCGGCAAGAAGCAGGAGCTGCCGATCAAGAAACTGCTGCTCGGCCACGCCGTCGAAAAGGTGATCAACAAGGACGCTATGGCCAATCCGGGATGCCTGGACTGGTATCTTGCTTTCGCGAAGGACTATCTGAGCAAGCGGGGCGGCGCGGCCTAGCTAGGATTTCCTGGCCGCGCGCCATGGCGGTGGGGACAGGCCGGCGCGCAGGGATTCCAGAAAAGCCTGCGTCCGTCGAGCCCGGCCGCTGCGGCCTGGGTTGAGCAAGGCAACGACGTCGGCCGGCGGCAGGTGATAGTTCGACAGGGCGCGCACCAGCCGGCCAGCGCCAAGATCCTCTGCGACATCCCATTCCGATCGCACGATCAGGCCGCGATCGGCCAGGGCCCACGCCTTGACGACATCGCCGTCATTGCTCGACAGCATCGGTTCGATCCGGACGACCTCCGACGGCGATCTGGCCCGCTTGCGGGAGAATCGCCACAGCGTCACGTCCTCCTCGTTCTCGCGCAGTGCGATGCAATCGTGCTCGCGCAGATCCCGTGGCCTTGCCGGTACCCCTCGCTGCTTGAGATAGGCCGGAGAAGCGCACAGGAAGCGCTCGTTTGCGGCAAGACGCTGTAGCCGAAGCGCGGAATCCTTGAGCGTGCCGATGTGGATCATGATGTCCCAGGAGCCCGCGGCCGCCCGTCCGGGCCGGTCGGACAGCTCAAGCTCGACGGAGACACCGGGATGCCGCGACCGGAATGCAGCCACGGTCGGCGCGACATGGCGGCGTCCGAATCCGAGCGGCGCGAGAACCTTCAGATGGCCGGTGATGCTGCCGCGGCGCGCCTGCAGCGCCTCCGTCAGCTCGGCGGCCTCGTCGAGCAGCGCCCGGCCGCGCAACAGCAGCAATTCGCCCTCGTCGGTCAGCGTCAGCCGCCGCGGCGAACGGCTGACCAGCTGAACGCCGAGCCGCTGCTCGAGGCCTTGCAGCCGCTGCGACACCGCCGGCGGCGTCACGTCGAGCGCCCGCGCCGCAGCCGCCAGAGTGCTGGCCGCCGCGATCGCGACGAAGAAGCGGATGTCGTCGGTCGAGAGCATTAAGTTTGAACTTAATATAGGAATGACGATCGGTAAATTGTGCTTAGCGCGAAAGCGGCTAGGCTGGAGGCATGTCGCACGCTCCCGCAACGAAGCCATCCCTCGCCGGGATTGAAACGCCCGGCCTCGTCCTCGACGAAGGCCGCATGCTCAACAACATCGCGCGCCTGAGAACGCGGCTGACGCAGCTTGGCGTCAGGCTCCGCCCGCATCTGAAGACCGCAAAATCAATTGAGGTCGCCCGCGCCGTGATGGAGGGTCCGGCCGGCCCCGCTGCGGTGTCGACCTTGCGCGAAGCCGAAGTCTTCACCGAGGCCGGCGTGCGGGACATCCTCTATGCCGTCGGCATCGCGCCGCAGAAGCTCGACCGCGTCGCCGCGCTGCGGCGGCGCGGCGTCGACCTGTGCATCGTGCTCGACAGCCTTGAACAGGCGACCGCAGTCACGGCAGCGGCGCGCACAACCGGCGACCGCATTCCCGTGCTGATCGAGATCGATTGCGACGGCCACCGCGCGGGCATCCGCGCGAGCGACCCGCTCCTGGTCGAGATCGGCCGCACGCTCCGCGCCGGCGGCGCGGAGCTGCGCGGCGTCATGACGCATGCCGGCGAGTCCTACAGCTGCCGCGGCGCTGCCGCGCTCGAAGCGGCCGCCGAGGGCGAGCGTGCCGCCGCCGTGGCCTGCGCCGAGACGCTGCGATCAGCCGGGTTGCCCTGCCCGGTGGTCAGCGTCGGCTCCACGCCGACGGCGCATTTCGCGCGCCGACTCGACGGCGTCACCGAAGTGCGCGCCGGTGTCTTTGTGATGTTCGATCTTGTCATGGCCGGGATCGGGGTCTGCACGACCGACGACATCGCGCTCTCCGTGCTTGCGACCGTGACCGGCCATCGCGCCGACCGCGGCTGGACCTTCATCGACGCCGGCTGGATGGCGCTGTCGCGCGACCGCGGGACCGCGCGGCAGGAGATCGACCAGGGGTATGGCCTGGTGTGCGACGTCGACGGTCGGCCTTATCCCGACCTGATCGTGGGCGAGACCAATCAGGAGCACGGCATCATCACCCGCCGCCCCGGCAGCGCGGCGCCACAGATGACGTTGCCGATTGGAACGCAGGTCAGGATCCTGCCGAACCACGCCTGCGCGACCGGAGCCCAGCATGACCGGTACCACGTCGTGACCGCCGGCTCCGGCGCAGTGAAGGAGTGGGAGCGGTTTCGCGGATGGTGAAAGGGGAGCACTGACGACATGAGTCGCGCCTATGATGCCGTACTGTTCGACCTGCTGACCGCATTGCTCGACAGCTGGACGCTCTGGAACAAGGTCGCCGGATCCGACGACGCCGGATATCGCTGGCGCGCGGAGTACCTCAAGAACACCTACGCGACCGGGCGCTATCGTCCCTACGAGGAACTGGTCGGCGAGGCGGCGCGCAATGTCGGGCTGCCGTTCGACTGCGCCGACGAGCTTGCTGCGCGTTATACGGAGCTCGAACCCTGGCCCGAGGCCCGTGGCGTGCTGCAAACGCTGCACGAGGCGGGTGTCGCGCTCGGGGTCGTGACCAACTGCTCGGAACGGCTGGGCCGCATCGCCGCCGACCGCATCGGTATTCCCTTTGCGGTGGTTGTGACCGCCGAGCGCGCCGGCTATTACAAGCCGCAGCCGCAACCCTACCAGCTCGCGCTCGATGAATTGCCCGACGGCACAAATCGATGCCTGTTTGTCGCGGGATCGGCCTATGATCTATTCGGCACGGCACGCGTCGGCTTGCCGGCGTGGTGGCACAATCGGGCCGGGATGACCTTGCCGAAGGGGGCGCCCGGCCCGATCGTGACGCGGAACGGCCTGACGACGCTGCCGGCCTTCGTTCTCGGTCGCGATCCGGCCGATCCTTGAGGACCCAATCAAGATGCCACTCCCCAGCTACATCGACCCGCTCAACGGCAGGCACTATCCGCTGGATGTCCCGCGCTGGTGCTCCGACGAGGGCAAGCCGCTGCTCGTCACGCCGCAGCCGGGAATCTCGCGCGACGACATCGATCGCTCGGTCCGTTCGCTGTGGCGCTACCGCGCCGCGCTACCGGTCGAGATCGCCAGGCCGATCACGATGGGCGAAGGCTGCACGCCGCTGGTCGAGAAGGAGTGGGGAGATCTGCGGCCGCACTTCAAGCTCGAATGGTTCAATCCGACATCGAGCTTCAAGGACCGCGGCACCACGGTGATGCTGTCGTTCATGCGCCAGCTCGGCGTCGACGCGGTGCTGGAAGACAGCTCCGGCAATGGCGGCGCCTCGGTCGCCGCCTATGGCGCGGCCGGCGGCATGCGGGTCAGGATCCTGGCTCCGTCGACCACGTCGCCGATGAAGGTGGCGCAGATGCATGCATTCGGTGCCGAGGTCCAGCTCGTCGAGGGCCCGCGCGAGGAATCGGAGGCGGAAGCGATCCGCCAGTCCAAGCAGACCTTCTACTCCAGCCACAACTGGCAGCCGTTCTTCCTCGAAGGCACCAAGTCCTTCGCCTACGAGATCTGGGAAGATTTCAACTTCGCCGCGCCCGACAACATCGTCATGCCGGTCGGCGCCGGCAGCAGCCTGCTCGGCTGCTATATCGGCTTCAAGGAACTGCTTGCAGCCGGGCAGATCACGCGGCTGCCGCGCCTGTTCGCCGCGCAACCGCTCAACTGCTCGCCGGTCGATGCCAGCTTCGCCGCCGGCGTCGATACGCCCGTCGATCGCGCGGTGAAGAAGACCATCGCCGAAGGCACCGCGATCAAGCATCCGCTTCGCCTGAAGCAGATGATCGCGGCACTGAAGGACAGCGGCGGCGGCACCGTCGCAATTCCCGAGGATGGAATCATCGCCGCGCTGAAGCGACTGGCACGCACCGGACTGTTCGTCGAGCCGACATCGGCCTCTGCCGCCGCCGCGCTTGACGTGCTGAAGGAGCGCGGCGCGATCCGTCCGAATGAGCGCACCGCCGTCATCATCAGTGGAACGGGAATCAAGGCCGCGGCGCTGATCACCGAGCTTCTGGGTTAGCGCGCCAGCGGCTCGCCGAGCGTGTGCATCAGCCGGTTGGCCCAGCCGAACAGCGCGGCCGACAGCACCAGGTCGAGCTGTTCGAGCTCGCTCAGCCCGGCATCCGTCAATGCCTTCGCATGGTCGGGGTCGATCTCGACCGGCGTGGTCGAGAGCCCGGTCGCGAAGTCGAACAGCGCCTGGTCGCGCGGCGGCAGTCTTGCGTCACGCTCGTCGGCGAAGATGGCGTCGATCACCTCGGTGCGGCGGGTAATGCCGAGGAAGCGCGAGGCGTGCACGGCGGCACAATAGACGCAGCGATTGACCACCGACGCGGCGACGGCACCGAGCTCGCGCTCCGCCGACGATAGGCCGTCCTTGCCGTACATGATCAGGTTGAACAGCGGCGAGCGCACCTCGAGCGATTCCGGATCATGCGCGAGCGTCAGCACATAGGGCGAGAAGCCCGTGTTCGAAGGGGTCACCTTCATCGCCTTGAGCTGCTCCGGTGTCGCGGTCGCAAGATCGACCGGCGTGACATAGGGCGACCAGGTCGGGACCTTGGCGGTGAAGTGGTGGATGGGCTCGCTCATTGCACGCCTTTCAGGATCTTCAGGCCGGCGATGACCCGGAGCTGGTAGTTCACGAAGGCCGCGAGCTCGGCGAGGCGTACGATATCAGGCTCGCTGACGCCGGCGGTCTTGAGCCGCTCGATGTCCTGCCGCGTCGCCTCGCGCGGCGCGGTTGTCAGGACATCGGCATGGCGGGCGACCGCATCGAGTCGCGGTTCGCCCGACCTGCCATCGGGATGCGCGAGCGGCGCGACGTCGAGATCGCCGGAGTGCGCCAGATAGGCGTCGTAGTGACCGGCGAGATCAGCATTGCCGACATGCCGGCACATCCGCGCCGCCAGCGCGGCCCGCAACGCATGGCTCAGCCCGCCGGGATCGCGCGGCAGCAGGACCGCGTCGTGCGCGGCTTCGCTGAGGCGCAGGATCTCGGCCCGCATCTTCATGGCCTCGCCAAGCTTCGAGCCCGGCGGCACGCCGGCGAAGGTTTCGATCAGATTGCTCATGCAGGGTCTCTGAGGTCGCGGGGGTTCGGGACATCCTCGACCGCGATGCCGAGAGGTTGCGCACCGCCGAGGAACGCGTTCAGCGCGGCCTCGTAGGGCGCCGGATCGAGCCCGCGGGCCGCGAGCCATGCCGGGTCGTAATAGGTCTGGCGATAGCGCTCGCCCGAATCGCAGATCAGCGTGACCAGCGAGCCGGTCAGGCCTGCGTCGCGCATCTCCGACGCGAGACGGCAGAGCGCGAGGAAATTGGTGCCGGTGGAGCCGCCGACCACACGTCGCAGCAGCCGCGACAGCACGTTCATCGCGGCGATCGATGCGGCATCCGGGATCTTCATCATGCGGTCGACGACGCCGGGCACGAAGGACGGCTCGCAGCGCGGACGGCCGACGCCTTCGATCAGCGAGGGCCGCTCGCAGACATGGGAGCGGTCCTGGCTGCGGAAGCAGTCGAAGAAGGCGGAGTGCTCGACGTCCGCGACGCAGAGGCGGGTCGGGAACTGGCGATAGCGCAGATAGCGACCGATGGTCGCCGACGTGCCCCCGGTGCCGGCGCCCATCACGATCCATTCCGGCAGTGGGCGCTGCTCGCCCTTGAGCTGGCTGAAGATCGATTCGGCGATGTTGTTGTTGCCGCGCCAGTCGGTGGCACGCTCGGCAAAGGTGAACTGGTCCATGTAGTGGCCGCCGAGACGCGCGGCGAGCGCAGCGGCCTCAGCGTAGAGCGCGCGGCCGTCATCGATCAGGTGGCAATTGCCGCCGTAATGCTCGATCGCGGCGATCTTCTCCGCCGACGTCGTGCGCGGCATCACCGCATAGAACGGCACGCCGATCATCTGCGCGAAATAGGCCTCGGAGACCGCGGTCGAGCCGGACGAGGCCTCCACGACGGCGGTGCCTTCGCGGATGTGCCCGTTGCAGAGCGCATAGAGGAACAGCGAGCGCGCCAGGCGATGCTTGAGGCTGCCGGTCGGGTGGGTGGATTCGTCCTTCAGATAGATGTCGATGCCCGAGAGCCCCGGCACGATCAGCCGCATCAGATGCGTGTCGGCCGTCCGGCACTGGTCCGCCTCGATCGCTGATACGGCGTCATCGACCCAGCCGCGGCGATAGCTCGGCCCGGCCGGCGAGGATTGGCGGGATGACATGGATCCGTTCGACATCGGACCATCTAAGCATGATCCATATTTTGCATCAAGGCATCTTTATCATTCTAAAAATGGATGATAAGCGTCAAGCCATGCAAGACGACGTGATCGATATCCGCCTGCTGGAAGCCTTCGCCGCCGTCATGTCGGCCGGGAGCATCACCGGCGCGGCACGGCTGCTCGGCCGGTCGCAGCCGGTGGTCACGCGGCAGATCCAGGATCTCGAGACCGACGTCGGCTATCTCTTGTTTTCCCGGAACGGGCCGCGCATCAGCCCGACGCCGAAGGGCATCCTGTTCTACGCCGAGGTCGAGCGCCTGCTGCTCGGCCTGAAGCATATTCGCGATCGCGCGGCCGCGATCGGCGCGGGCGCATTGCCGGTGCTCAGCCTCGCCGCGATCCCGGCGCTTGCGGGCGGCATCGTGCCGGTCGCGCTGGCGACGGTGGACCAGGCCCTGTTGCCGCGGCAGGTCCATGTGCAGGCGCTCTCGGCCGAGAACGTCGTGCAATCGGTGCTGTCGCAATCCGTCGATTTCGGGCTCGCCAGCCTGCCGGTCCAGCATCCGGGCCTCGACGTGCAATGGGTCTGCGAGGTGCCATGCGTCGCCTGCCTTGCCGCGGACCATCCGCTCGCCAAGCGCAAGGTGATCCGCCTGAAGGATCTCGACGGCCGCAGGCTGCTGACCATGGCAAATCCCTACCGGCTGCGCCGCCGCGTCGACGACGCAATCGCGCGTGCCGGCGCGATCCCGGCGGAGGTGATCGACACCAATTCCTCGCTGACGGCGATCGCGATGGCGAAGCAGTCGCTCGGAATCGCGATCGTCGAGCCGGTGCTGACCTCGAGCCTTGCGATGGAAGGCGTCGTCACCCGCCCGCTCGACGTCGCGATCCCCTTCCTGTTCGCCGCGGTATCGCCGACCGGGCGCGAGCTGACCCCGACGATAACGGCGATCAACGACGCGCTGCGCGTTGCCGTCACGCTGATGCCCGGCGCAAAGCTGCACGGCGGCGAGGCTGCGTTGTCCGAACCTGCCGGCGAGCCCGCGACGTCGGAGAGAGATGGAACATGAACGTGACCGCGGCCACCGCCACCGGATTAGCCGCGCTCGAGGCGCGCCTGAAGCAGGATCTCGCCTGGCTCGAGCAGCCCGCGAAATCCTGGGTGCCGCGCCGCGTGGTCGACGGCGAGGACGTGGTCGACGTCGTGATCATCGGCGCCGGCATGGCCGGCCTCGTCACCTCGGGCCTGTTGAAGCGCCTCGGCGTCGACAGTCACCTCGTGCTCGATCGCGCGCCGGCCGGCCGCGAAGGACCGTGGGTCACCTTCGCGCGGATGCGCACGCTGCGGTCGCCGAAAGAGCTGACGGGTCCGGCGATGGGCCTGCCGGCGCTGACGTTCCGCGCCTTCTACGAGGCGCAGCATGGCGAGGCGGCATGGAAGGCGCTCGACCGCGCGCCGCGTCCGATGTGGATGGAGTATCTGATCTGGTACCGCAAGGTGCTCGACCTCCCCGTCCGCAACGAGGTTGCGGTCGATCGCATCCACGCCCGCCCCGACGATCTGCTGGCGCTCGACGTCAGCGAAGGCGGCCGCGCGCGAAAACTTCTCGCGCGCCATGTCGTGCTGGCGACGGGGCGCGATGGCCTCGGCGGCCCCTATGTCCCGCCGATCGCCGACGGCATCGACAGGCGCTTCTGGGCGCACTCGGCCGACGACATCGACTTCACGCGCCTGCGCGGCAAGCGTGTCGCCGTGGTCGGCGCCGGCGCCTCGGCGATGGACAATGCGGCGACTGCGCTCGAAGCGGGTGCCGGCAGGCTGGACCTCTTCATCCGGCGGGCGGACATCCCGCGCATCAACAAGTTCACCGGGATCGGCAGCCAGGGGGTCGTGCACGGCTTCGCCGGGCTGCCCGACGAGTGGAAATGGCGCTTCCTCGATCACACGCTGAAGGCGCAGACGCCGCCGCCGCGGCCGAGCGTGCTGCGCATCTCCTCGCACAGCCATGCGCATTTCCACCTGGCGAGCCCGGTCACGGGTCTTGCCGTCGACAACGACCATCTCGTCGTGACGACACCCAAGGGCCGTTACGCGACCGACTTCATCATCTTCGGCACCGGCTTCAAGGTCGAATTCGGCCTGCGCCCGGAGCTCGCCGAATTCGCGCCCCACATCCGCCTGTGGTCCGATCGCTTCAGGACTCCCGACGGGATGGCCAATCCCGAGCTGGAATCCTCGCCCGATCTCGGCGACGGCTTCGAGTTCCTCGAGAAGGTGCCGGGTGCCTGTCCGGCGCTGGCGCGGCTGCACTGCTTCAACTATCCGGCGACGCTGAGCCACGGCAAGCTCTCGGGCGACATCCCTGCGATCAGCGAGGGCGCCGACCGGCTCGCGCGCGGCCTCGTCCGCAAGCTCTTCGTCGAGGATCGCGAACGCCATTTCGAGAACCTCAAGGCATTCGCGACGCCAGAAATCCTCGGCGACGAATGGACCGACGCCGACGCCAAACGACCGGCCCGATAGAGACCGGCACCAACAACGAACGGGGGCAGCGCAGATGCAGACGACCAACCGGAGTGCCATCGTGGCGGCGATCGCCGGCAATGCGATGGAATGGTACGACTTCACGATCTTTGCGCTGATGACCCCGGTCATCAAGAGCCTGTTCTTCCCGATCGATCCCAACATCGCCGGCAGCGAGATCAATGCGCTGCTGTTGACCACCGCGCTGTTCGGCGCCGGCTTCGTGATGCGGCCGATCGGCGGCCTCGTGCTCGGCTATTACGGCGACCGCAGGGGACGGAAGGCCGCGATGACGCTCGGCATGGGGCTGATGGCGCTGGCGGTCGCGATGCTGTCGCTGACGCCGACCTATGCCACCGTCGGCGCCGCGGCGCCGCTCATCGTGCTGGTCGCGCGGCTGCTGCAGGGCTTCTCGGTCGGCGGCGAGTTCGGCACTTCGACCGCGTATCTGATCGAGGCGGCGCCGCCCGGCCGCACCGGATATTACGGGTCCTGGCAAATCACCGGGCAATTGATGGCCAACGCGCTCGGCGCCACGCTCGGTGCCGGCCTGACCTTGACGTTCACGCCCGAGCAGCTCACCGCCGGCGCATGGCGGATTCCCTTCCTGGTCGGCCTCGCCATCATCCCGATCCTGCTCGTCATGCGCGCCAGGCTGGTCGAGCCGGACGCGCTGCGCAAGGACAAGGCGGCGGCGCCGACCACGAAATTCACCGACGATCTGAGGCGTCCGGGCCGCAACTATCTGATCGGCATGGGCATGGTGGTCGCAAGCGCGGTCTCGTTCTACGTCACCTTCGGCTACACCGTGACCTACGCCAAGGAGGTGCTGAAGCTGCCGCTGATGCAGAGCTTCCTGGTGCAGATGATCGCGGCACTGGTGATGGTGATCGTGGTGCCGATCGCCGGCGCGATCTCCGACCGCTATCCGCGCAAGCCGCTGCTGCTGGTGTCGCTGATCGGTTATTTCGTCTCGCTCTATCCGTTGTACAGCTGGGTGATCGCCGAACCCTCGATCATGAAGCTCCTGGTCTGCCAGGTCGTGATCGCGTTCTTCGGCGCCTTCTTCCTCGGCGTCTACTGCACGACGCTGGTCGAGCTGTTCCCGGTCCGGATCCGCTCGACCTCGCTGTCGATCGTCAACAATGTCGCGGTGCTGATATCAGGCGGCTTCGCCCAGTTCTTCGTGACCTGGCTGATCGCGCTGACGGCCTCGCCGCTGGCGCCGATCTTCTACGTCATGATCGGCGTCGGCCTCGGGCTGATCTCCGTCATCGCGATGCGGCCAGCGGACATGAAGCCGCGATAGTGCCAATCCCGGCTGCGGCGTCCGCCGCAGCCGGTGTCATCTCAGCCTATTCGCGCCCTAACCCGCCTTGCGCAGCCTGAGAGCGTCGTAGAAGGCCGTTTCGAAATTGATATAGCCGATGAACGATGTCGGGTCGCCGAACGGCAGGATCTGGCTGGCCCAGTATCCGCCGAAGCCGTTCCGGCGGTCGATCCAGTAGAACAGGTTGGCCAGTCCCGCCCAGCCCAGCGCGCCGGCGGGGCGGCCGGTCGGGGCTTGCTCGTCATTGATCATGAAGCTCAGCGCCCAGGATTTCGACTGGCCGGGGAAGAACTCGGCGTCGTTGGCGAGCGAGGTGATCACGCCGGTGATGGCCGTGACCTTGTTGTTGCCGAGATGGTTCTGCTCCGCCATCCGCACGGTCTCCGCCTTCAGGACGCGACCGTTCTCGCCGGCGCCGTCATTCAGCCACATGCGGATGAAGCGCATGTAGTCGCCGATGGTGCCGTAGAGTCCGTGGCCGCCCATGTGGATCTCGGGATTTGCCGGCAGCTCGAAATCCATCGGCGTGAGGGAGCCGTCGGCGTTGCGGGCATGGATCCCGGCGAGTTTGCGACGCATCGCGTCGGTGAGCTCGAAGGTCGTGTCCTCGATGCCGAGCGGCTCGAAAATGCGCGTCCTGAAGACCTCGCCGAGCCGGCGGCCGGTGATCGCCTCGACGATCTGGCCGCACCAATCCATGTTGGTGCCATACTCCCAGCGCTCGCCCGGATCGAACAGCAGCGGGGTCATCAGCGACGCCCTGGACGCGGTGATGACGCTCGGCTGCCCCTTCTCCTGCGCGAGCCGGTTGTAGGTGTGATTGATGAAGTCGTAGCCGAGGCCTGCGGAGTGGACCATCAGCATGCGCGTGGTGATGTCACGCTTCGGCGCTCGTAGCACCGGCTCGCCCCTGTCGTCAAAGCCCTCGATGACCTGCAGCTTGCCGATGTCGGGCGCGTAGGTCCTGGCCGGCGCGTCGAGATCGAGCTTGCCTTCCTCGACGAGTTGCAGGACCGCCGTCCCGGTGATCGCCTTGGTTGTCGAGAAGATGGCGAACACGCTGTCCGTCGTCATGTCGGCGGCCTGGTCGAGGCGACGCTTGCCGGCGGCGCCTTCATAGATGTTGCGATGACGATCGGTCACCATCGCCACGACCCCGGGAACGCGCGGATTGGACGTCACGACGCCGTCGAGAATCGCATCTGCTGTCGCACTGAAGTTCGCGCTCATTGTGCTCCTCCTGTATTTGTTTGTGATGTGGTCGACCGTGAGTGGGGGCCGCTGATCTCCGAAGACGCGCGGCGCCGGATCACGATCGGGTCCTATTGCATGGCAAAGCCGTGATAGCCGCTTGCGGCGACCTCGTCGCATTTCTGGCGGTAGGTGCCGACGCCGCCGCAATACGACAGCACGCGGCGCGGCTTGCCTGCGACATTCGAGCCCAGATACCAGGAGTTGGTCTTCGCGATCAGCGTTGCGTTTGCCGTTTCATCGTGATGCGCCACCCACTGATCTTCGGTGTCCCGGCTGGGCTCGATGACGTTCAGGCTCTTGCCGCGCATATATTTGATGCAATCGGTGATCCACTCGACCTGCTGCTGCAGGCAGGTGGTCATGTTGCAGAGCGCCGCCGAGGGGGCGAGCGGCACGGCGGTCGTGAACAGGTTCGGGTAGCCGTGGACCTGCAGGCCCATCGTGGTACGGATGTCCCTGCCCCAGTCTTCCTTGAGCGAGCGTCCATCGCGGCCGCGGATATCGATCCGCGTCAGCGCGCCGGTGCCGGCGTCAAACCCCGTCGCCAGGATGATGACGTCGAGATCGTACACGGTGCCATCGGTAGTCTGGATGCCTTCAGGCGTGATGCCCGCGATTGGATTGTTCTTGACGCTGATGATCTCGGCATTGGGCCGGTGGAAGGCCTCGAGGAAATTCTGTTCCAGTGGCACGCGGTGCGTGCCAAAGCCGTAATCGGACGGGATCAGCTGTTCGCAGAGCTTCGGATCCCTGATCCGCTCGCGCATCTTCGTGCGCACGAATTCGGATATCTCGGCGTTGACGGCTTCGTCGAAGAACAATTCGGCGAAGGATGAAACCCACAATTTCAGCGAGCCGTCGTTCCAGCAGTCCTCGATCACCTGGCGGCGCTGCTGAGGGGTCAGGTCGGCCCAGGCGTGCTCGAAGTCGAACTCGAATCCGGTAAACGTCTTCGGCAGCCGTTCGGTGAGGTATTTGAATTTCGACTTGTAGGCTTCGGCATCCGACGCATCCCATTTCGGGTTCTTCATCGGAATGATGTATTGCGGGGTGCGGATGAACACCTTGAGACGACCGACCTCGCCGGCGATCGACTGGATCACCTGGATTCCGGTCGCGCCATTGCCGACCACGCCGACACGCTTGCCGGCAAGTTCGACCGGCCCCTTGGGCCAGCGCGCGGTGTGGAACAGCTGGCCCTTGAACGTCTCCTGTCCCGGGAAGGACACGTGCGGGGCCGACAGCATGCCGCAGCAAGTGATCAGGAACTGGGTATCGATCACGTCGCCTTTGTCCGTCGTCACCAGCCAGCGTTGCCTCGCCTCGTCGAAATGCGCGCTCTTGACGGTTGTGCCGAACTGGATCTCCTTCCTGAGATCAAGACGGTCGGCGACGTAGTTCAGCCAGCGCTCGATCTCCGGCTGCCCCGGGAATCTCTCGCTCCAGCTCCAGCCTTTGTAGAGTTCCTCGGAAAACAGATACTGATAGGTATGGCCTTCGGAATCGAAGCGCGCGCCTGGATAGCGGTTCCAGTACCAGGTGCCGCCGACGCCGGAGCCGGCATCGATCGCCCTGACGTTCATGCCCTGCTCGCGCAGGCGGAACAGTTGATAGAGGCCCGCGACGCCGGCACCGATCACCACGGCGTCGAATTTCGATGTCGCATGTGCGCCATTGCTTCCATTGGACCCGGTTGCGGTCACGGTCATCGTTTCCTCCTGTGCGTGGTCTCGCGCACATCCGCTGTGAGGCCGGATGGTGGTGCGCTGCGCCAATTTGAGCCCGGCGGCCTGGACCGGTTGCCGGACGCGGAGGAAGCTATTGGCCCTGCGGCCTCCCGGACTTGGATGAAATCGACAATCTCTGGAACGCGGCCGTTCAATCGCCATCATCGGCCGTTGGTCTGCTTGGCAAAGCGCGAAAGCGGCCTATTCTGGGCTCTGCCGGCCGGCCAATGAAAACAAGCAGTCAACCGCGTCACTGATTCAAGGGAGGAGGCTCGCGCGATGGGCCAGTTGATCACGGTCGAGGAATTGCCGCGCTACGCTCCCGGCGAGTTGAGGCTGGATAGTTCGTCGGTCGGGCGGAGCGATTTCCGCCTGCGGATCTTCCGCTATGGGCCATCCGATATCTGGGTTCCCCCATCGGACAACTTCCTTGTCGTCGTCTATCGCGACGGCACCACGTCGATGAGCCGTCGCGTGACCGGCCAATGGAAGCAGGATCAGGTCGGCCGTGGCGTCACGACGCTCCTGACCCGCGCCGAACCCTCCAACTGGCACTGGAAGAACGACATCGAGGTCACTCATTTCTACATCGCGCCGGCCCTGATGACGAAGACGGCCAGCGAGGCGTTCGATCGCGATGCCGAGGCCATCGAGCTGCACGATCTGCTCAAGGCCGAAGATCCGATCCTGACCTGGATCAACGACCAGATGGTTCAGGAAATCGCCGCGGGCGCTCCGGGCGGTCGGCTTTGCTACGACGCGCTGGCGCTGCAGGCGAGCGTGCACATCCTGCGGAAATACGCCGCGGTCGAGTTCAAGATGCCCTGCGCCCAGGGGCGATTCCGCCCGGCGCATGCCCGGATGATCGAGGACTATATTGAACAGAACATTTTCAGGAACATCACACTGGAGGAGCTGGCGAACATCTGTCACTGCTCACCAGTGCAGTTCGCGCGCAAGTTCCGCGTGCACTACGGCATGCGGCCGCATGCCTATGTCTTGCGGCGCAAGGTGGAGCATGCGTGCCAGCACCTGCGCAAGGACCGCGTGGCGCTGAAGGAGATCGCACTGCTTGCCGGCTTCGCCGACCAGAGCCATCTCAACCGCGTCTTCCGACTGCACATGAACGTGACGCCGGCGGAATATCGCCGGCAAATGTGCGGAACGACGATCGACACCTGAGACCGGTCTTACGCGGCCGGTGAGGCCTTCTAGACCCGCTTCAGCAGAAAGAGCTGGGTGACGTAGGGAAACACCACTTCATCGGCGTCCCCGAGTCCGGCGTCGCGCAGGATGTCGTCCGACTGCTCCCGAAGCGCCGCCTTCTCCGCCTCGGGAAGATTGGCGACATAGCTCGTCGATGCGATGCGCTCGAAAACATCCTGTCGGCGCATCCGATGCGGATGGTCCTGCACGATTTCCTTCTCGAGCACGAAGCGTGGATCCTGCAAGATCCAGCGCCAGCGCCCCGACCGTTGCCGCGGAGTGTCTCCTGCATATCTTTCGATCATGCGGGACAGCGCGTCGACCCATGGCGCACGGTCATCCCTGTTGTTCCAGACCAGCGCCAGCGTTCCTCCGGGATGCAGGAGCCGCGCGATCTCGGCGACGGACGCCTCGTTGTCGAACCAATGGAACGCCTGGGCGCAAGTGACGAGATCGACGCTGCCGGTTTCAAGATTGATCGCATCGGCGCGCGTGTTGACGACCTCGACCCGCGCTTCGTTCGCGAGCCTGGCCGACATTTCGGCGACTGGCTCGACCGCGACCAGGCGGGTGTTCGCGGACATGTGCGCGAGCAGGAGGCGGGTGAATTTGCCGGTTCCGGCACCGAGATCGACAATGCAACGCGCGGCCCCAAGCGGCAGCGCGGCGACGATCTCAGCCGGATAGCTCGGTCGACCGGCCTCGTAAGCATCAGCCGCGACGCGATAATTCAGGGCCGTGGGGTTCATTGTCATGCCGTGCTCCTCCGCCTGCCCGAAACGCCGGGTGTTATAGAGCAGCGCAAGCGCAGGACGGGAAGAGCGTGCCTGCTCAAGATTGGCTGAACCTTCATCATTTTTCCGTCAAGCCATGCTCCCGGCAGGTGGCGCGCACGTCCCTCGCGCCGGTTGGCAAATCCGGCCAAAGCCGCTAAACGTCCGCCCCCTTCACATCACGATCAGAGCAAGGACATGTCGAGCGCTCCGCCCGCCGTCTCGATCGGCGTCGATTTCGGCACCAGCAATACGGTGGTGGCGCTGGCCGATGGCGACGGCCGTGTCGAGGCGATCAGGTTCGACCATGGCGGAAGCAGCCATAGCACCTATGTGTCGGCCCTGTGCTTCTGGGAGGACCGACCGGGTGCCGGCCTGCACCCGCGCGCCGAGGGCGGGCCGTGGGCGATCGAGCAGTTCCTGGAGGGGCGCACCATCCATCGCTTCATCCAGTCGTTCAAGACCTTCGCGGCAAGCTCGGCCTTCAACACCACGCAGATCTTCCGGCAACGCTACAAATTCGAGGATCTGCTGGCGGCGTTCCTGCGCACGCTGGCGCGCCACGCCGGCGACGGGTTCGATCTGGGCGCGCCCACCATCATGGTCGGGCGTCCGGTGCGCTTTGCCGGCGGCAATCCCGATGACGAGCTCGCCATGCAGCGCTACCGGGCCGCGTTCGAGCGCCTGGGCGCCAGCCACGCGCGCTATGTCTACGAGCCGGTCGGCGCCGCGTTCTCCTTCGCGCGCAGCCTCGACCACGACGCCACCGTGCTGGTCGCCGATTTCGGCGGCGGCACCAGCGACTTCTCCGTGATGCGCTTCTCGCGCAAGGGCGGCGTGCTGCGCGCCGAGCCGCTGGGACACGCCGGCATCGGCATCGCCGGCGACAGCTTCGACTATCGCATCGTCGACCACATCGTCTCGCCGCGACTCGGCAAGGGCACGAATTACCGCTCCTTCGACAAGGTGCTGCCGATTCCCAACCACTTCTATTCGAGCCTCGCCCGCTGGCATCAGCTCGCGATGATGAAGGGCAATGGCGACCTGCGCGAATTGCAGCAACTCGCACGCACCGCGCTCGATCCGGCGCCGCTGCAGGACTTCATCACCATCGTCGACCACGATCTCGGCTTTGCGCTGTATCGCGCGGTGTCCGACACCAAGGTCGCGCTGTCGAGCCGCGACCGTGTCGAATTCCGCTTCGCCCGCGAAGGCATCGACATCGGCGCCACCGTCACCCGCAAGGATTTCGAACGCTGGATCGCCGACGATGTCGAACGGCTCGGCGCAACGGTCGACGAGGCGCTGGACAAGGCCGGCATCACCGCAGGACATATCGAGAAGGTGTTCCTCACCGGCGGCACCTCGTTCGTCCCCGCCGTGCAGCGCCTGTTCGCCGACCGTTTCGGCAAGGCGCGGCTGACATCGGCGGACCAGTTCGAGTCGATCGCCTATGGGCTGGCCTTGATCGGGCACACGGCGGATCCGGATCGGTGGACAGTTGCGGAGGCGGCGTGAGGGGCCACTTCCGGTCTTGATCCTGACACCACGCGCAACTAGTTTGTCCAAATTCATCACTTCCCGAGAGGATGCCGACAGCCATGGATTTCACCCGCGCAGCAATGCCCATCAGCCTTGCCCACCGGGATTTCCATCGCCATGCCAGCATCGATCACGCTCTCCAATCTGATCCTGACCACGCCTGACGGAAGGTCACTCCTCTCCAACGTCGACCTGAATTTCGGACCGGAGCGAACCGGCCTCGTTGGCCGCAACGGCGTCGGCAAGACGACCCTGCTTGCGCTGATCGCAGGCCAGCGCGCGCCGAAGTCCGGCACGGTCTCGGTGCGGGGACGCATCGGGATGCTGCATCAGACGGTGCAAATGAACACGGACGCGTGCGTGATCGATCTGTTCGGCGCGCGCCGCGCGCTTGCCGGGCTGCGCCGCGCCGAACAGGGCATCGCGACCGCTGAGGAGCTTGCAGATGTCGACTGGACGCTGGAGACGCGCATCGCGTCCGCGCTCGCTCGCCTCGGACTGCACGACGTCACCGAAGCGCCGCTTGCAGCATTGTCGGGCGGTCAGGCCACCAGGGCTCGCCTTGCCGCGCTCATTTTCGCGCAGCCCGACTTCCTGCTGCTGGACGAACCGACCAACAATCTCGACCGCGAGGGGCGCAAGGCGGTGATCGAGTTGCTCGCCGACTGGCGACAGGGAGCCATCATTGTCAGCCACGACCGGGAGCTGTTGGAGACAATGGATGCGATCGTCGAACTGACCTCGCTGGGAGCCAGACGCTACGGTGGCAATTGGAGCGCGTACCGCGCGCGCAAGGCCATCGAGCTTGCGGCAGCACGGCACGACCTGAGGGATGCCGAAAAGCGCATCACCGAGATCAACCGCAAGGCCAAGGAAACGTCCGAACGCAAGGCGCGCAAGGACGGCGCAGGCGAGAGGAAGCGTGCGAAGGGTGACATGCCGCGGATCGCCGCCGGCCTGCGCAAGGACCGCAGTGAAGATACCAGTGGCGAGAACGTGCGCCTGGCCGAGCGCAGGCGGGAACAGGCGATCGAGGTTGCAGCCGCGGCGCGCCAACGCATCGAGGTCCTGCAGCCGCTGTCAGTCAGGTTGCCGTCGACCAATCTGCCGTCAGGCAGGACGGTTCTGAGGATCGAAGGCGCCGATGCCGGTTATGGGGCGCCGATCCTGTGCGACGTCACCTTCTCCATGTCAGGTCCGGAGCGGGTCGCGATCGTCGGGCCCAACGGCGCCGGCAAGACCACCTTGCTGAAGCTGATCGCCGGCGAACTCCAGCCCTTGCGCGGCACGATACAGGTTATGACCCGCTTTGCCATGTTCGACCAGACGGTCAGCCTGCTGGATGCCTCAGCCTCCATCCTCGACAACTTCCGGTGCATCAACCCGAATGCCGACGAGAACGCGTGCCGGGCGGCGCTGGCACGCTTCATGTTCCGCGCCGATGCCGCCCTGCAAGCCGTCTCCTCGCTCAGCGGCGGGCAACTGCTTCGCGCCGGCCTCGCCTGCGTCCTGGGCGGTCCGATGCCGCCCCCGCTCCTGATTCTCGACGAGCCGACCAACCATCTGGACATCGAGTCAATGGAAGCCATCGAGGCCGGATTGCGCGCCTATGACGGAGCGCTGCTGGTTGTGAGCCACGACGAAGCCTTCCTCGACGCCATCGCGATCACCCGCAGGTTCGACATCGGTGAGGCTGCGCGAAGAATCTAAATTCGTCAGCACGATCAACGCGACTCATGCTGTCCAGCCCTGCGCGAAAAAACATTCCGCTTCCGTCGTCGGGCAAATCAGATGTTCAATTCCGCCCGTCCCGCCCGATGAGAGGGGCGTTGCGCACGTCACGAACGCGCGGTGGGATGCGATGGACGCGGAGGTGCACGAGGCGAACGCACCGAGGCGGACGGCGAAGTCGTGCAGGCCTGACGCCCTAGTGGCAGGTGTCGAGTCCTTGGGATGCGCAAGCGTCTTGCGGATGACGGTGACAAAAAAGCCCAGTCTCACCGGGGAGAGCGCGAAATAAGCCGTAACCCATCGCGCAGGGAAAGCCGGGATGTTTCCGGTTACACCTGTGGTCCGACCTCCGGTGCTTTTTATTGCACCGGACCCATGGGTGCGATCGGCACCCGGCTTTCCCTGCGCCCTCTGCTCGAGAGGAGCGTGAAGCGAGATGCAAGACTCGGACAGATCATGTCGCGAGAATGCGAGCGCATGTCGTCATTGCTTTTTGACAAGTGGATCATGAGACCGCCGCGGCCCGCGAAGGGCCCGCCGTCGCTGCAGCGCGGCTTTGGCGCGGCACCCGCCTTTGCAAACGCCTTCGTCGCGGCATGCCGCGCCGAAGCGTTAGCGAATGAGCGGCCCGATACATAGGTGACATTTCGTACCGGACACATGGGTTACACTTTCCGCTTTTGTTCTGCGGGAGGTG